>NZ_JAAAMG010000013.1 GCF_010500815.1 Jiella pacifica
GGCTCTCGCCAATCGCTCGGGGTCGAAAAAGCTCGCTCTCACCGCCGTCGCGCACAAGCTGCTCGTCGTCCTCAATGCCATGCAACGCGACCAAAAGGCGTTCGCATGAACACAGTTGCCAGGGGCAGCCGCCGCAACATCGCCCGCTTCCGCCTTCTGCAGCTGAAGCCGCCTTCTTCAGCTAAAGCCAATCGCGCCCGACGATCTCAAGACTCTCTGGACGGGGCCTGAGAATTACGGTGGGCGTTCGCGTGGTGCCTGCCGATCCACTGCAGCAGCGGCGTGGATGCTCGATCTTCGCCGCCCAAATTGCCTGCGGCAAGAGATGGGTCAATGACAGGCAGCGGGGCTCATCAGGCGGCCAGAGGATAAAAACACGCCGCGCGATGGCCTTCGCCGCGTTCTTTCGCCTCCAGCGGCGGCATCGCTTCGCGGCAATCGGCCTCCACCCGTGGGCAGCGGGCGGCAAACGGGCAGCCGGGGGGCGGATCGTAAGGGTCCGGCAGTTCGCCCGTATCGCCCGCCAGCCTCTCCCGCTTGCGGTTCGGCACGGGGGCGGAATCGATGAGGAGCTTCGTGTAGGGGTGGAGCGGCGCCCGGAACATCGCGCGGGCCAGCGCCTCTTCGACGACTGCGCCGAAATACATCACCGCAACCCGGGTCGCGACGCTTTCGACCACCGCCAGATCGTGGCTGATGAAGACATAGGTGAGGCCGCGCTCGCGTTTCAGCCGGTCGAGGAGGTTCAGCACCTGCGCCTGCACCGAGACGTCGAGGGCCGAGACCGGCTCGTCGAGGACGACGACGTCCGGCTCGGCCGCGAGCGCCCTCGCAATGCCGATGCGCTGGGCCTGGCCGCCCGAGAACTCGTGCGGATAGCGTTCCAGGAATTCCGGCCGAAGGTTCACGTCGTCGATCAGCTTTGCCAGCCGCGCCTCGCGTTCGGCCCGGCCGAGGCCAAGGAGATGGCGCATCGGCGCCTCGAGGATCTCGCGGATGGTCTGGCGCGGATTGAGCGAGGAGACCGGATCCTGGAAGACATATTGCACGCGCCGGGCAAGGGCCTTGGTGCCGGAGGCCGAGAGATCCTCGCCGGAAAGGCGGATCTCGCCGGACGTCGGTCGGTCGAGGCCGACAAGCATGCGGGCGAGGGTGGACTTGCCACAGCCGGATTCCCCGACGATGCCGAGGGTCTCGCCCTGGACGAGATCGATCGAAACCCCGCGCACCGCCGTCAGTTGCGGCTTCTTCGTGCCGAAGATCGTCCGGCCGCCGCCAAAGGTTCGAGCGAGCTCGCGGATCTCGATCAGGGGCGCGGCCGCGCTCATGGCGATGTCCCCTGTGCGTGAGCGCCCGGGTAGCGGGGCTCGGGACGGTGTGGCTTCCCGCCCTGGGACCCCTTTGACGTCGCACCGCCCGACAACGCCTCGCCGGGAGACAGCGGATGCAGGCAGCGGGCCTGAAGGCTGCCGCGCTTGTCTTCCAGCGGGATCTCCCCCGTCCGGCAGTCAGCCTCCACCCGCGGGCAGCGGTCGGCGAAGGCGCAGCCGGGCGGCAGGCGGTTGACCGCCGGCGGCCGGCCCGGCACGGCGTCGAGGCGGCGCTCCGGCTCACCCATGACGGGCACGCAGTCGATCAGCATCCGCGTGTAGGGATGCGCCGGCTGGGTGAGGATCTCCTCGGTCCGGCCGGTCTCGACGATCCGGCCGGCATACATCACCGCCACCCGGTCGGCGATCTCCGAGACCACGCCGAAATCATGGGTGATGAACAGGACGGCGGTGTTCCGTTCGCGCCTGAGCTCGTCGAGGAGCCGCAGCACCTCGGCCTGAACGGTCACGTCGAGGGCCGTCGTCGGCTCGTCGGCGATGATCAGCTCGGGATCGTTGGCGAGCGCCATGGCGATCGAAACGCGCTGGCGCAGCCCGCCTGAGAGTTCGTGCGGCAGCGCCTTCATCCGCTGGGCGGCGTTGGGAATGCGGACGAGATCGAGGAGCTCGCGCGCCTTGGTCTCGGCATCACGTCGCGAGAGCGGCTGGTGGGCGCGGATCGCCTCGACGATCTGGTCGCCGACGCAAAACAGCGGATGCAGCGTCGCCAGCGGGTCCTGGAAGACATGGGAGACGGCGCCGCCGCGCAACTGCCGTATGCGCCTGTCCGAGGCCTCGGCGAGGTCCTCGCCCTTGAAGCCGATGCGCCCGCCGGCGATGACGCCGGGCGGCGAGGGGACGAGGCCCATGATGCTCATTGCCGTCACCGACTTGCCGGAACCCGATTCCCCGACGAGGCCGAGGCATTCGCCGGGCCGGATGACGAGATCGACGCCGCCGGTGGCGTGGTAGATCTCGGAGCCCATGTGGAAATCAGTGCGCAGGTCGCGGACGGCGAGGATTGGGGCTTCGTCTCGATGGTCCTCATTGTTCCATCCGGCACGGTCGGCGCCGGGGTGGCCGCCGCCGGATGTATCGGCAGGAATAGGCTCTTCCTGCGGTCGCCTGCGATCCTTCGCCATTCTCGTCCTGAATGACGGCCGCGCCAGCGCCCCCGACCGCAGCCGCGGATCCAGCGCGTCCCTGATGCCGTCGCCGATCAGGTTGATGCTCACGACGATGAGAAAGATCATCAGGCCGGGCACCAGCGAGATCGTCGGCGCGGTGAACATCACCTTGCGGCCATCGCCGAGCATCGAGCCGAGATCGGCCTGGGGCGGCTGGGCGCCGAGGCCGAGGAAGGAGAGGCCGGCGGTCTCGAGGATCATCCAGCCGACGGTGGTCGAGAGCGTGATGACGATGGTCGGCAGGACGTTGGGCATGATGTCGGACCAGAGAATCCGCAGCGGGCCCTTGCCGGAGAGCCGCGCGGCATCGACGAATTCGCGGCGGGCGAGGCCGACGGTGATGCCGCGGATGTTGCGGGCGAAGAACGGCACGTTGACGATGGCGATCGCATAGAGCGCGTTGATCAGCCCCGGCCCGAGGATCGCCACGATGGCGAGCGCCAGGAGGATGTAGGGAAAGGCCATCATCAGATCGATCAGCCGCATCAAGACCTGGTCGGCCCGCCCGCCCGCATAGCCCGCGACGAGGCCGATGGCCGAGCCGAAGAAGGCGGCGATCAGCGAGGCGGAAAAGCCGACGAGAAGCGACACGCGGGTGCCCCAGATCAGCCGCGAGAGCATGTCGCGGCCCAGCGCATCGGTGCCGAGGAGATGGCCGGCGGAGAAGAGCGGCGCGAGGCGGTTGGCGGGGTCGGTGGCGTCGGGGTCGGCGAGCGGCAGGATCGGCGCGGCGAGCGCGGCAAGGACGACGACGGCGAGGATGCCGAGGCCGACCGCCGCAAGCCGGTTGTTGAGGATGAGCGCGAGGGTCGAGGGCCGCTCGCGGCGTTGCCGCTGCTGCGAGGGCGCGGCGCTCTGGGTCGCTGCTGCCGCACCGGTCATTTCAGCCTCGGATCGAGCAGGGTCTGACAGACGTCGGCCAGAAGGTTGAACAGGACGTAGGAGGCCGCGACCACGAGGACGCCGCCCTGGACGAGCAGGATGTCGCGCTGGGAGATGGCGTCGACCAGCATCGCGCCGATGCCCGGCCACTGGAACACCGTCTCCACATAGACCGCGCCGCCGAGGACGAAGCCGGCCTGGATGCCGATGACCGGGATCACCGAGACCAGCGCCGCCATGAAGGCGTGGCGGTAGATCACCCGGCGCTCGGTGAGGCCCTTCGCCCTTGCGGTGCGGATGTAGTCCTGGCGCAGCACCTCCAGCATCGCCGTGCGGGTGAGCCGCGCGATGACGCCGGTGGCGACGAGGGCCAGCGTGATCGCCGGCAGCACGAGATGGTGCAGAATGTCGAGCGGCCCGCCGCCGCCATAGATCGCCACCATGCCGCTGGCCGGAAAGAGCCTGATCTTCACAGCGAAGAACAGGATGAGCAGCAGCCCCAGCCAGAAGGACGGAACCGAGATGCCGATCAGGACGACGAGGGTGATCGCCTTGTCGGCAAGGCCGAACTGGCGCACCGCCGAGACAATGCCGGCGAGAAGCCCGAAGAGGGTGGCGAGCAGCAGCGAGGCGCCGGCGAGCAGCAGAGTCGCCGAGAAGCGCTCCAGGACGATGTCGATGATCGGCCGGTTGAGGGCGTAGGAGCGGCCGAAATCGCCGGTGACGACGCCGGACATCCAAGCGAGATATTGCTGCGGCAGGCTCTTGTCCAAACCGAGCGCGGCGTTGAGCCGCGCGACGTTTTCCGGCGTGGCGTAGGAGCCGAGGATGGCGGTGGCCGGGTCTCCGGGGATGAGGGCGATCATCCCGAAGACGACAACGGAGAGGCCGAACAGGACGGGGATGGCGGCGAGAAGGCGCTTGGCGATGGTGGCGGTCATGGGTGGGAATGTTTGGAGCGAGGCTCGGGGCGATGAAGTAGCCCCTCATCCTGAGCGTGTCGAAGGGCGAAGGGCGCTCGGCGCAACCTGTCCCCTTCACCCTCGTGGTTCGCCCTTCGACAATGGCTCAGGAGGCTCACCATGAGGGTGAAGGGGACAGGTCGCGCCTTTGCATCGAGCGCGTTGAAGCCCATCATCCTCACCCTTTCGTCACGTCCTTCAAGACCAGCAGAAACGACGGCTCCAGCTCAAATCCCTGCACGCCTGCCGTCGAGACCGCGTTCTGCTTCCAGTTGGCGACGAAGGCCCAAGGCGCGTCGTCATGGACGATCTGCTGCACCTGCCCATAGAGTTCGCCGCGCTTCTTCTGGTCGGTCGTCCTTCGGGCCTCGTCCAGCAGCTTGTCCACCTCGGGGTTGGAATAATAGCCCGAATTGAAGCCGCCCTTATCAGGCATCGCTTCGGTGCGCAGCGCGAGGAAGGGCAGGGTGTCCGGGTCGTTGGTCATCCAGGCCATCTCGGCCATGTCGGCCTTGCCCTGAAGGCCCGGATTGACGTTGGCGAGATAGGTGTTCCACTCGTAGGTCTGGATGCGTGCGTCGAGCCCGACCTTCTTCAGGTCCGCCTGGATCGCGGTTGCCATCGCCACCGGGTCGAGCATGCCCGAGCCGCCCTCCGGGACGTAGAAGGTCAGCGTCTTGCCCTCGGCGCCGGCGGCGCGGATCAGTTCCTTGGCCTTCTCCGGATCGTAGGGGTAAGGCTCCACAGAGCCGTCATTGGCCCATTCGAAGGCGGCGGGGATCGGACCGTCCGCGATGGTGGCGGTGCCCTGCAGGACGTCCTCGGTCAGCGCTTTCTTGTCGATGGCGTAGTTCACCGCCTGGCGCACGCGCTTGTCGGAGAAGGGGCCTTCCTTGGTGTTGAGGATCAGAAACCACAGATGCGGACCGGCCTCCTCGTAAACCTTGTAGTTTGCATCGTCCCGGAACTGCCCGAGCCCGTCCGGCGGCACCTCGACCATCAGGTCGATGCCGCCCGACAGCATCTCGGCGACGCGGGTGTTGGCGTCGGCGATCGGCCGGAACACCACGGCTTCGATCTGAGGAGCGCCGTCCCAATAGTCGTCGTTGCGGGAGACGACGACCTTCGAATTCGGGTCCCAGCCCTCGAACTTGAACGCCCCGGTACCGACCGGATGGCGACCGAAGTCCTGGCCGTATTCCTTCACCGCCGCCGGTGAGACGATCAGCCCGGTCGGGTAGGCGAGGTTGGAAAGGAAGGGCGCGAACGGCTCCTTCAGCTTGAAGACGACGGTCTGGGCATCCTTGGCGGTCACCTCGTCGACCTGCGAGAAGAAGAAGGCGAGGGGAAAGGGTCCAGTGTCGTGAAACGGGTGGTCGTCCTTCAGCATCCGGTCGAAGGTGAACTTCACCGCCTCGGCGTCGAAGGGCGTGTCGTCCTGGAAGGTCACGTCGTCGCGCAGGTGAAAGGTGTAGGTCGTGCCGTCGTCGGAGATGTCCCAGCTTTTCGCCAGGGCCGGCTCGACCTCGAGCGTTCCCTGCTTGAAGCGCACCAGCCCGTCATAGACGTTCATCAGGATGCGAAAGTCGTTGGTCGCGGTCACCGCCTGCGGGTCGAGCGACTTCGGCTCGGCGATCTGGCCGACGATCAGGACGTTCGGCGGCGTCTGCGCGAGGGCTGGAAGCGCCAGAGCCATGGCGCATAGGGCGAACGCGGCGGCGACGAGGTTTCGCATCGGGGCTCCTTTCCGTGGCGATTGTTTCAAAACTAGGAGATGCCGGCGGATGGCAAGGAAATGGTCTCATTTCGCGGCACGCGTCGGGCCGTAAAGCAAAAGGCCGCCCGGGGATGGGCGGCCTTTCGAGGAGGCTTGTCGGTACCGTCCGGGCCGGGTTCAGCCCATCGCTTCCAGTTCGTCGATGAAGCCGGAAATCATGCCGAGACCCTTCGACCAGAAGGCCGGATCGGACGCGTCGAGGCCGAAGGGTGCGAGCAGTTCCGAATGATGCTTGGTACCGCCGGCCTTGAGCATCTGGAAATACTTCTCCTGAAAGCCCGTCTCCGAATTGCGGTAGACCGCATAGAGCGAGTTCACCAGGCAGTCGCCGAAGGCATAGGCATAGACGTAGAACGGCGAATGGATGAAGTGCGGCACGTAGGTCCAATAGGTGTCGTAGCCGTCGCCGAGGCGGATCGCTGGCCCCAGGCTCTTGCCCTGGACGTCCAGCCAGATCTCGCCGATCCGTTCCGAGGTGAGTTCGCCCTGGCGCCGCTCGGTGTGGAGCCTCCGCTCGAACTGGTAGAAGGCGATCTGCCGGACCACCGTGTTGATCATGTCCTCGACCTTGGAGGCGAGCAGCGTCTTGCGCTCGGCGTCGGTCTTGGCCTGATCGAGGAGCGAGCGGAAGGTCAGCATCTCCCCGAACACCGAGGCGGTCTCGGCGAGCGTCAGCGGCGTCGGCGCCATCAGTGCCCCCTGCCGTCCGGCGAGCACCTGATGGACGCCGTGGCCGAGCTCGTGGGCGAGCGTCATCACGTCCCGCGGCTTGCCCATGTAGTTGAGCAGAACGTAGGGATGGACGCTCGGCACCGTCGGATGGGCGAAGGCGCCCGGCGCCTTGCCGGGACGGATCGCCGCGTCGATCCAGGAATTGTCGAAGAAGCGTTCGGCGATGTCGGCCATTTCCGGCGAGAATCCCGAATAGGCCGACAGCACCGTCGAGCGGGCCTCGTCCCAGGGAATGTCCCGGCGCCTGGCGTCCGGCAGGGGGGCGTTGCGGTCCCAGTATTCGAGCTGATCGACGCCGAGCCACTTCGCCTTCATCGCGTAATAGCGGTGGGAGATGCGCGGATAGGCCTCCGAGACGGCCTCAGTCAATGCGTCGACGACCTCGCGCTCGACCCGGTTGGCGAGGTGGCGACTGTCGGCGACGTCGGAAAAGCCGCGCCAGCGGTCGGAGATCTCCTTGTCCTTGGCGAGCGTGTTGGTGATCAGCGTGAAGACACGCAGGTTCTCCGAGAAGACGTTGGCGAGCGCATTGGCGGCCTTGCGGCGCTTTTCCGGTTCGGGATCCTGGAGCATGTTGAGGGCGGCCTCGATGGCCATGTCCTCGCCGTCGACGGTGAAACGCAGCGAGGTCAGCGTCTCGTCGAACAGCCGGTTCCACGCGCCGGCGCCGGTCACCGCCTTGTCGTGGAAGAGCTCCTCGACGCGGTCCTCCAGCTGATACGGCTTGTCCTGTCTCAGATCGACGATCCACGGCCGGTAGTGGGCGAGCGCCGGATCGCGGTCCATCGCGGCGTCCATGACGCCGTCCTCGACGCGGTTGAGCTCCAGCGCGAAGAACAGGAGCTTGGAGAAGATGTCGGTGACGTTCGACTGGGTGTCGCCATAGAATTTCGCCCGGGCGGGATCGGACGTGTCGCCGGAATAGATGAGACCGGCATAGGAGATGATCCGGCCTAGCAGCTCCTCGAGCTCTTCGTAGTCCTTGATCGCCTCGGCAAGACCACCCTCGGGCGCCGCTGCCGCCGCGGCCAGCTTGCCACGCCAGCGCTCCTGGAAGCTTCCGGCCCTGTTTCGCGCCGTTTCGAGATCGGCGGAGAGCTCCGGGCTGTCCATGGCCGGATAGAGATCGGCGAGGTTCCACTCGGGCAGCGTGCCGGCCTCGGCTGCGGCTGCCTCCACCGCGGAACGGGCCGGCGTGATCGACTTGGTCATGAAATGCTCTTTGGGTTCGTTACGGCCGATTGAATCCTGAATTACCGGTTCGCAAGGGTTTGGCCAAGCCCGGATGCGCCTTTGCACGGCATATCGTGATCGTGCCCGACTGGTTCAAATTCGACTGAAATTACAGACAGATCATTGTCCGTGCTCGTTCAGTCGGACTTTAGGCGACCGTGCCAAAGTGGGGCATTCTCGCACCAAGACGAGACCGGAGGCGTCAATGACCGAGATCGTCCTAATCGTCGACGACGATCCTATACAGCGTCGTCTGCTCGACGCGCACGTGGCCCGCATGGGGCTGAGGCCGCTGCATTGCGACGGCGGGCGTGCTGCGCTGGACGCGCTCGGCGGGCGCAACGGCGGCCAGATCGCCGCCGTCGTGCTCGACCTGATGATGCCCGACAAGAGCGGCATGGAGGTGATGGCCGAGATGCGCCGCAACCGCTTCGACGTGCCGATCGTCGTCCAGACGGCGAAGGGCTCGATCGACACCGTCGTCGAGGCGATGCGCGCCGGCGCCTTCGATTTCGTGGTCAAGCCGGTGTCGCCGGAGCGATTTCGCGAGACGCTCGCCAACGCCGTGAAAATGCACACGGCGGCGCGGCCGAAGCGCGGCCCGTCGACGCTGTCTCCCGAAGGTGCCTCCGAGGTGATGCGGCCGGTGCTTCTCACCGCCGCCAAGGCCGCCCGTTCGACGATCCCGATGCTTCTCGAAGGTGAGACCGGCGTCGGCAAGGAATGGCTCGCACGCGCCATCCGAGGATCGAGCGACCGATCGTCGAAGCCGTTCGTTGCGGTCAATTGCGGTGCCCTGCCGGCCGATCTCGTCGAAAGCATCTTGTTCGGCCATGCCAAGGGCGCCTTTACCGACGCGACCGCCGAGCATCGCGGCAAGTTCGCCGAGGCCGACGGGGGAACGTTGTTTCTCGACGAAATCAGCGAGCTCGCGCCCCTGGCGCAGGTGAAGCTGTTGCGGGTGCTGCAGGAGGGCGAGATCGATCCGATCGGCGCCAAGACCTCGGCGCGGGTCGACGTCAGGGTCATATCGGCGACGAACCGCAGCCTCGCCGAGGCCGTCGAGGCGGGCCGGTTCCGGGAAGACCTCTATTATCGGCTGAATGCCGTCGAAATCACCATGCCGCCGCTGCGTGAGCGCCGTTCGGAAATCGAGGGGCTCGTCGAGCGGTTCCTCGCGCGGCTGGCCACCATCGAGAAACGCGCAGGCGCGATGGCCATCGACGCCGAGGCGCTGGCGCTTCTCGAAGCCTACGACTGGCCGGGCAACATCCGCCAGCTGGAGAACAGCCTGCACCGGGCGGTGGTCCTGTCCGAACGGGACGTCCTCGGCGTCGCCGACTTCCGCCAGATCGAGGCGTTGATGGCGGCAGGTTCCGCAGGCAGTCCGGCGGCGGCGAAAGCCAACGGGGCCGATGTCGGCCGGAGCTTCCACAGGCCAGCCCCGCAACGCGCCACGTCGTTCGACGCGGTGGCGGCGAGCCGTGACGATATTCCGCCGCAGCTCCGGCGGGAGTTGCCGTTTTCGCCCGAATTCCCGTTGCGCGACGGCGAAGGACAGGTCCGGCGGCTGGTCGACGTCGAGGCGGATCTCATCCGCCTGGCGGTCGCTCAATATGACGGCCGGATGAGCGAGATCGCCCGCCGTCTCGGCATCGGCCGCTCGACGCTCTATCGAAAGATGCGCGAATACAAGATCGAGGACCGGGGCTGAAGGGCCTCAGCGGGCGTTCGGTGGCCGGCCACCGACTTGCCCTTCGCCGCCGCCGGGTGTAGGGGGCTGCCCCTTATGGGGGGCGGTGTGAAGCGGCGTCTCCCGAGGTCGCTTCCCAGCCGGCCGAATGAGTTCGTCACGCAAAAGGCTGTGAGAAGATGCATCCAAGGATCGCCGTGATCGGCTGTGGGCAATGGGGCCAGAACCACGTCCGCACCCTGGCCGAAATCGGAGCCCTCGTCGCCGTCGCCGACCGCAATGTCGAGCGGGCTGAAACCTTCGCCGAGCGCCACGGCGTCGCGGCGATGGAGCCGGACGAGGCGACCGCCTCGCCCGACATCGACGCTTTGGTGCTGGCGCTGCCGGCGAGCGCTCACGGCCCGACGGCGCGGGCGGCTTTCGCGGTGGGCAAGGACGTCCTCATCGAGAAACCGATTTCGCTCGACGTCGCCGACGCGGAACTCACCGCCGCCGTTGCGAGGAAGGCCGGCCGCATCCTCATGGTCGGCCATGTCCTGCGCTTTCACCCGGTGTTCCAGAAGCTCGTCGCGACCGTCGCCGAGGGGCGGATCGGCACGGTGCGCCACATCGTCGCCAATCGCATGGGCCTCGGCCGCTTCCTTGGCATGGACGTCGTCTGGGATCTCGCCCCTCACGACCTGTCGCTGATCCTGAAGATGGCGGGGTCGATGCCGCTCGCCGTCCAAGCGATGCGGCGCACCGTGCTGTCCGACGCCACCGACGTCGCGGACATCGTCATGGAATTCGCCGGCGGGCTGAAGGCCGAGGTCCACGCTTCGCGCATCTCGCCCTATCGCGACCGTCGCTTCTCTGTGATCGGCACCGAAGGCATGCTGGTCTTCGACGATCTCGCCCCGGAGGGCGAGAAGCTGGGGCTCTACGGCCACAAGGTCTGGCGCGACGGCGAAGTGTTTTCGTTCGAGAACGCGCCAGTCACTTATCTACCGGTCTCGCCCGGCCTGCCGCTCGACCGCGAACTGCGCCACTTCATCGACTGCATCGTCCATCGCCGCCAGCCGGAGACCGGACCGGAAGAGGCGGTCGAGACGGTCCGGATCCTGAACGCGGCCTCGCCGCTGGGGTGAGTGCCGGCGGGGCTGGCAGTTCGTCATTCGGCCATCGCTGCGGGGTAAAGGAGCGCGGCGGGTCTGCCTTGGTTCGCTTTCCAATCCCGTTCGCAGCTCACACGGCCGCCGCGACCGCCTCCCGCGCAGCCAGCCTCCGGGCCGACAGGCTCTCGGCGATGACGCCGCCGCCGAGCACTTCGGCGCCGGCTTCCATGCCGTCGTAGAAGACGCAGGCCTGGCCAGGCGCGATGCCGTCCTCGCCGAGGACGAGTTCGACCTCGGCTGAGCCGTCCGCTGCCGAGACGATGCGCGCCGGAGCAGGGGGGCGGGTCGAGCGAACCTTGACGAAGAGGTCGCGATCGCCCGCGAGCCAAGCTTCCGGCGAACCTTCGCCGAGCCAGTTGAGGTCGCGAAGGCGGATGCGGCGCGTGAGCAGCGCCTCGCGGGGGCCGACGGTGACGGTCGCGGTCGCGGCATCGAGCGCGACGACATAGAGTGGCTCGCTGGCGGCAACGCCGAGGCCGCGCCGCTGGCCGATGGTGAAGTTCACGATCCCTTCGTGCCGGCCGAGCTTACGGCCGGTCAGATCGACGATGTCGCCCGGCTCGGCCGATTCGGGGCGGAGCTTGCGGATGACGTCGAAATACTTGCCCTTGGAGACGAAGCAGATGTCCTGGCTGTCGGGCTTGGCCGCGACGGATAGGCCGAAGCGCTCCGCCATCTGCCGGGTCTCGTCCTTGGTCATGGTGCCCAGCGGAAAGCGCAGGAAGTCGAGCTGCGCCTGCGTCGTGCCGTAGAGAAAATAGCTCTGGTCGCGGTCGAGATCCCTTGGCCGGAACATCGCGCGATGGGCGCCGCGCCGACGGGTTTCGATGTAGTGGCCGGTGGCGAGCGCATCCGCGCCGAGATCCTCGGCGGTCGCCAGGAGATCACGGAACTTGACCGTCTGATTGCAGGCGACGCAGGGAATCGGCGTCTCGCCGGCGAGATAGCTGTCGGCGAAGGGGTCGATCACCGCTTGCCGGAAACGCTCCTCGTAGTCGAGCACGTAATGGTCGATGCCGAGCGCTTCGGCGACGCGGCGGGCGTCGTGGATGTCCTGGCCGGCGCAGCAGGCCCCGGCCCGGCGCGGGCCGGTGCCGCCGTCGTAAAGCTGCAGCGTGATGCCGACGACGTCGTAGCCTGCCTCGGCGAGGAGGGCGGCCGTGACAGAGGAATCGACACCGCCGGACATGGCGACGACGACACGCGTCTCGGCCGGCGGCTTGGCGATGTCGAGGCTGTTCAATGACATGTGTGGGCCTTCGCGGCGTCCGTTTCGATCGCGAGCCCGAGTGGCGGCAGATCACGAGCGGGAAATCTCACGTCGCCATATCGGCGATTTTCGCCGGATTTTCAACGCGCCGCGGTGGCGCAAATATGGCCATGCGGGTCAGAATTGGCGCGAAACCCATGACTGTCGCGATTTCGATGAGAATTTTCAGCGACTTCTTATCGAAAGCTTACGCGTGGCTTGACGGTTTTTTTAGAAGCCGGGGCTACGGTCTGAATGATTGTGTCTTTGGGTAGTGTATCGAGTGTGCAATGACCGATCTGGTTAGACCAAGGGTGAAGTACGTCATCGGGCCGGATGGAAGCCCGCTGACCCTGGCGGATTTGCCTCCGTCGAATACCAGGCGCTGGGTGATCCGCCGCAAGGCGGAAGTCGTGGCGGCCGTCCGCGGCGGGCTGCTCAGCCTCGACGAGGCTTGCTCGCGCTATACGCTGACCGTGGAAGAGTTTCTGTCCTGGCAGATGTCCATCGACCAGCATGGGCTCGCGGGCCTGCGCACCACGCAGCTGCAGGAATATCGGCGCAAGATCGATCTTCACTGACGCCGGCCGACGTCGGTTTCTCGGGCGGCTGGTCAATTCCGGCGTAGCAGCGGCCGACGACGCGCCAAGATTGGAGGAATGTCGACGCATCGCGTCGTGGTTCACTCGGCGCCGAACCACGCCTCGTCCAACTGCGCATTTCCAGAAGCACGTTTCAGGCAGGCGACTTCACGAGGTCCGCCCCCGCGGCCATGCTCAGGCGCAATAGCGCTGGCTGGCCGGGACGGAGCGATTCCCCCGGACGTTCGTTGCCAGGATTCGGCCGACGTGGCGGCGAAGTTCCGCAACGCTGAACGGCTTTTCGATCACGCCCAGAATGATCGCCGCCAGATCCGCCGCCGCTTCCTTCTGTTCCGCATAGCCGGTCATCAGCTGGATCCGCAGGTCCGGCCAGCGCGCCGCGGCGGCATAAGCCAGTTCGATCCCCGTCATGGCCGGCATGCGGATGTCGGAGAGCAGGAGGTCGAAAGCGCCCGCGTGTTCCTCGAGGACCTCGAGTGCCAATTCGCCATCCTCGACGGCGATCACGTCATGGCCCTCGAGACGCAGCGCACGCTCGACCAGGAGGCGCACACCCGTGTCGTCCTCGGCGATCAAAAGCTTTGCCACGTCGAACTCCCTCATTCGGATTGAGTCGAATGATCATCGAGATTGGCCGAACGAACTTGCGCGGACCTTACGTCCCTCAATGGGGCGCTGACCCACTGCGAACGGGTTGCAGTCCTTCGCATGCCAAAACCCGACCGTCGACCCACCGCAGCCGAGCGGTCAGTCGAGGACGCGGCCGATGAACGGCAGTTCGCGGAATGCGTGGCCAACGTCCATCCCATATCCGACGACGAAATAGTCCGGGCAGGAAAAACCGACGAAATCGGCCTCGATCTCAGCCTTGCGATGGCCCTCCTTGTCAAGAAGGACGGCGAGATCGACCCGGGTGGCGCCGCGCGACAGAAGCAGGTCGCGGGCGAAGGCGAGCGTGCGTCCGGACTCCAGAATGTCGTCGACCAGAAGCACCGGTCGTCCGGCAACGTCCGCGTCGATGTCGCGCAGGATGTTCACCTCGCCGCCGACGGTGCCGGCGCCGTAGCTGGACAGCGAGATGAACTCGACCTGCGGGGCGACGCCGGCGTGATGCATGGCGCGAATCAAATCGGCCGCGAAGACGAAGGCGCCCTTCAGGACCGAAACGACCACGAGGTCCTCGGCGGCGGAGGCCGCGATCTCACGCGCCAGCCTGCCGACTTCGACGCCTATCTCCTCGGCGCTGAACAGAACGTCGATCGTCTTGCCGCGGACGGTGATCACTGGCTGCCTTCGCGCGATGTGCCGACGAAACCCACTCTGACCTCTCCCTTCGCTTCTTCCGGCACCGCGATCATCGTCACGAAGTCGATCGACGTGCCGGCACTCAGATGGTCGACACTGGTCTGAAGCGTCCGCGAGCGCAACCCCGCCGAGCGATCGGCGAAGTCGATCCGCAGCGGCGGGACGGCGGCCGCGATCGCGGCAGGATTGCTGATCCGGCCCTCGACGCGCAGGAGCCGGCCGTCGCCATGGCTTACCAGGCTGGCGTTGATCGTGGACAGGCGAACCGGATAGCCGCCGCCGTTCGAGACGGTCGCGGCCACCGGCGTTTCGGGAAAGGAAACCAGGAAGACGGGCAGCAGCAGCGCACCGAACGCGAAGGCGCAGACGACGAGGCCGATGCGCCCCGGCATCGCCGCGATGCGGCGGCCCATCGGCAGATCCTGCGGCTTGCTCGTCGTCTCGGCGGGGGGCACCTCGACGGCTTCGGCCCATTCGCTGGCTTCCGCCCGTCGTTCCGCCGGTTGGCGAGCGGGATCGCGCCGGTCGTCCGCAGCCGGCCGGCGGCCGAAGACCGCGCCATGGCCGATCCCGACCGTGGTCGACCCGGCGTCGCCGCGGCTTCGCCCGCGCCGACCGGTCACTTCGGCGGTGCCGTCGATGCAGGGCCCGGCGGCGGGTGTCCGTGTTCTGCCATCGGCTTCGGGTCTCTGCGAATTTCTGCCGTCAGACTGCCCGTGCATAGGGATACCCCGCTCGATGATTCAGCAAACGGTAAGGTTTTATGGTTAACGAGTGGTGAAGCAGCGCGGCCGGGGCCAGCGGGCGGCCTATCGTCAAATGGCCACTTTGCTGGCGTCTGACCGTCGCGACTTCAGGAATCAGCGAGGAACGAGGCTCCCTCTTGATACGGTTCGAGAATGTCGGCCTGCGATACGACATGGGGCCGGAAGTGTTGCGCGATCTGAGCTTCGAGATCCGCCGACAGTCCTTCCAGTTTCTCACCGGGCCCTCGGGCGCCGGCAAGACCAGCCTCCTGCGCATGCTGTTCCTGGCGCTCCGCCCGACGCGAGGGCTGATCACAGTGCTCGGCCGCGACGTCGCGACCCTGTCGCGCAAGGATCTGCCCTCGATCCGGCGCAGGATCGGCGTCGTCTTCCAGGACTTTCGCCTGCTCGACCACATGACGACCTACGAGAACGTCGCGCTGCCGCTGCGGGTGCGCGGCAAGGAGGAGCGGGAGTATCGCCAGGACGTCGTCGACCTCATCAAGTGGGTCGGACTCGGCGAGCGGCTCCATGCGCTTCCGGTCGTGCTGTCGGGCGGTGAGAAGCAGCGCGCGGCGATCGCCAGAGCGCTGATCGACCAGCCGGACGTCCTTCTGGCCGACGAGCCGACGGGCAATGTCGACGCGCCGCTGGCGCGGCGTCTCCTGCGTCTCTTCCTCGAACTCAACCGTTCCGGCACCGCCGTCGTCATCGCCACCCACGATCTCGGCCTGATGGAGCAGGTGGATGCGCGCCGGCTGATTCTCTCGGAAGGGCGACTGGAAATCTATGACTGACACGGCCGCGATCACCGCCGACGTGCTTTCACGGGCGAGGCGCATCGCCTCGCGCCTCAAGGGCGAGCGCCAGACCCCGATCGTTCCGGCGGGCAACGTCGCCGGGCGGGCGATGGCGACGGTCATCGCCATCATGACGTTTCTCGCTGCGCTGACCGTCGGCGCCGTCAGCCTCGTCGGCGATACGGCCGCGCGGTGGCAGAACGACATCTCGGACGAGATCACCATCCAGGTGAAACCCGCCGAGGGGCTCGACATGCCGCAGGCGCTGGAGACCGCCCGGCAGATCGCCCTGCAGACCCCGGGCGTCCAGGGCGCCTCGATCCTCGACGAGGCGGCGACGGGCCGGCTGCTGGAGCCGTGGCTCGGGGAGGGGGTGGATCTGTCGGAACTGCCGGTGCCGCGGCTGGTCATCGTTTCGATCGACACCGAGGATCCACCGAACTTCGCCTTCATGCGGACGGAGTTGAAGGAGGCCGTGCCGCAGGCCGACCTCGACGATCATCGCGCCTGGGTGTCGCGGCTCGTCACCATGGCCCGGACCGTGGTGTTCATCGGCGTCTTCGTCCTCTCCCTGGTGATCGTCGCGACCACTCTCACGGTGATCTTCGCCACCCGGGGCGCCATGTCCGGCAACCGCCATATCGTCGAGGTTCTGCATTTCGTCGGCGCCCGTTCGAGCTTCATCGCGCGCGAATTCGAGCGGCACTTCCTGCGTCTCGGTCTCATCGGCGCTGCCGCCGGCGGCCTCGTCGCGATCGCTCTCTTCGCCATGCTCGGCTCGTTCACCGCCGCCAATCGGCAGACGCCGGAGGCCGACCAGATCAGCGCCCTGTTCGGTTCCTTCACCATCGGCTGGACCGGCTACGCCGGCGTCCTGCTTCTCATTGCAACGGTGGCGACCCTTACGGCGTTGACGTCGCGGTGGACCGTGATGCGCCATCTGGCGGAGATCGACATGATCTCGCCGGTTGAAAATTAGCAAATGGTTCATCGGATTGGCGCAGGCTTCGTCCTTCCGCCGGAGTCCGATCGCAAAAGGAGGCTCTGGTTGCTGACGAAACGGTCAGTCTCGCAGCGGGATGGAAATCGCGTCCGGGCGATGCCATGTTGTTTTCTTGATCGCCGGAAGAAAGATCGGTTGCGGATGATAGCCGTCATGCGCGCCGACGCGGAGATTGGATGACGATCGTCATCGACCCACGCTTTGACCGGTCCGGCCGCTCCGAGGGGCAGGGCGGCGAGGATCTGCGGCCCGCGGCGCCCCGCTGGCGCAAGCGGCTGGCGGCGACGCTGCTCGTCGCGGGTTTTGCCGGCTATCTCATCGGCGGCTTCTGGCGGTTCACCGAGGAGGTCGACCGGCTGTCCAAGCCGCTGCCGCGCGCCGACGCCGATGCGATCGTCGTCCTGACGGGTGGGGCGCTGCGACTCGACTATGGGCTCGACCTTCTGCGCAGCGGGCGAGGGCGGCGGCTCTTGATCAGCGGCGTCCATCCCGGCACCAGTGCCGCGACGCTGGCGCGGCTGACGAAGACCGACAAGGCTTGGTTCGATTGCTGCGTCGACATCGACTACGTCGCCGCCGACACGGTGGGCAACGCCGAGATGGCAGGCCGCTGGGCGGAACGCCGTGGCTACCAGGACCTCATTCTCGTCACCAGCGACTATCACATGCCGCGCTCGCTGCTCGAATTCGACCGGATCTCCGGCATCCGCTCGATCACCCCGGTTGCCGTGCGGCGCGACGATCTGTGGAGCCGCGACAGCCTTCCCACCGGTTCGGGGCTCAGGCTCCTGATGACCGAATACGGCAAGTTCGTCGCGACGCGGATCAGGGGCTTCCTCGGCATGGCCCCGCAGGACGCCGACACCGGCCCATACGTGGCGAGCCTCGATCGGCGATAGCGACCCCATTCCGGCTGGCGCGGGCGAGAACCGCACGAGCGACCTTTGCCTCGCCGGCGATCGGTCCTATGAACGCGTCGCGCGCCGGAACGGGCGCACAACCTTCGAGCTCGGATGGCTGCCATGACGCTGCTGCGTTCCCTCGCGTTCAATGTCGTCTTCTACGGCAATCTCACGCTCCAGCTCCTGTTCTGGTCGCCGGTGTTCTTCTTCGCGAGCGAGGAAACCGGCTGGTGGATCGTGCGGAACTGGGCCCGCTCCAGTCTGTGGCTGCTGAAGCACGTCGCCGGCGCGCGCTCCGACCTCACCGGTCTCGAACATCTGCCCGAGGGCGGGGCGATCGTCGCCTCCAAGCACCAGTCGGTCTGGGAGATCCTGTCGCTTCTGACCGTCGTCGAGCGGCCGACCTTCATCCTGAAGAAGGAACTGCTCTCCATTCCGCTGTTCGGCAGCTTCGCCCGGCACATGAAGATGATCCCGGTCGACCGCGGCAGGCGCGGCAACGCCATCCCGAAGATGATGGAAGCAGCCGCGGAGGCCGTCGCCTCGGGCCGGCGGATCATCATCTTTCCCGAGGGCACCCGGACGAAGCCGGGCGCCGAGGTCGATTATCGCCAGGGAGTCTTCCGCCTCTACGAGGCGCTGGGCCTGCCGGTGGTTCCGGTCGCCATCAATTCCGGCCTCTACTGGCCCCGCAACAGCTTCATCAAGCGACCGGGCACCATTCGGGCCGATTTTCTACCGGTCATCCAGCCGGGGCTCGATCGACCGCATTTCATCGGCGCCCTGCGCGAGGCGATCGAGACGCGTTCGCGCGAGCTGATGCGCGAGGGCGGCTGGAAGGACGACGCCGGAGGCCGTCCCGCGCCGGACATGACTGCGCCGGGCGAGCCCGCTCACAGCCGCGAGACCACGTCCTGAAGCCAGCGATCCTTCAGGCCCATGGCGGCGATGTGTTCGAAGGCGTTCCTGACATAGTCGACGTTCGGGCCGGACTGGCCATGGCTGCGGGCGACGATCGCCGCTGCGCTGGCGACGTCGATCTTGCCGGCATATTGGGGATGGCCACGGTCGACGACATAGGTGACCGCTTCTATGCGGCGGCCATCCATCGCGCGGACCGGCAGGATGCTCTCGCGATAGACGTGGGTCACCAGTTCGCGGCCCCTCAGATAGTCGATGGTCGCCTCCCATCTCGCGCCCTCGACCCGAAAGGCCATGCCGACGCAGGAGCCGCCGCGGTCCAGCCCGAAGACGAGGCCCGGGCGTTCCGGCGTCCCACGATGGACATGCGAATGGACGCAGAGGGCCCGGTGATAACCGGCCAGTCTTGCTTTTGTGCTTTCCACATAGTCAAAACCGGGACGCCAGATCAGCGAACCGTAACCGAACACCCAGAAATCGTTCATTGGCCTCAGATCGCCCCGCATCTCCTGTTCCGACCGCCCGGCTCCGCCATTTGCAGGACGCGGCCCGATGCGCGGCATCGCGCCGCGATGGTGGTCTGACGGCTTGGCGACACGTGCCGGCGCCGGGAACCTCCCGGTGCCTTCGGCTTCATGCTCTAAGAGGATAACGGGATGGCTCCGTCAAGCGACAGTCCCTCCAATGCGCGCCGTGCGCTCATCGGCGTCGTGCTCGTCATTGTGCTTCTCGCCGCCGGGCTGAGCGGCGCCTGGTTCTATCTCGCCGGCCGCCTCGATGGCGAATTGACCCGGGCGATCGAGCAGGCGCGGGCGCGGGGGACCGAGATCGCCTGCCCGAACCGCGAGGTCTTCGGGTTTCCGTTCCGGATCGGCTTTCATTGCGATTCGCTCTCGATCGCAAGGGGCGGCGACAGGCCGTTCGAGGCCGTGGGCGGGGCCGTGCGCACCGCCGCGCAGATCTATCGGCCGAACCGCATCGTCGGCGAAATGGACGGCCCGTTGAGGGTCGACGGTTCGTCCTTTCCGCCGCTCGACCTCCGCTGGGCATTGGCCCAGGTCTCGGCGACCTTCTGGACCGAAGGCCTCGATCGCTTCTCCTTCGTCACCGAGGAGCCGCGCGTCGCCACCCTTGCGGCCACGGAGGGCGAGGCCCAGCCGATCGTCGAGGCGGCCCACAGCGAGGCCCATGCGCGGCGCCGGGACGACGATCTCGACATCTTCACCCTGATGAAGGGCGGCAAGCTGACCTTCCCCGGGGCCCCGGACCTGCCGCCGCTCGAAGCGAGCACGGATCTGACGATCGAGGGTGCCGGCAACTGGCTTTCCGGTGCCGCGCGAGGCCAGACGGGCAGGGAACTCTTCGCCGGGCGAAACGTGTCGCTGCGGTCCCTGCTCGTGGAAATGGACACCGCCAACGCCGAGCTCAGCGGCGACTTCTCCTTCGACGACGAGGGGCGCGTGTCCGGTACCTTCCAGCTGGCGATCGCCGACGCGGAAAAGATCGCCGAACTCGTCACCTCCGTCGCGCCGAACCTGAAGGACATCGCCAGCGGCATCGCCTCGGCTCTGCCGATGGCGGGGCGCAGGTCCGACGGTCGCACCGTGATCGAGTTGAAGGCGCGAAACGGGATTCTCGCCATCGGCATCTTTCCGATCGGCAAGCTGCCGTCGCTGCGCTGAAACGGCTTTCGGCTCCGGCGAACCCGCCGCCGAGGCGGCCAGCCGGCGATGGCTGCATCGAAGTCCGCACACGAAAAAGCCGGGGCATCTGCCCCGGCTTCGCTCGTCTCCGGCCATCCGGTCCGGGCCGTCAGGCGTGGACGGGCGTCAGCGCCTCGTTGGCCGCCGCCGCCTTGTCGCGAACTGCCTTCTGAACCTTTTCGAAGGCCCTGACCTCGATCTGCCGCACACGCTCGCGCGAGATGTCGAACTCGCCCGACAACGCCTCGAGCGTCAGAGGCTCCTCGGCGAGGCGGCGTGCCTCGAAGATCCGGCGCTCGCGATCGTTGAGGACGCCCATGGCCGAGCGCAGCATGCCGCGCCGCTGGTCGAACTCGTCCTGGCGGACGAGGACGTCTTCCTGCGAGTCCGAGTTGTCGACCAGCCAATCCTGCCACTCGCCCGATTCGCCTTCCGTCGCGCGGATCGGCGCGTTGAGCGAGGCGTCGCCGGACAGGCGCCGGTTCATCGAGATCACCTCCTCGTCGGAGACGCCGAGGGTGGTGGCGATCTGCTTGACCTGGTCGGGCTTCAGGTCGCCTTCGTCGAGCGCCTGGATCTTGCTCTTCATCTTGCGAAGGTTGAAGAACAGCCGCTTCTGGTTGGCGGTGGTTCCCATCTTCACCAGGCTCCAGGAGCGCAGGATGTATTCCTGGATCGAGGCCTTGATCCACCACATCGCATAGGTCGCCAGGCGGAAGCCCCGCTCGGCATCGAAGCGCTTCACCGCCTGCATCAAGCCGACATTGCCCTCGGAGATGACCTCGCCGATCGGCAGGCCATACCCGCGGTAACCCATTGCGATCTTGGCAACGAGCCTTAAATGGCTGGTGACGAGACGATGCGCCGCATGCCGGTCGTCATGCTCGGCATAGCGTTTGGCAAGCATGTATTCTTCCTGCGGCTCCAGCATCGGAAACCGCCGGATCTCCTCGAGATAACGGGTCAGTCCGCCATCGCCAGAAGAGATGGTCGGAAGATTCATCTGGGCCATTATGCGCCCTCCATCATTTGAGTTCGGCCGCTTCGACCTGGAAGCCGGCCGGTATGCGAGCTGCTGTCGCCAACTCGCACACACCCAATTCGGCATATGGTGACGATCGCTGTCGATTGCATCGTTTCCATCACGACTATGAACGACATTTCATCCTGGGTTTACGGTCATGGGGTGGCCGATGTTCCCGCTCATGCCCCGGTATCTTGATCGGACAGACCACCTCCGGTGTCCAGAACGCCGACAGGTCACCCGTCGGACCGCTTTGTCACGATTTCGGGAGCGTCGATGCAGAGGACCTCGCAGAGCGCCCGCATGTCGCCGGGAAGCGGCGAGCGGAACGACAGCGGGCGGGCGTTCTCGGGATGGCAGAAGCCGAGTTCGGCAGCATGGAGAGCCTGCCGGCCCAGTGTCTCGACGACGGCTCTCGCCTCGGCTTCGAGCTTTGCCGCTTTGGTCTTCACCCCCGCGCCGTAAAGCGGGTCGGCGACGAGCGGATGGCCGAGATGGGCCATGTGGACGCGGATCTGATGGGTGCGACCGGTCTCGAGTCGGCAGGTGAGGAGCGAGGCCTCGGCCGCTGCCCTCCCGGCGGCGAGCGTTTCGTAGTGGGTGACCGCATGGCGGGCGTCGGCCCGTCCGGCCGGCACCACCGCCCGCTTGATCCGGTTCGCCGCCGAGCGGCCGAGGGCGGCGTCGACCGTCCCTGCCGGCGGGCGTGGCTCGCCCCACACGACGGCGAGATAAGCGCGTCGGAGCCTACCGTCGCGACCATGGGCGGCGAACTGTTCCGACAGGTCGCGATGGGCGCGTTCTGTCTTGGCGACGACGAGAAGGCCACTGGTATCCTTGTCGAGGCGATGGACGATGCCCGGGCGGCGGACGCCGCCAATGCCGGTCAGGCTCGGCCCGCAATGAGCGAGCAGGGCGTTCACCAGCGTGCCATCCGGATTGCCGGCGCCCGGATGGACGACGAGGCCGGCCGGTTTGTCGATGACCAGGAGCCATTCGTCCTCGTAGCGGATGTCGAGCGCGATGTCCTGCGGCCTCGGTTCGGGGTCTTCCGGCAGCGGCAGGGCGAGTTCGACGCCGTCGCCGGCAGACAGTTTCTGCTTCGCACCGCTTGCGGGACGGTCTGCGACCCTGGCATGGCCGCCCTCGATCAGCACCTTGATGCGGCTTCGCGACAATTCGCCTTCCAGAGCCCGCGCCAGGAAGACGTCGAGCCGTTCGCCTTCGTCGGCGGCTTCCACGCTGAAGCGTCTTGTCTGCATGGTTTAAAGCCTTGTAGGAGCAGCCTGAACCTTTGCCGGTCCCGTCCCGACGGCGGACGCCGGACGAAATGTGATCGAGAGAGGAAGCATCATGGGGCCGGCCGGACAGGAGAGGGAAGAGGACGAAAAGCCGCTCGATCCGGCAGCGGAGCGTCTGCGGCGCAAGATGGTCCGGCTTCTCGCGGTCTCGATCGGCATCATGCTGATCGGCGTTATGGCGGTGCTCGGCGTCGTTGTCTACAAGACGTTGCCGCAGACAAAGGGCGTCGGCGCGCCGACGGTGAGCGTCGAACTACCGGCCGACGAAGAGATCGTCGACACCGGCCTCGATGGCGACCGGGCGCTGATCCACACCCGGGCGGGCGGCATCGACCGCCTGTATGTTGTCTCCCTTTCCGATGGCGCCATCGTCAAGCGCCTCGACGTCGGCCGAAAAGGCGCGACGCGGGTCGATCTTGAAAACGCGGCCTCGCGCTGACGGCCGCTTGACTGCTTGACAGCCTACGCCGCGACGGCCGGTCGTGGGGTATGGCTGCCACTGCGGGGAGCATCGGCGATGGTGTCGGGGGTGAAGGTCGGTCACTTCACGCTCTGACGAAAAAGCCCTTGCGTTCGTCGGCTGGAGCCTCTAAGAGACCCGGCATCAGCGCAGAACAATGCGCGACGCGCCCATCGTCTAGCGGTTAGGACGGCGCCCTCTCACGGCGCAAACAGGGGTTCGATTCCCCTTGGGCGTACCAATTCTCTTCAGACGAAGACACTGAAGATAAGCAGCCGGCAGGCGGCATGCTCGCTAGGGACATGAGCGGGCTTGCACGACGTCTGCCAGAATTTTCCAGACAGGCCGCTTCGCACCGCGTCGCCCGAGCCAGCGATCCGTGTGGCACCCCCGTGATTCGTCGAAGCTGATGGATAGCTCGAAGTCGGCGGTTCCCGGAGTGTGCCGGCAATCGACCTCGGTCGTGACGGCGTAGGTGAAAGAGCAGGCGCGAGCGAAGCGCTATCCCGGCACGCGAACCTTCAGCCCATCCAATGCGTCAGTGACCGGGATCTGGCAGCCCAGACGGCTTCCCTCGAAGCGTTCGGAGGTGCCGAATTCGAGCATCTCTTCCTCTCCCTCGGAAATCGGTGGGAGCCGGGGCAAATCGGCGAGGTCGAGGACCACGTGGCAGGTCGCGCACATGCGCGAGCCGCCGCACTCTCCGACGATGCCTGAGATGTCGTTGGCGACGCCCGCCTGCATCAGGCTCGTTCCTTCGGCAGCCACGACGGTGCGTTCGGTGCCGTCGGCTTCGACGAAGGTGATCGTGGGCATGATGCTTCTCCTCGACGGAAGGATTTGATGGGCCAAGACGCCTGGACAGTCGTCGTGACGCCGGTTCGCAGATTCTCGCCCACGCCTCCGCCGTGCCCGCCACCATCGGGGTCGGCTTTGATGAGGTGGTCGTGATCGGCAGGCCAAGGCTGGCGCTTGCCGATCGCCGGACAACCGGGAGACCGGGGCCGTGCGATCGCACCCCGACGTTCAGGCATCCCAGCGGGCGGGCAGGTTCAGCGGGCCGCGGAACACCCAGCCGCCGAAACGCACGGGCTCACTCTCGTCGAGGCGCAGGTTCTTCAGCCGCGAAAAGAGCGTCGGCAGGGCGATTTCGCCGACCTGCGCCCGGGCCGCCCAGGCGCCGAGGCAGAAATGCGGGCCGCCGCCGAATGCGATGTGCGGCGCCTTGGGCCGGTTGATGTCGAATCGATCGGGATTTTGGAAGACCGTCTCGTCGCGATTGCCCGCGGCGAGGACGACGCCGATGCGTGATCCGGCCGGAAGGGGGATGCCCGCAAGCTCGGTGTCGACCGCCGTCTGGCGCGGATACATGCCGATCGGCGAGACCCAACGCACGGTTTCCTCGAAGACCTTGCGCCAGAGGGCCGGATCGGCCTCGACGAGTCGGCGCTGCTCGTCATCGGCGAGGAGGGCGTATGCGCCCGTGGCGATGGCGTCGCGCGGCTCGTTCAGACCGCCTCCGATGATCACCTTGACGTTGGCGGCGATCTCCTCGCGCGACAGCGGATCGTCGGCATGCAGCATGCAGGAAATCAGCGACTCGTCCGGGTTGGCCTGAAGATAGGGGATGGCGACGTCGAGCGCGGCGTCGACGCCGGCCGCCGCCTCGTCCGAACGGCGCCAGACCTCCGCATCGTCGGCATAGTTGCCGGTCGCGTCCATCATCGCCTGGGACCAGATGCGCAGGTCCTTCTGGTCGACGTCCTTGAGGCCGAGCATGGCGATCAGCGACAGCGAGGCGCAAGGACCGGCGAAGCGATCGAACAGGTCGACCATGCCGTCCTTCTCGAAGCCATCGATCAACGCGTCGACGATCGCCTGGAAGGTCGGCACCCACTTGTTCTTCACGACACCCGGCCGCAGCGCCGGCTCGCAGGCGAGGCGCTCGCGGCGATGGGCGGCCCCGTCCTTGCGGATCATCGTGTGGCCCATCACCCGGATCATCAGGGAGTTCGCCTCATGGGCGCTGAAGATCTCCGGC
The DNA here is from genome assembly GCF_010500815.1 of Jiella pacifica. Lineage (GTDB taxonomy): Bacteria > Pseudomonadota > Alphaproteobacteria > Rhizobiales > Rhizobiaceae > Jiella > Jiella pacifica. The sequence goes on from NZ_JAAAMG010000013.1 coordinate 25,048, forward strand.
TTGCGCTCCAGTTCGACGATGTCGGCATGGCGGGTGACGAGGTAGCGGTTGGCGGCCGGCACGAAGGCCACGGGCGCTTCGTTCCGCAGTCGCTCGTAGGTCGGGTAGGGATCGTTCCAGAGATCCTCCAGCGCGATCGCAGCGGCAAAATCCCGGGATATCGTATCCATGGCGGCCTCCCAACCGTTGTCTCCCGTCCTGCCAGGCGCATCGAAACGCCCGTGGCGGCGGCTTGCTTAACATAATAACTATCCCTATCACTCGTAAAATGGGATTTATCGAACTCTAAACTCAGTTTAATTGAGCAAGCGCGTGAACGTCCGGTTTTCGCTGAGACAGCTGACCTATTTTCTCGCCGTCGCCGAGCGCGGCTCCGTGCGGGCGGCGGCCGAAGAGTTGAACGTCTCACCGACGGCGCTGACCCAGGCCTTGAACGAGTTGGAGCGGGAACTGGGCACGGTGTTGCTGCACCGCCAGCGTGCGGTCGGCGCGCGGCTGACCCAGGCGGGCGCCAATCTGGTCGGCCAGGTCCGCACCGTCCTCGATTCTGCCGCCGATCTGCAGTCGCTGGCCGAGCGCTGGGAGCTCGAGCCCGCCGGATCTCTGGCCGTCGGCTGCGTGTCGACGCTCTCGCCGTTTCTGGCGGCCAGACTCCTGCGCGGCTTCCAGGACGCCCATCCCGCCATCGCCGTCGATCTGCGGGACGACCGGCACGAAACGCTTCTCGCCGAACTCGAGGAGGGGCGCACCGAGCTTTCCATCGTCTACGAACATTGTCTCAGCGATCGCTTCGCCCGCGACACGCTGTACCGCATTCGTCCGCACGTCGTGCTGCCCGCCGCCCACTGGCTCGCCGGACGGCAGGCGGTGTCGCTGCACGATCTGGCCGACGAGCCCTTCATCCTCTACGACGCCGCTCCGGCGGGGGCGAACACCTTGGGCATCTTCGCCCATGCCGGCATCTCGCCGCGCATCGGCCGCAGAACGGCGAACTTCGAGTTGGTCCGCTCCTTCGTCGGCGCCGAACTCGGCTATTCCGTCTTGTTGCATCACCCGGCCGCCGACGTCACTCATGACGGTGCCCACGTCGTCTGGCGGCCCGTCGCCGAACAGTCGCGGGATTTCGGCGTCGTCCTCGCTTGGCCGCTGAACGTGCGCCTCAGCCGCAGGGCCGAGGCCTTTCGCAGCCACTGTCGGCGCGAACTGACGGATTTCGAAACCTTTCTTGCAAACCCCAGCCGAAAAGGAACCGAGGCATGAAGAGAGCCTCAGACGAGGCCGTCGCCTCGTCCCGGGCGGCGCAGACCAGCCGCGGCCGATTGCGCGATTTCTCCCGCTCGCTGCCGATGTCGCTGCTGCGCGCGCGCGAGGCGGTGATGGGCCATTTCCGCCCCGGCCTTCGCCATTTCGATCTGACCGAACAGCAATGGCGTGTCCTGCGTGCGCTGACGACGGTCGAAAGCATCGGCACGATGAATCTGGCCTCGGCGACGTTCCTGCTGCCGCCTTCGCTGTCGCGGATCATCCGCGATCTCGAGGCTCGAGGTCTGATCGAGCGGTCGAGCGTTGCGGAGGATCTGAGGCGCGGCATGGTCGCGATCAGCCCAACCGGGCGCGATCTGGTCGAGCGGGCCGGCCAGCATTCCGAGGCGATCTACGCGGAAATCACCCGGCGGTTCGGGGCCGAGAGGCTGCAGCTGCTGCAGGCGATGCTGAAGGAGCTGGAGGAGGTGCTGAAGGAGCCGATCGAGCCGAAATAGGCAGGGATCGGTTGCGGAAGAAATATGAACATGTTAACTAACTGCGCGTCGCCGGGCCGGGAGGGCTCGGTTGCCAATCATCGGGAGGAAGCATGCGCACATTCGCCCTCGCCACGCTCGCAGCCGGGCTTCTCGCCTCGACCGCCGCGAATGCCGAGATCAAGATCGGCGCCATCCTGTCCCTGACCGGCCCCGCCGCCTCGCTCGGCATCCCGGAAAAGCAGACGATCGACGTCCTGCCGCGGGAGATCGACGGCGAGCCGGTGAGCTACACGATCGTCGACGATGCCAGCGATCCGTCGGCCGCCGTTCGCGCCGCCGCCAAGCTGATCGAGGAGAACAAGGTCGACGTCGTGCTCGGGCCGTCGGTAACGCCCACCTCGCTGGCCATTCTGGAGGCGATGGCCAAGGGGGAAACGGTGTTCATCTCGGCCGCCGGCTCGGCAGTGATCGCCAGCCCCGTGGAGGGCCCGAAGAAGTGGGCCTTCAAGCTGGCGCCGCAGGAGTCCTCTATGGCCCACTACGTCTATGGCAGCATGCAGAAGGCGGGCGACGAGACCGTCGGCTTCATCGGCTTCAACGACGCCTTCGGCGACAGCTTCATCGGCGCCTTCAAGAAGGAAGCCGAGAAGCGCGGCATCGAGGTGGTTTCCGACGAGCGCTTCTCGCCGCGCGACGCCAGCGTGACGGCGCAGGCCTTGTCGACCCTGTCGGCCAATCCCGACGCCGTGATCATCGGCGCCTCCGGCACGCCGGGCGTTGCGCCGATCCTGGAGTTGCGCAATCTCGGCTACGAAGGCGACATCTACATCAACCAGGGCATGGCCAATCCGGATGTGCTGCGCGTCGGCGGCGATGCCATGAACGGCGTAATGCTGGCGGTCTCGCCGGTCCTCGTCGCTGAGCAGTTGCCCGAGGAAAATCCAGTCAAGCCCGAAGCGCTGAAATACATCGCCGCCTATGAGGGCAAATACGGCGAGGGTACGCGCAACCTGTTCGGCGCGACCATCTGGGACGGCTTCAAGCTCGTCGCTGCGGCCGCGGCCGAGGCCAAGCAGGAGGCCGAGCCCGGCACGCCCGAGTTCCGTCAGGCGCTCCGCGCGGCGCTCGAGAGCCAGAAGGAGCTGGTCGGCGCGCAAGGCGTCTTCAACATGAGCCCGACCGATCACAACGGCACCGATCTGCGCGCCGAATCCCTCGTCAGGATCGAGGACGGCAAGTGGGTCTACGTGCCGCTGGAATAGCCTCGGCGCTGGCTTTCTTCACGCCGGCGGCTCGCCGGGGGTGAAGCGTCTTCCCGCCGCGCCGGGCTTCGCCCGGCCACGCGGTAGGCGGTATCGCCGAAACGGGGCAGGTATTGCGGCGCCTGGCCTGCGGCTGGGGGTGCCTGAGCCGCAAGATCCTGGAGATCCGCCTGCTCGCCTGGCCCTACGGCCGGGTCCGTTCGAAACACATCATTCTCGCCATGTTGGATGCGCGAGCAGCGGCGGCCCCGGGCGCCATGCTTCCGCCTCCAGGGGATCGACCATGTCCTATCTCATCGGCGCGCTGCTCGCCCAGGACGGGCTGACCAACGGCGCGATCTATGCGCTGATCGCGCTCGCACTGGTGATGGTCTTTTCCGTCACGCGCATCATCTTCATCCCCCAGGGCGAGATCGTCACCTATTCCTCACTGTCGCTCGCGAGCCTGCAGCAGGGGACGGCGCCGGGCTCGATCTGGCTCATCGTCGCCCTCGGCCTGCTGGCCGCCGGGCTCGAAGGCTTCGGCTACCTGCGCGGCGACCGTTCCACCTCGCGGCTTCGGGCGATGGCCGCCTACGGTCTCGTGCCGCTCGCCGTCGCCGCATTGACCTTCGCCACCGCCGGTGCCGGCTTCGGTTTTCTCTGGAACATCGTCCTCGTGCTTCTGATCGTCGTGCCGATGGGGCCGCTGATCTACCGCGTCGCCTTCCGGCCGCTCGGCGATGCGACGGTGCTGCACTCGCTGATCGTCGCCATGGCGGTGCATTTCGTGCTGCTCGGCTGCGGACTCTTGGCTTTCGGGCCGGAGGGGGTGCGCACGCCGCCGCTGATCGCCGGCCGCTTTCCCGTGTTCGGCGTGCCGGTCTCGGCCCAGGCGATGGTGGTCGTTGCGGTGGCGATCGTCGCGATCATTGCGATGGCGCTTTATTTCGGCCGCACGCTCTCCGGCAAGGCGCTGCGGGCGACCGCCTTCAACCGTGTCGGCGCCCGGCTCGTCGGCATCCGCACCGAACAGGCGGCGCGGCTCGTCTTCCTGCTCGCGGGCTTTGCCGGGGCCCTCTGCGGCATCCTCGTCGCGCCGATCACCACGGTCTATTACGACACCGGCTTCCTGATCGGCCTGAAGGGCTTCATCGCCGCGATCTTCGCCGGCCTCGCCTCCTATCCGCTGGCGGCCCTCGGCGCCGTGCTGCTCGGCCTGTTCGAGAGCTACTCGTCCTTCTTCGCCAGCCTCTACAAGGATGCGATCGTCTTTGCGCTGATCATCCCGATCCTGCTCTGGCGGTCGCTGCGTTCCACCCATGTCGAGGAGGACGAGGAATGAGCACCCGCAGGATCGCCCTTCTGGTCTTCACGGCCATCGTCCTCGTCCTGCCCGCCGTCCTTTCGGCCTACGGCCTGACGCTGATGAACTTCATCGGCCTTGCCGCCATCGTCGTCGTCGGTCTCGTGCTCCTCACCGGCATCGGCGGGCTGACCTCCTTCGGCCAGGCGAGTTTCGTCGGCGTCGGCGCCTATACCACCGCCTGGCTGACGACGGCGGCAGGCCTCTCGCCGGTGCTGGCGCTGCCGGTGGCGCTGTTCGCCGGCGCGTTCTTCGCCCTCGTCATCGGGGCGGTGACGCTGCGGCTTTCCGGCCACTACCTGCCACTCTCGACCATCGCCTGGAGCCTCAGCCTGTATTTTCTCGTCGGCAACGTCGCGGCCCTCGGCGGCCATGACGGCATTCCGGCCGTCCCGCCGATCTCGCTCTTCGGCTGGGAGCCTTCCGGTCCCGCCTATACCTGGCTGATCGTCGCCGCCGTCGCGCTGTCGCTCCTCACCGTCGCCAATGTTCTCGCCTCGCGCGACGGGCGCGCCGTGCGCTGCCTGCGGGGGCGCCGAGTAATGCTGGAGGCCTTCGGCGTCGACACGGCGCGGCTACGCCTCGTCATCTTCGTCCATGCCGCGGTGCTCGCCGCACTCACCGGCTGGCTCTACGCCCACCTCATCCAGTTCGTGAACGCGACTCCTTTCGGCCTCAACGCCAGCATCGAATATCTCTTCATGACGGTGATCGGCGGCTCGGCTCATCTGTTCGGCGCGGTGATCGGCGCCGGGCTGATGACGCTTTTGCGCGACGGCCTGCAGCGGCTCGCGCCTGAACTGGTCGGCAGCGGCGGCGCCACCGAGATCGTCATGCTGGGCCTCGTCATGGTGGTCCTGCTGCAGACCGCGCCGCGAGGGGTCATGCCTTGGCTGCTGCGGCTGTTGCCGCCGCGCGGCCGGCCGTGGATGGATCTCGATCGGGCCCGCGCCATCGCGCCTTTCTCGTCCCGACCGAAGCCGGAGCGCGGAACGGAGCTTCTGACGGTCGCGGGCGTCACCAAGCGCTTCGGCGGGTTGATCGCGGTGAACGATGTCTCGTTCGACCTCAAGGCCGGCGAGATCCTCGGGCTCATCGGCCCGAATGGTGCCGGCAAGTCGACCCTGTTCAATCTCTTGACCGGCATCAGCCCGGCCACCGCCGGCACGATCAGTTTCGCCGGCGAGCGCATTGAGCGCATGGCCTCGCGCAAGATCGCCCGGCTGGGCGTGGCGCGCAGCTTCCAGCACGTCCTCCTGCGCTCCGACATGTCGGCGCTCGAAAACGTCGCCGTCGGCGCCCATCTGCGCTCGACCCGCGGCTATCTCTCGGCGCTGCTTCGCCTCGACCGCCGCGAGGAGGAGAGGCTGCTCGCAGAAGCGATGCGCCAGCTCGACCGCGTGGGGCTCGCCCATCTCGCTCACGAGCCGGCCGGCAGCCTCGCCCTCGGCCAGCAGCGCATCCTGGAAATCGCCCGGGCGCTCGCCGCCGATCCGGCGCTGCTTCTCCTCGACGAGCCGGCGGCGGGCCTGCGCTACCGTGAGAAGCAGGAGCTCGCCGCTCTCCTGTCGAAGCTCGGCGAGGAGGGCGTCGCCGTCCTCGTCGTCGAGCACGACATGAATTTCGTCATGAACCTCGTCGACCGCCTGGTGGTCATCTCCTTCGGCCAGAAGATCTCCGAAGGCGCCCCCACCCACGTCCAGAACGACGTCGCCGTCCAGGAAGCCTATCTCGGAGTGGCCGCATGAGTGGAACATCGCCAGACACGCCGCTGCTTTGCGTGCGAGATCTCCACGTCTCCTATGGGCCCGTCGAGGCCGTCGGAGGCATCTCGCTCGACGTGCCGAGGGGCGCCATCGTTTCGGTTATCGGTCCGAACGGCGCCGGCAAGTCCACGCTTCTCAACGCCCTCATGGGGCTGTTGCCATCGAAGGGCCAGGCGACGCTCGACGGCCGCGACGTCGCAGCGATGCCGGTGGAAGACCGGCTGCGGCGGGGCCTCTGCCTCGTTTCGGAAAAGCGCGAGCTGTTTGCCGAAATGAGCGTCGCCGACAATCTGGCGCTGGGCGCCTATTCGCGGCGGCACGAGCCGAAAGGTGCCGTCGAAGCCGATCTCGAAGCCGGCTATCAGCGCTTTCCGCGGCTGAAGGAGCGGCGGCACCAGACGGCCGGGACGTTGTCCGGCGGCGAACGCCAGATGCTCGCCATTGCCAGAGCCCTGATGGCCCGGCCGCAGCTTCTGATGCTCGACGAACCGAGCCTCGGCCTCGCTCCGCTGATCGTTGCCGAGGTGTTGGAAACGGTTTCCGAGCTTCGCCGAAGCGGCGTCTCCATCCTCATCGTCGAGCAGAACGCCCGGGCGGTCCTGCGGATCGCCGACTACGGCTACGTGCTCGAACAGGGGCGCATCGCCATGGAGGGCGATGCCGCGACGCTGCTTGCCGACGAGCGCCTGATCCAGACCTATCTCGGCTTCGGCAAAGGCGAGGCGGCGGCCTGATGAGGCGCATCGGATTTTGCCCTTGACGAAGCTGCGTGCATATAATTAACACGTTAACAAATGGACGGTACGACTTCCATGCCTCACCTCACCATCGAACATTCGGCCAATCTCTCGCAGCGAGCCGATCTTCAGGCGCTCTGCGCCGAGTTGAAGGATGCCCTGCTTGAGACCGGGCTGTTCGAGATCGGTGCGGTGCGTGTCCGGGCGATCGCCTGCGAGGCCTATGCCATCGCCGACGAACGGCCCGAAAACGCCTTTCTCGACATGAGCCTGCGCATGGGGGCAGGGCGCAGCGGCGAAGATAAGAAGCGCATCGGCGAGGCCCTGTTCTCTGCGGCGGAGCGGCGGCTGAAGCCGCTCTTTGCCGAGCCGCATTTCGCGCTGTCGCTGGAAGTGCGGGAGATCGATCCGGCTCTCAGCTGGAAGAAGAACGCCATGCATGCCCGGCTGCGGACGCCGGCTCGGGAAGGCTGAAGAAAGCCCGCGGCTGCGGATGGCTGGCGGGCGGTCGTCGTCCGCCGCTGTCCGGGCCTGGCGGAACAAGGCGGAGATCGACGCTTCCGTCGGCGGCCGCAACGGACGAAGGACCACGTGATGAGCGATTTCGACACCCATCTCGCCAAGGCCGAGCGCCATCTGGCAAGGTTCAGCGAAGGCATCGTCGCCAACCAGATCGGCGGCGAGGCGGTCGAAGCAGCGGACGGCGAAACCTTCGAGACGATCTCGCCGGTCGATCTGAAGCCGCTGGCGCGCGTCGCCCACGGCAAGACGGCGGACGTCGACCGGGCGGCCAAGGCGGCGAAGGCGGCGTTCCCGGCCTGGGCGGCGATCTCGGGCGACGAGCGCAAGAAGATCCTCCACAAGGTCGCCGACGCCATCGTCGCACGGGCCGAAGAGATCGCCCTCGTCGAATGCATGGACACCGGCCAGGCCTGGCGCTTCATGTCGAAGGCGGCGCTGCGCGGGGCGGAGAACTTCCGCTTCTTCGCCGACAGGGCGCCAGCCGCACGTGACGGCGCCTCGCTTCGGACGACGGGCCAGATCAACGTCACCACCCGCTCGCCGATCGGCCCGGTCGGGGTGATCACCCCCTGGAACACGCCGTTCATGTTGTCCACCTGGAAGATCGCGCCGGCGCTGGCGGCGGGCTGCACCATCGTCCACAAGCCGGCCGAGTTCTCGCCCCTGACCGCCCGTCTCCTCGTCGAGATCGCCGAAGAGGCCGGCCTTCCGAAAGGCGTCTGGAACCTCGTCAACGGCTTCGGAGAGGATGCCGGCAAGGCGCTGACCGAACATCCGGACATCAAGGCCATCGGCTTCGTCGGTGAAAGCCGCACCGGCTCGATGATCATGCGCCAGGGCGCCGACACCCTGAAGCGGGTGCATTTCGAGCTCGGCGGCAAGAATCCGGTGATCGTCTTCGCCGACGCCGATCTCGACCGCGCCGTCGATGCGGCGGTCTTCATGATCTACTCGCTCAATGGCGAGCGCTGCACCTCGTCCTCGCGGCTTCTGGTCGAGGCACCGATCTATGACGCGTTCGTGGGCAGGGTTGCGGAAAAGGCGAAGGCGATCAGGATCGGCCATCCGCTGGACCCCGAAACCGTCGTCGGCCCGCTGATCCATCCGGTGCACGAGAAGAAGGTGCTCTCCTATTTCGACGTCGCCCGGCAGGAGGGAGCGACGATCGCCGCGGGCGGCGAAAAGGTCCAGGGGCCAGGGGGCGGCTGCTACGTCGCGCCGACGCTGTTCACCGGCGTGTCGAACGACATGCGCGTCGCCCAGGAAGAAATCTTCGGCCCGGTCTTGTCGGCGATTTCCTTCAAGGACGAACAAGAGGCGCTCGAGATCGCCAATGACGTCGACTACGGCCTCACCGGCTATCTCTGGACTTCCGACGTCACCCGCGCCTTCCGCTTTTCCGATGCGCTCGAAGCCGGGATGATCTGGGTGAACTCCGAGAACGTCCGCCACCTGCCGACGCCCTTTGGCGGGGTGAAAAGCTCGGGCATCGGCCGCGACGGCGGCGACTGGTCCTTCGACTTCTACATGGAAACCAAGAACGTCGCCTTCGCGACGTCCGCCCATCGCATCCCCAAGCTCGGCGGCTGACTGCCGGGACGATCGAAGACTTTTCAGGCGGTTGGATCGCGTCGGTCCGCGCGTCCAGCCGCTCCGCCAGCCGGGAGGAAACCGTCATGCCCATACCCAAGCCGCAACTCTATCCCCCGTTCAACATCGTCCGCCTGAGCCATGTCGAGCTTCTGGTCACCGATCTCGGCAAGTCGCGCGCCTTCTACGTCGACACGCTCGGCCTGCAGGTCACCGACGAGACGAGCGATGTGATCTATCTGAGGGCGCTCGAGGAGCGCGGCCATCACTGCATCGTCCTGCGCAAGGCCGCGGCGGGCGAAGCGCGGCACCTCGGTTTCAAGGTCTTCGACGAGGAGGATCTCGACCGGGCGGCGGCGTTTTTCGGGGGGCGGGAGCTTCCGGTCGAGTGGGTTGAGCGGCCCTATCAGGGCAAGACCTTCCAGACCCGCGACCCGCAGGGCATTCCGCTGGAATTCTACTGCAAGATGGACAGGCTGCCGCCGATCCATCAGCAATATGCGCTCTACAAGGGCGTGAAGCCGCTGCGCATCGACCATTTCAACGTCTTTTCGCAGAATGTCGACGAGGCGGTCGCCTTCTACAACGAGATCGGCTTCCGCGTGACGGAATATACCGAGGACGAGGAAAGCGGCCGGCTCTGGGCGGCCTGGGCGCATCGCAAGGGCGGGGTCCACGACATCGCCTTCACCAACGGCCGCGGCCCGCGGCTGCACCATACCGCCTTCTGGGTGCCGACGCCGCTCGCCATCATCGACCTTCTCGACCTGATGTCGACCACAGGCTGGTTGCAGAACATCGAGCGTGGCCCCGGTCGGCACGGCATCTCCAACGCCTTCTTTCTCTATGTCCGCGATCCCGACGGCCACCGGATCGAGATCTACTGCTCGGACTACCAGACGGTCGACCCCGATCTCGAACCGATCAAGTGGGACCTCAAGGATCCGCAGCGCCAGACGCTCTGGGGGGCTCCGGCGCCGCGCTCCTGGTTCCATGAAGGCTCGCTGTTTTCCGGCGCGGAACTGACCGATTCCGATCTCGCCGCCCAGCCGATCATCGCCCCTTGAGATGGCCGACGAAGGAACGATCATGACGGCACGGCTCCTCAGCTTCATCGCCGGCGGAAAACCCGGCTACGGCCTCGCCAGGGACGGTGGCATCGTCGACCTCTCGGCCCGGCACGGCAGCGAGTGGCCGGACCTTCGGGCCGTGATCGAGGCCGGCGCGGTCGACAGGCTGGTCGCGGCGGGCGAGGCGCTGTCGCCCGACATGGCGGAAGCCGACGTCGGTTTCGACATCCCGGTGCCGAATGCCGAAAAGATCATCTGCGTCGGGGTGAACTACCCGGATCGCAATGGCGAGTACAAGGACGGCCAGGAAGCCCCGCCCAACCCCTCGCTGTTTCCCCGCTTCGCCCGGTCCTTCGTCGGCCATCAGGTGCCGCTGACCCGGCCGAAGGCCTCCGAGCAGCTCGATTATGAGGGCGAGGTGGTCATCGTCATCGGCAAGGCGGGGCGCCATATCCCCGAAGCCCACGCCCTGTCCCACATTGCCGGACTCAGCCTCTGCAACGAAGGCACGCTGCGCGACTGGGTGCGCCACGCCAAGTTCAACGTCACCCAGGGCAAGAACTTCGACGGCAGCGGCGCCATCGGTCCGTGGTTCGTGCCCTTCACCGGCGAGGATCAGATCGCCGACATCGAACTGACGACCCGGGTGAATGGCGAGTTGCGGCAGAGCGACCGGACGTCGCGGATGATCTTCCCCTTCGCCAAACTCATCGCCTACATCTCCACCTTCACGACGCTGGTTCCCGGCGACATGATCGTCACCGGAACGCCGACCGGGGCTGGCGCCCGGCTCGACCCGCCGGTGTGGCTGAAGCCTGGTGACATGGTCGAAGTCGCCGCCACCGGGCTCGGCACGTTGGTCAACGGTGTGCGAGACGAAGGCGAGGGGGGCGCTGCATGACGTTGCGGGACGAAGACGTCGCCCGGATGGCCGCAGAACTCTTCGAGGCCGAGCGGACGCGAAGCCAGATCCCACTGCTCAGCCAGCGCTTTCCGCAGGCCGGTCTCGCCGAGGCCTACAAGGTCCAGGGCGCGCTGGTGAAGCTGAAGGAATCGGCCGGGCGGGTGCGAAAAGGCTGGAAGATCGGCCTCACCTCCAAGGCCATGCAGGCGGCGCTGAATATTGCGACGCCCGATTCCGGCGTCCTCTTCGACGACATGGTCTTTGCCGACGGCAGCCGCATCCCCGCCGGTCGCTTCATCCAGCCGCGGGTCGAGGCCGAGATCGCCTTCGTCATGAAGGCGCCGCTCGAAGGGCCGGGGGTGACGTTGTTCGACGTCCTCAACGCCACCGACTACATCGTGCCGGCGCTGGAAATTCTCGACACCCGCGTCGTGCGTGCCGACCCCGTCACCGGCAAGGCGCGGACGATCTTCGACACCGTCGCCGACAACGCCGCCAATGCCGGCATCGTCATGGGCGGCCGGCCGGTGCGCCCGCTCGAGGCCGACATGCGCTGGATCGGCGCGATCGTCTCTCGCAATGCCGAGGTCGAAGAAACCGGGCTCGGCGCGGGGGTGCTCAACCATCCCGGCACCGGCATCGTCTGGCTCGCCAACCGCCTTGCCGAATACGGCTCCAAGATCGCGGCCGGCGAGGTGGTCCTGTCCGGCTCCTTCATCCGGCCGATCGAGGCGCGCCATGGCGACACGATCACAGCCGATTTCGGCCCCTACGGCTCGGTGAGCCTTCATTTCGAGTGAGCCCATGCCCGCACCGATCAACATCTTCAAGCAGCGCCTGAAAAGCGTCGATCCGCAGATCGGCCTGTGGGTGGCGTTGGCCAATCCCTATTCGGCGGAAGTGGTCGGCGGGCTCGGCTTCGACTGGCTGCTCGTCGACGGCGAGCACGCGCCCAACGACCTGCCGCTCGTTCTCGCCCAGCTTCAGGCGCTGGCGAACTCGACCTCCTCGCCTGTCGTACGCCTGCCGATCGGCGAGACGTATCTGATCAAGCAAATGCTCGACATCGGCGCCCAGACGCTGCTGATCCCGATGGTCGAGAGTGCCGAGCAGGCGCGCCAACTGGTGCGCGCGACGCGCTATCCGCCCGATGGTGTGCGCGGCGTCGGCGCGGCGCTGGCCCGGGCGTCAGCCTTCAACCGCATCGCCGACTATCTGCCGACGGCCAATGCCGAGATCTGCCTGATCCTCCAGATCGAGACGGTGAAGGGCCTCGCCGCGATCGAGGACATTGCGGCCGTCGACGGCGTCGACGGCCTGTTCATCGGCCCCTCGGACCTTGCCGCCGACATGGGCCATCTCGGCAATCCCGTCCATCCGGATGTCCGGGCGGCGGTCGACGACGGGCTGAAGCGGATCAAGGCGAGCGGCAAGGCGGCGGGCACGCTCGCCACCACCCCCGACTTCGCCGACGCCGTCCTGGCGCTCGGCGCCGACTTCGTCGCCGTCGGCACGGACGTCTCGCTGCTGATGCGCGGCGGGACGGAGCTTCTGCGGCGGTTCAGGAGCGAAGGTGGGGAGCCGGGCAAGGGCGGCGGCTACTGAAGCGCGGCATCGACGCCGCTCATACCCCCGGGCGCGCCAAACTCCCCGGCGGCGCGAGGCGCGCCGGTCTTGGCCCATGCGATCCGCCCGTCTCCCGAGGGGAGCCGGGCCGCCTTGTCGCACCATTCGCCCGAGCGGACGGACAGCGGAACGCCGGAGGCAGGCCCTCCGAACTTCGATATGCTTACGGCCCGCCTCCGGCGTCCCGCGCGATGTCTTTTCGGGCCCTTGTGGCCTTCGTCACCCGCCCGGCCCTCGACTTGCGCCTCCGGCCGGGTGGCGGGTTGGAAAACCGGCTGCCGACGCTTCACGAGATTCCCCTTTTCAGGGCCTCTCCTTCAAGCGGACCAATCCGCACCCGCCTCGTAGTGGGCGAGGGGTCGGCGGAGCCTCGAACCCGTCCGAGTCGCGAACACCCTCCGGAAGGGGTCGCGCCGCGGACACCGCCCGTCCTCCCGAACGATCCCGGCGATCGTCCGTGCCCCTCGGGAAGACGGCAAGGGAATTGTGGGGGCACAGCCGGGGGTGGGGATAAGTCTGGCGGTCACGAGCGTGTGACGTGCTGCAAGCGGCTATTCCGGCTGCGTTTTTCGTTCTGGTCTGCCGAAGAGCGAGGCGCTGCCGTCCCCGTTTCGTCGTCTGTGTGCGGGATATTGACGCTGCTCGATGCATGCGGCAATTCCGCCTTACGCGGCCCAGCGTATGAAAGTCTGCCCGAACCGATGGAGGTCGCGTAGCCCGTCCTCGCCGTGCCCGTGGAATGCCGGCGGGCACACCTTGCTTTGGAGTGGACGACGAATGTCAACCGCACGCCCGGCGCCGCGGCCTTGACCGCCGGATCACCTGGCGGAGGGCCGTTCTGAGGCATCTTCGGCAGATCAGCGCCCGGCCGTTTCGATCCGACGAGGATCATCCGCCGAGTTGCATCCACCTGTCGCAGAGCCAGTCGAGGGCTTCGTTCGCTTCCGGGATCAGCGCCGACAGGGACAGGAAGCCGTGGATTTGCCCCGGCCAGCAGCGGACGCTTGCACGGCTTTCGGCTTCCAGTCTCGCGGCATAGGCCGCGCCTTCGGAATAGAGCACGTCGTGGCCCGCCAGGATGACGGCAGCCGGGGCGATACCATGAAGAGACGGTGCCAGGAGCGGGGCGGCGAGCCAGTCCTGCCAGGCTTCCGGCGTCGGCAGGTAGTGCGAGCGGAACCAGGCCATTTCCCGGGCTGACAGGCCAAAGCCTTCGGCGAAGCGACGGAAGCTCTCGCCGTTCTGGGCCTGGTCGGTGTTCGGATAGATCAGGAGCTGCGCCGCAATGGCCGGGGCCGCGCCGTCCTTCGCCAGGAGGGCGAGGACGGCGGCGAGATTGCCGCCGGCGCTGTCGCCGCCGACGGCGATCCGCGCCGGATCGACGGCGAGGGTGTCGGCCTTCTCGTGCAGATGGCGGAGAGCTGCCACGCAGTCCTCGATCGCGCCGGGGAAGGGCGTTTCGGGCGCCAGCCGGTAGTCCGGCGCGATCACGACGGAGCCTGTCCGGTTGGCGATGCGCCGGCAGATCTCCTCGTGGGATTCGATCGCGCCGATGACCCAGCCGCCGCCATGGAGATAGAGCAGGGCCCGTCCGCCCGAACGCGGCGCGCCGTGGCCGCGCCAGATCTTGACGCGCAAGCCCTGCCAGCTTTCGACAGTCGCTTCCGCGACCTCCTCATGGGGCAGTTGCAGGGCGGCGTAACCCTGATCGTACTGGAGGCGGGCCGCTTGCGGCGTCAGATCCGCCAGCGACGGAGCACCGGCCTCGGCCATGACACGCAGCGCGGCGGCGGCGGATGCGTCGAGGCCGCTCATTTCAGGAGCTCTTCGGCCTCTGCCTCGGCGAGGGGACGGGGCTGGCAGTCGGCGGGTTCGACGGTGATGCTTTCGCCCGTCTCGCCGGCCCTGAGAATCGCTTCCATCACCTCAAGGACATGCAAAGCAAGGTCCCCCGAGGCTCGCGGTGCGCGGCCCTCGATCAAAGATCGCGCCAGATCGGCGAGGCCGAGCATCCGGTAGTTGCCACGATCGGGGGCTTCCAGCGGCCAGTTGAGCGCGCCGAAGGGCAGGGACGCGGTGTCGAGATCCTGCCAGGGCGCGCCCTGATCGGACAGGCTCACGACGCCGGAGAAGTTGTCGGGATCGGGCAGGCCGAGCGAGCCTTCGCTGCCGTGCAGTTCGATCTGGCGGTTCGAGTGGCGATAGACGTCCCAGGAGGCGACGAAGGTGATCTGCGTGCCGCTGGCAAATTCGAGCAGCGAGGAGACGCTGGTGGGCGTGCCGACGGGGATGCGGGTGCCTTTCAACGGACCTTCGGCCGTCAGGAGCCGCTCCTTGTGGGCGCTGGTCGAGAGCGCCTGCACCCGGTGGACGGGGCCGAGCAGATTGACCAGCATGCTGAGATAATACGGCCCCATATCGAGGACCGGCCCGCCGCCGGGCTGGTAGTAGAAGGCCGGATCGGGGTGCCAGTGCTCCATGCCGCGGCCCATCATGAAGGCGGTTCCGGTGACCGGCCGGCCGATGGCGCCGCTCTCGATCAGCCGGCGGGCATGACGCCCTGCCGCGCCGAGGAAGGTATCGGGCGCCGAGCCGATCGAAAGCCCGCAAGCCTTGGCCGCTGCGACCAGCTTGCGACCGTCGCCGACCGTGGTGGCAAGTGGCTTTTCGGTGAAGACGTGCTTGCCCGCTTCGAGCGCCTGCATCGAGATGGCGAAATGGGCGGCGGGTACGGTGAGATTGAGGACGAGATCGACCTCGGGCGAGGCGATCAGCGCCTCGGGGCTCATCGCCTTGATTCCGAAAGCTCCGGCGCGGG
The DNA here is from genome assembly GCF_010500815.1 of Jiella pacifica. GTDB lineage: Bacteria > Pseudomonadota > Alphaproteobacteria > Rhizobiales > Rhizobiaceae > Jiella > Jiella pacifica. The sequence continues at coordinate 40,430 of NZ_JAAAMG010000013.1, forward strand.
CCTTCGCAGCTTCTAGGTTGATATCGGCGCAGGCCACTGGCCGCAATCCCGCAAACATCGCCGCGTTGTGCAGATAGGCGTGTGAGATGTTCCCGCAGCCCACGACGCCGATCCTGAGTTGATCCGGGACGGCTTTCGACATGAGATGTCCTCCAATCCAAATTTTTTGGTTTCGTATATTTTTATTTGACGATCTGTAAAAAAACAAGTTAGCTCGGGCCATCGAGTTGTCGGCCCGAAGCGCTCGGAAGCGGCGCGCGGGGGAGCGCTCCCTTCATGCGAAGGAGCGCCGGGAGAGGGAGGAAAACCATGGCGACAGAGCGCCTTGCGTGCCAGACATTCACGTGGGAAATGCTCGGCGACGGCTGGACGGGCGGGCCGGACGACCTGGTCGAGGCGATCGCGGCCGCCGGCTACGAAGGCATCGAGATCACCGACACGATGATCGGCCACTATGCCGATCGGCCGGACGCCTTCGCAAAGCGCCTCGACGAGGCCGGCCTGGCGCTCGCCGCCTTCGCCTACGGCTCTGATGGCGGTTTCAGCGAGCCGGACCTGGCCGAGGCCGACTATGAGGCCTGCCGCAAATGGGCAGACTTCGCGGCCCGCTTTCCGGGCGCCGTCCTGTCGATGGGCTCGGCGACGGCGATGTCGGAAGGCCCGCGCGCCGACAAGATCGGCCGTGCCGCGGACATTTACAACCATTCGGCCAAGATCGCCCGCGCGGCAGGTGTCGATCTCGCATTGCATCCGTCGTCCCACGAGAACACGCTTCTGTTCGACAAGGCCGACTACGACCGGATTTTCTCGCTTCTGGACGACACCGTCGGCTGGGTGCCCGACACCGGACACATCCTGCGCGGCGGCCAGGATCTCCTCGCAACCTTCGGCGATTTCGCCCACCGCATCCGCTACGTCCACCTGAAGGACGTCACGGCTGAAGGCACCTGGGCGATGCTCGGCGCGGGCGTCTGCGACGTGGCGGCCGTACTCGATGCCGCCAAGAGGGCACCCCGCTTCAACGGCTGGATCGTCGTCGAGGAAGAATCCGACGAGGCAGGCAAAGATCCGGCCAATGCGGTTCGCCGCAACTTCGAGACCATGCGCGCGCTGACGCAGGCATGAGGCCCGACGGGGCCGGTCGATGGTGCGAAGCCCCGATCTAACATTCCAAATCCTTGGAGACTTGAGATGACTCTCGGTACGGCGGTGCGCCTTGCGCGCCTGTTTTCCCACCCTTCCGGAAACCTGTTCGGCGGCGCTGTCGACCACTTCGTCGGCTATGGCGATGTGCGCTATGGCGGCCTTGCCGATCTGCCGGGCGCGCTGGAGCGCGTCATGCAGGGCAAGCCGGATTACGTCAGCATCCAGCCGGGTGCGGCGCGCACGCTCTGGCCGCGTTATGCGGGCAAGGCGTCGCTGGTGATCCAGGCGGGCTGCTTCACGCCGGACGATCGGATCAGCGAGCTGATCGCGACCCCCGAGGATGCGGTGCGGATGGGCGCCGACGCTTTGGCCGTCGCCATCCCGGTGCGCGGCGCCACCGAGGGGCGCTACATCCGCTGGCTCACCGATTCCGTCAACGCCGCGGCGCGCTTCGGCATGCCCGTCGTCGCCCACATCTATCCACGCGACTACTCCGACGGCTGCAAGATCGTCTTCACCCCGGAAGAAATCGCTTACGCAGCCCGGATCGGCATCGAGACCGGCGTCGACGTCATCAAGATCGGCTATACCGGCGACTTCGAGAGCTACAAGGAAACCGTGCGCACCAGCCCGGTTCCGGTGGTGATCGCCGGTGGCCCCAAGACCGAGACGCTTCTCGGCGCGCTGGAGCAGACCGCCGAGGCGATCCAGGCGGGTGCCCGCGGCGCGGTCGTCGGGCGCAATCTGTGGGGCCACGGCGATCCGACGATGTCGGCGCGCGCGTTTCGCGGCGTCATCCATGACGGGCTCGCCGCGGAAGACGCATTGAAGCGGGCCAAGGACTGATGGAGAGGCCGGCGCGCCCGGTCATCGGCTTCGGCGCGCTGTCGGTCGACGACATCATCTATGTCGACGCGCCGCTTCAGGCCGGTAAGGGTCGTGTGCTTCGCCGCACCCGCGCCTTCGGCGGCAACGTCGCGACGGCGCTCGTCGCCGTCGCCCGGCTGGGCGGTGCGGCGAGCTTCGTCGGCTGGCTGAACGAGGCTCCCGATGATGAGGTAGTCCAGGAACTGCGGGCCAGCGGCGTGCGCCTCGACGATGCGCCCCGTGCGGCCGGCTGCCAGCCGATCCGGGCGACCATCACGGTCGGCTCGGACGGCGACCGGTTCATTGCCTATGACGACGACGTGCGGCTCGGCACGTCGCCCGACCTGTCGGATGCGATCCTGACGGCCGCCGGAGCGCTGCTGATCGACGGCTATGCCATCCGTTCGTCCGATGTCGTGCGACGGGCGCGCGACCTCGGTGTGCCGGTCATCGCGGACATCGAGTGGACGGCCGGGGAGGCCACGAACCTTCTGCTGGAAGTTTCGGACCACCTGGTGCTGCCGATCGGCTTTGCGCGGCGCCATACCCGGCGGCAGGCGCCCGGAGACGTCTTGGCGGACCTGTGGTCGGACACGCGCTCGGCGGTGATCCTGACGGACGGCGCCGAGGGCGCCTATTTGTTGGAGGCGGGCGGTCGCCCGCGGCATCTGCCGGCGCATCCCGTCGCCGTGGTCGACACGACGGGGGCGGGAGACTGCTTCCACGGCGCCTATGCCCATGCCCTCGTTCAAAAGCGCAGCATCGGCGACTGCGTCCGCTTCGCGGCAGCGACGGCGGCGATCTCCGTGGGTGGACGTGGCGGACGAGAGGCACTGCCATCCGCCGAGGCCGTCGAGCAATTGCTCGGTCGGGACGATGCGCCCGGCTTTCGCGATCTGCGATCCGAAGTGGAGGTGCGTTAATTTTACATCTCGTAATTTTTTAATTTGCGATTTGTAACGTTTGCCGTATTGTCGAGAGAAGAACAGGCGACCGACGCTGGCGAGGGGTCAGGTAAGCCGAAGACATGACGCACATCCCGCAGAGGTTGGCGGCATCGGGAGGAGACGGATGGCTGAGGTCGTTCTTGAGAACATCTGCAAGACGTATGGAAACAGCTTCAAGGCAATCCAGAACCTCAATCTGGAGATCGCCGACGGCGAGTTTCTGATCCTGGTCGGCCCGTCCGGCTGCGGGAAGTCGACCGCGCTCCGCATGATCGCGGGGCTGGAGGACATCACCAGCGGCCATTTGTACATCGGCGGCCGGGACGTGGTGGACATGGCCCCCAAGGACCGGGACATCGCCATGGTGTTCCAGTCCTACGCGCTCTATCCGCACATGACCGTCTTCGAGAACATCGGCTTTTCGATGCGGCTTGCCGGCAAGAAGAAGGCCGAACGCAAGCAGCGGGTCGACGAGATCGCCAAGACGCTCCAGCTGACCGAGCTTCTGGACAGCAAGCCGGCGAACCTATCCGGCGGGCAGCGCCAGCGCGTCGCCATGGGGCGCGCCATGGTGCGCGAGCCGGCGGCCTTCCTGATGGATGAGCCGCTGTCGAACCTCGACGCCAAGCTGAGGGTGCAGATGCGCGCGGAGATCGCCAGCCTGCAGCGCCAGCTCGGGGTGACGACCATCTACGTCACTCACGACCAGACCGAAGCCATGACCATGGGCGACCGCGTCGCCGTCATGAAGGGCGGCGTGCTGCAGCAGGTGGATACGCCGAAGCGGCTCTATGATGCGCCCGTCAACGCCTTCGTCGCCGGCTTCATCGGGTCGCCGTCGATGAACCTCTTCGAAGCCGAGTTGAGCCGCGGAACGCTGCAGGCGCCGGGCTTCGCCTTGCAGCTGCCCGACACGGTGCTGTCGGAGCGGCCGGCGCTGCGCGGCTATGACGGCCGCAAGATCGTCTTCGGCGCCCGGCCGGAAGACCTCTACGACAGCACTCTGGCGTCGGGCCGCGACCATCAGGCCATTCCGGCAGAGGTCGTCACGGTCGAGGAACTCGGTTCGGAACACGTGGTGCATCTGCGTCTCGACGCGGTGCCGGTCGATTCCGGCGATCCCGACGCCGTCGAGGAGCTCGGCGGCCTGTCGAATGCAGTCGCAAGGTTCGAGCCTGCGAGCGACGTCCACGCCAGGAGCCGGATCGACGTGGCGGTGGACTGCTCGAAGCTGCACTTCTTCGATCCGGAAACGCATCTGGCCATTCGCTGACGCCTGGGAGGAGGGCAGGGCGGACACTGGGGAAGGGGCACGAGGATGGCGGAATGGCCCGGCTCGCCGCGGGGCCGGAGGCAAGCAGCGGGGCAGGACCAACGGCCGGGAAGAGCCCAAGGGACGAGGCCCGGACGCATCGAGATCACCATGCGGCTGGATGCCGCGAACACCAAGGGAGGAAAGATTATGAAGACCAGCAGAGCCATGACCCTTTTGAAGGGCGCGACCGCGATCTGGCTGCTCGGCGCCACCGGCGCAATGGCGCAGACCACGCTCGAATTCTCGCAATGGTGGGAGCCGGAGCTGCCGAAGGGCTCGCTGCGTGCCATCATGGACGACTTCGAGAAGGAAAATCCTGACATCAAGGTCGATCTGATCAGCGGGCCCTATGCCACGACGCGTGACCAGATCGCCATCGGCGCGGCCAGCGGTACGATGAGCGACGTCGTCGGTCTCGACGGCGCGTGGGTCAACAGCCTGTCGGCGCAGAACGCGATCGCCGACATGAACCCGCTGATGGAAAGCACTGACTTCGACAAGAGCCAGGTCGCGGACATCATCAAGATCGACGACAAGGCGGTGATGTTCCCCGTGGCGTCCTTCGTCTATCCGCTCTTCGTCAATCTCGACTTCGCCAAGGAAGCCGGCGTCACCGGGCTGCCTTCGACCCGCGCCGAATTTCTGGAAGCGGCGAAGAAGATGACCAATGCGGACGCGAACAAGTACGGCTGGGCGCTACCCCTGTCGCTGCAGTCGCCGTCGAGCGTCTTGAACGACATGATGTCCTGGGTCTGGGCATCGGGCGAGAGCATGATGGCCGACGGCAAGCCCGCCCTCGAAGGGGCGCCGGTCCTTGACATGCTCACCTTCGTCAAAGATCTCAACGACGCCGGCGTCATCTCGCCCGGCATCGCCTCGAAGACCGAGCAGGAAAAGGTCGAGGAATTCGTCAACGGGCGCATCGGCATGATGGTCGACACGCTCGCCCACGTGAACCTGATCCGCGAGCGCAATCCCGATCTCAACTTCGACGTCATCCCGATGCCGGTCGTCGAGGGGTACGAAGGCAAGCGCGGGATGGCCTACGCATCCTGGGGTATCGGCATCTCCGAATCCACCGAGCATAAGGACGAGGCCTGGAAGCTGGTGCAGTACATGATGCGCGAGGACGTCAATGCGCGTCTCGTGTCGCTCGCCAATGCCTTTCCCGGCAACGTCAACGCCAAGCCCGACTTCGTGACCTCCGATCCGGTCTTCGCCAAGGCCTTCGAGATCTTCCAGGCCGGCTACCTCGCCAACGAGTTCACCGGCTTGCCGGAAGCCGTGGACCTGATGCGCCAGTTCGACGTCGAGACCCAGAAGATGCTGGAAGGCCAGCAGACGCCGGAAGAAACCGCCGCGGCCGCCCAGGCCAAGTGGATAGAGAAGTTCTGAGGCCTCGACCCGAGACGAGACCTCTCCGGGGGCGCGAGTTCGCTTGCGCCCCCACCCGTTCCAAAGCGTTCTTTCAGGCCACTTGACCGATGAGCACCTCAATGACCGCGCGGGGCCCGAAGGCGAACTACAAGCTCGGCCGGAAGGTCGCCCCGTATTTCTACCTTTCGCCGTCGCTTCTCGTCGTCGGACTGCTGATGCTGTTGCCCATGGGCATGGTGATCACCTATTCCTTCCAGGAAAGCGCCGTCCTGCGGCCGGACACGAGCTTCGCCGGGTTCAAGCACTATCGGGCGATCTTCGGCGACGAGGTGTTCTGGGCCTCGCTCTGGCATACCTTGTATTTCACCATCGCCAGCGTCGTCGCGCACATGACGATCGGCCTCGCCTTCGCCCTGATGCTGAACAGCGACCGGATCAGCCCGATGCTGCGCAGCGTGTTGCGGGTGCTTTATATCCTGCCCTGGCTGTTCACCCAGGTGATCATCGCGGTGATCTGGCGGCTGCTTCTCGACCCCAACGGCGTCGTCAACAGCATTCTGATCGACCTCGGCATCATCGGATCGAAGGTCGAGTGGTTCTCATCGGTCGAGACGGCGCTTCACGCCGTGACCTTCGCCAATATCTGGGCGGGTTACCCGCTGTTCATGGTCAGCCTTCTCGCCGGTCTCCAGGGGATCCCGAAGGACCTTTACGAGGCCGCCGACATCGACGGCGCCACCGGTCCGCAGAAGCTGTTCTTCATCACCATCCCGCAGCTCATGCCGATCATCGTCAGCATCTCGCTCCTCGACTTCATCTGGACGATGCAGGTCTTCCCGCTGATCTGGCTGACCACCGGTGGCGGCCCGATCTACGCCACCGAGGTGCTCAGCACCTACACCTACAAGCTAGCCTTTTCCCAGTACAATCTGGCGCAGGCCGCGGCGAGCGCGGTGACGATCCTGCTCATCTCGATCGGTCTCACCCTCTTCTACATCCGCCATCAGAAGGCCCGGTAGACCCATGGCGAGACGCAATACCAGACGCGAAAAGCTGATCACCCTGGCGCTTCATGTCGGGCTGTTCGCCGGCCTTTTCTTCGCCGCCTTCCCGATCTACTGGATGCTCGCCAGTTCCTTCAAGACCAATGGCGAGATCTTCGCCCTGCCGCCGACGATCCTGCCGAAGATCTTCACCTTCGAGGCCTATGCCGCGATCCTGACCGACCCGGTGAAGCTGCGCTTCTTCTTCAACAGCTATCTCGTCGCCGCAGTCGTCACGATCCTGACGGTGTTCATCGCACTGTTGGCGGCCTACGGCTTCAGTCGCTTCACCTTCCGCGGCAAGGCGGCACTGAGCACGCTGATCATCAGCACCCAGACCCTGCCACCGATCACGCTGCTGATCCCGTTCTTCGGACTGGTCGTGTCCTACGGGTTGTTCGACACCTACGCGGCGCTGGTGCTGACCTATCTCGTCTTCACCCTGCCTTACGCGATCCTCCTGATGACCGGCTATCTCAACACGCTGCCGCGCGACCTCGACGAGGCCGTGGCCGTCGATGGCGGCTCCAGCTGGACGGCGCTGTGGCGGGTGATCGTGCCGATCTCGGTTCCCGGGATCGTCGCCACTTCGGTATATACGTTTCTCCTGTGCTGGAACGAGTTCCTCTTCGCGTTGACCCTGACCAAGTCGACCGATATGCGCACCGTGCCGATCGGGATCCAGCTCCTGATGGGCCAGCACGCCTTCGAGTGGAACCAGATGATGGCGATGAGCGTGCTCGGTTCCCTGCCGCTGCTGGTCATCTATCTGATCGCCCAACGCTACTTCCTCGCCGGCATGGCCGCCGGTTCGGTGAAGTGATCGCCCAGGGCGATCGCTGACTCCCGAGACAATCCACGAAGGAATCCTCGATGTACAAGTTCGACAAGGGCCCGATCCTCGTCACCGGCGCCAGCGGTGGCATCGGCGGCGCCACAGTCCGCCAGCTTACGGAAGCCGGCGCCGAGGTCATCGCCAATGGCCGCAACGAGGAGGCGCTGGCCGGCCTCGCAAAGGCGACGGGCAGCCGCACCTTGCCCTTCGATCTCCAGTCCGAGGACGAAATCCGCGGTGCGCTGGAGGGGCTCGACATCTACGGCGTCGTCAATTGCGGCGGCTGGGGCGGCGAGATCGCGACGCCGATGGACACCGACATCGACGTCTTCGACAAGGTCATGTCGATCAACGCCCGCGGCGCGCTGCTGGTGACGAAATATGCCAGCCGCGCGATGATCGCGGCCGGGCGCGGCGGCGTCTTCGTCAACGTCTCCAGCCAGGCATCGCTGGTCGGCCTCAAGGGCCACATCTCCTACGGCTCGTCCAAGGCCGCCCTGGACAACATCACCCGCGTTTCCGCGCTGGAACTCGGGAAATACGGCATCAGGGTCAACAGCGTGAACCCGACGGTGGTGATGACGCCGATGTCGACCTGGTACTGGGGCAAGCCGGAGATCGAGAAGCCGTTTCTCGAGACCATGCCACTCGGCCGCTGGGCGAGCGAGGACGAGATCGCCGCGCCGATCGTCTTCCTCCTGTCCGATGCCGCCTCGATGATATCCGGCGTCACGCTGCCGATCGACGGCGGGTTCACCGCCGTATAACAGCCTGCGCTGGCATGGCGGCTGGAACAGCGCCAGCCGGGCCGCCGCCATCGCCTCCCGGTGGCGGCGCCATATCTGGTCGAACCCAAGTGGCCGCCGACGAGGCCGCGGCCGGAGCGATGGGCGCTGCTGGTCGATGCGCTGGGGATGACGCTGCCCCGATGGCGCCACGGCGCCGCCGTCTCGGCCGGCAGCCGCCGCATTGCCGAGGCGACGGGCGCAATGATCGGCACGGCGCTCGGACCGCGCATCCGGCGTCATGAGGCCGTCGACCCCATCCGGTCAGATCCGTGAGGAAAGGTGGGCGATCTGGCTGCCGAGCCGGTAGTAGCCCTCGCGCAGCTGGCGCAGGCGCTGCGGCTCCGGCGTCGTCACCGGCAGCGGCAGATCCTCTTCCGCGAGCTCGCCGAGGATGTGTCGGGCGAGGGTGTGGCCGAAGACGGTTCCCGGCGCGATGCCGCGGCCGTTGTAGCCGCTGAAGGAGACCACCTTCTCGTCGAGGCGGTGGAACTTCGGCAGCGAGTCGGCGGTCATGCCGATCTGGCCGTACCATTCGGCCTCGAATTCGATCTCGCCGAGTTGCGGAAACAGCCGCCTCAGGCTGCGCCGGGCCCAGCTTCGATGAATGCTCGCCCCGGCCCCTTCGAGCGCGCCGACGCTGCCGATGATTAGCCGGCCCGCCCGGTCGAGGCGGAAGGAGGAGAGAACTTCCTTGGTGTCCCAGCAGCCCTGGCGCTCCGGCAGGATGGAGCGGGCGACGTTCGAGGACAGCGGCCGGGTGGCGATGTTGAAATAGGGCAGATGCACGATCTCCTGGCGGATCTGCGGCCAGGGCGTGCGGGTATAGGCGTTGGTGGCGACGACCACCCACTCCGCCGTCACCGAACCGCCGGGCGTCGCGAGGCGCCAGCCTTCGCCGGCGCGGCTCGTCTCGGTGACCGGGCTGGCCGTGAAGATCTCGGCGCCCGCGGCAGTGGCGGCATGGCCGAGGCCGCGGACATAGGCGAGCGGCTGGACGGTGCCGGCCCGCCGGTCGAGGAGGGCGCAGGAATAGGCCGGCGAGCCGGTCAGCCGCCGCGCCTCGTCCGCATCGAGGAGCTCGACCGGGGCGCCGCGCTGCTGCCACTGGCGGGCTCGCTCGGCGAGCTCCCCGGCGCCCTTCTTGCCGACGCCGAGATGCAGCGTTCCGGAGCGCTCGCTCTCGCAGGCGATCTGATGGCGATCGATCAGCTCGAAGACCTGCCGGGGTGCGTCGCCGAGAAGGTCGAGCAGCCGCTCGCCATGGACCGCGCCGAGGACGCCGGGGAGGTCGTCCGGCATTACCCACATTCCGGCGTTGACGAGGCCGACATTGCGGCCCGAGCCGCCGAAGCCGATTTCGGCCGCTTCCAGCACCGCCACGCGCAGACCGGCCTCGGCGAGGTGGAGCGCCGCCGACAGACCGGTGAAACCCGCGCCGACCACGGCGACGTCGGCGCCAAGGTCCGTGCCGAGCGGCCGGGTCACCGGCGCCGGTGGCGCTGTACGCTCCCAGAGGCCGTGAGAACGCGGGTCGTTCAGCATGGGACGGGTTCCTTCGGACGTGGGCCGGCGGAAAGCGCCGTCCACGCGATGACGACTGCGGCTCGCCGCAGGGCGTTCCGTTCGGCGGCGACAAAAGAAGGTCGTCGCTGCCGACCGCGCGCCGCAAGGATCTGAGCGCGCCGCGCTGATTCGAGCAAGCCCCTCGACGTTGCCGGAACTTTGGACCGGAAACGGTCCTTTGCCGAAGGGTGGCCGCCGTGTGCCATCAGTCGTGCCCCCGGCTCGTCGCATGCGACGAGCGCCTGTTCGGCGCCGTGACGAGCTCCAGAATCAGCCCGGCCGGGACCCGCCGCGTCCCTCATGCAGAGACGCGGCCGGCCCCGGCCGGATTTTAGCCACGTTGGGATTGCCCGCCTGAGGGGCGCGCCCGTTCAGCCGAGGACGTGCCTGACCGCCTCTTTCGTCTTGGCGACGATGAGATCGGCATCCTCTTTCGTCAGGCAGAAGGGCGGCGCGAAGCCGAGGATGTCGCCCTCCGGCATCGCGCGGCCGATGACACCGCGCTCAAACAGGGCGGCGGCGATTTTCGGGCCGACCTTCTCGGACGCATCGAAGAAGCGGCGATCGTCCTTGTCCGCGACGAATTCGACGGCCGCGAGCAGGCCTTCGCCACGCACCTCGCCGACATTGGCATGGCCTTCCAGCGCATCCTTCAGGCCGGCGAGGAAATACGGGCCGACCTCGCGGACATTGTCGATGAGGGCGAGATCGTCGATCAGCTTCAGATTGGCGACGCCCGCCGCCGCGCAGATCGGATGGGCCGAATAGGTCCAGCCATGGCCGAAGGCGCCGAGCTCGTCGACGCCGCTCACGAGGCCGTCCCACATGCGCTTCGAGACGATCGAGCCGGACAGTGGCGCATAGGCCGAGGTGAGGCCCTTGGCGATGGTGATGAGGTCCGGCTTCATGCCGTAGTGATCCGAGCCGAACATCGAGCCGAGACGGCCGAAGCCGGTGACGACCTCGTCGGCGACGAGCATGACGTCGTATTTGTCGAGAACGGCCTGGATCTTCTGCCAGTAGCCGGCCGGCGGCGGCACGATGCCGCCGGTGCCGAGCACCGGCTCGCCGATGAAGGCGGCGACGGTGTCCGGGCCCTCGGCGAGGATCATCTCCTCCAGCTGGTCGGCGCAATATTGCGAGAACTGCGCCTCGCTCATCGAGCGGTCTTGGCGCCGGAAGTAGTAAGGCGAGACGGTGTGGAGGATCGGCGCGCGCGGCAGGTCGAAGGCGTTGTGGAAGAGCTGCAGGCCGGTGAGCGAGCCGGTCATCACGCCGGAGCCGTGATAGCCGCGCCAGCGCGAAATGATCTTCTTCTTCTCCGGCCGGCCGAGAACGTTGTTGTAGAACCAGATCAGCTTGATGTTGGTCTCGTTGGCGTCCGAGCCGGACAGGCCGAAATAGACCCGGCTCATGTGCTCTGGCGCCCGATCGATGATCATCTTCGACAGCTGGATCGAGGCGTCCGTGCCGTGGCCGACATAGGCGTGGTAATAGGCCAGTTCATGGGCCTGCTTGGCAATCGCGTCGGCGATCTCGGTGCGGCCGTAGCCGGCATTGACGCAGTAGAGCCCGGCGAAGGCGTCGACATGGGTGCGGCCGGTCGCGTCGGTGATGCGCACGCCCTCGGCGCCGGTGATGACGCGGGTCGGGCTCTCGCCGCGGGCATGGGTGCCCATATGGGTCGAGGGGTGGAAGAAGTGATCGCGGTCGAAGGCTTCGCGTTCGTTCGAGGCGTCGAGCATGATGACGGCTCCTTTCAGGTTTTCTCTGCAGGTTGGTGGTTTTGCGGCCGGATCAGGTCAGATCGGCGCAGACATATTTGACGTCGGTGAAGGCCTCGAGGCCGTGACGCGAGCCTTCGCGGCCGAGGCCGGACTGCTTGACCCCCCCGAAGGGGATCGGCGCGCCGGTGATCTTCACCCGGTTGACGGCGACCATGCCGTATTCGAGCGCGGCGGCGAGGCGGGTGGCGCGGACGCCGTCCTTCGTCACCACATAGGCGACGAGGCCGTATTCGCTGTCGTTGGCCCGACCGACGACCTCGTCCTCGCTGTCGAAGGGGGCGAGCGCCGCGACCGGGCCGAAGGTCTCCTCCCGCATGATCAACGCCGCTTCCGGGACGTCGGCGAGCACCGTTGGCCGGTAGAACAGCGGCCCGGCCGCATCGCGGGTGCCGCCGGTGAGCAGCCTCGCGCCGCGGGCTCTCGCATCCTTTACCTGCGCCTCGACCTTGGCGATCGCCCGCTCGTGCATCAGCGGGCCGATGTCCGTGCCCTCGTCGAGGCCGTTGCCGACGGTCAGCGCCGCCGCCTTCTCCGCAAAGCGTTCCGCGAATTCCTCGTAGACCGGCCGCTCCACATAGATGCGGTTGGCGGCAAGGCAGTCCTGGCCGGAGGTGGCGAACTTCGCGTCGATGGCGATGGCGACGGCCCGGTCGAGATCGGCATCGGCGAAGACGATCAGCGGGGCGTGGCCGCCGAGTTCCATGACGAGGCGCTTGACCGTCGGCGCCGACTGCGCGGCGATCAGCCGGCCGATCTCGGTCGAGCCGGTGAAGCTCATCGCGCGGACACGGGGATCGGTGCACATCGCTTCGACGATGGTCGCGGCATCGCCGGTGACGACATTGAAGACGCCCGCCGGAAAGCCCGCCCGTTCGGCGAGTTCGGCAAGGGCGAGGGCCGAGAGCGGCGTTTCGGCGGAAGGATGGGCGACGACGGTACAGCCGGCGGCGAGTGCCGCGGCCGCCTTGCGGGTCAGCATGGCGGCTGGGAAATTCCACGGCGTGACGAGGCCGGCGACGCCGACCGGCACCCGCGACACGCTCATCGCCGCGCCGGGCAGGTGGCTTGCCACGCTCTCGATCGAGACGCGCTTGGCCTCCTCGGCATAATAGTCGACGAAGGACGCGGCATAGTCGATCTCGCCGCGCGCCTCGGCGTAAGGCTTGCCCTGTTCCAGCACCATCAGGAGTGCGAGGTCGTCCTGGGCCGCCAGGATCAGGTCGTTCCAGCGTTTCAGGACCTTGCCGCGTTCCTGCGGCAGCAGCGCTTTCCACGCCGGGAAGGCGGCCTGAGCCGCATCGATCGCCGCCGTCGTCGCCGCGGTGTCGAGGGCGGCGACGTGAGCGAGGGTCGCACCGCTGGCGGGATCGGTGACGGCAAACGTCGCGCTGCTGCCGCCACGGACCCAGCGCCCGCCGACATAGGCGTTGTCGCGGAAGAGCCGGGGGTCGGCGAGGCGGTCGAGGGCGGGGTGGAATTCGTTGCGGGCGAAGACGGCGCTCATGGATGATCTCCGGGGTTTTCCCCGCGAACGGGCGAAAAGGCCGGCGATGCGTGCCGACATGGCCATGAGCTTAAGCGGTCGGCGCCGGAGGAACGGGCTGAACAGGCGCCGGCGACCGCCTGTCTGGACTGAAGTTCGAGGCTTTGGGAGAGAGTCTCTCTCCTGCGGGCCCTGCCGCCCCCGCCTCCTCGCATGCGAGCCGGGACACCTCCGCAGGCGGCGGCAACGCGACACACTCACCCCTCGGTTTCCTTCACGGTCCTCGTGACGACGTAGGTAAAATAGCGGGCGATGCCGATCTCGCGCTCCAGCCAGCCGTCGATCAGCCGCTGATAGGCGTCGATGTCGCTTGTCGCGACTTTGAGGACGTAGTCGACGCCGCCGCCGACGGACCAGCAGGCGGTGACCTCTGGCGTCTCCCGAACCACCTTCTCGAACCGGTCGAAATCGGCCTGGCGATGCTGGCCGAGGGTGATTTCGACGAGCACCGTCGCCCGCGGCGCGACCAGGCGCCATTCGATCCGGGCATGATAGCCGGCGACGATGCCGGCCTCCTCCAGACGCTTCAGCCGGTTCCAGCAGGGGGTCGGGGAGAGCCCGACCTTCTCGGCCAGCTTCAGCTTGGTGATCCGCCCCTCGCGCTGGATGGCGCCGAGGATCTTCAGGTCGATCGGATCGAGCTTGATGGGCGGCATTGGCATGGCATTCCTCGATAGGCGTCGCATCACCATATTGCCCAATGACATGATTTGCGAAAGAGTGCTTTCATGACAATGCCTTTCCTCGATCCCGCGACGCTGCACCGGCCGGTCTATCAGTCGCTCGCCGATCAGATCGCCCGTGCCATTGCCGACGGTCATTTGGCGAACGGCATCAAGCTGCCGCCCCACCGCATCCTCGCCCACGATCTGGGGATCTCGGTCCAGACGGTGAGCCGCGCCTATGAGGAGCTGATTCGCCGCGGGCTGGTCTCCGGCGAGACCGGCCGCGGCAGCTTCGTCAGGCGCCACGAGCCGGCGGGCGAGGTGCCCTATCTTCAGGAGAGACCGGGCGAGGTGGTCGATCTGTCGATCCTCAAGCCGGTCTGCGAGACGATGCATCTCGACAGGATGAAGGCGGTGCTCGCCGAGATGGCGGCGGATCTGCCCGCCAGTGCGGCTCTGTCGTTCCGTCCGAACGTCATCTTTCCAGGCCACCGGATTGTCGCCGCCGAGTGGCTGCGCCACTGCGGCTTGAGCGTCTCGCCCGGCAACGTCGTCCTTACCAACGGGGCGACGGCAGGCATGACCGTCGCAATGATGAGCGCCGCCTCGACCGGCACGGTGATCGCCACGGAGGCCGTCGGCCACCACACGCTGGTGCCGCTGGCGAGCTATCTCGGGCTGAAGATGGCCGGCGTGGCGATCGACGGGGAGGGGATGGTTCCCCAGGCGCTGGCGGCGCTCTGCCGGCAGGAGGACGTGCGCGCGGTTTTCCTGCAACCCTCGCCGATCAATCCCTCCGCAACGATGATGGGTCTCGAACGGCGCGAGGCGCTGATCGACGTTGCCCGCTCCAACGGCCTGACGATCATCGAGAACGATCCGCTCGGCCCTTTGATCGAAGACCGTCCGCCGCCGGTCGCGGCGCTGGCGCCGGAGCGTACGCTCTACGTCACGAGCTTTACCAAGACCGTGCTGCCCGGCCTTCGCACCGGCTATCTCGTCGCCCCCGATCGGCTGATGCCGGCCGTCGCGAACCGCCATCTGGTCAGCCACTGGATCGCCACGCCGCTGCTCGCCGAGATCGCTTCGCGCTGGGTCCGCGACGGCACGGCCATGGAACTGGTGCGCTGGCAGAGGGCGACGCTGAAGAAGCGTCAGGCGATCGTCAGCAGCATGCTGGAGGGCATTCCTCATGCCGCCCATCCGCAAGGGCTGCATGTCTGGCTGCCGCTTGCCAGCCGGGCGGAGGAGGAGGTCTTCGTCGCCCAGGCGCGGCTGCGCGGCGTCGCACTGGCGCCGGGGCGCAGCTTCCAGATCGGCCGGGACGAGCACCCGGCGGTGCGCATCGCCGTCGGCGCGTCGAACGAGAGCGAGCTCAGGGCCGGTCTCAGGATCGTCGCCAGCCTCTTCCACGCAGCGCCGGAGCCGCTGCTGCTCGCGATCTAGGCATTATGCCGCCGAAGGAGCGGCGCGCTGCCGGATTGCATGGCAGGAGTCGGATTATTGTACTGATTTAATTTTCCTGATTGACATGATTTGCTTCTGGGCCACATCCTAAGTCTTCGAAACCCGAAGACAGAGGACGTGCGTGGTCGAACCCGTCATCAAGCTCGAATCCGTCACCAAGCGCTTCGGCTCCCTGACCGTGCTGGACGAATTGTCCTTCGAGGTGAAGCCGGGGGAGAAGCTGGCACTGATCGGGCCGTCGGGATCGGGCAAGACCACCATCCTGCGCATGCTGATGACGCTGGAGCACCCGTCGGAGGGGCGCATCACCGTCGACGGCGACTATCTCTTCCACATGAAGAACGGCAACGGCCTCGTGCCGGCGAGCGAGAAGCATCTCCACGAGATGCGCCGCAAGATCGGCATGGTCTTCCAGCACTTCAACCTGTTTCCCCACAAGTCGGTGCTGCAGAACATCACTCTGGCGCCGATCCTCACGCAGAACGTGTCGAAGGTCGATGCCGAGAAGCGCGGGATGGAACTCCTCGACATGGTGGGTCTCGCCGACAAGGCGGATGCCATGCCGTCGCAGCTGTCCGGTGGGCAGAAGCAGCGCGTCGCGATCGCCAGGGCCTGCGCGCTTCGCCCCAAGATCATGCTGTTCGACGAAGTGACCTCGGCGCTCGATCCGGAACTGGTCGAGGAAGTGCTGAACGTCATGCGGCGCCTTGCGGCCGAAACCGACATGACGATGCTGCTGGTCACCCATGAGATGAACTTCGCCAAGGATTTCGCCGACCGGGTGCTGTTCTTCGATAGTGGCCACATCATCGAGGACGGCCCGCCGGCAGAGATCTTCACCAATCCCAGCCACGAGCGCACCCAGAGTTTCCTGCGCAAGGTGCTGGCCGCGCATTAGCGGCACGGCCGGCGGCTTGCCGGTCTCGCCGCGACGACCATGACACCCCAATCCCAACCCAACGGAGTTGCCATGAACCGCCTGATTTCCCTGTCCCGCCGCGCCGTCCTCGGCGTCGCAGTCGCCGGCCTTGCCGCCGCCAGCGCCGCGCCCGCCATGGCCCAGGATGCGCTCGAGCAGCTGAAGGAGAAGGGCTCGGTGCGCGTCGCCATCGGTAACGAGCCGCCCTATACCGAGCTGAAGTCCGACGGGACCGTGTCTGGCGCCGCACCGGACGTCGCCCGGGCGGTGTTCAAGAAACTCGGCATCGACAATCTGGAGCCGGTCGTCTCCGAATACGGCGCGATGATCCCGGGTCTGCAGGCAGGCCGCTTCGACGCCGTCACCGCCGGGCTGTTCATGAAGCCGCAGCGCTGCAATGCCGTGGCCTATTCCGAGCCGGTGCTCTGCGACGCCGAGGCCTTCCTGGTGAAGAAGGGCAATCCGAAGGGGCTCACCACCTTCAAGTCGATCGCCGACAGCTCCGACGCCACCATCGGCGCGCCGGGCGGCGGCACCGAGGAGCGGCTGGCACTCGAAGCCGGCGTGCCGCGCAGCCGCGTCATCGTCGTCCCCGATCCGCAGAGCGGCCTGACCATGCTGGAGCAGGGCCGCATCGACGTCTATTCGCTGCCCGTCCTGTCGATCAACTCGCTGGCCAAAAAAGGCGGCGACGGTCTCGAGGTCATCGCTCCGGTCGAGGATTCGCCCATCGCCTGCGACGGTGCGGCCTTTGCCAAGGACCAGACGGCGCTGCGCGACGCCTTCGACAAGGGCCTCGCCGAGCTGAAGGAATCCGGCGAGTTCGCCGCCCTCGTCGAGCCCTACGGCTTCTCGGCCGCCGCGGCGATGAAGACCTCGCGCGAGAAGCTGTGCGCCGCAGCGGAGTGAGAGGCGGGGGCTCTTTGAAGGAGCCCCTTGCACGGAGCGCAGGAATCCGCTGCGCTCACGCTTTGCATTAGCCCCTCATCCTGAGGTGCGAGCGCAGCGAGCCTCGAAGGGCGAGGGGCGCTTGGCGCAGGCAGACACGTGGCATGATCCCCGGGCCCGTCTCGGGGATCTCCCGAACCGGCCGTCGCGGGATCGATGAAGAGCGATCGGTCGGGCAATGAGCCCCTCCCATCGATGGCAGTAGATCCTCGGGACAAGCCCGAGGATGACGCCGCGGATGGATGGGCGTCCCGCCGCTTCGTCGTTCGGCTCGTCCTGCGGTTGGCTCCGCTCACGCGGGGCTACATCAGGTCCGGGTCGCTTCGCTGCCACCTTCGCAGGTCCGGAGCCAAAGGTCCGGCGGACACCCGTCCCGCCGGCGCCATCGAACCAGACACACCAACCCTTCGAGGACCCGGACCTTCATGGAGATGTGGCTCGGCTACATGCAGCTCATTCTTCACGGCGCCTGGATCACCATCCAGCTCACCGTCTATGGCTGCGCCTTCGCGCTGGCGGTCGCGCTCGTTGCGGGCCTCGGCCGGATATCGCCCTTCGCCCCGGTGCGGTGGATCTCCGTCGGCTACATCGAGTTCTTCCGCGGCACCTCGATCTTCGTCCAGCTGTTCTGGATCTACTACGTCCTGCCGCTGATGGGCTTCACCCTCAGCCCCATGCAGGCGGGTGTCCTCGCCCTCGGGCTCAACGTCGGAGCCTACGGCGCCGAGGTGGTGCGCAGCGCCGTCCAAGCCGTCGATGAGGGCCAGAAGGAGGCCGCCGTCGCCGTCAATCTCACCCGCTACCAGACGATGCGCCACGTCATCCTTCCCCAGGCGATCGTCATCATGCTGCCGACCTTCGGCAACAACGCCATCGAACTGCTCAAGGGAACCGCGATCGTCTCGTTGATCTCGCTCTCCGACATGACCTTCCAGGCCCAGGTGGTGCGCGCCCAGACCGGCAATACGGCGGTGCCCTTCATCACCATCCTCCTTCTCTACTTCGCCATCGCATCGGTGATCAGCTTTGCCGTGCGATCCCTCGAAAGGCGCCTGACGCGCGGCCTCGACGGCGTTCGGGCTTAAGGGAGGGAACTGCTCATGGACTGGGACTGGCAATTCGTCTGGCAGATCCTGCCGACCCTCGCCGAGGGCGCCAAGATCACCATCATCGCAACGCTGCTCGGCTACGTCCTCGCCGTCGTGCTCGGCCTCGTCCTGGCGGTCATGCGCCGTTCGCACAACGGCTTCGTCTCGAAACCGACCGCCGGCGTCGTCGAATTCGTGCGCGGTACGCCGCTGCTCGTGCAGCTGTACTTCCTGTTCTACATCCTACCCGAGGCGGGCATCACGCTCGGGCCGCTGGTCGCCGGCGTCATCGGCCTCGGCCTGCACTATGCGACCTACACCTCCGAGGTCTACCGCGCCGGCATCGACAACGTCCCGCGTGGCCAGTGGGAGGCGGCGAAGGCCTGCAATCTCACCGCCCGCCAGACCTGGCGCCACATCGTCCTGCCCCAGGCGATCATGCCGGTGATCCCGGCGCTGGCGAACTATCTGATCGCAATGTTCAAGGAGACGCCGCTGCTCTCGGCGATCACCGTCCTCGAACTGATGAACCAGGCCCGCTCGATCGCCAACTACAACTATCGCTATGTCGAGCCGATCACCCTCGTCGGCGTGTTCTTCCTGGTGATCAGCCTGATCTCGGTGATTGGGGTGAAGTATCTGGAGCGCCGTTTCGGCAGCTACGGCAATCGCGGCAGGGCGGCGACATGACGGCGATGCGGGAGCTTTCGCCTTCGGCCGTCAGCCTGGACGAGCGGCCGATTGCGCGGCGGGTCGGGCTGATCCTGCTGTCGACCGACCACACGACGGAACTGGACTATGCCCGCCTCGTGTCGTCGGACGAGATCGGCGTCTATGCAAGCCGTGTCGAGTACGCCAATCCGACGACACCGGAAAACCTCCTCGCCATGCGCCCCCGCCTCGCCGAGGCGGCGGCCGCGATCCTGCCGGGCTCGGATCTCGACGCGGTCTGCTTTTCCTGCTCCTCGGCCTCCGCGGTGATCGGCGACGTCGCCGTGACCGAGGCGGTCCAGGCCGGTAAGCCCGGCATTCCCGTGGTGACGCCGGCGCTCGCCGCGGCCAACGCGTTGACCGCCCTCGGCACGCGCAGGATCGCGGTGCTGACGCCCTATCTCGCCGAAACCACCCGGCCGCTGGTGGAGTACATGGAGAAGAAGGGCTTCGAGCTGTCGGCCGTCAGCTGCCTCGGCTTCGACGACGACCGGGTGATGGCGCGGATCTCGCGTACTGCGCTGATCGAGGTCGCCGCAGCCGCGATGACCGACGAGGCAGAGGCGCTGTTCATCTCCTGCACGGCGCTCCGTGCGGTTTCGGTCGTCGCAGACATCGAAGCGCGGATCGGCCGGCCGGTGGTCACCTCCAACCAGGCGACGATCTGGGAGTGCCTGCAGCACTGCGACGCCGCGTTGAAGCTGGCGAATGCCGGGCGGCTGTTCGGTCACAAGTTGCCGAAGGCGGCGTGAGATGACGGATGCAGCGGTGACGATCACAGACATCGAGGCCGCGGCGCGGCGCATCGCCGGCCATGTCCGCCGCACGCCCATGGAGCGCTCTGCGGCGCTCTCGGATCTTTGCGGCGTGCCGGTCCATCTGAAGCTCGAACACTGGCAGGAGACCGGCGCCTTCAAGCTGCGCGGGGCGACGAATGCCGTCCTGTCCCTGACCGACGAGGAGCGGGCGAGGGGCGTCGTCGCCGCCTCTACCGGCAATCACGGGCGCGCGCTCGCCCATGCGGCAAAGACGGCCGGCGCGCGCTGCGTCGTCTGCCTGTCGAACCTCGTGCCGCAGAACAAGCGTGACGCCATCACCGCGCTCGGCGCCGAGCTTCGCGTCGTCGGCAAGAGCCAGGACGATGCGCAGATCGAGGTCGACCGGCTGGCGCGCGAGGACGGCATGGTGCCGCTGCCGCCCTTCGATCATCCGGACATCGTCGCCGGACAGGGAACGATCGGCCTCGAAATCGTCGAGGACATTGCCGACGTCGAGACGGTGCTGGTGCCGCTGTCGGGGGGCGGTCTGATCGCCGGCATCGCGGCGGCCGTGAAAGCAAGATCGCCGAAGACCCGCATCGTCGGCATTTCCATGGCGCGCGGCGCGGCGATGCAGGCGAGCCTTGCCGCCGGCCATCCGGTCGAGGTCGAGGAACTTCCAACACTTGCCGACTCGCTCGGCGGCGGCATCGGCCTCGACAACCGCCTGACCTTTGCGATGGTGCGCGATCTCGTCGACGAGGTGGTGCTGCTCAGCGAGGCCGAGATCGCGGCCGGCATCCGCCACGCTTATTTCGCGGAGCGCGAAATCCTCGAAGGCGGTGCCGCCGTCGGCATCGCCGCGCTCCTTGCCGGCAAGATCGAGATGCGCGGCCCGACCGTCGCGGTCCTGTCCGGTCGCAACGTCGCTATGGATCAGCATGCCCGCATCGTCGCCGGCGCGAACGGGCTGGAGGAGGCCGCCTGATGCCGCAGATCCGCATCCTGACCGAAGCCGAGCTTCGGCAGTTCGTCAGCCTCGACATCGAGACCATCGACGCCATCGAGGCGGCCTTCCTGGCGCTGGCGACGAAGCCGGTCGCCATGCCGGAGATCATGCGTCTCGACATCCCGGAGCATCGCGGCGAGGTCGACGTGAAGACCGCCTATGTGCCGGGGCTGTCGGGCTTTGCGATCAAGGTCAGCCCCGGCTTCTTCGACAACCCGAAGCTCGGCCTGCCCAGCGTCAACGGGCTGATGATGCTGCTATCGGCAAGGACTGGCCTCGTCGAGGCGCTGTTCCTCGACAACGGCTATCTCACCGACGTGCGGACGGCCGCCGCCGGCGCCGTCGCCGCCCGCCATCTGGCGCGGGAAGACGCCTCGGTCGCCGCGATCTTCGGCGCCGGCGTCCAGGCGCGGCTGCAGCTGCAGGCGCTGACGCTGGTCCGGCCGATCCGCGAGGCGCGGATCTGGGCCCGAGACTTTGCCAAGGCGGAACAGGTGGCAGCCGAGCTGTCGACCGAGCTGGGCCTGGCGGTCACGGCGGTTGCGGCGGGTCGGGACGCCGTCGACGGCGCCGACGTCGTCGTCACCACCACGCCCTCCGAAACGCCGGTCCTGATGGCCGATTGGCTGCAGCCCGGCCAGCATGTCACCGCCATGGGCTCGGATGCCGAGCATAAGAACGAGATCGAGCCCGCGGCCATTGCCCGCGCCGACCTTTACGTCGCCGACAGCCTCAAGCAGACCCGGCGGCTCGGCGAACTCCACCACGCCATCGCCGCCGGAGTGGTCGCGGCCGAAGTGACTTTTCCTGAAATGGGTCAAATCGTTGCAGGCCTTTCCGAAGGTCGAACATTCGATGATGCGATCACCATCGCGGACCTCACCGGAACCGGCGTCCAGGATACGGCGATCGCCACCCTTGCCCATGCCCGCGCGCGCTCCGGCGATCGCGGCACTCCCTTTGCAACCTGACAGGAAAGACGGCCCGATGTCGGTGCCCCAGCTGAAATTCACCCGCGAGGAATATGCCGCGCGGCTTGCCAAGACCCGCCGCGCCATGGCGGCCAGGGGCGTCGACGCCCTGTGGGTCTCCGACCCCTCCAACATGGCCTGGCTGACGGGCTATGACGGCTGGTCCTTCTACGTCCATCAGGGCGTGCTGGTGCCGCCCGAAGGCGACCCGATCTGGTTCGGCCGCGGCCAGGATGCCAATGGCGCCAAGCGGACGGCCTATCTCGGTCACGACGACATCGTCGGCTATGCCGATCATTACGTTCAGTCGACCGAGCGCCACCCGATGCAGGCGCTGGCCACCCTGATCAAGGATCGCGGCCTCGATCGCCTGACCATCGGCGTCGAGATGGACAATTACTGGTTCTCCGCCGCCGCCTTCGAGACCATGTGCCGGGACTTGCCTGGGGCGCGTTTCGTCGACGCCACGGGGCTGGTCAACTGGCAGCGCGCCGAAAAGAGCGCGCAGGAACTCGACTACATGCGCATCGCGGGCCGGATCGTCGGGGCGATGCACCAGCGCATCGTCGACAGGATCGAGCCCGGCATGCGCAAATGCGATCTCGTCGCCGAGATCTATGACGCGGGAACACGCGGCGTCGACGGTTACGGGGGCGATTATCCGGCGATCGTGCCGCTGCTGCCCTCGGGTGCGGATGCCTCGGCACCGCATCTCACCTGGGACGACAAGCCGATGAAGGTCGGCGAGGGCACCTTCTTCGAGATCGCCGGCTGCTACAACCGCTACCATTGTCCGCTGTCGCGCACCGTCTTCCTCGGCAAGCCGAGCCAGGCCTTCCTCGATGCCGAAAAGGCGACGCTCGAAGGCATGGAGGCCGGCCTTGCAGCGGCGAAACCCGGCAATGCCTGCGAGGACATCGCCAACGCGTTCTACGCGGTCCTGAAGAAATACGGGATCGTCAAGGACAACCGCACCGGCTATCCGATTGGCCTGTCCTATCCGCCGGACTGGGGCGAGCGGACCATGAGCCTTCGCCCCGGCGACCGGACCGAGCTGAAGCCCGGCATGACCTTCCATTTCATGACCGGCCTCTGGCTTGAGGACATGGGTCTCGAGATTACCGAGAGCCTTGCCATCACGGAGACCGGCTACGAACTCCTGGCAAACGTGCCGCGTAAGCTGTTCGTCAAGGACTGATCCCCATGTTCGGACCCGAACCGATGGCCGAGCTGCCGCCATCGCCCGTCGTCGCCAAGGTCGAGTTCGACACTGACGGCATTCATCACGGCTTCCTGCGCATGCCCTACAGCCGCGACGACTCGGCGTGGGGCTCGATCCTGACGCCGATCACCGTCGCCAGGAACGGCGACGGGCCGACGGCGCTGCTCACCGGCGGCAATCACGGCGACGAATACGAGGGCCCGATCGCGCTGTTCGATCTCGCCCGCAATCTCGACCTGTCGCAGGTGACGGGCCGGATCATCATCGTTCCGGCGCTGAACTACCCTGCCTTCCGGGCCGGGACGCGCACCTCGCCGATCGACAAGGGCAATCTCAACCGGTCGTTCCCGGGTCGGCCCTTCGGCCAGCCGACGGAGAAGATCGCCGACTTCGTCACCCGCAATCTCCTGCCGATGGGCGACATCGTCCTCGACTTCCACTCCGGCGGCAGGACGCTGGACTTCCTGCCGTTTGCCGCCGCGCACGTTCTCGACGACAAGCAGCAGGAGGCGGCCTGCTTTGCCGCGGTCCGGGCGTTCGGCGCGCCCTATTCGGTGAAGATGCTGGAGATCGACGCGGTCGGGATGTTCGACACGACGGCCGAAGCCATGGGCAAGGTGTTCGTGACGACCGAACTCGGCGGCGGCGGGACGGCAAGTGCCCGCACCGCCGGCATCGCCAAGCGCGGCGTCACCGATCTGCTGCGCCATGCCGGCATCCTGAAAGGCGAGCCGGAGATCCGCGAGACCCGTTGGCTCGACATGCCTGATGACCGCTGCTTCACCTTCTCGGAGATCGACGGGCTGATGGAGCCGCTGGTCGATCTCGGCGATCCGGTGAAGCAAGGCCAGCCGATCGGCCGCTCCTGGCCGATCGACCGGACGGGACAGGAGCCCTACACCTACACCGCGAAGATGGACGGAATCCTCGTCGCCCGGCATTTCCCCGGCCTGGTCAAGGCCGGTGACTGCATCGCAGTGCTCGGCGTCGTCGACTGACCGGTCGAGCGGCCGGCGGGGTCACCTGCGCCACGGCCGGCGGCTGTCAGCCGGATGCATGGATGCGGTGTGGCGCCTGCTGAGGCCGGAACCAGACAGCCAGCGGCTCCGGCCCGGCCGAGGGCGGAAGCGTCAGAGCCAGATGGCTGGAAGCGGGATCGGCCGAAAGGTCCTTCGTGCCGAGCTTGGCCGCGACGATGGCGCTGCCGGGGATCTGCGGAAAGGCCAAGGTCGCCTCGACCGTCCCGGCCGGGACGCGGCAGGAAAACGACGCCGGACCGAAGGTCATCTCGGAGAACATGCCCTGGCGATGGGTCTCGAAGATCACATCGGGGCCGCGCGTCAGCCTCAGCGACCCTTGCCTCACGGCCAGCCGGATCTGGCCGAGCGGGCTGTCCACCGGGCCGAAGACGACGTCCGAACCGGCGTTGGTCACGCTCCAGCCGCGCCAGGGCGAGAAGTCCATGAGTTCGCCGGTCGCGATCAGCGGCAGCATCGCGCTCCAGCCATAGAAGCGGTCGGCGTCGAGCTGATCGGTCGCCGAACCCGTCTCGGCATTGTAGTTTTCCGCCGCGATGCGCTGTTCCCGCCACGACGCTTCGAACAGCGCGAGGCTCTTCTGCGCCAGTTCCGCCGCTTGCCGATCGAAGCCGTAGCGGCGCAGGCCCTGCCAGACGAACCAGTTGACGTTCGGCCAGATGCGGCCGCGCCAATAGACGTTGTCGCGATAGGCGGGGTCGTCGCGGGACGCGTTCGGCATGACGAAGCGGCCGCCGAAGGTCGCCGGGTCGGCGAGGTGCTTAAGGAGGCGATCGGCCTGGTCCGGCGAGGCGGCGCCGCAGGCGAGCGGATAGAAGCTCGTCGGCCCGACGCTTCTGACGAAGCCGCCATTCCGCTGCCGGTTGGCGAACAGGCCGCGGCTGTCGTCCCACAACTCTTCGGAAATGCGCCGCTGCGTTTCTCCGGCGAGCCGGTCGAACTCCTCCGCCTCTTCGCGGCGACCGAGTTCGGCGGCAATCAGCGAGAGCATTTCCGCGTCGAGCGCCAGTGAAGAATTCAGCCCGACGTCGAAGGTCGAAAGCGTCCGGGTCGTCGGATCGTACTCCGCCTCGTCGTGGGTGGCGGAATTATCCATTCCCGTCTCGTTTCGGGCGCCGAAGGCGGTGCCCTTGTAGAGCGCCTCGCCGACGTCCGACGTGCCGCAGGAGACGAGGCCGGCTCCCGTGGGGTCGCGGTGGGCGCGCCACCAGCGTTGATTGCGGGCGAGCGGCTCGTAGCAGGTCTCGAGCAGCGAGCGTTCGCCGGTGCGCAGGTAGAGAAGCCACAGGACGAAGGCGCCGTTCGGCGTCTGGCTCCGGTCGACCCAGGCGTCGTTGGAGGTGACGATGCAGGCGAAATTGCCCTGCGGCGTCGCGCTCGCCATCGCCGCAGCGAGGTTGACGCGGGCAAGCTCGCGGTCGAACAGCCCGGCCATCAGCGCGTGATAGGTCTGGTCGTTGTACCAGACCGCGAACTCGCCGAGGTTCCAGATCCGGCTGACGGCGGTATAGGGCCTGCGGTTGACCGGGTCCCAGACGGTGTTCCAGGCCATCACGTCGCGAACGGCTTCGAGCGCCCGGGCGGGCGCCGCGCGCTCGGCCGACTGCTTCTCCGGTTGCTGCGAAGATGCTGCGGCCAGTGCCCCCCGGGCCTTCGCAACGGCTAGGTCCGCGTCGTCGGCGACCGCCGCGGCGAAGCGTCCCGCCCGCATCATTTCGAGGTTGAAGCGCAAGGCGATCGTCGGAGCCGCGGTGCCCCGGCTGGCGAGGTGGAAATAGCCGTTCGCCTCGAAATCGCTCGCAAGCGCCGAAACGTCCTCGTGGGCCGTGACCTGGACCGGCTCGTCCTCAGCCACGAGGGCGACGAAGCGCTGGCCGACTTTGACCAGTGTCGCGCGTTCCTCAGGCTTGTAAGTGACCGTCTCGCCGCCGTCCGCCGACAGGCAGATCGTCACCCAGAAGCGCAGGCCCCATTCGCCGAGCTCCAGACCCTCCCATCGCCCCGTGACGACAAAGGGATCGGCCGGCTTGGCATAGGACAGGGAAAGGCGTGTGCCAGCGTGGCTCGTCTCGATCTCGATGAGGCTGCCGTCGATCGCGTGGCGTCCGAGCCGGCAGTCGCGCGCCTGGATCGTCGTCGCCTTGCGGGTGCTGGTCGCGTAGAGCACCGGGCTGATGCGAACGCCCAGCGGCAGGAACACCATCTCCGCCGGCCGGTCCGACCACGTGTTCCAGGCGCGGTCGGCGGGAATGGTCGGATCGATCAGCGGGCGTTTCATGTCTCGTTCTCTCGCGGCCACGCCCGGGTGATTTCGTCGACACTCGCAAGCTCGATCTGTTCGGGCAAGCGGGTCGCCAGGTGCTCCATCAACCAGTCTTGCGACGTCTCGGCGGCGCTCGCCAGCGCATCGATGGCGACGACGACGCGAAAGCCGCGCTCGATCGCATCCACCACCGAGGCGAGGACGCAGACGTCGGTTTCGACACCGGAAAACACCAGCGTGTCGGCGCCGATCGCCCGCAGGCGCTCTTCCGTATCCTGCGGGGTGAAGATCGAATAGGTGGTCTTGTCGATGATGCGCTCAGCCACCGCGAGGCGGTCGAGCGGCGCGACGAGGTCGAGAAGCGCCGGTTCCATTCGCTCGCCCGTCAGCTCCGGCCAGCGCTCGTAGTAGCGCCGCCAGCACCCCGGCGCGTCGGCGGCGCGCTTCGGAACCAGGAAGCGGGCGAAGAACGCGCGTTCGGGGCGGTGCTCGATCAGCCTCAGGATCGGCGGCAGGATGGCGTCGAGGCCGGGCGTGTGCCACGGCGTCTTCTCGGCGAAGACCCGCTGCATGTCGATCACGACATGGACGGTGGAAGCGGGCAGGAGCTCGGCGAGCGGCATGGTGGCCTCAGCCTTCGACCATCACGCTGTGGCGCGCCGCCCAGGAGAGGACGACGGCGCTCCCCGCGGCGAGAGGCGAGCCGTCGCTGTTCTGGGCGAAGACCTTCAGGTGAAGGTCTCCCGTCCGGAGCATGTAGGTCAGCGCCGTTCCCGTATAGATCACCGAGGAGACCGTCGCCGGCAACCTGTTTTCCAGCGCGTCGTTTCCCGCCGAATCCGCCGGCCGGATCGCGATCTTCTCCGGCCGCACGGCGACCGTCACGCTCGTGCCGTCCGCCGGCAGGGCGTCTTGCGTGGCGATGGTCGCGCCGGCGATCTCGACCGTGTTGCCGCGGATTTTCCCGGTCAGGAAATTGGCGTCGCCGAGGAATTCGGCGGCGAACTTGGTGCGCGGCCGCTCGTAGACCTCCGCCGGGCGGCCCATCTGGACGATCCGGCCGCGATCGAGGATGGCGACCTTGTCCGACAAAGTCAGCGCCTCTTCCTGATCGTGGGTGACGAAGATGGTGGTCAGGCCGCTTTCGCGCTGGATGCGCAGGAGCTCGACCTGCATCTCCTGGCGCAGCCGCCGGTCGAGGGCCGAGAGCGGTTCGTCGAGGAGAAGCACGTCCGGCCGGATGACGATCGCCCGCGCCAGCGCCACACGCTGCTGCTGGCCGCCGGAAAGCTGCCTCGGATAGCGCCCGCCGAAGCCCGGCAGTCGCACCATTTCCAGCGCCTCGTCCACCTGCGCCTTCGCCACCTTGCCGCGAATGCCGCGCCGGCCGAGCCCGAAGCCGACATTGGCGGCGACGCTCATATGCGGGAACAGGGCATAAGACTGGAACACCATGCCGATGTTGCGCGCATGGACCGGGACGCCGGTGACGTCGGCGCCGGCGATGCGCACGGCCCCCTCGTCGGGCGCGACGAAGCCGGCGATGATCCGCAGGAGCGTCGTCTTTCCGGAGCCGGACGGGCCGAGCAGGCTGGTAAAGCTGCTGCTCTCGAAGCTCTGGGTGATGTCCGTGAGGACCTTGGTGGCGCCATAGCTCTTGGCGACGGCGGTCACGTCAACTCCGCTCACCGATGCCTCCCGGTCTGGCGAAACGCGCGAAGCCGAGGATGACGATCATCGAGGCGACGAGCAGGATGGTGGAAATGGCGTTGATCTCGGGCGTGAAGCCCTTGCGGATCGCCGAATAGATCTCGACCGGCAGGGTCGTCATGCCCGGTACCGACAGGAAATAGGAAATGACGAACTGGTCGAGCGAGACGGCGAAGGCGAAGAGCGCCGCGCCGACGATGCTCGGCAGAAGCAGCGGCAGCGTCACCCGGAAGAAGGCGTGGATCGGCGTCGAGCCGAGACTCATGGCCGCCTCTTCGAGATCGGCCCGCAGCGTCTGCAGGCCGGTGCCGACGACGAGCACGACATAGGGGATGGCGAGGGCGACATGGCCGATCAGCATGGCATGGAGCCCGCGTCCGATGCCGGTCCAGAAGAAAAAGACCAGCATCGCCGTGCCGGTGATCAGCCAGGGAATGGCGATCGGCGGCAACAGCAGAATACGCAAAATCGACCGGCCGCGAAACGTACGCCGCCAAAGGGCGAGCGCGGCAAGCGTGCCGAGCGCGGTGGCGATCACCGACGTCAGCACCGCCAGCCAGATGCTGTTCCAACCGGCCTCGATCAGCCGGCCGTTGCCGGCGAGTTCCTGGTACCAATGGGTGGTGAAGTCGAAGGGCAGCGCATAGAGCGGCGAGGCGTTGAAGCCCATCGCCGCCATCACGACGATCGGCAGATAGAGGAAGACGAGCACGAGGGCGAGAAACAGGCGGGCGATCTTGATCATGCTCGGCCCCTCACGTCGCGGCCGAGCGGCGCAGCACGCCGGAGAAGGTCGCGAACACCGCGAGGACGACCGCCAGCATGGTGAAGGCCAGCGCGGAGCCGAGCGGCCAGTTGAACGCCTGGGTGAACTGGTCCTCGATCACCGTGCCCATGGTCACGCCCACCCGGCCGCCGAGGATGCGCGGTTCCATGAAGGCGCCGATCACCGGCACGAAGATCAGGATGGCGCCGGTGACGAGGCCGGGGGCTGCGAGCGGCACGAGGATCTTGAAGAGCACCGTCCACCATCTCGCCCCGAGGCTCTGCGCCGCCTCGATCACCGCCTCGTCGATCGACAGCAGCGCGATGTAGCAGGTGAGCACCATGTAGGGCAGGTAGCCGTGCACCAGGCCGAGGACGATGGCGGGCGTCGTGTAGAGGAAGCCCAATGACGGTGCGGAGGGCCAGAACCAGCGGACGAAGGTGTCGAGGAAGCCGCCCTCGCGGATCACCATCGTCCAGGAGAAGACACGGACGAGACCGTTCGTCCAGAACGGCAGGAGGACGAGGATCAAAAGTGTCTCCCGCGCCCGGCCGGCGGTGGCGCGAACCAAAGCCAGCGCCGCGGCAAAGCCGACGACCGCGCAGATGCCGGTCGTCCACAGCCCGATCGACAGCGACGCCCAGGCGACGCCGAGCAGATAAGGCTGGTCGTAGAAGGCGCGATACTGCTCGAGCGTCCAGACGACCGGCTTGTTGCCGAGCGGCGTCGCATGCAGGAAGGAAAAGGCGAACATCGCCGCCAGCGGCAAAAGCACCGCCAGGGTCAGCCAGGCATAGCTCGGCAGCAGCAACGCCGCCGTGGCGACCCAGGGCGGCATGCGGCGGCGCGCGGCCGGAAGGCCGGCCACGCCGGCCTCAGGCGGCATAGAACGCCTTCACCTCCTGCCACAGATTGTTGAAAGCCGTGCGGCGCTCGTCCGGCAGCGGCGCCATCAGGGTCATCGTCTCGATGTATTCCGGCTTGTGGATCTCGCGGTTGAGATCGTCCGCCGGCAGCTCTTCCATCGCCTTTTCGTTGGCCGAGGCCGGCGCGCCGACCTTCGTCGCCCATTCGACGTAGAATTTCGGGTCGATCATGTAGTTGATGAACTTCGCCGCCGCGTCCTGGTTCTGGCTGGTTGCCGGAATGGAGAGGCTGTCGAGCCAGCCGATTGCGCCTTCCTTCGGCACGACGAAATGGAGCGGCAGTTTGAACTTGCGCTGCGAGCGGACGGCGGCGCCGGACCAGTAGACCGACAGGTCGAATTCGCCGGCGGAGAACGCCTTGTTCCACTGGTCTTCGCTCGACCAGAGCAGCTTGACGTTCGGCTTCATCGCCTTGAGCTGCTCGGCGACCTTGTCGAGATCCTTCGGATCGTTCATGTCCTGCCCGGACAGGAAGGCGCCGATGCCGATCATCGTCACGGCGTCGTCGAACAGGGCGACCTTGTTCTGGTAGTCGGGCGCGGCCAGCGCGGCGTAGCTTGCCGGCTTGTCCATGCCGTCGCGGATCGCCAGCGCGTTCATGCCCCACACCCAGGAGACGCCGTAGAGCTTGCCGTCGGTTTTCAGATAGGCGTTGTCGCTGAGTGCCGGCGCGAGACCCGACGCATTCGAGAAGTTCGCCAGATCGAGCGGGGTCAGGAGATCCTCGCCCGCCGCCTGCTGGGAGCGGGCGCTATTGATCAGCACGACATCGTAGACGCCGGGATTGGTGCGCAGCTTCGTCAGCATTTCCGCTTCGGAATTGAAGTAGTCGTGGACCACCTCGATGCCGGTTTCCGCGGTAAAGGCTTCGACGGCCCAGCTCTCGTCGGTGCCGTAGCCCTGCCAGTTGAGGACGGTGATGCGATCGGCCGCGCGTGCCGGTCCGACGAGCAATCTGGAGCCTGCGAGGGTGGCAAGTCCGGCGCCCATCACGGCCAGCGTCCGACGTCGCGTCAACTTCAGCATGATTGCAGCACTCCCCCCGATCGATGCCCGCTTTTATTAGCGTACAAACGAATAAAGCATCATCCCAAAGGGCGGTCAATCGGCCGAAAATTGCAATTCCGGCGAAGTTCGCGAGCGGTGCGGTCGCCCTGTCAGCGGCTCTCCATCGCGACGAGGCGGGGCGGGCCGAGGAGGCCGGACGGAGTGGGCGGATCGGCTGCGAAGGGCGTATCCGCATAGTAGCGGTTGGCCCCGGTGTTGCGGACGTGGAGTTCGACGAGGATCTCGCCCGAGGTTTCGAGCGCGAAGCGTTTTTCGCCGAACAGCCTCCGGCCGATGCTGTGT
Organism: Jiella pacifica; assembly: GCF_010500815.1. Lineage (GTDB taxonomy): Bacteria > Pseudomonadota > Alphaproteobacteria > Rhizobiales > Rhizobiaceae > Jiella > Jiella pacifica. Next base: position 71,451 of record NZ_JAAAMG010000013.1, read on the forward strand.
CCGTCGACGCGACATTCGACCGTCTCGGCGACACGGTCGAGGACGAGATCCCATCGCTGGTCGGGCTTCAGGCGGGGCAACGTGATGCGGCGGCGGTAGATGCCGGCACAGGAATGGTTGGGGAAGCCCTGGCGCTCCCATCCGGCCGTGACCGAGATCGGCACGAAACGATCGCCGGCGCCGACGGCGCGAAACTCCCAGCCGCTCGCCAGCTCAATGGGCGTGATCAGGGCGGGTGTCCATGCCCTCGGCCGTTCGCCGGGTCTGGCTCCGCGCTGCCTGGCGTCCGGGTGGATCTCCAGGCAAATCAAACCCTGCGCCGGCAACTCGATCCGTTCGTCGGGTGGCAGCGGAAACGGGCTCACTGTGCCGCTCCGCGGATTCCAAAGCTCCGCCAGCATCGCGTCGTTACCGAGTTTTAGCTGGAGCATTCTGGGCTCTGCCGCCTCGTTGAAGGCCGCCAGACGCCAGCCTGTCCCATGGCGCGCCACCACGTTCCAGGCCGGAGCGGCTTCGAGATGGAGGCTTGGGCAAGGGCGGTCGAGCGATCGGACGAAGCCTTCGACCGCGGTCTGGTCTGCCGCCGGAAGATGCCGGACGGATGTCTCCACCAGCGCGTTCGGCAGTCCGTTCGATAGCCCGTCCGGCAGACGGCCGGAGGCGAAGAGCCGGCCACCTTCGCGGAGGAAAGTCCGCAGGCGCTCGATCGTCGCGGCTGCCGACAGGATGTGCGCGTCCGGCAGGATGACCATTCCGTAGCGGCCCCCTGGCGTGACCAGATCGCCGTCGACGACGGTGCCGCGTTCCAGATCGCGCTCGTCGAGGACGTCGTAGCCGATCCCGGCCCGCGCCAGCGCCTCCGCCCACCAGCCGAAATGCTCGGCTGAGGGCGGATCGCCGCCCTCCTGCCACAAGGCCGCGAGTGGATAGAGGAGGGCGACGGGCCGGAGCGGCTCTCCCTCTTCGACGAAGGCGGAAAGCCTGGCGACTTCGTCGAAGACCTCGGGCAGGTCCTCCCACCAGGGCTGGAAGTTCAGCCCCGGCGGAAAATCGAAGCGCGGGTTCGCCCGCCAGTCGTTGGCGGAGTAGGGGCGTCCGTCGTCGAGATAGACGGCGTGGAACAGGAACTGCCGGGCGCCGAGCAGCGTATGCCGGATGGCCTGCGCCCTCAGCCGCTCGATCGTCAGGTCCCATTGCCCGGCAAGCCCGGGCCGAGCCATCTCCCGTCCGGTCGAATACTGCTCCACGATGCAGCGGCTGCGGCCGTTCGAGCGGGCCACGGAGTCGCCGAGCTTGGCAGCGAGCTGGGAGCCGTAGTCGGCGGCGTCGACGGCCGTCACCGTACGGAAGGCGTCGAGACCGAAATGGTCGACGCCGGGCATCCCGCGCGGATCGAGCGCGCCGAGACCGCCTCGGAGGCCCCATTGGCCGACATGGGAGAGCAGTTCATGACCGGTAAAGTCGAAACCCCGCTCGTCGCACCAGCGCCGCAGCGTCCCGAAGAAGGCTTCGTGCATCCGGCGGGCATGGTCCGCGAAGAAGGCGAGGCGCCGCCGGGCGGTCTCCAGGCCGACGCATCCGACGAGCGCCAAAAGGTCCCCGGGCGCCACCGATCGGCCGAAATCGTCGCTCCACAGGAGGCTGTGACCGAGCTCGCCGCAGTGCTCGTGCCAGCCGTAGAATCCCGCATAGGGATGATCGAAGAAGAACGCCCGCGCGATGCCAGGCCCCGCCGCTTCGGCAGCTTCGGCAAGCGGTGCATAGACCGTCTCGGCGAACCGCTGCGCGGCCTCGGGCAGGAGGTAGTTGATCATCCGCGACGAGGCGCAGCGGGCCGAGACGAAGACCGTGACCATAGGACAGGTGAGGTCGCCGGCATCGACGGCGATCCGGCAGCCGGAGGCATCGGCCGCGAGGATCTTGGCTTCGACCGGCACGGTATTCGCGCCGTCCCCATGGGCGAGCGCAGAGACGAGGGTCCAGTCGTCCCAGCGCGCCTCGCCGCCCTCGTAGATCCAGTCGCAAGCGGCCTCGCCGAGGAAGTCCAGAAAGCCCGAACGGATGCCGGAGACGGTGAGTTCCAGCTGCCCGTCGGAACCAACTCCGGCGCCTTCGGCTTCGCCCCGCGCCCAGAACAGGTGGCGTTCACGCAGGTGATCGGCGCCCGCGACGGTTCGTCCGCCGCCATGCCCGGACATCCAGGCATATTCGTCATAGATCACCGCTTCGAGGCCGATCTTCGCGGCTTCGGCGAAGGCGTATCTGCACGCATCGAGATAGGCCGGCGAGAGGTAGTCACGGCGCGGCAGCGACAGCCGTGCCTGGATCATGAAGGTCCCGAGCCCGGCCTTTTTCATTTCGGCCAGGCCGTGGCGGATTTCATCTTCGCCGGGAATCCGGTTCCAGAACCAGAAGGCGGCGGGCCGGAACTCGGCCCCCGGGATGGCGAAACGGGAAGACGGGCTGGTCACCGGGCCGGACGTATTCAATGGACCACCTCGGTATCGGAACGGACCCTGGGGGCGAATTCAGGGCCTTGCGGCGCTTTGTCGAGGAACCGTCTCCGAACCCTCAGGAAGACCGAAAAGCACCGCGCGCCGACCGGGTCCTTCGACTGAAACATGGCGACACCGATCAGTTCTCTGCGGGGAAAGGGTCTGTCGCGCCTTCGGGCAGGGGAACCTCGAAGGCGTTGATCGTCATCGAGATCAGCGTGTAATAGCCGAGGATGCCTGTGAGTTCGACGGCGCCTTCCTGCCCGAAAAGGGCGGTGACGCGGGCATAGGTCTCGTCACGGACCCGGTGATCCCGGTGAAGCTCGCTGGCGAAGTCGTAGATCGCCGCCTCGGCAGGTTCGCCGAAGTCGGGATGCTCGCCCCGGCGGATCGCTTCCACCACGGCGGTGGACAGGCCCTCGCGGATCGCGATGGGCGCGTGCACGGCCCATTCGAAGCCGGAACGCCAGAAGGCGCCGGTGACGAGGATCGCCAGCTCCGACAATTTCGGCGGCAGGCGGGTCCCGTAGCGGCAGAAGGCGCCGAGCGCCTGGGCCGTCTCGGCCAATGCAGGCGACTGCAGCCACACCCTCAGCGGCCCTTCGACGACGCCGCGCGGGCCGGAGGCGATGGCGTTGAAGACGACCTGCTGCTCGGGGGTGAGGGCGTTCTCGTCGAGGTCGATCGGTCGTTTTGCCATGATGAGGATCCTTCGTATCGGCTGCGCCTCGCGGGGCCGCCGGGCATGTGTCCGGGCTCCAGTCGCCGGTTGCCGCGCCCCCGTCAAGCGCTGCCCAGGTGGGGGTCGAAGCGGATCTCGTCGCCGAGTTCGGTCAGGACCGGGCTTTTCGGCAGGCGGCGGAGTTCGCCGAGAAACGCCTTGGCGGCCACCGAAAAGCTCTGCTTGCGGCGGTGGACGAGGCCGAGGCTGCGCTCGGCCACGGGCTCGTCCAGCGGCAGCCATGTCAGCCCCGGACGCATCACCACCGGCAGGCAGAGGGCCGGCAGGGCGGAGACGCCGAGCCCGGCGAGGACGAGGCCGGAGACGGTCGCGAGCTGGTTCACTTCGCCGACGAGTTTCGGGGCTTTCCGCCCTGCGACCGCCGCGTCCAGCCGGCGGCGCACGCTGGTGACGCCCGTCATCGTCACGAGGGGCCGGGCGAGGAGGGCATCCCAGGTCAGGCGCGTCCGATCGGCCAGCGGGTCGTCGTCCCGGAGAATGGCGACGAACCTGTCGCGGACGAGGGGCGTGAAGCTCAGCTCGTCCTGGTTCTCCGGTTCGACCGAGAAACCGTAGTCGACGCGGCCGGCGAGGACGAGATCGACCACGGCGCCGTGCAGCACGTCGGCAATCCGGATCGAGACGCCGGGATGGGAGGTGGCGAAACGGGCGACGGCATCGGGCAGGATGCGGGCGGCGAGCGATGGCAGGGCTGCCAGTGCCACGCGGCCGCGCCGGACGGCGACGAGATCGGCCATCTCCTCGACCGTCTCGTCGAAAGTGGCGGCAAGGCGCCGTGCCAGCGGCCGGAAGGCCTCGCCCTCGCGGGTGAGCGAAACGGTGCGCGATGTCCGGTCGAACAGCTTCGTGCCCAGCGCCTCTTCGAGCTTCTGGATCGACAGGCTGAAGGCCGGCTGCGACAGGCCGACCCGTGCCGAGCCCTCGCTGAAGGAGAGCGTTTCGGCGAGTTCGAGAAAGGCGCGCACCTGGCGCATCTGCATGGTCATAGATTTTGCAAATCGAACTATTTGATCATTAAATTCGACAAATAGATCATCCCGGGCGACCTTTGAAGCGAGGAGACGCTCTCGCCGATCGCGAGGGTGGAATGGGAGGAGACCGATGGCGGACCCCGTGTTTCGGATCGGCTGCGGCGCGGGCTTCGGCGGCGACCGTCTCGATGCGGCCGTTCCGGTGGTCGACGCGCTGGCCGAAGCCGGTGGGCCTGCCTGCCTGATGTTCGAGACCCTCGCCGAACGGACCCTGGCGCTGGCGCAGCTCGAGCGGGCTGCAGGCCGCATCGGCTATGACGCCCATCTCGAAGGCCGCCTGTCCCCCGTCCTGAAGCGCTGTCTCGATCACCGCATTGCCATCGTCGGCAATTTCGGCGCGGCCGATCCTGAAGGCGCGGCCGAGGCGATCGCAGATCTCGCCAAGCGGCTCGGATGCCGCGCGCCGAAGATCGCGATTGTCGGCGGTGACGATCTGCTGTCCGGCTCGAACGACGCCGATCTCGCTGCCTTGCTCGCGACGGGCGTTCCTGCGGGCGAGCGGGTGATCAGCGCCAACGCCTATCTCGGCGCCCGCGAGATCGCCGCGGCGCTGACGGGCGGCGCCGACGTCGTCGTCACCGGCCGCGTCGCCGACCCGGCTCTCGCTGTCGGGCCGATCGTGGCGCATTTGGGCTGGGACTTCGACGATTGTGACCTGATTGCCGCAGCGACCATGGCCGGCCATCTGCTCGAATGCGGAGCGCAGGTGACCGGTGGCTATTTCTGCGATCCCGGCTTCAAGGACGTCGACGGCCTCGAGGCGATCGGCTTTCCGATCTGCGAGGTGAGCGCGGACGGTTCCCTCGTCGTCACCAAGCCGCGATCGTCCGGCGGCTGCGTCAGCGAGCGTACGGTGAAGGAGCAGCTCCTCTACGAGATCCACGATCCCGCGGCCTATCTTACTCCCGACGTCGTCCTCGATCTAACCGCGGTCGAAGTCCGCGAGATCGGCCGGGACCGCGTCCGGGTGTCTGGGGCGGGGGGCAAGCCGCGGCCTGAGACCCTTAAGGCCACCGTCTGCTACGAGGGCGGCTTCGTCGGCGAGGGCGAGATTTCCTATGCCGGACCGAATGCCCTCGCGCGGGCGAGAGCGGCGATGGAAACCGTCAAGCGCCGGGTCGACAAAGATCTGAAATTTCGGGCAGATCTCATTGGTTCGACAAGCCTTTTTGCCGACGATAGCGGCCTGCTTCTGAGCGCACGGGAGCTGCCGGAAAGTCGCGACGTCAGGCTTCGGATCGCCGTCGCCGCGAAGGACCGGCGCGCCGTCGAGGCGGCAATCTACGAGGTCGGGGCGCTCTACACCTGCGGGCCGGCGGGCGGCGGCGGCGTGCGCACCAGCGTGCGCTCGCGCGTCTCGACCGGTTCGGTGCTGGTGCCGCGTGCGAGCGTCACGCCCTCCTACCGCTTTCACGGGGACGCCTGATGGATACCGTCTCCGCTTCGACGCGAAGCGTCGCGCTGCACGAGCTCGCCCACGGACGGGCCGGCGACAAGGGCGACCGGCTGAACGTCGCGGTCATCGCCTACCGGCCGGAGTTCTATCCGCTGCTGGTCTCGGCCGTGACCGTCGAGCGGGTTCGCGACCTTTTCGCCGAGCGCCGGCCGGGGGAGATCGCGCGCTACGAGTTGCCGCGCCTCGGCGCCCTCAATTTCGTGATCGACGGGGTTCTCGACGGCGGCGTCAATGCCAGCCTCAACCTCGACGGCCACGGCAAGAGTCTGTCGTTCCGCCTGCTCGAAATGGAGATCGCGGTGGACGAGGAAACGATTGCAAAGATCGGATATCTCAGGGAGGAGAACCAATGAAACGCACCATTCTCGCCGCCGCGGCGCTTGCCGCCGTGTCGCTCGTGGTCACAGGTCCGGCCAGCGCCCAGGACAAGCGGCTGTTGATCGGCTCGACCTCGGCTTCGTCCAGCCAATACGGCTACTTCGTCGCGCTCGGCCAGCTGATCAACGACAAGGTCCCGGGCGTCACCGCCTCGGTGGCCGAAACCGGCGCGACGCTCGACAATCTGCGCCGCATGGAGCGCGGCCAGGTCGATCTCGGCCTCGTCACCACCAATGTCGTGCAGCATGCCTGGGAGGGCACCAACGAATTCGACGGCCGGGCGATGAAGGCGCCGCTTCTCTTCGTCTATTCGCCGGCGCCGCAGAACGTCGTGGTGCGCAAGGACGCCAATGTCGAAAGGTTGTCCGATCTTGCGGGCAAGCGCTTCAACCCCGGCATCCGCGGCTCGGCGACCGAGGCGACTGCCCAGGCGGTGTTCCAGACCCTCGGCATCGCGCCCGACTTCGTGCCGGGCTCGACGACGGACGTGGTCGATCAGGTCAAGGACAATCGCCTCGTCGGCTATGTGAAGTCCGGTGCCGGGGAGAAGCTCGACGCTTCCTCGCTCGACATCAACACCTTCACGCCGATCACGGTCGTCTCGCTCTCCGACGATGAGGCCGCGACCTTAAAGGAAAAGATGAAGGACATCTCGGTCGTCGAGATCGAGAAGGCCGGCGAGGGCATCCCGCCCTATACGACCTGGAGCTTCGCGCTCGCCGTCTCGGCCAACGCCGAGATGGACGAGGAGACCGCCTATCAGATCACCAAGGCGGCGGTGGAGGACGAGACCGTCCAGGCCAATGCGCTCGCCTCGCAGAAGGGCGTCGACCTCGCCAAGCTGACCATGCAGTACGCGACGGTGCCGCTGCATCCGGGCGCCGCGCGCTACTACGAGGAAAAGGGCATCGACATCCCCGAGGCGCTGCGTCCGACGCAGGAGTAGCAGTCGGGGCGAGGCTCTCGGCCGCTCCTTCGAGCGCCGGGAGTCTCGCCCGCTCGTCGGCGTAGGCATGTGAAGCTACGGGCAGGGACGCCGGCGCGTCCGCCCGTTGGACGGAATCAATCCGGCTCGGGAGGCGGAGCGATGCGCGACACGGCAGCGAGGGTTCTCGCCGTTCTGACGGGACTGTTCGTCCTCTACACCTCGGCCTTCGGGCCGTTCGAAAGCCTGGTGCAGCGCGCCGTCTTTCTCGGCCTCGTCGTCACCCTCGGCCTCTTGCTGTATCCGCTCTGGCGAGGAACACGCCTTCGCGTCGCCGGCATTCTCGTCGATCTCTGCGCGGCGGTCGTCACCTGGATTGCCTGCGGCTACATCGTCCTCAACTACGATACGATCATGAACAGCCTGCCCTGGGCGACGGGTTCGGATCTCGCCATGACGGTCGGTCTCGTCGTCGTCGTCCTGGAAGTCGGCAGGCGGGTGGTCGGCATCATCTTCCCGGCGCTCGTGGTGGTCGGCCTCGCTTACGCATTGCTCGGCCATTACATCCCGGGGCAGCTCGGGCATCGCCAGTTCGACGCCTATTTCGTCACCGAAACCTTGTTCCTCGGCGATCTCGGCATCTGGGGATCGCTTTTGAGCGTCGCGGCGACCGTCATCGCCGCCTTCGTCCTGTTCGGCGCGTTCCTGCTCAACACCGGGGGCGGCCAGACCTTCATGGATCTCGCCATGCGGCTCGGCGGCAAGAGCCCGGGCGGGGCGGCCAAGATGGCGACCATCGCTTCCGGCCTGTTCGGCATGGTCTCCGGCAGCGCCGTCGCCAACGTCGCGACCACCGGCAATTTCACCATCCCGCTGATGAAGCGGCTGAATTATCCGGCGCCCTTCGCCGCCGCCGTCGAGGCGGTGGCCTCCACCGGCGGCCAGCTGGCGCCGCCGATCATGGGCGCTGCGGCCTTCGTCATGGCCGAGATCCTCGGCGTTTCCTATGTCGACGTCATGGTCGCGGCGATCCTGCCGGCGCTGTTCTTCTATCTCTCGGTGTTCATGACCGTTCATGTCGTCTCGGTCCGGCGCAACATGCGGATCGTCGACGAGACCGAGATCCCGGCCTGGGCGGCGATCGTGAAATGGCGCCGCGTCCTGCCGATCGTCGCCGCCCTCGGTGGCCTGTTCTTCGGCATCTTCGCCGGTCGCTCGGTGCAGACGGCGGCCTTCTACGGCATTGTCGGCCTGTTCGTCGCCTATCTCGCCGTCAGCCTCGGCCAGCGTTCGCCGCGGGAGATCGGCCGCCAGCTGGTCGCCTCGCTCGACGATGCCGGCCGCGGCCTCGTCATTATCGGCGTGCTTCTCGCCGGGGCGCAGATCCTCGTCGCGATGATCAACCTCACCGGCATCGGGGTGACGCTGTCGTCGCTGATCGTCACGCTCGCCGGCAACTCGACCTTCCTCGTCGCGCTCATCGTCGGCATCGTCTGCCTGATCATCGGCATGGGCCTGCCGACGACGGCGGCATACGTCCTCGTCGCCGCCGTGCTGGCGCCGGCGCTGACGGCGGTCGGCGTCGAGCCGCTCGCCGCGCACATGTTCGTCTTCTATTTCGCGACGATCTCGGTGATCACCCCGCCGGTCTGCGTCGCCGTCTTCGTCGCCGCCGGCATCGCCCAGACCAACTGGCTGCCGGCAGCGCGCGAGGCCGTGCGGCTCGGCGCCATGACCTATGTCGTGCCGTTCCTGCTGCTGATCTATCCCGGGATGATCGGAGCGGGCGGCACCATGGCCGTGGTCGACGCGCTGATGACCGGGCTCGTGCTGGTGATCGCCATTCCCTGCCTGCTCGGGCGGATGCCGCTCTTCGGCCAGCGTGTCCTCGATATTGCGATCTATCTTCTGGTCATCGCGCTCGCCTTCGTGCCGATCGTCGGCCTTCCCATCGTCGCCGCGCTCGTCCTCGCCGCGGCGTTCTTCGTCGGCGGCCAGAAGGCGCGGGAGATGGCCGGGACGTCGAGTGCCGCAGTCCCCCTTCCGCAGTCCGAGCCCGGCGAGGTGCGCCCGTGACCGAAGCCCCGCATTCGAAACCGACATCGCCGATCGAAACGGTCGCGGTGATCGGCACCGGCCTGATCGGCGCCGGCTGGGCGACGGTGTTTCTCGCCAACGGGCTGGACGTCCTGGCGATCGACCCGGCTCCCGGCGCGAGGGATCGGCTCTGCGAGACCGTTCGCGCCATGTGGCCCGCCCTCGTCGAACTCGGCCGGGCGACGGGCGAACCTGACTTCGGCTGCCTGCGATTTGCCGAGGCGCCGGGCCCGGACCTCGCCGACGTCCAACTCGTCCAGGAGAACGCGCCGGAACAGCTCGAACTGAAGCGCGCGCTTTTCGCTGGAATCGAGCGCTTCGTCTCGCCCGAGACCATCCTCGCCTCGTCGACCTCGGCGCTTCTGATCGGCGACATCCAGACCGCCTGCGCGATCCCCGGGCGCTGCATCGCCGCCCATCCGTTCAACCCGCCGCACCTCCTGCCACTGGTCGAGGTCTCTGGCGGTGCGCTCACCGATCCCGAAGTGCTCGATCGGGCGATGGCGTTCTACGCGCTCGTCGGCAAGTCGCCGGTGCTTCTGAAGAAGGAGATCCAGGGCCACATCGCCGGGCGCCTCGGCGCAGCGCTCTACCGCGAGGCGGTTCATCTCGTCGCCGAGGGGATCGCCACCGTCGAGGACATCGACGCTGCCGTTCGCAACGGCCCGGGCCTCAGATGGGCGACCAACGGACCGCACATGATCTATCATCTCGGCGGCGGCGAGGGCGGCATCCGTCATTATCTCGACCATCTCGGCGACAGCCAGCAACGGCGCTGGGACGATCTCGGAACGCCGGAACTCACCGCCAAGCTCCGGGAGACGCTGATAGCCGGAACGCTGGCGGAAGCGGGAAAAGCCAGCGTCGCGGAGCTTTGCGACGCGCGCGACCGCAAGCTGATCCAGCTGCTGGCGGCCTTCCACGGCAAGTCCGGCTGAAGGCATCATCCGAACCAGCCGGGTCTTCCTGCTTGAGATCGGGAGCATTGGCGATCGGGCCTGCCGGCGTGCGGACGAATCCGGCTCTCGCTCCGCGGTGCGGGTGATCTAGATTCACGCGGGGAGAGACGACGGCGCACGGCTGCCGTCCCTGGGGAGATCCGGCATGAGCATGCACATAGGAGGTGACGGCGATGAGCGCTGAAGGCGAGACGAACGGCGCGGAGCGGCTGTGCGATTCCCTGATCGCGCAAGGGGTCGACACCTGCTTCGCCAATCCCGGCACCTCCGAGATGCATTTCGTCGGGGCGCTGGATCGGAGGCCGCAGATGCGCTGCGTCCTCGGCCTGTTCGAGGGCGTGGTGACGGGTGCCGCCGACGGCTATGCGCGGTTGGCGGAGAAGCCGGCAGCGACCCTTCTCCACACCGGGCCTGGCCTCGCCAACGGTCTCGCCAATCTGCACAACGCCAAACGCGCCCGCACACCGCTGATCAACGTGGTCGGCGACCACGCCACCTATCACCTGGAATACGAGGCGCCGCTCGCCAGCGACATCGACAGCCTCGCCCGGCCGATGTCGAACTGGCTGGGCCGGGGGAGCCATCCTGATCAGGTCGCGGCGCAAGCGGCCGAAGCTTGGCGTGCGGCGGTCTCGACCCCCGGCGTCGCGACGCTCGTTCTGCCGGCCGACATGGCGTGGGGACGCGCCGAACCGGGGCCGATCGTGCCGTTGCAGCGGCCTGCGCTAAAGCGCCCCGATGCGGCCAAGGTCCGGGCCATCGCCCGAGAGATGGAAAAGCCGGGGCGGACCGTGTTGTTGGTCGGGGGCAGGGCGGTACGCGAAGGCGCCCTCGCGCTGGTTGCGGCCATCGCCGAGAAGTCCGGAGCCGACTTCATCGCGGAAACGTTCAACGCGCGGATCGAGCGCGGCGCCGGGCGGGTGCCGATCGGCAAGCTTCCCTATGCTGTCGACGATGCCGTGGCCTATCTCGCCGGCGCCGCACGGGTCATCCTCATCGATGCGCGGGCGCCGGTCGGCTTCTTCGCCTATCCCGACAAGCCCAGCCTTTTGCACGATCCGGCAGGGAGCCTGCACAAGCTCGTCGAGGTCGACGAGGATCTCAGCGAGGCGCTCGCGCTCCTGGCAGACAGTCTCGGCGTGGACCTGCAGCAGGCATCCGCATCCAATCGAACGAGCCCGCCGAACCCGGCGCCGGCCTTGCCGCAGGGGCCCCTGACGGCCGCGAGCACCTGTGCCATCGTCGCCGCGCTGCTGCCGGAAAACGCCATCGTCTGCGACGAATCCGTCAGCGCCGGCGGTGCCTTCTTCCCGGCGAGTCACGCCTCGCCCCGGCACGACTATCTGCAGATCACCGGCGGGTCGATCGGCATCGGCCTGCCGCTCGGCGCCGGCGCCGCCGTCGCCTGTCCCGACCGGCGTGTCGTCTGCCTGCAGGCCGACGGCAGTGCCATGTACACGATCCAGGCGCTGTGGACCCAGGCGCGGGAGCGTCTCGCCGTGACCACGGTGATCCTGTCGAACCGGCGTTACGCGATCCTGGAACACGAGATGCGCAATGTCGGCATCCGGGAGTATGGCGAGAATGCCCGTCGCATGCTGCGCTTCGACGACCCGCCGCTCGACTGGCTGGGGCTCGCTCGCGGCCACGGTGTGGAGTCCGCCCGGGCCGAGACCGGAGAGGTTCTCGCCGATCTCCTGCGCGCGGCGAATTCCCGCAAGGGTCCGTTCCTGATCGAGGCTGTCATCTGAGCGGTGGGGCGGCGCTGCCGAGGTTCGAGACGACGACGGTGCGGCCGTGCGGGCCGGCATCACGGCGATCGAGCTGAAGCCGACATCGCCCTTCGAAGGACGGCGGAGACGCGCTCGTCGCCCATCTGGGCGACGTTGAAGCGGAGGAACCGTCTGGCGCTGTCGGAGATGCTGAAGACGTTGCCGGGCGCGAGGACGACCTGCTCCTCCAGGCAGTATTTGGCGACGAGTGCCGAATCGACGTCGTCGGGAAGGCGGCACCAGAGATAGAAGCCGCCGCGAGGCATCAGCCAGGGGACGATGCCGAGCGGCTCCAGCCGGGCGGCAACGTCGCGGCGCGCGCGGGTGAGGCGCCGGCGGATCTCTTCCATGTGCTTGCGGTAGCTGCCGCCGGCGAGAACACCGGCGATCAGCTCGGCGGCGAGCGGGCTCGGGCCGGAGAATTGCGTGGCGATCTGCAGGTCGATCAGCCCTTCGATCCAGTCGGGCCGGGCGGCGACATAGCCGCAGCGGATCGAGGCGGAGAGCGTCTTGGAGAAGCTGCCGATCCTGATGACGCGGTCGAGCCCGTCGAGAACCGCAAGGCGGGGCGAGGGGTCCGGCTCGAAATCGGCGAAGATCTCGTCCTCGACGATGGTCATTCCGTGGGCCGTGGCGGCGCTCAGGACGCGGTGCGCCGTCTGCGGCGAAATCGTCGCGCCCGTCGGATTATGCAGCGCTGAATTGGTGACGTAGAGGCGCGGCCCGTTCTCGGCCACGGCGCGCTCGAAGGCCGTGACGTCCGGCCCCGTCGGCGTGAAGGGAATGCCGACGACGCAGACCTGATGGGCGCGCAGCAGCGCCCGGAAATTGAAGTAGCAGGGGTCGTCGACGAGGACGGTGTCGCCGGGCCTCAGGAGCAGGCGGCAGATCAGGTCGATCGCCTGGGTCCCCGAATTCGTCAGGAGGATCTGGTCCGCCGTCGCGGCGATACCTTCCTCGGCGAAGCGGGCCAGGAGCAGGCGGCGCAGCGCCAGCTGCCCGCGCGTCGTGCCGTAGTCCGACAGAAGCGCATCGTCCGCCCGGCTCGCCGCCCTGAGCTCCTTGCGCAGGGCGGCGTTGGGCATCCAGTCGGCCGGAAGCCAGCCGCAGCCGGGCTTGAGGGCCGAAGGGTCGGCATCGAGCGACTGCCGCGACACCCAGAAGGGATCGACCTCCCGGCGGCGCGGTGCGCCCATCTCGGCCAGTGCCAGCGGCGGCAGGTCGGCGCCGGTGACGTAGAAGCCGGAGCCCCGCCGGGCGCGGATGACGCCTTCCGCGGCGAGCCGGTCATAGGCCTCGACCACCGTCGACGGCGACACGCCCATGGTCGCGGCGAAGCCCCGAACCGAGGGCAGGCGGTCGCCCGGCCCGAGCGCCCGCCTGGCGATCTTTCTGCGGATGGCGTTCATCAGCGCCCCGGTGCGGGTGGTTTCGCCGCCGTCCATCTTTGCTCCGTGCGACCGTGTGGTCTGCCGCATCCATACAGTTCGTCCGGATTGTATTGAAGTGTCTCTGTCCGCGCCAGGGCCGAATCTGCGATCCCGACGGCGGGAAAGCGAGGGCACATGGAACGAACCACCGCGGGCTGGGGCAGCGGCCTTGTCGGCGTCATCATTTTCAGCGGATCGCTGCCGGCGACGCGGGTCGCCGTCGCCGACTTCACCCCGACCTTCCTGACATCCGCCCGGGCGGCGATCGCGGCGCTGCTGGCCGCGCTGCTTCTGACGGCGTTCCGTCAGGCGCGGCCGGGGCGGGGCGATCTTCTGCCGCTCGCCGTCGTCGCCGCAGGTGTCGTCGTTGGATTCCCACTGTTGACGGGGCTGGCGCTCCAGCACGTGACGGCGGCCCATTCGATCGTCTTCATCGGCCTTTTGCCGCTCGCCACCGCGCTCTTCGCCGTCCTGCGCGGCGGCGAACGGCCGAAGCCGGCCTTCTGGCTGTTCTCGATCCTCGGTGCGGCGACGGTCGCGGGCTTCGCCTTGTCGAATGGCGGGGCGGCGTCGCTCGAGGGCGACCTCCTGATGATCGCGGCGATCGTCCTTTGCGGGCTCGGCTATGCCGAAGGCGCGCGGCTGTCGCGCCGGCTAGGCGGCTGGCAGGTGATCTCCTGGGCGCTCCTCCTGGCGTTCTCTCCGATGGCCGCGACCGCGCTCGTCACCATGCCGCCCGACTGGAGCGGCATCGGCGTTCCCGCATGGATCGGGCTCGCCTATGTCTCGGTCTTCAGCATGCTGGTCGGCTTCGTCTTCTGGTATCGGGGCCTGGCGATCGGCGGTATCGCCGGCGTCGGCCAGCTGCAACTGCTGCAGCCGTTCTTCGGGCTGACGCTGGCCGCGCTGTTCCTCGGCGAGACGATCGCCTGGACGATGCTCGCATCGACGGTCGTCGTCGTTCTTTGCGTCGCCGGCGCGAAGCGCTTCGCCTGAGCTGTCGCGCGTCGCGTTTCATCAGGCTCCGGGCAATCGTTCTCGAAGCGGCTCGGTCACTCCGAGGCGAGCGTCCCGCTCACCTTCCGGGTCAGATCGCCGCGCGCCAGGACGTCGGCATTGAGGCCGGCGCCGAGGCCCGGTCCCTCCAGCGGGTAGATCATCCCGCTTTCCACCCGCGGCAACTCGGTCATCACCGCCTTGTAGAACCCGGTCAGATGCGAGCGCACCGTCTCGGCCAAAAGCGCGTTCGGCGCGTGGGCGAGGAGATGGGTGTTGGCGATCAGCGTCACCGGGCCGGTGCAGTCGTGCGGCGCGATGGTGCGGTCGAAGGCGTCGGCGAGATGGGTGACGCGCTGGCCCTCGGTGATGCCGCCGACCCAGGCCATGTCGAAGATCGCGACGTCGATGGCACCACGCATGAAGGCCTCGCGGAACCAGGGCACGGTGCCGAGGTTCTCGCTCGCCGCGACCATCGCCGGGGCCTCGCGCTGATAGGTTTCGAGATCGGCGAAATTGTCGAGGGCCAGCGGGTCTTCCAGCCAGAACACGTCGTAATCGGCAAGGGCTTTGGCGATCTTCAGGGCCGGCGGCAGCTTCCACAGGCCGTGCAGCTCGATCAGGATGTCCATGGCGTCGCCCACCTCGGCGCGGATCTCCTCGATCGGCCAGAGCGCGTCCTTCAGCTCCGCGGCGCCGATGCTCGCGCCCTTGTTGCGGATCGCGGCGACGTCGAAGGGCCAGATCTTCATCGCCGTGATGCCGGCCTCCAGAAGTTCGCGGGCGAGACGCCGCGGCTCGTAGACCTGGAGCAGCAGGTCTTCTTCAGGCCCGATGGCATCTGGCGCAGGGGTGTCGCGGCCGAAGACCTGCTGGTTGCCGCCGGGCCGGGCGACGTTGTTGTAGGCGCTGTTGGCGCAGGTGTTGTACATGCGGATGCCGTCGCGCATCTTGCCGCCGAGCAAAGCGAGGATCGGCTGGCCGGCCGCCTGGCCCCAGAGATCCCACAGCGCGATGTCGACGGCGGCGTTGCCGCGCACCTCGACGCTGCGGGTGGGAAATCCCTTGAAGGCGTTGCCGACGTCGCGCCGCAGCCCTTCCGTGAGGGCGGTGCGCCGGCGCGGATCCTTGCCGATCAGATAGGGCGCGCAGGTCTCGTGGATGTAGGCGACGATCGCCTGCGGATTGCGGAAGGTCTCGCCGAGGCCGATCAGGCCCTCGTCGGTATGCAACCGAACCCAGACCAGATTGCTGAACTCGGCGATCTGGATGGTTTCGAGGCCGATGATCTTCATGAGGCTTGGTCCTGGTCCGGTGGTGAGATAGGGGAAGGGGGCGACGTCTCGGGGATCGTCCGCTCCGAGAGGAAAGGGTTACGCCAATTGAAACATTAATATATTAAGACCGCTTTCAATCTGCGCGTATCCGTCTATGACGACGGTGGTGCTCGCCGCCGGGAAACGTGCCACTTGCTGGCACAGGTCCCGCCACTGCGGCGCGATGGGAGAGGAGAACCCCCGAATGCTCTATGACGTCCGCACCTATGCCTGCCGGCCGGGAACCTTGAAGAAGCACATGGCGCTCTACGAGGAGCATGGCTATCCGGTGCAGAGCCGCCATCTCGGTGAGCCGCTCGCCTATCTGGTAACGGAGACCGGGCCGGTGAATTCCTACACCCACATCTGGGTCTACGACAGCGCGGCCGACCGCGAGGAGAAGCGCGCGGCGCTCGCCGCCGATCCCGAGTGGAAGGCCTATCTCGTCAAGAGCGGCGATGCCGCCTATCTGGTCAGCCAGGAAAACCGGCTGATGACCCCGGCTCCTTTCGCGCCCATCAAGCGCTGAGAAGCGCGCCCTGCTCCCGGCCGCAGTCACGCGGCCAGGAGCAGGGCCAGGACCGGGATGGTGACGAGCGAGGCGAGGGTCGCAGCGAGAACCAGCGTGGCGATCCGATTGACCGCGGTGTCGTAGGCCGCCGCCATCATCACCGAGTTGATCCCGGGCGGCAGGGCGGCGCAGATCACCAGCGGCGCGACGACCGTCTGCGGCAGCCCGGCCAGCCAGGCGAAAAGAAACACGGTCAGCGGCAGGACGGCCATCTTGCCGATCACGCCGACGACGCTGCTCGCCGCGCTGCTGCGGATTTCCTGGCCGTGCAGGCCGGCGCCGATGACCATCAGCGCAACGGCGGGCATCGCCGCCTTCAGCATCTCGGCCGGTGCCGACAGCCATCCGGGTAGATCGAAACCGGCCGCGCTGATCGTCAGGCTGACGACGATCGCGACGATGATCGGATTGCGGAACTGGCTGCGCAGCGTCGTCGACAGCACCGACCCGCCGGCGGTCCCACGCGCACGGCTGCCCTCCATCAGGACGACCATCGGGGTGATCAGCGCCAAGGCGTGGATGCTGATGATCGCTGTCAGCGTCACCAGCCCCTCGTCGCCATAGAGGATCCCGACCACCGGAATGCCGACGATGCCGATGTTGGAATAGACCGCCCCGAAGGCGATGACGATGCGCTCGCGTCTCGCCATGTCGTGCATCGTCAGGAGCACGGCATAGATCGCCAGGGCCGTCGTCAGCACGGCGCCGAAATAGACCGCCCAGATCCGCAGATTGAGGGTCTCGCCGACATGGATCGAGGTGACGGTGGAAAACAGCGTCGCCGGGATCAGCACCCAGTAGGTCAACTTGGTCAGCCCGCCGAGGCTCTCCCTCGTCAGGATGTTCTTGCGCGCCAGAACGTAACCGATGGCGATCAAGAGGAAGACAGGGAAGAGGCGGTCGGCAAGCGACAGGAGCATCGGGCGGACCGGAACGGGTTGCCCGTGTCTCGCCGCAACCACCATGCGACGGCGAGGAACGAGCCTTGCGGGAGACGTTCGTCGGCCGCAAAGCCCGAAGCTTCACGAGCCGGCGAACGGAGAGCGGGAGACCCTGCATGCCCCGCGACCGGTTACGTTGCCGTTACCGGCGTCTTCGGCGGCCTGATCACCATGAAGTAGAAGAACAGGGCGGTGAGGGCCAGGAAGAACAGGCTGTCCGGGCTCGTCAGGAAGGTCGACGGATCGCCCTTGTTGAGCTGCAGCGAGCGCCGCAGATACTGTTCGAGGTCCGGCCCGAGGATGAAGCCGAGCAGCAGCGTCACGGTCGGATAGTTCGCCGTCCTGAGGAAGAAGGCGACGATACCGAAGACCAGCGCCAGCATCATCTGGAAGCTGGAGTAGGTGGCGACGTAGCTGCCGACCAGGGCGACGACGGCGATCGAGGAATAGAGCAGCGCCTTGCGGATCGAGACGATCTTGACGAAGTAGGGCCCGAGCAGGAACAGGGTCAGCGGGATGAGGATCAGCGCGCTGATGAACAGCGAGGCGAACATCGGCGCGATCAGGTCGATCTGGTTGTCGAGAAGCCTCGGGCCCGGCTGCAGGCCGTTGATGACCAGGACGCCGAGGACGACGGCCGTGGTCGGATCGCCGGGAATGCCGAACATCAGCATCGGCACGAAGGCGCCGCCGCACATCGAGTTGTTGGCGGTCTCTGCCGCCGCGATGCCCTCGCGGCTGCCCTTGCCGTAGAGCTCCGGCCGCTTCGAGCGGCGCATCGCATCCGCATAGGCGACGAAGGCCGCCATCGAGCCGCCGGCGCCCGGCAGGACGCCGATGAAGAAGCCGATGATGGTGCTCTTCAGATAGGTCCACACGCCGATTTCGCGGACCTCCGCCATTAACGGAATGAAGTCCCGCCGCTTGATCGCGAAGTTCGCGACCTGAGCCTTGTCGACCGTCCGTGCATGGACGACGTCGCGGGCCTGGATCAGCAGTTCGCTGACGGCGAAGGTGCCGATCACCACGGCCATCAGGTTGATCCCCTCGACGAGGGCGGAGGTGCCGAAGGTGAAGCGCGCCACCGGCTGCATCACGTCGATGCCGATGGTCGCGATCATCACGCCGAGGGCGGTCGTCACGACGCTCTTGGCGATGGCGCCGCGCTGGGAGATGCCGATGACGACAAGGGCGAAGAGGATCAGCGAGAATTTGCCCGGCGTCTGGATCAACAGCGCGAGCTTGGCGGCGATCGGCGTGAACAGGATGAGGAAGACGGCGCCGATGCTGCCGCCGATCATCGAGCCGAGCGCCGCATGGCCGAGCGCGTTGGCGCCGAAGCCCTGCTTCATCAACGGGAAGCCCTCGACGCCGGTCATCATGGAGGAGGGCGCGCCGGGAATGTTGATCGTCGTCGCGGTGATGCTGCCCGCATACATGCCCGCCATGAAGATGCTGGCGCACATGACCAGCGCCGTCACCACGTCGAGGCTGTAGGTGATCGGCAGGAGAAGGGCGATGGCGAGCACCGCCGTCAGCCCCGGCACGGCGCCGAAGAAGGTGCCGATCAGGAAGCCGAGGACCATGTAGAACAGGACCGTCGGATCGAGCAGCGCCTGGAAGCCGCCGAGGATGTGGAGCGAAAATTCCATCAGAACCACTCCGTCAGCGTCGGCAGCCTGACATCGAACAGGGTGTGAAACAGGATGTAGAAGACGGCGGTGATGACGATCGAATAGATCACCCGCCAGAGGACGTTCTGGTCGAACTTGAAGACGAAGAGCAGCGCGAAGACGTAGATAAGCGTCGAGATGACGTAGCCGATCGTCTCGAAGACGGCGATGTAGACGAGGGTCGCGAGGATCACGGCGACCGCCGGCAGGAAGTTGCGGAACTCGAGCTTCGCCCGCTCCGGCCGCGGCGAGCGGTCGCGCAGGATGTCGAACACCAGGAAGCCGAGCCCGGCATACATGACGATCGACACGACGATCGGCAGGAAGCGCGGACCGACGATGCCCTCGTCATATTGCGGATGGATCTGGAAGGCCTGGTAGAGATAGATCGTGGTGACCACGAACAGGACGGCGGGAAGGACGAGGCGGCCGTCGCCGAGAAGTCTGGATCGCATGGGATGTCTCGAAGAGCGAGAGAATGGCGGCGGCTAGATGCCGCCGCCGGCGGCCGTCACTGGCTGATCGCGCCGCTTTCCTTCAGAGCGTCGAACTGGGCGAAGATCCGGTCCTGCTCGTCCTTGATGAAGGCGGTCGCTTCCTGGGGTCCGAGCCAGGCGGGCGTCACGCCGACCTTGGAGACCCAGCTCTGGAATTCCTCGCTGTTGAGGGCGTTCTCATAGGCCGTCGCGAGCTTCTCGACGACGTCCTCCGGCGTCTTCTTCGGCGCGGCGACGATGATGAAGCTGCCCGACTGGACGTCGAGATTGGCGGATTTGGCGGTCGGAACGTCCTTGTAGGTCGGATTCTGCGTGTCGGAGAATTCCACCAGGCCGCGGGCGTCGCCCTCGTCGATCAGATTGGCGAAGTCGCCGAGGCTGGTGACGGCAATGGAGACCTCGCCGGACAGCATCGCTTCCTTCTGCGGGCTGGCGCCGCCGGGATAGGCGATGAGGTCGAGGTCGGTGCCGGTGAGCTTCTCGAACTTCAGCATGGCGAGATGGGTGCGCGAGCCGGTGTTCTGGACCGCGACCTTGATCTCGCCGGGCTCCTTCTTGGCGGCGGCGATCAGGTCGTCGACGCTCTTGTAGGGCGAATCCTTGCCGACGATGATCGCGTCGGGCTCGAGGGTCAGGCGGCCGACCATCTGCAGATTGGCGAGATCGTAGCTCGGCAGCAGCTTCTGATAGGGAACCGTGATGACGCTGTCATAGGTCAAGACGCCGAGCGTGTAGCCGTCGGGCCGCGCCGACATGACGTTCATGATGCCGTTGGCGCTCATGCCGCCGTCGACGTTTTCGACATAGATCGTGTGGCCCAGTTCCTTCTCGGCGATCGAGCTCGCCTTGCGGCTGATGCCGTCGGTGCCGCCGCCGGCCGCCCAAGGCACAACGAGGCGGATGTCTTTGGTCGGAAAATCCTGCGCCATGGTCGGCGCGGCAACCGAAAGTGCCGCCGCGGCGGCGACCAAAACGGCGGTCGTCCTCAGATATGTCATGCTCATTCCTCCCTTTGTCGATGAACTTGCGGATTGAAGCTTTGGCCGAAAGATGCCGGCCGATGCGGCGCCGGTCGCCCGGCGTCTCACACGGTGCCAGGGTCAGGCGGCCTCGGCGAGCCGGGTTTCGACGCGGGCGATCAGCCGGTCGATTTCGAGGTGATCGTCGGCCGTCAGTGCCGGCCCGGGCTGGCGCATGGTGGCGTGGGCCAGCGCCCCGCGGCGGCGCATCGCCTCCTTGCGGGCGGCGACGCCCCAGAACCCCATGGCCTCGTAGCGCAGGAGCGGCAGGTAGCGATCGAAGAGATCGTTCGCAGCCTGAATGTCGCCGGCCCTGTGCAGCCGGAAGACGCCGGACAGCATTTCCGGATAGGAAAAGCCCGCCATCGGCCCGTCGATGCCCCGCTCAAGTTCCAGCGGCAGATACATGGCGTTGTTGCCGGTCAAAATGGCGATGCGCCGGCCGCCGGCCTGGCGCAGCCGAGTGATCTTGTTCAAGGACGGCAGATCCTCCTCCTTGAGAACCTGGATCTGCGGGTGGCGCTTCACCAGTTCGAGGATCGCCGGAACGGACATGCCGACATTGGTGGCGAAGGGAAAGTCCTGCAGGACGACGGGGACGTCGCCGATGGCGGCGAAGACCGTCTCGAAATAGCGGAAGAGATCCTCGTCGGTGCGGATGCCCGGCGCCGGCGCGATCATCACCCCGGCCGCGCCCGCATCCATCACCGCGTTGGTGAGGCGCGACAGATGGGCGAGGTTCGTGCTGCTGACGCCGACGATCACCGGCATCGTTCCGGCACGGGCGATGTAGCGGCCGGCGACGGCGAGCGCCTCCTCGCCGGTCAGCTTGCCGGCTTCGCCGCTGACGCCGAGCACGGTGAGGCCGTTCGCGCCATGACGGGCATAGAAGTCGACCAGCGTGTCGACGCTTGGAAGGTCGATGTCCTGTCGGTCGTCGAACGGCGTCTGGGCGACGATGAAGACGCCCTCGATGGCTTCGAGCATGAACCCTCCCGGATGCTCAGGCGGACCGCTGGAAGTGCCTTTCCGTCGAGGTCGAATGCCGACCCTCAAGACATATGATCACTTGCGTCTGCCGTATGATTACTGCCATAAAGACATCGATGTATCGGCCTGTCAATGCCGATCGTCGAGCCTGAAGGCGAGGGTGCTTCCGGCTGACCGGGATCGTCACCGGCAGGAGCGGACAAGGGCGTGGAACTGAGAGAATGAGGGGATGGCGATGGCGCTGCGCATAGTATTTCACGGGCGGAACGCCGCCTCGTTCGTCGAGGGATTCGACACGCTGTTGGACGTCGGTGCGGAGCTCGTGATCCTGCCGGACCAACTCGCCGACGATGCCCAGCGCGCCGCCTTCGCGGAGGCGGATGTCATCGTCGGCAATCGCTTCGACGCCGACATGCCCAGCCCGAATAAACTGCGACTCTATCAGGTCTGCGCCACCGGCTATGACGGTGTCGAACTTTCGGCGCTGCCGGCGTCGGCGGCCGTCTGCAACTGCTTCGGCCACGAGCCGGCGATCGCCGAATATGTCATGGCCGGGCTGTTGTCACACCAGGTTCGCCTCGTCGATGCCGATCGACGCCTCCGGCAGAACGACTGGGCCTATCGCTCCGGATCGCCGGCGAACGTCCATGGGGAGATCGCCGGCAAGGTCATCGGATTGCTCGGCTTCGGCCATATCGGCAAGGCCATCGCCAAGAAGGCGAAGGCCTTCGACATGGTCGTCCACGCGGCCAATCGGAGCCCCGTCGAGCCCGGCGATCTCGTCGACCGCAGCTACGGCCTCGACGCGCTGCCGGATTTCTACGCGTCCGCCGATTTCGTCGTCGTCTCCCTGCCGCTGAGCGAGGAGACCCGCAGCCTCGTCGACGACCAAGCCTTCGGCCACATGAAGCCCGAGGCGGTGCTGGTCAATGTCGGCCGGGGGCCGGTCGTCGACGAGGCGGCGCTGTTCGAAGCCCTGTCGTTGCGCCGGATCGGCGGCGCTATCATCGATACCTGGTATCGCTATCCCGGCGCCGAGGGCGAGGCGGCGAGCCCGTCGCGCTTCGACTTCGCCGGGCTTTCGAACGTCGTGATGACGCCGCACATGTCCGGCTGGACCGACGGCACGATCGACCGGCGCCGCCGGACGATCGCCGGCAACGTCGATCGCCTCGTCGCTGGCGAGCCGCTTGCCAACGTCGTGCGACCGGCACAGTGATCGGCGGTCTCCCCTGCACGTTCTGGGCGCGAAACGGCGTCCCGCTCGCGAGCGGCTGCAGGGAGAGTCGTCATATGTTATCGACCGGAAGTGTCGCGCTCGGGCATCTGGAGTAGACGGGGCGTGCGAGCGGGCTTCAGCGCCCGCGCGGATTGGAGGTGACAGGCTTGGCGGTTGAGAAGCTCAAGGATCGACGCACTCGGACGTCGCGGGTCGTCGACGCGCTGCGGGCGCAGATCGATGCCGGCGACTATGCGTCCGGCGACAAGCTGCCGACGGAGCCGGTGCTGGTCGAGCGCTTCGGCTTCAGCCGGACCGTCATCCGGGAGGCCATCGCCGCCTTGCGGGCCGACGGCCTGGTCGAATCGCGCCAGGGCGTCGGCGTCTTCGTGCTCGGGCCCCGACAGCGTGAGACGTTGCCCAGCCTGTTCCTCGAAGCGACCGACAAGATTTCCGACATCATCGAGGAGCTGGAACTGCGGCTCGGCATCGAGGTCGAGGCCGCCGGCCTCGCCGCCCTGCGCAGCTCGCCCGCCCAGGAGGCGGAGATTCAGGCGCAGATCGAGACCTTCGAGAAGCTGGTGGAGGCAGGCCAGTCGACCGACAATGCCGACTTCGACTTCCACATGGCGATCGCCGCCGCGACCAACAACGAGCGGTTCAAGCTGTTCCTGTCGCATATCGGCCAGCGGATCATCCCGCGGGTGAAGTTTCGCCGCGCCATGGGCGGCATCGACCCCTTGCCAAACCGCGATCGCCAGCTGCTCGCCGAGCATGCCGAAGTCGCCGAAGCGATCTGGAACCGCGATCCCGAACGGGCGCGCGATGCGATGCGCCGGCACCTCCTCGGCGGCATCAAGCGCTACCGCGCCATCATCCGACCTGCAGCGCGGGCCGAAGCTGCCGATTGACAAGGTGCGACCAGTCATCATACGTTTTCCCAGAAGTCATCATATTACGTGTGGGAAAACATGTCGCCGGAAACACTCAAGCAGCGCATCTCCTCGGGCCTTCTCTCCTTCCCGGTCACCCATTTCAAGCCGGACCTGTCGCTCGACCTGGAAAGCTACAGCTCGCATGTGGACTGGCTGTCCGGCTTCGAGGCAGCGGCGCTGTTCGCCGCCGGTGGCACCGGGGAATTCTTCTCGCTGACGCCGAAGGAAGTCGGCGACGTGACGAAGGCGGCCAAAGAAGCTGCCGGTACCGTGCCGATCATCACCGGCTGCGGCTACGGCGCCGGTCTGGCGGCCGAGATCGCCCGGACGGCGGAAGCCAATGGCGCCGACGGGCTGCTGCTCCTGCCGCATTATCTCATCGGCGCGTCGCAGGAGGGCATCTTCCGGCATGTGAAGTCGGTCTGTGACGCTACCGGTCTCGGCGTCATCATCTACAATCGCGCCAATTCGGTCGCCACCGCAGACACGGTCGCCCGCCTCGCCGAGGCTTGTCCGAATCTCGTCGGCTTCAAGGACGGTACGGGACAGATCGGCCAGGTCAGGCAAATCACAGCCAAGCTGGGCGATCGGCTCTGCTATGTCGGCGGCATGCCGACCCACGAACTCTTCGCCGAGGCCTACAACGCCATCGGCGTCACCACCTATTCCTCGGCCGTGTTCAACTTCGTGCCGGAGCTTGCCGTCAGCTTCTACAAGGCGATGCGCGCCGACGACAAGGCGACGATGGCGAAGATCCTCGACGCGTTCTTCTTCCCCTTCGCCAGGATCCGCGACCGCGAGGTGGGCTATGCCGTGTCGATCATCAAGGCGGGCGTCGAGCTGGTCGGCCGCACGCCCGGCCCGGTCCGCCCGCCGCTCACCGATCTGACGGCGGAGGAAAAGGCCATGCTCCGCGAACTGATCTGATCCGCCCGAGCGCCGGTGCCTCCTCGCCGCCGGCGCGGCTGCAAGCGGCTTCGCGCCCGGCGATGATCCATGCAGGCATCGCCGGGCGTTGTCATGTCCGGGTGCCGTGTTCCGGTGCTCGAAGGGAAACTCGCGGCGCGACGCACCAAGCCTGTTTTCTCCGGGGCGCCGATGCGGTAGCGACCCCTGGCGGGGCGGGGCGCTGCTCGGCAGGCTTCGGAATATGGTCTAAAGCCGCCTCATCAGATGAATTGGGGAGGTGGTCGCCATGAACCGCGACGAGACGTTCGGCAACGGAAAGATCGAGCTTCGGATCGACGGCGATGTCGCTGTCGTGGTCATCGACAATCCGCCGGTGAATGCCGGCAGCCACGACGTACGCCGCGGCCTTCTCGAGGCGTTCGCTGCAATCGAAAGCATGGAGGGGATCGTCGGCGTCGTCCTGGCGGGGGCGAACGGCACCTTCGTCGCCGGTTCCGATCTGAAAGAGTTCGGCGCGCCGCTCGGCGAGCCGCAGCTTCCGTCCGTCATCGCCGCCATCGAGGCGATGGCCCTGCCGGTGGTCGCGGCCCTCGACGGGGCGGCCCTCGGCGGCGGATTCGAGCTTTCGCTCGGCTGCGACGGCCGCGTCGCCGCAACCGGAACCGTGATGGGACTTCCCGAGGTCGGGCTCGGCATCGTGCCCGGAGCCGGCGGGACCCAGCGTCTCCCCCGGCTTGCCGGCATTCCAACCTCGCTCGGGATGATCTGCGGCGCCAGGCGCATCGCGGCCGAGGAAGCGTTGCGGCTCGGACTGATCGACGCCGTTGCGGGCGACGATCTGCGCATGGCTGCTGCGGACCTTGCCCGGCGGCTCGGCGGCAAGCGGCGGGTTCGCGACCTTGCGGTTCCAGCCGCCGATCCGGCCGAACTGGAGGCGGCAAGGAGCGCGGCATTGAAGGCCGGCAAGCATCGGCCGGCGGCGATCGCGGCCGCCCGGCTGGTCGAGCTTGCCGCCACCACGCCCTTCGACGAGGCCCTTGCCGAGGAGCGCCGTATCTTTCAGGATATCCGCCTGAGCCCCGAGGCCGTGGCGCTTCGCCACGTCTTCTTCGCCGAGCGCGCGGCCGGGCGGGTGGACGGTCTTTCGGCCGCGCCTCGCAAAATCCAACTGGCGGCGGTCATCGGCGCCGGCACGATGGGCGCGGGCATCGCCTATGCGCTGCTGCGGGCGGGGTTCGGCGTCGTTCTGATCGAGCAGAACGAAGCCGCTCTCGCGGCCGGCCGCGAGCGCGTCGAGGACCTCGTCGCCGGCGACGCGGCGAAGGGGAGGATCGGCGAGGACGAAGCGGCCGGGATGCGGGCGCGGCTCTCGCCCGTCGCCGATCTCGCCGCCGTGGCAAAGGTCGAGCTCGTCGTCGAGGCGGTCTTCGAGGACATGGCGGTAAAGTCGGCGCTTCTCGCCGATCTCGGGCGGATCGCCGCGCCGCAGACCATCCTTGCCTCCAACACCTCCTATCTCGATCTCGACGCGCTCGCCGCCGCGAGCGGCCGGCCGGACCGGGTCGTCGGCCTGCACTTCTTCAGCCCCGCCCACGTCATGAAGCTGCTCGAGGTGGTGCGGGGGGCAAAGACCTCCGACGAGACGCTGGCGACCGGGCTGTGGCTCGGCCGCAGGCTGAAGAAGACGGCGATCGTCGCCGGGGTCGGGGAGGGCTTCGTCGGCAACCGGCTCTACGCCGCCTATCGCGGCCAGGCGGAAATGCTGGTGGAGGACGGGGCGCTGCCCTGGCAGGTGGATGCCGCGCTTGAGGGCTTCGGCATGGCAATGGGCCCGCTCGCCGTCTCCGACCTCTCCGGCCTCGACATCGCCTTTGCCCGCCGCAAACGCCTCGCGGCGACGCGCGATCCCGCCGAGCGCTACGTCAAGCTTCCCGACATGCTCTGTGACGTCGGCCGGCTCGGCCGCAAGACCGGCGCCGGCTGGTATCGCTACGACGGCGGCAAGCGCCATCCCGACCCGGCGGTCGAGCGCCTGATCCTGTCAGAGGCTGAAGCTGCGGGGCGAGAGCGCCGGGCGATCCCGGACGAGGAATGCCGGGACCGTGCGCTGGCGGCGCTGGTCAACGAGGCGGCGCTGGTGCTCGACGAGGGGATCGCCCAGCGTGCCAGCGACATCGACGTCGCCTTCGTCAACGGCTACGGCTTTCCCCGCTGGCGCGGCGGCCCGCTCTGGTGGGCCGCCCATGAGGGCCGTTCCGCCGTTCTGGCAGCGCTTCCGCAAGTCGCGGCCGCCGTCGGCCACGGCTTCAGGCGTGGCGACGTCGAGGCGATGCTGGAGCGGATCGGCGGGTGAGGGGCCTGCAGAAATTGCGACCTAAGTGTCGTCCTCGACCGCCGTCCTTGGCCTGTCACCCCCGGACGAGACCTCGGCGTGCCATTTGCCGCCGGCGTCTTCCCACACGATGCCGGCGGTCTCGCCGGGCTGCTGCTGCCTGACGGCGGCCTGACGGGCGGCGAGGAAGGCCGCGTCGTGGGTTGCGAAGGTTTCCGAATAGACGTCGCCCAGCTTGTAGGCGAAGCCGCCGTCATGCTCGACGATGTGATAGGTGATCTGTGCCATGGGCCGTTCTCCATTCGAAGCGAGGACTTGCCGCCCGTTTGGCTGGCGCCGTCCTCGAAAGTCCTCGACCCAAATGCTGTCGATCCGCCGGCCGGCAAGGCGTGCGACGCGCGCATTGGCGCAAGGCCGCTCGACAGGACGGCTCGGCTCGGGGCTGCGGCCTGCCGTTCTCCAGGTCATGCGCGCCGCCGCGGAACGCCCCGCGTTCGATCAGGCAACCGTCCGCACATGCTGCGTGGCGCAGTCGCACACGGCTTCGTTTTCTGCTTCTCCGGCCCAGCATCTCAGCTTCGACGTCCTGCCGATGCCAGGATTGAACGTGTTGGTGGGGTCGAGCTTGCGGTAGAAGTCCCGCAAGGCCGGCTTGGCGTCGTAGAGATGCCCGACATTGTGCTCGGCCGGATATTCCGCCCCGCGCGCGTCGAGAAGCTTCCACAGCGCGTGCTCGATCGCCAGGCAGTCCTCGCCTTTGCGGACGAGATATTCTTGGTGGAGGACGTGGCAGAAGAAGTGGCCGCAATACATCTTGAAGGCGATCTTGTCCTCGATCTCCTGCGGCAGCCGTTCGAACCAGTCCAGCGTGTTGCGGGGCAGGGCGACGTCGAGAGCGACGATGTCCTCGACCGTCGTGGGATGGACGGCGCGGTAGCGCACGATCGCGCCGCCGACGGCGAAGCGGTTGAGGAAGGCTGCGCTCCCCTCCTCGGCGTCACATTCGAAGAAGTCTCCGGTGGCCGACGGAAACCGGCCTTCGAGATAGGCGCGCGCCTCGGCCGAGCCGCCATTGCCCATCTTGAGCAAGAGGTGGTGGGCGTAGCGCTCTCGGTAATCGTTCATCCGCTTCGGCAGATGTTCCCGGAACAGGCGCGACACCCCCTGAAGGAAGCGGTCGGAGATGGCGCCCCCGAGGCCGAGCTTTTCGGTGATCCCGTCGATCCGGCTCTTGACCGCAAAGGCCTTCGGCACGTTGTCCGTGCCGAAATGCCTGATGAACAGGAACAGGTCCTTCCCGTACCGTCTGCTGGCGTCGTAGGCGGTGCGGTG
The DNA here is from genome assembly GCF_010500815.1 of Jiella pacifica. Classification (GTDB taxonomy): domain Bacteria; phylum Pseudomonadota; class Alphaproteobacteria; order Rhizobiales; family Rhizobiaceae; genus Jiella; species Jiella pacifica. Next base: position 99,466 of record NZ_JAAAMG010000013.1, read on the forward strand.
CATGTATTCCCCGGCGATCGGCAGGTTGTCGAAACCGGTCAGGATCTCGCGCCGGATGGCTTCCAGCTCCGCCGGGTCGTTGCTGCCGATGTAGAAGACGGCAACGTCCTCGTCGGCCGCAAACGTGTCGAGCCGGACGGCGAAGACCGCCACCTTGCCGGCCGAGCCGGACGCCTCGTAGTGGCGGCGCGGGTCGGCATTGAAGCGGGCAGGTGAGGCTGCGTCGACCTGCCGGACATGGTGTTGGTACTCGCGGTCCGAGGCCCAGCGATCGGCCGGAAACGCGATCTGGCTTTCGTCGAACGAGCCGCCATCGATCGCCGCGAGGATCACCTCGGGGTCGTTGCCGACCTCGATCCCCAGGTGATTGACCAATTGTAGTTCGCCAGTTTCCGTGACCTGCGCGAAAAGGGCCATCTGCGTGAAGGCGGGGCCGCGGCGGATCAGCGCGCCGCCGGAATTGTTGCAGATGCCGCCGGTCACCGAAGCGCCGATGCAGGACGAGCCGATGACCGAATGGGGCTCGCGGCCGAGCGGGCGCAGCCGCTTTTCCAGCTGGTTCAGCGTCGACCCCGGCTGGCAGATCACCTGACGGCCGGAATCGAGGAGATGGATGCGGTCCATCCGCAGCATGTTGACGATGACGATCGGCCGGTCGTAGCCATCGCCGTCTGGCGTCGAGCCGCCGGTGAGGCCGGTATTGGCGGCCTGGCAGATGATCGCGACATCCGCCGCGACACAGGCTTTCAGCGTACGCCACTGTTCGACCAGGCTGCCCGGCCGAACCACCGCGAGGACGTCACCGTCGCCGTAGCGGTAGCCCTTGCGGAAGCGCCGCGTCGCATTCTGGCCGGTCAGCACGTGACGCGCTCCGACTATGTCCTGAAGTTCTGCGACGAGATCGCTCATGCTGCGCGGGGAGACATCTCCCCTCCCTGTTCGATTTGCGGATCCGGCCGCTCGCTCGGCGCCCGAGGAATCGTCAGATACTCGTATAGCCGCCATCGACCGAAACGATCGATCCCGTCATCAGGCTCGACGCATCGGAGGCGAGGAACTGCACCACGGACGCGATTTCCTCCGGCTCGCCGAGACGTCCCATCGGGGTCATCTTCAGCCACTGGTCGACCAACTCGGCCGATCCCTCGGCGACGCCGGCGATCAGCGGGGTGTTGATATAGGTGGGCGCCACGGCGTTGACGCGCACGCCGCGGGCCGCCCATTCCACCGCCAGGGATTTCGTCAGGTGGTGCACGGCGGCCTTGGTGGCGTTGTAGTGGCACTGCGGCTGCGGCCAGTTGACGATCTGGCCGGACATCGAGCCGACATTGACGATCGATCCCCTGCCGTTTGCAACCATCTTCCGACCGAAAGCGCGGCAGGTGCGGAAGACGCCGGTCAGATTGACGTCGACGACCTTCTGCCACTCGTCGTCGTCCATCTCCTCGGCTGGTGTGTTGGTGACGACCCCGGCGTTGCAAACCAGGATGTCGAGGGCCGGAAGCTTGTCCGCAAGTGACCGAAGCGCCGCCGTGTCGGTGACGTCGAGCCGGTGAATGCCGGCGACCCGGCCCGTGGGCAGCGCCGCGCCCGTCGCTTCGGCGCGGGTGGCGTCGATATCGGTGCAGTGCACGTCGGCGCCCGTTTGCGCGAGTGCCATGGCGATCGCCGCCCCGATCCCTTGCCCGGCGCCCGTCACCAGCGCCGTCTTGCCGGAAAGGTCGAGCTTTCGGCGATAATCCGTCATGGCAGTTCCTTCGGCGGGTTTTCCGCATAGTGGCATCGAACGGCGAGGCATCATCCCGACCATGGCGGCGTCTGGTATCGAAAAGCCGACGCAGTGCCGGATCATCGCCGGAAGAGAGATATAGCAAAACTATATGATGGGTGCTGAGACCGTCAACGGGGAGGGAGCCACCGATCCATTATTCGAAGCGAAGGCGTTACAGTGGTACGCGAAAAAGCATCTCTATGAATCTAATTTGACGGATATTTCTTCCATTCAAATCGACCGATGACCGGGCTGCGCCACATTCCGGGATGGATTGCGCTACGAGTCCCCACTGAAGGATTTCCACAAATTTCAGCCTTCCGTTCGACGCAGATCTAGTTTAGCTATGCCGCCACGATGATGACAGGGCGCGCAGGCGCTGCGGCGATGAGCGGCCGTGACGGAAGGGCGAACGGATGTTCGAGAGCGAAATGCTGATCGGCGGCGAGTGGGTGCCGGGCACCGGCGACGTCCTTCAGGTGCAGAATCCGGCGACCGAAGAGACGATCGGGACGATCACCAACGCCACCACCGAAGAGATCGATCGCGCCATCCACGCCGCCCGCAAGGCGTTTCCGGCATGGGCCGGCCTCTCTCCGTTCAAGCGGGCGGAGTTGCTGCACAAGGCGGGAGAACTGATCGACCAGCGCAAGGACGACATCGCGCGGGCGATGACGACCGAGCAGGGCAAGCCGCTGAACGAGGCGAGGGGCGAGGTGTCCAAGCTCGCCCAGACCCTGCACTTCTATGCGGAAGAAGGCGTCCGCGTTCACGGCGAGATCATCCCGAACGAAAGCAACGCCTATCAGAGCCTCGTCGTTCGCGAGCCGATCGGCGTCGTCGCGGCGATCTCGCCCTGGAACTATCCGGCCGAGCTGATCGGCTGGAAGATCGGCGGGGCGCTTGCCGCCGGCTGCACGATCGTCGTCAAGCCGCCGGAACTGACGCCCTTCTCGCCGCTGGCGATCGCCCGCGCCCTGCATGATGCCGGCATCCCCGCCGGCGTCGTCAACATGGTCACCGGCAAGGGGTCGAGCGTCGGCCAGCATCTCGTCGAAAGCCCGCTCGTCGACAAGGTCGCCTTCACCGGCTCGGGCGCGGTCGGCCTCAGGATCCAGCAATCCAGCCTGACGGTGAAGAAGCTGTCCCTGGAGCTCGGCGGCAACTGCCCGATGATCGTCACCGCCACCGCCGATCTCGACGCGGCGGTCAAGGGCGCGGCGCGGCGTTCGTTCCGCAACATGGGCCAGATCTGCATTGCCATCAATCGCATCTATGTCGCCGAAAGCGTCTACGAGCCGTTCCTGTCGAAGCTTGCGGCGGCGGCCGACGCCTTGACCATCGACAACGGCCTCGACGATCCGGGCGCCGATCTCGGCGCCATGGCCTCGGCCGAGCCCCTCGGAAAGACGAAAGCCCATCTCGCCGACGCCTTGCAGAAGGGTGCGCGGCTGATGGCCGGGGGTCGCCCGCCGGAGGGCGAGAAATTCAGGAAGGGCTTCTTCTTCCGCCCGACGGTTCTCGCGGACTGCACCCACGAGATGCAGGTGATGACCGAGGAGACCTTCGGTCCGCTGGTCGGCGTCGCTCCGTTCCGCACCCTCTCCGAGGCGGTCGAGAAGGCGAACGACACCCCCTACGGCCTCGCCTCCTACGCCTACACCAAGCACATGGACGAGATGCGCTACATCTCGTCCCGGCTCGACTACGGCAACGTCGCGATCAACAACGTCGACGCCGGCATCATCAACGCCCCTTATGGTGGTCGCAAGCAGAGCGGCGTCGGCTATGAGCACGGCCGCGAGGGTATGCTGGAATATTTCAACTTCAAGCATGTGCGGATCTGTTTCGACGAGCCGGAGGATGCCTGATGGCGGCTGACACGGCGATCCTCGGCATCGACATCGGCACGTCCGGCTGCAAAGCGCTGCTGCTCGATCCTGCCGGCACGGTCCTTGCGACCCACACGGCGACCTACGACGCCAGCGCGCCGCGGCCGGGCTGGTCGGAGCAGGATCCGGAAGACTGGATCACCGGCGCGCGCGCCGCCATCTCCGGCGTCCTCGCCAAGCGTCCGGCGACCGAAGTCGTCGCCATCGGCCTCTCCGGCCAGATGCACGGGCTGACGCCGCTGGACGAGGCGCATCGGGTGTTGCGTCCGGCGATCCTGTGGAACGACCAGCGCACTGCGGTCGAATGCGCGGAAATGACCGAGGCGGTCGGCGGCCTGCCGGCGCTGCTCGCCGAGACGAACAACCGGATGCTGCCGGGCTACACCGGCGGCAAGATCGTCTGGATGCGCAAGCACGAGCCGGAGCTCTATAGCCGGCTGCGCCATGTGCTCAATCCCAAGGACTACCTGCGCCTGCGGCTGACCGGTGAGCTTGCGACGGAGGTCTCCGACGCGTCGGGCACCGGCCTTTTCGACGTTCGTCGGCGGGCTTGGTCGCAGACGGTGATGGAGGCGGCGTGCATCGATCCGGCGATGTTGCCGGCGTGTCATGAATCCCAAGAGGTCTCAGGCCGGGTTTCGGCCTCGGCCGCCGCTTTCTTCGGTCTGCCCGCAGGGCTCCCGGTGGTGGGCGGTGGCGGCGACTCCGTCATCCAGACCATCGGCTCGGGCGTCATCGATCCCGGCGATCTGCAGACGACCGTCGGCACCGCGGGCATTCTCGCCTGCGCGCTCGATGCGCCGCGCGACAATCCCGATGGCCGCCTGCAGGTCTTCTGCAACGTTGCGCCGGACCGCTGGCACTGCATGGGTGTCTCGCTGAATGCCGGGGGCGCTCTCGCCTGGCTGCGGCGGCTGGCGCAGGGGTTCGGCGACCTCACCGAGAACGGTTGGCACGACATCCCCTTCGACCGCCTGATGGAGCGCGCCGCCGCCAGCACGGCCGGGTCCCGCGGGCTGATCTTCCTGCCGTATCTCAACGGCGAACGCTGTCCCTATCCCGACCCCGATGCGCGTGGGGCGTTTCTCGGCCTGACCGCGCGTCACGGCGAAAGTGACGTGATCCGCAGCGTCTTGGAAGGCGTCGTCTTCGCCCTGCGCGACATCTACGCCCTGATGGCCGAAGCCGGCATCGCCGCCGATTGCATCCGCGCCTCCGGCGGCGGCGCGGCCTCGCCCTTCTGGCGGCAAATCCAGGCGGACGTTTTCGGCTGCGACGTCGTCACCACCGAGGGCGCGGCGGAGGGCGGAGCGTTCGGCGCGGCCATCGTCGCCGGCGTCGGCGTCGGCATCTGGCCGGATGCGAGCATCGCGGCCAGCCATTGCCGACCGGTGTCGCGGCAGTCTCCGTCGAAGCAGCGGGGCGTCTACGCCGAGATGTTCGGCATCTACCGGACGCTCTATCCGACGCTGCAGGGCACCTTCGGAAGGCTGGCCGATCCGATCTTCGATACTGAGGAGCAAGCATGACGGCCGAGGGCCAGATCAAAGCGGTCGTCTTCGACCTCGACGGAACGTTGATCGACAGCGCGCCTGACATCGCGGCGGCCGTCAATCGCGTCCTCGCCGAGCATGGCTGGGCGCCGCTCGAGACCGACTATGTCGAACGCTTCATCGGTGATGGTCCGAAGACGCTGCTTCTGAGAATCCTGCAGGAGCAGGGCCTGCCGACCGACGACGCCTTCGTCGAGGCGTCGAAGAATGCCTATCTGCAGAATTACGCCGAGGCACCAGCGACGCACACGACGTTCTTCGCCCATGTCGCTGAAGACCTGAGGGCGTTGAAGGCGTCCGGACTCAGGCTAGGCATCTGCACCAACAAGCCGCACGGACTGACGCAGACGGTGCTGTCCATCCTCGGCATCGCCGAGCTTTTCGACAGCGCCATCGGCGCCGACGCGGCGCCGCGGCGCAAGCCCGACGCGGCGCATCTTCTCGCGGTCGTCGACGCAATGGGGCTCGACAAGGACGAGATCGCCTATGTCGGCGACACCGAGGTCGACAGCGCCTGTGCGCGCAGTGCCGGCGTGCCGTTCTTCATCGTGCCGTGGGGCGGCGGCTCGCACGTCGTCGATGCCGACGCGACCCGGATCTCGCGGCTGCGCGATCTGCTGTTTCATCTCGGCCGGGCGAAGGCGGCGGACGTGCCGGCATGATCCAGAGCCTTCTCCACCAGATCCGTGAGGAAATGCCCAAGATGGCGGCGGCCGAGCGCCGGGTGGCGGAGGCAGTCAATGCCAGGCCGAACGACGTCATTCACATGAGCATGGCGGTGCTGGCCAAGGATTGCGGCGTCAGCGATCCGACCATCATCCGCTTCTGCCGGCGCTTCGGCTTCGACGGCTATCAGGATTTCAAGGTCAATCTGGCCCAGAACATCGTCCCCCGGGCGCCGTTCCACTACGACAAGATCACCGCGGACGACACGGTCGAGAACATCGTCCGCAAGACCTGCGAAAATTCGCTCAGCGCCATCCAGCGCGCGCTGGAAGACCTCGTTCCGGCACAGATCGAGGCTGGGGCCAAGGCCATCCACGCCGCCTCCTGGCTGGCGATCTACGCCACCGGCATTTCCGAGGTGACGGCGATCGATGCCGAGCACAAGTTCCAGCGCCTCGGCTTTCGATGCTCGGCGATCCTCGGCGAGAAACGGCAGCGCACCCAGGCCGGTTTCGCCCGGCCCGGCGAACTCGCCCTGATCTTCTCCCAGTCCGGCGCGACGCGGCAGATGGTCGAGCTCGCCAAGGCGACGCGGGAAAAGGGCGCGACGGTGCTGTCGATCACCGCCGGCGACACGCCGCTGGCGGCGGTGAGCGATCACGTGATCGCGGTGACGCCCTACGACCACACCGAACTTCTGACGCCGCTGGCTTCGCGGCTGAACCATCACCTGGTGGTCAACATGCTGGTCACGGCCATCGCCGTGATGACGGGCAACGAATTTCCCGACCAGCTGCCGGCCCTCGACTCCTGGCTTACCGAAAAGCTCTGACGCGGCCGATGCGCCGCTCATGATCGAAGGATCTGACATGACGACACAAGACGACGCCAAGCGGCTGGCCGGCATCAAGGTGATCGACACCTACGTACGGGACGGCATGAAGGTCGGCCTCGGATCGGGAACGACGTCGCACATTTTCGTGCGGGAACTCGGCGCCAGGGTCGCCGACGGCCTGAAGCTCACCTGCACCACCACGTCGAACAGCACGAGCGCGGTGGCGCGGGAAGTCGGGATCGAACTGACCGACGTCAACGACATCGACATGCTCGACCTGACGATCGACGGTCCGGACGAGATCGACCGGCAGTTCCGGATGATTAAGGGCGGCGGAGCGTGCCTGTTGTGGGAGAAGATCGTCGCGCATGCCTCCCGCCGCATGGTGACGATCTGTGACGAGACCAAGATCGTCGACACGCTGGGTCGCTTTCCGCTGCCGGTCGAGGTCGTCCAATATGCCTGGCAGCAGACCGAGAGGGCCATCCGGCGCACCTTGCCAAACTACGGCGTTGCCGGAACGGAGCTCGTTCGACGCATGAAGAATGGCGCGCCGGTCGTCACCGACAGCGGCAACTTCATCATCGACTGCCACTGCGGGTCGATCGGCGATGCCGAGGGCCTGGAGGTGGCGCTGAACATGATCCCGGGGGTGGTGGAGAATGGTCTCTTCACCCGCGAGTCGAGCGCCATGGTCGTCGGCTGCTTCGACGGAACCGCGTATGTGAGCGAGCGATCGGCGAACTGAACTGGAGTAAATCTAGTTTTACAAGATGCGACGCGAGTGAGCGAATGAGATCGTTCGCCCGCGTGGGCCCCGGACGGTTGTCTCCAGTCGTTGATACACTGAAATAACTGAAGAAAATCGCCGAAATGTCGGGTTGGGTTGATGAGTCGCCTTGACGGCGGACAGGCCCCGTGATGTAAAACGTACTAGTAAAACTACATTCACATCGAACCACATCTGGGAGGATAAAATGTTCAAGAAATTCGACGTCTCACGCCGTTCCGTCCTGAGGGGCGGGCTCGCCCTCGGCGCCGCCAGCCTCGGCATGCCGGGCTTTGCCAAGGCCGCCGACCGCGTCTTCGTGCCGTTCAGCAACAAGAGCCTCGACTACTATTTCTTCGTCATCCAGGAAGAGGCGGTGCGGCGCGCCGTCGAGGGGCGCGAGTGGGAGTTCCAGGCCACCAACGCCAATTTCGACAACACCCGCCAGCTCGAGCAGTGGCAGAGCCTGCTTCTGAGCCAGCCCTCGGCGATCGTCTGTGACCCGATCGACAGCCAGGCGATCGCCTCGTCGATCGCCCGCTACAACCAGCGCAAGGTGCCGGTCGCCATCATCGATACGCCCGCCGACGGCGGCGACGTGGCGATCACCGTCTCCTTCGACAACTACCAGGGCGGCGTCATGGCCGCCCAGGAGATCATCAAGCGGCTGGAAAAGAAGTACGGCTCCAAGAAGGGCACGGTGCTCAACTGTTTCGGCGCCCTGCAGAGCGTCGCCTGGCGCCTCCGCAAGGAGGGCTTCGAGGCCGAGATGGCCAAGCATCCCGACATCAAGCTGCTCAGCCGGCCGACCGAAGGCCAGCTCGACCTGATGCTGTCGGTGACGCTGTCCACGCTGTCGGAATATCCGGATCTCGACGCCGTCCATGCGCCGAGCGACAGCCCGGCCCGCGGCATCGCCACCGCGCTGCAGCAGCGCGACCGCTGGAAGAAGGTCGGTGAGGAGGGCCATGTCATCTTCATCAACATCGACGGCGAGCCGATCGCGCTGCAGCTGATCAAGGAAGGCTACATGGATGCCTGCGTCTCGCAGGATCCGATCGCCTACGGCCAGATCGCCGTCGACATGCTCGAGAAGCATGCGATGAAGGGCGAGGCCGTTCCGCTCGGCGCCTACGAGAACGACAAGTACTTCTGGGAAAAGGGCGAAATCGTCGATTCCAAGACCGGCCCCGCCTTGATCATTCCGCCCTTCGTCATCGATGCCTCGAACGCCGAGGACAAGCGCCACTGGGGCAACATCGCCGAGCAGGAATGGGGTATCGCCTACAAATAGGCCCGATGCGTCCCGGGCATGCGGGCGAGGGCCCGCATGCCTCGATGCGCGAGGATGAGCCAGGGAGAGCCGGGTGCAGCATATGACAGTCGGCAATGCCGGGACGGCTGACGCCGATATCCTGCGCATTGCCAATCTCACCAAGACCTACGGACGGTTTTCCGCCCTCAAATCCGTCAGCCTCTCGGTCCGCCGCGGCTCGATCCACGGCCTGCTGGGCGAGAACGGCGCCGGCAAGAGCACGCTGGTGGGCATGATCTCGGGCCAACGGCAGCCGACCAGCGGCACCATCACCCTGAACGGGATCGAGGTGCAGGGCCACGACGTCAAGGAAATGGAGAAGGCCGGCGTCTTCCTGGTGACCCAGGAGCCGATGATCATCGATCACATGAGCGTCGCGGAGAACCTTCTTCTCGGCATCTGGCCGCGCAAGGGCTGGCTGATCGACTGGAAACGGCTTCGCCGGGACGCGGCCAGGATGCTTCAGGACACGGACATCGATCCGGGCCAAAGGGCCGGAACGCTGGACGCCGTGGCGCGCCGCAAGCTGAACATCCTTCGGGCGATGTTCAGCGGCGGCAGGGTCGTCATCCTCGACGAGCCGACCGCCTCGCTCGACGTCGAGGCGCGTCAGCAGCTCTTCGCCTTCATGCGCCGCCTCAAGGCCGAAGGCGTCACCTTCATCTTCATCTCGCACTACAACGACGAGATCCTCGAGATCTGCGACGCCGTGAGCGTGTTGCGGGACGGGGAGCTCGCGGGGGGCTCCGACGACGTCGGCGAGATGACCTCCGACATGCTGTCCGAACTCGTGCTTGGCCGCGGCCTTTCGCTGTTCCAGCGCCAGCGCCGTACCTTTGGCGCGGATGAGGCGGCGATCGTCGTCGAAGGCGTTCGCGCCCGCAACGTCGCCGTCGACGCCTTTCGCATTCATCCCGGCGAGATCGTCGGCTTCGCAGGCCTGCCCGGCGCCGGCGCCAAGGAGTTCGCGCGCTGCCTGTTCGGGCTGGTCCATGCGAAGGATGGCACGATGCGGCTGGAGCCCAATTCGCCGGCCGTGAAGCTTCCCGGCCATCCCTTCGAGGCCTATCGGCGAGGCATCGCGTTTCTCTCCGACGACCGCCGCAAGGACGGTCTGGTGGGGCATCTGTCGATCGGCGCGAACATGTCCCTGTCCTCGCTGCCGGCGCTCTCTCGCCGGGGCTTCGTCGACGTGGAGGCGGAGCGGGAGATCATTTCGCGCTACTTCGCCGGCATGGGCGTCAAGGCGCCGAACCCCGAGGTCGCCATCGACACGCTCAGCGGCGGCAACCAGCAGAAGGTCTGTCTCGGGCGCGTCTTGGCGACGGAGCCGAAACTCTTGATCCTAGACGAGCCGACGCGCGGCATCGACGTCGGCGTCAAGCAGGACGTTCACCGGATCATCGACGAATTGAGCGGACAGGGCGTCGCCGTGATCGTCGTGACCACCGACTCCGACGAGATGATCCGCCTGGTCGATCGCGTCTGCGTGTTCTCGGCCGGAAGCATCGTCGGGGAGCTGACGGGGGAGGCGATCAGCAAGGACCGCCTCCGGCAAATCAGCGGCTGACGCGGCGTAGAATACGGCTCGAGGCCCTCAGCGCCACGCCGGCACCATCCAGGAGTTCGATCATGAGCAACGTTTCGATCAAGGCGGAGGCGGCGCCCAGACCGCGCAGCGGCACCTCCAATCGGGCGATCGTCGGCTGGGTTCTGCACAATGTCGTGTGGATCTGGCTGGCCATCCTCGTGGTGTTCTTCGGCCTGTTCAACTCGTTCTTCTTCACCGTCTTCAATTTCCAGAACATCATGGTCCAGGCGACCGTGCTCGGCATGCTGGCCACTGCCGTCGCCCTGCCGCTGCTCGTCGCCGAGATCGACCTGTCGATCCCGGCCAATCTCGGTTTCTCCTCCGCCGTCGGGGCGCTGGCCGTCACCGACTACGGCGCGCCGTGGTGGCTGGGCGCCCTGTTCGGCATCGCCGTCGCGACGGCGATCGGCTTCTTCAACGGGCTGTGCATCACCCGGCTGCGCATGGTCTCGCTGATCCAGACCCTGTCGATGATGATCATCCTGCAGGGCGCGCTTCTGGCGCTCACCCAGGGCAAGACCATCACCAGCCTGCCGGAGGGCTACACCTGGATCGGCCAGGCGACGATCGACGGCTGGCCGATCATGCCGCTGGTCTTCGTCGTGGCGCTGATCTTCATGGCCGTCCTCCTGCGGCGCACCGTCCTCGGTCGCAGCATCTACGCGGTCGGCGGCAATGCCGCCGCGGCCAATTCCGCCGGCATCCGCGTCGATCGCACCAAGATCGTCGCCTTCACGATCGCCGGCTTCCTCGCCGGGATCGGCGGCTTCCTGCTGGCCTCATGGCAGATGGCGATCACCTCGAACCAAGGCAGCAGCTTCCTGCTCTATGCCATCGCGGCGCCCATCATCGGTGGCGTCAGCGTCTTCGGCGGGCGCGGCAACGTGGTCGGCGTGTTCGGCGGTGTCATGCTGCTCACCGTCATCCAGGTCGGCCTTGCGATCATCGCCGTCCCGTCCTTCTATGTCGGCATGATCGGCGGCGTGATGATCTTCATCGCCGTGGCCATCGACGCCATCCGGGTGCGCTATTTCCAATAGCGGATCCGGCTCCCGACCGTGGCTCGGTGCCCCCCACGAGCGGGTCGTGTCCGGGGCCGGGGGGCTTCTTCGCCGCGGCGCGTCAGGGCGCGACCGCGGCGTCGCCCGTTTTTCCGACGCTGATAGCAAGCGACGCTGGGGATAGATGCCAGTTCGGCCTTGCCCCCGGGCGCGACCGCGCTTTCTGTGGTTCCGTTCACGACACTGCATACAGGGAACGCCATGTCTGTCATCGATGAGCCTTCGGGGCTGTATCTCGGCCGCGCCTTTTCGCCCGAAGCGAACGGCCCGGCCGTCGTCACCTTGCGCGACGGACGGCTCGTCGACATCACTTCATCCACGGCACCGACCGTCAGCGACATCTGCGAAATGGCCGATCCGGCGTCCTATGTCCGCACAGCCGTCGGCAGGGATCTCGGCGCCCTGGCGGAGATCGCCGCGGAAACCGATCGCTCGGGCAGCAAGCCCTATCTTCTGGCGCCCTGCGATCTGCAGGCGGTGAAGGCTTGCGGCGTCACCTTCGCCAGTTCGATGATCGAGCGGGTGATCGAGGAGAAAGCCAGCGGAGACCCCTCGCGCGCCGAGGCGATCCGCGGCCGCATCGGCGCTGCCATCGGCGAGAGCCTGCGCGACATCCGCGCCGGGTCGCCCGAGGCCGAGCGCGCCAAGGCGGCGCTGATCGAGGAAGGGCTGTGGAGCCAGTATCTCGAGGTCGGGATCGGCCCGGATGCCGAGGTCTTCTCGAAATGCCAGCCGATGGCGGCGGTCGGGACGGGCAGCAAGGTGGGCCTCCATCCGCGCTCCAACTGGAACAATCCCGAGCCGGAGATCGTCCTCGCCGTCTCGTCGGCGGGGCGCATCCTCGGCGCCACCCTCGGCAACGACGTCAATCTGCGTGATTTCGAGGGTCGTTCGGCCCTGCTCCTCTCGAAAGCCAAGGACAACAATGCCTCGACGGCGATCGGGCCGATGATCCGGCTGTTCGACGACGGCTTCACGCTCGACGACGTCCGCCGGGCCGAACTCACTTTGACGATCGACGGGCCGGAAGGCTTTCGTCTCGATGGGCATTCCTCGATGAGCCAGATCAGCCGCGATCCGGAGGATCTGGTGAGCCAGACCGTCGGGCGCCATCACCAGTATCCGGATGGCTTCATGCTGTTTCTCGGCACGCTCTTCGCGCCGACGCAGGATCGCGACCATCCGGGCGAGGGCTTCACGCACAAGGTCGGCGACGTCGTCCGGATCGCAGCCCCGAAGCTCGGCTGTCTTGAAAACACTGTCGCCCTGTCGACGGAGTGTCCGCCCTGGACCTTCGGCGCGCGCGCCCTGATGCGCAATCTCGCCGCGCGACGCCTCATCGGCGGGCCTTCGGCGCGGGCCTAGCGTCGCCTGATCATATGCGTCACGATATGTGTGACAGGGAGGGACTGATGCGGACGCTCAATCGTTTCGGCATGGCGGGTGCCCCATGGCGCTGATCTCATATCTGACGCGAATCGAGTTCGGTGAAGGCGAGATTTCCCGCCTCGGCGATCTTCTTGCGGAGCTCGGCGTAAAGCGCCCGCTCGTCTGCACGGACCGGGGGCTGGTGACGACGGGCCTCGTCGAGCGGGTCACCGCCGGTTTGGCCGATGCGGTGATCTTCGACGGCACGCCCGCCAATCCCACCGAAGATGCGGTGATGGCGGCGCTGGAGTTGTATCGCTCCAAGGAATGCGACGGCATCGTCGGCCTCGGCGGCGGCTCTTCGCTGGATCTCGCCAAGGCTGTCCGCATTCTCACCGGCCACGAGCCGCCGCTGGGCCAATATGCCGCCGTCAACGGAGGCGCGGGAAAGATCCATGGCCGGATCGCGCCGCTGATCGCCATCCCGACCACCGCCGGAACCGGTTCGGAGGTCGGTCGTGCATCCGTGATCATTACGGCGGACGGCCGCAAGCTCGGCATCCTGTCGCCGCACAACCTGCCGACCATCGCGCTCTGCGATCCGGAGCTGACCTACGGGCTGCCCGCGAAGCTGACGGCCGCCACCGGCATGGACGCCATTTCACACTGCCTCGAAACCTACATGGCGCCGGCCTTCAATCCGCCGGCCGAAGCGATCGCGCTGCATGGGCTCGATTGCGGCCTCAGGGCCATCGAGCGGGCGGTCGCCGACGGCTCCGACGTCGCTGCGCGGCGCGACATGATGGTCTGCGCGCTGGAAGGCGCGATGGCGTTTCAGAAGGGTCTCGGCGCCGTTCACGCGCTGACCCATCCCCTGGGGGCGATCCGCGAGCTCAACCTCCACCATGGCACGCTGAATGCCGTGCTCATGCCTGAGGTGCTGCGGTTCAACCGCGACAGCATCGGCGAGAAGTGGGACGTCCTCGCCAAACGCATGGGCGGCGAGCCGGACAAGGTCGTAGAGGCGCTCAACGTGCGGATCGGCATGCCCTCGGGCCTTGCGTCGATGGGTGTCACTGAGGCGATGATGGAGGAGGTGGCCAACGCCGCTCTGAAGGATCACTGTCACGCGACCAATCCGCGGCGGGCCAGCCGCGAAGACTATCTCGAGATCCTTCGTCGCACGGCCTGACGGAGCGTCATCGCCGCGCCGGCGCGGCAATTGGGGGGCTTGGAGCCCGTCACTGCGACGGGCCGCCTGCCTTCCCGTCACTCCACCGTCACCCGCAACGAGGTTTTCACTGCGTCGTCGGTCTGGTCGGTGATGGGCACCGCGTAGTTCCCGGCGCGCATCGGGTAGAAGCTGAACCTGACAGAACCCGCGCCCTCGCATTGGAGCGCACGGAAGGACAGCCCCTGCAGATAGACCTCGATGGCATCGACGGTCAGCACCCGCAGATGCACGTCCCGCAGCAGTGGGGTCGTGTCGAAGCTGAAGGACGGATCGCCGGCATCGCTCGATGTGCACGCGAAGCCGAGCCGGTAGTATTTTCCCACCGCCAGGGTGATCGCGTCCTCGGAAAGCGCGATCCCGTCAGCGGAGCGGCTGACCGTGATCGCAATGTCTTCCGGCGGCGTCCCGCCGGCCGGTTGCGCCGCGAGGGGAGCGGGGGCCATGGCCAGTATCGAGGCCGCCAGCGCGACCACGGTTCGTTCGCACGTCATCGTGCCATTCCCCTTCTTTGTGGAAGCCGCTCTTCGTGAAAAGCCGTCTTGCCGGATCGTCGAATTATGCCGGCAGTGTCACAGCCGGCGCCAGCGGTCGCGGCCGTCCGCGTTCGGTCGGGAAGCTGCGTTTGTGGTAGCACTCCGGCAAGGGCGGCATGCTCCGCCCTGCCGCAGGCCGATCCCTGCGGCGTTGCCATCATTGCGTTCGGCTTTCCTCGATGAAGCGCTTGAGCCCGTCGAGCCCCGTCTTCACATGGCGCGACATGTCGGCGACCGCGGCCTCGTCGGTCTGTCCCTCCGCCGGAAAATTGCTCGTGTCGGCGCGGTAGAAGCGACCGATCCACTGCACCGACGTATGGGTGTCGTCCTCGGCCGTGATCCTCAGCTTGTCGTTGAACGAGCTCACCGCCAACGCGGCGGGGTTCGGCTCGTCCATCCGCCAGGCGACGACGCCCCGCTCCTTCGAGACGACGTCGAGGGATTCAGTGATGTCGCCGCCTTCCAGCGTCAGCCTGCGCGTCTTGCCGTCTTCGCCAAGGCTCATCGCCCGCACCGCCGGATGCCACTTGGCGATCGAGCCGAAGTCGGCGACGACGTCCCAGACGGCGTCGAAGGGCGCATCAATGACGACGGTCTCGTCCGTCTTGTGGGGTGTCGGCCCGTGCGCCAGTGCCTGGACGGGCGCGAGAAATAGGCTGGCGGTCATGAGGCCGCCGATGATCTTGCGTCGCGAGAGTGTCATCGTCGGAAAGCTCCATTTCTCGGGTGGTTTCGATCGCCTCGCGGGCTTGCGACTGCGCGCCGCCAGACGAACAGGTGGTTGGCGCCATGGGCCGCGATCAGGAAGATCAGTGCCGCTGCCGCGAAGACCGGCGAGAGGCTGCGCGGTGCCTTGAGAACATTGGTGCCGGTATGGCTTTCGAGCGCCGCCTCGATCGCAGGCAAGTCGCCGAGCGGGGCGTAGCCGAGACCGGCCTCGGCGGCGATTTCTCGCAGATAGCCCTCGCGGACCTGCGTCAGATGCTCGGTCGAGGTGGCGGCGAGATTGCCGACAGGATTGTTGCGCGGATGGTATTCGCCGCCCGTGCTGCCCGGCGTGGCGATGCTGACGCGGGCGCCTGCGGCGATGTCGGGCAGGCTGTAGAAGCCGATCGCCCGGCCGGATTCGTCGTATTTCGGGATGGGAACGAGCTTTGCGCCTCCCGCCCCGAGGATCACCCCGGCAGTCCTATCGGGATTCTCGGCCCGCCTGCGGCCGGCGACCGGCAGCGGCGGCGCCTCGTGGCCGTCGGTGACGAAAACGAGGTCGGCCCCGAGCCTTGTCACCAGCTCCTGCGCCGAGGAGAGGCCGCGCACGACGCGGCTGTCGCCCTCCCATGCCATGCGCCAGTTCAGCGCGGCGACCGCATCGGCAAAGGGCGGAAAGTTCTCGCAGACCTCCACCGGCTCGATCAGCGGAAAGGAGCGCCTTTCGGTGAACAGGCCGAGGCCGATCCGGGAGCCGCAGGGCAGCTTTCGGGCAATTTCCGTCACCACCCACTTGGCCTCGTCGAGGCGGCTGCGGACCTTGGCTCCCTTGCCATAGTCGCGCGCCGTCATGCTGCGGGTCAGATCGACGACGACGAAGAGGTTGCGGACGCGGCGCTCCTCCTGCGTCGCAAGCCCGAGCGCGGCTAGAAGGGCGAATCCGAGTGCACCGAGAAGCAGCCACAGCGCGGGGTCGATCTGCCGTCGATCGGTGCTCGCGGTCCTCATGGCAAACCTCGCGGCACACCGGGCAGGTCCGTCCAGACGTCGCGCGGCCGCTTGCCTTCCTCCTCCCGCTCGATCGCCGGCCGCGGGAAGACGCGCACGAGGCGGCTGGCGAGATCGAAGTTGACCTTGACGTCGAAATCCTCCGGGTCGAGCCGCATCGCCCGGCGATAGTCCTCCTGGGCGAGGCGGATCGTCACCGTCGCCTCGTCGATGTCGTTGGCCTCGATCAGCTCGAAGCCCGCTCGCATGCGGGCATTGGCGAGAGCGTAGAGGAAGGCGGCCTGGACCTTCGCATCGCCCGCCGTCTGGATGCGGGGCGCCAGGGCTTCCGCCGCCGTGAGATCGTCGCGGGAGAGCACCTGCGCCGCCGCCGCGAGGAGGAGAGGGCCGGGGGCACCGTCGCGAAGCGGCACGGACTGGCCCAGGGCGAGGGCGCGGATGGCGTCGTTGTCTGCCAGGGCCCGACGAAGTTCGAACGACTGGTGGACGGCGAAGGCGCCGATCGCCACCAGGAGGGCGACGAAGGCCGCGGTGATCAGCCCATCCCGTGGAACGCGCGCTGCCGCTCGCTGGTGCCGAGCCTCGTTCGTCCGCGCCGGCTTCATCGGGCCTGCTCCGCCGGTCGGATCGGCGCGAGCATCCGTGCTGAGGTGAGGCGGTCCCTCTGGGCGAGCTTGGCAAGAACCAGGAGCAGGATCGACAGGGCGGCGCCAGCATTGAGAAACCCGTCCAGGTCCAGCCGGGGAACGGGCTCCTCGTAAAGGATCGGTCGCGCCTCGAGCGTGTCGATCTCGTCGATGGCCGCTTCCACCGCTTCGGAATTTTCGGCCTCGAAGGCGCGATAGGGCACGCCGAGGCTCTGCAGGAAGAGATGCAGGTGCCGCTCGGGGCGGGCCTGCGGCGTGTCCCGTTCACCCGAAGTCGGCACCTCGAAGATGCTCTTGGCTCCCTCCGTGCGCAGGAACAGCCAGTAGAGGTTGACCGGCTCGCGGCCGACAAGATCGCGGAGATTGGCCTGCACCTCGCGGCTGATCACGCCCGCTCCGTCGGAGACCAGGATGACGGCGCGCGAGGCCTTCGCGGTGGCGCCGTCGAAGGCGCCGATGGCCAGCGCCAGGCCGCGTCCGACATTGGTCTGGGCGAGGCCGTGCTCGCCCATCGTGGCGATCGCCGCCTTGACGATCGTCCGGTGATCGGTCAGCGGCACGGCGAGCATCGGCGAGGTCGAGAACATCGCAACGCCGAGACGGTCGTGCGGCCGCCTGTCGACGAAGTCGGACAGAAGCCGGCGCGCCGCCATGGCCTTGGATTCCTCGGCCCCGTCCGGCCTGCGGCCGGCAAAGCTGTTGTCCATCGAGGACGAGCGGTCGATCAGCAGCATCAGCTGGGCGCCGCGGCCTTCCCGGGTGATCGTCTGGTCCGTCCGGTGAAGGCCGGCGAGACCGAGAAGGAGCAGCGTGACGGCGACGGCTCCCAGAAGCGGCAGAAGGATGGAGACCACCTTCGAGGGGGTGTCCAGCGGGGCGAGGGCGCGGCGCGGATGGCCGACGGGCGCCAGCACCGGTGCCACGAAGGGCAGCGCCGCCAGCGGCAGGCCGAGGAGCCAGAGCGGATTGTCGAAGGCGATCATCGGGCCCCCGCCCGTTCGATGGCCGCGAGACGGCGCGCCACCTGGACTAATGCAGCGGCCGGGAGCCGGGCTTCGGCCTTCTCGGCGTCGCCGTCGAAGAAGAAGCCGCGCGAGGCCGAGAAGAAGGTCTCGAGATCCTGGCGCGCTGCGGCAAAGCGTGGCCGCGCCGCCAGGCATTCGCCGAGATCGTCCGCCACGACGCGGCGGCCGAAGGCCGCGTCGAGCCCGCGATGCAGGGCGAGGAGGCGGGCTCCGTAGTCCATTGTGGGCCGCTTCGTCCGGATCACCCGCAGCGCACTTGCCAGCGGGCGCGAGGGGCGGAGCCCGAACGGTCCCCAGCCGCGATACCATGCGAAAGCCAGCGCCAGGACGGCGACCGCCCCCCAAGCAGCGGCAACGGTCCATTGCCGCCGGACCGTGTCGATGACCGCGAGCGGCTTGTCGGGCTTCATCCCCGCGGGGCTCGAACGGGCGAGGATCGGGCGCAGCGGCGACAGGACGATGGTCCAGGCGGGAAGGGTGACGAGTTCGCTCGCTGCCTCCGATCCGGCCGCGGCGTGGAAGGCCAAGGTGGTGCCCGGGATCGAGATCTCCTTGGGCTCCAGCGGCACGTAGAAGCTCTGATAGGCGAGCGTCAGGTCGTAGCGCTTCCCGGCCTCGATCTCCTTGCTCTCGACCGAAATCGACCGGAGTTCGGTGAATTCGTCGATCGGTCCCGTCTGCGGCAGCGAGGCGGGATCGAGTTCCCGCCCGGCCGGCACCGAGAGTTCACCGCGCCAGACCAGGACGTCGCCGGTGAACCAGCCGACCTCCCGGGGCGGATGGGCCCGAAGGGTGATCTCCGCGCCCATAGCGCCGACCGTGCCGCCGAGGAGGAAGGCAGCCAGGGCAATGGCGGCTGCGGGGAGCCTTGCCCGGCTCATGTCCGCCCGCCTGCCATCAGGCCCGCGAACAGATCGGCGGGATCGATCTGGCCGTCGACGAAGACGGGCAGGCATCCCGTCCGCGCGAACAGCGCTTCGAGCCCGGCGCGATGGTCCGTGGCGCGGCGTTCCCAAGCTTCGACCAATGCCTTGCGCATCAAGGCGATGCCACGACGGCCGGTCTCGAGGTCGCGAAGATGGGCGAGCCCGAAGCGCCCGTCGGGTCGATCGGCGGCCGGATCGCCGAGGACGATCGGACGAACGTCGTGCGGCGCCAGTGCCGAAAGCAGCGTCTCGACTTCGCGCAGCGGCCACTGGAAGTCGGAGATGAGGAAGACGAGGCCGGGTCGTGCCGGAAGTGCCCGCGCGGCTTCGAGCAAGCCGTCCGATCCTCGCCCCTCGGGGGCCATGCCGGCGAGCGCCGAAGCGATTTCGGCAGGGGCCGAGGCCCGCCGCGTCGGCAAGACGAGCGCCGAAGCGCCGAGGTCGCCTTGCGCCGCGAAGGCGCTCACCCGGTCGCCGCTGCGCAGGACCGCGCGAGCCAGACCGGCGGCGAGCGAGACGGCGACCGCATGGCGGTCGACGCTGCCGCGAAACCCCATGGATCCCGAAAGATCGACGAGGATCGTCACCGTGCCCGAGGCGTCCTGGACATGCTGCCTGATCCACAGGAGCCCGAACGGATCGGTCAGCGAAGCCCGAAGGTCGAGGCGGCGAAGATCAGCCTGGTCGCCCATCGCGCGCAGGCCGACGAAGCGCCCGGTGGGGCCTGGGCTTCTGCTGGCATGATTGCCCGGCCGCGGCGAGGCGACGCGGTGGCGGATCGCATAGGCGAGATGCGAAAATCGCTCGATCTCGGCTTCGGTGACGTATCCCTGCGAGCCGGCGGGCCTTGGCGAAACCATGGCTCAGGCCGGGATCGGAACGGCATCGAAGACGGCGCGATGCAGCGCCGGCGATATCTCGTCCCGCCGCATCTCGTAGATGGGCGAGAAGAAGATGCGGTGCCCCATGACCACCGGGAACATCGCCCGCACGTCTTCCGGCACGACGCTGTCCCGCCCTTCCAGCCAGGCATTCGCCCGGGCGGCGCGCACCAGCGCCGACAGGCCGCGCGGGCTTGCCCCGCCGACGACGAGACGCGCGACGTCGACGCCCTCGATCGCAATGTCGTTGCCGGCGAGATCGCGCAGCACGTCCCACAGCCCGATCACATAGGCTTCGATCGCCGGGCTCGCATGGATCGTTGCCTGGATCGCCGTCGCGAGTTCGGCGAGGCGGTCATAGGGGAGGATGCCTTCGTCGACCCGGCCGATCAGCGCGTCGACGTCGTGGAAGGCCGGATCGAAGACGAGACGACTGCGCATCGCCCGCTCGGCAGGAGCGGCGACGCGGATTTCCATGAAGAAGCGATCGCGCGCTGCGGCGGGCAGCTCGAAGGTCTCGTCGCGCTCCACCTTGTTGCGGTCGGCGAAGACCTGGAGATGGGGAAATCTCACCTCCCGGCGGAAGGCGGTGACGCTGCGCTCGGCCATCATGCGCAACAGGAGCGCGTGGACCTGCGGACGGGCTCTGTTGATCTCGTTGAAGAAGAAGATCGCCAGGTTCTCGCCATGCGCGAGGGCCGGGCCCGGATCGACGCGGGGGCGTCCGTCCTCGCCGATGAAGGGGGTGTAGAGCATGTCGTTGGGCATCAGGTCGACCGTGCCCTCGATCCGCTCGTAGGGGCCGCCGAGCGCCCGCGCCACGGTCCGGAGCAGCGTCGTCTTGCCGACGCCGACATCGCCTTCGAGCAGCACGTGACCGCGGCACAAGGTGGCGATCGTCATCAGCCTGATGGCGCGATCCTGCCCGACGACGGCTTTCGCGATCTCGCTTTCGAAGGACAAGGCCTTGGCCCGCCATTCGGCGAGGTTAAGGTTTGGGAATACAAGCACAGGCCGTCCTGCTCGATCTGGATCGCGAACGTCCGCGGCATTCGCAGCCGCTGAGGCTACTGCGCGGCGCCGCGTGAAAAATGCCAAGAGGCATGACGATGAACCCTGGCGACGCATCCCGATCTTCGCCGAGGCTTCGGCTCGAGAGCGAGCACCGGAAACGGACATCGGTTCGGCTCGACGGCGGACGACGTGGCGGTCTCGTCCGCCGCCGGAGCAGGTGCCCACCGGGGCCGGTCCGCCGATCGAAGTCCCATGGGAGGAGCGTCGAATGTTTGGCGGAGCCGGACCCCGGCAGGCCGGGTCAGCCCCGTTTGGGAGACGAAGGCTGCCCCGGTTCGCGGTTTCTATTGGGCGGTCGAGCCGCCTTCCTTGATCTTCGAGACGTCGAAGACGAAGTCGCCGGTTTCCTTGAAGTGCTTCACGCGCATGGCGTTGCGCTCGTCCATCGCGCGGATGGATTCCGCCTGCTTGTTGAGCTCCATCGGGTCGTGCTTGGGATCGTATTCGGACCCCTCGACCTTTTCCGGATAGCCGGGCTTTGGCTCCCAGCAATTGCCCGGTGCCTTGCAGTTGGTGCCGTCATAGGCGAGCGCCGGCGCGGCGGCGAAGGCACTTGCGAGACAGATGGCGGACCCCGCCAGGATCGTCAGACTGCGTTTCATGCTCTTTCCTCCTCTTGTTCCACCAGAACGGGCATGGCCCGAACGGCCTCGGCCGCTTCCAGTGTCCGTGTTCTATTTGGTGCCGTGTTTCGGCTCGTAGGGCGTGAAATTCGCCCGCTGTTCCGGCGTCAGCCAGTCGGCCTTGTCCGGATCGCCGACATAGAGATGGCGCACCCAGGCGATCACCTTCAGCATCTCGTCGAGGGTGAGATTGCCATATTGCGGGCCCATCATTCCCTGGGCGCCGCCGTAGATCGTCTCGAACAGGCCCTTGTCAGTGCCGTTCTTCGGATAGGTCCAGTAGTCGTCGTTGAGCCCTGGACCGATCTTGCCCTCGCCATTGTGGCCATGGCAGCCCGAACAGGCCGTCAGGTAGAGACTTTCGCCTTCCGGCAGAACGGCCTCCTGCGTCGTGTAGAGGTCTTCTCCCGTCGCCAGGAAGTGCTTCACGGCCTCGGTGTCGCGCCCCTCCTCGAGGGCGAAGCTCAGATCGAGAGCCGTTCCCTCGACGGTGTGGTAGAGCTGGACCGCGGCAAGCGCCGATGCCGTGGTCATGCCGACGAGGATCGCGGCGGAGAGAACTTTCAACTTACGCATGATGCAATGCTTACCCGGCGACTAGTTGGTCTGGTCTTCGATCGGCAGGGTGGGGATGCCCTCCTCGTCGAGAATGGCCCCGATCTTGCCGCTTGCCTGGCCGAGCGCGTCGTCGATCTCCGCCAGCAGGGCCTCGTCGCCTTTGCGCACCCCGACGGACTGCGAATACTGCAGCTCGACGGTCTCGCCGTCGGACCGTTCGACGTCGTTGGTGATCAGCGTCAGCGTCAGATCGCCGCCGGCCTCCTTGACGTAGCGGGCGACGTCGGGGGCGAAGGCGATGGCGAGATCGGCGTTCTTGTCCCGCACTTCCTGCACCAGCCGATCCGGCGCGACGTCGATATACTGGTTGCGCCGCGATTTGAAGTTTACGAGGCCATAGAGATAGGCGAGGTTGTCCTCGTACTTGCCGGAGTATTTGAGCATCGTCTCGGCGGGCGAGTAGAGCCGGGTCGCGAAGCGCGACAAACCTTCGCCGCCGACGTCCTGCCAGCGTGATCCGGCGAATTTCTCGTCGGTGCGGCTGACGAAGGCATAGGCCGTGCGATAGTAGGGCCGCGAGGTCGCGAGCCTCTCGTCGCCGGCATCGACCCCGATCACCACGTCGCAGGTCTTCTTGCTCAGGCCGTCGCGCACGACGTAGATGGCCGGCCGTTCGATCCACTCGTATTCGAGCGTCCGTCCCATCGTCTCGGCGAGGACTTCGGCGATGCGGTTTTCGAAGCCGTCCTCGGCCTTGGTCGAATAGGGCGCCTCCTTCGTCGAGGCGCAGACCTTGAGGACGTCGCCCTGCGAGGTCGCACTCGGCCCCTCGGCCGTCGGCGGGACGGGAACCTGGCCGGCAGTCTGCGCCGCGGCGGTCGAGGCTGCGCCGGCAGCGGCCGCGAATGCGAGGCAAGCGAGGCTGGCGGTAATTCGCCGCCTGAGGGCGGACAGCGGATGCGAAGCGAGATTGGCGCGCATAGGGCACCTTCCGATCGGAGAGTGGTTTCGGAAAAGATTCTGGGAAAGGTCACGCGGCGAAGCCTTGCCGCGTGACCTCGTCCGGGCCGGTCAGCCGGGCTGACGTGCCGTCTCGTCGGACGGAAGGCGAGCGTCTTTTTCACCCGACTTCGGCGCGTTTTCCCCGCTGGAGGGCTCGAACTCGCCCTTGTCGAGATCGTCGGTGTAGACGCTCTCGCCATCCAGCGAGAAGACCATCACGCCGCCGCCCATCTGGGTGTAGTTGGCGAGCTCCTTGAACGCGCCGACCGCGCCGAGACCGGCCGTCGGATCGTTGAGATCGAAGACCAGGCCGACGCCCGGCCAGCCGCCGACGCCGTAGTAGATCGCGACATATTCGCGGCCGTCATGTTCGTAGGCCATGGGATGGCCGACGGCGCCCGAGGGCAGCTTGAACTTCCAGAGAAGCTCGCCTGTGTCGGAATCGCGCGCCTTGATGAAGCCGTCGAGCGTTCCGTAGAACATCACGCCGCCGGCGGTGGCGAGCGTGCCGCCCCAGGCGGCGAAGCGCTCCATCACTTCCCATTTGAAAGTGTTGTTGATGGCATCGTAGGCCTTCACCTGGCCGAGGCCGAGATAGTTCTGCCGGTCGCCCTTCGGCCCGGGATACATGTTCAGCGTCGCGCCGACGAAGAACTGACCCGCCCGGTAGGGCAGCATGAAGGGCTCCCAGTCCATGCAGATGTGGTTGATGCCCATGAAGAAGGACTGGCGGTCCGGATCGTAGGAATCGTGCCCCTGGTTGTGGTAGCCCATGGCGGACGGGCAGATGTCGCGCCCGACATGGTCCATGCGGGTGCCGAATTCCGGGTCCCGCTTGGGCAGGCCGGTGTCGAGATCGACCTCGGTCACCCAGTTCACCGTGTCGTCGATCTTGTCGGCGGAGACGAGGTCGCCATTGGTGCGGTCGAGCGTATAGACGATGCCGTTGCGGTCCGGATGGGTGAGAAGCTTGCGCATCTCGCCGTCCTTGTCCTTCTGCTCCGAGAGCATCATGACGTTGACGCCGGCATAGTCCCACTCGTCGTGGGGCGTCTTCTGATAGCCGAAGCGGGCCATGCCGTCGTCGGGATCGCGGCCCCAGATCGTCATCGTCCACTTGTTGTCGCCCGGCCGCATGGTCTCGTTCCACGGCGAAGGGTTGCCGGAGCCGTAATAGAAGAGATCCTCGTCCGGATCGTAGGCATACCAGCCCCAGTTGGTGCCGCCGCCGATCTTCCAGGCGTCGCCCTCCCAGGTCTCGAGGCCGAGATTCTTCTGGCCGTATTGCGGGTTGGCGTCGTTGAAGTTGGCGCCGATGCGCACGTCCTCGTCCGACCCGGTCGCAAAGGCGCGCCAATGCTGCTCGCCGGTCTTCACGTCATAGGCGGTGACGTAGCCGCGCACGCCAAGTTCCGCGCCGGACGAGCCGACCAGAACCTCGTCCTTGATCACGTAAGGCGCGATGGTCAGGGTCGAGCCGACCTTGATGTCGGAGTTCTCCATCTCCCAGCGCGTCTCGCCGGTCTTGGTATCCAGCGCGACGATGCGACCGTCCAGCTGGGTGCGGAAGATCAGCGGGCCGACCTCGTCGTCGCCCGGCCAGTAGGCGAGGCCGCGGTTGACGACGTCGCAGCAGGCGACGGCCCGCGCCGTCGGATCCTGCTTGGGCTTGTTCTGCCAGACGATCTTGCCGGGATCGTCGAGGTTGAGGGCGAAGGTCGTGTTCGGGAAAGGAGAATGAATGTACATCATTCCGTCGACGACGAGCGGCGTTCCCTCATGGCCATGCAGAACGCCGGTCGAAAACGACCAGGCCGGACGCAATCGATTGACGTTCTCCTTGGTCACTTGCGTCATCTTGGAATAATTGTTGGCGTCGTAGTCGCGCCCGGTCATAACCCAGTTCGCCGGATCCTTGGCGAGTTCGATGAGCTTGTCGTTGGCGCGGACGGAACCGCCGGCAGCCACGACGAGCGAGACCCCCAATGCAAGCGCCGATGCCGAATACAGTAATTTCGTCATAATTTTCCTCCCTTGGCCTTTGCAGTACAAAGCCAATCCCGCAAATCCGAAGTGGATTTGCTATCCCTACGTAATTGTTCTGGAGCCCTCCCAGACTAGACGTGCCAGTCTGCATACGGTTCGGCGGCTGTCATTAGGAACGAGGCACCAAAAAACGGGAAGAAGTGCCCGTCGCTTTGTCGAAGATTTCCAGTAGGCGAAAAAGATAGAACTGGTCAGGTAGGCATAGAGAGCCTCGTGCGGGGCAAGGTGAGGGCCTTGGACGGGGAGAGGAATGTCGCCGGGCGCAGCCTCGCGCGGCGTCGTCCGGGAGGTCGCCGAAATGTCCAGTCTGCTCCTGTCACCGCGTTGGAAGCTGCCTGACGGTGTCAGTCTGATCGCCTTCGTCCTGGTCGCCGGGATGGTAGCGTGTGACGACGCGCCGGTCGTCGCGTCACGGGAGGAGGCCGTCGAACTCGGGGAGGGCTCCGGCACACGCTGGCATGCGCTGACCGACCCGACGCCGATCCCGCTGTTCCTCGCCCGGGCCGTGACGGGGCGCCAGGACCTTCGCTCGGGAGATCCGGCAGTGCGCCCCTATGCCGAGGCTCTTCGCGCGGCAAGAGGGCACTACATCGAGACGGACCGGATGCTGGCCAATCGCCTGATCCAAGCCGCCGTTCTCCTCGCCGAACGCGGCGAGGCGATCGATCCCCTGCAGCTGCTCGACGATCTCGTCGCGCGGTCCGGCTCCGGAAGGCGCTCCTTCGGGACAGAGATCCACCACTATCTCAACCTGCGCGAGGAGGGGGTAAGCCACGCGGCGGCCATCGAGCGGCTCGACGGAGCCCTGGCCGCGGATGCGGCGGACCCTGCAGGCCGATGAAGGGCGGTCGCCCCCTGGCCGGCTGGCTGAAGCGCCAGAACAGTCTGCAGGCGCAGATGACGGCGGGTCTGCTGCTGATCAGCCTCGGCGCGTGGTTGGCGCTGGCGGTGGTGATCGTCGTCAATGCCCGCATCGCAACGGGCCGGGAAGTGGCCTCGTCTTTCTTTATCGCGGAGCGGTTCGTGCAGGAGCGGGTCGAGGCACTGAAGGGCACGGATGACGTCGCAGCGGAGCTTCCCGCGCTGATGGCTCAGCTCGCCGAGATGCGCCATGTCCGCGCGACGCTGACCTTGGGGCCGCGACATGGCGCCGAAGGAGCGGCGGCGGGCGCATCGAGCCCCTCCGGCGCCGAGGAGGAGGCCGGCGACAGGTTGCAGGGGAGCGAGGAGGAAGACGACGAGAGGGCGCCCGCCTTGTTCGCCGGCCTGATCAACTCCACCGCCCTCCACAGCTTCGTGCCGGTGACCCGCAACGACACGCGCCTCGCCACGATCGACCTGCATTCGGATTCCGCCGACGAGATCGCCGAGGTCTGGGAAGACTTCCGCTTCGTGCTGCCCTTGACGATGATCTACGGGTTCCTGGTTTCGGCGATGGCGCTCCTCTATGTCAGGCGGGTCTTTCTCAGGCTGAAGGAAACCTCGACGGCGCTGGTCGACCTCAAGGACGGTGATCTTTCCGCGCGCCTGCCGGAGGCGGGATTCGCCGAATTCGCGCCGGTGACCGCCGGCTTCAACGAGCTGGCCGCCTCGCTGAACGTCAAGACCCGCTCGAACCAGCAGCTCGCCAACCGCCTGCTGACGGCCCACGAGGAAGAGCGCCGGCGCCTTGCCAACGATCTTCACGACGAACTCGGGCCCAATCTCTTCTCGCTTCGGGTGCGCCTGTCGGAACTGAAGCGGGCGTTGGGCGACGGGCAGGGCGCCGATCATCCGGCGAGCCGGCCTCTCGCCGAACTGGAGAGCGGCATCGCCGGCGTCCAGACGCTTTTGCGCCGCATCCTCTCCCGGCTCAAGCCGATGTCGATCGGCAGCCTGCCGCTTGCCGATTCCCTCCAGGGCCTGGTGTCCGAATATCGCCAGACGGCGCCCGAAGCGACGATCTGCCTTGCCGCGACCACCCGGTCCCTCAGCTTCGGCGAAGCGGTCGACATGACCGTCTACCGTTTCGTCGGCGAGGGCATCCTCAACGCGCTTCGCCACGGCCGCGCCACCACCATCGCCGTCGCCCTGCGGATCGAGACGGACGGGCAGGGTGATGTGCCCGTTCTCTCGGTCGTCGTCAGCGACGACGGGGCAGGCCCGTCTGGCAAGCCCGCGAGCGGCGGGATCGGGCTCAGCGCCGTGCGCGACCGGGTGGAGACCCTCGGCGGGACGCTTTCGGGGCCGCTTCGCCGGGACGGAAGCACCGTCGTCGCCATCCGCATACCCTCGGCCACCGGCCGGCGCGCCCGCATGTCCGCCCTCGCGGAATAGGCGGCGTTCGCCAACAGCAGGAGAATTGCATGCCACTGGCGCTGATCATCGACGACCATCCGATCGTCCTGCAGGGATGCCTGGAGACCATCAAGGCCCATGGCGCCTGCGACGTCGTCGGCACGAGCAGCCTCGCCGACGGGTTCCGGGCCTATCGGCGGCGGCGGCCCGACATCGTCATCCTCGACCTGTCGTTCCGCGACAACGCCTTTGCCGGCCTGACATTCCTGCGGCGTTTCCGGGCGGTCGACGAAAAGACGCCCGTCCTCGTCTTCTCCATGCACGACGACCCAACGATCGTGCGCAATGCCCTGCACCTGGGAGCGAACGGCTTCGTCCAGAAGGACGTGGCGCCGGAGACGATCGGCCAGGCCTTCGCCGCCGTGATGGGCGGGGCGGCCTTCCTGATGCCGGAGATGGCGACGCGCGTCGCGCTGCTCAACCAACCGCGCGCCAAGCCGCTGCTCGATCAGCTCAGCGCCCGCGAGATCGAGATCCTCGGCCTGATCAGCCGGGGCCACGCCTATGCCGACGTCGCCGCCCATCTCGGCATCAGCTACAAGACGGTGGCGAACACCGCCTCGGTCCTCAAGTCGAAACTCGCCGCCCGCAGCCTGCCCGAACTGGTCGTCAAGGCGCTTCAGCTGCTGCATTGAGCCGGGAGGGGACGCGCCCTCGGCTCTTCCACGAGAGCCGCCATGCCGCAGCCATCCGAAGACTTGGCTGCGGACGGCTGTCGGAATCTCCGTCAGTCGTCGGGCCGCGCGGGGCAACGGTCGCTTGCGCCGCCGCATCTGTCTCTCATCGGCTGAAATGGGCCTCGATCTCCGCGCCGGTGGCGATCCACGTGTCGCCCCTGGCCTGGACGTGGCGAAGGACGTCGCGCAGGTCGATCAGCCCAGCTCTTTGCGATGCGCCTCGGCAAGTTCCGCCATGGAGGTGAAGCGGAAGGCGTAGCTCGGCATCTCGCCGGGGTTCATCGTCGCGCCAAAACCTTCCTTGCCGTGGCGGCGATAGATCCAGGCCGAGGTGAGGCCGGCCTTGTTGGCCGGCTGGTGGTCGTGGAACATGCTTTCGGCCGTGTGCAGGATGTCGCCCTTTGCGACACCGAGCCCGGAGAGCTTCTCCAGCATGTAGTCGAAGTTGCG
This sequence comes from Jiella pacifica, assembly GCF_010500815.1. Classification (GTDB taxonomy): domain Bacteria; phylum Pseudomonadota; class Alphaproteobacteria; order Rhizobiales; family Rhizobiaceae; genus Jiella; species Jiella pacifica. Next base: position 128,016 of record NZ_JAAAMG010000013.1, read on the forward strand.
CGGTGCGGGCTTGTAGGAGCCGACGTCCTCGGCCGTATAGATCGCGTCGAATTCGACGCCCAGCCGGGCATTCGAGCCGGCGAAGCTGCGGTTGTCGACGTTGGACAGGATGACCAGCTTGTAGTGCTGCTTCAGATAGGCGAGCGCCTCGGCCGTATCGGGAAAGGCCGGCCAGTCGGGCACCGAGTTGCCATAGGCCAGACACTCGTCCCACGTCGCCGGCACGCCCCATTCCTCGGAAAGGCGGCGATGGACGGTGGCGAGCAGTCGGCTGTAGGGCATGGCCGGCGTCTGAGCCTGCTGCGAGGACTCGTGCACCGCGTGGCGCTCCAGCACGCGGTCGCGCGGCATCTCGGTCCCGAGCTTGTCGAGGAGCGGCTGCAGCGCCGTGAAGATGCCGGTCTCCCAATCGATCAACGTGCCGTAGCAGTCGAAGGTGAGTGCCTTGAAGTCGGTGAGTTTCATGAGCTTGGTTCTCTCAACTGGTGCGGGTCAAAGGGCGGAGCGCGTGACGGTGCCGCGCGCCATGACGAGCTTCAGATGGGTGTCGGGCTTCGTGAGCACGGTGATGTCTTCGATCGGATTGCCCTCGACGACGATGAGGTCGGCCGATAGCCCGGCCTTCACCTGGCCGAACTCGTCCTCCATGCGCATCAGCTTCGCGCCGTTGATCGTCGCGGCCCGCACCAGATCGGCCGCCGGGACAACACCGGACCGCAGGCTGAACTCCGACAGCTGGCGCCGGTGCATGGCGCCGAGGAGGTCGGTGCCGTAGGCCATGGTGACGCCGGCCCGATGGGCCATCTCGACGGCGTTGATGCCGGCGTCGAGGACGTCGTCGATCTTGGCGGCGAGTTCGGCCGGAAGGCCCGCCTCGACGCCTTCGTCCTTGAGGGCGCGATAGGTCGCGAGCGTCGGCACCAGGAAGGCGTCCCGCTCCTTGATCATCGCAATGGCGTCCTGGTCGGCAAGATTGCCGTGCTCGATCGATCGCACCCCGAGCTTCAGGCTGCGCTTGATGGCGCGGGCGGTATAGGCGTGGACGACGACGTAGAGATTGGCCATTTCGGCCTCCTCCACGACGGCGGCGATCTCCTCCTCGGAGAACTGATCGGAGGAGATGCGGTCGGTCGGTGAGGAGATGCCGCCATTGCCCATGATCTTGAGGTGGTGGGCGCCGCGCCGGATTTCCTGCCGCGCCGCCTTGCGAACGGCAGGAACGCCGTCGACGATGCAGCCGAGACCCGGCTGGTTGTAGGCTTGGTCGTGAGCGTCGATGCCGGCAGGACGGACGTCGCCGTGGCCCCCCGTCGGCGATAGCGCCTTGCCGCCATAGATCAGCCGCGGGCCACGGATCAGGCCCTCGCGCACGGCCCGGGCAAGGCCGAAGTCGGCGCCGCCGACGTCGCGCACCGTTGTGAAGCCGCGATCGAGCATCCCGCCCATGATCGAGGCGGCGGCCGCCGAGACATAGCTCGGCGGCGTGCGCTGCAGCTCGGTGAAGTTGGCCGAATAGGCGGTGACGTGGACGTGGCTGTCGACGAGGCCCGGCATCAGCGTCCGGCCGGCGACGTCGATCCGCCGGGCATCGCTCGCGGCGACGGGCGCCTCAGTGATCTCGCGGATGCGGCCGTCCTCCACCACCAGGTGGCGGTCGGGTAGGAGCGTTCCGGCCTCGACGTCGAGGACGGAGGCGTTTTCGAATATCGTGATCATGCTGGTCTTTCCATTTCTTCGAAGCAGTGCCGCAGCCCTGTGTGCGGGCGGCGGAAGGTGGTCAGCGGCGGGCCGCGAGATAGGCCGGCGCCAACGTCGCGGCGAGGAGATCGAGGCCGGCGAGATCGGCTTCTTCGTAGGATCCCATCGGCCCGAGCACCGAGACGACGCCGAGAACGTCGCCGTTCCAGCGCACCGGTGCGTTGACGCAGGCCTCGCATCCGAGCGAGAGGATCAGCTCATGGTCGGGAAAGGCCCAACGTATGTCGTCGGCGCCATTGCCGATCCAGGTCCCGCGGCCCTTGAGGACCCGCGCCCCCCATTCGGTCGGCCCCATCGGCTTGCGGCCCTTCAGCGGATATTCCGCGGGCCGGCTGGAATAGATGCGCTCGACCTCGCCGGCCGGGGCATCCCAGGCGAGCAAGGTGAAAAGCTGATGCCCGACGCTTTGCTTGCAGAGCCCGTCGAAGGCCGCGAAGAGGGCCTGCGGCTGGCCGGCTTCGGCTGCCGCCTCGCCAAGGATGCGCAGCGCAGCTGGAATGTCGAAGCGGCCGGTGGCGATGGAAGAATTGGTCATTGGATGTCACCCGTATAGGACGCGCGGCAGCCAGAGCGCGATGTCCGGAAAGACCGCGAGAATGACGGTGCCGAGCGCCATGAGGAAGAAGAAGGGCAGGGAGTACCAGGCGATCTTGCCGATGGGCACGCCGGTCATGCCCTGCAGGACGAAGAGGTTGAAGCCGACGGGCGGCGTGATCTGGCCCATCTCGACCATGATGACGAGATAGACGCCGAACCAGATCGGATCGAAGCCGGCCTGGACGGCGAGCGGCAGCGTGATGGGGAGGCTCATCACCACGATCGAGACCCCGTCCAGGAACAGGCCGAGGACGATGTAGAAGATCGAGAGCACGATGAGCAGCCCGTAGGGCGAAAGGTTCAGCGCCGCGATCGCGTTCGCGACGTTGGCCGGCAGGTGCAGATAGCCCATGGCCGTGGAGAGCACCGCCGCGGCGATGAGGATGATCGACACCATGCAGCTGGTGCGCACCGCCCCCATCAGGGTTTCGAGGAACAGCTTGAAGGTGAGCTGGCGCATCACGATGGTCAGCACCAGGGCGGTCGCGACGCCCACGGCCGCCGCCTCGGAGGGTGTGGCGATGCCCGAATAGATGGCACCGAGCACGATCGCCATGAGAATGAGGATCGGGGCGAGGTCGAGGCCGATGTGCAGATAGCCGCGGAACGTCGTGCGCACGCCGCTCGGGGGCGCGAAGCCCGGATTGGCGAGGCAGCGGATCACGATGTAGCTGGAGTAGAGGAAGGCGATCAAAAGGCCCGGGAGGATGCCGGCGGCAAAGAGCCGGCTGATCGAGACCTCGGCGAGAATGCCGTAGACGATCATGACGATGGACGGCGGGATCAAGAGGCCGAGGCTGCCGGCGCCGGCCAGCGAGCCGAGGGCGAGCGAACGGTTGTAGCCGCGCTGTTCGAGTTCGGTCGTGGTGATCTTTCCGACCGTCGCGGCCGTCGCCGCCGAGGAGCCGCTGACGGCGGCGAACAGCGTGCAGCCGAGGACGTTGGTGTGGAGAAGCCGACCCGGGAGATGCTCCACCACCGGCGCGAGGCCGCGGAACAGCCGGTTGGAGATGTCCGTCCGGAAGATGATCTCGCCCATCCAGATGAACATCGGAATCGCCGCCAGCTCCCAGGTCGAGGCGTAGCGATAGGCGATGTTGGCCGCGATCGTGCCGATCCGGTCGATGTTCATGCCGAGGACGAGCATCAGCGAACTGATGGCGACGAGGAGAAGCCCCGCAAAGACCCAGATGCCGAGCCCGAGATAAATGAAGATCAGGATCCCGACGATGCCGGCCGGATAGAGGGCTTCCATCGAAACTTCCTCATGCGTGGGAGCGAAACAGGGCGGTGGGGGATCAGATGTGACCCGTCGTGTCGGGCTCGACCGGCGGGGGCGTGTCGAAGATCTGGCGCAGGAGGTAGGCGAGGACCTGCAGCCAGAAGACGCACAGGCCGAGAAGCACGAAGCCCTCGGGGATCCACATCGGCACCGCCGCGATCGAGCTCGACGTGGTGCCGCGGGCGACGTTTCTCGCGACGCGGATCCAGAAGAACCAGATGAAGATCGAGGTCAGGCCGAGCGTCAGGGCCGCGCATCCGGCCTCCACCACGCGGCGGCCGACGCCGTCGAGGCGCGCCAGGAGAAGGTTCACCCGGATGAGATTGCCGTGCTCCAGCGAATAGCCGAGCGCCATGAAGGTGCAGGCGGCGACGCCGTAGCCGACGAACTCGTCGAGGACGAAGGTCGAGGTGGCGAAGAAATAGCGCAGGACGATTTCGTAGAGGATGTGCCCCACCATCAGGACGAGGGCGAGGGCGGCCACCGCCGCGGCAAGGCGCGAAATGGCGAAGACGATTGTCTGGAACCGACGCATGCGCTCACGCTTCGTTCGACTGAGAGAAAGGGTTCGAGCGTGGCCAGCAAGGCCGGCTCGGCCGAAGGGTGGGACGCATTCTCGAAAGCCCCCGACCCCTCCGGCCGATCATGCCTTACTGCTTGCGCCGGCTGTCGTAATCGGCGAGCAGCGCGTCGGACTCGGGGAACTTCGCCTTCCAGTCGGAGATCGATTCCTCCGCCGCCTTGCCGAGCGCCGCGAGATAGTCGGGCGAGACGTCGGTGACGATCGTCATGCCGTTCTCCTTCATCTGCGCGTAGTTCTCCTTGACGCGGTTCTCGAGCAGGCCCCAGCCGAAGTCCTCGGCCTCCTTGGCGGCCTTGGCGACGGCTTCCTTCTGCGCGTCGGTCAGGCCGTCATAGACGTCCTTGTTCATGTGGACGATCTGCAGCGGGCTCGCATAGTTCACCTCGGTGAAATGCGACTGGTGCTCCCAGAGCTGCGCCGCCGCGCCGCCATCGGCGGAGGTCAGCACGCCGTCGATGCCGCCGGTGGTCAGCTGCGGCACGGTATCGGCCCAGGACAGCTGGATGGGCGCCGCGCCGGCGTTGCGCAGGGTGATGGTGCCGTTGGCGTCGTAGGTGCGGATGCGCACGTTCTTGATGGCATCCATGGAATCGAGCGGCTTGTTGCCCCAGAGCCCGCTCGGCGGCCAGGGCGTCGCGAACAGGAAGACCTGGTTCGAATCCGCCAGCACCTTCTCATAATAGGGCTTGCTCGCCTCGTAGAGGGCGCGCGTATCCTTCACGGTCGGGGCGAGGAAGGGCAGGGACGAAACGAGGAAGACGGGGTCGATGCCCGACCAGGCGCCGACGAAGGAGGAGGCGACCTGGACCGCACCGTCGCCGACGGCGTCGAACTGGTCCACCGACTTGTAGCCGAGCGCCGCGCCGTGATGGGCGGTGACGGAGATCTCGCCGTTGCTGGCGGCATCGAGCGCCTTGATGAAGGTGTCGGCCGACTGGGCATGAACCGAATTCGGCGGGTACTCGTTGGCGAGGTCCCAGCGCTCCTGAGCAGCAGCCGCACCAACGGCAAAGGCGAGGCCGAGCGACACGCCGGCCGCCATGATCGTCTTCAACATCATACGCTCTTTTCCTTCGTTTCGCGATTTCATGCCAGTCGGCAGCGAGTACAGCACACCTGCGGTCAGTCCGAAAGCTTCGCGGCAGGGTAGTGTTTTTCGAGGTAGGCCCGGCTGTACTTCTCGGATGCCAGGTCCTCTTGCAGTCTTGCCGGATCACGCTCGGCGGGATCGCCATAGCCGCCGCTGCCCGGCGTCTCGATCACCACCTGCTCGTGCGGACCGACGACGACGCCCGAAGGCTTGACGTCGAGCACCGTTTCGCCGTCCGTGCCCTTCAGGACATATTGACCGGGCCGTCCGGAGTTGCCGCCGAAGATGCCCCAGGGGGCATTGCGGAACCGCTCGCCGGCGCCGTTGAACAGGCAGTCGTGGCCGATCGGCTGGATGACGCGGCGCAGGCCGCCGCCGCCGCGATAGTGCCCCGCGCCGCCGGAATCCTCGACGAAGCCGTAGCTGACCACGCGCAAGGGATATTCGGTCTCGATCGCCTCGATCGGCAGGTTCGAGGTGTTGGTGATGTGCACCTGCACGCCGTCCTTGCCATCCCTGTCGTTGCGCCCGCCGAAGCCGCCGCCGAGGGTCTCGAAATAGAGATAGTCGCGCCCGCTGCGCGGGTCCTTGCCCGAAAAGACGGCGGTGGTGTTGGCGCCGTTGGATGCGCCGACGGCGCGCTCCGGAATGGCCTCGGCAAAGGCGCCGATGATGATGTCGATCAGCCGCTGGGACGTGTGCGCTCTTGCGGCCACCGGCGCCGGCGCGCGGCAGTCAACGATCGAGCCCGGCTCGGTGACGAGCTCGCAGCAGTCGAGAATGCCCTGGTTGTTCGGGATATCCGGATCGAGGAGGGCCCTCAGCCCATAGGCGACGGCCGCCTTGGTGGCGTTGATCGGCACGTTGATGTTGCCGCTCACCTGCGGCGAGGAGCCGCGCCAGTCGAAGACGGCACGGTCGCCGGAAATGGTGATCGCCAGCTTGATCGGGATGTCGACGGCGGCGACGCCGTCGTCGTCCATCACGTCCTCGAAGCTGTAGGTGCCGTCCGGCACGCCGGCGATCGCCTCGCGCATGCGGGCCTTGGTACGGGTGACGAGTTCGTCGAACACCTGGCGGATCGTCCCGACCCCGTAGCGCTCGCCGATCTCCTTGACGCGCCTGACGCCGAGACGGCAGGCGGCGATCTGGGCGAAGTGGTCGCCGCGGCGCTCGTCCGGGATGCGGGCATTGAGCAGGAAGATGTCCATCAGGTCCTGCTGCAGCTCGCCCTTGCGGAACAGCCGGACGAGGGGGATGCGCAGCCCTTCCTGATAGATCTCGGACATACCGCCGGCCATCGAACCCGGCGCCATGCCGCCGATGTCGGCGTGGTGGGCGATGTTGCAGACGAAGCCGATCAGCTCGCCGTCGAGGAAGAGGGGCGCTGCGTAGTTGATGTCGGGAAGATGCGTGCCGCCCGCCACATGCGGGTCGTTGGCGACGAAGACGTCGCCTTCGGCGATGTCCTCCAGCCGGTATTTCGCCAGGATCGTTTCCATCAGCCCGGTCATCGAGGCGATGTGGATCGGCAGCGACATGTCGGCCTGGACGATCAGCCGGCCGTCCCGGTCGCAGATCGCGGTGGAGTGGTCGTGCCGCTCCTTGATGTTGGTCGAGTAGGCGCTCTTCATCAGGGCGATGAAGGTTTCGTCGACGACCGAGCGGAAGGCGCTGGCGACGATCTCGATGGTGATGGGGTCGAGCGGTGCGGTCGGGAGGGGCGGGCGGCTCATGAAGCGTCTCCGCGCGTGATGACGATGTTGAGGGCGTCGTCGACCGTCGCCACGTCCTTCGGGAAGAGGAGGCTCGTCGCGTCGAACTGGTCGATGACGGCCGGGCCCTCGATCCGGGTCCCGGGCGCGAAGGAGGCGCGGTCGTAGATCGGCGTCTCGATCGCCGCCTCGCCGTCGAACCAGACGGGCCGGTAGGTGCGCGGCTCCGGTGTCGCGCTTGCGCCGGCGCCGATCGGCGGAGTGCCGGGCGAGGGCAGGCGGCCAATCGCCGTCAGGCGAACCGCCATGACGTCCACCGGATCGGCGGGATTGTGGAACCCATAGGCCTGCTCATGGGCTTCGAAGAACAGCCGGCGCAATTCCTCGACCGAGGGCAGTTCGTCGAGGCCGACCTGCAGCTCGTAGTTCTGGCTGGCATAGCGCATGTCGATCGCCAGCTTGCGGCTGCGCGCCTGCGGTTCGACCGCTTCGGCTTCCCACCACCCTTCCGCCTCGGCCATCATGGAAGACACGAGTTCGGCGAGTTCGGAAGCGTTTTCCTCCGCCAGCGCCAGGCGCCCCGAGCGCACGAAGCTCTCGGCCCGGTCGGCGACGAGGAGACCCTGGGCACAGAGGATGCCCGGCGAATAGGGGATGATGATCTCTTTGATGCCCAGCGCCCGGGCACAGCCTTCGGCATGCAGCGGTCCGGCCCCACCGAAGGGCATCAGCACGAATTCGCGCGGATCGTGGCCGCGCTCCACCGAAATGGCGCGGATGGCGCGGACCATGTTGGCCGAGACGATGTCGAGGATGCCCTTGGCCGTCCGCTCCACGGTGAAGCCGAGGCGCTCGGCGATCTTGCCGACGGCGCGGCGCGAGGCATCCTCGTCGAGCGTCATCGATCCGCCGAGAAGGCCGTGGCCGGACAGCCGGCCGAGGACGACATTGGCGTCGGTGACGGTCGGCTCCGTGCCGCCGCGGCCGTAGCAGGCGGGGCCCGGCACGGCGCCGGCGCTGACCGGACCGACCTTGACGAGGCCGTCGCGGTCGAACCAGGCGAGCGAGCCGCCGCCGGCGCCCACCGTGTTGATGTCGACCATCGGCATGCGCACCGGAAAGCCGGCAACGTCGCGGTCGAAGGAGAGCTTCGTCTCGAGATTGCGGATCAGCGCGACGTCGGCGCTCGTCCCGCCCATGTCGAGGGTGACGATGTTGGCGCGGCCGGACAGGCGCGCGGTGTGGATCGCGCCCATCGCGCCCGCCGCCGGGCCGGACAGGGCCGTGCGGATCGGAAAGTCGCGAGCCTTGTCCACCGACATCAGGCCGCCGCTCGACTGGTTGATGCCGACCGTCGCCTTGGGCGACATTTCGGCGAGCGCGTCTTTCAGCGTCGTCATGTAATGGGAGAAGGCGGGCTGCAGATAGGCGTTGAGCAGCGTCGTCGAGGAGCGCTCGTATTCGCGGAACTCCGGCTGCACCTGCGAGGAGATGGAGATCGCGATCTTCGGCAGAGCGGCCTGGATTCTCGCTCTCACCGCCTCTTCGTGAGCGGGATTGAGGTATGAGAAGAGGAAGGCGATGGCGACCGCCTCGGCCTTGCAGGCCTTCAGCTTCTCGATCACAGCGTCGACGCTCGCTTCGTCGAGCGGCGTCACCACCTCGCCGGCCGCACCCACGCGCTCGCGCACCTCGAAGCGCATCTCGCGCGGGGCGAGCGGCATGGGATGGTCGGTCTTCAGATCGTAGAGCTTCGGCCGGATCTGTCGGCCAATCTCGACGAGGTCGCGGAAGTTCTCCGTCGTGACGACGGCGACACGCGCGCCGCGGCGCTGGATCAGGGCGTTCGTCGCGACGGTGGTGCCATGGGCGAGGCTGCGGACGGCCTGGAGCGGGAAGCCGGTTTTCTCGGCCAGTTCGCGCAGCCCCGAAACGATCGCGTCGGCGGCGTTGTCCGGCGTGCTCGACGTCTTGTGGAGCGCGATCGTGCCTGAGGCACGATCGAACGCGTAGAAGTCGGTGAAGGTGCCGCCGACGTCGACGCCGACGAGCCAGTCATCTGCCTGCATTTCGAGCCTGCCTGTTTATTTGTCAGAAGCGTATGCTGCTTGTATACAGATTGTCAACGGGGCCGCATTCCGACCGAATACACGAGGGCGAACGATGAGCGACACAGCCGCCGAGCCGGGCAGCGAACGGGTCTACAGGGACCTGCGCCAGGAGATTTTGCGCCTCGTGCTGAAGCCTGGCGAGGACCTCGACGAGAGCTTCGTGTCGAGCCGCTTCGCCGTCTCGCGGACACCTGTGCGCGAGGCGCTGATCCGGCTGACGGCCGAGGGTCTCGTAACCTCGACGCGCGGACGGGGCGCGCGCGTCGCACCGCTCAGCATCGGCGATCTCCGGGCGTTTTTCGAGGCGCTGGACATTCTCCAGCGCAGCGTGACGCGGCTCGCCGCCCATCGCCGCCAGGAGAGTGATCTCGAACGGATCGAGGCTTTCATGCTCGCCTTCGAGGAGGGGGCGCGGGCGTTGAAGAGCGAGATCGTCGCCGACGTGAACTACGACTTCCACTCGGCCATTGCGGATGCCGCCCGGTCGAGCTTTCTCGCCGCCTCCTACCGGCGTAGCCTGGTCGAGGGGCTGCGCATCGGCTACGTCTCCTTCTCCGAGCACGAAGGGCTGGACGAGCGCCTGGAAACCCATCTCGCGGCGACCATGAAGGATCACCGGGAGATGTTCGCGGCGATCGCCGGACGTGATCCCGACGCGGCGGAGCGCCTCGCGGGCCAGCATGTGGAGCTGTTCCGCAACCGCATCGCGGGCACCATTCTGTCGACCGATCTGACGCGCCGCATTTCGGCTGTCTCGCCCCAGAGCTGAAGCTGCGGCGGCGGGCTACGGGGAGGGCGCAGGCCCGGCCAAGGCGACGGCGCGGGCGGGGCGGCCGATCGTCCATGCCGTGGCGGCGCGAGTCGTTGCCAGATCGAAGGCAGGGCTCCGAGCGCCTGTCCCATGCGCTGCAAAGACGCAACACCCGATGGGGAACGACTCTCGCGGGAATAAACATGACTCGATTGATCATGTTTTGTCGATTACCGCTTTCTCGGCATTTCTCGAGTCGCGGGTTTCCCATGTATCAGTTTCCTCACCGTCTCACCGGACAGCCCTTGCGTCGGCGCGCCCTGGCGAGCACTGTCCTCGCGATGGCGGGGCTCGGTCCGCTGGCCATGCAATCGGCTCTCGCCCAGTCCGTCGTCCGGCTCGACGAGGTCGTCATCGGCGGCGAGGGAAACGGCGCGGGAACGACCGTCGGATCGATTGGACTTGCCAGCCCTGCGCCGGTCGACGGCTACGTCGCCAGCGAGGCGACGGCGGGTGCGAAGGTCGCGACGCCGCTCGCCGAAATCCCTCAGGCTGTGTCGGTGGTCTCCCGCAAGGAACTCGACGACCGCGGCGTCCAGAAAGTCGACGAGGCGCTGCGCTACACGCCCGGCGTCTTCGCCCAGCCCTTCGGCTCCGACAGTGACACCGACTGGGTCTATATCCGCGGCTTCGACGCGACGCAGTCGGGCATGTTCCTCGACGGGCTGCAGCTCTTCCAATACGCCTTTGCCGGGATCACCGTCGATCCGTTTCTGCTCGACCGGATCGAGGTGCTGCGCGGGCCGGCCTCGGTGCTCTACGGCGGCTCCAATGCCGGCGGCATCGTCAACGAGATCTCCAAGCGCGCCGACGGCGCCCATCACGGCTATGTCGAGACGGGTGTTACCGACGATCCCAACGGCTATGTCGGCTTCGACATCGGCGACGAGTTCTTCGAGGCGAGCCCCTGGAGCTACCGCGTCGTCGGCCGCGTCAAGGGCGGCGACACCCAGACCGACCATGCCGACAACTTCCGCGGCGTCGTGGCGCCGAGCCTTTTGTACGAACCCGACGCCGACACCCGGCTCGAACTCTACGCGACCTACCAGTACGACGATCAGAAGCACACCGGCGGCTTCTGGCCTTATGTCGGCACGGTGACCGAGGCGCCCTACGGCAAGATCCCGCGCGATCTCTTCTACAGCGAACCCGATCTCGACAGCTTCGAATCGCGTCAGGCGAGCATCGGCTACGATCTGCAGCAGACGCTGACCGACCAGATCACCATGCGCTCCAACACCCGGCTCTTCCATGTCGAGCGCAACGAATACGGCCCGTACCCGTATGACTTCGACACCACGGATAACACGCTCAACCGGCTGAACTTCGCCCACGACACCAAGGCCGATCTCTTCGAGACCGACAACCAGATCGTCTTCGAGGACCAGATCGGCGCGGTCCACCACCAGTTGCTCGCCGGCATCGACTACAAATACTACCGGATCGACCAGTGGCAGGCGACAGGTCCGGCCGACCAGCTCGACCCGATCAACCCGAACTACACCGACAATCTCGGCGCGCTCTACGCCCCCTATCTCGACGAGATCGTCGACATGAACCAGCTCGGCTTCTACGCCCAGGAACAGGCGAAGTTCGGCGACGGCTGGATACTCACCCTCAACGGTCGCTACGACAATGTCTGGATCGACCGGGACGACCGGACCGCGTTGAACAACGACTATGACCGCGAGGACGGCGCCGCCAGCGGCCGGGCGGGCCTTGCCTATGAATTCGGCAATGGCCTGACGCCCTATGTCAGCGCCTCGCGCTTCTTCCAGCCGCAGATCGGCACCGACACTGCGGGCCAGCCTGTCGGCCCGCAGACCGGCGAGCAGTACGAGGTCGGTTTGAAATACTCGCCGACCTTCCTCGATGCGAGCTTCACCGCCTCGCTGTTCGATCTCACCCGCCGCAACACGCTGCAGAACCGCACGGTCAACGGCGCCTTCATCACCGAGGCGCTGGGCGAGGTGCGCTCGCGCGGCGTCGAACTCGAGGCGAGCGTCAACCTCGACGAGGCCTGGAACGTCACCGGCGCCTTCACCGCCTACGACCTTGAAATCACCGAGGACGCCGACGAGGCCATCGTCGGCAATCGCCCTTGGCTGATCCCGGAGGTGCTCGCCTCGGCCTGGGTCAACTACACCGTCCCCTCCGGCCAGCTGAAGGGCGTCACCGCCGGCGCCGGCATCCGCTACCAGGGCGACAGCTACGCCGACAACGAGAACACGCTGAAGGTGCCGGACGCGACGGTCTTCGACGTCAAGCTCGGCTACGAGCAGGAGAGCTGGGGCGTCTCGCTCAACGTCAACAACGTCTTCGACAAGGAATATGTCTCGGGTTGCCAGAGCGCGGCCAGCTGCGCCTATGGCGAGGGTCGGAGCGGGCTGTTGAAGGCGCATTTCAGCTTCTGATGACGGCCACCGAGACTGCAGAAAATGCGGGGAGCGGCGTCCAGGGGGCGCCGCTTTTCCAGCTTGAGGGTGTGGGTTTCGAGATCTCCGGCCGCACGATCCTCGACGACCTCGACCTGATGCTCGAGCCGGGGCGCGTGCACGGGCTGATCGGCCCGAACGGCTCCGGCAAGTCGACCCTCGTCAAGCTCCTGGCGCGCCAGGCCCATCCACGCAGCGGCCACATCGGTTTTTCCGGCCGCCCGATCGACGCCTACCGGGAACGCGAATTCGCCCGGCAGCTAGCCTATCTGCCGCAGACGCCACCGCCCACCGACGGCATGACGTCGCGCGAACTCGTCGCCCTCGGCCGCTATCCCCATCACGGGCCCCTCGGGCGGCTCGGCGCGAACGATGAGGTGGCGATCGAGGAAGCCATGGTCCGCACAGGAACAGGGGAATTCGCGCGGCGGCCGGTGGAGACGCTGTCCGGCGGCGAGCGGCAGCGCGTCTGGCTCGCCATGATGATCGCGCAAGGGGCGCGCTGCCTCGTCCTCGACGAACCGACCTCCGCCCTCGACGTCGCCCATCAGGCCGAGATGCTCGAACTCGTCCGACGGCTGTGCGACGACCACGATCATTCCGTCGTGATCGTCCTCCACGACATCAACATGGCGGCGCGCACCTGCGACCGGCTGATCGCCCTGGAGGGTGGCAAGATCGTCGCGGACGGGCCACCGGCTGAAATCGTCGAGCCGCAGATGCTCGAACGGATCTATGGCGTCCGGATGGGGGTCTTCAGCCAGCCGGGGACCGGCGCGCCGATCGGCTACGTCGCATGATCGGCTGGCCGGGGCACATCAGTCGGCGCGCATTGCTGGCGGGGCTCGCAGCGTCGGCGGTCTCGCCCGGCGCCGCGCGCGCTGCCGCGAGCGGTCGCTTCGCCGTCGTCGACTGGGCGCTGCTCGAAACCGTGCTCGCCCTCGGCCTCGTACCGCTCGCGGCGCCGGAACTGATCCTCTATCGCCGGCTCGCCGTCGAACCCGAAATCCCGGACACGGTCCTCGATCTCGGCCTGCGCGGCGCGCTTAGCTTCGAGCGGCTGGCGCTTTTGCGGCCCGGCGTCGTCTATGGCAGCAACTACAGCGCCTGGGCCGCGCCGCAGATCGAGGCGATCGCCCCCTTCAAGACGTTCCAACTGTTCGTCCCCGGCGAGCCGCCTTTAGACAAGATCAAGGCGATGACGCTGGCCCTCGCCGAGGATTTCGGCATTGCCGGGCGCGGCCGCTCAGTGGTGGCGGGCGCGCGGGCGGAACTTGCCACTCGTCGCCGCCGGCTTGCTAGCATCGGCACCCGCGACGTCCTCCTCGTCGACGTCGGCGACGCCAACCACGTGCGCGTCTACGGCGCCGACTCGCTGTTTGGCGAGACGCTCGCCCAGCTCGGCCTCACCAATGCCTGGGCGGGCGGCACCCGCTACAGCGCCGCCGCCCCGGTCGGCATCGAGGCGCTGGCGGCTTATCCGGAGGCGTTTCTGATCGTCGTCGGCCCGGTTCCCTCGGATGCCGAAACAGAGATGAGGAACGGTGCGCTGTGGCGCGCTCTGCCCTCCGTCGCAGCCGGGCGCTTCGCCGTGATCGCTCCCTGCAACGCCTTCGGCGCGTTGCCGGCGGCGCTGCGGCTCGCCCGGCTGGTGACGGCGGCGTTGCTCGCGGCCGAAGGTCGTGCGCCCGCATGAGCCGGCCAAAGAGCGACACGGCGTCCCCGCGACTGCCGGTCCGGCTGCCCGGCGCGGTGGCGGCAGGGCTGTGGCTGCTCCTGCTTCTCACCTGCCTTGCCGTCTTCGCGCTGGCGGCCCGGCATTCGCTGGAGGGCCTGGCTCCGGGCTTTGCGGGTAACTATCTCGCCTATGGCCTGTTGCCGCGGGGCGGCTTCGCCCTTCTCGGCGGCGCTGCGCTCGGGCTGGCCGGCGCGCTTCTGCAGCGGACCCTGCGCAATCCCGCCGCCGATGCCTCGACGCTCGGGGTCGGAGCCGGGGCGCAACTCGCCCTCGGCGCGGCCACGCTCTTTGCTCCGACGCTGATCGCCGAGGCGCGCAGCGTCGTCGCCTTCATCGGTGGCGGAAGTGCGCTTCTGCTGGTGCTCGTCCTTGCGCGCAACCGGAACTACGATCCGGTCACGATGATCCTCTGCGGTCTCGTGGTCTCGCTGGTCTGCGGGGCGCTCTCGGCGACGCTGATCCTTGCCGGCGGCGACTACATGCTGTCGCTCTATCTCTGGGGCGGCGGCGCGCTCGCCCAGACCGGCTGGCGCAACGACGCCGTGCTCATCGGCCTGCTGGTCGCCGCCGGACTTGCGGCGTTCCTGCTCCGCCGGCCGCTGGCGCTGCTCGGCCTGTCCGACGAAACCGCGAAGAGCCTTGGCGTCTCGACAGCCGCGATCCGGCTCGCCGCTGTCCTCGTCGCGACGATCCTCGCCACCACCGTCACCGCCTTCGCCGGGATCATCGGCTTCGTCGGCCTGATGGCGGCCAATCTCGCCCGGCTTTCCGGCGCCCGGACGCCCGGCACGCTGCTTCTCGCCGCGCCGCTCGTCGGTGCCGTCCTGTTGTTTGCGACCGACGCGGTGGTTCTCGCCATCGAGGCCGTGGCCGGCACCACCGTCGCCACCGGCGCGGTGACGGCGCTGGTCGGCGGGCCGCTGCTCCTCTGGCTGCTGCCGCGCCTGCCGCAACGTGCCACCGTGCCGATGGCGGTGTCGTTCCGGCGGCTGGCCCAGCCGCGGGCGATGCTCCTCTGGCTGGCGGTCCTGACCTTCGTCGCCGCGCTCGTCTCGCTCCTGCTGATGCCCGATGGCGCCGGCGTCCTCACCGATCCGGCCGCCATTGCGGCGCTGATGCCGCTGCGCTGGCCGCGGTTGCTGGCGGGTGCCTCTGCGGGGGCGATGCTCGCCGTCGCCGGCGTCGTCCTGCAGCGCTTTACCGCCAATCCGATCGCCAGCCCCGAGGTGCTCGGCATCAGCTCCGGCGCCGGGCTCGGGCTGGCGGTGCTGCTCGTCGCCGTACCCTTCGCCGGCACCGGTGCCATGCTGCTCGCCACCGGGGCGGGATCGCTGGCTGCGCTCGCCGCGATCCTCGTCTTCGCCCGCGCCGCGCGGCTCGGGCCGGAGCGGTTGCTGCTCGGTGGCATCGCGGTGGCATCGCTGGCCGGCGCCGGCGTCACGCTGGTGATGGCCCGCGGTGGGCCGGAAGCCTCGCGGCTGCTCGACTGGATGAGCGGCTCGACGCTGCGGGTGACCTCCAGCCTGGCGCTCGCCGAAGCCGCGCTGGCCGTCCTGCTTCTGCCGCTCGCCGTCCTCGCCCATCGCTGGCTGGCGGTGCTGTCCCTCGGTGGCGTCACCTCGCGCAGTCTCGGCCTGTCGCCGACCCGGGCAGGCGGCCTCCTCGTCACGCTCGCCGCGATTCTGACGGCGGCGGCGACGCTCGCCGTCGGGCCGCTGTCCTTCGTCGGACTGATGGCGCCGCATCTCGCCCGCAGCATCGGCTTTGCCCGGCCGAAGGAGCAGCTTTTCGGCGCCGCGCTCCTCGGCGCGGCGATCATGATCGCGACGGACACCGCCGCGCGCAGCCTCGCCTTTCCCTATCAGCTGCCGACCGGCCTTTTCGCCGCCCTCGTCGGCGGGCCCTATCTCGTCGCAATGCTGCTTCGAAAGCCGCGCTGAGCCTCCTTCCAGCGCAACGGCTCCTGACTGATAAGGGTCGGCATTTCGCCGCAGGGTGGCTGTCTTCGGCAATGCGTGCCTTAGCTCTGGCATGGCGCATCGCGGCTCAGGACTCGAGGATCGGGCGATCCGCAGGCACGAAGGGACATCATGGGACGGCATCTGATCTTCGGGGGCAATGGCGGCATCGGCGCGGCGATCGCGTGGCGACTGGCGCGGGCAGGGCACGAACTCGTGCTCGCCGGCCGCAACGCCGACGAACTTCGGCGGCTTGCCGAGGAACTCTCCGCCGAGACGATCCTCTGCGACGTGATGGACCCGCAGGCGATCGAACAAGCCGGCCGCGAGCTGCCGGAGCGGCTCGACGGCTTCGTCTACGCCGTGGGTTCGATCAATCTGAAGCCTTTCCCGAAGGCGACCGCCGACGACTTCCTCACCGACTACCGGTTGAACGCCGTCGGCGCGGCGCTCGCCTTCCAGGCGGCGGCGCCGGCCTTGCTCGATGCGGAAGAGGGCGCGAGCGCCCTGTTCTTCTCGACCGTCGCCGTGGAGCAGGGCTTTGCCGCCCACGCCTCGATCGCCATGGCCAAGGGAGCCGTCGTCGGGCTGACGCGCACCCTCGCCACCGAATACGCGCCGAAGATCCGGGTCAACGCCATCGCGCCCTCTTTGGTCGACACACCGCTCGGCCAGACGGTCGCCGGCAACGCCAGGATCGCCGAGGCGATCGCCAGGATGCACGCCCTCCCGCGCCTCGGCAGGCCAGACGACATCGCAGCCATGGCCGAATTGCTCCTGACCGAGGCCGGGTCCTGGATCACCGGGCAGGTCATCGGCGTCGACGGCGGCCGCTCGTCCATCCGCGTCATGCGCAGCTAGTCGTTTTGTCGCCCCGAGCCTCTCGGGCGGGCGAGGCAAAGCAGGGCGGCTGATCGTCTGGCGCGATGCCGTTTTGTTGTGCGGCTACAACGTCTGAAACCAAATGCGGCATTTCGGCGCTTGCGGTACGGCGAGCCATCGGCATTATTCGGGAAACCGGCGTCTGTGTCACGGGCGCGGTTAACGCGTCGTTAGCATTCACGGCGCAGCATTGGTCTGTCGTTCCACTTGCCTGTCATCGTGTCAGGAAGGTTCGGGACGCGAAATCCAAGCGTCGGCCGCTCGCCGGCCGCCGCTCGTCGAAGGGGTGTGCCGATGACCAGAAGAACCGTCGATGCTTCATTCTGCCGGATGTTGGAAGGATACAGCCTCACATCTGCAGAAGTGCTTTATCGCATGCCGGACCACCCGACCTTGCTGCAGACATTCATGTGGCAGTTCGAGGATCTAGCGCCGGACTATCCGCGTCTGAAGCGGTTTCTCGACCATTGGGAGCGGGAGATCGAGGCAATCATCCATTCCGTCCGGGTGATGCATCAAGGTCTGATCGCGCCGCGGGAGATCCGCCTGGTAAAGGACGCCGGGCGGCTCCATTAACAACTCACGAGCGGCATGCAGATCTTCAACGACAGGTCGCGATCGACCCTCGGAGTCCGTCCGAGACGTCATGTTGACCGAGCGATCCTGCGCAGGAGGATCGTGACGGATACGGCATAGAGGAATCCGCCGCGATGGCATCGATCGTCCCGGCGAGGGCGCTGACGGGGACCGCGAGAACCACGATCCCGCAGGCGGCCGTCTCGGCGAGGCTCGCAAGCTTGACGCGAAGATCGCTCGGCAGGTCATCCGCCGTCAGCGCCGGATCGTGCGCGACGATGTCGAAATGCGGTTGCAGATGGCGGGCCGTCAATCGGCCGAAGGCGCCGAAGCCGATGATGCCCAGCCGATGCTTCGGCATGCCGTTCGGTCCGTGGCCCATGATTTCACTCTGCCTCGCCCCTCGGAGCCCCCTCATCACGTCCCGAGGGAAGAACGCGCCATCCGATCATCAGTCGAGGATCGAGGCAAGACGCCGCCGATATCGCACCGAGACAACAGGCGTATCCAGCTTCCAAGCCGTGACGCTCGTGGGTTGGGACGTCCCCGAGATCAGGGCGCGCGCCAAGCCTCGGCAAACCCGGCCCTAGAGTGTCCGGCGATAAGTTCGCGTCAGATGCTGCCGATTCCCTCCCGGATCGCCGGGTCGTCCACAAACACGGATTCCACCTTGTCGCCCGGCGCTCGAAAGACCGGTCACTGCGAGCCGACATCGGCAAAGGCAAGATCCGGGATTTTCGACAGTTCCGCGGGCGCGATCTTCATTGCGCAAAACTCACTGCCGCCGGAGCCGTAGACATAACCCGTCTCCAGCACCCGCTTGCTGACGATCCGGCGGGTGCAATGCTGAAGTGCGATCGGCGGGACGCCGCCGATGAAATAGCCGGTAATCGCCGTCACTTCCTCCGGACTGGCGAAACGAAGGCCCTTCAGACCCGTCTCCCCGCGCAACTTCTTCTGGTCGATGCGCTCGTTCCCGCGCACCAGCACGCCGACATTCGTCCCGCTTTTCTTGTCGACGAGGATCATCATCTTCAGAATGAGGCTCGCATCGACGCCCAAGACCGCCGCGGCGTCGTCCGTCGCCTTGCCGCTCGTCTCGTGGGGAATGATCTCCATCGCGATGCCGAGGTCGTCGGCTTCCCTGCGGGCCTTCGCCGTATTGTCGCCCGTGTCGGACATCGTCGTCCCCTGTCCTGCCTCGCCGCCGCCCCGGGTCCCGGTCCCGATCATAGTTGCCAGAATGTCAGGGCGGCCAGTCCCATGAGGACGATCGCGGGCAGCCAGTGCTGCGCAATGGCATTGCTCCCCAGGCTCGTTCTCGATCGTGCCGCGCCCGCGGCAAGAGCCCAGGCCCCATTGGTGATGATCCCCACGAGGACGAAGACCAATCCGAGCGACAGGGCCTGCAGCCAAGTCGGCCCATGGGTCGGCTCGACAAAGCTCGGCAGGAAGGCCAGAAAGAAGAGGGTGCTCTTCGGGTTGAGGCCATTGACGATGACGGCGTCACGGAAGCTCTTGTCGGGTCGCGGTGTTTCGGCGGCGTTCGTCTCGGCCGCCGTGACGCCCGGTCGCGGCAGACACTTCCAGGCGAGGTAGAGGAGGTAGCAGGCCCCGACCAGCTTGAGCGCCTGGAGCGCCGTCGGGGAGGCGGCGACCACCGCAGCGATGCCGAGCGCGACCGCCAGAACCTGGAGGAAATCGCCGACGGCCAGTCCCACGATCGATCGCACACCGGCCAGGGCCCCTCCATTGAGGGTGCGCGAGGTCACGTAGAGGACGGATGGGCCCGGTGTCACCAAGAGGAGGGATGCGGCGAATCCAAAGGCGAGAACTTGGTGGAAGCCGATCATGAAAGGCCCTTGGGAAGAGAGAGCAACTCAAAAGAAGAAAAATTCGCTATCACAACGAGGACTGGTGGTCAATCTGGCGAGAATTCCGACCGGACGAGATCGATGACCGCCTGTTGCGCATGTCGCACGAAGAAGTGGTCTCCCGAAAAAACCACGCAGCGAAATTGGCCGACGGGCGCGAAATCGGCCCAGGCTTCGACCTCGGCGCGGCTTGCCAGGATATCCCCGTCCGCCCGCAAGGTGACGATCCGTGCCGCGAGGTCGGGACCTGGCGACAGCACGTAGCCGTCGGTCATGGCGATGTCGGAGCGCAGCATCGGCAGGATGAAGCGGGCGAAACGCCGGTCTTCCAGGATCCCGGGCGGGGTGCCGCCCAGTTCGCGAACGGCCGCCACGAAATCATCGTCGTCGAGCGTGTGCAGGAGCGGTCGCGAGAGCGCAAGACCCGGTGCCCGGCGGCCGGCTGCAAAGAGGATGTGCGGCCCCGGCTCTCCCTCCTCGGCAAGTGTTCGCGCCGTCTCGAAGGCGACCAGGGCGCCAAGGCTATGACCGAAAAACGCCATCGGCCAGGCGCGCTCGCCACGGCGCGCCGTCACGATGGCCTGACTGATCGCCCGTGCCGCCTCTCGGGCGTCGTCGATCAAGGGTTCGGATGCGCGGGTCTCGCGACCCGGCAATTGCACCGCCAGAACGGCGGTCGATGCGGGCATCCGCGCACGCCATGGCCGGTACATCGATGCGCCTGCGCCGGCGTGCGGAAAGCAGACGAGAATGCGATCGGCGTTTGCGAGATCCTCTTCTCCGACGATCCATTGGCCGGCGCGGCGCGGCAGCGCGGCGCTCATCGCGGACGATCCGGCGGCAGCGACAGCTGAACCGTCTCGGGGTATTCCGCCGGCACGGAGAGATCGCACGAGAGACGAACGCAGGCTCCGTCTCGCGCGATTTCGGAGAATCCCGAGAACTTGTAGGTCGCGTACATCATCCGATTGCGGCCGTTGGAGACGAAATCCGCTTCAAGCCCGACGCCGGCGTCGCGGGCGCGATTGCGGATGTAGTTCATCATGATCGAGCCGACGCCCCGCGATATCACCCGGCAGGACATCAACAGGAGACGGATCGTCCAGACGCGCTCGTCGATGTCGACGACAGCCAAACCGATCGTGCCGTAGGGGCCGTAGCGATCCTCGAGCCGAGCCACCAGAACCAGATGGTCAGGGCTAAGCCGCATCGCATCCAACGCCTCAAGGTCGTAGGTGCGGCCAGTCGTGTTGAGCTGGTTGGTGCGCAGCGTCAGCTCTTCGGCGCGCAGAAGGTCCTCCTCGCGGGCTTCCAGGATGGTAAAACGCATGTCGAGGCTTCTCAGAAAGGCCTGAGTGGGCTCGGAAGACTGGGCCTCGACCTCGCCGCGGCGGATCTCTGCCCGGTACATCTGCCTGCGTAACCGCGACTCGCCGGTAATCACCGCCGGCATGAAGTCCGGCCGGTCGGCGATCTCCTCGACCGCCCGGCCGTCGATCACCCTAACCTCGGGCAAGGCATGGTGGACCTCGCCGCGCTCGAAGGGTTCGTCGTCGACGAAGGCCACCGTATCGAATCCGAGATTGAGAGCCGCCACGATCGTCGCAACGGCTTGCGACTTGGCGCCCCATCCGATCTGCGGGTGGAGCACATAGTCGACGAGCCCGAATGCTTCGAGCTTGGCGAGAGCGAGATCGGCGTCGTTACGGCTTGCGACGGAAATCAAGACTCCGCGACGGTCGAGCTCCTCGAAGAGGGGCAGGATCGATGGTTTCAATCGCACGTCGCCATCCTCCAGGAGGGTGCCGTCCCAGAGTGTGTTGTCGAGATCGAAGACGACCAGCTTGACGCTCTTCGCCTTCTCTTTCCGGTGCTCGAGCGTTTCGGTCGCACTCATGCCAAGGCTCCGGTCGTGATGGATTGAACAGGGGGCTCGGCGTCGGCGCGCTCCCCATCGAGGATTCCGGCGATGGTGATCTCCTGGATCTGCGTCGAGCCCTCGATGATCTCCATGACCTTCGCGTCGCGCATCAGACGCTGGGGACTCGCGCCGTCCTCGCAGCCGCGGGCGGCAGTGATCTGCACCAGGTCGCAGGCCGCGCGGAAGGCGGCGGTCGATGCGAAGTACTTGGCCATCCAGGTTGCCTTGACCGCGTCCTGATGATGAGCATCGCGAAGCCGCGCGGCGCGCTCGCAGAGTTCGGCCGCCGCCGCTCCGTCGGTCCCCATGCGGGCGATCTTTGAGGCGACGAGTTGATGATCGATCAGCCGGTGTCCGAAGGTCCTGCGCGAACGGGCGTGGTCGAGCGCGCCCGCGAGGACGGCATCCAGGATGCCAAGCGAACCACAGGCCACGGTGAAGCGGCCGAGCTCCAATGCCGTCGCCGCAACGGCGGCAAGGCCGAAACCCTGCCGACCGACCATCGTCTCGGCGCCCACGCGGCAATCGTCGAAACGGAGTGCGGCCACCATCGAGGCCCGCGTTCCCATCATGGGCGCCATCGGGGACACGGTCAGGCCCTTTGTCCGGGCCGGCACGGCGAAGGCCGTCGCGCCAACCGGCGTCTTGGCGAAGAGCAAGAAAAGATCGGCGCGCTGGCCGAAGGTGATCCAGCGCTTCTGTCCGGTGATCCGGTGGCCGTCACCATCGGGTCGCGCGGTGCATTCGATCGCCGAAACGTCGCTGCCGGCCGCGGGTTCGCTGAGCGCGAGGGCGCCGATGGATTCGCCGGTCGCAAGCTTCGGGAGGAGCGCAGCCTTCACATCCGCCGATCCCCACCGGGCGATTCCGTGGCTGACCATGGTATGGACGGTCAGAAGACTGCGCGCCGACGAGCATCCCCGACCGATCTCGCGGGCGAGCGTCATCAGCCGCAGGGCGTCGATGCCGCTGCCGCCATAGGCCTCGGGGACCAAGACGCCGAGAATGCCGGCATCGGCCATCGCCGAAACGAGGCTCTCATCGATCCGCCCTTGCGCGTCCCATCGGTCGGCATTCGGCGCGATTTCCCGGTCGACGAAATGCCTCGGCATGTCGATCAGCGATCGGGACATCGCTCAGGCCTCGGCGGATTGGAGCGCCCAATCCTTGCCGGCGACGAATTCGCAGATTGCCTCCACCGACCGGAAATTCTCGATCTTGAGGTCGTCGTCCTCGACGGTGACGGCAAAACGGGTCTCGACGAAGGTGACCAGCTGCATGAGGAAGAGCGAGTTGACGTAGCCCGCCTTGAACAGATCGTCTGAATCGGAGGGCATGGTATCGCCCACGTGCCGCGCCAGGAACTGACGGGTGTGCGCACGAATGGGAGTGGTTTCGGCAGCGGAGCCTGCCAGAGCTTGCGACATGGTTCGTCCTTCTCGAGTCGAATGGGCGGCGCGCCGGGCTGGGGGTCAGGACGCGTAGGAATGGAAGCCGGCGCCGGATTTGCGGCCATGAAGGCCGGCGTCGACCATCTTTCGTAATAGCGGCGCGGGTCGGAATTTCGTGTCCCAATAGGCTTCGTAGAGCCGCTCGAGGGACTTCAGGATCGTGTCGATGCCAATCAGATCCGCCGTCTCCAAGGGCCCCATCGGATGACCGAAACACTCGCGAAAGATGCGATCGACCTCGGCCGCCGCTGCCACCCCGTCCTGGACCAGAAACACCGCCTCGTTGATGGTCAGCATCAGGACCCGGTTGGAAACGAAGCCGGGCATGTCTTCCACGACGACGCCCGCTTTGCCGATCGACTTCAGAAATGCTGCGGCGGCGTCGAGCGTGCGTGCGCTGGTATGATGGCCACGGATCACCTCGACGGTCGGCTTCATCGCCACGGGATTCATGAAGTGCATGCCGACGACGCGGTCCCGTCGCTTCGTCGCCGCGCCGATTCGGGTGATGGAGATTGCCGAGGTGTTCGCGGCGTAGACGCATTCCGGTTTGCAGACGGCGTCTAGTCGCGCGTAGACTCCGGCCTTGGCGTCCCATTCCTCGGTCACGTTCTCGACGACGAAATCGACCTCGGCAAGTCCATCATAGCAGGTCGTCATCCGGATCAAGGCGAGTTGGTCATCGACGGGCGGGGCCGAGCGATCGAAGAACTTCTGCTGGCGAATATTCGAGCGCAGCGTCCGTTGCGCGGCCTGAAGCCGATCGTCGTCGAGGTCGATGAGCTCGACTGGACTGCCGGCCCGCGCGATCGCCTGGGCGACGCCGCATCCCATGATGCCGGCGCCGATGACGCCGAACCGTCTCAGATCGATGGTGTCCTGCGCGCAAGCGGTCTCGTCCTGCGCTTGGCTTGGTCTCATGGCGTCGTCTCCGTACCGTCGATGATTTGGGCGAGCCGCTCCACGGTGAGGGCGCGGAACAGCGCCCCCAGTGGGATCTCGATTCCAAGCCGTTCCTTGAGGCGCGCGGCGAGGGAAAGTCCGAGGAGCGAGTGGCCGC
The DNA here is from genome assembly GCF_010500815.1 of Jiella pacifica. GTDB lineage: Bacteria > Pseudomonadota > Alphaproteobacteria > Rhizobiales > Rhizobiaceae > Jiella > Jiella pacifica. The sequence continues at coordinate 151,858 of NZ_JAAAMG010000013.1, forward strand.
CGAGTTCGAAAAAGCCGTCGTGAACGCCGACTTCATCTAAGCTGAGGACGTCGCGCCACAGGTCGGCGACCGCGATTTCGGTCGGGCTGCGCGGCGGGACGAACGGAACCGGAAGCCGGCGCTTGGCGGCGGCGGGCTTCTTCGTCGGCGGCGTCCTAGCCGCGCCGGATTCGAGATCGGCACGGATCGCATCGAGGCTGCGCGTCGTCACGGCGATGTTGCTGCCCGCGGTCGAGGCCAGGAGCCGGTCGATCGCGTCCATCCCTTCCTCGGGTCCGATGCCGAGGGCCAGATGATCGGCCAGAGGCAGCGGCGTCGACCTTGCGCCTTCGGGCGGCGCGATGGTCGCAATTTCGCGCGAGGTTCCGTCAAGAAGCGTGCGCATGTGGGTGCCGACATCGTCGATCCGCTTCAGGACGAAACCGTCGATCACGGCGAGCGCCCGACCATCGGCCGCGCGGATCGTCACCGCCGCGGTGGTCGTCTCCTCGGCATCGTTCGTGTCGAAGCGATGGTGACTGTAGATCGTGCCTTCGAGCGGACCGTAGATGCGCAAGGCACCATAGGCGATCGGAATGCGGAAGCGGCGGGCGAGATGAAGACCGACGAAGGCTGCGGCGATGTCCATCATCGAGGGATGCAGCGGCAGAGCGTCAGACGCCGTGCTGAAGAGGGCGGGCAGCGCGATCTCGGCGATCGCCTCGTGGTCTTTCGCATGGATCCGACGAAGACAGTGCGAACGGGGCCCGTATCCCATCGGACCGCGATGCTCCGGGGCACCAATATCCCGGAACGCCACGTCGTCGAGGAGATCGGCGATCGGCCTCGCAGCCGGCGGGGGTGTATCGGTCCGGCCTGCGCGGGCGCGGGCATGAAGGCGCAGCGGCGCATCCGCCTCGCCGAGGGGGCGCGAGGCCGATTGCACGTCGAAGCCGCCGCCGGCTCGCGGCGTCAGCATGACCGAGAGTGCAAGCCCGCCGCCCGCGGGAACCACGGCCGGACTGACGAAGACGAGCTCGGCGATTTCGATCGGATCGCGGCCGTCGCCGCAGGCCCCCGTCAGCGAATGGGTCACGGCCGCGCGGATCAGCTCGATATGGACGGTACCAGCGACGACCGGGTGGGAACTCATCCGGTGCTCGTCGACCAACCAATCGCTCTCGCGGATTTCCGCCTCGTAGACGCGCACGCTGCCTACCTGCCGCATGCGCGTTAGCAGGGGATGGTCGTCGATCTCTTCCGCCTCGGCAGAACCGGAGAGATTTCGATGCGCCATGCCGATGTCGCGCCAGGCGTCCCAGTTGACCGAGACCACCCGCATCCCGTCGCAACCGTCCATCGCTGCCGCGAGCGCGTCCTGATAGAGGTTCGCGGCAGCATAGTCGGCTTGGCCGGCGGCACCCGTGAGCGCGATCGACGACGAGAACAGCATCACCGTTCGCGGCTTGAGCGGCCGAACGGCTTCGATCAGAACAAGGGCGCCTTCGCATTTCGGTCGCATGACCCTGAACGCGTCGGCCGGGTCCTTCAATTGCATCAGCCCACCGCCGGCGACGCCGGCAGTGTGGAAGACCTCGTCCAAACGACCGAAGCGCGCCATGATTCGCGCCGCCACGGCCGCCATGGCCGGGCCGTCGGCCACGTCGGCGATTTCGACGACGACCTCCGCCGGGCCTGCCCGAAGTTTCTCGAGCGCCGCCGCGCGGGCGTCGTGTGCGGGGCCGCGTTTGCCGGAACGAACGACCAGCACGACGGCTGCGGCGCCTGTGGCGCTCAGATGCGCGGCGAGGCGCAGGCCGAGCGCGCCGCCGCCGGTCACGAGGTGGACACCGGGATGGCGGTCCTTCGGAGGTGGTGAAGCCGCCCTGAGCGCCTGGTGATCCTCACCCCAGGCGCGGTTTGCGCGCAGGGCGACGAGATCCGGGCGCTCCGGCTGGCGTATCTCGGCAAGGAAGGCATCGGCCGTGCCCACGGCGGCATGGTCCGGGATCCTGCGGCGCTCGGGCGAGCCGGCCGGGATGTCCCAAAGAAGATCGACGACGCGGGCGCAGATGTTCGTCTGCTCGTGCCGCATGGTGCGCGCGGCCCCGAGAACGATGGCATAGGCCGGCAAGGCCGTCTCGTCGCCGATGTGCCAGGCGCCGGGTGTGGCGACGATGATCTCGACGCGCTCATCCGTGGAGCGGTCCGCGAACACCTTCGACAGCGCCAAGAGGAGGTCGAAGCCGGTCCGGCGCGCGTGATCGAGGTTCGCCATCTCTCCGGCGAGACCTTCTCTGTCCAAACAGGCAAGGCAGACAACATGGCTCGGCGCGACATCGGCGACATGCAACGCCAGCGCGGCGACGTCGATCGCGCCGTCATGATTGGAGAGATCGGCAAAGGGGACGAAACAGGCGGTCGGCGCCCCGGGACCGTCGGCGAGGGCGGCGAACCGAGCCTCCAACATCTCAGCCATGCCGGCGCCCGATCCGATGACGAGCCAGCGCTCGCCGCCGTTCGACCCGCTGGTGATCACGCCCTTCGAATGGGGAAGGCTGCGCCAACCGCCGACGGTGAACCAGTCGGCGACGTCGTTGCGCCGCGCGCCCTGTTGCCGAGTGGCGAGGGAGGAGGGCGCCGTCGAGCCGCCGGATCCGGCAGCCAACCAATAGCGCTGCCGATCATAGGCGTAGCCGGGGAGTGCTGCCTTTCGTGCCCCCGCTTCGGCGAAGGCCGCCGGATCGAGCTTGAAGCCTGCGCACCAGAGCCGCCCTGCGGCCCTGAGAAAACCGGCGTGGTCGCCGCGTGGCTCGTAAGCAGAGGGCAGGGTGGAGACGACCGACCCGCGATGGGGGCCGGCGATTGTCGACTGGACGAAAAGGCTCGCCGTCGATTGCCCCGGTCCGATTTCGAGAACGGTGCGGCCGGACCGGGCAAGAAGCTTGGCGGCCCCATCGCCAAAGCGAACCGGTTCGCACATGTGGCGGACCCAGTATGCCGGGTCGGTCGCCTCGTCCGGCGTTATCCAGTTGCCGGTGACATTCGACAGATAGGGGACTTTGGGAGGGGAAAGTGTGATTTTTTCGAGCGCGCGCACTAGGGGGGCGGCGGCCGGGCGCAGCGCCTCGGTGTGGAAGGCATGCGACGTCTCGACCCGCCGCGATTGAACGCCCCGCTTGGACAGATCGGCGGCGAAGGCCGACAGATGGGCCACATCGCCGGCGACGACGCATTGGTTGGGACCATTGACCGCGGCAAGCGACACGGCTTGCGGCATGAGTGCGCGCACCATGTCTTCGCCCGAACCCACCGCGAGCATTGCGCCGGGCGGCAGCGCCGAAATCGCCCTGGCGCGAAGCGCGACGACCGACAGGGCGGATTTCAGATCCATCACTTCGGCAAGACAGGCGGCGACATATTCGCCCAGGCTGTAGCCGAGCATCCGGTCTGCGACGATCCCGAACGCACGCCACAATTCGGCCAGCGCGAATTCCACCGCGAAGACCGCCGGCTGCGCCGCCGCGGTATCGGCCAGAGGCCCGGCACCGTCCTCGGGTTTCGGCCCCCGGCCAAGCATACGGCGCAAGTCGATTTCGTTCGTGGCGCTGCTCCGGCTCGGGGCTTCGGTGAGCGGTCCGAGAAGATCGAGGCCGTGATCCTCCTTCAGGATCGTGCAGCATCGCGTCAGCGCATCGCGGAAGACGGGTTCCCGACGATAAAGTCCGTGAACCATGCCCGGCCGATGATCGCCGAGGCCGGGCAGCAGGAAATCGAGACCATCGGCATGACTGCCATCGCCCAAGACGACGTTTTCCGCCGCCTTGCCGGCGAAGGCGGCGGCGACCTGCTCGTGGGTCTCTGCGACGACGGCCATGCGATGGTCGCGCTCGCGCCGTCCTGACGTCAGGGTCAGGGTCAGGGTCGCGTCGTCGAGGCGTGGCGCATCTGCGACGGCGAAAGTGTCCGCGAGCTTCGCCGCGCCATTGCCAAGGGCGGTTTCGCTCGCTGCCGAGAGCAGGAAAAGCCGGGCGCGCGACCGCATGTCCGGGCGCTCCGCCGGAGTCGGCGCCTGTTCGAGGATCGCATGGGCGCCGGTTCCCCCCATGCCGAACGAACTGACGCCGGCGCGTCGCGGCGCGTCGCGCGTCTCCCAGAGGCGCCCCTCACGCACCACCTCGAACGGGCTCGATGCGAAATCGATGCGTGGGTTGGGGGTCGCATAGTTGAGGCTCGGCGGAAGCCAGCCATCCTCGAGGGCGAAGATCGTCTTGATCACCCCAGCGACCCCGGCCGCGGCATGGGTGTGGCCGATATTGGTCTTCACCGAGCCGACCCCGATCGCGCGATCGTGTGCGGCGCGGGCGCCGTAGGCGCGCGTCAGCCCTTCGATCTCGATCGGATCGCCGATCGGCTTGCCGCTGCCGTGGGCCTCCACATAGCCGATCGTGCGCGGGTCGATTTCCGAAGCCGCAAGCGCCGCGGCGACGATGCGCGCCTGACCGATCGCTGCCGGCGCGGTGTAGCCGATGCGTCTGGCGCCGTCATTGCCGATCGCGGTGCCGCGGATCACCGCTCGGATCCGGCTCTTGTCGGCGATGGCGTCGGCGAGACGCTTCAGGACCAGAACGCCGGCGCCGTTGCCCGGCACGGTTCCGGCGGCTGCGGCATCGAAGGTCCGGGTCACCCCGTCGGGCGCATAGATGCCGCCGGTCTGAAAGCGATAACCGACGATCTGCTCTGGGCGCACGGTCGCGCCCCCGGCAAGCGCGACGTCGCATTCGCCGGAAATGAGGGCCTGCGAAGCGAGATGGATCGCGACCAGCGAGGTTGAGCAAGCGCTCTGGACGGTGACGGCCGGGCCGACGAGATCGAGCCGATAGGCGATCTGCGTGGCCAGGAAGTCCTTTTCGTTGAGGAGATTGGCGATGAAAGCGTCGGTGTCGCGGTCCATCAGCCCGGCGCGCAGCGCAATGTCGCGATAAGTGTTGTAGTAGGCGCCGACGAAGACGCCGCATGGCGTGTCGGGCCCCGGCACGCAGGCGGCATTCTGAAGCGCCGCCTCGGAGCATTCGAGCAGCACCCGCATCTGAGGGTCCATCAGCTCCGCCTCGGCGGGGTTAATGGCGAAGGGCGCCGGATCGAACAGGTCGTGGTCGGCGAGCACCCCTTGCGCGCGGACATAGGCGGGATCTGCGGCGATGGCGTCGGGAATGCCTCTTGCGCGCAACGTCTCAGCGTCGAAGCGCGAAACCAGCTCGCGCCCCTCGGCCAGGGCCGCGCGATATGATTGCGGGTCGGGCGCGCCCGGAAAGCGACAGTCGAGGCCGACAATCGCGATTTCAAGACCGGTTTCGTTGGGAACGCTGGTCATGACGTCACCGCGAGCGGCTTGCGAGATTCTGCAAGGTGCCGGCCTTGCGGGTCAGGAGCCTGCGCCTCGTGACCGCGTTGGCCCCCTGGGGGGTGGCGGGTGGCGTCTTACCGGGCTCGAACAGAAGCGCAGCCTGGCTTTCGATGGTGGGATGGTCGATCAGGGTGATGATGTTGTCGGGCCGGCCCCAGCGTTCGACCATTCTGGAATGCAGGCGCGCGAGAAGGATCGAGTTACCGCCGAGCTGGAAGAAATTGTCGCGAAAGCCAGGCTCCCGACCCAAGACCTCGGTCCAAAGGGAGACGAGGTGGGTACGATCCGCCCCATCGACGGCGGCAGGCGCGTACTCTTGCGACGCGGGAGCCGTCGCGAAGCGCTTCGTCAGTTCCGAGCGGCGCACCTTGCCCGTCGCCGTTTTCGGCAGATCATCCACCACGAAGATCCGCGAAGGCACCTTGAAGTCGGCGAGCCTTTCGCGAAGGAATGCCTGAGTCTCGGCGGTCGAGACAATCGCGCCGGCTCGGAGGACGAGAGCGGCGGCGACGTCCTCACCGAGGGTCGGATGGGCGAGCGCGAATGCGGCTGCCTCCACCACCGCGGGGTGGCGTCGCAGCACCGTGTCTATCTCGCCGGGGATGATCTTAGATCCTCCCCGATTGATGAGTTCCTTGGTGCGGCCGCGTATGTAAAGATAACCATCGGCGTCGCGTCGGCCGAAATCGCCGGTGCGGAAATAGCCGCCGGAGAATGCGGCGGCATTCGCCTCGGGCGCGTTGCCGTATCCGTCGAAGACGTTCGGCCCGCTGATCGCGATCTCGCCGTCCTCGTCCGGGCCGAGATGCCGTCCGGCCTCGTCGAGAATGGCGATCGCGCAGCCGGTGCTGATGCCGACCGAATTCGTCTTGCGCCGCCCCGGCGGCAGGGGGTTGGCCGATACGAGCGACGTCGCCTCGGTCATGCCGTAGGCCTCGACGACCGGCGCGCCGAAGGTCGCTTCGATCTCGGCGAGGAGATCTGCGGGAAGCGGCGAGGAGGCCGAGCGGATGACCCGGAGCGAGATGCCGCCGAGAGCGTCTGGGTCGGTTCTCGCCATGCCGACCACCGCCTGATGCATGGCCGGAACGGCGCTGAACCAGCTTGGTCGATAGCGTCGCATCATGGGCAGGACGGTGTCGGCCGAAAACCCGCCGGTGCAGATCACCGCCGAACCGCCGACGATGCTCGCCAGGATCGTGCTGGTCAGGCCGTGGGCGTGATAGAGCGGCATCACGTTGAGACAGAGTTCGCCGGGCACGAGGCCCATCGCCTTGGCGGCGAAGCCTGAGCCGGCGATCAGGTTGGCGTGGCTGAGAGCGACGCGCTTGGGATGCGAGGTCGTGCCGGAGGTATAGAGGATCAGCGAGGCGTCCGAAGGCCCTGCGGCATCGATTGGATCGGCGCTCTCGGGCCCATTGCCGCCGTCGAGGGAGAAGACACCGGCCTGATGGCCGGCACTCAGGCAAAGAACGTCGATGCCGCGAGCGCGGGCGAGGTCGACGACCGGATGATCGCGGCCCGCTTCGATGATCACCGCGCGGGCGTTCATGTCGTCGAGAAGATAGGCGAGTTCCTCGGTCTTCAGTGCAGGGTTGAGTGGAGCGGAGATCGCGACCCGCGACACCGACAGGAAAGCCGTCGCCGCCTCGGGGCCATTGTCGAGCAAGATCGCCGCGACATCACCGGCACCGATGCCGCGCGCCCTGAGGTCGCCGCCGATTGTCCGGGTGAATTCATCGAGCGCCCGATAGGATATGTCGTCTCTGTCGGGGCTCGCGAGGACCCGTGCGTCGCCGAGAGCCGCCCCCCTCGCGGCAAGAAGCGCGCCGAGCGTCTGCGAGATCGGGGTGCCGAGCAGAGGCGTCATCGAAGATCCTCCAAGCTGTAGAGACCCGCTTCGGCCTCGTGGACGAAGCGCACTGCCGCGAGGATCGGCGCGATGAAGGCGCGGCGGTTCTCAATCCTGTGGACGAGTTCCAGGACCTCGCCGTCGCCATGACAGATCAGCCGGTGTTCGCTGACGCCCTTGCCGAGCCGCAGCGAGGCGATGTCGATTTCCGGCGCGTCTTTTGTCCGCGCCGCGCTCCAGGCCTCCGCGAGCATCCTGGCCGTCCCGCTGGGCGTGTCGGCTTTGTCGCGGAAGTGGACATCGAGGACGGAGGCGTCCCAGTGGCCGTCTCGTAAAGCGGCGAACTCACTCGCTGTGCGACGCAAGACGTCGATGCCGGCGCTGAAATTGGCAGCCACGAGTGTGGCGCGCCGGCATGCCACGGCGGCAATCCTCTCGAGCAGGCCATCGTCGAGGCCGCTGGTGCCGATGACGAGCGAACAGGGCGTCTCCGCCGCTTCCTCGACGAGCCGCGCGGTCCGGGAAGGGTGAGTGAAATCGACGACGACGGGGATGGGCAAGGCGAAGGCGGCGAGCTCGCCGGCGACGGACGCGCCGTCGATCGGACCATGGGGTCCCGACGGCGACAAGTACCCGCAAAGCCGCATGCCAGCGGCCTCGTGCACGGCCTTGCTGATGAGGCGCGACATTCGCCCGCCACGTCCACAGATCACCACCGGGATCGTCATGGCCGCCCCCCTGCGGCGTCGAGGCCACGCCTGTGCGCGTCGACGCCCTCGATCATTCTGCGGCCGCCCATATGACCGAGGTCGGCGCGCGTGGGCCATGGCGTGCCGTCATCGTGCCAAGCGAAACCGAGCTCGCGCTCGAGGCTCTCCACGAGCCCGACGAAGCGCTCCTGGCATCGTGCCGCGGCACACAGAAGCAGCCATGGCTCGGACCGTGGGTGAGCGCTCGCATCGCCGAGCAGCGAGATCTCGATCTCGAGCTTGGTGACGTCATGGGAAACGAGTTGCGATTGGCTGGCCACACCATTCGGTGTTCGACACTCGGCGAGACGGCGGCGAAGCTCTCGAAGACCGGCCCCGCAGCTGGTGGCGACGAGTCCGGCCGTGGCGACCGACCAGGCATCGAGCGCCGCAACCACCGCTTCGTCTTTCGGCCAGTTCAAGGATCTCGATAACCGTCCGACCCCCAGATGATGGCGGTCGAAGTCGAGATAGGCCGGCCCGGATGGGTGCTCGAGGTGGCTTGGGTCGGCTGCCGCCCTGTCCGGGGAAATCAGGGCAAGATGAACCCGCTCGCCCATCCGCACGGGCGCGATCGTCGCCGCAGCTTGCCGATTGCTCGTCATGACTCGGCCGGATACGCGGATTCCGCTGGGCGTTTCCTCCCCGATCAGCGCAACGACTGCGGGATCGAACTGGGCGTTCGGCGTGAAAAGGCCGAAGCCGATCGTCCCCGCCGAGGCAAAGGCCATTTCGGTTTCGGGACGATCGGGGAAGAGACTTCTGAGCCGGGCCCTCATCGCCCGGTCGCCCAGGGCGTCGATCGCCGCGCCGAAAGGGAGCGGATCGGCGGTCATTGCGCGGCCGTCTCTTCGCCGCAACGCTCCATCGCCACGCGGATGACGATGGAATCGATGCTTTCCAGGAAGATGATGTCCTCCTCGGGCCTGACCACGACGGCATAGCGGTGATCGAGCGCGTCGAGGATGTTGATCAGGCCGATCGAGTTGACGCCGGCGGCTTGCAGATCGCCCCCGGCTCGCCGCAGATCCTCCGCCGTCACGACGCGTCCGGTCGCGATCTCGACGATCTCTTCAATTTCCGCGCGCAACGCGTCACGCTCGTCGGGAACGGCCGCCATCATGCATTCTCCGTGTTGGAAGACTTGTCGTCGCGTCCCGCGGCGATGAGTTCGCGCAGGAGCGTCTGGCGCGCCTTGCCAGACGAGGATCGGGGAATTGTGGGGACCGGGCTGACCCGAGCCGGAACCTTGTAGGGCGTGAGTTCACGCCGACAGGCGTCCTGGATGGCGCGGGGCAATAACGCCGATGATCCGGCGACAGCGAGATGGATGAAGGTTCCCCCCGCCGCGTCGGTATCGGCGAAGACGGCGGCGTCCTCGACGCCGGGCAGGGTCCGGGCGAAGCTCTCGATCTCGACGGGGTCGACCTTTCGTCCTGCGAGATTGATTGGCCCTTCGATCCGCCCGGTGACGAACAGGCATCCCTCGTCCAGGCGACCGAGATCACCGGTCCTGTAGAAGCCTCGGCGGTTCAAACGCTGGCCTAGCGCATCCGGCGCATTGAGATAGCGGGTGGCCATCGAGGCCGTGCGTACGCGGATTTCGCCCGGCTCGGCGTCCGCCCCCGGCGCCTCGATCTCGACGCCGGGTAGAGCGCCGCCAAGGCCGCGATCGTGACCTTCTCGCGCGAAGGTGCAGGGGCCGACCTCTGCAATGCCGTAATAGTCGGCGAGCAGCACCCCGCTGGTTGCCTCGAATCGGGCCCGAACCTCCGCCGCCAGGGGCGCGCCCGCCGAAATCGCGACCCGCAGGCTGGCCAGCCTCGAATTACTGCTTTCGCCGCGGGCTTCCTCGGACGAGCCACCGAGGATCTGGTAGAGCAAGGGGAAGCCGACCAAACGGGTGATCTTGGCGCCCTCGACCCGCGCTCGAATGCGCGCCGAGGTGGGCATCCCCTCATGGAGATGAAGCTCGGCGCCCTGGATGAAGCTTGCAAGAAGCGAGGTGTTGAAGGCGAGCCCATTGGCGAAGGTCGCAAGACACAAGACCCGATCATCGCCGGCAAGACCGGTTCCCTCGATCCAGTTCCGGGCGGCGCTCGTCACGGCGAGGTGGGAAAATTCGAGGCATTTCGGCGCCCCGGTGGTGCCGGACGTGAAGCGGCAGGTGCCAGTGCGGGGATCGAGTGCGGGGATCGCGGCGCCTCCGACCTCGCCGCCCACGAGGCCAAGTGTCAGGCCACCGAACTCGCCGAGACGTTCGGCATCACGGAGCGCCGCCGATCCCTTGGCGTCGTGGAGAAACGGCCCGACGCCACAGCTCTGCGAGATCGTCGCGAGATCGCGCCGACCAAGGGCCGGATCGAGGAGGAACGGCGTGAGCCCCACCGCCAGCGCGCCGTAATAGCCGGCGACATACTTGGCGGAGTTCTCCGCATGGATGGCGACGCGGTCGCATCCTTTCGGCAACGAAGTCCGCAGAAAGCCGCCGAGGGCCGTAGCGGCGTCGAGAAGGTCACCGTAGGAGATCGCGCCGGCCATGTCGACGATCGCGGTGCGCTTGCTGTGCCTTTTGCAGCTTTCGGCGAAGACGTCGTGGATCGAGGCGCTCATGCGATCTCCATCTCGACAGCGGCGGGTCTCGTATGTGGCTCCGTTTCGGCCTGGTTGGCGAGGGTGTGGTTGGCGATGGTCAGCATGGTGGTCTGGCTTCCGCCGGCCATGCGCATGCCGCGCAGGGTTTTATAGGCGCCGAGCGATCGGCTTTCGGCCATGTAGCCGCGACCGCCTTCGAGATCGCAGGCGAGCCGCGCCAGGTCGCAGGCGCGCTCGACACAGAACCATTTGAGCTGCGCAACCCGAGACACGACGTCGGGCGAACGCCCGAGACGTCGGACCGCGCCTGCGACGCCGGCGATCATCAGCTGCTCGTCCGCAGCCGCTTGGCTCAGCGCATGGTGGTTCACCGGCCAGGCCGCCAGCGGTCGGCCGCCAAGCCGTCTCGCGCTCGCATGCGCCATGATGCCGTCGAGAACGCATCCATGGATAATCGTCGCCGCCGCGGCGATCGAGAGCCGCAGGCGCGACATGACTTCGTTCCAGACGATCATCTGGCGAAGGCCGTGACGGGACAGAAGATGGGATTTCGGCACGCGAACCGCATCGAAGCGAATGCTCGCAGAGTCGATGCTGCGGGTGCCGAGCTTGTCCCACACCTTTTCGACCGATACACCCGGCCGGCTCTTATCGATCAGGATGATCGCCGGCGAGGGTCCCATGCGCGCGGCGACGAAGCAAAGGTCGGCCTGATCGCCGTTGACGACGTAGTGTTTGATGCCGGTAACCACGATTTCGTCGCCGTCGACTTCGGCAAGGGTGGGCTCGTCGGCCGACGGGTCCGTGTCGCACTGGCAGGCGATGGATTGGCCGGACACGAGGCGCGGCAGATGCGTCTCGCAGATGTCCGCTTCGGCGCGCAGTAGCCAGCTGCAGGCGACCTCGCTCTGAACGTTGGCGCCGAGAACCAGCCCACCTTCGTCGCATGCCGCCAGAAGCGTCGTCACGGCGAGACTGCCCGTAAGACCATGGCCGTGTCCGCCCCGATCGGCCGGGACGCCGACGCCCAGAGCGCCGACACCCCCGAGAAAGGAAAACGCCTCCCGCGTGACCGATCCGCCGTCCCCGCGCCGGAACCCCGCGAGCCGCTCCGCCGTGACCTCGCGTGCAAGCCGCGAGAACAGTGCCTCGATCGAAGCGTACTCCGTTGCGCCGAGCATTCCTTTCAGACGGAATCGGGTGGCATCGGTCTCGGCGCCGCTCTGTGCACTTTCAACGAGAAAACGTGTGTTCAACGTGGCTGGTCCTTCAGGAGAGGCGAGACCATTGCAGGGTGGATTGAGCTGCGCCGTGGGCATAGGCGATCGCGGCGCGATCCAGCTTGACGGCCTCCGGATCGGCCTTGCCGATGGCGATGACGTAGATCGCGTCGTCTTCCGATTGCAGCCAAACCGCCTGCGCGATGAGCTGTTCGTCGAAGCCCCCGATGCAGGTGATGCCGAAATCATGGCGCGCTGCCGCCACGCACAGCTTATGGGCGACCTGTCCGGCATGGAAATGCAACTCGCACAGGCCGGAGCGTCCACGTCTCGCCAGGACTTCGCGAACCGGAGCATGCAGAACCACCAAGCCGGCGGCGTTTTCGACGACCGATTGGTTCATGCAGGCCAGGGAGAAGGATGCCGGGGTGTCTGACCCGCCCACGGCGCGGCTCATGGCGCCGCTTGGGTCGAGGCGATAGATGCCGGGTTCCAGGCCATCGATCCGGCGTGCGGCGAGGCTGAGCGAGACGCCGGATCGCGCATCGAAGTCGGCGCAGTCGAGAAGCAGGTCGGCATCGAGATCGCGGAGGGCTCCCTCGAGGGCATCCACCGACAGGGGCTCGGGCAAAAACCCGCGTGCGGAGAAGCGAAGCGGAGCAGCTTCGAAGAGGCCGCGCCAAAGCGTTTCGGAGTCTCGCGTATCGGCACCGACGGGCGCCGGCGATCGACCGGCAAGGGAGGAGTGCCGGCGAATGACCTGCGGCGGCGGGAAGTCCTGATGATAGCAGGTGATCGCCCGCAGGCCTTCCCAGGCGCGCTGCTCGAATTCGTCGGTCGGTTCCGCGTGGTAAAAGGGCAGGTTGCAGACGCTCGGCATGCGCTGCGACGCTCCGCCCTTGCCGCCCCGATCCGTCGCGTCCGCGTCGGCAGACAACGCCAGGACGACCTGTGGCTCGCGGCAATGGTCCGACAGTCCCAAGGCGTGCGCCAGGGCCCTGCGGCGAATGCGCAGGAATATCGTGGGCGCGAACCTTTGCGCCTCGGCCGCCGCAGCAATCGAGGCCGTGGCGTGCGCAACGTCGAGGCATGTGTAGAGATAACCGCGATCGCCGTATTTTCGCATACTGCGCCATGGTCGCGCCACGGCGACGACCAATGCGCAGAGCAAGGCCCCGGTTGGAGCCGGAATGCCGGCGGCGGCACCGAGAGCCCCGATGTCCGGCGCCTCGACCGCCCGCATCACGTTCGCGTCGACGTCGGAAATGTAGCTCGTCGAGGGGGTCGTCTCGCCAGCCGGCAAGACGAGGTAGAGTTCATAGGGGAAGAGCGCGCCGGCTGATGGCACCGCCCGGCCGCAAACCGGATCGAGACCGATCCGCGGCAAGACCTGCCCGGTTTGGCCGCATGCGTCGCCGAGAAGGGAGAAGAGCCGGGCTCGCAAGCCCAAGAGATCTTCATCGCTCAACATGGCCGCCCGCCAATCACTGCGGGGAAGGCTCGCGGGCTGATTGCGGAGGCGTGTCTTTGTCCAGAAGAATTGGAGGGCGCTGGGTTCTCGCGAGGAGTCGCCGGTGCTTTCTGACATGGAGAAGCTATGCAACTTTTGATGATAGATAAATCGAAATACACTTTAAACGAGCACAACCAAAATAGTCAATCTAGAAATTGTTAGCGTTTTGCGGGTAGCGGCTTTCACAGCCTCATGGGCCAGATGGACGCCGCGCGGATCACGGATGTTCGGCCTGTCGGGCGCCCGCCCAACGCCAGACAGTGAGTTGGTCCGGGAGAATTGGCTGTTCCGCAGATTTTTATGGTTCACGATGCGAGGAGAACCGTCGGCGAAGTAGATCGAGGTGTCCGCGTGTGATCGACTCGATGAGCTCGGCGGCGATCGTCGGCGCCGGGATCGCGTGGGGCATTCCGCTTTTCGGTCTTCGACCAGTCGATGATGCGTTCTTTCGCGTCGAGCAGTTCGTCGTCGGCGAGGGCCTCTTCGCCGGCGGTCGGAAATCGCTCACGCAGCCTGTCGCGATGACCGTCGTGGTGGCGTGGGGCCTTTTCCGCGTGGCCGGGAGGGGCCATCCGCGGCGGTCCGCCGGGGCGCTCGTCGAGGCCGGGCAGGCCGTCCTGGCCTGCACCGCCGG
>NZ_JAAAMG010000014.1 GCF_010500815.1 Jiella pacifica
CAGGCCGATCTCGACGCCTGGCTCGTCCACTACAACACCGAACGCCCGCACCTCGGCTACCGCAACATGGGCCGTAGGCCAGTCGAAACCGTCATGTCATTCGTCAGTCAAGAAGCTTAAGTGGACAAATAGCGTCGTCGAAGGCGTCGATCGCCGCAAGCACTTCCCGCCCGGCAGGCGTCGACCGCGCCCATCGAACGCCATCCCAGCCGCCATGCCATTCGACCCATCCGCGAAGATACATTCGGCGGCAGACGTCCCGCATATGGCCGGGCATGTCATGGCCGGTTCGCCCGACGCTGTCCTCGTACAAGAACCCGTCGTCGAGATACCGGAGCAGTTCGATTTGCGGATCCGTGACGCGCACGACGATCCGATCAGTCTCATAGGAATTGTCGCGCGCCTTGCGCCCCTGGTCGGTAGCCACGGCTTCAAGCTTCGACCGGCCACGAATTCGCATATCTGCAAGTTTCAGCTTTCGTAGCTCCTCGAAGGCGGCGAGTTCGGAATAGTCGAGCTTGCCGTATTCGAGTGCGCCATTCGCCGACAGCAGCCGCTCAAGCAGCGCGATCTGGGCCGGTGTCAGCTTTCGCCAAGGGAACGGTCTTCGATTATTCATAGCCGCTTCCAAGATTGCATCCGAATCTCGGAAACCATGTTGCATCCCATGTCGCGTAAAGCTGCCGAGCCTTCCGGGAAACCCCCTGTAAATCAAAGGAAGTCGCTGCAACATGGGTGCGACACGAAGCCGATAACAAGACGGACAAGTCATTGAAATCGTTGGTGATCCCGACTGGATTCGAACCAGTGACCCTCAGATTAGGAATCTGATGCTCTATCCTGCTGAGCTACGGGACCATTCGGGCCGGCACCATAATGAAGTCGGCCCGAAAGGCCAAGCGTGGATTGGCAAAAGGCGACACTTGCTCTGGCCGGCCGTCGTTCGCTGGCGGGTCGGCGATCTTGCGGCGATCGTCGATGGCTTGGCGACGACAGGCATATGCGGCCGGCCGGCGTTGCGCCATTGCTGCCTCACCGTACCGCCGGGTCGTCTTGCGCCAGAAGGATCGCCTCGCCGTCGGCCACCGTCACCGTCACCGGCCCCCTCGCCTCGTTCGACTGGGTGAGAATCGAGGTGAGTGGCAGGTCGACGTCTTCGAGCGGCCATTTAGCCCCGCTGATCGTCAGCCCCCTCACGGGGGAGAACTTCAGGATCGAGAACTGCGCGCCTGCCGCCAGATCGAAGGTTCGCGCCTCGGCCGAGAGCGGGTGGGCCGATTCCGCCCCGTCGCGGAGCGCGACGTCGACCCCCTGGCGAAAATAGCGCAGCGCCAGGACGAGATGGGAAAAGGCGTGGTCCGAACGCGGCCCGCCCAGCGCACCGACCAAGGTGATCTTCGAGGCGCCAAGGGTGATCGCCGCCTCGATGGCAAGTTCTCCGTCGGTCTTGTCCTTGTCGCGCGGGAACGGCTCCCGCTTGATGCCGGCGAGTGCGATCGGCGGCGCCTCGGGCGCCGAATCGAAATCTCCCACCCACAGTTCCGGCGAAAGACCGAGAGCGCGCGCATGACGGATACCGGCGTCGGCTGCGATCACCCGCGCGCCACGGATCGCCGCACGCAAGGCCAGCGTCGGCTCCATGCGGCCGGCGAGCAGGATGACGAAGTGCGACATCGGCAGGACCCTTTGCAGCGGCGCGTTTCTCCCTGAGATGAGAACACGCAAATCGTGAAGAGCGATAAGACGATCCGTCGAATGCCCGAATTCCCGTGATTGACAAGATTTGTCTTCCCGCGCATATCATCGCCCATGACCGTGCGCTCCCTGACCAAAAAAACGTCGATTAGCTGACGCCCCGCCCCGCTTGTCTCCCCCGGGGCGGAGGACGAGCGTGCTCGATCGTTTGGCAAGGGGAGAGCGAGAGAAGGTCGAATTCCCATGGGCTACAAGGTTGCCGTCGTCGGCGCCACCGGCAATGTCGGTCGCGAGATGCTGTCGATCCTTTCCGAGCGCGGCTTTCCGGCCGACGAGGTGGTGGCGCTCGCCTCGCGCCGCAGCCAGGGCACGGAGGTGTCCTTCGGCGACAAGACGCTGAAGGTCAAGCCGCTCGACCAGTATGACTTCGCCGGCACCGACATCTGCCTGATGTCGGCCGGCGGCGAGATCTCCAAGGAATGGTCGCCGAAGATCGCCGCCGCCGGCTGCGTCGTCATCGACAATTCCTCGGCCTGGCGCTATGATCCGGACGTTCCGCTGATCGTGCCGGAAGTGAACGCCGACGCCATTTCCGGCTTCACCAAGAAGAACATCATCGCCAATCCGAACTGCTCGACCGCCCAGCTCGTCGTCGCTTTGAAGCCGCTGCACGATCACGCCAAGATCAAGCGGATCGTCGTTTCGACCTACCAGTCGGTCTCCGGCGCCGGTAAGGAGGGCATGGACGAGCTCTTCCAGCAGTCCCGCGCGGTCTTCGTCGCCGACCCTGTCGAGCGCAAGAAGTTCACCAAGCGCATCGCCTTCAACGTCATCCCCCACATCGACGTCTTCATGGAGGATGGTTCGACGAAGGAAGAGTGGAAGGTGATGGTCGAGACCAAGAAGATGCTCGACCCGAAGATCAAGGTCACCTGCACGGCGGTGCGCGTGCCGGTGTTCATCGGTCATTCGGAAGCGGTCAACATCGAGTTCGAGAACGAGATCACCGCCGACGAGGCCCGCGAGATCCTGCGCCAGGCGCCGGGGTGCCTCGTCATCGACAAGCACGAGGACGGCGGCTACATCACGCCTTATGAATCCGCCGGCGAGGATGCCACCTACATCTCCCGCATCCGCGAGGACCAGACGCTGGAAAACGGCCTCAACATCTGGATCGTTGCCGACAACCTGCGCAAGGGCGCGGCTTTGAACACGGTGCAGATCGCCGAGCTGCTGATCAATCGCGGGCTCCTGAAGCAGCGCCAGGCGGCCTGATCGGACCAGAATGAATGCCGTCGCCGCGAGGCTCTCCGGCGGCGGCAAGGGCCTTGCGATTTTCGGCCGATGCGTCGATGCAAAACGACCCTGCTCCGGCCCTCCCCACCCGCGATGTTGCGACGAAACAGACTTCCGGATGATCCCTTGAACGTCACGGACGAACGCCTGGACCACGGCTCGCCCGACGGTGTCGGCGGCCTTTTCGCCAGGACCGCCGCTCTCGATGCCGCCGTCGCGCGCTTCGCATCGGCGCAGCTCGGCCCGCTGCCCGTGCCGCTGGTCTTCGTCGCGTTGGTCTATCTCGCCAATCTTGCGATCAACGTCGTCTCGAATCCGCCTCCCGGCTTCGACGACCGCCAGCAGCTCGCCGAAATGGGCTGGTGGGCCTGGGGGTACAGCGGCGTCCAGCCGCCGCTTCACACCTGGCTGATCAAGCTGGTCGACCTGGTGGTGGAAAGCGATATCGCCGCAATCTACGTCACCCGCTTCACCGTTCTTTTTCTCCTGGCGACCACCCTCTACCGGATCGGCCGCGAGTTGCAGCTTTCGCGCCAGGGGGCAGCCGCGGCGGCGCTTGGCCTGTTCCTGATGCCGACGGTTGGATGGGAGGCGCAGCGCACCTTCAGCCACTCGCTGAGCGGCATGCTGTTCACCGCCCTCTTCCAACTGGCGTTTCTCGTGCTTCTCCGCCGCAGGACGACCGGTACCTACGTCCTGGCCGGCTCCAGCGCGGCCCTCGCGGTCTTGGGAAAGTACAACAGCCTCGTCGCGCTTGCCGGCTCGGCGGCTGCCGGTATAGCCCTCCCCGCCGTTCGCCGCGCCCTTCGGGTGCGGGGGCTCTTCGCCGCCGCGGTCGCTTTCCTCGCAATTCTTGCCGCCCCGCTGTTCTGGCTGGCCGCCGGTCGGATCGAGACGCTGGACGACAGCGCCGACAAGTTCGGCTTTCACGGCACCGGATCGCTGCTACACGATCGCCTGACGGGTCTCGCCGACTTCGCGTTCCAGACCCTGGCCTATTGCGGACCGCTTCTGGGGGTTGCGCTGGCCGCCGCGTTCCTGGCGCGCCTCGACGGCCGGGCGGTGCGCGGCGCTTTCGGGCGGCTCGGGCCGGAGACCCGCTACCTGGCGACGGCGATCGGGGCGTCTTTCGCCCTGGCCCTCCTCTTGGTTCTCGCAAGTGGCACGACCGAGCTGAAGGGATACTGGTTCCATCCGATCCTGATCACGCTGCCGGCCGCCGTCGCCGCCATTCTCGAAGTGTACGACCGGACGGGATGGGCGAACCGCCTGATCGTCTTCTGCGGCGCACTGTTGGCGCTGGCGAGCATCGTCGCCTTCGTCATCCGCACCTCAGGGATCGGAAGCTGACGAACGAGGCTTCGCGAATGGCGCCCGACCAGTTCGACAAGCCGGTCGCATCGGCGGCGCTCCGGGCGGAGACGAGCGTGTCATCCGCGCAACAGCGAACGACAAACCGTCTCGTCGCGCGCCAAGCCCTAATCCCGACAATTGTCGCCACTATCGGCGCATCGAAGGAACAATGCGAACGGGCGGGAAGCCCGTCGCCAAAGGCTGGTCACGACCCGATGAAGAAACTTGCCCTCGCTCTCGCCCTCACCGCCGCCTTCGCCGGCTGCACCACCGATCCCTATACGGGCGAGCAGAAGATCTCGAACACGCTCGGCGGCGCGGGCATCGGCGCCGGCGTCGGCGCGCTCGGCGGTTACGTCATCGGCCGGGCGACCGGCACCGATGCCGGCCGCGCAGCCCTGATCGGCGCCGGTGTCGGCACGCTGACCGGCGGCGGCATCGGCCTTTACATGGACAACCAGGAAGCCAAGCTGCGCGCCCAGCTGCGTGGCACCGGCGTCTCGGTCACGCGTGTCGGCGACCGGATCATCCTCAACATGCCGTCGAACATCACCTTCCCCACCGACCAGGCGGCGATCCTGCCGGGCTTCTACCCGACGCTGAATTCCGTCGCGCTGGTGCTCGAGGAATTCGACCGGTCGATCGTCGACGTCTACGGCCACACCGACAGCCAGGGGTCGGATTCTTACAATCTGCAGCTCTCCCAGCAGCGCGCCTCCTCGGTTAGCCAGTATCTGGCCAGCCAGGGCGTCGATCCGCGCCGGCTCAACACGCAAGGCTTCGGCGAGAGCCGCCCGGTCGCCTCCAACGCCACCGAATCCGGCCGCGCTCAGAACCGCCGGGTGGAGATCTCGATCTCGCCGCTGACCTCCGGCTGATCCGACGCCCGACAAGTCATGAACGACGAAGGCCGGGCTCGATGAGCCCGGCCTTCGTCATTTCGGCGGTGATGATCTGCCAGGTCGCCGGCGACCTGTCGCCCGGCGGCCTACGTGGCTGGCGCCGGGCCGCTGTCTTACCGGCTGCGCGTCAGTAGTTCCGGCCGACGGCACCGCCGACAACCGCACCGCCGACACCGCCGACGATGGCGCCGCCGCTGCCGGCGATCGCATTGCCGGCCACGGCGCCCGTCGCGCCGCCGATGCCGGCGCCGGCCAGGGTCTTCTGGGTGCGGCTGCAGCCGGCGCTGACCGCCAGTCCGGCGACGAGGCTCAGGACGACGGTGCTCCTCACGATGGTCTTCATGTCTCGATCCTTCCGAAACTCACTGACGTTGGTGAAGGAGAAACTCGGTCGCGATGACAAAACGGCAAGGTTTTTCAACGGCGTTTTTGTGAGGCAGACTTCGCGGCCGGCCGGGAGGCCGGTCTTTCAAACGATTTTACCCCGTCGCCGCTCTTTCGATCCCCGGCCGCCGCCGCTATGGGCAGTGCAGCCAAAATGTCTTGAAGGAAGGGCCACCCAGTGACGACACGCACCGAAACCGATTCCATCGGCGCCATCGAGGTCGCGGACGACCGATACTGGGGCGCCCAGACCGAGCGCTCGCGCAACAACTTCAAGATCGGCATCGAGCGCCAGCCGCTGCCGGTGATTCACGCGCTGGCCACCGTCAAGAAGGCTGCCGCCCGCGTGAGTGCCGCCAAGGGCCGCCTGCCCCAGGAAATCGCTGACGCCATCGAGAAGGCCGCCGACGAGATCATCGCCGGCAAGCTCGACGACCACTTCCCGCTGGTGGTCTATCAGACCGGCTCGGGCACCCAGACGAACATGAACGTCAACGAGGTGATCTCCAACCGGGCGATCGAGATGATGGGCGGGAAGATGGGCTCGAAGAAGCCGGTCCACCCCAATGATCACGTCAATATGAGCCAGTCCTCCAACGACGTCTTCCCGACGGCGATGCATGTCGCGGCGGTCGTCGAGACGAAGGCGCGGCTCCTGCCCGCTCTCGAGACGTTGCACGCCTCGCTGGACAGGAAGGCGCAGGAATTCGCCGACATCATCAAGATCGGCCGCACCCACACCCAGGACGCGACGCCGGTCACCCTCGGCCAGGAGTTCTCCGGCTACGCCATGGCGCTGCAGCTGGCGAAGAAGCGGATCGCCGACAGCCTCGACGGCGTTCTGGCGCTCGCCCAGGGCGGCACGGCGGTCGGCACCGGGCTGAACGCCCCGATCGGCTTCGACACCGAGATCGCCGCCGAGATCGCCAGGCTCACCGGCCACGAGTTCCGCACCGCCGAGAACAAGTTCGAGGCGCTCGCCTCCCACGGCGCGCTGACCTTCTTCCACGGCTCGCTCAACACCCTCGCCGCCGATCTGATGAAGATCGCCAACGACATTCGGTTCCTCGGCTCGGGCCCGCGCTCCGGCCTTGGCGAACTCAACCTGCCGGCCAACGAGCCGGGCTCCTCGATCATGCCGGGCAAGGTCAACCCGACCCAGTGCGAGGCGCTGACCATGGTGGCGACGGAAGTCTTCGGCCACGAGACGACGGTGACGGTCGCCGCCTCGCAAGGGCATTTCGAGCTCAACGTCTTCAAGCCGGTCATCGCCAACGCGGTCCTCTCCTCGATCCGGCTCCTCGCCGACGGCATGGAGAGCTTCGCCGAGCATTGCGTCGACGGCATCGAGGCCAACGAGGAGCGGATCGCCTCGCTGATGCAGCAGTCGCTGATGCTGGTGACGGCGCTGGCGCCGACCATCGGCTACGACAATGCCGCCAACATCGCCAAGACGGCCCACAAGAACGGCACCACCCTGCGCGAGGAGGCGATCGCCTCCGGCCTCGTCTCGGCCGAGGACTACGACCGCATCGTCGACCCGAAGACGATGATCTCGCCGGCCTGAGGCTGAAGGGAGCCGACCCCTCTTCTCGGCACGCCGCGATGGACACCGTCGCGGCGTGCACCGCGTCCATCATCGCAGACGATGAACGTCAGACGTCCGATATCAGTGGCTTGTCCCAACGAGCCGTCCATCCTCGGGCTTATTCCGAGGATGACGAAGCGTCCATGTTCGGCCGCTTCGTCGAAGCTGGCGCCACTGCGGAGAGACGCGCCAAAGTTGGTGGTCAGGCCGAGCGCCTCCTTGTCCTGCGCCGCTGCGATTGTGCCGCCATCCGTTGACAATTCGTCGGCAAGACGCCCGGATGCGTTGACGGTTTCGGTCGGCTATCTCTGCGTCATCGCAACCGCACCGCCGGAATTTCCCGCCGGGCGATCATCGGAGCCACCATGAACCAGACCCTGATCCTCGCCGGCCGCGTCCTGCTCGCCGCCATCTTCGTCATTTCCGGCTTCGGCAAGCTGGCCGGTGCCGAGGGCTTTTCCGGCTTCCTCGCCAGCCTCGGCTTTCCAGCCCCGCTGGCCATGGCCTATCTCGTCGGCGCTTTCGAGCTGCTGGCCGGCATCGCCGTCGCCGTCGGCTTCCAGACGCGGATCATCGCCATCGCGCTGGCGCTGTTCTGCGTCGCCACCGGCGTCCTCGTCCATGCCGGCGACCAGACGGCGCTGTTGAAGAACATCGCGCTCGCCGGCGGCTTCCTCGTCCTTGCCGGCTCGGGCGCCGGATCGATCGCCGTCGACAAGACCAAGCGCGAGAGCCGCTACGCCTGAGGCCGCGCTGGACCCGTCATGCCTCCCGCCGCCGGAGCGTTCTCGGCGGCGGGAGGCGTGTCGGCCTTCTATTTCTTCCTCGGCACGCTCGGCTTCCGCCTCCGCGGAGGCTTCCGCGTCCGAGCTCCCTGCAACCCCGCCAGTGTCGCCGGTTCGCTGGCGACAAGCGGCGTGACGTCGATCCGGGCCGGCGGCTTGTAGGCGTTTGCCGCGGCGCTTTCTTCCTTCGGTCCCTGCCGCCGCCAGAAGGCTCACACCTAGCCGGCGAACCGGCGAGCGAGTTCGTCGGCCAGTGCCGCGTCGGCATCGTCTCTGCGGCCGGGCATCGAGCGCACCAGGCAGGCCTCGGACTTCAGGATCACCCCGTCCGACAGGATCTTCAGCCGGTTGGCGACGAGGGTCGAGCCGGTCGAGGTGATGTCGACGATGATGTCGGCCGAGCCCGCCGCCGGCGCCCCCTCCGTCGCGCCCAGGCTCTCGACGATGCGATAGCTCTGGATGCCGTGCGTGCGGCTGAAGAAGCCCTGGGTCAGCCGCCAGTATTTCGTCGCGATGCGCAAGCGGCGCCCGTGGCGCGCCCGGAACGAGCCGGCGACGTCGCCGAGATCGGCCATGGCCTGGACGTCCACCCAGGCCTCCGGCACGGCGACCACGACGTCGGCATGGCCGAAGCCGAGCCGCGCGACGATCGCGGCGGCGTTATCCGGCTCGGGGATCGTCTCGCGGACGAGATCCTCGCCGGTGATGCCGAAGTCGATCGCCCCGTCGCGCAGTTCGCGGGCGATTTCCGAGGCGGACAGGAGCAGGACTTCAAGCCCGTCGAAGCCCTCGACCTGGGTGCGGTACGAGCGCGTCTCGCCGGCGGAGACCTCGACGCCGGCGCTCTTCAGGGCTTCCAGCGACTTTTCCATCAGCCGGCCCTTGGAGGGAATGGCGAGGGTGATGGTCATTGGCGGCCCTCCCATCGATTTAAATCGCCGGGGCCGGCGCCGAGGCGCCCCCCTCTGTCCTGCCGGACATCACCCTCACGCGGGGGGAGCTCGATCTCCCGCACGGTTTTGCGCTCAATATCAAAGGATGGATGTCGCCGAAACGCTTCCAGTCGAGACGAGGCGGTCAAGCGGCTGATCTCTCCCCTTGTGGGGGTGATGTCCGGCAGGACAGAGGGCGGGTGGCCGACACTCATGCCGATATCCCGCAATCGGAGACCTTCTCGATCCGGTCGATCCACAGCGAAAAACCGACCGCCGGGATCGGCGTGCCGGCGCCGAGAATGGTCATCAGCCGGTCGTAGCGCCCGCCGCCGACGAGCGGATCCTCGGCGCCCTTGTCCCGCGCCTCGAAGACGAGGCCGGTATAATAGTCGATCGGCCGGCCGAAGGCGGCGCGATAGGTGACGCGGGCGAGATCCACATTCGCCGCGCGCAAGGCGAGGTTGCGCGTCTCGAAGGCGGTCATCGCCCGCCCGAGATCGAGCCCCGCCGTTCCCATGACCTCGGCGAGCCTTTCGCCCGCCTCGTCGAGGGGACATGCGACGGCGAGGAAATTTTCCAGGAGCTGCAGCGGCCCCTCTCCGAGCCGCGCCTCGGCCACCGCCACCTTCTCGATCAGCCTTGCGGCGATCTCACCGGGCGAGCGGCCGGAATGAGGCGGCAGGCCCGCCTCCTCCATACGCCCGCGAATGAGCCGCGTCAGCGCCCCTTCCTCGCGGTCGCGGGCAAGATCCAGAAGCTCCGGCGCGAGGCCTTCCAGCGCGCTTTCCGGCCCCTTCGACAGGCTCTCCAGCGCGGCGCGCAGCTGGCCGTCGTGGCCGAAGGTTCGGATCAGCCGGCGCTGCCAGCCCTCAGGCAGACCGAGCGCCCGCAGCACCGCCTCGAACAGGCCCTGGTCGCCGAGAATGACGTCGAGACCGTCCAGCGCGATTCCGCAGGTTTCGAGGCTCGCCAGCGCATCGGCGACGGCGCGGGCATCGGCCATCGCGCGATTGTCCTCTCCGAGATCCTCGATGCCCGCCTGAACGAATTCCGCCGGCCCGTCGGCCCGCTGGCGAAACACCAGGCCGCGATAGGAGTAGCGCCGGGGCAGATCGGCGCCTTCTGCGATATGCCGCATACACACGGGTATGGTGAAATCCGGCCTGAGGCACAGATTCTCACCGCCCTCGCCGCGGGTGAGGAAGATGCGCCGGCGCAGCGCCTCGCCGGCCGCGTCGAGATAGGGCTCGGCCGGCAGGATGATCGCGGTCTCGGCCGGCGCCGCGCCGCGCGTGGCGAACAGCTGGTCGAGCGCCTCGCCGATGGTCTTGTCGGACGCAGGCACGAGGTTCAGGCCCTGCCGGACGGGCGGGCGAGGATGTCGCGGACCGCGGCGATCATCGCTTCCGGATTGGCAGGATCGTAGTCGACCATCTCCTGGCCGGCCCGGGCTTCCCGCCATTCGGCATTGTCGGTGATCTGCGCCGACATTTCCTTGCCGAGCGCCAGATCCTTCACCTGCACCTTGCCGGCAGCCTTCTCGTCGCCGCCTTGAATGATCACGCAAGGGGCATTGCGCCGATCGGCATATTGCAGCTGCTTGCCGAACTGCTTCGGATTGCCCTGGAACACCTCGACAGGCACGGGCGGAGCAGCCGGATCGTCGTTCAGCGCGTTGCGCAGGGTCGTCGCCATGGCCTGGTAGTCGGCCATGCGGTCGCGGTCCATCACGGTTACGACCACCGGGCCGGTGCGTTCGGAGGTCTCCAGCCGGCCGAGGTTCTTCAAGGCCGTCATCAGCCGCGAGACGCCGATGGAAAAGCCCGTCGCCGGCACCGGCTGGCTCATGAAGCGCGAGACGAGGCCGTCATAGCGTCCGCCCCCGCCGACGGAGCCGAAGCGCACGACTTCGCCCTTTTCGTTGGTGACGTCGAAGAGGAGTTCGGCTTCGAAGACCGGGCCGGTGTAGTATTCGAGGCCGCGGACGACGGAGGGGTCGATTTGAATTCGCCCGTCAGCGTAACCAGCGTCCTCAAAAGTCTGCGCTAATTGCAACAACTCCAACGCACCGTCGCGTCCATCTGTGCTAGACATCAGAATGGCGCTTAAGAAGCCTGCAGTATTGCGATTGATCTCCGCTTCGTTGGGCGGTGGTCCGCCGTCGCCTGCTGATTTTTCCGCCCCCGAATAAGCGAAAACGCGCATCTTTCCGGCATGCCGAGCTTCAATAACATGAAGGACTTGCTTGAGCTCGTCCTCGCCTAGGCCCGCCCCCGGCGTGAAATCGCCGCTCTCGTCCTTGCGCCCCTCACCGAGCAATAGCCGCACGCCCTCGACGCCGAACTTGTCCAGCTTGTCGATCGCCCGCAGCACCGTCAGCCGCCGCCCGGCATTTTCCTCGCCGCCGAGGCCGATCGCCTCCAGCACCCCGTCGAGCACCTTGCGGTTGTTCACCCGGATGACGTACTGCCCGCGCGGGATGCCCAGCGCCTCCATCGTGTCGGCCATCATCATCGCCATCTCGGCGTCGGCCGA
This sequence comes from Jiella pacifica, assembly GCF_010500815.1. Lineage (GTDB taxonomy): Bacteria > Pseudomonadota > Alphaproteobacteria > Rhizobiales > Rhizobiaceae > Jiella > Jiella pacifica. The sequence continues at coordinate 11,474 of NZ_JAAAMG010000014.1, forward strand.
GACGTTCGGCGCGCCGACGATGTCGGCGTCGAACTGCATGAACTGGCGGAAGCGGCCCGGCCCAGGCTTCTCGTTGCGGAAGACGTAACCCGCCCGATAGCTGCGATAGGGCTTCGGCAGGGTCTCGTAGTTCTCCGCCACGTAGCGGGCGAGCGGCGCCGTGAGGTCGTAGCGCAGGCTCATCCACTGCTCGTCGTCGTCCTCGATCGAGAAGACGCCCTCGTTCGGCCGGTCGCTGTCGGGCAGGAACTTGCCGAGCGCGTCGGTATATTCGAACACCGGCGTCTCGACCGGCTCGAAGCCGTAGGTCTCGTAGACCCGGCGGATCTTCGCCAGCATCCCGTCCTGGGCGCGCAGATCGGACGCGTCCCGATCGACGAAGCCGCGCGGCACCCGCGCCGTCACCCGTTTCGGCTTTTTCGCAGCCATATCCGTTTCACCAATGCGTCATGGCCGTCTGCTGTTCACACTTCATTTGCGCCAGCGACTGCCTTTGTAGTCATCTCGCTGCGGCTTAGCCCATCGGCCAGATCGTCTCAAGCGTATCAAGCGGCAGGTAAATGGCTGGCCTGCGTTGTGAGATGATCTGGCATCCCGCATGCAGATCGACTTATATGACGTGAAACAATTTATGAGTGCAGGAATGACGAGCCTGACCATCACCGATCTCGACGACAAGACGACGAACCAGATCAGCCGCAGAGCAAGCAAACATGGCCGCTCAATGGAGGACGAAGCGCGAGTTCTGTTGCGACAGGCGCTTGAGGTCGTCGAAGGCCAGCCATCAGCCAAGTCATCGGCTGAGAACGAACCTGGAGAGAGCCTCGTTGGGCCCGCTCACCAGCATTCTGAATCCCTTGGCAGCGTCGACCAGGATATCCCGTCCCATGGCAATCTCGCTTCGAGAATTCGCGCGAGATTCGAGCCGATCGGAGGAGTCGAACTCGAGTTACCACCGCGCGGACCAAGCCGTGAACCTCCGACCTTCGATTAAATGATTATCCTCGATACGAATGTCATCTCGGAGGTGATGCGCCCACTTCCAGAGCGGCGGGTCGTAGACTGGTTGGATCAGCAAAATATGGACGCTGTTTTTCTCACAGCGATCAGTGAAGCGGAATTACAGTACGGCATCGCCATCATGCCAAGGGGACGGCGCAAGAATCTCTTGGCCGAAAGTCTGGAAGCGACCCTTGTGGAGGATTTTGGTGGCCGCATTCTGCCCTTCGACAGTAAAGCTGCCCAGGCCTATGCGTTTCTCCGGGCGAAGCGACGAGCAACTGGCCGCCCAATAAAGGAGATGGATACTCAGATTGCTGCCATTGCGGCCACCCGTGGCGCAGAGATCGCGACCCGCAACGTCAGAGACTTCGACGACTGCGGAATTACGATCTTCAACCCCTGGGCGGATTGATCAGCCTTCCGCGAAGAGCTCCCTCACCCCACCGCCAGTTCCGGCACCGTCTCCAGCACCAGCGCCATATCCGCCTGAAACGCTATCGTCTCCCGGTCCTTCGCCGCCTGATCAGGCAGGCGCAGGATATAAGACGGGTGGACGGTCACCAAAAGCTGCGTCTTCTCGTCGAGGTCGATCAGCTGCGAGCGCGTCGCCTTGATCGTCACGGTCTTGCCGAGCACAGCCTGAGCCGCCGTCGCGCCCAATGCGACGATCAGCTTCGGGGCGATCAGCGCCCGCTCCTGGTCGAGCCACCAGCGGCAGACCTTGATCTCGCTCATGTTCGGCTTGGCGTGGATGCGGCGCTTGCCGCGCGGCTCGAACTTGAAGTGCTTGACCGCATTGGTGACATAGGCTTGGGAGCGGTCGATGCCCGCCGCCGCCAGCGCCTGGTCGAACACCTTGCCCGCCGGCCCGACGAAGGGTTCGCCGGCGATGTCTTCCTGGTCGCCCGGCTGCTCGCCGACGAAGATCACCGGCGCATTTTCCGGCCCCTTGCCGAACACCGTCTGGGTCGCCGGCTCCCAGAGTGGACAGGCCGTGCAATGGGCCGCCTGCTCGCGGGCTTCTTCGATCGTGTCCGGCACCTTGTTATAGCCGAGGCCGGGACCGACCTCCGGGGTCTTTTCCATGCGGGGCAGTGTCATGGCGCGACGCTCCTTCAACCTCTCGTCCCGCAAACTCGGCAGCGTCGGCTGGGTTTCCAGCATGCGGCGCGTCGCCGCCTCGGCGCCGGCGATCAGCGGCTTGACCAGCGCGGTCTCCGGCATGTTCGCCCAGTATTTCTTCGGCATCTCGGCGACCATCGCCTTCACCTTCAGCCGCGCCGGATTGAAGATCGAGGCGTAATAGGTCAGCCACAGCGCCTCCATGTCGTCGTCGCCCGGGGCCATGTCGCGGGTGGCGCCGGGCAGAAAGGACAGTTCCTCGCCGTTCCAGTGGGCCGTGCGCTCCGGTGTCAAAATGGTCCAGATCATGCCGGCGAAGCGCCGGGCGAAGAACGGCGCGGTGAGTTCCACCGTGTGGTGGAAGGGCTCGAACCAGGCGACGGAATGGCGGCCGAGCTCGCCGTCCTCGATCTCGCGAAATCGCACGAAGGCCTTCATCTTGTGGCTGTCGCGGCGCACCGCCTTTTCCATTTCGGTGGCCCTCAGAACGTCCTTGTCGGCAGCGATCTCCAGGAGCTTCTTCTCGCTTTGCAACCGCCACAGCAGGCGATAGGCGAAGACGAAGCGGTCGTCGTCGGCATGGCAGACGAGCTTGCGGGCAAGCTCCGGAAAGGCCTTCGGCACCGTCGGCTGCAAGGCGTTTTCCGGCGGCTCGGGCAAAGGCTCGGCGAACAGGCCGGCCGCCGCGTCGCCGATCGTGAAACTCATCTCTTCCGGCGGCAACCCGAGCGCCAGAGCCGTCCGCGCGGTCGCCCGCCAGCCCTCGAAATCGGCAGGGAAGGCAAGGCGGGCGTTGAACATTTCGACGAAACCCTCATCGCACACGCGAATTGCCGCGAACCGCCAGACGGAGTAACAAATGCCGCCTCGAGACTACATCGGAGCAGGTCGATGACGTTTCACGAACATAAGATGAACGCGCGGATGTTCAACCAGAAGCTCTCCGCCGCCAAGCGGGCCGCCGAGGAAAGTCCGGTCGTGGTCACCGATCGCGGTCGCCCGACCCATGTCCTGATGAGCTATGCCGAGTATGAGAGGCTGCGGGGAAATCGCGTCTCGGTGCTCGAGTTTTTCGCCGATAGGCGGCCAGAAGCGGACTTTGATTTCGATCCACCGAGAGACAGGAGCGTGCCGCGCGAAGGCGACTTCGATTGAGCGCCGCCTTGTATCTTCTCGATACCAACGTGATTTCGGCAGCCCGCAAGCCGTGGGCGCTTGCTGATCACGTTGCCGGCGCCATACGATCGCTGGCGCTCCGCAAGACATATGTTTCCGTCATCACGCTCATGGAACTTGAGATCGGCGTCAGATCCATGGAGCGACGCGATCCTCGCCAAGGCGCCGAGCTTCGGCAATGGCTACGATCTCGACGCGCGGAGCTCGACGCCGCTCAGATCCTGCCGGTGACGCAACAGGTGGTCCTCCGCTGCGCTCCACTCCATGTTCCGGACCGTCGTCCGACAAATGACGCGCTCATCGCCGCGACGGCTCTCGCCCATGGCCTCACATTGGTGACCCGCAACGTCGCCGACTTCGATGCGATCGATGGCCAGCGCATCCTCGATCTCTGGGCCTGAGCCGCGCCGCACCTCCCTCGCGAAGCGGCGAAGGGCGGCGCGAACCGGTCCTCAAACGAGCTCGAACTTGCGGACGTGCTTGGCGAGCGTCATCGGCTGTGTCGCGGCATCGAAGGCAAGGAAATGCTCGCTCTCCAGATGCCGTTGGAAGGCCGATGCATCGGTGTAGACCTCGTAGAGCGTCAGCCTCGTCCCGTCGCGGGCGATGTCGAAGACGTGGCAATCCGGCTCGCGCGTCAGCGAGTTTCGGGCCTGCTCGCGCATGTGGACGAGGAATTCCTCCATGCGCTCGGCCGCGATCTCCAGTTCCACCAATACGACGAGCATTCCGGTGCGGGACATCAGCGCGCCTCCGCGGCCATGTCGAGGCCGGCAAGGACGGCGTCGGTGATCGCCCGGGTGCCCATGTCGCCGCCGAACTCCATCGGGCGAAGGCGATTGGCCGCAAAGCCCGCTTCGACTGCAGCCTCGATCCGCTCCGCCGCCGCGGCGAGTTGCGGCTGGTCCAGCGTCTCGCCGAGATATTCCAGCATCAAGGCTCCGGAGAGGATCGCGGCCAAGGGGTTGGCCTTGTCCTCGCCCATGATGTCCGGCGCGCTGCCATGGGCGGGCTGGAACAGGCCGGTCGTATCGCCGATCTCGGCACAGGCGGCCATGCCCATCCCGCCGACGAGCCCGCCGCCGAGATCCGACAGGATGTCGCCGAACATGTTCTCCATCACCATCACGTCGAATTCCCAGGGGCGCCGAACCATGTCGAGAGCCATGGCGTCGACATAGTTGTAGCCGGTCTCGACGTCGGGAAAATCGGCCTTCACCTCGTCGAAGATCTTGCGGAAGAACGCCATGGCGGTGAAGACGTTGGCCTTGTCGACGCAGGTGACGCGGCCGCGCTTGCCGCGCTCGCGCCGCTTGCGGGCGAGGCGGAAGGCGAAGGCGTGCAGCTTCTCGGTGGTGGCGCGGCTGACCCGCAGCGTCTCGCGCACCTCGCTGTCGCCGATCACCTCGCTGCGGCCATGCACGGCGGCGGAGTAGAAGAGCCCTTCGGTCGATTCGCGCAGCACCACCATGTCGATCCCGGCGGCACGGGGATCGGCAAGCCGCTGCGGTGCGTTCGGATAGGCCTTGATCGGGCGGACTCCGGCATAGAGGCCGTAGCGGTCGCGCAGGCGCAGATGCGGCGAGATCTCGGTGCCGTCGCGATGGCGCACGCTCGGCAACCCGATCGCGCCGAGAAAGATCGCGTCGGCCTCGCCGGCCCTTTCTTCGCCGCCCTCCTCGATGTCGCGCCCATGGGCGGCGTAGTGGCCGGCGCCGGCGCCGATCTCGACATAGGACGGGGTCTCGGCACCGGCCGCCGCACAGGCGGCATCGACGACGGCGAGCGTCGCATCGGTGACGTCGACACCGATGCCGTCGCCCTTGATCACTGCGATTTCTGGTCTTCTCATCTGTCTTCCCGGGTTCGGCGTCAGAGCTGGGTCAGCCGAAGATTTTCGAGGATGGCGAGCAGTTCCTGCGCCGCCCGTTCGCGATGCTCGCGAAACAGCGTCCGCGTCAGGGGGCCGTCGCCGGCCAGCAGCGCGTCGAGGATGGCGCGGTGCTCGACGGTGGAGCGCACTGGCGGTTCGCGCAGGCGCACCGTGATGATCCGCGCGCGGTGGGCCTGGTCGTTGAGCTGGGCGACGATCTGCTGGAGCCGCCGGTTGCCGGTCAGAGCCATCAACTGGCGGTGGAAACGCTCGTCCGCCTCCGCCCATGCGTCGAGATCGCCCCGTTCCAGCGCCGCTTCCATGTCCGACGTCGCGTCGTGCAGCGGCTGCAGCGTCTCGGCCGAGTGCCGGGCAAGCGCGACGCGAGCGGCGGCGTCGGGCTCGAGCGAGGTGAGGATGTCGTAGATCTCGCGCATCGCCGACGCGCTGATCGGCAGGATGCGGGCGCCGCGGCGCGGGATCAGCTCCACCAGCCCCTCGGCCTCCAGACGGATCAGCGTCTCGCGGATGGGCGTACGGCTCATCCCCATGCGCAACGCGATCTCGGGCTCGGTCGCGACGTGCCCGGGCGGAATCCGGGCGTGAAGAATGTCGGCTTTCAGCCGGGCATAGGCGTCGTCGACGCGGCTAGCCTTTGCAGACACCATCCTGGCCCTCCATACGCTGCATCAAGAGATAGCAGCACAGTGAATGCGTCGTCAAATAATTTAATGCATGCATTGACAAACGCATTGTCACGGATATCGTTCGCCCATCGTCGGGCAGGCTGGGCGTGCCCGAAGACCATGCGGAGGAAAATGACCATGCGATTTCTATCGACCGGAGCCGTCACGCTGGCGCTCGCGGCCTCGGCGGGCGCCGCCCATGCACAGACGGCCCTGAGCGTGCAGACGTCCACGCAGTCGGGCGGCTATTCGTTCAAGTACATCAACGAGAACTGGGCGCCGAAGATCTCGGAGATGACCGGTGGCGAAGTCTCGATCGAGTTCCTGCCGATCAATTCGGTGGTTCCGAGCACCGAGACCCCGGATACGATCGCCGCGGGCGTTCTCGGCGGCGATCTCACCTCGATCGCCTATTTCTCCGGGCGCAACCCCGCCTTCGCCATTCTCGGCGACCTGATCGCCGGCTACGACACGCCGCAGCAGATCCAGGACTACTGCCGCGAGGGCGGCGGCGCCGAGGCGCTGCAGGAGCTGTGGAACACCCAGTTTCCTAACCTGATCCACGTCGTCGGCTGCGGGGCGGTGTCGAAGGAGGCGCTGGTCGCGCGGGTGCCGATCCGGACGCTGGAAGACCTGAAGGGCAAGAAGATCCGCTCGCCCGAAGGCATGGCCGCGACGGTCTTCCGGGCCGCCGGCGCGAGCCCGGTCAACATTCCTTTCGCCGAGGTCTTCACCGCGCTGGAGAAGGGCATCGTCGACGCTTCCGACGCATCCGCCTACGTCAACAACGACCAGAACGGCTTCAACGAGATCGCGCCCTACCCGCTGTTCCCCGGCATTCACTCGATGGCCGTGCACCAGTTCACGGTTTCCGAGGAGACCTGGCAGTCGCTCAGCCCCGAGGCGCAGAAGGGCCTGACGAGCTGGTTCTACGAGGCCTATGCCGACCTCGCCAAGGCCCTGAACGAGGAAGACCTGAAGCTCGTCGAGCGCGACAAGCAAAACCCGGACATCGAGGTGATCGACTGGGCGCAGAAGGATCGCGACGCCTTCCGCGCGATCGCCCAGAAAGCCTGGGAGGAGACGGCTGCCCAGTCGCCCGAGGCCGAAGCCGCGCTGAAGTCCCAGCTCGCCTACATGCGCGAGATCGGGCTGATCCAGTAAGGCCGATCGTCCGGGACGCGCCTTGCCGGTGCGTCCCGGCCATTCATGCATGGGGGGAGGATGATCGTCATGGGGCTCGGCGCACGCTATGCGGCCGGAATGGGCCGGGTCAGCGGCTTTCTGGGAAAGGCCTGCGGGGTCTTCTATCTCGCCGCGATCCTGATCTCGCTGTTCGAGATCTTCGCGCGCTACGTTTTCGACAGCCCGACCGTCTGGACGCCGGAACTGGTGATGGCCCTCTGCGCGACCGCCTGGATGCTCTCCGTCGGGGCCGTCACGCAGCAACACCGCCACATCACGGTGACGGTGATGGAGATCCTCGTCGGGCAGCGCGTCTGGCAGGCGATGCGGACCGCAGCCGTCGTCGCCAGCATGCTGGCCGTGGCCGGCCTGTTCTGGGCGAGCTACACCCCCTTCACGCGGACGTTGAACCATCTCGAACGCTCGGGCAGCGCGTTCAACCCGCCGTTTCCGAGCTATCTGAAAGCCATGATCCTCGTCGCGCTGGCGCTGTATTTCCTGCAACTCCTGGCCAATCTCGTCGGAGGGCCCGGCAGCGCCCAGCATGACGAGGGACTGAGCGATCGCCCGCTCGACATGCCCGAGCACGGCCGGGGCTGAGCCATGGGCATCGAGTACCTCACCCTCGTCATCATCCTCGCCCTCTTCGCCCTGATGGCGGCGGGCGTACCGCTCGGCGCCACCACACTTCTCGTCTCCGTGGTGCTGGCGCTGGCGAAGTTCGGCGCGCCGGGACTGATCCTGGTGTCCAGCAACGTGCTGCACGTCTTCGTCAAGGAGACGATGATCGCGGTGCCGTTCTTCATCCTCATGGCCAACATCCTGGAACGCGGCGGGGTGGCGCGGGAGCTGTTCCGATCGATGGCGATCCTGGCGGGCCAGATGCGCGGCGGCGTTGCGGTGCAGACCGTCTTCGTCTCGGTGATCCTCGCGGCGATGAGCGGGATCGTCGGCGGCGAGATCGTGCTGCTCGGCCTCATCGCGTTGCCGCAGATGTTCGCGCTCGGCTATGACCGCAAGCTGTCGATCGGGGCGATCGCAGCCTCTGGGTCGCTGGCGACGATGATCCCGCCTTCGGTCGTGTTGATCGTCTACGGGGCGGAAGCCGGCGTGTCGATCAAGGCGCTGTTCTCCGCCGGGCTGCTGCCGGGCCTGCTCTTGGCGATGCTCTATGTCGGCTACGTGGTTCTGCGCTGCCGGATCAACCCGGCGATGGGCCCGGCTCTCGACCTTCCCGAAACGCGGCTTCCCGTCCATCGTCGGCTGTTGCACCTGAAGGGCCTGATCCTGCCCTTCATCCTCATCGGCGGCGTTCTCGGGACGATCTATACCGGCATCGCCACGGTCACCGAATCGGCTGCCGTGGGTGCCGCCGGTGCGATCCTCGTCGCCATGCTGAGGCGCGAACTGACGGTCGAGGGGATGCGCGACGCGCTCTGGTCCACGGTCGTCACCACGGCTTCGATCATCTGGCTGGTGGTCGGCGCAGTCAGCCTCGTCGGCATCTACAACCTGATGGGCGGCACCGCCTTCCTGCGGGGATTGCTGACCGGCCTGGACGTCGCGCCGATCGTGGTGATCCTGATCATGATGGCGATCATCGTCGTGCTCGGCACCTTCATGGACTGGATCGCCATCGTCTTCATCACCGTGCCGGTCTTCGCGCCGGTGGTGAACCAGCTCGGCTACGACCCGGTGTGGTTCGGCATCCTCTTTGCGATGAACATCCAGATCTACATGCTCTCGCCGCCCTTCGGTCCGGCCTGTTTCTACCTGAAGAGCGTCGCGCCGAAGGACGTCACTTTGCAGGAGATCTTCGCCGCCGTGCTACCCTTCATCGGCTTGCAGCTGATTGCCCTGGGGCTGGTCATCGCCTTCCCGCAGATCGCCCTCTGGCTGCCCTCGCTGGGCCAATAGGAGAGATGCCATGAAAACCAGCGACGAGGAGCCGGAAACCTACGAATTCGGCTGGTGGCCCGAACTGGCCGGCGTGGTGATGACGCTCGCCCTGATCGCGTTCTTCTTCTGGGGCGCCACCGGAAGCCTGTAGCCGGCGCATCCACCGTCCGGATCGACGGGCCGCCGAACGATCCGGCCGCGGCGCATCTGCCAAAGCCCGTCGAATGAGACGGGGGCACGCGATCGCATTCCACACTGCCGCTGGACATCCGGTATAGGTCGGCCGCGAATCGCCCGCGACCGAGAGAAGCCTTGCCCCAGAAAGATCCCGCCCCCGCCGCGGCACCCGTCTTCCACCCGCGCCCCCACCAGGTCGAGGCGCGCGAAGCGATCATCGCGGCGCGGCGGAGCGGGCGGCCGGGCTTCCTGCTGGGCGACCTCACCGGGCTCGGCAAGACCCTGTCGGCCTGGAGCGCCATCAGCGCCATGCCGGACGAGGAGGTGCTGATCGTCTGCCCGAAGGGCGCGATCCCGCAATGGCGGCGCACCATCGCCGGCTCTCCTTCGACCGGCAAGGACGTCACCATCCTCAATTTCGAGCGCACCAAGGCGCTGATGGCGCCGCCGCCCACCAGCAACCGGCGCTCGACGCGGGCGAAGAACAACGAGCTCGCCAGGCTCGGGACGCTGAAACGGCGCTGGCCGCTGGTCGTCGTCGACGAGAGCCATCGCATCCGCAATCCGGCCTCGCAGCAGGGTCAGGTCTGCCGCCATCTGGCGGCCGCCGCCGATTTCACCATCTACATGAGCGCCACGGCCGGCCAGTCGCCGCACGAATTGTCCTATCTCGGCCGGCTCCTCGCCGTTGCAACAGGTGGATCGTCCGGCGACATGGACGAGTTCCGCGCGCTGATGAAGCGGCTGAAGATCGGCCGCGCCAAGGGCCGCTGGAAGAACTGGAGCTGGGAGCCGAACGAAGCCGACCGGCAGGTCATGTCGCAGCTTCTCTACAAGGGCGCCGACGCGATCGGCATGCGCCGGCGGCCGGAACAGATATCCGGCTGGCCCGAAGTGCAACGGGAACTGGCGCCGACGGCGCTCGACGCTTCCGCCGAGCGTCTCTACGAGGCGACCTGGCGGGAGTTTCGCCGGGAGCTCGGCCTTGCCGGCGGATCGACCAGGCGGCCGACGGGATGGGCCGCGGACCTGCGCTTCCGCCAGAAGGCCAGCCTGATTCGGGTGAAGGGAACGACCGATTTTACAGGCGATCTTCTCGGCAACGGTCAGCAGGTGGCGGTGTCCGTCGCCTTTCTCGAAACCGGTGCGATGCTGGCCGAGAGCCTGCGCGGCAATGGCTGGCGCGTCGGCGAGATCAATGGCGGCCAGACCGGCGAGGCCAACGAGGCGACGCGCGTCGCCTTCCAGACCGGCCAGCTCGACGCGGTGGTCTTCACGGTGACGGAGTCGATCTCGCTTCATCGCGGCGAGATGCCGGGCGGCGACCGGGAGCGCTCGCTCGTCGTCCACGACATGCGCCACAGCGCGATCCAGCTGCAGCAGATCGAGGGGCGCTGCCACCGCGACGGGCAGCGGGCGGTCATCTACTACACTTATGCCGAAGGCACGGTCGAAGAGAAGATCGCCGCCATCGTCATGGCGCGCATGGCCTCGATGGACGGCATGGCGGGGGACGACACGGCCCTCATCGAGGCGATCGCGAGGGAGCTGGACCGCGCCGCCTGACGTCCCTGGGCCCCAGCAGAATCGGCGTCCATTTTCGGGCGAGCCCTGGTGCTTTGGTGCAATTCTTCTTGATCCGGGCCATCTCCCGGCTTGAAGTGGCGGCTGTGAGCGCGTAGGCGAGAGGCGATTGCCGGAGAGTTCCGGCTTCCTCCAAACACGATTGGTAAGACAAGCTTGAAGAGCAAGGATGCGGATTTCGTCGAGCGGCGCGCGGCGGCAAAGGATGCCAAGGCTGCGCTCCTGGAGAAGGTGAAAGCCAAACAGAACGATCCGGCCGCCGAAGCCCGCCGTGCCGAGCGCGCCGCCGTCGTCGCTGCGCGCGAGGAGCGCGAGGCTGCAAAGCGCGCCGAAGCCGAGAAGCTCGCCCGCGAGAACGCCGAGCGCGAGGCAGCCGAGCAGGCCGCCAAACAGGCCGAGGAAAACAAGCTGATCAACCGCATGGTCGAGGACGAAGCTGCCCGCAAGGCCGCCCGCGACGAGCGCTATGCCGCCCGCAAGGCCCGCAAGGGACACGGCTGATCCAGGCCGGAGCGGGTGCCATCCGGCAGGCCCCGCCGACGATGCGTCAGCGGTGCGGCGCGCCGCCCCTGAATGAGCATTGGCGTGCGATCGGTCGGCCTTGCGCGTCGACGATGAGCGGAGCCGCTCCGACGATGGAGCGGCGGTTCCGCGATGCGCCGGCGCTTCGATTTACTGGGCGGCCAATTCGGCAGACGTTTCTCGGTCCAGCCGGTCGAAAGCCTCGTAGATGTCCGTCGTCGTGAAGGTCACCTCGCTACCCTCGCGCGTCCCGCGAAAGCGCGGCAGCGACGGCGCGGTCCCCGCCGTCAGCCGCCGGTCGACCCCGACGCCCGACTGGCGCTCGACCTCGCCGATCACCATCCCCTCCCGACGAACCTCGAACAGGCCGGGCAGCACTTCGTAGACGTCGAGGTGATTGCGGCGAATGTGCCGGCCGCGCGGCGGCGGCGCGACAGGCGGAGAGGGCCGCTCTTCTGCCGACACTGGCAATGCCGGCTCGGCCTCCTGCTCGGGCGCGATTTCAGGCCGAGGGACGGAAGCGACTTGCGGCGCTTCCCCGGCTTTTTCGACGCTTGGCGCTTCGTCCGTCGCCTCTGCCGAGGAAGATGCTTGCTTGTCTGAAATCTCGTCCGCGGGCTCGTTTGGTCCAGGTGCCGGACCAGGCTGTTCTGCTCCCGGCGCGTCCACGAGCGGCTGCGTAGCGCCGACGCCAACGGGCTCGCTGCGGGCGGGGCGAGTCGAGTCCAGATAGGCTTTCCGCCGACCGAGGAAGCCGACGAGCTTTTCCGCCTCACCGTCCGGATCGTTGTACCAGTCCGTCGACCAGATCCGCCAGATCGACCAGCCGAGCCCTTCCAGCACCTTCTGGCGGATGACGTCGCGATCGCGGATGGTCAGGCCGACGTGAAACGGCGCCCCGTCGCATTCGATGCCGGCGATGAAGACCGACGGATCGTCCGGATGACGGACGGCGAGATCGATGCGGAACCCCTCGACGCCGATCTGATGGACGACGTCGTAGCCGGCCGCGGCGAGCTTCTCGGCGACGAATTCCTCGAACGGGCTCTCCGCATCTCGCGCCTCGGCGTCGTCATAGACCGCGCCGCCGCGGGCATAGTCGAGAAAGCCCTTGAAGACCTGCACCCCGCGCGAGGAGGACGGCGTCGGCACGACGTCGCCGGTCTTCAGCGAGGTGACGATGATCATCGCCCGCTTGGCCCGGGTGAACAGGACGTTTAAACGCCGATGACCGGCGCCGCGGTTGATCGCGCCGAAGTTCTGCTTCACCCGCGCGCCGCGTTCGGCCGGCCCGAACAGGGTCGAGATGATGATGACGTCGCGCTCGTCACCCTGGACGTTTTCGAGGTTCTTGACGAAGACCGGCTCGACGGTCTTTTCCCAACGCTCGACATAGGCGCGCACGATCGGGTCGCTCGCCGCAAGGCGCTCGAATTCGGCGTTGATGAGATCGCGCTGCTTGAGGTTCATCGTGGCGATGCCGAGCGACAGGTCGGCGCCGTCCTCGGCGGCCTTGTAGATCAGCCTGCGCGCCTCCTCGATCGCCGTCTCGGCTTCCTGCGGATTGACGTTCGCCTGATAGATGCCGTCCACATCCACGCAGCGCACGCCCGATGATTCGCTCTCGGAGGCGGCGGGGAAGATCACCAGTTCGCGGTCGTAGAACTCCCGGTTCGAAAAGGCGATCAGCGCCGGGTGCTGCGAGCGATAGTGCCAGCGCAGCCGCCGCTTGTGCGGGATGCGCGAGGCGGCGAGATCGAGGACGCTCTCGGCGAGATCGGCAGCGCCGGCCTCCTCATCGCCATCCCCGTCGCCGTCGCTCTGGGCGGCGAAGAAGTCCGTCGGCGGCAGCTGCTTCTGGTCGCCGACGATGACGTATTGCCCGCCCCTCGCCAGCGCTCCGACGGAAAATTCCGGCTTCATCTGCGAAGCTTCGTCGATGACGACGAGGTCGAATTCGAGTGTACCCGGCGGGGCGTATTGCGCCAGCGCATGCGGACTCATCATCAACACCGGCTTCAGCGCCTGCAACGCGCTGCCGGCCCGCTCGATCAGCTGGCGGATCGGAATGTGGCGCTTCTGCTTGGCCATCTCACGATTGATCAGCGCGAGGTTCGTATGGGTGCCGACGGGGCCGGAGTCGTTGCCCCAGGGCGCCGTCTTCAGCCGCTCCCTGGCACTCGCCAGGACGTTGTCCGCCTCGAGCCGGTAGAGTTCGACCTCCGCCTGGCCGAAGCGGCCGCGCGCCGTGTCCAGCCGGCCGGTGGTCGATTGCCGGATCGGCGAGGCGGGATCCTGGAACGTTGCCTCCAGGGCCTGCTCGCAACGCAAGAGCGCCAGGATGTCGGCAAGCGCCGAGACAGGTTTTCCCGCATCGATCTGCGTCTCGTAGAGTGGCAGGACACCCGTAGCGGACGCCTGGTCGAGATAACGCTCCAGATTGGCGTGAAGGCGCAGTCCCTCACCGTCTTCGAGCGCCTTGCGTAGCTCGCCAACCCGGCTCGCGATGCGTGCGTCCGTGGCAATCGGCACGAAGCGTTCGCCGAGACGCTCGCGCATCGCGGAGCTCGTCGCTTCCAACGTCGGCAGCCGCCCGGCGAGAGCCTCGGCGCCGGATTGGAGGGCGCGAACCTCGGCGAGACGCGCCGCACCGTTCGATGCGGGTTCGGCGCCGAAGAACTTCGCGAGGATCGGCGCCCCTGCGAGGTCGGCCGCGGCCCGGGCCTCCGCAAGGTTGGCGGCGGCCATCGCCATCACCTCCCGGCTTTCGGGAGGAACCGCGGCAAGAGCCACCCTGGCCTGCCGGGAAAAGTCCGCCAGCCGGTCGGCGAGCCGGACGTCGCCGTCGAGGACCGGCGCCGACGGCCTGATGCCGATTCGTCGGCCCTCGGTGGCAAGGGCCTGGAATTCCTCCGCTCGCCGGCGCAGGCCCTGCGCGAGTGATGCCAGGGGGTTGTCTTTCGTCGCCCGTTCGACGAGCCTGGCCTCGGTGTCCGACAGAAGCTCGGTTTCGAACTGCGCCGCGCCGATCTGCAACGCCGCCCGGATGCGATGACCTTCGTCGCGGCGATGCAGGAACGCCCCCACCTCCTCGAGGCAGGCGGCAGCGTCGTCCAGCACGGCAAAGCCGGTCTCCGGGCCCTGCCAGTCCTCGCCGAAAGCCGCCCTGCCCTCCTCGTCGATCTGGATGGCCTCCCATTCGTCGCTCGTCGCGGCCGCCTCGTGCAGCAGACTGCGCAGCCGCTCGCGATCCTCCGTGCCCCGGGCGATGGCGCGGGCTTCCGACAAGGCGCGCTTGAACGCGCCGCCGAACAGCCGCCCGAACAGCCCGGACTCGCCCACAGTATCGCCGATCATTCGCAGATCGGTCGAAGAATGCGCCGCGGCGCGGCCAAGATCGATCTCGGTGGCCAATCCTCTCAGCCGCTCCTTCACGGTTCGCGAGCGGCCGGCGAGTTCCTCCAGATGCTCCCGCCGCCGGTTGTTCGCCACGAAGATCTGGAGGTCCCAGGCGCGGGCCGGATAGCGACGGCCGATCGCCCCAAGCCCTGCGATCGTCTCGACGCCTGCGGGGGTCGACGGAAAATCCGTGCCGAAGCCTGAAAACCGGTCTCGGAACCGCTCGGCGACGGCGTCGAACCGCGCCGCGTCGTCGATGAAACCGCGGGCCTTTCGATCCAGATCGTCGATCGAGACCCGGTTGAAACCGATCGCCGCCAGTTGCTGCTGCAGCGGCTCCAGTGCCGCTTCGTCGAAGATCATGCCGTCGACGAGTGCAGAGCGCCGCGCCTGAATGCTCGCCAGTTCTGCCGCCGCAGCGAGCGTTTCCTCGCCCAGGCGGTCTTCGAAGGCGGCCGCGGCCAGCCGGTCGTCGTCGGCGAGAACGAGGCTCGTCAACGCATCGCAGAGCCGCACCAGATCGCCGGACGACATTGCGTTCAAGGCCGCACCGTCGACGGCCTGGCCGATGCGCGCCAGCGCCTCCTCCACGGCGGCGAGCGGCCCTTGCCGCAGTTCGGAAAGCTCGCGCAGCAGGGTTTCCTGCGCGTGCGGCTGGACGGGAAGGCCCCGCGCCGCATGCCAGGGGCTCGCCTGCAACCCGCCCAGGCGCTCCTCGACGGTCTCGGCGGCCCTGGCGAGCTCCCTCAGCGTGTCCGACGTCTGCCGAAACACCGCTTCGTCGGAAAGATCGACGCCAGCGACGTGTTTCGGCAGGATCGTCTCGGCCATCTGGCCGGCAAGCGCCCGGCGCAGAGCGGTTTCCTTCCAGATCAGCTGCCAGGTGGTGCGTTCGTGACCATCGGGCTTCGTCTGAAGGGCCGAATGGTAGTCGCGCAGGAGCTTGCCCTCGTGCCGCTGTTCCGCCCGCAGTCCGGGGAGGCGCGCCGGCTTGGTCTCGCCGTTATGGACGGCCGCGGCGAGCGAGGCCATCACCTCCGGCTTCGAGGTCTTCTCCGAATGGAGTTCCAGGAGCGTCGGGCCGAGGCCCCGCTCGTTGAGGCGCTTCGCCACCGCTTCGAGCGCGGTGCGCTTTTCGGCGAGGAAGAGAACGCGTCGTCCCGCCCCTATTGCGGCGGCGATCAGGTTGGCGATGGTCTGGCTCTTGCCGGTTCCCGGCGGCCCCTCGACGACGAGGTCCTTGCCCTCCATCGCGTCGAGGATGGCGGAATGCTGGGACACGTCCGCCGGCATGACCAGCGGCGGTACCCGTCCCGCCCAGGCCTCGTCCTCGATCGGATGGTCGACGCCGAAGGTTCCGGCCGCCCCTTCGCTCGACAGGCCGCCAAGCAGCCTGGCAAGCCCGGCATGCCGGCGCAGCCCGTCCTCCGGCCAGATCGTCTCGTCGAGATCGGCCCATAGTCCCATGCGCGGAAACGGAAAGATCGCGATCGTCACGAAACGCCGGAGCTCGAGGAACTTCGCCGCCTCCAGCGCCGGCGCGAGTCGGGCGAAATAGACCTCCGGCGTCTCGTCTTCGCCCACGGCAGGGAGGGCGACACCGTGGTCGCGCTTCAACAGCTCGACGAGCGCGAGGTTGACCAACAGCTCGCCCTCCGGCGCGCTCGCCCAGAAATGATAGTTGCCGCCGACGATCTTGCGCCTCAGATTGAGCGGCATCGTCAGCAGCGGGGCATGGTAGGGCCCGGCCGAAGGTTGTTTCGGATCGGCCCATTCGATGAAGCCGAAGGCGATCTGCAGCGTGTGGATGCCGGTCTCGTTTTCGAGCGTCCGGTTGCGATCGAAGATCGTCCTCAGGCGCCGTTCCGCCTGCGACCTCGTGAGGAGGATGCGGATCCGGTCGTCGTCGAGATGGGCGGGCGTGATGCCATCGAGCTCGGCGTCGCGGTGCGGCGGCCGGCGAAGGTCGAAGCTCGGGTCGAAGCCGTTCGCCCGGGCAAGCTCGGCGATATCGAGCTTCTTGCCGCCGTCGAGCTTGGGAAGGCCGAGCGAGGCCCGCACCCGATGGCGCAGCGCCTCGTCCGCTTCTGCAAGCCGTTCGGTGTCGGCCTCCGCCTCACCGAGTTCTGCCGTCGCCGTGAGATAGGTCTCATCGGTCAGCCGGCCGATCGCCATGGCGTTCTGGAACGTCTCGGTGCGTTCGTCGGCAGGCTCGGACTCCGGGTCCGGCAGCGGCTCGAAGCCCATCTCGCCGTTCTGCAGAGTTTCGAGCAGCCCGTCCGGCAGTTCGTCGACGACCCGGACGAAGGCACCTCCGCGCGAATGACGAAAATTCAGGAGCCCGTTGCGGCGCGTGAGATCCAGCAGCTTTTCCCGTAGCCGCGCAATCTCCCGGCTCTGGAAGGCAAGGTCGATGTCTTCGGCGCTGCCGTTCGTTCGACCGAATTCTGCCATGGCGCCATCTCGATTCGCTCTGCCTCACCATCGCAACCGTAGGGCAAGCTCAGTGCTCATGAGAAGAGGCAGACGATCAAAACGATCGCCGACGGCTGCATGCGGAGCATCTCGCATTGACCGGCATCGTGGCGGGCTCCGTCACGACCCGAGGCTCGTCGCGTCGAACGTCAGGGATCGTCGCGGAAGAAGACGAACAGCAAAGCGCTCACAGCAAGGCCCATCCCGCCGATCGACAAGAGGAAGAGGAGAGGGCTCTCGCTCGCCATCACGCAGCTCGAACCGGTCGATCGGAACGGGGTATAGGCACAGCCGTTCGGGGCGAGGTGAGCCAGACCGTACAGACCGGCCAGCCCCACCGTCGTCCCCGCAACGTCGCCGAGAACGCGGTTCATCGGGTAGTCGATCGACCTCAGTTCCTCGACGACGCCAAGTGCCCTAAACCATGACGTGAACTCCGTCGCCCAAGAGCGTTCCGTCGACGGCTTGTCGGAGCTCACGCCATCATTCATCGGATCATCTCCCATGACTGTACGATGCGCTCTACATTCTCACCACGATACAGCAGAATAAAAATATTTCCTTCGACAACAGAAGCGAATGAAAGTTGCATACAATTTTAATCTATTTCAATTATATATTATGCAAAAACGATTATTACTTGTTCTTGCAATCGAATCATGATTTCGCGCAGACGCTACGGCGCAACCGTCGAGATCGTCATCTGGGCGGAGACGATCGAGGCCGCCACTTCGTCGCCGCACGGCACTCCGACCGAAGGGACACTGCCGGGCGAAGCCACGGCAACGGCGATGCCCGACGTCCCGAAATCCTGACCGCAGCCCCTTCCCGGCCACCGGCGAGCCGCCCCGTCTAGTGCGCCCTCCCCTTGGCGCCGACCGTGGTGCGCCCGATATCGAGGGCAAAGCCGAGCCATCCCGGCGATCGCTCCAGGGTCGCTGGTCGCGGCGGCAGAAAGACCACCGTATCAACCGCATCAAAAAAGGGGGCGACGATGCCCGAGATTCCCACGACCATGAAGGCGCTGATCGTCAAATACGACGGCTATTCCGGAACCTCGGAAGGTCCGGCGATCGAGCGGCTGTCCGATTGGTGCGAGCTTTCGGAGATCGAGGTGCCGAAGCCGAAAGGCGGCCAGGTTCTGATCAAGGTGGGGCTCGCTAACGTCAATCCCTCGGATCTCCACTACATCAAGGGTGAATATGGCCAGCCGCGCAGGAAGGGCGTTCCCGCCGGCTTCGAAGGCATGGGCGAGGTCGTCGCGAGCGGCGAGGACGAGGCGGCCCGCAAGCTGATCGGCCAGCGCGTCGCGGTCTCGGCGAGCCGTGGCGGCAGCGGCGTATGGGCGCAATATGCCCTCACCGACGCGCGGGCCGTGGTGCCGCTCCATCCGAAGCTGCGCGACGAGGACGCGGCAGCCCTGATCGTCAATCCGATGACGGCCTGGGCGATGCTCGATCTGGTGAAGAAGGCTGGTGCGAGGGCCTTCGTCATGACGGCCGGCGCCAGCCAGCTCGGCAAGCTGATGGCGACCCTGTCGAAGGAGATGGAGCTTGCCGCCGTCGCCACCATCCGCCGCGAGGAGCATCGCTCTCTGCTCGAAGGTCTCGGCGTCGGCACGGTCCTCAACACCGAGCGGGAAGACTTCGAGGACATGCTGGTAATGGCGATGCGTCAGGTGCAGCCGACCGTCCTGCTCGATGCCGTCGCCGACAGCCGCTCGGCCGATATCTTCGCGGCGATGCCGGGCGGCGCGCGCTGGGTGATCTACGGCAAGCTGTCGCCGCAGTCGCCGGCATTGCCCAGTCTCGGCCAAATGGTCTTCATGAAGAAGAAGATCGAAGGCTTCTGGCTGAGCGATTGGCTGGCGACGGCCTCACCGGAAGCCCGGCGCGAGGCCTTCGAAAAGGTCCAGGAGCGCTTCGTCTCCGGCGCATGGAAGACCGACGTCGCCGCAGCGCTCTCCCTCCCCGAGGCAGAGGAGAAGCTCGGCGAGGCGCTCTCCGGCCTCAACCGCGGCAAGGTGCTGATCCGGCCGTGAGCCGCGCCTCGGTCACGGAGCGGCCCTGTTGGTCCCGTCTCTTACCTCGCATTCTCGCGAATGAAGCGGATGACCTCTTCGCGGATGCCGCGATTGCCGAGCGGAAGCACCGTCGAGAAGGACGAGATCGTGCCGATGTGGCCGATGCCGGGATAGAGGCTAGCCTTTACCGGAACGCCCGCCGCCTTCAGCCTGGCGGCGAGCGATCGGGTGTTCTTCGGGTCGACGGTGGTGTCGGCGTCGCCGGCGATCAGAAGCGTCGGCGGTTCGTCGCCGGAAACGAAGTTCACCGGCTGGCTCGCCTGGCGCACGGCTTCCGGGAAGATGCGCTTGTAGCGCTTCTCGGTGAGCGGCAGGAAGTCGTAGGGCCCGGACAGGCCGACGAAGCCCGCGAGCCGGCGGATCGACGAACCGGCATTCGCAAGGTAACGGCCGTCCGTCGCCAGCAGAGCGGCGATCTCGGCGCCGGCCGAATGGCCCATCAGAAACAGCCGGTGCCGGCCTTTCGGGATGCCCTCGCGGCCGTCGGCGGCCAGCCGCTCGACGAATGCCACAGCCTTCGCCGCGTCCTCGACGAAGCCCGGAAAGGTCGTCTGCGGATAGAGCCGGTAGTTCGGGATCGCGACGATGATGCCGGCGCTCGCCAGCGACTGGCCGACGAAGGGATAGATGTCCTTGGAGCCGGAATCCCAGCTGCCGCCATGGACGAAGACGACGACCGGCGCCCTCGCCGTGACGCCCTTCGGCACATAGAGATCGAGAACCCGACGCTCGCCGGGCGCATAGGCGAGATCGGACACCAGCCGGTAGTCGCCGGAGGGTGTGACGGCGTTGAGTGCGGATGCGCAGCCGGACATCGCCAAGCCATAGAGCCCGCAGAACAGGAACAAGGCGAGCCGCGTCAAGAGACCGCTGCGGCTCGCCGCCTCAACCACGCCGGCACGGGGCAGCGCACCGCGCTCTGTGGGCGCGGGGCGGCATTCGACGTCATGTTCGTTCATTGGCCGCCTGCAAGCTTTGCGGAGATACGTTCGATGCTCGCGGCGGTTTCCTCCAGGCTGCGGGCGAATTCCTCGCGCGTCGTTTCCTCGCTCGCCTCCCGTGCCCCGTGCGACGCGGTATCGGCATCGAACCTCGCCTGCAGATCGGCCAGCCGGCGGCGTGTCTCGTAGAGCTGGTCGGTCGCCATGATCGCCGCCATGACGGTCAGCCTGAGATCGCCGATCTGGCCGAAGGAACCGCGCAGCTCCGCGATCTTGCCGTCGACGTCGGCCGCCAGGGTCTCGAGGTGCTGCTCCTCGCCCTCGGCGCAGGCCATGCGATAAGTCTTTCCGTCGATGGTGACGACAATCTGCGGCATCGTATTTCCCGTTTCAATCGCGTCGTCTCATGCGAGCCCCTCGATCGACAGTTCTGCCAAGGGACCGACGACGTAAACTCCCGGCGGCCCGAAATGTCCCACCTGCCCGTCGAAATTGTCCGCCGCGAACGGCTATTTGTGCTGTTCGAGCACCTTGCGCACGCGCTCCATGGCGTCGACGAGGCGTTTGGAGACCTCGCGATTGGCTTGTTCCAGACGCTCGCCCCGCGCCAGGGCGGCGTCGAGTTCGCGGGCGAGACGGCCGCGATCGGCGGTCTGGCGCTGGACCTCGGCGTCGACGCTTCTCAAGGCGTCTTCGCGCTCGAGGCGAGCGTCGACGGCTCCTTCCAACCGTTCGAGCGCCGTGCGAAGTCGCATCCTGGCTGCGTCGAACGGATCGTCATGCGGCATCCAGTCTCTCTCCAAAGATCACGAGCTGCCCAAGGATCACGGATTGTCCGCCGGAAACGGCGGCGCTCCTTGAAGTTGCGGTGCGGTTGCGGCCGGAATGGGCCTCACTGCTCTTAACCGCTCGACGCGAGCAAGGAAAGCGCGGCGTCTCGCGCCTCGCCCTCGGCGACGAGGGTTTCGTTGACAGGATCGAGAGCTTATGATGCAAGCCGCGCGTCTCGGCGGCCCCTCACCCGGCGGCCAGATCCTGACCAGGGGCATGACGGGGAGCCTTCGCGATGACGACGCCAATGCGCCAGCTGATGGCGAACGCGATCAGGTTCCTGTCGGCCGACGCCGTGGAAGCGGCCGGTTCCGGGCATCCCGGCCTGCCCATGGGCGCGGCGGACATCGCCACCGTCCTGTTCACCCGCTTCCTCACCTTCGACCCCACCAAGCCCGACTGGCCGGACCGCGACCGCTTCGTCTTTTCGGCCGGCCACGGCTCGATGCTGCTCTACAGCCTGCTCTATCTGCTCGGCTACCGCGACATCGGCATCGACGAAATCAAGCGCTTCCGGCAGCTCGGATCGAAGACCGCCGGTCATCCGGAATACGGCCACGCTGCCGGCATCGAGACGACCACCGGCCCGCTCGGCCAGGGCGCGGGCAACGCCGTCGGCATGGCGCTTGCCGAGCGCATCCTCAACGCCCGCTTCGGCGACGACGTCGTCGATCACACCACCTACGCCCTCGTCGGCGACGGCTGCCTGATGGAGGGGATCAGCCAGGAGGCGATCGCGCTCGCCGGGCATCTGAAGCTGTCGAAGCTGATCTTCCTGTGGGACGACAACGGCATCACCATCGACGGCAAAGTCTCGCTCGCCGATTCCACCGACCAGCTGCAACGTTTCGAGGCCTGCGGCTGGCAGGCGCTTGCCTGCGACGGCCATGACCACGATGCCATCGCCGGCGCCATCGAGACGGCCAAGACGAGCGACCGGCCGACGCTGATCGCGGCCAAGACGACGATCGGCTTCGGCGCGCCGAACAAGGGCGGCACCGAAAAGGCGCACGGGTCGCCGCTGGGAGCGGAGGAAATCGCCGCCGCCCGCAAGGCGCTCGACTGGCCGCATCCGCCCTTCGAGGTTCCTTCGGAGATCCTCGACCAATGGCGGCTCGCCGGCCTCAGATCCAGCGTCCGGCGCAAGGCCTGGGAAACCCGCTTCGCCGCCGTCGACGCCGAAACCCGCGGCGAATTCGAGCGGCGCATGCGCGGCGATCTGCCGAGCGGCTTCACCCAGGCGCTGCACCGGTTCAAGCGCCGGATGAACGAGGAACGGCCGAAGCTCGCCACCCGCAAGGCCTCCGAAATGGCGCTGGAGGAGATCAACGCCATCGTGCCGGAGACGATCGGCGGTTCGGCCGATCTCGCCGGATCGAACAACACCCGGACCAGCCAGACCGCGCCGATCACCGCAGGCGACTATTCCGGCCGCTTCGTCCATTACGGCATCCGCGAGCACGGGATGGCCGCGGCGATGAACGGCATGGCGCTGCATGGCGGGCTGATCCCCTATTCCGGGACGTTCCTGGCCTTTTCCGATTATTGCCGGCCGTCGCTTCGGCTCGCCGCTTTGATGGGCATCCGGGTGATCCACGTGATGACCCACGATTCGATCGGCCTCGGCGAGGACGGGCCGACCCACCAGCCGGTCGAGCAGCTCGCGGCTCTCCGCGCCATCCCCAACCTCCTCGTCTTCCGGCCGGCCGATCCCGTCGAGACCGCCGAATGCTGGCAGCTGGCGCTGCAGAACCGCGCGGCGCCCTCGATCCTCGCTTTGTCGCGCCAGGGCCTGCCGACGCTGCGCCTCGACGAGCACGACGAGAATCGCAGCGCCCGCGGCGCCTACGAGATCCATCCCGCCTCGGGAGAGGCGCAGGTGACGATCTACGCCACCGGCTCGGAGGTCGAGATCGCGGTCGAGGCGAGGGACGAACTCGAGCGCGGCGGCATCCCCACCCGCGTCGTCTCGGTTCCCTCCTTCGAGCTGTTCCGCCGCCAGACCGTCGAATACCGCCGGGCTCTGACCGACGATCCGAGCTTCAAGGTCGCCATCGAGGCGGGCATCCGCCAGGGCTGGGACGAACTCATCGGCCGCGACGGGCATTTCGTCGGCATGAACGGCTTCGGTGCCTCCGGCCCGGCGCCGGAACTCTACCGGCATTTCGGTATCACCGCAGAAGCGGTCGTCGCCGCCGTGACGGAGCGGCTGGGGCGCCAGGACGAGCCCGACGCCGGATGAGGCCGAAGCACCCTTCGCCGTGGCGCGCCCAGCGAGACATTCTCAGCCCGGCCTTGAGAAAAGCTGATGCCGCCGCAAACTTGATTCGTCCGTCCGGCAGGGCTACAGCCCGGCTTCGAAACCGGCTTCGGGCACCCTTCAGGGAGAAAGACACATGGCAGTTCGCGTTGCAATCAACGGCTTCGGCCGCATCGGACGAAACGTCCTGCGCGCCATCGTCGAGTCCGGCCGCACCGACATCGAGGTCGTGGCGATCAACGATCTCGGGCCGGTCGAAACCAACGCCCATCTGATCCGCTACGATTCGGTCCACGGCCGCTTCCCGGGCACCGTGACGGTCGAGGGCGACATGATCGACGTCGGTCGCGGCAAGATCAAGGTGACGGCCGAGCGCGATCCGAAGGCCCTGCCCTGGGGCGAGATGGGCATCGACGTCGCGATGGAATGCACCGGTATCTTCACCGATCCAGCCAAGGCTTCGGCGCATCTGGAAGCCGGCGCGAAGAAAGTGCTGATCTCCGGTCCCCTGTCGGGCGCGGCCGGCGCCGAGAAGACCATCGTCTTCGGCGTCAACCATCATACCCTGACGTCCGACGACAGGATCGCCTCCAACGCCTCCTGCACGACCAACTGCCTCGCCCCGGTCGCCAAGGTCCTCAACGACGCCATCGGCATCGACAAGGGCTTCATGACGACGATCCATTCCTATACCGGCGACCAGCCGACGCTCGACACCATGCACAAGGATCTCTACCGGGGCCGCGCCGCCGCCCTGTCGATGATCCCGACCTCGACCGGCGCGGCGAAAGCCGTCGGCCTCGTCCTGCCGGAGCTGAACGGCCGGCTCGACGGCGTCGCGATCCGCGTGCCGACCCCGAACGTCTCGGTGGTGGACTTCAAGTTCGTTCCCAAGCGCGACACCAGCGTGAAGGAAATCCAGGACGCCATCCGCGCCGCCGCCACATCCGGTCCGCTGAAGGGCATTCTCGGCTTCACCGACGACAAGAACGTCTCGTCGGATTTCAACCACGACCCGCATTCCTCGATCTTCCACATGGACCAGACCAAGGTCATGGAAGGCTCGCTGGTGCGCGTGATGTCCTGGTACGACAACGAGTGGGGCTTCTCGAACCGCATGAACGACACCGCCGTGGCCATGCACAACGCCTGAGGCGACAATCTCTGATCGAGCGACGTTTTCGAAAGGCCGTCCCGCGGGGCGGCCTTTTTTCATGGGCCCGAGCGTTTCGGTTCCGCCTGCTCCCACGCCCGAACCAGTGCTTGCGCGGACGCGCCGGGCGCGGATCAGCGCACGCCCCGGCTTTGCGGCTTTTCGGTGACACGAAGAGCGAAGACGTCACGCCCCGCGCCGAAGGCTCCCTCTGACGGTTGCGTCAACGGCACGAGATAGGCTTTTGTTTTCAGCATCATGTTGGGGGAACAACGATGTTGAAGTCTCGTCTGGCGCAGGGCGTGTTGGCCTCGACCATCGTCGCGCTGGCGGCGCAGCCGACAATCGCCCGCGATATCGGAGCGGTCGTCTCGTTCGGCGACAGCCTATCCGACAACGGCAATCTCTACGCCGTGACGGCAGGCAGCA
Organism: Jiella pacifica; assembly: GCF_010500815.1. Taxonomy (GTDB): domain Bacteria; phylum Pseudomonadota; class Alphaproteobacteria; order Rhizobiales; family Rhizobiaceae; genus Jiella; species Jiella pacifica. The sequence continues at coordinate 36,271 of NZ_JAAAMG010000014.1, forward strand.
CGCCCGCTTCCCCGCCCTATTTCAACGGCCATTATTCGAACGGGCCGGTCTTCACCGAGTATCTGAACGGGCCGATGCAGCCGGCCGGCGCGGCGACGCTCGGCGGCGTACCGATCGATCCGACGGCGAACCAGAATTACGCGTTCGGCGGCGCCCGGACGGACGCGCTGACGGCGCTGCCACCCGGCATCCCGGATCAGATCGGCTTCTTCCAGCTGAAGGACGGCGCCTTCGCAGCAAACGACGTGGTGACGCTTCTCGGCGGGGCGAACGACATCTTCGACGCGGCCCGGCAGCCGGCTGCGACACCTGCCGACATCGCCGCCGCCGCAGCCCTTGCCGCCCAGAACATCGGCACGGCCGCCGGGACCCTCTCGCAGATCGGCGCCCCGACGGTGGTCGTTCTCAACCTGCCGGATCTCGGCCTGACCCCGCAGTTCAACGGCTCGCCGACCACCCAGTTCGTCGGGACGCTCGCCTCGGATACCTTCAATTCGGCGCTGAGCCAGGCTGTCTTCGCCTCGGCGGCAGCCAATCCGGGTACCGACACCCATCTTGTCGACGTCGAGCGGGTGTTCTCCGCGATCATCGCCGACCCCCAGCGCTTCGGCTTCGACAACGCCACCGAAGGATGCCGCTTCGTGACGAGCTGCCTCAATGGAACCCAGGCCGAGCAGAACCAGTATCTCTTCTTCGACAACGTTCATCCGACCACGGCCGGCCACCAGCTGCTCGCCTCGCTGGTGCTCGACTATCTGACCGCCGGCGAGCAGGCGGCGAATGTCGGCTCGATGTCGGAGACGGCGATCCTCGACCGTTACGAGGGCGCCGCGTCGGCCTTAGAGCGTGGGCGGAAAGTGTTGGCCGGCGGCCCGGAGGCCGCAGGGTTCTACACCAGCTTCGGCGGCAACTGGTACGATCGCGGCGACAGCGGCCGGATGCATGGCTACGACTACGGCGTCGGCACCGTGCGCCTCGGCTACGATGCCTTTCTCGGCAATGCCCTCGTCGGCGGATCCGTCAGCTATTCGAACGGCTCGCTGGACGATTCGCCGATCACCTACGACACCCAGGCCTTCGCCGCCGACATCTATACCGCGACGACGCTGAGTGGCTTCCAGCTCGCCGCGACGGCCGGCATCGCCCATGCCGACTTCAACGACATCGAACGCGTCACCCTGTTGCCGGGCGTCGTCAACGGCGGCGCCGACACCGATGCCGCGATCTACGACGTCGGGGCCGAGATCGCCTATCCGATGGCCTTCGGCGACCTCACCGCGACGCCGAGCCTGTCGCTCACCTATCTGCATTTCGACGTGGACGGCTTCACCGAGTCCGGCCTCGCCGCCCGCATCCAGTATGACGGCTACGATCGCGACGCGCTGCTCGGCGCCGCCAATCTGAACCTTGCCTATGCCACCGAGGCCTTCGGTCGTCCGGCCAGGCTGACCGGCCGGATCGGCTGGGAGGACAATCTGACGAGCGACGATACGGGCATCGTCTCGCGGATTTCGGGCAGTCCGTCGCAGGATTCCTTCGCCGAATTCGGCGACCTTTCCGCTCGCGGCTTCGTCGTCGGCGCCGGTGCCGAGGCGAACTTCACCGACACGGTCGCCGGCTCCCTGAACTACTCGGTCGGCTTCGGCGACACGATCGACGTCAGCCATGCGGCGAAGGCGGTCCTGACCGTGAAGTTCTGACAGTCGCCGCCGGGCCTGGCTTCCCTGGCCCGGCGATCCGACATCTCGGTCGAGGGCTGCCCGTCGGGCGGTCCCTTTTTTTCCTCCCCGGTGCCGATCGCGCGACAACGTCCAACCACGCCTCCAGATGGCGACTTGCGTCGCTGCATAATTCGTAATAACTCAAGTTACATGAAACGCGACAGCCGCCTCTCCTCCGTCCTCCATGCACTCCTGCACATGGAATCCCACGGCAAGCCGATGACGTCGGAAGACCTCGCCACCTGCATGTCGACCAACCCGGTCGTCGTCCGCCGAACCATGGCCGGTCTCCGGGAGAGCGGCTTCGTGCGCTCCGATCGCGGCCCGAACGGCGGCTGGTCGATCGCCTGCGACTTCGACCGGGTGACCCTCAGGGACATCAATGCCGCGCTCGGCGAGCCGGCGCTCTTTGCCGTCGGCAATCGCCACGAAAACCCGGCCTGCCTCGTCGAGCAGGCGGTGAACGCGGCTCTCGACGATGCCTTCGACGCCGCGGAAGCGCTGCTGCTGGAGCGCTTCGCGACCGTCACGCTCGCCGCCCTCGCCGCCGATTTCCGCCGGCGCTTCGCACGGCACAAATCCGAAAACGGAACCAAAGCCCATGCATGACGTCATCGTCGTCGGCGGCAGCTATGCCGGTCTCGCCGCCGCCCTGCAACTCGCCCGCGCCCGTCGCGACGTCGTGGTGATCGACGCCGGCCTGCGTCGCAACCGCTTTGCATCACATTCGCACGGCTTCCTCGGCCAGGACGGCCGCGATCCCGCAGCGATCGTCGCCGAGGCACGGCAGCAGATCGCGGCCTATCCGAACGTCACCTTCGTCGACGGCAGAGCCACCCGGATCGAGCGCCCCGGCGCCGATTTCGCCGTCTGTGTCGAGAAGAAGCAGTCGTTCCTTTCCCGCCGCCTCGTCCTGGCGCTGGGAGTCGTCGACTACCTGCCGGATGTCCCCGGCCTTGCCGAACGCTGGGGAAAGCACGTCTTCCACTGCCCCTACTGCCACGGCTACGAACTGAACGCCGGCGCGATCGGCGTTCTGGCGACAGGGCCGGTGTCGATGCACCATGCACTGATGCTGCCCGACTGGGGGACGGTGACGTTCTTCCTCAACGGCGCCTTCGAGCCGAGCCCCGAGGAACGCGCACGACTGGCGGCCCGCGGCGTCGCGATCGAGGCAACCGGCGTGGCAAGGATCGCCGGCGAGGCAGACGTCGTCCTGACGGACGGGCGAACCCTCGCCATGGCCGGCTTGTTCACCGCGAGCCGCATCCATCCCTCCTGCGGCCTCGCAGAAGGCCTCGGCTGCGGGGTCGAGGAAGGTCCGACGGGCCGGTTCCTGCGCACGGATGCGATGCAGGAGACGACGGTCGCCGGTATATTTGCCTGCGGCGACGTCGCCCGGGCCGCAGGATCGGTGTCGCTCGCCGTCGGCGACGGGGCCATGACGGGCACGGCCGTTCACCGCTCGCTGATGTTCGGCTGAGAGGCAACGGATCAGGATGCCGGCGTTTCCGCCCGTCGGATCCTGTTCGGGGCAACGCTCCGCTCGGGTGGTTGGGCACGGTCCGGACACTGAAGGTCTGAAAGAAAAAGGGCCGGTGCAACGACCGGCCCTTTTCGTCTGTCTGTCTCGAACCCGGCTTTCGTTCCCGGCCTCGACCCCATCGGAGGCCCGGTCCGACAGGGCGCCGGGGGAAGGATCTCTACTCGAACAGGCTGAAGATCGAGCCGCCCTTGCGCCCGCCGATGCGCTTGCCGTCGCGGTCGTAGCCCTCGCGGCGATGCTGCTCCTGGGCATAGGCCTCGGCGGTCATCGGCTGGCCGGTGCGGTAGGAGAAGGTCGTCGAGGTGGCGAACTCGCTCGGCGCCATGCGCGCGGCGATTTCCTCGGCTGCCGCCTGATCGGCCTGGTGCTTCGCGGCGACGACGTGGGGCATCTCGACGGTCGGGCACGGACCCGCGGGCGACAGGCCCGCGACGGTCTCTGCGGTCTGGTCGAAGATGTATTGGCGCTCGCAGACGCCGACATTCGGCGGCAGATGGGTGGTCTCGAAATAGTCCGAGCCCTTCTTCAGCATCTGCCAGAAGCCGTAATGATCGGAATTCTTGTGCCGGGCCATGTTCTTCGGCGTCATCCGGAAGGGATAGGCCTGGATCTGGAAGGCGCGCTGGCCGCCGTCGAAGGAATAGCGGGCGAGCGTGTAGATCTCCTGCACCTGCTCGTCGTCCATGGCGTAGCAGCCGGACGAATTGCACGAGCCATGGATCATCAGATGGGAGCCGGTGCGCCCGTTGGCGCGGTCATAGGCGTTGGGATAGCCCATGTTGATGGCGAGGTGATAGTTCGACTTCGGGTTGAGCTGGGCCGGCGTCACCGTATAGAAGCCCTCGGGCGCCTGGCGGTCACCCTCCTTCTGCTTCGGGCCGAGCTTTCCGGACCAGGCGCAGATCTCGTAGGTCTTGAGCAGGGCGTAGGTGCCGTCGGTCTTCTGCTTCCAGATCTCGAGCTCCGACTCTTCCTTGAAGAGTCGCACGAGGATGGGCGAGTTGACGCCCATGCTGCTCGCCTGGATCGCCCGCGCCAGATCCGGCGGAAGCGGCGCGTTCTCTGGAGCCAGATCTTCGTATTTGCAAGCGGACACGGTCATCAGCGCAGCCAAGGCCGCGGCCGTCGCGAAACGTCGGACGATCATCCCCTCAAGTCCCCATCGCCTGCGGCGAGCGCATCATGGCCCACCACCCCTCTCGAACGACCGCCGCGAGCGACGGCCCCTCATCGCGTCCTCGACACCTCTCACAAGAGGCAGTCAGGGCGCATGGTTGGCGGCAGTCTTTCACGATTTTCTTAAGTGACCGTAAACCGTGCCGTCCCGACGCCGAGGCGCGACCCCTTTTCGCGCCCCATCGTCGCACCCTGATCCACGACGATGGCGACATTCTGGCGCATGACGGTGGGGAATGGAAGTTGCACCCTGTGGCCGGGCTGCAACTGTCGTCAGAGATTGCGACCGATCGCCAGGAACTTCTCCCGCCGCTGGCGCTTCAGTTCCTCCCCCGAGAGCGGGCCGAGTTCGCCGAAAGCCCGGCGAATCTGCGCCGCCGCGGCATCGATGGCGGTCTCGGGGCCGCGATGGGCGCCGCCGAGCGGCTCCTCGACGATGGCATCGATGATGCCGAAACCCATCAGATCCTGCGCCGTCATCTTCATCGCCTGGGCGACGTCGCGGGCCCGCGCCGCGTCACGGTAGAGGATCGAGGCGCCGGCTTCCGGCGCGATGACGTTGTAGATGGAATGCTCCATCATCAGGACGCGATTGGCCGCGGCGATCGCCATCGCCCCGCCCGAGCCGCCCTCGCCGATGACCAGCGAGACCAGCGGCACCTTCAGATTGAGGCAGGCCTCGATCGAACGGGCGATGGCCTCGGCCTGGCCGCGTTCCTCGGCGCCGATGCCGGGATAGGCGCCGGCGGTGTCGACCAGCGTCAGGACGGGGATGTCGAAGCGCTCGGCGAGCTCCATGATCCGGACGGCCTTGCGATACCCCTCCGGCCGGGCCATGCCGAAATTGTGCTTCAGCCGGCTCTGGGTGTCGGAGCCCTTTTCCTGGCCGATCACCGCGACGGGCGCCCCGTCGAAGCGACCGAAGCCGGCGATCACGGCATAGTCCTCGGCAAAGTAGCGGTCACCCGCAAGCGGCACGAAGTCAGTGATCAGGCGGGCGAGGTAGTCGACGCAATGCGGCCGGTCCGGATGGCGCGCGACCTGGGTCTTCTGCCAGGGCGTCAGCTTCTTGTAGAGGTCCTCGAGGGCCTCTTTCGACCGCTTTTCCAGCCGGTCGATCTCGTCGGTCACCTTGACCGCGTCCTCGCCCGTCTCGATCTTCCTCAGCTCGATGATCTGGCCTTCCAGATCGGCGACCGGTTTTTCGAAATCCAGATAGTTGTGCATGCGTCCTACGGCGGCGGCCGTCCAGAGAGAGCGAGAGGGGCGAACGCCGGTCAGGCAGGGCCGCCGCCAAGCGGCTTCGGCAACGCGCAGTGCCCCGCCTGCGGCGGAAATCTTCGCGGCGGAAACTGGCCACGGGCCGGTCGAATGTCAAGCAAGCGGAGCGGCGTGACCGCGACTGCCCGTGATCAAGGCCGATCATCAACCCTTGACCGGCCCTGATTTTCGTAACATACCAAGTTACAACATATGCACCGCCGATCTGCCGTCTGTCAGTCGCATGATGCCGTCCGGCGCGGCCTGGGTGCCGCTATCGGCACCCATCCGCAACGTCGCGTTTTCGCGCTTCACCACACACTTCATCCACGCCTGGCACAGGCTGGGCAAAACCCATCGGAAGACAATGATGAACGCAGATACCCGGCACGACGAAAAGACGTTCCTCAGGGGTTTCGACGACCCCGCCGCGGTCGCGCGCTACACCGAAGGGCCCCCTCGTTTCGTTCCCGGCCTTGACGCGCTTCATCGAATGACCGGACTTCTATTGGCCGAGCACGCCCCCCGCGAGGCCGCGGTGCTCGTGCTCGGGGCCGGTGGCGGGAGTGAACTCAAAGCCATGGCCGAAGCGCAGCCGGGCTGGCGCTTCGTCGGCGTCGATCCCGCAGGGGAGATGCTGCGGCTGGCCGAGCGCGTCCTGGGTCCGCTGATGGAACGCGTCACGTTGGTGCAAGGCTACATAGACGATGCGCCCGACGGCCCCTTCGATGCCGCGACCTGCCTGTTGACCCTTCACTTCCTCGATGCGGCGGAACGCACCCGGACGGTCGGCGAAATTCACCGCCGCTTGCGGCCGCGTTCGCCTTTCGTCGCGGCGCATGCGAGCTTTCCTCAAGGGCTTGGCGAGCGGGACGTGTGGCTCGATCGTTACGCCGCTTATCCCATCGCGATGGGCGCGGAGCCTGCCGACGTGGAGAAGGCCCGCGCCGCCGTCGCGGGCAGCCTGAAGAGCTTTTCGCCCGAAGAGGACGAAGCGATCTTGCGAGACGCGGGATTTTCCGACGCGGCGCTGTTCTACGCGGCCTTCACCTTTCGGGGCTGGATCGGGCACGCATAAACGAGCGAAACGATCAGGCCGCTAATCCCGGCTCACCGGTGACAGCGGGTGATGATCGGTGACGAGGCGAACCAGCCGCTCTTCCAGGACATGGGTGTAGATCTGCGTCGTCGAGATGTCGGAGTGGCCGAGCAGCTCCTGGACGGCGCGAAGATCGGCCCCGTGCTTCAGGAGATGGCTGGCGAAGGCGTGGCGCAGGACATGCGGCGAGATCTTTGCCGCCGGAATGCCGGCCCGCGCGGCGAGCGACTTCAGGTCGCGGGCGAAGGCCTGGCGGGTAAGATGGCCGCTCTCGGAGGCGGCTGGGAAGAGGAACCGTTCGTCGCCCTCCGGCTTTCGACCCGGCTCCCTGGCCACCGACACGTAGCGGCGCATCGCGTCGCCCGCCGCCTCGCCGATCGGCACCATGCGCTCCTTGCCGCCCTTGCCCTTCACGACGATCGCCTGGCCGGTGGCGCGGAGCACCGAGCGCGGCAGGGCGACGAGCTCGGAGACCCGCAGGCCCGTCGCATAGAGAAGCTCGACCAGCGCACACAGGCGCGCCGCCCGCAGTCTCGCGGATGGCGACAGCGCCGGGTTCTCGGCCTCCGCTTCGGCGAGATCCAGGAGCCGGTCGACCTCCTCCTCGCCCATCACCTTGGGCAGCGGGCGCTTCTTCTTCGCCGCCTCGATCGGCCCGGTCGGGTCGTCGCCGCGATGGCCCTCGGTATAGAGGAAGCGATAGAACTGGCGCAGCGCCGACAGCCGCCGGGCCCGGCTGGATTCGGCGAGGCCCTCGGCCGCCAGCGCCGCGACATAGCCGCGGACGGCCTCGGTGTCGGCGTTCTTCATCGACAGACCCCGGGCGGAGAAATGGCCGGCCGCATCCTCGAGGTCGCGTCGATAGGCGTCGAGCGTGTTCTGCGCCGCACCGCGCTCGACGGCCATCATTTCCAGAAAGGCTTCGGCCTCGAAGCCGGCGCCGCGCCGCGCTGCCGAAGCGGCTCGGCCCGCCCGCTTTCCGGCCGCGGGCGTCATGGCCGCAACTCCGACAGTCCGTCGCTCGCCGCCGGTTCGGCTTCCTCGTCCACCTCAGGCAGGGTGACGGGCACCGTCACCTCCGTCCGGGTCGGTTCGACGAAGTAGACGAGAGCGGCCATGATGCCGTAGATGGTGCCGCAAACGAGGGCGATGATCGTCAAGAGGCGTACGAGTGTCGGCATCGGCGTCTGGCGAACTCAGTTTCGAGCCAAAGCTCGCGTCCCTGGGCCCCGCTTCTAGTGGGAATGTGAGAAGACGCAAGACGATAACGCGAGACGATAACGGTGCCGACGCCCGTTGTGGAAGCGCCCGCGCGTCGTCTTCGGGACGTTATGCGCCGAACGGAGGAACGGTCGGGCCGATGGATGGCGAGAATTTGGAGGACCGGGGATCGGCGATCCGGGAACGGCTCGACGGACGGCCGATCGTCCTCGTCGGGCTGATGGGGGCCGGCAAGACCACCGTCGGTCGCCGGGTCGCGTCGCTCTTGTCGCTGCCCTTCATCGACAGCGACGCCGAGATCGAGGCGGTCTCGACGATGACGGTCGCCGAATTGTTCGAAGCCTATGGCGAACCGGAGTTCCGGGCGCTGGAGGCGCGGGTCATCGCCAGGCTGGTGCAGGACGGGCCGAGGGTGATCGCCACCGGCGGCGGCGCCTATATGAATGGCGAAACGCGGGCGCTTCTCGGCGACAGGGCGGTGACCATCTGGCTGAAGGCCGATCTCGACACGCTGATGGAGCGGGTCGGCCGCCGGGCCGACCGGCCGCTCCTGAAGGCGCCGAACCCGCGAAAGGTGATGCAGGAACTCATGGACATGCGCTATCCGGTCTATGCCGAAGCCGATCTGACCGTCCTTTCACGGGCGGTCAAGCGCGAGGTGGTCGCCGACGAGCTGATCGAGGCGCTCGCCGATCATCTTCGTGGAGGGACGCGCCGTTGACCCCGTCCGGCGAGACGCCCTCAGCCATGCCCCGCCCGGTCCCTCACGCGCCGGCCCGCGTCGCCGACGAGCGCCGTGTGCGGGTTTCGCTCGGCAGCCGCTCCTACGACATCGTCATCGGCGAAGGGCTGATCGACCGCGCCGGCGAGGAGATCGCCGCCCGCCTGCCGGGAATCCGCGCCGTGATCGTCACCGACGAGACGGTGGCGAGGCTCCATCTGACCCGGCTCGAGATCGCCCTCGCCGGTGCCGGCATCGAATCGACCTGCGTCAAGCTGCCGGCCGGCGAGACGACCAAGTCCTTCGCCCATCTGGAGCGGACCGTCGATGCGATGCTCGAAGCACGGCTGGAGCGCGGCGATGCCGTCATCGCGCTCGGCGGCGGCGTCATCGGCGATCTCGCCGGCTTTGCCAGCGCGATCGTCAAGCGCGGCACGAACTTCGTCCAGGTTCCGACGACGCTGCTCGCCCAGGTGGATTCGTCCGTCGGCGGCAAGACCGGCATCAACACCCCGCGCGGCAAGAACCTCGTCGGCGCCTTCCACCAGCCGACGCTGGTCCTTTCCGACATCGCCCTCCTCGACACGCTTTCCCCGCGCGAATTTGCGGCGGGCTATGCCGAGGTGGTGAAATACGGCCTGATCGACCGGCCGGACTTCTTCGAGTTCCTGGAGCGCAACCGGCCGGCGATCTTTGCCGGCGGATCCGAACGCGCCGAGGCGATCGCGATGTCCTGCGAGGCGAAGGCGGCGGTGGTCGCCGCCGACGAAGAGGAGCACGCCAGCCGGGCGCTGCTCAATCTCGGCCACACCTTCGGCCATGCGCTGGAGCGGGCGGTCGGCTACGATCCCGCCCGCCTCGTCCATGGCGAAGGCGTTGCGATCGGCATGGCGCTGGCGCATCGCTTTTCGGCCAAGCTCGGCCTTGCGACCAGGCAGGATGCCGGCCGCGTCGCGGCGCATCTTGGGGCCGCGGGCCTGCCGACCGAAATCGCCGCGATCCCCGGCCCGGCGCTCGACAGACGGGCCCTGATGGAAGCGATCGCCCAGGACAAGAAGGTCTCGCGCGGCCGCCTCACCTTCATCCTCACCCATGGCATCGGCCAGGCCTTCGTCGCCAGGGACGTCGAGCCCACGGATGTCGAACGCTTCCTCGACGAGGAGCTCGCGAAATGACGACGACGCTCTGGATCTATCTCGGCATCGTCATCTGCCTGATCTGCATCTCCGCCTTCTTCTCGGGCTCGGAGACGGCGCTGACGGCCGTCTCGCGGGCCCGGATGATGAGCCACGAGAAGAACGGCGACCCGCGGGCCGGGATCGTCCAGCGGCTGATCGAGAAGAAGGACCGGCTGATCGGCGCGCTCCTGATCGGCAACAACCTCGTCAACATCCTCGCCTCCTCGCTCGCCACCAGCGCCTTTCTCGGGCTGTTCGGCGAGACCGGCGTCGTCTACGCGACCATTGCGATGACCATCATCGTGGTGATCTTCGCCGAGGTGCTGCCGAAGTCGGCGGCGATCGCCCGGCCGGACGGTTTTGCCCTGGCGATCTCGCGCCCTGTCGCCTTCGTCGTCACCGCTTTCGGGCCGGTCACCGCGACGGTCAACTTCGTCGTTCGGCGCATCCTCCTGCTCTTCGGCGTCGGCCTGCAATCGGGCGCCTCGCTCCTGACCGCCCATGAGGAGCTGCGCGGCGCCGTCGAGGTGCTCCATCGCGAAGGTTCCCTCGTCAATGCCGACCGCAACCGTCTCGGCGGCCTTCTCGACCTGCACGAGCTCGAAGTCTCCGACGTCATGGTCCACCGCACGTCGATGCGGCAGATCAATGCCGACGACGCGCCGGCGGACGTCGTGCGCCAGGTGCTCGAAAGCCCCTATACCCGCATGCCCGTCTGGCGTGGCCACTACGACAACATCGTCGGCGTCATCCATGCCAAGGACGTCCTGAGGGCGCTGCACGAGGTCGACAACGACCCCTCGAAGATCAACGTCCTCAAGATCTGCACCAAGCCGTGGTTCGTGCCGGAAACGACGACGCTGCAGGACCAGCTCAACGCCTTCCTGCGCCGGAAGGCGCATTTCGCCATCGTGGTCGACGAATATGGCGAGGTGGAAGGGATGATCACGCTCGAGGACATTCTGGAGGAGATCGTCGGCAACATCGCCGACGAGCACGACGTCGACATGCAGGGCGTCAAGCTGGAGGCTGACGGCTCGGTGGTGGTCGACGGCCAGGTGCCGATCCGCGACCTCAACCGGGCGCTCGACTGGAATTTGCCGGACGACGAGGCGGTGACGATCGCCGGCCTGGTCATCCACGAGACCCAGACCATCCCCGAGGAGCGCCAGGCCTTCACCTTCTTCAACAAGCGCTTCACCGTCCTGAAGCGCGAGAAGAACCGCATTTCGAAGTTGCGGATCCGCCCGGCGACGGTTCTCGTGCCGCCGAAGAAGTCGGCCTTCCATGCCGGCGGGCTCGCCGGAGCGGTCGCCGACGTGCAGGAAACCGACCCCGAGGTGCTCGACGCAGCGATGGAGGAGATGGAGGAGATGGAGGCCGCGGCGCCGATCCGGAGCGAGCGCGAAGGCTGGCACGACGATGGCCTCAACGACGAGGGGTGGCTGAGTGAGGACGGTAGCGACGCCGATCGCAACCGCCCGCGCTCATGGCACCACGAGCGCGAAGACGACGAGCCGAGGCTCGACGACGACGAGGGGCCCGCCCGCCACCGAAACGGCGACGAGGAGCGGCGATAGGGCGCAATTCCTCTCGACCACGCCCCTTCGGCCCCCTTGCTTCGGTGAGCGGAACCGTTACCTACCGGGAAAGCTCACACGGGGTGCCACGCAGGCTGAGAGGCGAGAAGCCAACCCGTCGAACCTGATCCGGATCATGCCGGCGGAGGGATTGCGGGCGCCTTGCGGTGGATCTTTGACACGCGGCGCTTCTCTTTCCCATCCGGCAAGAGGAAAGCGCCGATGCCAAAGCTCACCCGTTCCCTGTTGCGATTTTCAGCATCCGCTGCGGTCGCTCTCGCCACCGTCGCGGTCATCGTCGGCGGGGCCTTTGCCCAGAGCGGCGACCGGCCGACGCTGACCGTCTACACCTATGACAGCTTCTCGGCCGAATGGGGCCCGGGACCGAAGCTGAAGCAGGCCTTCGAATCCGGCTGCGACTGCACGCTCGATTTCGTCGGCCTCGACGACGGCGTCGCCATCCTCAACCGGCTAAAGCTCGAAGGCCCTTCGACCAAAGCCGACATCGCCCTCGGCCTGACCTCCGACCTCATTCCCGAAGCCAAGGCGACCAGCATGTTCATGGACAGTGAGGTCGACGTTTCGGACCTGACTGTCCCGACCGGCTTTTCCGACGCGGTCTTCGTTCCCTACGACTATTCCTATCTCGCCTTTGTCTACGATTCCGAGACGGTGACGAACCCGCCGAAAAGCCTCGCCGATCTCGTTTCGGGCGACCCCAACCAGAAGATCGCCATCGAGGATCCGCGCACCTCGACGCCGGGCCTTGGCTTCCTGTTGTGGATGAAGGCGGTCTATGGCGACGAGGCCGCCGCCAAATGGCAGGAGCTCCAGCCGCGCATCCTCACCGTCACCCCCGGCTGGAGCGAGGCCTATGGCCTGTTCACCAAGGGCGAGGTGCCGATCGTCCTCTCCTACACCACCTCGCCGGCCTATCACGTCATCGAAGAGGGAACCGACCGCTACAAGGCGGCGGGCTTTGCCGAAGGCCAGTATCTGCAGATCGAGGTCGCCGGCATCCTGAAGGAAACCCCGCATGCCGAACTCGCCCGGAAATTCCTGACGTTCCTCGTCGGCAAGGAGGCGCAGTCGATCCTGCCGACGACGAACTGGGCGCTGCCGGTCCGCGACGACATCGATCTGCCGGAGGCGTTTTCGGACCTCGTGAGCGTCGACGAGCCGCTGCTGATCGACCCGGACACGGTGGCGAAGAACCGGCGCGCCTGGACCGACGAATGGCTGCAGGCGGTCGGGGCGCGGTGACTGCCGACGCGCTCGCGGTGGAAGCAAGGCCTGTAACGGTGCGGCTGGGCGCCCCCCTCTGCCTGCCGGCATCTCCCCCTCGAGGGGGGAGATCAGGCAGCGTCGTGCGCAGCTCCAAACCGTCAGTAGCTGCGGCGACAGGAACGTCGCCAAGGAGGCGCCGCCGCTCCCGCTTCGATCTTCCCCCTTGTGGGGGAGATGCCGGCAGGCAGAGGGGGGTATCTCGTAGAGCGCCGACCGGTCCTGCGAGTCACGACCGCACATGAACACCCGCACCGATCGCCAGATCCGCATCGGCGCTGGGATCGCCGCCGCGCTCCTCGCCCTTGGCTTCCTCCTCGGCGGAATCCTCGTCCTCCTGGTCGTCTCCGACCAGGCGCCGGACGTCGTCGCGCCTCTCGCCGACCCCTACGTCCGCTCGATCCTCGGCTTCACCCTCATGCAGGCCGGACTGTCGACGCTGTTGTCGGTCGTCCTCGCCATCCCCCTCGCCCTTGCCCTTCATCGCGCCCGCTTCGCCGGCAAGCGGGCGATCCTGCGGCTGTTTCTCCTGCCACAGGCGCTGCCCGTCCTCGCCGGGGCTCTCGCCGTCATCACCATCTGGGGCCGCAACGGCGTCGTCTCGGACGGACTTGCGGCCGTCGGCCTGCCGCAGCTCGACGTCTATGGCCTCACCGGCATCCTCGTCGCCCACGTCTTCTTCAACATGCCGCTCGCAGCAAGGCTGTTCGTCGCAGCCCTCGACCGGGTGCCGGCGGAAGGCTGGAAACTCGCCGGTCAGCTCGCCCTGCCGCCCTTCACGGTGTTTCGCACCATCGAGTGGCCGGCGCTGCGGAGCGCCCTTCCCGGCGCCTCGGCGCTGATCTTCATGCTCTGCGTGACGAGCTTCACCATCGTCCTCGTCCTCGGCGGCGGACCGGCGGCAACGACCCTCGAGGTCGCGGTCTACCAGGCCCTGCGCTATGATTTCGATCCCGGCCGGGCGATCGGCCTGTCGATCATCCAGATCGTCCTGACGGCCCTCGTCCTCGTCGCGACGCTCATCCTCGGGCGCGATCCGGCCGGCGGCTTCGGCACCGGCGGCCGGGCCCGACGCTTCGACGCGCGAAGCCGAGTCAGGGACGTGGGCGACGGCCTCGTCGTCGTTCTCGGCACGCTCTTCGTCGTCAGCCCCTTCGCCGCGATCCTCGTCTCCGGCCTTGCGGCCGATCTGACGCGGCTCGTACGGGAAGCGACAGTCCAGGAGGCGGCGATAACCAGCCTCCTCGTCGCCGCCGCGGCGGCATCCCTCTCCCTCCTCGTCTCCATGCTTGTCCTCATGGCGATCGAGGCGCTGCGCTTCGGCAAGAGGCCAGGCGCCGCGCGCCGCGGCACCCGAATCGGTCTCGAAACCGCGACGAGCCTCGTCCTCGTCGTCTCGCCGGTGATCGTCGGCGCCGGCTGGTTCCTGGCGCTGCGACAGGTGACCGACGTCCTCGCCGCGGCGCCTTACGTCGTCGTCGCCACCAATGCGGTGATGGCGATGCCCTTCATCGTGCGGATCATCGGGCCGGCGCTGAGCCAGGCCAACGCCGAGACCGGCAAACTCGCCGAAGGCCTCGGCCTGACCGGAGCGGCCCGCTTCGCGTTGGTCGACTGGCCGGCGATGCGCCGGCCGCTGGCCCTCGCCTTCGCTTTTTCCCTGGCGCTCTCCTTCGGCGATCTCGGCGCCATCGCCTTGTTTGGGTCGAGCGACTTCGTCACGCTTCCCTATCTGCTGCTCCAGCGCATGGGGAGCTACCGCACCGCCGATGCGGCGGGCCTCGCGCTGATCCTCGGCCTCGTCACCGTGGCGCTGATGGGGCTGGTCGAGCGTGGTTTCGCTGGACGAGAGGAGACGGGCCGTTGACGAGGGATGGAAGTGAGCGGCACCCGCATGATTCGGGCAACATCCCCAGCGACGCGCCGGCGGCACTTCGCCTCCAAGACGTCCGCTTCGCCCATGGCGGGGCGGCGTTCCGCTTCGATCTGGCAGTGGGACCAGGAGAATGGCTGGCGCTGATCGGGCCGAGCGGCGCGGGCAAGTCGACGCTGCTCGACCTTTCGGCTGGGTTCCTGGCGCCGAGCGCCGGGCGCATTCTCATGGCCGGCGCGGACGTCACCCGCATCGCCCCGGCCGAGCGCCCGCTTTCCATGCTGTTCCAGGAGAACAACCTGTTTCCGCAACTCGACGCCTTCCGCAACGTCGCGCTCGGAATCGCGCCGCGTCTGAGGGTTTCCAGGGACGAGCGGCGGCAGATCGAGGCGGCGCTTTCCGCCGTCGGTCTCGAAGGTTACGCGAGGCGCCGGCCGGCCGAAATGTCCGGCGGCGAGCGCCAGCGCGTGGCGCTCGCTCGGGCCTTCCTGCGCAGGCGCCCGCTGATTCTGCTCGACGAGCCCTTCGCTGCCCTCGGACCAGCGCTGCGGCGGGACATGCTGGCGCTTCTCGCCGAGCTACGAAAGCGCGATGATGCGCCTGCGGCAGCCATCGTGATGGTGACTCATCACCCGGAAGACGCCGCTCCCCATGCCGATCGCGTCGCCTATCTGGAAGCCGGGGAGATCGCCGCGATCGGCCCGGCGTCGGAGATGCTGTCCGGCGAGGGCGACCACCGGGTTTCGCACTATCTCGGGCTTCGGAGACGAGAGGCGTGACGCAATTCCGGCGGAATTCCTACTTAACTCATAAGAATGGGGATCGGGGGATTCCTTTCCGTGAATTGATCGGCAATGTTGCCTTTCCACGCTATCGGTCTGGCAGCCGATTCGATTAGTTGCGATATTCGAGGCGGCGGAAGCAGAGTCGCGGTCGAGACGGACGAGGCGTCATTCGCGTCAATGACAGCACCATGGCATCAACTGAAGACGGGGCCGAGGATGCGGGCGCTCATGCGCGCTGCCGGCATCTGTGCGCTCGCCATAGCCTCCGGCTGCACGACCATGGAGGCCGGGCTCGACGGACTGTCCGCGGCGCGCGACGAAGACAGCCTGCAGGCGGGCTATACCTCGACGCGCCAGCCGATCACCTTCGAGACCGCCCAGCAGGGCGATCCGCAGTCGGTCATCGGCCGAAGCCAGCATCCGAAGATCCTCGCCGCCTATGGCGGAGCCTATTCCGATCCGAAGCTCGAACAGGCCCTCGCCGGCATCGTCGGCAAGCTGGCCGCGGCGAGCGACGATCCGAACCGGGCCTATCGCATCACCATCCTGAACTCGCCCAACATCAACGCCTTCGCCCTGCCCGGCGGCTATGTCTACATCACCCGCGGCCTCCTCGCGCTCGCCAATGACAGCTCGGAAGTGGCCGCGGTGATCGGCCACGAGATGGGCCACATCACCGCCAATCACGGCATCCAGCGCCAGCAGCGCGAACAGGCGGCGGAGCTTGCGAGCCGCGTCGTGTCGGAAGTGCTCGAGAACGAATCGGCCGGGCAGATCGCGCTCGCCAAGGGCAAGCTCTCGCTCGCCCAGTTCTCCCGCCAGCAGGAGCTTCAGGCCGACGGACTCGGCATCCGCCATGTGGCGAGGGCCGGATACGATCCTTTCGCGGCGGCGCGTTTCCTGAAGGCGATGGATGCCTACGCCAACATGCGCAACGCCTTCCAGGCGAAGAACCCCAATCTCGACTTCCTCGCCTCGCATCCTTCCGCGCCGCAGCGCATCCAGCTCGCCGAGAAGCTCGCCGGCGAGGTGAACCCGGTGGGCAATGCCGGCAAGCGGGATCGCGACCGCTATCTCGACGGTGTCGACGGCATGCTGTTCGGCGATTCGGCGGCGGAAGGCTACGTGCGCGAGCGCACTTTCCTGCATCCCGGCCTCGGCATCAGCTTCACGGTGCCGAAGGGCTTCATTCTCGACAACACCGCCGAGGCGGTGATGGCCACCGGCCCGGACGACACCGCGATCCGCTTCGACGGCGTGGCGCTGCCGCCCAATCGCAGTCTCGTCGACTATGTCAATTCCGGCTGGATCGGTGGGCTGGAGGCCGGCAGCGTGCGCCAGCGCCGAATCCACGGGCTCGAGGCAGTCTCGGCCAAGGCGCGCGGCGGCGAGTATGATTTCGACGTCACGGTGGTGCGCCTCGGCGGGCAGGTCTACCGCTTCCTGACCGCGGTTCCCTCCAAGGCGAGCGTCAATGCCGAGACGATCGCGGTCGAGACGGCCGATTCGTTCCACCAGTTGACGCCGCAGGAGCAGGCGGCGCTCAAGCCCCTGCGCATCCGTATTGTGGATGCGAGGCCCGGCGACACGGCCGAGACGCTGTCGAACCGGATGGTCGGCGTCGATGGCAAGGAGCGACTGTTCAGGCTGTTGAACGAGCTTGGACCGGACGATGCGGTGAAAAGTGGCCAGCGCTACAAGATCGTCGGCGAATAGGCCCGCGGCCGCGCGGGTCCCCGCGCAGTCCGTCTGCTATCATGCCAGATGTCGTTGCAATGCGTCTTCGCATCACGTCTGATCCGGATCGGCCGGCGGCCGACGCGGCGGGGGCGAGCCGACCGTAATCGAACGCCCCGCCCCGCTGACGGCGATCTTGAGCTTGGAGCGCAGGAGAACGATCAGGAGCTCCTCGTCCCCCAGCGGCTCGAGGCGCCCCCGCCCCTCCCACTCCATCGCGACCTCGAGCAGGCACATGTCGAGAAGCCGCGAGGCGAAGCGCAGATCCGCCTTTTCCGCCAGTTCCTTGCAGTGGGCGATCTCGTGTATGAGGTTTGCCATCTGTAGATCCAGGTCCCCGCTTGCCGCTAAAGCCATGGGCTTCGTCCGGATCGATCGAGGATACCGGGGTAGCTCCACTGACCCTCGGGACGGATGAGCTTGTAGGGGCCGTCGTCGATCGAGATCGCCGTATCCGGCGGCTCGACGTCGTCGACCATTTCCACGAAGGTGTGGCCGGAAAAGCCGAACGGCGCGCCGTTGTGCTTCAGCTTGAAACCGAAGCGTTGCCAGAAGGGCAGATAATCTTCGCGCGCATGGCCGTAGAGCTTCCGGAACCCCTTGTCGCGGCAGAGTTCGACGCTGGCCCGTACCAGCTCGAAGGCGATGGTCGAACGGCGAAACTCCTTGCGCACCGCCAGCCGCTCCATCTTGGCGAAGTCGCCGAAGAAGCGGATACGCATGCAACCGGCTGGCTCGCCCTTCACCGAATAGAGAAGGTGGGTCGCCGCGAAATCGTTGCCGTCGAACTCCTCGTCGTAGGGACAGGATTGCTCGCCGATATAGACGGCGCTACGAACCGCCGCGACCCTGAACAGCTGGTCGATGCCGTGCACCACGGTGATGCCCGTCCCCGCGGCCGAATCGGCCGTCTGGTCGTAGCGGCGACGCGGGAAAAGCCGGGAGTTGGGGGCACGATGCTTGATGAAGAGGTTCGGCTTGAACGTCCCGCGCCATTCGAGCCCCTCGTCGAAGCCGAGCCTGAGCATCGCCCTCCGGCCGCGCTCGGTCGTGACGTTGGCGATCATGTCGGCGCTGGCGTAGCGGGGCGAGGAGAAGTGGTCGACGACGAGCGGGATGGCGTTCGCCAGGATCCCCGGCGTATAGGAGGCCCAGCTGTAGACGGCCGCCGGAGTCTCCGATTGCCGGACGATGTAGCGGTCGTCCGGATCGGCGAGATCCATCGCGTCGTTCAGAAGCGCTTCGTACCCTTCCTCGTTGAGAAGCAGGACCGTCACGAAGCCTTCGGGCCGCGCGGCCCCACGCCGCGCCACGAGCCAGATCGTATCGGGGTTGGTCCTCGTCAGCCGCTCGATCGTCGCAGCTTTCGCCAAGGGTCCCATGGCCGTTTCGGCCTTTGGAAGGAGGGCTTCGATCGCCTCGGCGGTGACCGCGTTTCGCACTTCGATCAGACGGGCGGCGCGTGCGGCACCGGTCTCTGCCTGATTTCCCATTTTCGTCCCCATGAACTAGCTTGCCCTGGGGTCAACCTACGCGACATCCTCGCGCTCAGGTTTTACCGATTTGAAAGGGGGGCGTTCCGTTGATGGAACACTCGTGGCGCGGGGTCGACTGGGATACCGTCCGCATCTTCATCATGGTTGATCGCCAACGCAGCTTTCGCGGCGCCGCCGAAGAACTCGGCGTCGGCGTGAACACGGTTCGCAACGCCGTCATCCGGCTCGAGGACCAACTCGGCTACAAGCTGTTCTACCGCGAGGTCGGCGGCGTGACGCTGACGCCCGAGGGTCGCCGGATCATCGCCTCGGCCCGGGATGTCGAGCAGTCGATGTCCGACATGTGGCGGGTGGCGCAGACGTCGTCATCGACCCGCGGCGGCCCGGTCCACCTTGCCATCACCGAGGGCCTCGGCAGTTTCTGGCTGACCCCGCGGCTCGCGGAGTTCATGGAGACGGACGAGGGGCGCGACATCCAGATCAACCTGCAATGTGCCATGCGCTCGGTCGACGTGCTGCGGCTGGAAGCCGACGTCTCGATACAGCTGACCGAGCCCACCGCCCCCGAACTGATCAAGCGGCGGCTCGGACGCCTCCATACGATGCCGTTTGCGAGCCGCTCCTATCTCGAACGCTACGGGACGCCGCGCAACATCGCCGATCTCGCCCGTCACCGCGTCGTCGTGCAGCAGACCGAACAACTCCAGCACATCGACTTCGCCTCGATCTTCGGCATCGATCTCGGCGAACGGATCGTCAAGCTCAACACCAACTTCGCCAGCGCCCATTATTGGGCGATCGCCAAGGGAGCAGGGATCGGCCTGTTGCCGAACTATGCCATCGCCATCGGGGCCGACGTCGTGCCGGTGGATATCGACCTGGTCTTCTCGTTGGATATCTGGATGGCTCTCCATCCCGAGGTGAGAAACACCGTCCGCCACCGGGTCTTCATCGATTGGCTGGTCAAATCATTTTCCGAGAAGCAGTTCCCCTGGTTCGGCGAAACGTTCATGCGGCCGGACGACATTGCCGCGCGCTTTTCGCAAAAAGACCTGGCGACGTATTTCCAGGGTCTGACGCCGCACTACAATGTCCCAACCAAAATATGATATATGCGGTTGCAGTGGAATTGAGGCGCAAGTCTCGTCCCGTAAAGAGGCAACGGCCCGGACCGCGCATCGTGAAACTCTCTCCCGATCAGCTTTTTCGACGAGTGTCGCATGGATTATGAACTTGGTGGGTCGGTCCGCCCACACGGCGCCGGATTCCGCAACCAAGACGTCAGCGGTGGATTCGGTTCTCATTGGGAGTGCTCCGAGCGTGCAAGACCCCGTTGATGCCCATGTCGGAGCACGGCTGCGTCACGCGAGGCTGGCGGCACAGGTGAGCCAGCAGGAACTGGCGCACGTGCTCGGCGTCAGCGCGGAACGGATCCAACGGTATGAGTGCGGCGCCGAGCGGGTGGGCGCGGGCCGCCTTTACCTCGCCTGCAGGCGCCTGAACGTGCCTCCGACCTATTTCTTCGAAGGCTACGAGGGACCGGCTGCCGGCGAGGACCCTGCCCTCGCGGGCAGCGGCCCGATAGCGGAGCCGGAGGAGCGCTCCAGCCGCCTGGCGGTCGATCGGCTGATCGACCAGATCATGCAGCGAATCAGGAACGAGCGCTCGGGAGCGTGATCCGAGAGGGATCTCGCCGCGCCGCGGTGCCGCTCCCGGGTTTTCGGTAGGAATCGGCTATCCCACGGTCGGATGCCGCCAGCCGGCGAAAGGTCCGGCGGGCGTGTGCGAGGCGTTACTTCGGCACCTCAAGTCGCCCCCGTCAGTTCTTCGAGGAGAGGCCTTGCGCCTCGGCTCCTCGCCGCTTCGGCGACGCTACCGAAGCGATTCATCGAACCGCTGAAGTGGCACGATTTGCAGAGGCTCGGGGGCTTCGGAGAGTTAACGCTGGAGCGCAGCTTCTTATACAGATCCCCGTTCCAGATATCTTCCAGCGAGTTCTCGGACAGGTTGCCGACTTTCGAGCCGGGTACGCAGCAGGCCATGACATCGCCGTTCGCGAGCACCACCGCCGATCCAAAGGGGATGTAGCAAGGCTCCATCCCACCTTCTTGCTCCTCCTTCCGCAGCTCGCTGCCGATGTTCAGCCTGAGGCCGGCAGCCGCCGCGAAGTCGATCGCCGACTGTCGGATCGCATTGAAATAGGCCTCATGCCCCAAAAGCGATTCAGCGATCATCTCCTCATGATACAATTCCAGATGGCGACAATTGACGGCGTCGACGCCCACTGCTGACGCCTTCCTCAGCAGGAGCGGAAGCTCATGGATGTTCGACAGCATCAAAGTAAATCCGATTTCGACGCGAAAATCCTCGGTCCGCCCATGGACTTCACGAGCGGCGAGCAACTGCTCGATCGAGGAAAATACCTTGCCGATCTCCGGCGCACCGATGCGGATCTTTTGGTAGGTATGATCCGTCGCGGCATCCAACGAGATGCTCATGGCGTTCACCGGCGAACACATGATACGTTCGATCATCTCGGCATCGAGCAGCCCCGTTCGTATCGATATGAAGCGAGATGCCGAGACCGAAAAGGAAGTCGAGCTGACCCGGCGACTTCCTTTCGGCATGAAAGATGTCGCCACTATAGTCGGTGAAAATCCACTTGAGGTCGCCTGCTTTGGCCCGCTCTCGCATCTCCTCCTGAAAGTCGGGGCCGATGCGGCGCACACGCGTGCGGCTGTGCCGCGAGATGCAATGGACGCAATTCAGATTGCATGACGACAAGGGGCTGTAGAGCAGTCCCTCGGGGTAGCTGCCGATCGCATTCGCAGGGCTGGTGATGAGCGTTGCCTGCAGACCGAACTCCGCCCTGACCGTATTGTCGGAATGAAACCCGATGTGGCCATCGATCTTGCTCTCGTCGCTCGCCAGCCAGAGAGTCACGCCGTAATTCCTTTCCGCGCCGTTCACGCTGGCTTCGAAGAGGAAGACCGCTTCCCGACTGTGTTCGATCGGTGGAAAATAGAAGTGAAACCTTCCACCATCCGGCAACCGGGCGGCGTCGACCACCAACTCATGAACGAGCGAGCGGGACCTGATGTCCCGTTGCCGGAACCGCTCTCCATTGGTCAGCATGCGGTATAGTCGGATATCGAGACTATGATGGTTTTGGCGTCGATAGGTCCCAAAGCGCATACTGATGCCGCTGAGATGATCGACCTGGCAGCGAAATACTTCCGCGACACTCATGCCGTCGGCGATGAGCCCGCAGTGGACAACCGTCTCTTCTGGCCGTCGAGCATGCCTCCACCAGCGGCGCAAATTTCTGACCTCGTGGTTAGTGGCGATGCATCCTCTCAAGCTGATGTTGTAACATTAACTCTTTGCAATCTTAAATTACACTCGCGACCCGGTTCCGGAAGTTTGGTCGCTGAAGAAGCCGCACGCGACGAGCTGTCGGCAACAAATCCCGAACGGCACCTCGCTCCAGAGAGGAGGGGCCGCACTCCGCTTCGGCGTGCTTTGCTAGGAAAACAGGCGGGGGGATGAATTCTGAGCCGGAATTCGGCGAACGCCTGTCGCCGCGGCGGATCCCCTGCGCTGATAACGGAAATGCCCGCGGCGCGCTTGCGTCGCGGGCATTCCGAATCTCTCGGTTTGTAGAGGATCAGCTCACATAAGCCGCGCGGTCGCCATTGGTTTCCAGCAGGGCCGTCCGCAACTTTTCCAGCGCACGCGTTTCGATCTGACGCACGCGCTCCTTGGAGATGCCAAGCTTCGTGCCAAGCGCTTCCAGCGTCGCCCCGTCGTCCTGAAGCCGTCGTTCCCGGATGATCTTCAATTCCCGCTCGGACAGAACGTTCAGCGCGCTGTTCAGCCACGTCACCCGGCGCTCGTCGTCGATCGAAGTCGACACCATCTCGTCCGGCAATGGCGCGTCGGAGACGAGAAAGTCCTGCCGGTCCGCCGAACCCGACTCGTCCTCCATCAGCGGCGCATTGAGCGAAGAATCGGGACCAGAAAGCCGGGAATCCATCAACGCCACGTCGCCTTCGGACACCTTCAGGGCGGTGGCGATCTCACGATACATCGCGGTGCCGGAAAGGCTCTCGGAACCCTGACTGAGGCGGGCACGAAGACGCCGGAGATTGAAGAAGAGGGCCTTCTGGGCCGACGACGTGCCGCCGCGGACGATCGACCAGTTCCGCAGGATGTAATCCTGGATCGAGGCACGAATCCACCAGGTGGCGTAGGTCGAGAAGCGCACCTCGCGCTCCGGCTCGAAGCGGGCCGCCGCCTCCAGAAGACCGACGTGACCCTCCTGAATCAGATCGCTCATCGCAAGACCGAAATGCCGGAACTTGGAGGCCATGGAGATGACCAGACGCATGTGTGCGGCGGTGATCTTGTGAAGCGCCTCCTGATCGCCCTGCTCCTTCCAGCGGACGGCCAGATCGTACTCCTCCTCCCGCTGGAGGTAGGGCGCGGCCATGGCAGCGCGGATCATGGTACGGCGAGCGGACTGTGACTTCATGGGACCCTCCGGTCGGTCAGACGGCTTTTGATAGCTCTGGCGTGTGGGGGGCACACGCTCCGGGTCCTTGGTAAATGCGCGAGCGTTCCAAACGTTCCCAAAACGGCAAACTTTTTGGAGCGAAATAGAAAGAAGGGGGAAAAAGGCAAGCGTTTCATCGCGGTAACGCCTTCTTCTCATTTTGTAACACCGCTGGCCGACAAAAAAAAGACCGGCCGCCTTTTCCAAGACGGCCGGTCCGATTCTCGATGTCCTTTTCGGCCAAGCTCACCGGGAGAAAACACCGTGGCAGCTCGGCGGCAACGCCGCCTCATACCGGCTTGCGCATCCAAGCATCACTTCCGTCAGCAAAGTTAGCCCGAACGACGCTTGATCCGCTTGATCCGCTTGCGATCATGAAGCGGCAGACAGGTCGCCTCATTCGCCCGGCGGGATCAGGCGGCCTCTTCCTGCTCCTCGGGAGTCTCCTCCGTATCGGCCTCGCCTTCGCCCTCGCCCTCGGCTTCGGCGGCGCCCTTCGGCCCACGCTTCGGCCCCTTGTTGAGGTTGAGCTCGATCAGTTGCACCGCCTCGGTCTCGGAAACTTCGTTGACGGCGGCGAGTTCGCGCGCCATGCGGCCCAGGGCCGCCTCATAGAGCTGGCGCTCGGAATAGGACTGTTCGGGCTGGCTGTCGGCGCGATAGAGATCGCGGACGACTTCGGCGATCTGGATGAGATCGCCGGAGTTGATCTTGGCGTCGTATTCCTGCGCGCGCCTGCTCCACATCGTCTTCTTCACGCGCGCCCGGCCCTGGACCACCTTCAGCGCGCGCTCGACGAAATCGGTCTCCGACAGCTTGCGCATGCCGACGGATTTGGCCTTTGCAACCGGAACCTTGAGCCGCATCTTGTCCTTCTCGAAGTCGATGACGAACAGCTCGAGCGTCATGCCCGCAACCACCTGTTCCTCGATCGCGACGATCTGACCGACACCGTGCGCAGGGTAGACGATGCTCTCACCGGTTCTGAAACCCTGGCTTGCCGTTGCCTTCTTCTGACTGCTCATACGCTTTTTCTAACTCCCTATTGTGCCGGGCCGAAACAGCCGCTAGACACGGGCGGCAGCTTGAGAGCCACCGGTTGGCGACGATCCCTCCAGAAGGATCGACAGATCGCAGCCGCGCGAGGCAGGATGTCGCCGACCGAGGCGCAGGCCGCATGGTCGAAATCGGTTCTTTGGAAGAACCGTCGACGTGGCCGCGCTGGGGGAAACATCCTTTCGGAAAACCATCCCGCCACGAAGGCAGGATTGGATGCTAAAGTGCCTTTGCACCCGACTGTGTATGACAGCTTACAATATCCCGCCAGAAAATTCAAGGAATTCGGGGGGATGCCGCGATTGTGCAACGCAGCGGCGGAATCCCCCACCTTCGCGGAGGAATCGCGCGGCTACGCACCAGCACGCCGAGCGCCGGCACACATGGTTCGATGGCTCCTCGCCACGAACTGGCGGTCCTAGGGCCCGACGCAAGCGGCATCGGCCGCGCGCTGCGGCAAGGCGGCGTGACGGCCGGCCGCAGCCGGCTCAGTCGCCCTGGCCAGGTTCGGCCGAGAAGTATTTCTCGAACTTGCCGTCCTCGCCGTCGAACTTCTCAGCATCGGAAGGCGCTTCACGCTTGATCGTGATGTTCGGCCATTTCTCCGCATATTCGGCGTTGACCGTCAGCCACTTGTCGAGATCGGGCTCGGTATCGGGCTTGATCGCTTCGGCCGGGCACTCGGGCTCGCAGACGCCGCAGTCGATGCACTCGTCGGGATGGATGACGAGCATGTTCTCGCCTTCGTAGAAACAGTCGACCGGACACACTTCGACGCAGTCCATGTATTTGCAGCGAATGCAATTGTCGGTCACGACATAAGTCATCTGTCATCCTCTCGGGCGGGCTGTTCGACCGCCGTCTCGCCCGGGCCGCCATGACGGCACACGGGACCTATCCTTCGCCACAGGACCTAGCCACTCGCAAATTGCCTTGCAAGCGCAAAGCTTGTCGTCCTTGCAGCCCATTCAGCAAAGATATTTCCCGCGCGAAAGATCGCCGTCGCTACGACTTTCAGCGGAGGACCGGCACTATTGCAGATCGCCGCCCTTCAGCCGGGCAAGTGCCCGCCGATCCTTCTTGGAAGGGCGCGGCGCATCCGCCTCCGGCGCTCTCGCGGACACAGCCGGCGAGGGTTTCGCAACCTCGTCCCCGTCCCCCTCGGGCGCGGTCGAGACCGGATCCGGCGACAGGTCCTCGTAGAGCGTCGCCGCCTCGCTGGCCGGGCCGCGACGTACACCCGCCAGACGGACCTTCAGCACACGCACAGACCGGGCGTGGGAAATCGTCAGCGTATCGCCGATCCGAAGCTGTCGCGCCGGATTGGTGATTTTGTCGCGGTTGAGCCGCACTCCGCCGGAGAGAACCAGTTTCTGGGCGAGAGTGCGGGACTTCACCACGCGGGCGAAGAACAGCCATTTGTCGAGTCGCTGGGCGCTATTGCCAGCCTCGCCGCCGTCGTTCTCGTCAGCGGCCAAGCTTTTCCTTCAGGGCCGCGAGCTTGGCGAAGGGTGAATCCGGGTCGATGCGCTGTGGTGCCTTGTCCCGCCGGCCTTCGCCGCCACCGCCCTTGTCGCGCTGGGGGCCACGGTTGGGCCGATCGCCGAAATCCTGGCCCTTCTGATCCTTGCCTTTGCCGCCGCCCTTGCCGAAGCGTTGCGGCCGGCCTTCGCCTTCCTGGTTCTCGTGGCGACGGGCAAAACGTTGGCGGCCCTGGGACGGGCCGGCATCCGCCGCCACTTCGCCCGGCTGGCCCTGCCCCGGGCGTCCTTGCCCGGCGCCGCGTCCCCGACGGCCCTGGCGATTCTGACCGGCGTTGCGATCGCCGCGATGCGGCCGCCAGACCTGGACGATGCGCGGCTCGGCGGGCTCTTCGGACGGCGCCGGCGCCTCCCCCGCCGCGCCCGGTTCCGGCGCAGCTGACTGATCGGTCGCCAAAGCCCCTTCCGGCGCGGTCTGGCGCGAAGCTTCGGCGGCAACGTCGTCCCCGGCTGCCTGCGTCTCGCCTCCGGCCGAAACGGCATCCGCGGCGACTGGCGCGACGGCCGTCTCGACGACGGCTTCACCTGCGAGCCCGGCGTCATCGGCCACGGCTGCCGCTGGCGGCGTCTCGGTAGCCGGTTCCGGCTCGGACGCGCCCGATTGCGAGACATTGCCTGAGGACACCGTCTCGTCGCCATCAGCCGGATCGGCGCTTTCCGCGGCAGAAACGGATCCGTCCTCATCGGCAGCGACGGTGTCCGGCTCGCCTGCTTCCGCGTCCACGACGCCAGAAGCCGCAGCCTCGCCCGCTTCATCCGCGGACGCTTCTCCGTCGGTTGCCTCGGACGGCTGCGGCGCTGCGGCGCTGGCGGCGGCTTCGGCCGCCTTGCGCACAGATTCGGCCTTGTCGGCTGCCTCCTTGGCGGCGGCTTCCTCGTCAAGCCGCGTCAGTTCTGCCTCAACGGCATCCGCCTGCATCGGCTGCGGCCGGTAGCCGAGACCCTTGAGAATCTCGTCCATGTCGTCGGCGGTCGCACCGAGGATCGACATCATCGCCGGCGTCACCAGGAACTGTGCGCCGTTGTAACCACCGTCCGGACGCTTCCCGGTGCCGGGCTTCCAGCCGAGCGCCGGGCGGATGAGGTCGGCGAGACGCTCCAGAATGTCGACGCGCACGGCCCGTCGCCCGAGCAGCCGGTAACCGGCGAGCTTGTAGAAGATCGGATCGTAGGCCGTATCGGCGACAGCCGAGGTCCGCCCGGTCGAAAGCAGATGGGTCACGTCGCCGAAGCCCGGGCGATCGCGGCCATCGTTCTGGATCGCCCAGAGCAATGTCAGGAGGCTGGCCGGGGCCGGCTTGATCAACGCCGGCACGAAGATGTGGTAGGCGCCGAACCGCACGCCGCAGCGCCTGAGAGCCGCCCGCGCGCCCTGATCGAGCCCCCGCACCTCCTCGGAAACGTCGCGACGCTGCAGGATGCCGTATTCCTCGACGATGCGATAAGCGAGGCCGCGGGCGACGCCCTCGAGGCCTTCGGCCTGCTTCAGATCGGCGAGCGGCTTCAGGACCGTGGAGACCTGATAGGTGACGAATCGCTCGAGCCGGTTCGCCACCATGTCCCGCGGCGGGCCGGTCAGCTGCTCGTCGGCAAGCAGGACGATTCGCGGCTTCAGCGGGTCCTCGCCGCCCGTCAGCGTCGCGACCGGCGCGCCGAGCCAGCGGACCAGCCCGTCGGAGCCGAGCGCCAGATCGCCGTTCGGCGCATTGGCGAAACGCTCCGCCCGCTTGTCGAACTCACCGGCCAGCGCCTTCTGCGCAGCCGTTCGCACGGCCCGACCGTCCGCGCCCTCGGCCTTCGTGTCGGGCGAGAAACGAAAACCCTGCAGTTCGCCCACGGCGTGGCCCTCGACCGTCACCGTACCGTCGTTGGCGATTTCTGCTTCCATGAACGCGTTCTCTCTCAGCCGCTTCATCAAGACGCTTGTCCTGCGGTCTACGAACCGTTTCGTCAACCTGTCGTGCAAAGCGTCGGACAGTCGGTTCTCGATGTCGCGAGTCTTTTCCTGCCAGTGTGTCGGATCGGCAAGCCATTCCGGCCGGTGCGAAATGTAGGTCCAGGTGCGGATTTCGGCGATCCGCTGGGACAGGGTGTCGAGATCGCCCTCGGTGCGGTCGGCCCGGCGGACCTGGGCCGCCATGTAGTCTTCGGAGACATGACCGTTGTCGGCGACGTCGGTATAGATCGAGGCGATGATCTCGGCATGCTGGGCCGGCGCGATGCGCCGATAGTCGGGAAGCTTGCAGGTCTCCCACAAGAGCTCGACGCGCTTCGCCCCCCTCGCCCGCTTGGCAATGTCGGGCAGGCGCGAGAGGAACTCCAGTGCCCGCTGGTCGACCGCCGGCAGCGCTTTCGCCAAGGCTTCGTTCGGCGGCGGCTGCTCCAGGCTGTCCTTCAGCGCATCGATGGAGGCGAAGTCGAGATTGCCGCTGCGCCACTGCAGCACCTTCACGGGCGCGAAGCTGTGCGCCTCCAGAGCCTCGACGAGTTCGTCGGGCAGCGGATTGACCTGGCCTGTCACACCGAATGTGCCGTCGCGCACATGGCGGCCCGCCCGACCGGCGATCTGGCCGTATTCGGCGGCCGTCAACTGGCGATACTGGAAGCCGTCGAACTTCCAGTCCTGGGCGAAGGCGACGTGGTCGACGTCGAGATTGAGCCCCATGCCGATGGCGTCGGTGGCGACGAGATAGTCGACCTCGCCGGCCTGGTAGAGCTCGACCTGGGCGTTGCGGGTGCGTGGGCTGAGCGCCCCGAGAACCACCGCCGCACCACCCCTTTGCCGGCGGATCAACTCGGCGATGGCGTAAACCTCTTCGGCCGAGAAGGCGACGATGGCCGAGCGCCGCGGCAGCCGGGTGATCTTCTTCGAACCGGCATAGAGAAGGTTCGACATGCGCGGCCGGGTCTGGGTGGAAAGGCCGGGGATCAGCCGGTTCAGGACGCCCTGCATGGTGCCGGCGCCGAGCAGCAGCGTTTCCTGGAAGCCCCGGGCGGTGAGGATCCGGTCGGTGAAGGTGTGGCCGCGCTCCAGATCGCCGGCGAGCTGCACCTCGTCGACCGCGACGAAGGCGGTGCCGGGATTGCGCGGCATCGCCTCGACGGTGCAGACGAAATAGCGGGCGTTGGGCGGCCGGATCTTCTCCTCGCCGGTGATCAGCGCGACATGGCCGGCGCCGACCCGGTCGCAGACCTTCTGATAGACCTCGCGAGCGAGCAGCCTGAGCGGCAGGCCGATGGTGCCGGAGCCGTGGGCGATCATCCGCTCGATGGCGAGATGGGTCTTGCCGGTGTTGGTCGGCCCGAGGACGGCCGTGACATTGGCGTCGGCGGGGCGAGCCTTTGGGATGGATTGGGGGATGATCGGTCGGTTCATGAGCCCGTCGATTGCGGATCGCGGCGGGGCAGTGAGCACACGGATCTCGCTGCTGTTTCGCTAACCTAGTGCGTTGGGAGCCATTGCAAAAGCCTCGACCTCGAAGCGAACCGAGAATACGGCTTACCGCAATTGCGGGTGAGACGCGTCAACGCCCTGCCAGGGCCCCCTCGCCGCTGCGGCCGCGCGCCCTTCTTCATCCGAGCCCCTCCTGAAGCGTGGTCGACGACCGCCCTCTGCACCTTCTATCCGGGCCAGGATGAGGGCAACGTCTTCGGCTGGTTCGCCAATGCGATCGAGACGTCCTACGATCTGAGCGACATCCTACGATCTGAGCATGGAGCGCCTGTCCGCCGACATTGACTGGAAGGGCCTGTTCGAGACGGCCCTTGGTGCCCTTCTCGGCATCGCAAGCTCGGGCGGCGATCAGCGGGACTTTGCCCGCAAGGTTGCCGAGGACCCGGGCTCCGAGGGCACCAGCGCGCGGGCATGAACCTCTTGACCGCTTCAATGTAGCAACATATTTTTGCGTTACTACAAGGAGGCGGTCATGGCCACGATCTCGTCACGCGAACTCAATCAGGACATCGGCGCGGCGAAGCGCGCCGCCGCCGTGGCACCGGTCGTCATCACCGATCGGGGCAAGCCTGCCTTCGTCCTGATGACCCACGAGGAATTCCGGCGGATGAGCGGCGAGAAGGCCGGCCCCACCATGCTCGATCTCCTCGCCAACGAGGACGCCGCCGGTATCGACATTGCTTTCGAGCGCTCTGCCCTGGCGGGCCGGGACGTCGCATTTTGACGGCATACCTCGTCGACACGAACGTCCTGTCGGAAGCCCGCAAGGGCCGCCGGGCCGATCCGCTCGTGCAGCGGTGGTTCGAGGAGGTGCCGCAGCGCGCCTTCTTCCTGTCGGTGATCACCATCATGGAGATCCGTCGGGGCATCCTGCGCCTCGCGCGCCGCGCCCCCGACGACGCCGCCACGCTTGAGCGCTGGCTCACCGGCAACGTCCTGCCAGCCTATGATGGCCGCATCCTGCCGTTCGGTGCGACGGAGGCGATGCTTTGCGGCGCCATGCAGGCCGAGGCAGGCACCGAGAGCTATGACAGCCTCTTAGCCGCGACGGCTGCAGTCCACGGCCTCGCGGTGCTCACCAGGAACACGCGGGATTTCCGCTTTCCCGAGATCACGGTCATCGATCCATTTGGGCAGGGTCCGGGCTAGGCGTTCGGCACTGCCGGAACACCGCCCGGCTGCGCTTGTCGATCTGCTTCCACTTCATCTCAGCCCTACCAATTCGCTCCACCGGCATCGGTCAGCAAAAACGCCTCGCCGCAGGCTTTGGCGAGGTTGCGGACGCGCAGGATGTAGCTCTGGCGCTCGGTCACCGAGATGACGCCGCGGGCGTCGAGCAGGTTGAAGACGTGGGACGCCTTGATGCACTGGTCGTAGGCCGGCAGGACGCATTTGTGCAGGCCGCCGGCCTGCCCCGGAGCGCCGAAGGCGAGGACCGCCTTGCACTCGTTTTCCGCGTCGATGAAGTGCTGGTGCAGGATCTTCGTATCGGCGATCTCGAAATTGTAGCGGGAATATTCCTGCTCGGCCTGCAGGAAGACGTCGCCGTATGTGACCTTCTCGGCCCCCTCGCGGCCGTTGAAATTGAGGTCGTAGACGTTGTCGACGTTCTGGACGTACATCGCCAGCCGCTCGAGCCCGTAGGTCAGCTCGCCGGCGACGGGGGCGCATTCGATGCCGCAGACCTGCTGGAAGTAGGTGAACTGCGAGACCTCCATGCCGTCGCACCAGCATTCCCAGCCGAGGCCCCAGGCGCCGAGCGTCGGGCTCTCCCAGTCGTCCTCGACGAAGCGGATGTCGTGCAGGCCGGTGTCGATGCCGATCGCCTTCAGCGAGCCGAGATAGAGCTCCTGCAGGTTGGCCGGGTTCGGCTTCAGGATCACCTGGTACTGGTAGTAGTGCTGCAGCCGGTTGGGGTTTTCGCCGTAGCGACCGTCCTTCGGCCGCCGCGACGGCTGGACGTATGCGGCGTTCCACGGCCGGGGCCCCAGCGCCCGCAGCGTCGTCGCCGGATGGAAGGTGCCGGCGCCGACCTCCATGTCGTAAGGCTGCAGCACGACGCAGCCGTAATCGGCCCAGTAGCGATGCAACGTCAGGATCAGCGCCTGGAAGGAGCGGCGCGGGTCCATGTGGGGGGCAAGGTCTGACATGATGGGACGGTCCGGCATGATCCCGCGAAACGAGACGCGGCGGGCGAAAAGGGTCGGACGCGAGTTGCCACGGGGGCGGGAGGCCGGTCAAGGCTGGGCCGATGGCGGGCGGACGCGACCGTTCGTCCGTCGCCGACGAAACTGCCGGACCGCAACGTGCAGTCAGGCTCGTGCCAGCCGTTCGTCCGGCTGTGCCTTGTCCTCGACCCAGGCGACGAGTTCGTCGATCGGCATCGGCCTGGCGAGCAGGTAGCCCTGATAGAAGTCGCAGTCGATCGACTGGAGGAAGTGGAGCTGCGTTGCGTCCTCCACGCCTTCCGCAATGCATTGCATCCGCATCGACTTGCAGAAGGCAATGACGGCGGAAAGAAGCTCGCGGCCCTCGGCATCGTCGGCGCCGGCGACGAAGCTGCTGTCGATCTTGACCTTGTCGATCGGCAGCCTGCGTAGATAGCTGAGACTCGACTGGCCGGTGCCGAAGTCGTCGAGGGCGATCTTGATCCCGAGCGAGCGAAGCAGCCGCATCGATGCCTCGGCAGCCTCGAAGTCCCTGACCACCGCCGTTTCCGTCAACTCCATGACGAGCCGCGACGGGTGAACGCCCGAGCGCCGCACCAGCGCCATGATGGCGACGACCGTCTCGTGGCACGTGATGTCGTGCGCCGACAGATTGAAGGAGAGCATCACCCCCGTCGGAAGGCGCTCGAGACAGGCGAGGGCCTTGCCGAGAAGCGTCAAGGTCAGGCGGTGCATGATGCCCGCCCGCTCCGCGAGCAGGATGAAGACGTCGGGCGCGACCCGACCGAGTTCGGGGCTCGTCCAGCGCGCCAGAGCCTCGACGAACACGATGGTTTGCCCGTCGATGCTGGCGATCGGCTGGAGATGGACCTCCATCTCGCCGTCGAGGTCCGCCACCTGAAGGGCGGCTTCCACCGCCCGTTCGGAGCGGATGCGCTTCTCGTGTTCGGGCGAGTAGAGCGTCGCAAAGCCGCGGCGCTCGCTCTTGGTCTTGTAGAGGGCGTAGTCGGCGCCGTCGTAGAGTTCGCGCGAGGTCCCGGAAATGTCGCGCGTCGTCGCCACCCCGCAAGAGGCGCCGATCGAGACGGTGATGTCTTCCAGCTGGAATGGCTCCGAAAGGACCTGGCAAACATGTCCGGCAAGCGCCATGGCCTTTGCTTCGTCCCCCTCGATCACGAAGGCGAACTCGTCGCCGCCCAGACGTGCCACGAGGCCATGATCCGCGAAGATGTCACGCAGGCGCTCTCCGACCGCTTCGAGAAGTTCGTCGCCAACCACATGACCGAAGGTGTCGTTCGCGGCCTTGAAGCGATCGAGATCGATGACGCCAAGGGCAAGCTCCCGCCCGTCCGTGCGGCAGCGTTCGATGCTGCGGTCGGCCTCTGAGAAGAAGAGGCGCCGGTTCGGCAGCCCGGTCAACATGTCGGTATGGGCGAGCTTGGTGATCTCCCGGTTCAGTTTCTCCGTGTGTACCTGCGTCCGGATCAGCATCGCGAAGCCGTCGAAACTATTGAGGAGGACGCGGATCATCACGAGCGTGACGAGGAGGATGTTGAAGCCGATGGCGGTGTAGACCGCGTCGTCGGGCGATACGTAGAAGGCGAGGTACGGAAGAGTGACGATC
Organism: Jiella pacifica; assembly: GCF_010500815.1. Lineage (GTDB taxonomy): Bacteria > Pseudomonadota > Alphaproteobacteria > Rhizobiales > Rhizobiaceae > Jiella > Jiella pacifica. Next base: position 69,346 of record NZ_JAAAMG010000014.1, read on the forward strand.
GCCGTGACCGCCAACGCCGCCTGGGGCAGATGCATCAGACAGAAAATGCAGCCGATCACCGTGATCGCGATGAAGATGGCGACGTGAGTTTGCTGATGCTCGTCACCATATTGGCTCAAATGCAGCGACCAGGAGATGTAGGCGAGCGCGATCACCGATCCCAGTATCGTGGTGCGCTTCAGAAGCCGGACAGCTTCCTCTTCGCCGACCGTCGCCGCGGGGGAACGCACCCATTTCACCAGGCGGACGACGCTGACCGTCACCAGCACGGCCGGGATCCAGACTGCCATCCACTGGGGCGCGGTACCGTAATGGGTGTAAGCGACCGCAAGGGCATTCATGCTCAGCAAAGCGTAGAGGAGCGGGATCTGCCGCTGCAACTCGCGGAACTGTGCTTGAGCAAGTCCGGGCTCGATGGTCCGGAATGTCAGCCAGTCGATGGATTTCTTGAAAACGACCACGTTAGCCTCCGCGCAGGATATATCCTTACGAAAGCAGCATTAAGCCTAAGTTAGCTCGACGGATTCTCGACCGATCCGGCATCGGGCGTCTAAACAGGTGGTCGCTCGTCATCGATGTCACTACAGCTAGAGACTGCAGCTGCGCCGCCGCGGATGTCGACACGCAGGTGGAATCGCAGGCTGTCGAAGCGAACATCCCGAACGCCCCCCGGAACGACCTGGCGGCCCGCCGTCGGTCAAACGTTGTCGCGCCTCCTACCAGTCGCCGAGAACCGGCAGCCGCGTCGCCCTCCCCTTCGCGCGGTCGATCAGCAATTTCGACACGGCCAGCAGCCAGACGATCATGATCATGCCGACGCAGCGCTCGATCAGCCCGTCGATCGAGGTTGGCGAGAACCAGAAGGCCGCAGCGCCCGCCACCCAGAGGATCGCGCAGGCGATGTTGAACCAGAACCAGCGGCGGCGGAAGCGGTAGAAGCCGGCGGCCGTCAGGAGCGCCGAGGCGGTGAAAACCAGCGCCATCACGCCGACCACCGGCAGATGGATGACGAGGCCGCCCGGCTCGCCGTCGCCATATTCGCCATGGGCGCCGATGACGACGATGAGGATCGCCATGAGGGTCAGGAGCCAGGAGCCGGCCGTCCAGCTCCAATTGCCCCAGTGCAGCCGGCGCAGGCCGGCGGCGGCGGCGAGAACTCCGGCGGCGAAGGCATAGAGGCCGATGTCCATGATGACGGCGTAACGGCCGGCGGCGAGCGCGCTGATCGTATCAGCGATCATGCCCTCGTTCGGCCGGACGATCACGCCCACGACGTTTGCGGTCACCGCGGCGATGCAGCCGAGGATGCCGACGACGCCGCAGAAGTAGAAGAGGCGCGGATGGCTGGCGTCGTCATGGCTTTCCTTGCCGTGGCCGGCCTCGATGTCCAGCATTGGTCTCGCTCTCCTCTCGGCGTTTGTTCAACAGGGCGGCATGCCGGACCTCGTCCCGGTCCCACCGACTATGACCCAGGCGCTCGTCACTGAAATGACGCCGCAACCGCAGCGGGTCGGCGCGTTCCTGACGCACAATGGCCGCGGCACCCATGCCGCGGCCATCCAACGAAGCCTCTTTGGAGCGCTGCACCCGTTACGGCGTCAGCACGACCTTGGTGCAGCCATCCTTCTTGTCGCGGAACGTCTTGTAGAGGTCCGGGCCGTCTTCCAGCGTGCCGCGATGGGAGATGAAGGAGGTGGTATCGAACTGGCCTTCCTGGATGCGCACCAGAAGGTCGTCGGCCCATTTGTTGACGTGGGTCTGGCCCATCTTGAAGCTCAGCGACTTGTTCATCGCCGCGCCGAAGGGGATCTTGTCGACGAGGCCGCCATAGACGCCGGGCACCGAGATCGTGCCGCCCGGACGGCAGACATAGATCATCTCGCGCAAGACATGCGGCCGATCGGTCTCGGCCATCACCGCCTGCTTGGCGCGGTCGTAGAGGTGCTCGACCCCGTAGCCAGAATGGGCCTCCATGCCGACGCAGTCGATGCAGGCGTCCGGGCCCTTGTTGTCGGTCAGCTCGTTCAGCCGCTCGACGGTGCTCTCGTTCTGGAAGTCGATGGTGATGGCGCCCATCCGCTGGGCAATGGCCAAACGTTCGGGCACCTCGTCGATGACGACCACCTGCTTCGCCCCCTGGATGATGGCGCTCTGCAGTGCGAACAGGCCGACCGGGCCGGCGCCCCAGATCGCCACGGTGTCCGTCGGCTTGATGTCGCAGTTCTTGGCGCCCTGCCAGCCGGTCGGCAGGATGTCGCCGAGGAACAGCACCTCCTCGTCGGTCATGCCGTTGGGAACCTTCACCGGCCCGACATCCGCATAGGGCACGCGGACGAATTCGGCCTGGCCGCCGGAATAGCCGCCGGTCAAATGCGAGTAGCCATAAAGACCAGCGGTGGTGTGGCCGAACATCTTGGCGGCGAGGTCGGCATTGCGGTTGGAGCGCTCGCAGACGGAGAAGTTGCCGCGCTTGCACTGATCGCATTCGCCGCACACGATGGTGAATGGCACGACGATCCGGTCGCCGACCTTCAGCTTCTTGGTGTCGCGGCCGACCTCCATGACCTCGCCCATGAACTCATGACCGACGATGTCGCCCGATTCCATGCCGGGCATGAAGCCGTCGTAAAAGTGGAGATCCGACCCGCAGATCGCGCAGGCGGTCATCTTGATGATCACGTCGCGACCGTCCTCGATCGTCGGATCGGGGACGCTTTCGCATCGCATGTCGTGCTTGCCGTGCCAGGTGATGGCCTTCATCGTCGCCTCCGTCAGATAGGAATATCGACAGGGGAATCGGGGCGAAGGGCCGCATGTTCCATTCCCGTGGCTGGCTGCTTTGGCAGTCAGCTACGGGTTGCGACGACGAAGAAGATCGACGGCAAGAGGTGCCGCGTCAGTCCTTGCGGACGCGATAGACGCCATCCGGGCCGCGCACGAGCGTTCCCTGCGCACCGGTGCGCACCTCCGCTTCGGCCTGCCGGTTTCGCTCGGAGACCTTCTCGGCATCCTTCGCCATCTGCTTGAAGCCGAGCCAGGCCGCGGCTCCGACGAGGCCCAGGAGTATGAGCTGGGGCATCGCTTCGATCATCTCCAAAACACACCTTCTGTCGCCATTATGCGCCTTCGCCGCCATGCCGGCAATTCACCATCTGCGGCGTACTCGCCCGTTGTCGGGAGAACATTCGCGCGCAGAGGCAGCGATCCTCAGAGCCCGAATCTCGCCCAGACCGCCCGCTCCTCGATCTGGGCGAAGATCCGGTCGGCCACGCCCTCGCCGATCGCGGCGAGGCCGCTTTCCGATCCGGTGCTGATGCCCTTCGGCTTGCGGCCGAAAAGCGAGCGGCCCTGGCTGATCAACTCCAGCTTGACGGTCTCGCCGTAGCGCAGCCGCAGCGTCTCGCGGATGTCGCCGAGGGCGTCGACGAGGCCGAGGTCGAGCCCCCGCTTGCCGGACCAGAACAGGCCGGAGAACATCTGGTCGTCCTCGACGAGCCTTGCGCCCCGCCGCGACTTGACGAGATCGATGAACGTGTCGTGGATCTCCAGTTGCAGCGATTTCAGATGGGCGACGTCCTCCGGCTTTTCCGGCTGGAACGGGTCGAGCGTCGCCTTGTTCTGACCGGCGGTGTGGACGCGGCGCTCGATGCCGAGTTTGGCGATTGCCTCGACGAAACCGAAGGAGCCGGAGACGACGCCGATCGAGCCGACGATGGAGGACGGATCCGCGATGATCTCGTCGCCGGCGCAGGCGATCATGTAGCCGCCGGAGGCCGCGACGTCCTCGACGAAGACGAGGACGGTCTTCTGCTTTTCGTCGGCCAGATCGCGGATCCGCTTGAAGATCAGCCGCGACTGCACCGGCGAGCCGCCGGGCGAGTTGACGACGATGGCGACGGCCGGCGCCGCCTTGTCACCGAAGGCCTTTTCGAGCAGCGGCGCGGCCGTCGCGATCGACAGTCCCTGCCGGAAGGGCGAGCTGGAGGCCGCGATCATGCCCGAGAGCTTGACCACCGGAATGGTGACGCCCTCCCGACGAAAGCGCTTCGGGAGGAATTTCTTGAGCGGGTTGGCCAAGAGGATGCCTTTGGGTGCGGTTCTTCTAAAAGATCCCCTCGCATTTAAGCACTCCCCGCGGCTTCGCAAACGGTGCGGTTCGGCGACGTTCGCCTGCGCCCGACCGCGACGGGTTCACATCTCGGCGAGGGGAAGCGTCGCGGTGCCTCGGGCGATGCCTTCGGACAGCTCCGCCGGGTGGCCGCCCGCATCTTCGAGGGCGATCCCTTCGAGCAGCCGCAGCGGCGCGCGCGTGCCTCGTCTCGCCGTGACGACGATGCGCTCTGCCGGCGCTCCTGCCCGGGTATGGACCGGCAGGACGGTCACGCCGCCGAGACGGGCCTCGAGTGTTTGCAGGACCTCGCCGAGACGATCCGCCCTCAACACCGCCACCAGTCGCCCTTTCGGCGCCAGCAGCGCGGCGGCGACGGCGAACCAGCGGCCGAGCGACATCCCGTCTTGGGCGAACAGTGCCTTGTCGCGCACCGGATCCGGTGGCCGGCGGTGGTTCGCCGGATGGAATGGGGGATTGGTCAGAACGAGATCGAAGGCCGAATCACCGAGGCCGGCAGCCCCGCGCGGGACGCGGCCGGCGCCGATGTCGATCTCGGTAACAGCGATGCGGCTCGCAAAGGCAGCGTTCTGCGGCAGGGCCAGCGAGTGGCGGCAGAGCGCCGCCATGATCGGTTGGGCCTCTGCGAGCGTCACCGTCGCCGCCGGCGCGCGAAGCGCCGCGCTGAAGCCGACGACACCCGATCCGGCACCGAGATCGGCGATCCTGCCGGCGAATCCGGAGGCGACGCAGGCGGAAAGCAGCATGGCGTCGAGGCCCGAGCGGTAGCCCCAGCCCTTCGGCTGAAACACCGTGAAGCCACCGCTATGAAAGGCGTCGAGCCGCACCGGGCGGCCGTCGATCGTCACATCGCCGAAGGGATCGGCCACCATCGCCGGTCGGATCTCCGTCAAGCCCGCATCGGCCGGCTCGCGCATCATTCGGCCCCACGCATCATTCGGCCCCACGCGTCATTCGGCCATGGAGATCTCGTGGCCGAGATCGGCATCGCGCAGGAGCCGGCGTGCCTGGTCGAGGCACTCCGGATCGACGAGGACGCGCCGGGGCAGGACGCCGATCGAGCCGTCGAGAATGCTCATATGGGCGTCCGCGACGAAATGCACGATCTCGGCATCCTTCAGCAAGGCGTCGACGAACGAGATCAGCACCGCGTCGTTCGATCGCATGAGTTCCTTCATGATGCATCCTTTCAACCGACGGCGTTTCGCCGCCCCGCGGGCCGGCCTCCATCTTTCCGATGGCACAACGCCTTGTCGAGGCCGAAAGTGCCGTGCCGCCCGCAGCGAGCCTGAGAAGGCGACGCCCGCCCCCCCGTCACGGCGAATTTCATGCGTGATCTGAGCTTCGAATGGACGCGCGGCGCGAAGACGCCATCTTGGCGACCAGGGATGCTGCGCTCCGCCCGCTTGCAGGTGGCTGCGACGAACGCGCGACCACCGCCCTTGCGGGGGGCCGCGCCCTCGGCCTATTGCAGCGCAGAAATCGCTCTGCGGAGAGCTCGAATAACGGAGAAGCATGGTGAGCCTGGCCATCCGCGCCGCACAGCGGCAGACCCGCGGGTCGATCGATCCGATCCTCGCGCTGACCAAAGAGGACATGGCGCGGGTCAACGATCTGATCCTCGCCATGGCTGGCTCGAACGTGGAACTCATCCCGCAGATCGCCGAACATCTCATCTCCTCGGGCGGCAAGCGGCTGCGGCCGATGCTGACCATCGCCTCGGCCCTGGCCCATGGCTATGACGGCGCCGATCACGTCAAGCTCGCCGCCAGCGTCGAGTTCATGCACACCGCGACGCTGCTCCACGACGACGTCGTCGACGAGAGCGACATGCGGCGCGGCAAGAGCACGGCGCGCACCATCTGGGGCAATCAGGCGAGCGTCCTCGTCGGCGACTTCCTGCTGGGCCAGGCCTTCAAGATGATGGTCGAGGTCGGTTCGCTCGACGCGTTGGCGATCCTGTCTGCAGCGTCGGCGGTGATCGCCGAGGGCGAAGTCTGGCAGCTCGCGGCCGCCAAGCAGATGACCACAAGCGAGGCGGACTATCTCGCCGTCATCGACGCCAAGACCGCCGCGTTGTTCTCCGCCGCCACGGAGGTCGGACCGGTGATCGCCGGCAAGGGCGAGAGCGAGCGCGCGGCGATGCGCGACTATGGCCGCTCCCTCGGCCTGGCGTTCCAGCTCGTCGACGACGTCCTCGACTATCGCAGCTCCCTGGCCGATCTCGGCAAGAACACCGGCGACGACTTCCGCGAAGGCAAGATCACCCTGCCGGTCATTCTGGCCTATGCGAAGGGCGACGCCGAGGAGAAGGCCTTCTGGCAGAGCGCGATGGAGGGCGGCCAGAACGACGACGCGGCGCTTGCCCGCGCCAAGGAACTGCTGCAGAGCCACGGCGCCCTCGAAGCGACGATCGAGCGGGCGCGGGACTTCGGTCAGGAGGCCTATCGCGCCGCCGCGACCCTGCCGCCCTCGCCGGCCCGAGAGGCGATGCTCGGCGTCGTCGACTTCTGCGTCGATCGGCTGAATTGATCGGCTCGACCGACGCGATCCGGGCCACTTCGACGTGATCGCCGGCATTGCCGCGGGCCTCGTCGCATTGCGGTCAAGGTCTTTGTGCAACACGCCGAAGAGACTTGCAAATTGTCGCGAGTTCGCGTCACTTCGCGAACCGTCCGGGCTGCCCCGGCCGCGGCACCTTGCAAGGAAACCGCACCGGCCCCGCCGGAGGAAAGGATCCATCGTGACGCTTTCGCGCCTCTTCACCACCTTGATGGCGTCGGCCGTGATCGTTCTTGCAGGGAGCGGGGCGGGCCGTGCGGCCGGGCAGGACGGGCTGTCCGCCCTGGCGAAGGCGCCGGTGGAGATCGCCGGCTCGCTCTCTGGCGCCTATCTGGCGGCCAAGACCGCCCAGGCCTCGGGCGATCTCGACGCCGCGAGCGACTTCTACACCCAGGCGCTGTCGATCGACCCGACTGCGGAGGCCCTGCAGCAGGACGCGATGTTCGCCTATCTGGCGGACGGACGGTTCAAGGACGGCGTCGACCTCGCGGCGAAGCTTCGCGACGACGCGAACGTCTCGAAGGTGGCGCGAATCACCCTCGGCGTCGACGCCCTGACGAAAGGCGACTTCGAGGCCGCGATTTCCGAATTCGACGTCGTCAATCCGACCGATCTCGACGCGCTTCTCCTCGCCCATCTGATGGCCTGGGCCGAGGTCGGCGCCGGCCGGGTCGACGAGGCGCTGTCGCGGATCGATCAGAGCACCGGCGCACCCTGGTACGCGATCTTCAACGCCTATCAGAAGGGCCTGATCGCCTCGCTCGCCAACCGGCCGCAGGTGGCGCGCACGGTGTTGTCGAAGGTCGTCGGGGACCAGACCCTCGCCCGCACCTCTCCAGACGCCTATCTCGGCGCCGCCGACGCCCTCGCCCGGCTCGAGGTGCGCGAAGGCAACAAGCAGGCTGCGCTGAAGGCGGTCGATGCCGGGCTTGCCGTCGCGCCGAACTACACGCCGCTGACCTTCCTGCGCGATCGAATCGATCGCGGCGAGACGATCGAGCCGGCCGCCGCCTCCGTTCAGGAGGGTGCGGCCGAGAGCCTCTACGTGCTCGGTCAGGCAATCAACCGGGGCGACGGCCGCGACGTCGCGCTGCTCTACTTCCAGCTGGCGAGGGCGCTGGCGCCGCGCAGCCCGGCGCTCCTGACCGCGCTCGCCGGCATCGCCGAGCAGGCGAACCAGCTGGAACTGGCCATCTCCTACTACAAGGAGATCCCCGAGAATTCCGCCTTCCGCCGGACCGCCGACCTGCAGATCGGCCTCGACCTCTGGTATGCCGAGAAGAAGGACGAGGCGAAACGGCATCTGGAACGGGCGGTGCGCGACTATCCGGACGACGTGCGCGCCCATACCGCGCTCGCCGACGTCCTGTCCGCCAACAAGGAATATGCCGAAGCGGCCGAGGCGCTGAACAAGGCGGTGGAACTCGCCAAGGCGGGCGACGAGGAGAACTGGAACCTCTACTATCAGCGCGGCATCGCCTACGAGCGCCAGAAGATGTGGGACAAGGCCGAGCCCGACTTCAAGAAGGCGCTGGAGCTTTCGCCCGACCAGCCACAGGTCCTGAACTATCTCGGCTATTCCTGGGTCGACATGAACCGCCATCTCGACGAGGGCCTCGACATGATCAAGCGGGCCGTCGACCTCAGGCCCAATGACGGCTACATCATCGACAGCCTCGGCTGGGCCTACTACCGCCTCGGCCGCTACGACGATGCCGTCGAGCAGCTCGAGCGGGCCGTCCTGATCACGCCGATGGAGCCGACGGTCAACGATCATCTCGGCGACGCCTATTGGCAGGTTGGCCGCAAGCGCGAGGCGAAGTTCCAGTGGGAGCGCGCCCTCGTCGGTAAGCCGGAGCCCGAGCCCGATCAGCGCCGGGCGATCGAGGCGAAGCTGAAGAACGGCCTGACGGGCACAGCTTCCAGCGAAAAGGCCGAAGCCGGCGACGCCGAGACCGCCCCGCGGGCCGAGGCCGAAGCCAAGTCCCCGGCAACCGACCTTCCCGCCAAGCCCGCCGCCGCACCGGCAAGCCAGCAGCCGTCGGAGGCGGCACCGGGCGCAGCCCCGACGACCACGAACTGACGGGTCTGCCGCACGAAGCCGGATGGTGGGACACATGGATGCCTTGACCGTTTCGGCCGAATGCCGGCTCGCACCCGCCAAGGTCAATCTCGCGCTCCATGTCGTCGGGCGGCGGGACGACGGCTATCATCTCCTGGAAAGTCTCGTCGTCTTCGACGCGGTGGCAAGCGACGAGGTCGTCGTCCGCCCGCGCGGCGACGACACCAGCCTCCGTGATCTGGAAGCGGGAATCGATCGCCTCGGCGTTTCCGGCCGCTTCGCCTCGAGCGTTCCGACCGGCGATGGCAACATACTCCTGCAGGCGGCCGCCCTCGCCCGCGCAGAACTCGCAAAGTTCGGGTTGTCGCTGCCTCCCCTCGACATTGCGCTGACGAAGCATCTTCCCGTCGCCGCCGGCATCGGCGGCGGCTCGGCCGATGCCGCGGCCCTCCTCGCCCTCGTTGCGGCCGATGCGCCCGGGGCGGCGCGGACGGCGCTTGCCGCCGCGGCCATTCGCCTCGGCGCCGACGTTCCCATGTGCCTCGAAGGACGGGCGGCCTTCGTGTCGGGCATCGGCGAGGCAATCCGGCCGGTCGAGGCGATGCCGGAACTTCCGATCCTGCTGGTCAATCCGGGCATTGCCGTCGAAACGGCCGTCGTCTTCCGCATGCTCGCCCGGCGCGACAATCCGCCGATGCCGGCGCTGCCGGGATACGGCTTTTCATCCCTTGCCGAACTCGTCGCCTATCTCGGCGAAACGCGCAACGACCTGGCGCTCGCCGCCGGGTCGCTGGCGCCCGGAATCGAGATGGCGCGGGCGCGGTTGCTGGCCGCCGGTGCTCTCTTCGCCCGCATGTCCGGATCCGGGGCGACGGTCTTCGGGCTCTTTGCAGACGCGGCTGCCCGCGACGAAGCGGCGCGGACCATCGCCGGGGAAGAGCCCGGCTGGTGGCTGTCGCGTCGCCCCGGCACCGACGCGCCGGACGACGGAAGGAATTTGCCATGAGCGACACCGAACGCACCTTCGTGCCCCTGTCGATTGCCGTCCTCACCGTCTCCGACACCCGCAGCCTCGCCGACGACCGCTCCGGCGACACCCTCGCCGACCGGCTGACCGGCGCCGGCCATCGCCTCGCCGACCGCAGGATCGTGACGGACGACGTCGAAGCCATCCGCACGGCGGTCAAGGCCTGGTGCGAGGACCCCGAGGTCGACGTCGTCATCACCACCGGCGGCACCGGCTTCACCGGCCGCGATGTTACGCCCGAGGCGCTCGAACCCCTGTTCGAGAAGCGGATGGACGGCTTTTCGGCGATCTTCCACCGGATCTCCTTCGAGAAGATCGGCGTTTCGACCATCCAGTCGCGCGCCACCGGCGGGGTCCTCGGCGCCACCTTCGTCTTCGTTTTGCCCGGCTCGCCCGGCGCCTGCCGCGACGGCTGGGACCACATCCTGAAGGACCAGCTCGACTACCGGCACCGTCCCTGCAACTTCGTCGAGATCATGCCGCGCCTCGACGAACATCTGCGCCGCGGCGGCCTCAGCGCCTGAGGCAGGTTTCCGTCAAGAGGCGATGCCGGCCTCGGCGAGGACGGCGAGGATCGCCTTGCGATAGGCGACGAAGGCCGGGTCCGGCCCGATCGGCGCCGGCGGCTGCGGGACGGGGGGTGACGAGTCGACCACCGCCGCGGGTGCCCGCCGGGTGCCGCCCCGCACCGAATGCATCTTCCGCTCGGCCCAGACGATGACGTCGCGCACCTTCTGGCCGGCGAGGAACGGGTTCGCCTTGATCACGCCGGCGCCGACGACGGCGACGACCGCCGCTTCCGGATCGGCCGAGAGCACCTGGTTGGCCCCGTCCATGCCGAGGAAATGGGCGAGATAGAGCCGCCCCGCGGTGATCCGATGGCCGCGCCTGACGAGATAAGCCTCGCCCTCCCGGGCAAGATTGCGGATCATCTCGCGCGACAGCGTCGGATCGTATCGAAGGTCGAGAATTTCCCGTGGCGAGAGGCTGCCGGCAAGGTCCGGCCGGTAGGTGCGGATCATCCGCAGCCAGGTCGAGGCGATGAACTGGCCGAGGCCGGTGGCGCTCGACAGGGGGTTCTTGGCGCGGGCATTGCCGCCGCTCTCCACCTTGACGATCCATGCGACGAGCTGATCGACGGCACCGGCCGCCGAGACCGCCGGCGCGGCATTGCCGGCAACAGCCGTGACGTCGGCGGAAACCGCGTGCTCGTTGGTGCCCAGAGGATTGATCGCCTCGCCGTCGGCATAGAGCTCGAAATGCAGGTGCGGCCCCGTCGACAGGCCGGTGGTGCCGACATAGCCGATCAGATCACCCGCCGCGAGCTTCTGCCCTGGTTTCAGCCCGGGCGCGAAGCGGCTGAGATGGGCATAGCGGGTCTCGCGCCCGCCGCCGTGATCGATTCGCACGAGATTGCCGTAGCCCTTCCCGTCCCCGGCATGAAGGAGAGTGCCGGCAAAGGCGGCATGGACCGCCGTTCCCCGCGGCGCCGCCCAGTCGACTCCCTTGTGGATGCGCACGGTCTTGAGGATCGGGTGCCGGCGCGGTCCGAAGGTGGAAGTCAGGACGCCCTCGACCGGCACGACCATGCCGTTCGTCGCGGCGGCCCCGGATGACGTGCCGCTCGGGCCGGGCCTGCTCCGGCCGTCGTGACAGGCGGGGGCCTCGGTGGAGGGCCGGAACACGAAGCAGGCGAGCGGCCCTTCGCCCCGGCTGACGGCGGCGTAGCGCACGCCCGCCGCCCCGGCCAAGCCGTCGCCGGCAGGCTTGGCATCGTAGAGCAGGTCGAAGCGATCGTTCGGTGTCGCGATGGCGTCGAGGTCGTGATCCCGCGACAGAAGCATGATGGCTTCGCCGACCACCTCCATCGGCACGCCGTTGCGGATGCCGGTGGAATAGATCGCATCGAGCAGCCGGTACTGGCGCTCGCCGGGCGGCTCCTCTCCGGCCCTTCGCGCCAGATCGACCGCAGCGAAGGGATCGGCGCCGAGGGAAAAGCTGCCGCCGGTTTCGCGGGCCAGCGTGCCGAGATAGGTCTGGCCGGCATAGAGCGACAGTTGCGCGACGAGGAGCCTGGCGTAGCTGCTTGGCCGCAGCCCGCGGAGGCCGATCACCATGTCGGGCGCGAGTTCCTCGATCTTCAGGAGATCGCGGGCAGCCGCAGCGGCAGCCGAGGCGTCCTCAGGTTCGAAGCCACGCTCGCTCAGGAACCGGATGAGCGGCAGCGGCGCGAGTATCCGCTCGCCGAACGTCTCGGTCTCCGCGAAACGCTCGCTCTCCGGGCGCAGCCAGGCGAGGCTCGTCGTGTCCTCGATCCGGGTCTTCTCGAAGACCGGCAGGGGCGCTGTGCCTTGGTCGACGGTCTCGCCCCAACCGGCGCCCTCGGCATCCTCGATGCCGGCGCCTGCATTCAGCGGATCATTCCCCGCCGCCTCCTCGTCCTCCTCCCCGACCGCCAAGGCATCACCTTCGTCCAGCCCCGCCGGCGGGGCGTCGCGCTGGGCTTGAAAGAAGGCGAAGTCGGCCTGGCTGGAGGGGATCTGGACCATCAGCCGCTCGCCGACGCTGACCAGCCGGTCCGACAGGAGCATCAGTTTCGGCGATGAAACCGTTTCCGAAAGGCTCTCGGGCCGATCGACGACCCTCAGCCGGGACGCGGGCCCGGCCGCGCCGCCGAGCGTCACGATCAGCGGATCGCCGGGCAGGTCGAGCATCGTCGGCCCGGCGATGCCCGCCTCGTCGAGGTTGGCCTCGATTGCGATCTGCGCCGCACCGTCGTCCTCGACGGCGAGATTGAGTTCCGCGTCGATCGGAATCGTGTCGTTTGCCGGCACAAGGGCGTAGAGGGCCGCACCGAGGCACAGCACGGCGCAGACCACTCCGGCGCCCAGCCGCTTTCGAACACGCCGCGCCGCGCGCTGGCGCCCTTGGTCGACACGGTCGCGGCGAAACGCCGGATCGATGCGGTGGGTCTCGGCTTCCTCGCGAACCGCCATCGCCGCCTCAATCGAAAGCGCAGGGGCTCGTGGCCGCGCCCGGCGGGGCAGAGGCTCCCGGCGCGAGGCCGGCCGCCGGCGTCGGATCGATCGAGATCGGCGGGTTCGGGAGCAAGTTCGGCGTCCTTCAAGACCTCCGGAATGGCTGCCGATGCTAGCGCAGCACGAGATCGATTTCTACCGATGATTGAATAAGACGAGTGGTCTGCGATCGGAGCCGAGGGCGGGTGTGCGGCACGCCGATCACGAGCGCGGCGACAGGAACAGCGTCCAGCGCGGCACCGCCTCGGTGTCGACCTCCAGGAACTTTGCCGGGCGGTAGCCCCGCTGGAAGCAGGCTTCGGTGCCGGCGATCTCGAAGCTCTTCGCGCCGACGCACATGTCGGTCGAACCATAGAGCACCGGGCGCCCGAAGACGTCTTCGGCATGGACATAGACGTAGCGGGCGGACAGTTCGTCGCGGATGGTGGTGGCACACCGGTTTGCGCCGACGATCCACCAGCCTCGGGTCGAAAAGCCGTCGCCGGCGTCGCGTCCGATGGCGACGTTGACGACGTCGAGGGACTGGTTGCAGACGACGAACTGGGCCTCGGCCGCTCCTGCCGGCAACAGGCCCGCGGCAAGGACTGCCGCGCCGGCGAGGGCCGGCGAGCTTCCGCTGCGTCGGCGGCGGCCTGGACATTCCAGGACATGCGCAGTTGCCGTCCGATCCCTACGCGACAGCGCCATGGGAAATCTGTATCCTTCAAGGCCAGCGTGATAGAGGTTTCTATCAAAGGTTGATGACGGGTTCCAGAGAGAGGGCGTGAGCGGCAGGATGAAGATCAGGGTCAATTCAGGCAGCGTATCGAACCGGCAACCGGCCGGGCGGAGGAATTTCGCGATGGTCATCCGGCAGTTCGTTCGGACGACAGCGGCCGTCGCACCGGCCGCGCTTCTCGTCGCCGGTCTGGCGCTCGGCGCAGGAAGCGCTCTCGCCCAGGAGAGCGGCGCCGCGACGCAGGGCGCAGAGACAGGTGAGGCTCAGACCGGCGGCACCGAGGCCGGCGCGCCGCCGGCAGCGCAGAGCGGTCTCGGCCTCGAACTCAACAACGCGGTCGACGACGCCGGCCTCTGCCGCCTGTCCTACGTCGCGGTGAACGACACGGGCCAGCCGCTCGCAAAGGTCTCCTACGACGTCGTCGTCTTCGACCAGAACGGCCAGGTCTCGCAGTTCCTCGTCCTGCAGTTCGGGCAGCTTCCCGCCGGCAAGACCAAGGTGGTGCAGTTCGATCTTGCCGATCAGCCCTGCGCCGGGATCTCGCGCATCCTCGTCAACGACATCGCCGAATGCGAGACGAGCCAGGGCAGCGCCGGCATCTGCATGGAGGCGCTCCGCCCGACGTCGCGCACCGCCATCACCTTCGACACGTAAGGGAGCGGCGGCAGCGCCATGTGGGAGATCATCGCCTCGCAGCTCCGCTCCAGCGCCGGCCCGATCCTCGTCGTTCTCGTGCTCCTGTCGATCGCCGGCCTTGCCGTGTCGATCGTCAAGGCGATCGAGTTCCGGCGGGCCGGGATCGGCAGGCCCAGCGAGAGCCGGTCTTTCGCCGGCAACGCCGGCCGGGCGCCGTTGCTGCGCGCCAACGTCCTCGCTGCAGCCAAAGGCGCCCTATCCGAAGCCCCGCCCGGGCCGGAAAGCCGCGAGCGCGCCGGCGCGCTGGCCGAGGAGGCGGCGATCGAGGGCCTTTCGCGGCTTTCGCGGCATCTGCCGTTTCTCGACGCAATCGTCCAGGCCGCGCCGATGCTCGGCCTGCTCGGCACGGTCTTCGGCATGATCGAGGTGTTCTTCACCATGTCCGGGACGCAAGGGGCGATCGATCCGGCGCTCCTGTCCGCCGGCATCTTTGCGGCCCTGATCACGACTGCCGCAGGGCTCGTCGTCGCCATCCCGTTCTTCTTCGCCGCCGCCTATTTCGACGCCGCGCTCGAAACCGAGACGCGGGCGATCGAGGGACTGATCCTCCGGGCGATCCACGGTGACGCGCCGCGCAGCGCGGCCTATTCGCGCCGACGCCTTGCGACGATCCCGTCCGACGAGGAAACCGCGAGCGGCGACCTCGACCGGGCGCTCGCCCGGCCGCGCTGATCCATGCGCCGGCCGCGGGCAAGAGCACGACGAGGCTTCGTCCTGACGCCGCTCGTCGACGTGATCTTTCTCCTTGTGATCTTCTTCGCCCTGTCCTCGCGCATCGCCCCCTTCGGCCTGATCCCCGTCAGCGGACAGGGGCGTGCGACCGTCGGCGGCAACGGCACCGAGACGACGCCCCGTTCCGTGGCACCGGCCGACGAGACCCTCGTCGTCCTGCGCGGAAGGGCGCGGCTCGGATCGCGCGTCCTTGCGCTCGACGCGCTTCGACCGGCGGCCATCCGGATGCGCGAAGCCGGCACCCGGTCGGTCCTTCTCCTGACCGCACGGAGCGCCCGCACCGAGGATGTCGCCAGGGCTCTCGATGCGCTCCAGCGCGCCGGCGTCGAAAACGTCCGTCTGATCGCGGCGCCAGCCGCAAGCGCCGAGACCGGCGGTGGGGAGGCTTCGCCATGAGCCTCCGACGCTCCGCTGCGAGCCGGGTTCTGCGGCCCGCCCGCCGCCGCCCCCGAGCCGATCCGGCCATGCCGACGATCAACATCGTCTTCCTCCTCCTCCTGTTCTTCCTCCTCGCCGGCACGCTCACCGCGCCGGGCGAGAGCGAGATCGACCCGGCAAGGGTCGGCGCCGAGGCCGGCGAGCGCCTGCCGCGACCGCTGCTGGCGATCACCGAGGACGGGGCGCTCAGCCTCGACGGGCGGACGATCGCCCGCGCCGAACTCGCCGAGGCGATCGCCGGGCTCACCGCGCCGGACGGCGGCGACACACCGATCCTCTACGTGCTGGCGGCGCGCGACCTCGCGGGAAGCGTTCTCGTCCAGATCCTCGGCGAGGCTTCGGCCGCCGGCGCCGCGACGAGCCTCGTCGTCCTCAATGCCGGCGGCGGGCAGGCCTCGCCATGAGGGCGCAGACTCGGCTCTGGGCGGCGGCCGGCGGCCTGTCGCTCGCCATCCATGCCGGGCTCGGAGCGCTGGCCCTCGCGCTCATGCCCGAGACGGGGCGGCAACCGGCGAAAGAAACCGCGATCACCATCGAAGAGATCGAGACCAGAACCACCAGCCTCACGCCGGCCCGCGCAACGAGAGCCCATCCCGCCCCCGCCGGCAGGGTGGATCCGGTGCGATCCGAGGCGCAGGCCCTGTCCGCCACGGCGCCGGCGAGCCGGGCAGACCGTGTGCCACCGACGTCGATCGACCCGCTGGGCCACGCCTCGGCAGAGACGTTGTCGGCGGCCGCGCCGCAAAAGCAACTTCGGCCGGACGATGCCGGACAGCAACCCGTCACGCTCGGTCCGTCGGCATCGATCGCGCCCGTGCCGAACGAGCCGATCCCCGCCCATGAAAGCCGTCCGCAGTCGACCGAACTCGCCGCCGTTCAGCCTGACACGGCCACGACGAACACTGCCAGACCGTCGCCTCCCGTCCCGGAGCCCGAGACAGCCGCCCCCGCCGCGCCGAAGGCGGTCGCTGCGGCCGAATTGCGGGGGATCGTCGCTCGCCCGGCGGCGCCCTTGCCGGTCGAATCTGCCGCGCCTCGGCCACTCGCGACGTCGCCGAGCGAAGCAGTCGCTGCGACGACCCGCCTCGCCGAGGTGGCAACGCCCGCCAGCCCGGAAGAACTTGCCGGGACGGCGCCAGGCACGGCGGCCACGAGAGCCTCGCCGGAACAGTTGTCGCCTTCATCCACGAACGAAAATTCTGCCGCCGAAACCGTGCGTCCTGCCCCCGCCGAATCCGCCAAGCTCGAACCGCAATCGCCCGAACCGACCGCGGCCGTTCGGCCGGCTGAATCTCCTCCGAGGCCGATGATTGCCGCGAGGACGCGGCCAAGCGCAATCGAGGCCGCCGGCGGCAGCGGAAACATCCTGGTCCCGCCGAAGTCGCCGGAACGAGCGGAGACCGTCATGGAGGTCGCGCGAGAGCTTTCACCGACGGGCCCCGGACCAGCTCTACAGGCGGCCGAAGCTGGCGATATGGCGTCCCCGGTCCTGCCCCGGGTCCTGAGGACGGAAACCGGCGCGGAGACGCCGGCGACTCCCCTCTCGCCGCGCATGGCGGCTCGAGTTGGAGCAGCGCCACCGGAGGCCTCGTCGCCCGCACCGATCGCCTTGGCGCAGTCCACCGGCGCCGGTCCGGTGCTGACGGCGAAACGCGCCGACGAGAGTGCGACGATCTTTTTGCCCCACCCGGTAGAGCAGCCTCGACCTCAAGAGGTCGAGGCCAGTGGGTCTTTCGAGCCGCTCGCGTCACGAAGGCCGCAACCGGGCCTGGCCGTTTCGGCGGCCACCCTCGCAGCGGCGGACGCCGAGACGATGGCCCTTGCAGCGGCGTCTCCCGTCGTTCCGCCGGCGAGACGGCGCCCCTCGCCCGTCGCCGCGGCCCGTCCGAGGCCGGCATCATCCGGGCGTCAGGACGAAACCCTGCTGGTCGGTGAGACGGCGGTGGGAACGATGGCCCCGAGAGCGGCCCCGAAGGAGCCGCCCGACTTGCCGGCGCCGACGATTCTCGACGGGCGAGCCGACCCGGCCGTGCGGGTGGCCGCGTCAGCCGCCGTCCCCGGCCGTCTCGCGGAGGCGAAAGGGGCGGCGGCCGAAGCGGTGCCTCCCGCGCCCTTGACCGGTAACGTCTCGGGTGGAGCGATCGTCCCGCGGGTGACGGCCGAAGTCGCCACCGCTTCGGATGCGCCCGACATCGCTCCGGAAGTGACGGCCGGCGCTGCCGCCACTCCGACTTCGGGGCTGCTGGCTGTCGTCCCGCGGGTCGGTGCCGATGCGGCCGCCGCTTCGACGCCGGGGCGTCTCGCCGTCGCTCCGCGGGCCCCTGCAGGTTCGATACTGGCCGCTTCGACACCTGCCGCCGACCTGGCGGCGTCGACCGCGCCGGTCATCCAGCCGCCCCAAACGGAACCGGCCAAGGCCGCCGCCGCGGTCTCCGCCTCCGTTTCCGGCAGGTTCGCACCGGTCGAGCCCAGCCAGGTCGCCTCCGCACGACCCGGCCGGATCGCGCCCGCCCCAGCGGCCCGTCGCGAAGAGGCCGAGCTGGCCGCGCTGTCGCCCCGCCGCCCGCAGACGATCGCCGGAACGCCGGGAGGCACGCATGAGCAGGCGCAAAGCGACGACGACGGGCCGCAGGCGACGCTCGCCGAGCTCGTCGCCGCCTATCCCGGGGGCAATTGCTTCGCCGCCTTGACGGAGGCCGGCAAGGCCGCCGGCGAGTTCCGCATCACCGCGCTCTCGGACGATCAGGGCCGGCTCGAGGACTTTGCCGACACCCTCATCGAGCAATCGCCGAAAGAGGCCTTCCGCCGCGTCTATATCGACGGCGGCGAAGTCGCCGAGGCGCAATGCCGCGCCCTCGCCTCGCTGCCGGACATGCCGGGCTATCCAGCCTATGGCCTGACGCTGGAGCTCGACCAGCGCCGGATCGTCAGCGGCAGGACGCTCGCCGGCGGCATCGCCGGCGTGCCGGCGGGGGACACGCTCGACCTTCTCCTCGTCGACGACGAAGGCCTCGTGCAGTCGCTCTCGAGCTACCTCACCCGGAAGGGCGCCACGGCAAGGTTCGAAGTGCCCGTCACCGCCTCGGGTCCCGAGACCCGCACGGCGCAGATCCTGATCGCCCTGACCCTGCCCGAAGCGCTGATCCATGCCGACGGCGCAGGCGGCGAGCCGGCCGGCCCGTTCTTCGAGGAGCTGGCCGAAACGCTGGCGGCAAAGGGCCTGAAGGGCGAGTTTGCCGTCGACCACTTCCTCGTCAGGCCGAGATAGCGTCGACGGGCAACGACACCGGCACGCCCGTCACCGCCTCGCCGATCAGTGGCGGGGCGCCCGCGGCTCGGCGACCCGGTCCGGCCGGCCGAGAACGCCGCCGGCAGCGCCGACGGCCATGCCGAGCAGCATCGCCACGAAGGCGGCGAGCGAGGCCCGCGCCAGCGCACTCGCGGCGGCGCGGCGCGCTGCTTCCATCTCCGTGCGGGCCTGGGCGAAACGCTCCGCGAAGCCGTCGAAGCGCCGCTCGGCTTCGGCCCTGGCGACGCCGGCCACTCCAGCGATGGCATCGACAGCGGCGCCGCGCGCCTGCTGGTCCCCGTCGGAGAGTGCCGCGACGACCTCGGCATAAACGACGTCGCGATCGGCTGGGGCGGCCGGTGCGGCAGATCCGGACGCCGGCGCACTTTGGTCGGGCGTCGCGGCCCCGGCCTCGGCCTCGGCCGCGCCGCCACTCGGTCGAGGAGCCGGCGCGAAGAGTTGTTCCGAGCTGCCCTTCAGGGAATCGGCGAGCGACGACGAGCCCGGGGCGAGCGCTTCGGCCGCCGTCGCCATCTCGCCGACCGACTGGCCGAGGACGCCGAAGGCGCCACCGACGAGGCTCGCCGCGCCGCTGCTGAGGAGATAGAGGGCGAGAAGGGCGGTGACCGCCCAGGTGACGACCCCGTGCAGCGCCCCGTCGATCCGCGACGGGACGCCGGCGAAGCGACCGGCCGCGAAGGCCCCGGCGAAGACGCCGACGAGCACCACGAAGACGGCCCAGAGGCCGCCAACCGAGACTATCCCGGAGGCCGTGCCGGTCGGCGACGAGAGGCCGACGCCGAGCCCGAAAAGGCCGAGCATGAACTGGATCATCAAGGCGAGGATCGCTCCGGCGAGAATGGCGCCCCAGGAGACGCGCCAGAGGTTTGCGGCCGGCGCACTCGCGCGCTCGCGCCCAAGATCGTTGATGCGTGTTTCCGCGTGGCGCGCCCGATCGCGCCCCGCACCCGACAAATCAGCGATTTCCGCCTCCCTACACTGGTTCGAGGGGGTCGAGCGCCCCGAGCGCCACCCCATTTCTTTCGGCCCCTGCGGCCTCCGCGAATGGGAGGCAGCCGCAGGCCATGATCGCAGAACGAACGCGGTCCGCGCCACGGTCGCCCGCTCCGCTTAGTGCCATCGCGCGCCGAGCTCCACCACCCGGCTGCGGTGCCGACCCAGAACACCGCCGAACAGACAGGCGAGCAAGGCGGCCAAGAGCGCAACGAAAGCGGAGAAGCAGGCCGTGCTGACGGCGCCCGCCGCCGCGGCGGCGGAACGGCGCGCGCTTCGCAACGCCCGATCATGCGCCTGCTGCCAAGCGATCAGCCGTCGCTCGGCCACCGGCTTCGTCACGCCGGCCGCAGCCTCGATCGCATCGACGGCGGCTGCAACGGCCGCTTCGTCCGCCGTTTCGTCGATACCGGCGAAGACAGTCGTCAGCGCGGTCCCGGTGTCGCTCCGGCTCGTCCCCGCGCGATCGGGAACACGGTCCTCGGCGCTTGCGGGATCGAGAAACATCTGAACCTCGCCTCGCAGTGCCGAGAGCTCCACGGAGGCGTCCGGCGACGGCACACGGGTAGCCACCGCCATCGCCGCGACGGCATTACCGACCGGACCGAGACTGCGGTCGACGAGCGCAGGCGGCCGCAGGGTCAGGATGACCACCGCGGCGAGCAGCGCACTCGAAAAGGTCAGGAGGCCGCAGAACAGCGCGTCGCGGAACCGGTGGGCATCGGCGAGACGCGCGCTGGCAAAACCGCCGATCGCGAAGGCGAGCGCGCTCGCCGCGACCCAGAAGACCCCGGCGATCGAGACGAAGGGCGCTCCCCGTCCGGCCTGGTACAAGTCCTCGATCAAGCCGAAGCCGGCCAGCGCGGCGCTGAGTTGCACCATCGCGGCAACGAGAACACCGGCCGCGGCCGCCTGAAAGACGGCGTCGGTCGATGCAAATGTCGGCGCTTGCTTCTGACGCTGCAAACTTCGTCTTCGCCTCAACTGAAGGGTCGACCGGCGGCAGCCGGTCACTGCGTCGTTGCCTAGCCATTCACTGCGGAAAACGCCAGCATCTCGTGCCTTGCCGGCTGATGGTTCGTCTTTCTGACGGTTTCTTTGCATCTCGACAAGACCCGGACGATCTGATAACGGAGCGCATCTTGCGGTGCGCGGTGCCTCGCCAGAACAGACCGCATTCTGAACCCAATTATCTAGCGCTATAAACGGAACACTCGGTGCAGATACTCGTCCGCGACAACAATGTGGATCAGGCGCTCCGCGCGCTGAAGAAGAAGATGCAACGCGAAGGCATCTTCCGCGAAATGAAAATGCGCAACTTCTACGAAAAGCCTTCGGAGAAGCGGGCGCGTGAAAAGGCCGAGGCCGTGCGTCGGGCTCGCAAACTCGCCCGCAAGCGCGCGCAGCGCGAAGGGGTTGCCGGCGGCGGTCGCGCCGCACCTTGAGGCTTGAGCCTCGCGGACAAATCGTCGCGCGGCCTGGCGGCGCGGCCATCCTTGCATGGGCCCGCCGAGACCTTTCTAAAGGTCGTTTTGCTGGCCGTTGACGGACCGGATACATCGCCGAGGGCAACACCCGCGGCGATTTTTCTGCGTTGGCAGCACGAACGATTTCAAAATACGGCCGCTTGTGCGAGATAGTATGAAAAGCTCACTCGAAACAGCTGGACGAACCACCATCGACATGCGGATCACCGATCGCCCATCGCCCGCCGCCTTTCGGCGAGGCTACGCCCCTCACGCCCTGGCGGATGGCCGCAAAGGCATGTTCGCCGCCCTCCTCTGCGGCATGACGGTGATCGCAGGTTGCCAGACCGGGGCGGACGTCGCCGCGATCCAGGCGATCTCCCTCGACAAGAACCAGGGCACCGAGCAGAACATCGGTTCCCTGACCGCGACGGTGAACGCCAACCCGTCGGATCCCGAAGGCTACAACGTTCGCGGCACGGCCTATGGCCGGGCCGGCGAGTACGAAAACGCCATTGCCGACTTCAACCGCGCCATCCAGCTTGATCCGAATTTCTACCAGGCCTATGCCAACCGGGCGCTGATCTATCGCCAGATCAACGATCCGGCCAAGGCCGCCGCCGACTACAACAAGGCGATCGCGATCAATCCGCGCTACGGCTCGGCCTATATCGGCCTCGGTAACGTCTACCGGGTGGCGGGGCGCAACCGCGAGGCGCTCGGCTATTTCCAGAAGGCGATCGACCTCGGCACTTCGGATCCGCGAGCCTACCACAATCGCGGCCTGCTCTATCAGATCGACGGCCAGCACAAGCTGGCGATCGAGGACTTCTCCCGAGCGATCTCGCTGCAGCCGAGTGCCGCCGAGCCCTATTCGGCCAGAGGCGTCTCCTATCTGGCGACGGGCGACGACGACAACGCCTTCGAGGACTTCAACACCGCGCTGCGGCTCGACGACACCAAGGCGGAATACTGGACCAACCAGGCCCTCGCCTACGAGCGCAAGGGCGACCGCAGCAAGGCGTTCCGCTCCTATGCCCGCGCCGCGCAGTTGAACCCGGACTACCGTCCGGCCAAGGACGGCATGTCGCGCACCAGGGTGTGACGAGGAAAGCGCATCGCATCGGGAAGCCAGGCTCGCCCGTTTCCGAAGCCGACCTCTCATCCCACGCCCTTGCGAGCCGGCGAACCGCCGGTCATATCCGCCCCATGTCGCGCGCCGCCCTCGCCTCGCTGAAAGACTTCCTCCAAGCCGACGCTCGCCGGCTCGGCTTCGGCGGAACCGGCGTCGCGGACGCGTCCGGCAATCTCCTTGCCGGGGAGCGGCTGGCGGACTTCGTCGCCGAGGGCCGCCACGGCACCATGGGCTGGCTGCCCGAAACCATCGATCGCCGACGCTCGCCCAGGGATCTCTGGCCCAACGTCCGCTCGATCGTCGTCGTGGCGATGAACTACGGGCCGGACGAGGACCCGCTGGAAATCCTCGACCGCCCGGAGAGAGGCGCGATCTCGGTCTATGCCCGCCACCGGGACTATCACGACGTCATCAAGGGCAGGCTGAAGGAACTCGCCGGCCGGCTGATCGCCAGAGCCCGTGGAGCCGGTCTGGGCGAGCATGACGCCAAGGTCTTCGTCGACACCGCGCCGGTGATGGAAAAGCCGCTCGGCGAGCTTGCCGGCCTCGGCTGGCAGGGCAAGCACACCAACCTGTTGTCGCGCGATTTCGGCTCCTGGCTGTTTCTCGGCTCGATCTTCACGACGCTCGACCTCGAAGCGGACGCGCCCGGCCTCGACCGTTGCGGCTCCTGCCGCGCCTGCCTCGACGCCTGCCCGACACACGCCTTTCCCGCGCCGTACCAGCTCGATGCCCGGCGCTGCATCTCCTACCTCACCATCGAGACCAAGGCCGTCATCCCCCGAGAATTCCGCACGGCGATGGGCAACCGCATCTATGGCTGCGACGACTGCCTCGCCGTCTGCCCGTGGAACAAGTTCGCTCAGGATGCCAGCGAGGCCAAGCTGATCGCCCGCGACGATCTGAAGGCGCCGAGGCTCGACGCCCTTCTCGCTCTCGACGACGCGGCATTCCGCGCGCTCTTCTCCGGCTCGCCGATCAAGCGCATCGGCCGCGACAAGTTCGTCTCCAACTGCCTGATCGCCGCCGGCAATTCGCATGAACCGGAGTTCGCGCCGCAGGTCGCGGCGCTGCTGCACGATGCCGCGCCCCTCGTCAGGGCGATGGCCGTCTGGGCGCTTTTTCAACTCGATCGTCGCGAGGCCTTGCGACTTCGTGTTGTCGCGCTTGATAGAGAGACAGACGAGACGGTGCGGAGTGAATGGCATGCTCTTCCAGAAAGCCAAGACTGAGCCGCCCGTTCCGGCAGGCTCGATGAGCGCGCCGGGAAGCGCGCTGCCCGATCACGAGGCAGGGCCCGAGGCACGGGTGCGCCGGGCCCTCATGCAGTTGCGCGAAGGCGGCTTCCTGCCGCGCCCCGACGTCGCTGCGGGATCGGCGGCGCTCGGCGCAGGCGCGCTCGGCGCCGGAGCCGTCGGCGCCCTGGCCCTCGGTGCCTGCGCGCTTGGCGCCGTCGCCGTCGGGGCGTTCGCCATCGGGCGTCTGTCCGTCGGCCGGGCAAGGATCGAGGAGGCGGAGATCGGCCGCCTGAGGATCGGCCGGCTCGAGGTGGAGAGTTTCGTTCCAACCAGCCGAAGGCTCGGATAGAGCCCATGCATCTTTTCGTCTTCGGCTACGGCTACTCGGCCGCCCATTTCGTCGACAGCCTCGACAAGCAACGGGTGACGGTCGAGGCCGTCACGGTCCGCTCGCGCGACAAGGCTTCCTCCATCGCCGCCCATGGTCTGAAGCCGCTGGTCTTCAATGGCGAGCGGCCGGCCGACGGCGTTGCGGGGGCGCTCTTCCGCGCCACCCATCTCCTCGTCTCGGCCCCGCCGGGCCACAAGGCGCCGAAAGGCGCCAGCGTCGGAGGCGCCAATGCCCGCTCCGGCGACCCGGTGCTGCGCTGGTATTTCGACGAGATCGCCCATGGCAGCCGGAACCTGCAATGGATCGGCTATCTGTCGACCGTCGGGGTCTATGGCGATCACGAGGGCGAATGGGTCGACGAGGAGAGCGAGGTAAAGCCGCGCTCGGAGCGCTCGAAGGCGCGCGTCGAGGCGGAGAAGGCGTGGATGAAGCTCGGCGAGACACGCCGGATCCCCGTCGCGATCATCCGCCTGTCGGGGATCTACGGGCTAGGCCGCAACAGCTTCGTCAGCCTGAAGAACGGCACGGCCAAGCGCCTGGTCAAGCCGGGGCAGGTGTTCAACCGTATCCATGTCGAAGACATCGCCGGAGCGACGAAGCTCTTGGCCGAAAAGCGCCTCGGTGGGATCTTCAACGTCACCGACGACGAGCCCGCGCCGCCCCAGGACGTGGTGCTTCATGCCGCCGAGATGGTGGGCGCCGCGCCGCCGGATGAAAGCGACTTCGCCACCGCCGAACTCTCGCCCATGGCGCGCAGCTTCTACGGCGAGAACAAGCGTGTCTCGAACAAGAAGATCAGGCAGGCGGGATATGACTTTCGCTATCCGACCTATCGCGAGGGACTGGAGAGTGTGAAGGGCGATTACGAGGAAAAATGAGGCGAACGGCCCGTCTCGCCGCGGCACCTTCGGCTCGTTGCCTCCCGGCCGACCTGCGGCCCGGCGGCAACAGTCGGCACCCGACATCCGGCGCGGCCCGAATGTGTCGATTTATTGCCCCAATCGGCAATCACGAGTTCGTCATGAACTTGAAACACGCCGTTACCGCATTTCGCCGCACCGTTGCTGCCCTCCTCGTCCTGCCGCTCGCCGGCTGCATCGGGGCGCCAGGCGCCGACGAGGCCTTCGACGCCCTTGCCGCCAAGAAGGATTTCGGCCCAGCGCAGGAATGCCTGGCCCGAGCGATGTATTTCGAATCGAACCGGTCCAGCGAGGACGGTATGCTGGCCGTCGGCACCGTCGTGATGAACAGGGTAAGCTCCTCGGACTATCCCGACGACGTCTGCCAGGTCGTCGGCCAGCCGAACCAGTTCGCCCCCGGCGTGATGACGCGCGAGATGCGGGCCGGCAAGGAGCTCGCCATGCAGGTCGCCTATCGCGTCCTCGACGGCGAGCGGCACAAGGGCGTCGACAAGGCGAAATTCTTCCACACTGCGGGAATGAACTTTCCCTATCGCAACATGAGCTATCGGCTGATCGCCGGCGGCAATGCCTTCTACGAAAAAGTCTCCCGTCGCCTCGATCCCGAAGCGCGGATCGTCAGCCAGGCGGAGGTTCGGCAGGCTCAGAATGCCGGCGGCGCCATCGATCTGATGCGCACCGCATCCACTCGCCCGCAAACGTCCGTCGGTTCGTCGACGGCCATCGGCTATGCCGAGCCGCGACCGGCGAGCGGCGCGCCGGTTCCGCACGGGCGGCCGGCAGAAGCGGCCGCGACCGCAACGAAGAGCCCGTTCCTCGACATGTTCCGGGACCGCCAGAGGTCGCCGGCCAAGGGCGAGGAGCGCCAGGGCCGCGTGGTCGAGGCGGCAGCGGCCGAAGCGCCCGCTCGTGAGGGTTCAGCCTCCGAGGATCTGCCCGGCGTCGAAACCAAGCTCGGACTTGCCGACGATCATGGAGCGGAGGTGAGCGCCACCACCGCGAAGGAAACGGAAGCCTGGCTGCGGCGGTGGTGAGGCGCTGACGTCTCCCTTCGCGACGGATGATGCCTGCATCGCCCCGCCACCGCTGGCAACGCGCGCTCGCCCGCTATATCTGCGACGGAGCCGTGGACCGGTCGAGCAACCGGATGCGGGCTGGCGGGACGAAGAGTTGATCGATGGCAGGCATGAATGGCGAAGCGCCGCCGGCGCCGACCGGAAACCGCGCGGCCCCCGATCGGGTCGGCCCGGTCCTCTTTGCGCAAGGCGGCGACGCCGACCGGGACAGGCTGCGGGCGCTCCTCGTGCTCCCTGCCGGAGAGCGCCCTCCGAAGCTCGTCACAGACGAGGGGGAGATAGCGCCGGTGACGCTCGCCGAGGAATTCGGTCGCACCGTCCACGCCTATGATTTCTCCCTGCCGAGTGGGACTGGCGGCACTTACGAGATCGCTGACGCCGGCCATCCCGTCGTCTCGCCGGCGACGCCCGACATGCGCGTCGCCTATGTCTCCTGCAATGGCCAGGAGGAGGGCGATCTCGACCGTCCCATCGAGGAGCGGGACGCGGTGTGGCAACGGCTGGCCGACGAGAACCTGCAAAATCCCTTCGCCCTGCTCCTCCAGGGTGGCGATCAGCTCTATGCCGACGACGTCCTTCTCTGCCATCCGGAGGTCGAACGCTGGGCGAGCATGAAGAAAACCGAGCGCGGCGCCGTCCCGCTGACGCCCGAGATCACCGAAGCGTTGCGCCGCTTCTATTTCGAGCGGTACCTCATCACCTACGCGCGCCCGGCCTTCGCCAGCCTCGCCGCACGCGTCCCCTCGATCATGATGTGGGACGATCACGACATCATCGACGGCTGGGGAAGTCATCCCGCGGAAATGCTCGACAGCCCTGTCGGGGCCGAGATCTTCGCCGCCGCGCGGGAGATGTTCCTGATCTTCCAGTTGGCGGTGCGGCCGGGCGAAACGCCGGCGACCGGCTTCGACCCAACCGGGACCAGTCTCGGCACCGCGATCCGCTATCCCGGCCTTTCGATCATTTCGCCGGACCTGCGCAGCGAGCGCCGCCTCGAGCAGGTGATGGGGCCGGCCGGCTGGCGCATGTTGGAAACCGCCTTCGCGCAAACTCCGAAGGGCGACCGCATCCTTTTGATGTCGAGTGTGCCGGCGCTCGGACCACGACTGAGCTGGGTGGAATTCGCCGCCGACGTGATCCCCGGCAGCAACGAATACGAGGACGACCTGCGCGACCAGTGGCAAAGCCGCACCCACCGGACCGAGTGGAAGCGGCTCCTGTCGCTGTTGGCGAACTGGGGAGAGAGCGGGCGGGGCGAACTCACCGTCCTGTCCGGCGAGATTCACCTGGCCACCCGGGGCGAGATGCGGCTGAAGGGCGGCGGCGTCATGCACCAGCTCGTCGCCTCGGGCATTTCCCATCCGGCGCCCTCGCCCGGCTATCCGAGAATGCTCGGCCTCCTGGCCAAATTCGGCGAGAGCCCGCTCAAGGGACGCAAGATCCGGATCCGCCCCCTGCCCGGCTACGCGACGACCTATGCCGGCGAGCGCAACTTCCTCGTCCTCCATCGTCACGGCATCGCCTGGAAGGCTGCCTGGGAACTGGAACACACCGGACGGACGGAGCCAGTCTCCATCTGAGGCCGAAAGACCAGGAAGCCGCCCCACTTGCCCCGCAAGAACGTCACGCGGCGATCCTTCGAGCCTGTCGCACGCGGCAGCCCCAAACGGTATGGCCGACGGAGCGAAACGGCGAGGCACCCATGAACTGGCCGGCGCGTCCTTCTCGACAACCTCTCTTTACCCAACGTCAGATAAATTGCTTTTAGAGCGATACCAGGAAAGCCGCGACTGGATTGTATTTTATGGTCTGCTCGCCGGAAAATTGTTTATCCCAGCATGAATGAGCGGCAATTTGATGAATATATGCGCAATTTAAACTGCAGAATCCACATTGACTCTCTTTTCGTCGAGCGTCAAATTGCCTGTGCTTGATACTGATTACCCGGCTGAAGAATGGCATCGCCATCGGGTCACGACTCCGCGGCATTAGGAGTCAGGGCTTAAATCGCACGGATCGACGAACGATACATACCACGACCCACGATCTCGACATTCTCCCGACGGAGGTTCCGAAACGGAATGTCGAAACTTCGCGCGTCCTGTGATCGCCGGGTTGAGACAAGGTCCACCCGTAAAGTGGAGGCATCACTCGCCCATCGATTCGGGGGAGGGAAATGACCAGCCAGGCGGCGGCGCCTCGTACGGAGGCGCCGGTTCGGCATCAAGCGTTGGGGCATGGATCGTAGTATCGGAATCGAGGCGTCTCATGCAGCAGCATTCGGCATCGGCAGATCGCAAGATCAAGCTGGACTTGACCAAACTCTTCGGAATCCGGGCAGTCCGGGCTTTGCCCGGCGGTTTCCGCCCGATCACCATTCTCAAGCGCGCCGCTTGAGACTTTCCGGGCCCACCATCCTCGTCAGCGCTTTTCGGCCGACCCTCGGCCTGTAGCCGGCCCGATCAGGCTTCGGCTGCAAGTGCGCTTCCGCGGCTTCGCGACCCGCCAGTCGATCCCGGTGGCATCAGCGAAGATTGGGTGAAGACGGTCGAAGAAGCGGTCGGCGGAGGGCGCCGCCGCATATCGCGGGAAGTGCGTCGAAGGCCGCCCGCCTTTCCCCTCCAGGGTACATTCCGCCACACGGCCTTCCCGCATCGGTGCGCAGAGAAGATACCGTTTCGCCTTCGACGATGCTGCGCTATCAAACGATCTTCGCATGTCTCGTCGAATCCCGGAGCGAACCCCATGACGATCCGCCTGTCTCGCGAGGACTTCGTCGCGCGATTGCCGGAGCTTCCGCCTGGCGGCAGGCGTCTGATCGCCCTCGCGGGTCCCCCCGGCGCCGGCAAGAGCACCCTTTCCGATTGGCTGCTGGGCGAACTCGACCGGGCGGCGCCCGGCCGGGCGGCGGTGTTGCCGATGGACGGTTTCCACTTCGACGACATGGTGCTGGAAGCGCGGGGCGACCGGCCGCGCAAGGGTGCGCCCCACACCTTCGACACCGGCGGCCTCACCACGACGCTGAAGCGCCTCGTCGAAAACCCGGAGTGCGAGATCGCCATTCCTGTCTTCGACCGGGCGATCGAGATCGCCCGCGCCGGCGCGCGCATCATCGGGCCGGACGTCCGCACCATCCTCGTCGAAGGCAACTACCTGCTGCTCGACGACGCGGCATGGTCGCCGATGCGGGCATTCTTCGACGTCACCGCCTTCATCGACGTCCCGGAGGCGACCTTGCGCGAACGGCTGGCGGCGCGCTGGGTCGGCTATGGGCTCGACGAGGCTGCCATTCACGCCAAGCTGGAAGGCAACGACTTTCTCAACATGCGCACGGTGATCGCCAACAGCGTACCGGCGGACTTCGCCATCGTCGAATAAGCCCTCCCGGCGAAGCGCCGTCGCGAGCCACGTCGACAGAGACGTGCCGGCGGCGGCGGGGATACTGGGAGCGGGACCGAGGAACTCGAAACGCGAGCCCGCCCGCTCCCGACGTTTCGGCCCCAGACAGCACGGAGAAAGGACCGCCGTCAGTTCCGCGGGCAACCGCGCGCTTCGGCCAACCGGCCGATGGCGATCAGTTCCGGCCGATACTCGAAATGCATCGTGTCGTAGTGATACCACTTGCCTCCCCAGATGAAGCCGTGGCGCTCGAAGACGTCGACGATGCGCTTGGGAAACTTGTTGCGATAGCGGGGCACGTTGCCGGGCTTGCCGCCGCTCCACAGCCAATAGTCGGCATATTTCGTGTTGAGGTCGATCGCCGCCCCGAAACTGTGGGCGGAAAGCCGCTTGGTGCCGGCGACGACGCGCCAGTTGAAGGTGCCGGCGGACGGCACGAGATAAGCTTTCAGGTCGGGCTCGGCGGAAAGCTCCCTCTCCACGGACTTCAGGGCCGCGTCTGCGCCGCCGGCCGTGGCGAAGGGGAGCTTGGCTCCGAACCAGTCCACGCGGGCGAGATTGGCCTCCGCCGCCTGCCGTGTCGCGCCGTAGATCGCGCGGAAGACGGCGTCGTTGCGGATGCGGCCGGGATCGAAGTTGCGCTCCGGCGGCTGGCCGTCGTCGCAGGCGCCGATCGGATAGATCTGGGACAGCATGTCTTCGACGTCGGCGGCGGCGAGCTTCTCCTCGTGATCCTTCTGCCGCCCGTCGTCGACGGCAATGCGGCTGCCATCGGCCAGCACGAGGGCGTCGGGTTCGATCGCCGCCACGGCTCCCGGATAGGCGCTCTGCAGCGCCGCGAGCCGGTCGAACAAGGGCACCGTAGAGGCCGCGCTTGCGGCAGGAGGCGCAAGAGCCGCCACAATCGCTGCGACCAGGAAGAGGTCGGCGGCAAACTTCGCCCGCCGAATCCAGTCACGCGAACGTCGCCCCTCAGCAGCCATTCTGCCGCTCCAGGGCCTGGAGCCGGCTCACCTCCGAAGCGTCGGAGCCGCGCGGGCTGGCACCGGTGCAGCCGGCATTCGAGAAATATCGCTGTGCCTTCGCCGTCTTGAAGCAGTAGCCGGCGAGATCGAACAGAAGGTTGCGCGCGTACCAGAGCTGCCCGCAGGTGGATGCGGCGAGATCTGCGGGAATCGGATAGCCGCGATAGGTCGGACCGGTATTGGCCGGCGGATTGTAGGCCGGTGGATTGTAAGCGGGCGGCTGATTGGTGCTCGGTGGCGCGCCGTAGTTCGGCACCACCACGGCCTGGCGGGTATCGTCCTGCCCCTCCGGCTGCGTGTTTTGCCGCGAAGCGGCCTTCTGCTGCTCCGCCTCGGCCCTGGCGCGCTCTTCCTCCGCGGCCTTCACCCGATCCGCCTCCTGCCGCTTCATGGTGAGGAACGCCGAAGCGGTATCTGCCTGGGGACAGGCGCGGTTATCCAGCATGAACCGCTCATAGGCATCGAGCGTGTCGAGTCGCCGCGCGTCGCGATAGGCGGTTTCGCAGGCCGCGCCCTTCGCGGCCTGATCGCGCAGGGCCATGACGACGTCGCGGCCCGGGCAGTCGATGTTCTCGTCGAGATAGGCCGAATAGGCCGCGACCGACCCCTCGGCGCGGGCCCGGGCGAAGTTCCGTTCGCAGCGCTCGCGATCGGCCTTCTGTGCCTCGCTCGCCCGCAGCGCCGTGACGAGGCCGTCGGCCTCGCCGGCCTGCGGACATTGCGGAAAGAAGTCCCGAAACGCTTCGAGCCGCGCCGGGTCGTTGTCGCGTTTCGCCTTGGCGAAGGCCGCGGCGCAGGCCGGATCCTCCTTCTCGGTCGGGATCTCGACGGAAAACGACTGGACGCAGTTGAGCCCCGGATCGGCCCCTCCTGCGCCGCGCGCCCAGAGCCGGATTTCGGCGTCGACGCTGGCGCCATTGTCGCGGAACGGCCGGACGAGGACGGTGATGTCGGCGCTGGAGGCACTCGCCACCAGTTGGTCGATCTCGCGGGACGCGCCCTCGGAAAAGCCGCTGTAGCTCGTGGCGATCGACTGGAAATTGTCGGCCTTGGTGGTGCGGGCGTTGGTGCGCGTCGAGATCAGTTCGGAAAGGTCCGAGAGGATCGCCGTCTTCTCGACCGGGCCGAGCAGCGTGTCGTCGGTGCTGACGCCGAGGATGTGGATGTGCTGCGCCCCGCCGTTCGGCACGCATTGCCGGTTGATCTGCAGCCCCTGCAGATTGGTCAGGATCTGCAGTTCCCAAAGCTCGTATTGCGCGGCGGCCGAGACCGGCCGTGGCAGCACAATCGAGCCGCAGAGGAAGGCGAAGAGAGCGATCCTGGCGATGAGTTCGGTCAAAGCGAAAACCCGTCGTCTCATGACACTACCGCGCATCGAAGCGCAAAGTTCAAGCGGCGCTCCGCCTCGTCGGCCCCGGGACGTTTAAGCACGAAGTCGCGGCCGTGTCGACGGAATTGACGTTGCGTCGCCTTGCGGTGCGTGCATGCTCTTTTGCCTCCGGCTCTGCGGGCGGGACTTGCCGCGACACGCGGCGGATGCTTCTTGGCATGTTGCGATGCAAAATTATCAGACCCTCACCGCCGCATTCACCTGGAACCTGCCCGCCCGCTACAATATCGCGGCCGCCTGCGCCGACGATTGGGCGCGGGCGGCGCCCCGGCGCGTCTGCCTGATCGAAGATCGCGGCGAAGCCCCGGCGGTGACGCTCGGCTACGGCGAACTGGCGCTTTCCTCCCGCAGGCTCGCCGCTGCGATGGCGGCGAAGGGCGTTGGTCTCGGCGATCGCGTGGCGATCGTCCTGCCCCAGAGTTTTCAGACGGCGATCGCCCATCTCGCCGTCTACCGGCTCGGCGCCATCGCCGTGCCGCTGGCGATGCGTTTCGGCCCGGAGGCGCTGGGCTTCCGGCTGAAGGCGGCGGGCGCGAAGATGGCCGTGCTGCACCGCGACGGGCTCGAGACCTTCGGCGCCGTCCAGGATGAACTGCCGGCCCTTGAAAGCGTCGTCGTGGTCGAAGGCGAACGCGACCAAGGCGGCGACCAACTCGACTTCGATCGCCTGATCGCCGAGACGAACGGAACCATCGAGGACGCCGCGACGGGGCCGGACGATCCGGCGCTGATCATCTTCACCTCCGGCACGACCGGACCGCCCAAGGGCGCGCTGCACGGGCACCGGGTCGTCCTCGGCCATCTGCCGGGCATCCGCTTCCATCACGAGGATTATCCGCAAGCCGGAGACCGGATCTGGACGCCATCCGACTGGGCTTGGGCCGGCGGTCTCCTCAACGTCCTCCTGCCGTCGCTGCAGCTCGGCGTGCCGGTGGTGTTTTCGTCCGAGCGGTTTCGGGCGGATGAGGCCTACCGGCTGATGGCGCGGCAAGGGGTCCGGAACGCCTTCCTGCCGGCGACGGCGCTGCGCATGCTGGCCGCTGCGGGCGACGAGCCGGCGGTGAAGGATCTCACCCTTCGCACCATCGCGTCGGCCGGCGAAAGCCTGCCGGCGGCGACCTACGAATGGGCGCGCCGGTCCCTCGCCATCACGGTCAACGAGTTCTACGGCCAAACCGAATGCAACATGGTGCTCGGCTCCTCGGCAGCTCACGGCGTCTCGCGCGCCGGGGCGATCGGCAAATCCGTGCCCGGCCACGTCGTCGCGCTTCTCGGCGCGGACGGGCGGGAAGTGCCGAGGGGCACGCCCGGAACGATCGCGGTCAAGGCGCCCGACCCGGTGATGTTTCTGAATTACTGGCAGGACCCCGAAGCGACCACGGCGAAATTTTCCGGCGACTGGCTGATCACCGGCGATCAGGCGGTGATGGACGAGGACGGCTACGTCGCCTTCGTCGGCCGCGACGACGACATCATCACCTCGGCGGGATACCGGATCGGCCCGGGCGAGGTGGAAAACTGCCTGCTCGCCCACGAGGCGGTGAAACTCGCCGCCGTCGTCGGCAAGCCGGACCCGCTGCGCACCGAGATCGTCAAGGCCTATGTCGTCTTGAAGGACGGACAGCCCGGCTCCGCCGCCCTTGCCGCGGATATCCAGAGCTTCGTTCGCACCAAGCTGTCGGCCCACGAATACCCGCGCGAGATCGCCTTCGTCGACGAGATGCCCTTGACGACCAGCGGCAAGATCGTCCGCCGGATTTTTCGCGAGCGCGCCCATGCCGAAGCGGCCGAGGCTGGCGAGAAGTGACGGCGTCATCGGCCCGGATGGTTAAAAAACACGGTTAACGACCGATTAACCCTTCCCTGCGACAGTCCCGCTCAAGGTGGCGGCGGCAATCTGCGGCGCAAATCAAGCCGCCATGGGCAGAGGATCTGAAGTCGATGAAAGTGTGGAATTGGTTCGGCGCACTCGCGTCTGTCGCGATCTGCTCGGCGAGCGGGACGGCGATCGCCGCCGATCTTTCCCCGATCTACGATATGCCGACCTATGAGAGCGTACCGGAGGTTCAGCCGGTCGAGATCGGCACCGGCTGGTACCTGCGCGGCGACGTCGGCTACCAGTTCAAGAGCGATCTCGACACCAGCTTCGATGCCAGCATCAACGGCGCGACCGTGGCGAGCGGCACGTATGACGGCCTGGAACTGCCGGCGAGCGCTTCCTTCAGCGCCGGCATCGGCTACAAGTTCAACGAGTTCCTTCGTGCCGACGCGACCTTCGGCTACTGGAGCCGGGACGTCGACGGGGCTGGCCTCACCTCCGGCGCTCTTTCCGTCGACACCGAGGCGACGGCCTACGAACTGATGGCCAACGCCTATGTCGATCTCGGCACCTATGCCGGCTTCACGCCCTATCTCGGCGCCGGCGCGGGCGGCGTACAAGTGTCTTACGATCTGAAATGCAACTATGCCGGCATCGATTGCAGCTCGACCTACGACAGTTTGGGCATCGAGGAAGGCTCCGACTGGCGCTTCGCCTATTCGTTGATGGCCGGCGTTTCCTATGACGTTTCGCAGAATCTGAAGTTCGACCTCGGCTATCGATTCACCGATGTCGACGGTGGCGAAATGCTGTCGATCTCGGGGGTCGACACCTCGACTGGCAACACCTTCAACGCGACCAGCCGGGACGACGGTTTCCAGCGCCATACCATCCAGGCGGGTATTCGCTATTCGCTCTGGTAGGCCCGGCGGTATCGTTTCGGGCTGAGAGACCGGCCGATTTCTTCCACTGCGGCCGCTCCTCGAGAGCAATGTCGGTCGGCCGCCTGCGGCTGACCGTCGCGGTAATCCTCTTTGATTCAGGCGGTTGCCTTCGGGTAACAACGAGTCGTGGCGCCCCGGCTCCCAAGCGTTCGTCGGGGGAGCACGATCATTTCTGACTCTTTTGAACGATCGGCTAAAGGCGGCTTTAAGTTGTAATCAGGCATTATCAGTTGCGGAGGACGTCGCGACGCCATGCAACTGGATCAAGTCGATCGCCTGATATTCGAACGCGGCTATCGCTTCGCCTTCCCGGAGGACGTCGAGGCGGCATACAACGCTTACCGCATGCGCTTCAGGCGCCGTTTGTCGACCGCCATGCTGGGGCCGACGCTCGTCTGCTACAATGTCTTCCTCGTCGTCGATTACCAGCTGTTGCCGGAGACATTCTGGCTGAGCGTGATGCTTCACTTCCTCGTCGTCTCGCCGATCATCGTCCTGTCGTCGATCCGCATTCAGACCGACTGCGATCTCCTCACGCAGGACGTCTGCACGGCGCTGGGCCCCCTGGCGATGATCGGACAGGTGATGGCGATCTACGCGATGAGCACCAGTGAGTCCGCGCAGCACTATCAATATCTGGCGATCTTCGTGCTCATCTACATGAATCTGTTGTTCCGGATGGAATACCGGCATGCCATCGTCGCGAGCGCATGTGCCGTGACGGTGTATGTCGGAACGCTGCTCGTCGCCGGAGCACCGCTGCCGGTCCTGGTGATCGGCGTGATGGCGTCCGGTGCGGCCTGCTATCTCTCGCTGTCGGGAAACCGCCAGATGCAGCGGGATGCGCGCCATGGCTTCCTGCGCCGCATGCAGGACAAGCTCCGCATCGAAGAAGCAAAGACCGAGGCATCGCGGGATGCGCTGACCGGGCTGTTCAACCGCCGCCGCCTGGAAGCGGTGTTCGCGGAGCTGGCGACGGTGTCGCCGGAGCTGCCCGTCGCCGTGCTGATGATCGACGTCGATCACTTCAAGCAGTTCAACGATCAGAACGGCCATCTCGCGGGGGACCTGTGCCTGCGGGCGATCGCCGATCTTTTGGTCGGCGTGGCCCGGAAGGATCGCGATCTCGTTGTTCGCTTCGGTGGCGAGGAGTTTCTGGTTCTCCTGCCAGCCACCTTGGCCGACGATGCCTTGCGAATTGCCGAACGCATCCGTTCCGAGATCGAGGCTCTCGGCATCCGTCATGCGGATGGCAAGACGGGCGTCACCGTCAGCATCGGCGCGATGGTCGACGACATGAGCGCCGGCTCGCCCAAGACGCTCATCGCAGGCGCAGACGCGGCGCTCTACGCCGCCAAGCAGGCCGGCCGCAACCGGGTCTGGCCGCCGCCGCTGCCCTATCCCGCCGAAGACCTATCCGAAAGCCTTGAAGGCGACGAGAGTAAAGGTGTCGGACACGCCCTCGAGCACCTGCAGCCGCTCCGTGACGAAGTGGCCGATGTCGCGGTCGTCTGACAGATAGAACTTCGCGATGAGATCGTAGTGCCCGGAGGTCGAATACACCTCCGAAATCTCCTCGACTTCCAGCGCCAGAGAATCCGCCACCTTATAGGCCATGCCCGGCCGGCATTTGAACTGTACGAAGATCGTCTGCATCGTCTTTTCCCGCCGTCGCCATGCGCGATTGCCTTGTCTGAATCGCCTTGATCGTCACGGCTTATAGGCCGAGCGTCAAGGCCGCGAAAGCGCCCGGGCGGCGCCCCTGTCGTCAGACCAGCGCCGCGACACGGCGTTTCAGCTCCGGCAGGAGTTCGTCCGCAAACCACGGGTGACGTCGCAGCCAGGCGTTGTTGCGCCAGGAGGGATGCGGCAGCGGCAGGACGGGCGCGAAGCGGCCGCCGTCATCCAGGACCGCCCGCCAGTCCAGGACCGTCTCGGTCAAGGAGCGCTTCGGGCCGGCCTTCACGTGAAAGCGCTGGGCATATAGGCCGATCGCCAGAACCAGTTCGACCTGCGGCATCGCCGCCATCACCCGTGCATGCCAGGTGGCGCGGCATTCCCGTCGGGGCGGCAGGTCGCCGCCCTTGCCGTCATAGCCGGGAAAGCAGAATCCCATCGGCACGATGGCGATGCGGGAGGGATCGTAGAAGACCTCCGGGCCGATCCCCATCCAGTCCCTGAGGCGGATGCCGGAGGGGTCGTTGAAGGGCTTCGTCGTCTTGTCGGCAAGATTGCCCGGCGCCTGCCCGGCGACGACGATCCGCGCCGCGGGCGAAAGCGCCAGGACGGGATTGGGCTCGATCGGCAGCGGCCGACCGATCGGCTGGTCACGGCAGATCCGGCATGTCCGGATCGTCCGGTAGAGCGCCTGCGGATCTTCCGCGTCGCCGACCTCGTTCGCGACGTGCATGACGAACGCTCAGGCCTTGGCACTCGGACGGGCGGAGACCTCCTCGTACCAGCGCGCCACGTTCGAAAGTCCGTCCGGCATGGCGATCTTCGCCGGCTTCATGAAATCGATCGCGACGAGGCCGGTGATGTCGGCAACGGAAAAGCCGTCGCCCGCGGCGAAGCGGTTGCCCGCGAGATGAGCGTCGAACAGCTGCAGGAACTCCGCCGCCTTGTCGCGGTTCGCCTCGCCCCAGGCGGGGATCTGCGGTACCTCCCACTCGGCCATGGCCGGGTGGGTGTGACGGAAGGCCGCAGCCACGGACGCGTAGAGCCCCAGTTCGAGCCGGCGGTTCCACATCTCAATGGTGGCGATCTCGAGGGGCGTCACTCCGAACAGCGGCGGCTCGGGGTGAAGCGCCTCGACATAGCGGCAGATGGCGATCGATTCGGTGATGACGGTGCCATCGTCCAGTTCGAGCACCGGCAGGCGCTTGAAGGGATTGCGGCTGGCGATCTCGTCCGAGCGGTGCTCGAGCTTGGTCATGTCGACCGGCACGAGCGCGATCTCGACCTTCTTCTCGGCCATGAAGATCCGAGTCCGCCGCGGGTTGGGCGCGCGGCCGCCGTCGAACAGGCGCATCGGCATTTTCTCCCGTCGTTCCGTTGGCGGAAAGCCTCCGCCTCCGGTTGGTTCCCGTCGTTCTGACGGCAATGACTGGCCCGCCACGAATTTCCGGTTCCTTAAGGCATTTTTTTAAGGTTGAGGAAACAGAATGGTGGTCCGACCGAAACGCGATCAAAGGCCTTCTGCCGTCAGTTCATGTCTTTTGCAGCACCGCCCACCGTCGACCATGGCTCCGCCCGCCGACCTGCCGTTCGCAACGGCGAACTCGCAAAGACGTTGCGGGCCGCTCGCGAGCGCCTGGCGATGCGCGGCGAGATCGGGCCACGCTTCACGCGCGAGCTTTTGATCCACCATGCGGCCGCGTTGAAGGCTGCGGCCTTCATCCTGCCGCTGCCGGTCATGGCAACGGGATTCGGTCTGTCGGTGTTTCTCGGGCCGCTGCCGGCGGCCCTGTGGACGCTCGTCGCCCTCGGCTGCTATCTCGCTCTGGTGGCGACGGCGCGCCGCTTCGGCAGCGAGCCCGTGCCGGACGAGGCGCTGGTGCGCTGGCGCGGCCTGTTCCTCACCGGCCATGCGATGACGGGCCTGTGCTGGGCCTATCTTGCCGCGCTCGATCCGGCCGGCTTCCCGGGCCGCGAATTCGGGATCTTTCAGTTCACGGTGCTGTTCGTCGTCATCGCCTCGACGGCCATGATCTCCTTCACCCTGAAGGCCGTGGTTCCGGTGACCTTCGCACTTGCCGCCGTCTTCCTCGGCCTAGGCATCGCCGGCGAGCCCAATGCCGCCCACATCGCGATGACCGGCATCCTGATTGCAGCCGTCGCCTTCTTTTCCCTCGTCAGCGAGATCCTGCGGCGTTCGGCGCTGCGCGGCTTCGTCCACCAGGCCGAGAAGGACGAGCTGATCGCCGAGCTCGAGACTGCTCAGGTGATCTCCGACGAAGCGCGGCGGCGGGCCGAGGAGGCCAACCTCGCCAAATCGCGATTCCTCGCCACCATGAGCCACGAACTCAGAACCCCCCTTAACGCCATTCTCGGCTTTTCGGAGGTGATGAGCGGCGAGATGCTCGGCCCGCTCGGCTCCGATACCTATCGCTCCTACGTCCGCGACATCCACTCCTCCGGCCAGCACCTGCTCGGGTTGATCAACGAGATTCTCGATCTGTCGCGGATCGAGGCCGGGCAGTTCAGCCTCAACGAGGAGGCCGTCGAACTGGTCGCCATCGCCAGAGAGTGCCTCGGCGTCGTGCGGATCAAGGCGGAGGCCAAGGGACTGCGGGTCCATGGCGCCTTCGAGCAGAACCTGCCGGCATTGTGGGCCGACGAGCGGGCAGTTCGCCAGATCATCCTCAATCTCTTGTCCAATGCCGTGAAATTCACCCCCCGGGGCGGCGAGATCGTCGTCTCCGTCGGCTGGACGGCGGGCGCCGGACAGTACGTCTCGGTGAAGGACGACGGTCCAGGCATCGCCGAGGCGGAAATTCCGCTCGTCCTGTCCACCTTCGGCCAGGGTTCGGTGGCGATGAAGAGCGCCGAACAGGGAACCGGCCTCGGCCTGCCGATCGTCCAGGCGCTCGTCAAGCTGCACAATGGCGGGTTTCAGCTTCGTTCCAAACTGCGCGAGGGGACCGAAACCATTGCGGTCTTCCCGCAATCGCGCGTCCTCGAAGTGATGCCGGCGCTCGACGACCCGCGATGGGCCGCCGAGTGATCCGGCATGGCGGGAACGCCCGCTCTCGGTTGCGTCCCGGGCTTAACGTCGCCATATGGGCGGGAATTGACACGCCCAACTTCGAGCCGAATTTCGATGGCGATCGAAAGCCCCTGCATTCGGACCTGCAGCATCGACCCCGCGACCGAGCTGTGTCGCGGCTGTGGGCGCACGATCGCGGAGATCGCCGGCTGGGCATCGTTTTCGCCCGAGACGCGTCGGACCATCATGGCAAGGCTCAGCGAGCCGGCAACCAGTCCGCCCGCACCTTCGAGAGACCGGCCCTGTTCGGCACGAGACGTGCGAAGGCAGAGGACCGCAGCGAGCGCCGATGCGTCGTGACCTGATTCTGTATTTCGTACTCGGTGCGCTGGCGCTGACGCTGGTGCTGCTCGTGACCAACGGGGACGGCACGATCCTCGGTCTCGGCGAGGACAGTTTCGCGCATCTGGCCCGGCTCGCCATTTTCGGTCTCGCCATCGGCGCCGTCGTGGTGATGTCCGCGCGGTTCCGCTTCGGGCAGATGCTGCGCAATGTCCTGATCTGGACCGCCGTCTTCGGGGCGGTGATCGGCGTCTATGCCTTCCAGCCGGAATTCCTGGCCTTGAAGAACCGTGTCTTCGCCGTGTTGATGCCCGGCAGCGTGGTGTCCCTCGGCGAGGAGGGCGGGCATCGCCGTTTCATGGCGACGCGGGCCGCCGATGGACATTTCTATCTCGATGGCGCGATCGACGGCGAACCGACGACCTTCATCGTCGACACCGGCGCCTCGGTGGTTGCGATGGATGCCGAGACGGCACGATCGGTCGGCGTCGATCTCTCGCGGCTGAGCTTCTCCAATGAGGTCATGACCGCCAACGGCATCGCCAAGGCGGCGCCGATCCGGCTCCAATCGGTCACCATCGGCGGGATCACTCGAACCAATGTCGCGGCCGCCGTCACCGAAGGGCCGGGCCTCGACACGGTGCTCCTCGGCATGAGCTTCCTCGGGACATTGACGTCCTACGACTTTCGCGGCGACCGGCTGGTGATGACGGACTGAACGGAATCGGGGCCGACGTCAGATCAGGCTCCAGGCAAACCGCGCCGCGACGATCAACAGGAAGCAGCCGAAGCCGAGTTCCAACTGCCTGCGAGACAGCCGGTGCGCCAGCGCCGCGCCGAGCGGCACAGCGAGGATGGAAGCGGGCGCGACCAGCGCAACGGCGAAGACGTTGACGTAGCCAAGGCTGAAGGCCGGCAAAGCCGCCTCGCCCCAGCCGCCGGCGATGTAGGTCAGGAGCCCCGGTACGGCGATCAACGCGCCGACGCCGGCGCTCGTCGCCACCGCCTGGTGGATCGACCGGCCGTAGAGCGTCATGAAGGTGTTGTTGAGAACGCCGCCGCCAATCCCCATCAGCGCCGACAAGATGCCGATGATCAAGCCGGCGACGAAGCGGCCGAACCCGCCCGGCAGATCGTCGCCGAGCCGGAAGGACAGCCGGCCGACCAGCATCTTCAAACCCAGGAGAAAGGCGAGCGTGGCGAAGATCGCCCGGAGTTCCGCCGAACTCGCCACCGAGGCGGTGAGCGCGCCGACGACGGCACCGAGAGGAATCGCCAACAGCCATTGCTTCAACAGGGTCGTATCCACGGCGCCGCGCCTCAGATGCGACGTCAGCGACCGGATCGACGTCGGCACGATGATGGCGATCGACGAGCCGACGGCGAGATGCATCGAGACGAGATGACTGACGCCGAGCGTCTCGAAGGTCTGGTAGAGCACCGGGACGAAGATCGCCCCGCCGCCGATGCCGAACAGGCCGGCCAGGAAGCCGGCTGCCGCGGCGGCGACAAGAAGGGTCGCGATGATAGGAATGAGGCTGACGCCGTCGGGGATGGTCATTGCAACGGCCTAGCCGATGCAGGCGGCCCGATGCACCAACTTTCGTAAGGCGACCGTCGCGTTCTCCACCGATGGCGCCGAATCACGTCTGCGCCGCCGCCGGCTCCCGCCGAGCCGCCTTGCCGGAGAGCCTGATCTCGAAGCGCGTACCGGGGCGATCGCGGGCCGCAAGCTTGATCTCTCCGCCGTGGGCCTCGACGATCTCCGCGGCGATCGGCAGGCCGAGACCGGTTCCGCCCGAGCGGGCGGAACCGCGAAAGGCCTTGAAGAGATTTTCGCGGGCGACTTCGGGAAGCCCTGGGCCGGTGTCCTCGACGAACATCTGCAACTCGCCCCAGCCGCCCGGCCCGGCCGCCTGAAGCTCAGCGCCGATCCGGATCTGCCGAACCACCACGGAGGGATCCTCGGCAAGGCTCGTCAGGGCTTCGACCGCATTGCGGCACAGATTGAGCATGACCCGGTGGAACTGGTCCGGATCGACCATGGCGAGAAGATCGGCCGGCACCGCGTTGACCAGCCCGATCCCCGACTTCGGGTCGAGGGCGAGGCTCTCATAGACGTCTTCGGCGAGCAGCCTCAGCCGGACCTCGCGGCGCACCGGCGCGCTCTCCACCGCCCGGCCGTAAGCCAGCACCGACTGGGTATAATGCAGCGCCCGATCGAGACTGCGCAGAAGCAGGGGAGCGAAGCGCTGCACCGTCGGATCCTCGACCGCGGCCAGACGGTCGGAGATCATCTGGCTGGAGGCGAGGATGTTGCGCAGGTCGTGATTGATCTTCGAGACGGCGAGGCCGAGTTCGGCGAGGTGGCGCTGCTCGCGCAGGGTCTCGTTCAGCCGCCGCTGCATTTCGGCGAGTTCGCCCTCGGCGACGCCGATCTCGTCGGATCGGCGATTCGGCTTGATGATCCGGTCCGGGTCGGTCGGATTGGCGCCGAAACTGACCATCGACCGGGTCATGTTGAGGATCGGCCGCACGAGATAACGGCTGATCGCGGTGTAGACCAGGAGCGCGGCGAAGAGTGCGATCGACAGGGACAACAGGAAGACGTTGCGGGAATAGACGAGCATCGCCCGGCGCAAAGGCCGCTCGGCCATCACCACTTCGGCGCGCACGGCCTCCTCGCCCACCTCGCCCTGAACCCGCATCGTCCGATTACCGCCGAACAGCAGCGTGTCGAAGGCGCCGAAGATCATGTCCATCGCCGACTGGTCGGACAGAGAGATCTGGACGTCCGGGATGCCGACGGTCTCGGCCCGCGCCAGAAGCCGCGAGGCATCCTGATCGTTGATCGCGATCAACTGGGCGTCGAGCGCCTTCAACAGCGCCGATTCCTGGTTCGGCCCGAGCACCGAGCCGGGGCCGGCGTCGACTTCCTCCGAGGCGAGACCGGCAACGGCGACGGTCTCGATCTTGGCCGTCAGCCAATCGTAGCGGAACTTGGCGACCGAGGGCACGAAGATCAGCACTTCGGCGAGCATGACGGCGAGCGCAGTGATGACGAGAATGCGCGACGACAGCCGCCGCCGCACCTTCGGCACCGGCTGGTCGCCGGAAGCGCCCGCCACCGATCTCACTCGGTCGTCCAAGAATGTCCCCGCTCTCGCCCGGCCGCCCTCCCGCGGCATTCGACCTCGATCCCGGATCCCGTCCGATCCGGACCCTATTCTCACCGCCCGTCGGCCCCCCAGCCGAAATCAAAGCGACGAAACCATCATCGGCCTTTCAACCGAGCCGGGCAAGCAAGCGCACCGCCCGACGCACGAAGGCCTTCTCCGTATAGGGGCGATAGTAGACCGTTGCCGCGCGCTTTCCAATTTCCGAGAGCGTCGGATAGGGCGAAATGAAGTCGCGAAGATCGGAAACGGCCATGTTCTTTCCGACCGCGAGCGACAGCATGTTGGTCATCTCGCCGGCGGCGAGCCCGACGACACCGGCGCCGATGATGCGCCCGCCCTTGCCCAGAACGAGCTTCACCAGCCCGTCGGTATGGCGTTCCGCCTGGGCCCTGTCGTTTTCAGCGTAGGGCCACCGGAGCACGTCCTTCAGCGCGCCCGAGGCTTTCGCCTCGGCCTCCGTGGCGCCGATCTGCCCGAGCTCGGGATCGGTGAAGGTGACATGCGGCAAATGGTCACGCCGTTCCTTAACCGGCAGGCGGAAGAGGATCGGGCGAAGCACCAGGCCAGCCTGATAGTTGGCGACATGGGTGAATTGCGGGCCGCCGGCGATGTCGCCCACGGCGTAGACGCGGCGATTGGTGGTGCGCAGATCGGGGCGGACCTTGATGCCCTTGGCGTCATAGTCGATGCTGGCGGCCTTCAGCCCGAGACCCTCGACATTCGGCGCCCGCCCGACGGCGACGAGAAGATGGCTTGCCGCGATCTCCTCGCGGCCCCCACCCGTCTCGATGGTGATGGAGGGGCCGGCCTCACCTTTCCTCACGGCAACGACCTTGGCGCCCTTCCGCAGGCTCACCCCCTCCTCCCGCAGC
Organism: Jiella pacifica; assembly: GCF_010500815.1. Classification (GTDB taxonomy): domain Bacteria; phylum Pseudomonadota; class Alphaproteobacteria; order Rhizobiales; family Rhizobiaceae; genus Jiella; species Jiella pacifica. Next base: position 112,955 of record NZ_JAAAMG010000014.1, read on the forward strand.
CGGTCGAGAACCACGGCGGCAAGTTCCGGATCGTCACGGCCGAGAAACGTCCCGGCTTCCACCACCGTCACCTTCGAGCCAAGCCGCCGATGGGCCTGGGCGAGTTCGAGGCCGATCGGCCCGCCGCCGATGACGACCAGATGGTCGGGCCGTTCCCGGAGGTCGAAGATCGTCTCGTTGGTGAAGAACGGCGTCTCCTTCAGCCCGTCGATCGGCGGCACGAAGGGCGAGGAGCCGGCGGCGATCACATAGCGGCGCGCCTGGACGATCTGTCCGGCCGCCGAAACGGTCTTCTCGTCGACGAACTCGGCGTGGGATTTCACCACGGTGACGCCAAGGCTCTCGAAGCGCTCGACGGAATCGTTCGGCGCGATGGCGTCGATGACGCCGCGGACATGATCCTTGACGGCGGAAAAATCGACCTGCGGCTCGCCGACCGAAATGCCGAAGCGCTTCGCCTCGCGGATCGCGGCGACGTGTTTTCCCGCGGCGATGAGCGCCTTGGACGGCACGCAGCCATAGTTCAGGCAGTCGCCGCCCATCTTGCCGCGCTCGACCAGAACCACCTTCACGCCGAAGGCGGCGGCCGCCGCGGCCGTCGTCAGCCCGCCGGAGCCGGCACCGATGACGCAGATGTCCGGCTTGAGAATGGGCGCCATCGCCGCTCCTCCCTCGTTGTCAGAATTTCCTCATATCTGGCATCGGCGGCCCGAACGGAACGTCCGGGCCGCCGTCGGTCTCGACGTTTCAGGCCGCGCGTTTGCGCAGCACCGTCTTCTTCAGCACCACGCCGAGAATGGCCAGCGCGGCGAGGCCGACAAGGGCGATGGTCATTTCCGGCGTCACCAGATCCCCGATCGAAACGTCGTTCTCGCCGGCATTGACCAGTGCCTGATCGAGACCTGAGCCGAGAAATGCATAGACCATCGAGCCGGGGATGATGCCGAGAAAGGTGGTGACGACATAGGTGCCGAGCGTCACGTCGAAGAAGGCCGGGGCGACATTGACGACGAAGAAGGGCAAAACGGGCGTCAGCCTGAGGATCAGGAGATAGGCGAAGGCGTCGTCGCGGAACCCTGCGGCAAAGCGCGCAATGGCACCGCCGGACTTCTTGCGCAGGACGTCGCCGAAGGCGGTGCGCGCGGCGAGGAACAGGATGGTCGCGCCCAGAGTGGCGCCGATCACCGTCAGCGTCCCGCCGATCAGCCAGCCGAACAGGAAGCCGGAGGCGACCGTCACCAGCGAGGCGGCGGGAAAGGACACCGCGACGAGCCCGGCATAGAGGAGGATGAAACCAAGGCCGGAAAGAAAGACGTTGGCCGAGACCCATTCCTTCAACACGTCCCGGCTGTCGAGGAAGGCCTGCAGCGAGAGATAGCGGTGAAGGCCCAGCATGTAGGCGGTGGCCAGCGCCGCGAGGAGAACCAGGATCGGCAGGTAGCGCGAGAGGCCGGAAGACTTGGTCGAGCCGACCGTCCCCGACGCCGCCTTCGATGCGGGATCGGCGCCGCCTGCCACATCGGCAGCCGACGCTTCAGCTCTCGGGTCGTTCGGCTTCGGCCTTGCGATCGGCATGGCGGCTCACGTCTCCGGCTGTCGGACGCAAAAATGCGGCCCGAGCGATTGAACGGCGCTGCCCGGACGGTCCACCGCCGGTCGGCATCGACATGAACGACTTCGTCGAACGATAGGCCGACATTACCGCCCGGCGACCACACTTTGGGAACACGGTTGCGTCAACAGCGGGGGAACTACGGGCGCGCCCACCTCACGCCGCCCGGCGCATCTGCGAACGGATCGCCCGCCCCTTCTCGTCGAAAAGGCGCATCGCCTCCGGCCTTGCGGTAAGGCCGATCGTCGTACCGCGCTCGATGGCGATCTCGCCCGGCAGCTTGGCGACGAAGGGCTCGTCCGCCCGGCCGTTGTCGATATAGACCAACGTCACCTCGCCGAGCGATTCGGTCAGCACCACCTTGCCGCGGAACGGCGCGCCGGCCTCTTCGGTGACGGACAGGTCTTCCGGCCGGATGCCGAGATGGGCGGGCTTGCCCTGCAGCGAGCCGGAGGTCGCGATCGGCAGGTCGACCTTCGAGCCGCCCTCCGGCACGACGCGGGTGGTCGCCCCTGCGCTCTCGATCTTCGCCGGCAGGATGTTCATCGAGGGCGAACCGAGAAACTTGGCGACGAAGAGATTGTCCGGCGAATTATAAAGATCCATGGGCGAGCCGACCTGTTCGACATTGCCCTTGTTGAGGACGACGATCCGATCGGCCAGCGTCATCGCCTCGACCTGGTCGTGGGTGACGTAGACCATCGTCGTCCCCTCCATCCGCTCGTGCAGCCGGGCGATCTCGATGCGGGTCTGGACGCGCAGGGCGGCGTCGAGATTGGAAAGCGGTTCGTCGAACAGGAACACCTGCGGATCGCGGGTGATTGCCCGGCCGATCGCGACGCGCTGGCGCTGGCCGCCGGACAGCGCCTTGGGCAGCCGGTCGAGATAGGGCTCGATCTGCAGGATGCGCGCCGCTTCGCGGACCTTCCCGTCGATCTCGGACTTCGGCTTTCCCTTCTCCAGCGTCAGGCCGAAGGCCATGTTCTCGTAGACCGTCATGTGCGGATAGAGCGCGTAGGACTGGAATACCATGGCGATGCCGCGCTGCTTCGGCGTCAGGGCGTTCACCACCTTACCGCCGATCTCCAGCGTGCCGCCGCTGATGTCCTCGAGCCCAGCGATGACGCGCAGAAGCGTCGACTTGCCGCAGCCGGACGGGCCGACGAAGACGACGAACTCGCCGGCCCTGATGTCGAGGTCGATGCCGTGCAGCACCTCCACCGAGCCATAGGCCTTGCGGACCCCGGTGAGCTTGAGATTGGCCATCAGATCCTCCCAAATCCGTTCGCGCCTGTCAGAGGGCGCCGATGAAGCCGTCGTGGTCGTCGAGATGAACGAGCGTCCCCTCCCGGCGGCCGCTAAAACCGTGGTCGCCCAGCGGATGCGGGTCTAGGCCCTCAGGCAGCGGAAAGACGCCTGCATCCTCGGACAGATTGAAGACGCAAAGGAGCGTCTCTCCCGCGCCTTGCCGCAGGAAGGCAAGGATGCCCGCCGGCGCATCGAGGAAGCGGATCGCCCCTGTCGCCAGCACCGGATGCCGTCGCCGAAAGCCGATCAGGCCGCGATAGAAGTGCAGCAGCGAGCCTTGATCGGCCTCCATCGCGTCGACGGCTCGCGCCGCATGTTCCGGCGGCACCGGCAGCCAGGGTCGGCCAGCGGTGAAGCCGGCGTGAGCGCTGCCCGCCTCCCAGGCCATCGGCGTGCGGCAGCCGTCGCGGCCCTTCACCTCCGGCCAGAAGTTGATGCCGTAGGGATCGACCAGATCCTCATAGGCAACGTCGGCCTCCGTCAGGCCGAGCTCCTCGCCCTGATAGAGGCAGACCGAACCGCGCAAGGTGAGGAGAATACCGGCGGCGAGCCGCAAGGCGCGCTCGGCGTCGCGGCCGCCGGCGGTCCAGCGCGTGGCGTGGCGTTCGACGTCGTGATTCGAGAACGCCCAGCAGGCCCAGCCCTGAGGCCCCGCCGCCTCGAAGCGCTCGACGACCGCCCGGATCGCCTGCGGCTCCGGCATGTGGCCGGAGAGGAAGTCGAAGGCGTAGCACATCTGCAGCCGGTCCGGCCCGGTTGTGTACTCGGCCATCAGCTCGACGCCGCGGATCCGCTCGCCGACCTCGCCGACGGTCATCGCGCCGTATTCGTCGAGCAGCGCCCGCAACTCGGCGAAGAAGGTGAGAACCTCCGGCCGGTTCTTGTCGTGGAGGTGATCCTGGAAATTGTAGGGCTGGTTGCGCGAGGCCATCACCTCGGACTGCAGCCCGGGATCGAGCGGCGGATTGTCGGTGAGATCGGCGTCGTGGAAGTAGAAATTCGCCGTGTCGAGCCGGAAGCCGTCGACGCCGCGCTCCAGCCAGAAGCGGACGTCGTCGAGCAGCGCCCGCCGGACGGAGGGATTGTGGAAGTTCAGATCCGGCTGCGAGGTGAGGAAGTTGTGGAGGTAGTATTGCCGACGGCGGGAATCCCACTCCCAGGACGTGCCGCCGAAGACCGAGAGCCAGTTGTTCGGCGGCGTGCCGTCGGGTTTGGGATCGGCCCAGACATACCAGTCGGCCCTGTCATTGTCGCGGCTCGAACGGCTCTCGACGAACCAGGGGTGGAGGTTCGAGGTGTGGGACAGCACCTGGTCGATGATCACCTTCAGCCCCAGCCGGTGAGCCTCGGCAACGAGGGCGTCGAAATCATCGAGTGTCCCGAAGATCGGATCGACGTCCCGGTAGTTCGCAATGTCGTAGCCGAAATCCTTCATCGGCGAGGTCATGAAGGGCGAGATCCAGATCGCGTCGACGCCGAGCGAGGCAACGTGGGCGAGGCGGCGGGTGATGCCGGCGAGATCGCCGATGCCGTCGCCATTGGAATCCTGAAACGAGCGCGGATAGATCTGGTAGAGGACGCAGCCCCGCCACCAGTCCCTGTCCTCACTCATGGCGGAAGCATTGGGGGCGGCAACTTCGGCCCTGTCGTCCAAGCCTATCTCCATCAGGCGGCGGCCTCGAAGGCCGGATGATAGGTGATCTCGCCGCTCGGCGCAGGCGGTGCCATCACCAGCCGCTGAACATATTGCACCGGCAGGCCGCGATAGGTCAGCGCCGGGTCGCTGGCAAAGCCGAAGCGGGTGTAGAAGGCCGGATCGCCGAAGAGAACGCAGCCCTTGGCGCCGAGCCTCTCCAGACGTCGCAAGCCTTCCACGACGAGGGCGGTGCCAACGCCCCGGCGTTGCGACTGCGGCCAAACCGACACCGGGCCAAGGCCGTACCAGCCCGCCTCATCGCTTTCGATCGACACTGGCGAAAAGGCGACGTGCCCGAGAATGGAGCCCTCGACATCGACGGCGACGAGGGACAGCGTCAAGGCTTTTGCGGCGCGCAGGGCGTCGACGATTGCGCCTTCCGTCTGGTCGCTATGCGGCGCATCCGCGAAGGCCGCTTCGGTCAAGGCGCGGATCGCCTCTTCGTCGCCCGGCTCCTCCGGCCGGATCAAGGGTTTGCCCACCATCGTCAGCCCTTCACGCCGCCGGCCGTCAAGCCGGAGATGATCTTGCGCTGGAAGATGAGGACGAGAACGATCAGGGGAACCGTCACGATCACCGAGGCCGCCATGATCGTCCCCCAGGGGATTTCCTGCTCGGACGCACCGGAGAGCAGCGCGATGGCGACGGGAACGGTGCGGGTGGAATTGTTGGAAATGAAGGTCAGCGCGAAGAGGAACTCGTTCCAGGCGGCGATGAAGGCGAGGAGCCCGGTCGTCACCAGCGCCGGCCACATCAAGGGCAGGAACACCCGCATGACGATGGTGAAGGGCGAGGCGCCGTCGACGATCGCCGCCTCCTCGATCTCGATCGGCAGGTCGCGCATGAAGGTGGTCAGCACCCAGACCGTGAAGGGCAGGGTGAAGATCATATAGGCAAAGATCAACGAGAACAGCGTGTTGTAGACGCCGGCCCAGCGGACCATCTCGAACAGCCCGGCGAGGACGGCGATCTGCGGGAACATCGACACGGCGAGGATGGTGAGCAGCAGGAGCCCGCGCCCGGCGAAGTTGATCCGCGACAGGGCATAGGCCGCCGTCACCGCCAGAAACAGCGAGATCGCCACCACCACAACGGCGACGATCACCGAATTGAGGATGTTCGTCGGAAAGACGCCGTTCGTCAGCACGCCCTCATAGTTGGCGAGCGAGAAGTCGACCGGCAGGTAGTTCACCCGGAACAGCGCCGTTCCCGATTTCAGGCTGGTCAGGATGGCGTAGTAGAACGGGAAGACCGAAAACAGGACGATGAAGACGACGAGGGCATAAAAGCCGGTGCGCTTGACGGCGTAAGGCATCTCATTTCCCCCTGCCGCCGAGATCGAGCCGGGCGATCTTGATGTAGAACAAGGTGATGAAGGCGATCACCAGGAACAGAAGCGTCGAGGCCGCCGAGCCATAGGCGAACTTGTCGAACTGGAAGAGATTTTCCTGGGCGAAGACCGACATCGACTTCGTCTGGGTGTTGTTGGGCGTCAGCACGTAGATGAGGTCGAACACCCGCAGCGCGTCGAGTGCCCGGAAGATCACCGCGACGAGGATCGCCGGGCGGATCAGCGGAAGCGTCACCTTCCAGAACACCTTGACCGGATGGATGCCGTCGATCTTCGCCGCCTCGTAGACGTCGCCCGGCACCATCTGCAGGCCGGCGAGGATGAGCAGTGCCATGAAGGGGGTCGTCTTCCACACGTCGACGATGATCACCGCCCACATCGCCGTGTCGGGACTGGCCGTCCAGGCGACGGGGGCGGAAATGATGCCGATCGCCATCAGCATATCGTTGAGGATGCCGAACTGGTCGTTCATCATCCAGGCCCACATCTTGGCCGAGACGATGGTCGGGATCGCCCAGGGAATGAGGACGGCAGCGCGCACGAAGCCGCGGCCCTTGAACTCGGCATTGAGGACGAGGGCGAAGACGAGGCCGAGCACCGTCTCGATCGCCACGGAGATGACCGAGTAATAGACGGTGTTGTAGACGGCGTTCCACCATTGCGGATCGAAGAGGAGGCCGAAATACTCGCCCTCCCCGTCGCCGTAGTCGACATATTCCCAGTAGTTTCGCAGGCCGACGAACTCGGCCCCTTCGAGGTCGGAGAGGCTGGCGTTGGTGAGCGAGAACCAGATGGTCTTCAGGAGCGGCCAGCCGGCGACGAGGGCGAGCACGAGAAGCATCGGCGCCAGAAACAGCCAGGCCGACCTCAGGCGCTGGCGCGAGAGGTCCGAGCGGGGCCGCGCGCCCTTGCGCTCGACATCGAGCGCCTTGTCGGTCGGCGGAACGCCAGCCTGAACGTTTGCCATCGTCTCCTCCCACCGGGCACCAGACGGACCGCACGGCCCGGCCGCTCGGCCGGCCTCCGCCCTTGCAGGTTCCGTCGTTCCAGCGTCGGCCCGGCGCCCTGACGTCGCCGACGCGGGTGCCATCGCGGACGCGCCGCGACGGCGATGCTTGCGGACGCCTTGCGGCGCCGGCTCGCCTCAGGCGGGGATCACTCCCAGGCGCTGCGCTTCAGGCGGCGCAGCCGCTTCTCCAGCTGGTCGAGATTGTCGGCGGCCGAGCCCCGCCCGGACAGCGTCTCGTTGACCGCGGTCCAGAATTCCTTGGAGACCTCGTTGTACTGCTTCTTCGTCGCCGCCGAGGGCCGCGGCACGGCATTCTCGACGACATCGCCCCAGGCGGCGACGATCGGCTGCGCCTCGGCGATCTCCGGATCCTCGTAGAGGGCCGGGATGGTCGGCAGGCGCGAGGAGTTCATCGCCCGCTCCTTCTGGGCCTCTTGCGAACCGAGGAATTTCACCAGCTCGATCGCGGCTTCCTGGTGCTCAGAATATTTCGACACGGCGAGATTCCAGCCGCCGAGGCATGCGGCCGACTTGCCGCCCTCGCCCGCCGGCAGCGGCGTGACGTCGAACTTGCCCTTCACGGCGCTGTCATCGCCCGCCGACAGGGCATAGGCATAGGGCCAGTTGCGCATGAAGACGGCATTGCCCGTCTGCCAGACGCCGCGGGCCTCTTCCTCCTTGTAGGAAAGCACGCCCTCCGGGGCGATGGTGCCGACCCAGCCTTTGGCCATGTCGATGGCCGCGGCGGCCTTCTCGTTGTTGATGGTGATCTCGCCATCCGGCGAGACGATCTGACCGCCGCCATTGGAGGCCACCCATTCCAACGCGTCGCAGGTCAGGCCCTCATAGGGCGCACCCTGGAAGACGAAGCCGTTCATCTGGCCGTTGCCGGCCTCCCGCTCCTTGTCCTGGATCTCCTTGGCCGTCTCGGTCAGCTCGGCCCAGGTCTTCGGCGGCTCCTTGCCGTATTTCTCCAGAAGATCGCTGCGATAATACAGGGCCGGCGCGTCGGTATACATCGGGAAGGCGACGAGCTTGCCGTCCACCGTCTGGGACTGGATGATCGACGGGTTGTGCTTGGGGATCTCGTCCTTCATCGCCTCGGAAAGGTCGACGAAGTTGGTGGCCAGCTGCGGCGCCCAGATCACGTCGGTGCGATAGACGTCGACATCCGCGTTGCCGGCCGACAGCCAGAGCCGGTATTGGCCGAACTGGTCGGTCGTCGAGGCCGGCATCTCGACGAGCTTGACGGTGTGACCGGTCTCCTTCTCGAACGCGTCGAGCTGCATTCTCAGTTCGGAAATGTCCTTGCCGATCGAGCCGGCGACGAGCGCCAGCTCCTCGGCCTTGGCGGCACCACCGGACATGAGCGCGCTTGCGGCCACGGCGAGCGCCATGTTGCGGAATTTCATTCGACTTCCTCCCATCCTGGTCGTCGATGCGACACGCCGGCGCGTCTTTGCGACGTCTGTGGACGATCGGCTCCACCACTCCCATGGCCGGCGCCGCGTCGCATCCCGTTGTTATGGAATGCTAGCCGAAGAAGAAGGAAAGGCAAGTTGTGGTGAGGAAAGTTCGTTGACGCCGGCGGGGCCGGAGCGGACGTCTCGTGACCCCGCGGAGCCAGACAATGCGCGGCGAAAGCGCCGGCTCTGGCGGTACGACCGGCCCCTTCATCGGGCAAAGCGACCGTCCAAGACGGCGCGGCATGCCGGCATTGGACGATGCCGCGCCCGCCCGTCAGACCGTCAGGTGCTTGCGAACCTCGGGGTCGTCCAGGCCTTCCGCCGGCCCGTCGAAGACGATCTCGCCCCGGTCCATGACATAGACCTTGTCGGCAAGCTCGCGGCAGAAATCGAGATACTGCTCGACGAGGAGGATGGCGATGCCGGAATTGTCCTTCAGAAAGCGGATCGCCCGACCGATGTCCTTGATGATCGAAGGCTGGATGCCCTCGGTCGGCTCGTCCAGCACCAGGAGCCGTGGCCGGGTGACCAGAGCCCGGCCGATCGCAAGCTGCTGTTGCTGACCGCCGGAGAGGTCGCCGCCACGCCTTCCGAGCATGCCCTTCAGCACGGGAAAAAGCTCGAAAACGTGATCGGGGATCGAGCGGTCGGCGGCCTTCAGCGGCGCGTAGCCGGTCTGGAGGTTCTCCTTCACCGTCAGAAGCGGGAAGATCTCGCGCCCCTGCGGCACGAAGCCGATGCCCCGCCGCGCCCGGTTGTAGGGCGCCTCGCGGCCCATCACCTCGCCGTCGAAGGCGATCTCGCCGCGGCGGATCGGCTGCTGGCCGACGACGGCGCGCAGCAGCGACGTCTTGCCGACGCCGTTGCGCCCGAGGACGCAAGTGATCTCGCCGCTCTTGGCACTGACCGAGACGTTCCGGAGCGCCTGGGCGGCGCCGTAGTAGAGATCGACGTTGGAGACGGTCAGCATGAATGAAATCCCCGCAATCGCGCCTCACATTGCGATCCGCCCGGCGGTGAGGCGGTACGGTCATCGGCAGCCGCCGAGACTCCCAAAGTCGCCCTCATCCTGAGGTGCGGGCCGGCTCGCAGAGCCGGCCCGCCTCGAAGGGCGAGGGCGTGGCTCGACGCCGCGGTTGCGCCCCCTCGCCCTTCGAGGCGCGGCATGTCTAACGACATGTCGCGCACCTCAGGATGAGGGGGCGGGGCAACGTCGCCTGGACTGCAATCATCATGGTCATCGCCCCAGATACACCTCGATCACCTTCGGATCGGCCGAGACCTTGTCGAGCGTTCCCTCCGACAGCACCGAGCCCTCATGCAGGCAGGTGACCTTCACCCCCAGCGCCCGGACGAAATGCATGTCGTGCTCGACCACGACGACCGAGCGGGTCCGGGCGATGTCGCGCAGGAGCCGCGCGGTCTGCTCGGTCTCGGCGTCGGTCATGCCGGCGACCGGCTCGTCGACGAGGAGCAGCTCCGGGTCCTGGGCGAGCAGCATGCCGATTTCGAGCCACTGCTTCTGGCCGTGGGAGAGATTGGCGGCGAAGGTCTCGCGCTTTTCCGTCAGCCGCGTCGTTTCGAGGATCGCCTCGATCCGCTGCCGCTCGGCCTCGTCCTTGCGGTGGACGAGCGCTTCGAGCACGGAGCGCGGCCCCGACAAGGACAGGCGGATGTTGTCCTCCACCGTGTGGCTCTCGAAGACGGTCGGCTTCTGGAACTTGCGGCCGATGCCCATGGAGGCGATCGCCGCCTCGTCGTGACGGGTGAGGTCGACGTCGCCGCCGAAGAAGACCTCGCCCTTGTCGGGCCTCGTCTTGCCGGTGATGATGTCCATCATCGTCGTCTTGCCGGCGCCGTTCGGGCCGATGATCGCCCGCATCTCGCCCTTCTCGATGACCAGGGAGAGGTTGTTGATCGCCTTGAAGCCGTCGAAGCTTTTGGTGACGCCGTTGAGATAGAGCAGCGTATCGCGCCGGGCCCGGCCCTGTGCCTCGATGGCCAGCCGGCGCTCGCGCATCTGAGCGGCGTAGGGATGCGGCGAGACGACGGGCTCGCCGTGGCCGTTTTCGAACGGCTGCTCGACAGGCGCCGGTGACGACGGCACGGCCTCGCGGGGCCTTGCTGCCTGCGCCGCGACGGGAGCAATGCCGGCACGGCCTGTATTTTCCTGCACCGGCTGCGTTGCCGGTTCGCGACCGCCGCCTTGCGGCGTCGTCAGCGCGTGCACGTCGTCTGCCACCTTGCCTGCCACTTTTGCCTCGACCATCCCGCCTACTCCGCCGGATTGGGGACGGCCCCGGCCGTCTCCCCCTTTTCGGCCTCTTTGGCCCGCCGCCCCGCCCGGAAGGCGTCCCAGCCATGGTCGATGGTGCCGACGATGCCGCGCGGCAGAAGCAGCGTGACGAAGACGAACAGGCCGCCCAGAAGGAACAGCCAGAATTCCGGCGCGACGGCAGTGAAGACGGTCTTGCCGTAATTGACCAGCAGCGCACCGATCACCGGACCGATCAGCGTGCCCCGGCCGCCGACCGCCGCCCAGACGACGATCTCGATGGAATTGACCGGCGAGAACTCGCCGGGATTGATGATGCCGACCTGCGGGACGTAGAGCGCCCCGGCGATCCCCGCCATGACGGCCGAGACGGTGAAGGCGAAGAGCTTCACATATTCCGGCCGCCAGCCGATGAAGCGGGTGCGGCTTTCGGCATCGCGCACCGCGATCATCAGCTTGCCGAGCTTCGACCGGGTGATCCAGCCGACGAGAAGCACGCCGAGTGCGAGGGCTATGCAGCTCACGGCGAAGAGGCCGGCCCTCGTCGCATCGGCCTGGATCGAAAAGCCGAGGATGTCCTTGAAGTCGGTGAGGCCGTTATTGCCGCCGAAGCCCATGTCGTTGCGGAAAAAGGCGAGGAGCAGGGCGTAGGTCATCGCCTGGGTGATGATCGACAGATAGACGCCGGTGACGCGGGAGCGGAAGGCGAAGAAGCCGAAGACGAAGGCGAGCAGCCCCGGAACCAGCATCACCATGAGCGCGGCGAACCAGAACTGGTCGAAGCCGGTCCAGTACCACGGCAGTTCCTTCCAATTCAGGAACACCATGAAGTCCGGCAGCTCGGGATTGCCGTAGACGCCGCGGGCGCCGATCTGGCGCATCAGATACATGCCATGGCATAGCCGCCGAGGGCGAAGAAGGCGCCATGGCCGAGCGACAGGATGCCGCAATAGCCCCAGACGAGATCCAGCGCGAGGGCGAGCAGCGCGTAGCAGACATATTTGCCGAACAGCGGCACGAGATAGGACGGCACGTGCAGCGGATGATCCGCCGGCAGCGCAAGGTTCGACAGCGGCACGAGGATCGCCGCGGCCAGGATCGCGGCGATGAGGATCCAGACACGGGCACCGAGGAAGCGGGCGAGGATCATCGCGCGCCCTCGGTGCTCGAAAGGTAGGTCGCGAGGGGCCTGCGACGGTGGGTCGTTTGACCTCCCCCCGGGACCGCTACAGCATCCACACATCTGCACGGTGCTTTACTGGCGGACCTGTTCGAGGGGGCATCTGCGGGGATGGGCAAATGTTGACGCTTCGTCATTCTCGGGCCCCGTCCCGAGAATCCAGGGGCAACTGCCGCTGCATAAATCGCTTCCGCCCTCTGTTGCCGAAGCGAATTGCGCTCGACGATCTCTGGATTCTCGGGACGGGGCCCGAGAATGACGACGTGCCGAGGCTGGCGCTTCAGCCAATCGCTGGCGCGGCGGAACATCGAAAGAGGTTTCAAAGCCTGGGCGCTCATGCGTCGACGAACCTCCCCTTCTGGGCGAAGAGGCCGCGGGGGCGCTTCTGGATGAACAGAATGATGAGCACGAGGACGACGATCTTGCCGAGGACGGCCCCGGCAAAAGGTTCGAGGAACTTGTTGACGATGCCAAGGGTCATCGCGCCGACGAGCGTCCCCCAGAGATTGCCGACCCCGCCGAAGACGACGACCATGAATGAGTCGATGATGTAGCCCTGGCCGAGATTGGGCGAGACGTTGTCGATCTGGGAGAGCGCCACGCCGGCGATGCCGGCGATTCCAGAGCCCAGCGCAAAGGTCATGGCGTCCACCCATGGCGTTCGGATGCCCATCGCCGCCGCCATCCGGCGGTTCTGGGTGACGGCGCGCATCTGCAGGCCGAGCGGCGTCTTGTTGAGGACGGCGAGGAGCGCCAGGAAGACGACCAGCGCGAAGACGATGATCCACAGCCGGTTCCAGGTGACGGACATCAGCCCGACGTCGAAGGCGCCGGACATCCAGTCCGGATTGCCGACCTGCCGGTTGGAGGGGCCGAAGATGGTGCGCACCGCCTGCTGCAGGATCAGCGAGACACCGAAGGTCGCCAGCAGCGTCTCCAGCGGGCGGCCGTAGAGGAAGCGGATCAGCCCGCGCTCCATCACGAGACCGACGGCGCCGGAGACCAGGAAGGCGAGCGGCAGGGCGATCGTCAGCGACCACTCGAACAGGCCGGGCGCGTTGTTGCGGATGAACTCCTGCACCACGAAGGTCGTATAGGCGCCGAGCATCACCATCTCGCCATGAGCCATGTTGATGACCCCCATCACGCCGAAGGTGATGGCCAGCCCGATCGCCGCCAGAAGCAGCACCGAGCCCAGCGACAGGCCGTACCAGACGTTCTGCATCTGGTTCCAGAAGGCGATGTTGTTCTGGATGGCGACGATCGCCGCCTCGGCTGCCTGCTTGGCCACCGGATCGTCGGTGGCGCCGGCGAAGCGGATCAGCATGGTCAGCGCTTCCCGGTCGGCCCGACCCGCCAGGACCTTCGCCGCCGCCGCCTTTTCTTCGGCCGCAAGATCGGAGGCGAGGACCGCGCTGGCGCGGGCTTCCTCCATACGCGCCTTGACCGCCGAGTCCTCTTCCGCGGCGATGGCCGCATCGAGCGGCCCGATCATTTCGGGATCGGCCTCGGAGAACAGCGTGCTCGCGGCGCGCATGCGTTGGGCGGGATTTTCGGCTCTCAGCGTCAGAGTGCCGAGGGCTCCGGTCACGGCGTTGCGGATCGAGTTCTTCACTCGAACCTTCTGCAGATCGCCGCTCGGCACGGTGCCGGCGCTCACGCCGGTCAATGGATCGAAGATCTCGTAGTCGCTTCCCTTGCGGGTGGCGATGAAGACGGCCTCGTCGCTCTCCCGCCAGTAGAGATCGCCCTCGCGCAGCGCCCGCAGCGCCCTGGCGACGCGCTCGTCACCGGTGGCGGCGAGTTCGGCAATCACCGCCTCGGTGGCGTCGAAGCTCTGCTTGCCGCCGAACTTCTGGACGATGGCGGCGGGATCGGCCTCCGCCTGCTGCGCCGCCGCCGGGCCAAGACCGAACAGCAGCACGGCAAGGCTCAGGAACAGCCAGGGAATCGATCGGTTCATGTCGTCTCACACAATCATTCGCGGACGCGAACGGGAAGGCCGAGCGGAAATGGAAAGAGCGGAGCGGCCGCTTGAGGCCGCCCCGCCGGCGCTGCTCGGGAGGCAGGCATTCATGCTTTGCCAGAGCGAAACTTCTTCGCCCTGGGCTGGAGCGGGCCGCGGCGGGAGATGACCGCGGTCCGCCCCGCTCAGTGCCGGGGCACGATCCGTGCCGAGAACCAGGTGCCCACAGCTCTCGGGATCGCGCCCGCGGCGCATTTCGACCGGACGTCTCAGTTGGACGTCGCGGCGTCGCCGAGGCACTTCTTCGCCTCGGTGTCGTAGTTGCCGCATTTCAGCTCGACCCAGTCGGCCTCGAGCTTCTTCGATTCCGGCAGGAAGTCGGACCAGGCGTCGCCCGGCACGAGGTCCTCGGTCTCGGAGACCACGTCGAACTGGCCCTCGTCGTTGATCTCGCCGATCAGCACCGGCTTGGTGATGTGATGGTTCGGCAGCATCTTCGACATGCCGCCCGTCAGGTTGGCCTGCTCGATGCCCGGCAGTGCGTCGATGACGGCGTCGGCGTCGGTGGTGCCGGCCTTTTCGACCGCCTTCACCCACATGTTGAAGCCGATGTAGTGGGCTTCCATCGGGTCGTTGGTGACGCGATCCTCGTTGCCGATGAAGGCGTGCCACTTGGCGATGAAGTCGGCGTTTTCCGGCGTGTCGACGGACTGGAAGTAGTTCCAGGCGGCGAGATGGCCGACCAGCGGCGCGGTATCGATGCCGGCGAGCTCTTCCTCGCCGACGGAGAAGGCGACGACGGGAATGTCGGTCGCCGCGACGCCCTGATTGGCGAGTTCCTTGTAGAACGGCACGTTGGCGTCGCCGTTGACGGTGGAGACGACGGCGGTCTTCTTGCCGGCCGAGCCGAATTCCTTGATCCGCGAGACTTCCGTCTGCCAGTCGGAGAAGCCGAAGGGCGTGTAGTTGACGATGATGTCCTCGGCCGCGACGCCCTTGTCCTTCAGATACTGCTCGAGGACCTTGTTGGTGGTGCGCGGATAGACGTAGTCGGTGCCCTCGAGCACCCAGCGCTCGACGCCCTCGTTCATCAGATAGTCGACCGCCGGGATCGCCTGCTGGTTCGGCGCGGCACCGGTGTAGAAGACGTTGCGCTCCGATTCCTCGCCCTCGTACTGGACCGGATAGAAGAGGATCGAGTTCAGCTCCTTGAACACCGGCAGCACCGACTTGCGCGACACCGACGTCCAGCAGCCGAAGACCGCGGCGACGTCGTTCTGGCTGATCAGCTCGCGGGCCTTTTCGGCAAAGAGCGGCCAGTCGGAGGCCGGATCGACCACGACCGCCTCCAGAGGCCGGCCGAGCACGCCGCCCTTCTTGTTCTGCTCGTCGATGAGCATCAGCATGGCGTCCTTGAGGGTCGTCTCGGAGATCGCCATCGTGCCGGAGAGCGAATGGAGGATGCCGACCTTGATCGGCTCGCCGCTCGGCGTCTGGGCGTAGCTTCCGGAGACGCCGAACGCGGCGATCGTCGCCGCCACGGCCGTCTTCTGCATCCATCTCATGGCTGATTTCATCATGACCTCCAGTCGTCACCAGGGCCGTTCGCCGGCCTCGACGAAGCCAATCTGCAAAGCCCGTGCCAGAACTGACTTGACGGAAGGTCAAAGCGATCAAACCGCCGGGGACGGCGCTCTCGGCACCATGGTGGGCGGGCGGGAGCCCCCGATGCCTGTGCACGTCGCGTTACGCGCCGCCTGCGAAGCGGGCACTATGCACATAAAGCATGCACCAAAGGTCGACTGCGGGAAAGTTGCGCAATCCGGCGGCGAAGCGTGGGGCGGGATCGTCGGCAAACGCGCCCGGGGCCTCGCCAAGCAGAGAACTCAGCCTTCCGCGATCGCCTCCAGCGCCAGCTGCGCCAGCACCGGAACGTTGCGGCCATAGACCTGTGCCTTTTCCGGATTGGAGGCGTTGCCGTCGGCGTAGCGCCGGTAGACCCCCTGCAGAATCGCAGCGAGGCGGAAGAAGGAGAAGGCGAGGTAGAAGGTCCAGTCGTCGATCCCCTCGAGACCCCGGCGCTCACAGTAGCTCGCGACGTATTCCGCCTCGCTCGGTATACCCCGCTCGGTCCGGTCGACGCCGCCGAGCCCCTTGAAGGTGCCGCGATTGGGCAGGCGCCACTGCATGCATTGATAGGCGAGGTCGGCAACCGGATGGCCGAGGGTCGAAAGCTCCCAGTCGAGAACCGCGAGGATCTTTGGCCGGTCCTTGGCAAAGATCAGATTGTCGAGGCGATAGTCGCCGTGGACCAGGGTGGTGACGCCGTCGTCGGCCGGCAGATTGTCCTCGAGCCAGGTGATCAACTGGTCCATCTCGGGAATGTCGTCGATCTTCGACTGGCGCCACTGGCCGCTCCAGCGCGACAGTTGGCGGTAGAAATAATTCCCCGGACGACCGAAATCGGCGAGGCCGGTCCGCTCCAGATCGACCGAATGGATCGCGGCGAGGGTGCCATTCATCGCGTCGAAGATCGCAGCCCGTTCGCCGGGAGCCTCGATTTCCGGCAGTCCGGGATCCCAGAAGATCCGGCCATCGATGTGCTCCATCACGAAGAAAGCCCGGCCGATCGGGGAATCGTCGTCGCCGGCAAGGTGCAGCATTGCGGGAACCGGCACGTCGGAGGCGGCGAGCGCCGCCATAACGCGGAACTCGCGATCCACCTGATGGGCCGACTTCAACAGCTTGCCCGGCGGCTTTGCCCTGAGCACGTAGGTGCCGCTCGCAGCATCGAGCCGATAGGTCGGGTTCGACTGGCCGGACTGGAACTTGACGATCTTGTCGAGCCCGGAAAAGCCGTCGATCGCCCCTTCCAGATAAGCCGCGAGCACGTCCTGATCGATCGGATCCGCTTCGCTGTCAGCCATGATTCCGCCTCTCCCTAATCCGACGCTGAGCCGATCGGCGTCTCGCACGCCGCCTGTTCCAGGTGCCGCTGCCATCGAGGCGCCGTGGCGCCGATCTTTTCGCCGGCCGCTCCGCTCATGCCGAAAGTGGCATTTCGAACGTCATCTGAGTTTCACCTTCGTCAGAGACGGCCCGGAGCGTCCCTCCATGGGCCCTGGCGATCTCGCTGGAGATGAACAGGCCGAGCCCGAGGCCCTGCTGGCTGGCGAGCGCCTTGCCGCGGAAGAACGGCTTGAAGAGATGCGCAAGCGTCTCTTCGGGAATGGGAGAGCCACCGTTTGCCACCGACAGCGTGAACCGGCGGGAAGACGTCGAAGCCACGACCCTCACCGGCTGTTCGGGGGCACCGTGGGTCAGCGCGTTGGCGAGCAGATTGGACAGAAGCTGGGCGATCCGGGAGCGGTCGCAATCGACGGGACGCCCGATCTGGAAATCCGTCTCGATCGACCGGTCCGGATGGGCGGCCTGCAATTCGGCGACGACATGCTGGAGAATGGGCTCGATCGCTTCATCAGGATTGCGATCGAGTTCGATGCCATCCCCCAGCCGCCCCCTGGCAAAATCGAGGACGTTGTCGATGAGGCCCCGCATGCGAAGCACGCTGCCCTGCACCAGCCGCACGATCATTTGCGAACGCTCGTCGAGCGGCCGCGTCAGAAGCATCTTCATGCCGGATTCGACCGAGGCGACCGGATTGCGCAAATCGTGGCCGAGAACCGCGATGAACTGCTCGCGAAGCTCGGCGACCCGGCGCTC
Organism: Jiella pacifica; assembly: GCF_010500815.1. Lineage (GTDB taxonomy): Bacteria > Pseudomonadota > Alphaproteobacteria > Rhizobiales > Rhizobiaceae > Jiella > Jiella pacifica. The sequence goes on from NZ_JAAAMG010000014.1 coordinate 130,541, forward strand.
GTTGCTGAGGTCGGTCTCGGCGCTGCGAAGTTTCTCGTCGGCGTCCAGTTGATGGGCGATCAGATCGGCGAAGAGCTTGAACATCCCGACGATCTCGGGGCTCTCGACGCGCGCCGGCCGCGGGTCGATGGCGCAGAGCGTGCCGAAGAAGCTGCCGTCCCGACGGATGATCGGCATCGAGATGTAGCTCTCGAACGCATACATGCGCGGCGTCGGATGGTTGCAGTAGAGATCGCTCTCCGAAACCTTGTTGATGACCACCGCCTCGCGGCTGCCGCGGACCTCGTGGCAGAGGGTGGTCTCGACATCCAGTTCGTCGCCAGGCTTCAGCCCGAAGCCGATGGTGTCGAGGACCTTGCAGGTGATCCACCGATCGGCGGTCACCCGCGCGATCGCGGCAAACCCCATCCCGGTGGAACGACAAATGACGTCGAGGATGGTCGGAGCCGATGCCATCCTATCGATCGCATCGAGGTCTCTTTCAAACGCTTCGTCCAATGGGGGTCACCGGGACAGGAAAAGTGTTGACATGCAGCCTTGTATCGCAAGGAGCTGAAGTTGTCTTCCGGACGAGCCAGGGCAGCGGCAGGGTTCGGCTTCGGAGGATCAATGCTCCGGCGGCGTGATCACGGTCAGGGTGATCCACTCGGCCGTGAGCGCCGGCTTGACCGCCCCCTCGATCTCCACCGCCGCGTCCCATCTCGTCTGCAGGCTGACGGCGCGCTCGGTGAGACCGATCATCCGAAACCGTCCGCGCACCCGCGCCCCCGCTTTCACCGGGGTCAGAAAGCGGATCTTGTCGAAGCCGTAATTCATGCCCATCCGCATGCCCTCCACGCCGGGGATCGCCTGGTAGGCGAGGGTCGAGAGCAGCGAAAGCGTCAGGAATCCGTGGGCGATCGTTCCGCCGAACGGCGTTTCGGCCCTGGCGCGCTCGGGATCGACATGGATGAACTGATGGTCGTGGGTGGCGACGGCGAAACGGTCGATCATCGTCTGGTCGACGGTGAGCCAGGGCGAGAACGACGGCTCTGCCTCCAGCAGCGCCCGATAGGCCGCAAGCGGCACCATCCGCTCGGCGATGAGCGCCTCCGTTTCGGCCACCGAATTCAATGCCATCAAGCTTCCCCGAAGAGTTCCGGTCCGGTCATGACGCCGATGCCGCCGTCGATGGGCAGAATGGCGCCGGTGATATATGCGCCGGCCCGCCCGCAAAGAAACAGGGTGGCGCCGGCAATGTCGTCTGGCAGGCCGATCCGGCCAAGTGGGACGTCCCGGCCCACCCGTTCGGCCTTCTCGTCGGTACCGGTGGCAAACGCCGTCATCTTCGACTGGAAGGGCCCCGGCGCGAAGGCGTTGACGGTGATGCGGCGGGCGGCGAGTTCCTTCGCCAAAGACCGGGTCAGATGATGCACCGCCGCCTTGGAGGCGGCGTAGGAATAGACGTTTTCGGAAAGCGGCTGGGCGCCCATCACCGAGCCGAGATTGACGATGCGGGCGGGATCGGCGTCGCTGGCCGAGGCTTCGAGCAGCGGCAGGAGCGCCTGGGTCAGCGAGAACAGCCCGACGACGTTGACCGACAGCACCTTGTTCCAGGCGGAATAGGGAAACTCGCCGAGCGGCGCGCCCCAGGAGACGCCGGCATTGTTGACGAGGATGTCCAGCCTGTCCGTCCGCTCGCCGATCGCCCGCGCCAGCGCCGCAACGCCCTCCTCGCTGGAGACGTCGCCCGAGAGTGCCGCGATCCTGCCCGGATGGCCCTCGGCGCCGATCTCGGCCGCCGCCGCCTCGCAGGCTTCGAGCTTGCGCGAGGCGATGTGGACGGTCGCGCCCGCGGCGACGAGCGCCGTGGCGATCATCCGGCCGATGCCGGTCGCCCCGCCGGTGACGAGGGCGGTCTTGCCGTGAAGCGAGAACAGTCGTTCGAGGATGGGATCGGCCATGCGGGCAGCCTTCGTTATTTGCGTTCATGGGGCATCTAGGGTCGGCGCGGCCACAGCCCACGGACGTTGCCGCTCGGCTTTTCCGGGGAACAATCGTTTGACACCATACGAACTTGTATGTCCCATCCCGATGGGGCGCCGTTTCGACCGAAGATCGGCGCCTTTCGAGGATCGTTCGATGCCAGAGCGCGAAAGACGAGACCAGGACAGGCCCCGCCGGCGCCCGCCACGGCGCGAGCGCGACTTCGCCGCGATCCGCGGCGGCGAGGACGCAGCGTTGCGACGCCGCATCCTTTCGGCGGCGGCCGAGATCTTCGCGGCCCGCGGCTTTGCCGCCGCCTCGATCGACGAGGTGGCGAAACGGCTCGGCGCCACCAAGGGCCTCGTCTATCATCGCTACCGCTCGAAGGGCGAGCTTCTGGCCGACGTCTGCGAGGCGGGCCTGACCAGCCTCGCCGCCCGCGCCGAAGCGATCGCCGACCGCCGCGAGCGGGCGATCGCCCGTCTGACCGGCGCAGCAAACCTCCATGCCGCCGCGGTGCTGGCCGACATCGCCCTGCACCGGACGCTGGCGGGGGCGACCTCCGGCATGGCCGTTGCAACGCTCCGCGGCAGCGAGGCTAAGGCGCTCGCCAGCATAGTCGAGCAGCGCGGACGCTACGACGCCATCTTCACCCGGCTGATCACTGACACGGTCGAGGAGCGCGACCTTCCTTCCGGCCGCGACACGGCCATGCTCGGCCGGATCTTCGTGACGGCGCTCGACGCGCCGATCCTGTGGCCGCAGGACAGCGTCGCCGAACTTGCCGACAGGCGCGGTTTGATTGCAAGGCAACTGGCCTATTTCGCGCTTCGGGGGATCGGGGCGTCCGACGCGACGCTGAGGGAGGAGTTTTCACGATGACGATTTCAACGCCGGCAATGGATCTCGGCGTCTCGGAGCGGCTGAAGCCGATCCATGCGGCCGTCCGCGACATGGTGCGGGACGAGATCGCGCCTTTGAGCGAGGAATTCCTCGCCGAGGTGCCGAAGGACGGCCGCTTCGTCTACACGCAGCGCCAGCACGACATCCTCGAAGGCCTGAAGGCGACGGCCAAGAGCCGCGGCCTGTGGAACTTCTGGCTGACCGCCTCGGCCCGCGGCTACGGCCTGACGACGGTCGAATACGCCTATCTCGCCGAGGAGATGGGCAAGGCGCATCTCGGCGCCGAGACCTTCAACTGCTCCGCCCCCGACACCGGCAACATGGAGGTGCTGGAGCGCTTCTGCACCGAGGAGCAGAAGGCGCCCTGGCTGCCGCGCCTGCTCGAGGGCGAGATCCGCTCGGCCTATCTGATGACCGAGCCGGGGGTCGCCTCCTCCGACGCGACCAACATCGCCATGCGCTGCGTCGCCGACGGCGACGACTACGTGCTCGACGGCGAGAAGTGGTGGGCGTCGGGCGCCGGCGATCCGCGCTGCGCCGTCTACATCGTCATGGCGCGCTCAGGCGGCGACGATCTTCCCAAGCACAGCCGGCATTCCATGCTGCTCGTTCCCGCCGACACGCCGGGGATCGAGGTGCTGCGCGCCATGCAGGTCTTCGGCGACGACGACGCCCCGCACGGCCACATGCACATCCGCTTTTCCGGTGTCCGTGTGCCGAAATCGGCGATGATCCTCGGCGAAGGCCGCGGCTTCGAGGTCGCCCAGGGGCGCCTCGGGCCGGGACGCATCCATCACTGCATGCGGGCCATCGGCCAGGCCGAGCTCGCCCTGGAGATCTTCTGCCGGCGGGCGCTTTCCCGCGAGGCCTTCGGCAAGCAGCTGGCCGAACTCGGCGAGAACTACGACGTCGTCGCCAAGGCCCGGATGGACATCGAGATGGCTCGTCTCCTGTGCCTCAAGGCCGCCTGGATGATGGATCAGGGCGATCCCAAGGCCGCAGCGCCGTGGATCTCGGCGATCAAGGTCGTCGCCCCGAACGTCGCCCTCGACGTCGTCGATCAGGCGATCCAACTGCACGGGGCGACAGGTATCTCGCAGGACACCCCCCTCGCCCGGATGTGGACCCATGTCCGGACCCTGCGCCTCGTCGACGGTCCGGATGCGGTGCATCGCCGCCAGGTCGCCCGGTGGGAACTGAGCAAGTATCGCTGACAGAAGCTCAGCCTATCGGTCGTGCACCAAAAATTCGTGGCGGGCTGGGTCCATTGTACGGATCGGTGGGATCCAGCCAGTCGGCTCAGGCCCATAGTCGACGACGCAGCGGATGCTCGGACCATCATGGCGCACGTGCAGTCATTTCGGCGGCCCGTGAGAGCGCATAGGTTCCTGCCTTGACGGCACCTGCGCCATGCGCCGTCTCCTTCCGAACCTCAGAGTGTGATATGAACGCATTGCGTCTCGCCATGGTCGGCTTCGCCGGCCTCGTCTCGCTTGCCGGGCCGGCCGCCGCCCAGAGTGTCGTCGACGAATACTGCACGTCGATCACCGAAAACGACAAATCGGCGTCCGACGGGTTCGAGCTGACCGATGCCGGCTCGATCCTCCGCCAGGACCGTGCGAACTATCATAAGTTCGGCTATCGCGACCGCGGCGATCAAGGCGATCGGACCTTTGGCTCCGCCAATGCGCGCGCCCTGATTCCGGCCATGCTCGACCGCGGTGATACCGACGCGTCCGTCTTGCGCCAGATCGTCCGCGGTACGCCCTCGGTCTGCGTCTGGATCTTCCCGGATCACATCTACGTCTACGAAAACTAAGCCAGCCAGTCAGGGAGCGTCAGAGCCCGATCGGCCGACCCTGCCGCGTGAAGGCAATGCCAAAATGAAACGTATCGTCGCGACGCTGCTGCTCGTGCTCGCCATGCCGGCGAGCGCTTTGGCGGACCATCCCTGCGCCGACGACGCGCGTCGGCGCGCCGCCGATCTTCTCGCCTTTCATTTCGAACAGCACCTGCCCGCTCCCATCGATCTCGAGTCCGACGTCAGCGAACTTCCGCCGGTCCGCGCGCCGGTGGGTGCCGCCTTCGACGTGCTGGAGATCTGGGGCCATATCTACAGGGCGGATTATCGTATGCGCTTTCTCTACGCGCAGATCCCCGGCACCTGCGCCCTCATGGGCCAGGAAATCCTCGAAAACTCCGATCCGTCCTGAGCGGTCGCCGCCGGTCAGCGATTGATGTCGTCGATCCAGCCATGAAAGCCGCCGGCGGAGGCCGGCTGAGGTCGAGTGGGGTCCTGCAGATTGCGCCGATGCTGGCCCGGCGTCTCGCCGAACTGTCGCTTGTAGAGCCGGATGGCGTGGCTCTCGGCGGCGAAGCCGGCCTGAAAGGCGAGGTGCCCGACGCTGCGCATGCGGTTCTCCGGCCGTCCGAGCAGCGCGCGAAGGCGGGCGGTGCGCCGCGCCTGCACATAAGCGGAAATGCCGCCGATCGGCTTGAAGAGCTCATAGAGCCGGGTGCGCGACAGGCCGGCCTTCCGCGCGATCCAGGCGGGAGAAAGATCGCTGGCCGGCAGGTGGTGCTCGATCAGGAGACGGACGCGCGACAGGCTGTCGCCGTCGGGCGGAGATGCCGTCTCCGCGCCCCCCAGCGCCATGGCCAGCGCCTCGCGGAACATCCGGGTCGCCGCCCCTGAGCTGTCCGGCTGCTCGCCGATGCGGTGCCGGACGAAGGATCGCATCAGGTCGGCAAGGATACCGGCCCGGGCTCCGGTCAGAACCGTTCCATGCAACGCGAAGGCCTTCAGGCTGGCTGCCTCGATGACGTCCCGGGCGACTGAAAATGTCAGAAAATGCGCCGATTGCGCCTGCGTGCGCTGCGGCCGGGTCATGTCGAAGACGATGATCTCGCCCGGCCCGACCTCCACCGAACCATCCGGAAGCTCCGCCAGAAGTCGCCCTGACAAATTGAGCTGCAGCGTGAAATGCTCGAAACCGTCGGCTTTCACCCGTCGAACGGTCCGCTCGTGAACGACGTCGTTGAGGTGCCGGTCGAACATCACCAGGCGGCCCAGTTTCTGCACCTCGACCCGGGCTCGAAAGTCGCCGCCTGCCAGGGCCACGTCGGACCCCGAGGCGTAAAGCCCGCGATAGGCCTCGAACCGATCCGTACTGACGACTTTCTGCGCGTCGAACAGAAAAATGGGAGACAAGCGCTCGTTCATTCTTGCGGGTGCCGGACGGTGAGGGAAGAAGTGCGGCTGGTGCGACGCGCGACCGGCCGACGGTCATCGCGTGACCAATATCAGCTAATCACATCGCATGCCGGCAATCCAGACCCCGTAACCCTCTGACGCGGCGACCCTTTAGACACTAGGCTAAGAAAGATGCTGAATCGTCGACATTGGCCGATCACACATTGCGCAAGGGCACTCGAGTTGATCCCGCGCCCCGCGCGAATGCGACGACCCGTCTGTCGCGTCACGCTCGTAAGAGGCTCGAGCCGCCGCTCGGGACAACGGCCATCACGGTCCGCGCCTTCGCTCGAGCCGCCCGGCGAGGATAGCCGAGATCACACCGGGGATGCCGAAGGTCCAGAGCACCGCCAGGACCGCGCGGCGCAGACCCGCCGCACCGCCGAACACATGATCCGCGAGCCAGCCGACCAATACGGGCCCGATGCCGAGCGCGATCAGCGTCACGCCGAGGAGGAAGGCCCCGGTCATCCGGCCGCGCAGCGCCGACGGCGTCAGATGCTGGATCGCGACGAGGCCGGCGGGCGTCGCCATCCCCAGGGTGAAGGTCGCACCGGCGAGGGCGACGATTGCAGCAACGAGCGAGCCGGCAAGACAGAACGCAGACACCGCCGCCACCGCGACCAGCAGCGAGACGGCGGCGACGACCGCCGGCGCCGCGGTGACACCACGCGCGGCCAGACGATCGAGGGCAAAGCCGCCGACGACGTTGCCGGCCGGCCCGACACAGACGACGATGGCACCGAAGATCATGCCGCTCTCGGCGACGCTGGTGCCGAAGCTGCGCACCAGGATCGTCGGGGTCCAGGCCGCGATGATCTGAATGATCAGGATCGTCGACGCGGCCGATCCGAAATAGGCGAGATAACTCGGCCAATGTTTCGCCAGAACGAGCCGCAGCTTTTCCCCGCTTGCCCGGAGCGATTGCGATCGGGGCGGCTCGCGGGTCGTCGAAAACAGCGCGATCGCAGCAACATTGACGGCGAGCGAGACGAGGAACAGGACGCGCCAGGGATCGAGATGCTGCAGCCATGTCGGTGATCGCCACGCGACAATGGCGGTCAGCAGCAGACCGCCGCCGGAAAGCGCCAGGCCCCGCCCGAAGGTCGCCGCGGAGGTGAAGAGGGCGATCGGCCTGCCGCTGCGCCGCGGCCCGAACGTGTCTGTGATCAGGCTGATCGCGGCGGGAACGAGCGCCGCCTGGCCGAGGCCGAGGAGCATGCGCGCGGCGACCAGTTGCGGATAGGCCTGCGACAGGGCGAAGGCCGCCGTTCCGAGCGTCCAGACGGCCAGCGCGGAAAGGATGATGGCGAAGCGATCGAACCGGTCGACGAGCATGCCCGCCGGCACGATCGCCGCCGCATAAGGCAGGACATAGGCCGTCCCCTGGAGAAAGCCGAGCTTGGTATCGGTGAGCGCCAGCTCGGCCTTCACCAGGGGCAGGACGAGACTGAGAAGGTGGCGGTCGATCGACGAGACGAGATGCACGAACGCCAAAGTCAAGGCGAGCCGCCAGGCGCCCATCGCGTGGAAAGGCGTCTTGCTCACGAAAGAACGCCCCGTGCCGGCATGCTCGAGAGCGCGGGCGCCAGCCAGGTGCCAGCGACGGAGCGGCCAGATGCTGGGCCCGAAATCGCCTCACCCGCAAAGGCGGAGAAGCGACACTGCCCCCGGCAGGCTCGTTGAACTGTGATACTTCGGCCCACGAATTCTCGTCTCTGCCGGCCGCAGCACGATTCGAGCCGACTTCACATGCCTTACCTAACGGCGAAATCCGCCGGTTCCAACGGCAATTTCGGCAGAGACCCATCGTCTCTCGGCTTCGCCGTGCCGGCACGGACACCTGCCGGGAGACGACGATTGATGTGGCATGGAAGTGCGGCTATCAGGACACCATGATCTTCGCATCCGACAACTGGTCCGGCGCCCACCCCACCATCAACGAAGCCCTTGCCCTTCACAGCGAGGGCATGGCGAGCGCCTATGGCACCAGCGATCTCGACAAGGCGGTCGAGAAGCGTTTCGACGAGATCTTCGAGCGCGAGGTCGCCGTCTTCTTCGTCGGCACCGGCACGGCGGCGAACTCGCTCGCTCTCGCCTCCGTCAACCGGCCGGGCGGCGTCGTTCTCTGCCACCGCGAGGCGCATGTCGTCGAGGACGAGTGTGGTGCGCCGGAATTCTTCACCCATGGTGCTCGCATGGCGCCGGTCGACGGCCCGAACGGCCTGATCGACCCGGCGAATCTCAGGCGCGAAATCGCCCGCTTCAAGCCGGGCCACGTTCATGCCGGCCAGCCGATGGCGGTCTCGATCAGCCAGCCCGGCGAGGCCGGAACGCTCTATACGGCGGACGAGATCGAGGTGATCGCAGACATCGCCCATGGCCGCGACTTGACGCTGCACATGGACGGGGCGCGCTTTGCCAACGGCCTCGTCGCCACCGGGCTTTCGCCGGCCGAGATGACCTGGAAGCGCGGCGTCGACATCCTCTCCTTCGGCGCCACCAAGAACGGCTGCTGGTGCGCCGAGGCGATCGTCGTCTTCGACCCGGAGAAGGCCTCGCAGTTCCCCTATATCCGCAAGCGGGGCGCGCAGCTCTTCTCCAAGACCCGCTTCGTGGCGGCGCAGTTCATGGCCTATTTCGAGGCCGGGCTGTGGCTCGACATGGCGGGTCATTCGAACCGCATGGCCGACCGCCTGCGCGCGGCGCTTTCGGCATCGAACGCGGCGCGCGAGGCCTGGCCGACCCACAGCAACGAGGTCTTCGCCCTCCTGCCGAAGGATCTGGCGGCGCGGATGCAGGCGGCGGGTGCCGTCTTCTACGAATGGAACGCGCCCCATTCGATGCCCGATCTCGTCACCGAGGGCGAAACGCTCGTCCGCCTCGTAACCAGCTGGTCGACCCAGGAAGAGGACGTCGAGCGGTTTGCCGGGTTCCTGCGGTAACCACTCTTCCCGGTTATTCGGACAGGCTGATCCGGCCTGCCTTTCAGCGCCATGAGGCCCGCGCGGTGCCCGCGCCTTGTCGTTCACGTTTTGCATCGGGTGCTTGAACTCCCCCTGGGGCAGCCCCCAGTTTCCGTCTGTCGCAACTGCCGGCGAAAAAGACCAAGAACAGCCGGTACGGACACCAAGGGAGAAGAGACATGACCACCGATGCTCGCGAACAGGGCCGTCTGGCCTTCGTCAACAATCACCCGATGTCATCCTGCGAATATCCGGTCGGATCGGATCTGCGGGCCGAATGGATGACCGGCTGGCAGGCCGCCCAGAACGCCGCGCCGAAAGGCGACGGCGCCTCGCACCCCGGCATGATGGCGGACGCCCGCCGCGCCGCCACGCTCGGCCGGCCGCAGGCGCACGAATCCTGATCGCGCGGTTTCCCGCGAAGCAGGCATCCTGAGAGACTTGAAGCGGGCGGCGCGGCGCGCCGGCCGCGTTCGAGTGCCTGCCGCCCTTCCCTCGCTCCTTCTCAGCCTGTATCCTCGGCCCAAGCCCCTCAGGCCCTCAAGACAGGCATTCATGTCCCACACCAAGAAGCCGAGTTCCTCGCGTCCCAAGACGCCGGAGCGGATCGATTCCAAGCGCCGGACGTCCGGCGGCAACGAGGCGAGCCCGATCAAGGGCGCCCCCATGCCGGTCAAGCGAGACCTTGCCCATCTGAAGCTCTCGCCCGAGGAGACCCGCGCCTTTCTCGAATCGAAGCGCGGCGTGCGCTCCATGGACGAAGCGCGCGAATGGCTGCAGCTGCGCGGCATCGACGATCTCGAATGCATCACGCCCGATCTCGCCGGCGTTGCCCGCGGCAAGATGATGCCGGCCAAGAAATTCACCGGCAACACCTCGCTGGCGCTGCCCTCTGCCCTCTTCATGCACACGATCTCCGGCGAGTATCCCGAAGAAAGCGGCGAATTCCGCTATTCGCCGAACGACGGCGACCTGAAGCTCGTGCCCGACCTGTCGACTTTGTCGCTCGTCCCCTGGGAGAACGATCCGACCGCCCAGGTCATCTGCGATCTCGTGGACCATTCCGGCGGCGCCGTCGGCTATACGCCGCGCAATGTTCTCAGACGCGTCCTGGCGCTCTACGAGAACAAGGGCTGGAAGCCGGTCGTTGCGCCGGAGATCGAGTTCTATCTCGTCTCCAAGAATGTCGACCCCGATTATCCTCTGGTGCCGCCGATCGGCCGCTCCGGACGGCAGATCCAGTCCGGCCAGTCCTATTCCATCGGCGGGGTCAACGAGTTCGACGAACTGATCGACGACATCTACGACTTTTCCGACGCCCAAGGACTCGAGATCGACACGCTGATCCACGAGGAGGGCGCCGCCCAGCTCGAGATCAACCTCAGGCACGGCAACCCGCTGGAGCTCGCCGATCAGGTCTTCATGTTCAAGCGCACCATCCGCGAGGCGGCGCTCGGCCAGGACATCTACGCCACCTTCATGGCCAAGCCCATCCAGGGCCAGCCGGGCTCGGCCATGCACATCCACCAGTCGGTGATCGACACCGCCACCGGCAGGAACATCTTCTCCAACGAGGACGGCACGCCCTCCGAGCTCTTCCACTACTTCCTCGGCGGCATGCAGCGCTACGTGCCGAAGGCGATCCTGATGATGGCGCCCTACGTCAACTCCTACCGGCGACTGACCTACGGCATGGGTGCGCCGACCAACACCGCCTGGGGCTACGACAACCGCACCACGGCCTTTCGGGTGCCCAATTCCGATCCGGCCGGGCGACGGGTGGAAAACCGCCTGCCCTCTTCCGACGCCAACCCCTATCTCGCCATCGCCGCCTCGCTCGCCTGTGGCTATCTGGGCATGGTGGGTGCCATCCGGCCCGGGGACCCGACCGATCAGACCGTCAACGAGGACGGCGAGATCGAATTGCCCCGCGGCCTGCTCGAGGCGGTCGCCGCCTTCGAGGCGGAGGATCATTTCAAGGAGGTGTTCAGCCGGGAGTTCGTCGCCACCTATGCCGGCGTCAAGCGCGGCGAGCACGAGACCTTCATGCAGGTGATCAGTCCGTGGGAGCGCGAATTCCTGCTGCTGCAGGTCTGATGCCGCTCGAAAGGTCCGACGCCATGGACAGCTACGTCTCGCCGATCGCTCCCGGCCGCTCCTATTATCAGGACACGGTCGAGCGGCCGCGTTACCCCCGCATCGAAGAGCGCGTCGATGCCGACGTCCTCGTCGTCGGCGGCGGCTTCACCGGCCTTTCCGCTGCCATCCACCTCGCCCGCGCCGGCGTCGACGTCGCCCTCGTCGAGGCGCATCGTCTGGGCGACGGCGCCTCGGGCAGAAACGGCGGGCAGATGGGCACCGGCCAGCGGATCTGGCCAGGCGAGGTCGAGGCGCTCTACGGCTTCGAACGCTCCAAGGCGCTGTTCGACCTTGCCGAAGAGGCGAAAGCCCATCTCTTCGAGTTCATCGCCGCCAATGACATCGACGCCGAGCTGCGCATGGGCCAGCTGTCGGTCGTCCACAAGCGTTCCTATCTTCCCGAATATCGCGGCCAGGTCGAGGCGCTGAAGAGCCGCTACGGCTATCGAAGCGTCGGCTTCATGGACGCCGGGGAGACGGCCGAAAGGCTCGGCTCGACCCGCTATTTCGGCGGCATCCGCGACGATGGCACCGGCCACGTCAACCCGCTGAAGCTTCTCGTCGGTCTCGCCCGGGTCGCGGCCTCGAGCGGCGCGAAGATCTTCGAGGAGACCAAGGTCCTGTCGACCCGGCGCGAAAGCGGGCGGATCGTCGCCACCACGGAACACGGCGAGATCAGCGCCGAGCGTGTCCTCTACGCGGTGAACGCCTATGGTCCGGGACTGGACAAGGCGATCGACGCCCATGTCATGCCGATCGGCTCCTTCATCGGCGCGACCGAGCCCCTGCCGGAAAGCGCCGGGGTACTGCCGGGGGGCGAGGCCTGCGACGATTCGCGCTTCGTCGTGCGCTACTTCAGGAAGAGCGTCGACAACCGGCTGCTGTTCGGCGGCCGCGAGGCCTATACCTCCGAGGCCGGCGACATATCCCGCCACATCCGCAAGCAGATAGCGGAGGTGTATCCGCATCTGAAGGGCGTGCGCCTCACCCATGCCTGGGGCGGCTCCGTCGGCATCACCATGCAGCGGCTGCCCTTCGTGCGGACCCTGTCGCCTGGTGTGACCACCGTCGGCGGTTTTTCCGGCCACGGCGTCATGCTGGCGAATTTCGCCGGCCGGCTCTATGCCGAAAGGATCGCCGGCAATCGCGATCGCCTCAGCGAATTCGAAGCCCTCGACATACCGTCCTTCCCTGGCGGAAGACGGCTGCGGGCGCCGCTCCTGTTCTTGGCAATGACCTGGTTTTCTTTGCGAGACAGAATATAGAAAATGTATAGATTCTCAGGCCATTAGCCTGTGGGGTGCGGTGGAAAGTCGCACCCAGTCTTCAGTAAATTGCCGGCTAACGAATGATTTTTTGATCGCCGCCCCCATTTCCTGCTCAGGCGACTAACAATAGCCGCAGATGGGTGATGTGACGCCGCCTTCTCTGGGGCGGGGAACGAGACGAGCATGGGGTTCGACGGGTGTCGAGGCCGACGAACGCATGCGCCGCACAATGCATCTGGCAGACATTGAACGGTTCGCCCGGCGAGCCGCCGAGGCCATGGCTTTGGCTGTGTCCACCCTTGCAAGTGCGTAGGATGAAATACATTTCGGGGTTCGATGAACGAATTTGCGGCATTCACAACCATCGGCACGAAGACGATTCCGACAGGCACCGAACCCGGCGGCCTGCGGCGGTTCCTGCGCGCCCACACGGTCGATGCCCATGCGCGGCTCGATACCCGTTTCGGGGATTTCGCCGGCTCGCAGGTCCTGCAGAGCTACCGTCGATTCATCGGGATGAACCTCCTGGCCTATCACGGCCTGGCGGCATTCTTCGACATTGTGGACGCGGGGGAAACCGTGCCCGACGCGGCCGAAGCGACGCTCAGGCAGAAGATCGAGTTGAGCCTGCAGCATCTCGAAGACGACCGTGCGTCGATGGATCTCGATTGCCCGCCGGCCCACGGCTTTTCCCTCGCGCCCTGTGAGACCTCCGAGATGGCCGGCCTTGCCTATGTCCTCGACGGCTCGCGCCTCGGTGCGCGCTTCATCTACCGCCGGCTGGAGCAATCCGGCCTCGTCGATTCGCAGGACGGCGAGGTTTCGACGGCTTATCTCCGCTCGGCGTTCGGCGGTGACAGGCAAGGCGCTGAGACCTTTGGCCTCTCGCTGGCGGAAGACGCCGTCATCAAGGAGCGCGCGCTGAAGGCGGCGCTCGCCACATTCGCTCTTTTCGAGCGTTGCCTCGATCAAGTCGCCGCGCATGAGGGCGGGAAGGAGCCGCCGCGATGACACCGACCAGCACGGCCGTCGACGAACTCGATCTGTCGAACTGCGACCGCGAACCGATCCATCAGCTCGGCCGCGTACAGCACTTCGGTTATCTCGTCGCCATCTCGATGGACTGGATCATCCAGCACGTTTCGGCGAACATTGCCGAGATCTTCGGCAGCGACCCCGACGCGCTGCTCGGCGTCCCGCTGGCGGAAGTCCTGCCGCAATCTGCGATGCACACCATTCGTGGCAAGCTCCAGCTCCTGTCTCCCAACGACGGGTCGGAGCGCATCTTCGGCGCCGACATTCTCGGCAACGGCCGGCGCTACGACGTCGCCGTCCACATCTCGACCAGCTCGATCATCATCGAGTTCGAGCCGATGGTGGAGCACGCGCTCGGCAACGGCAATCCCGGCTCTCTGATCAAGGCGATGATCGCCCGTATCCAGCGCTCCGAGACCACCGACGCCCTGTTCAACGAATGCGTTCGCCAGTTGCGCGCGGTGACCGGCTTCGACCGCGTCATGCTCTACCGCTTTTCCGACAGCGGATCCGGCGCCGTCGTCGCGGAGGCGCTGAATCGCGACCTCGAATCGTTCTTCGGCCTGAACTATCCGGCCACCGACATCCCCCGCCAGGCCCGCCGGCTCTATATCAGGAACCGGGTTCGGATCATCTCGAATGTCAAGGCCGAGGACGTCGACGTCGTTCCGGCGACCAATCCGAGTGGCGAGCCCCTCGACCTGTCGCTGTCGGTAACCCGCGCGGTCTCGCCGATCCACATCGAATATCTGAAGAACATGGGGGTGTCGGCCTCCTTCTCGATCTCGATCGTCATCGACGACAAGCTCTGGGGCCTGTTCGCCCTGCACCATTATTCGCCGCGCCATCTGTCGATGGAGATGCGCTCGACGATGGAGCTGTTCGGCCAGGTGATCTCGCTCGTCATCGAGGGCCGCCTCGCCAAGGAGATGCGCGTCATCGAGGAGGCAGCCCGCGACGTCCACGACCGTGTCGTCGGCCGGCTCGTCGCCACCTCGCCGACCATGGAGGAGCTCGTCGGCTTCGCCGACGACTTCCGCGAACTCATCCCCTGCGACGGTTTCGCGGTCTGGACCAAGGATTTCGTGCGCACGATCGGCCAGTGTCCGTTCCCGGACGACATGCCCGGCATCACACGTTTTCTCAACCGCGCTGCGGCGAGCCGCATCTATGCCACCGACGAACTTTCCTCGGTCTATCCGAAGGCGCACGAGTTCACGGGCCGCGCGGCCGGCCTGCTCGCCATCCCGATCTCCCGTTCGCCGCGCGACTATCTGATCTTCTTCCGCAAGGAGATTGTCGAGACCGTCAACTGGGCGGGGCGGCCGGACGAAAAGCCGGTCGAATTCGGCCCGAACGGCCCGCGCCTGACACCCCGCAAGAGCTTCGAGGCCTGGCAGGAGACGGTCCGCGACAAGTCTCGGCCCTGGTCGGCATCCGAGCTCAAGGCCGCCGAGGCCCTGCGGGTCTCGATCCTCGAGGTGCTCCTGCGCTTCAACGAGGAGGCCGAGCGCCAGCAGAATCTGGCGACCCAGCGCCAGGAGCTGCTGATCGCCGAACTCAACCACCGGGTCCGCAACATCCTCTCCTTGATGCGGGCGCTCGTCGTCCAGAGCCGGACCAGCGCCAAAAGCGTCGACGATTTTTCCGCTATCATCGGCGGCCGCATCCAGGCGCTCGCCCGGGCGCACGACCAGATCACCGACGACAAGTATCAGGCACAGAGCCTGCGCTCGATCATCCAGACGGAGATCGAGGCCTATGTCGGCCACAAGGTGACGCGGGTGCATCTCAACGGCCCGCCGGTTCTGGTCGAAGCCAAGACCTTTTCGACGCTGGCGCTGGTCTTCCACGAGATGGTCACCAATTCGGCGAAATACGGCGCGCTGTCGGATTCGCTTGGCGAGATCGACATCGTCTGGCGCGTCGACGAAAACGACAGCTGCGAGATCCGCTGGCGCGAAAGCGGCGGCCCGGCGGTCCAGCCGCCCAGCAGGCGCGGCTTCGGCACGACGATCATCGAACGGTCGATCCCGCACGATCTGGGCGGCGAGGTTTCGATCGAGTATCATCTGGCGGGGGTGCGCGGCCGTTTCCTGCTGCCGCCGCAGAGCTTCTGGCTCGCCGACGAAACCAACTCCAATTCCCCGCTACCGGGAGAAGAAGGCACTGCCTTGACCCACGACGCAACGCAGACTCTCGTCGACGCACGCCTTGCCGGCAAATCCGCGCTGATCGTCGAAGACAACATGATCATCTCCCTCGACGCTGAGCAGATGCTCCTCGACAACGGCGCGGCGCGGGTTCTGACGGCGATGAGCGTCAAGGAGGCCAAGCGGATCGTCGAAGGCGAGACCCTCGACGTCGCCCTGCTCGACGTGAACCTAGGGGGCGAGACCAGTTTTGCCCTGGCGCCCGTCCTCAAGCAGCGCGGCGTGCCCTTCGTCTTCGTCACCGGCTATGGCGAAAAGCTGGACCTGCCGGAGGAAGTCGACCGCGAGGTGGAGGCGATCAAGAAGCCCTTTGCGGCGGATCAACTGATCGCCGCGCTGGATCGTGCCCTTACCCGCAATACGCGCTGAGCCGGAGCCGGCGGCAAAAAGCGCACGGTTGCCTGGACGGGCGACTGTGATAGATCCCTCCACAGCCGGCAAAAATCCTCTCGCCACCTTGCAGCCCAAGCCCGGTATTGACTTGCCAGGGCGCAGGATGCGCGAGGCCAGGGAATGGGATTTTTATTGGCACTGGAAAAATTCAATCGATTAGACTAGAGCACCGCCAAGGGTGCCCCGCAGGACACGGCGCGGGCGCCGCATCCTGATCAGGAAGTGACCGATGTCCAGCCAGATCATTCCGGTCGACCCGTTCGACTACGTCGTCTTCGGCGGCAATGGCGACCTTGCCGAACGCAAGCTGCTGCCGGCGCTTTATCATCGCGACCATGACGGGCAGATCCCGGCCGAGGCGCGCATCATCGGCGCCTCGCGCTCCGACCTTTCCGACGAGGCCTATCGCGAATTTGCCCGCGAGGCGCTGTCGAAACACGTGCAGCCGGAAGACATCCACGACGTCTCGCTCGACCGATTCCTGTCGCGGCTCCACTACCGCACCGTCGACGCTCAGGCCGACGGCGGCTGGGAGGAGCTTCGTGCTCTTCTGGACGAAGCCGGCCAGTCGCGCATCCGCGCCTTCTATCTAGCCGTCGGCCCGACGCTGTTCGCCCCGATCGCCGAGCGGATCGCCGACAAGGGCCTTTCCAACGAACGCTCCCGGCTCATCGTCGAAAAGCCGGTCGGCCGCGACCTCGCCTCGGCCCGCGAGCTCAACGAGACGATCGGGCGCCATTTCGCCGAGGAACAGATCTTCCGCATCGACCACTATCTCGGCAAGGAGACGGTGCAGAACCTGATGGCGCTGCGCTTTGCCAACGCCCTTTATGAGCCGGTCTGGAACTCCGCTCATATCGATCACGTGCAGATCACCGTCGCCGAATCGGTCGGCCTCGAGGGCCGCGCCGGCTATTACGACAAGGCCGGCGCGCTGCGCGACATGGTGCAGAACCACATCGTTCAGCTGATGTGTCTCGTCGCCCTCGAGCCGCCCTCGGCCCTCGACGCCGACGCGCTGCGGGACGAGAAGCTCAAGGTCCTGCGGGCGCTCAAGAAGATCGACCCGACCAATGTCGAGAGCCGGACCGTGCGCGGCCAGTACAAGGCTGGTGCCTCGGGCGGAGCGGCGGTGAAGAGCTATCTCGACGATCTCGGCAGTGGCGACAGCGACACCGAAACCTTCGTCGCGATCAAGGCCGAGATCGAGAACTGGCGCTGGGCGGGCGTTCCCTTCTACCTGCGCACCGGCAAGCGACTGTCCGAGCGCATGTCGGAAATCGTCGTGACCTTCCGGCCGATCCCCCACAACATCTTCGACAAGGTCGCCGGCAACATCGCCCAGAACCAGTTGGTCATGCGGCTGCAGCCCGACGAAGGCGTCAAGCAGTGGCTGATGATCAAGGACCCGGGTCCCGGCGGCATGCGGTTGAAGCACGTGCCGCTCGACATGAGCTTCGCCCAATCCTTCCGGAGCCGCAATCCGGATGCCTACGAGCGCCTGCTGATGGACGTCATCCGCGGCAACCAGACGCTGTTCATGCGCCGCGACGAGGTCCAGGCGGCATGGGAGTGGGTCGACCCGATCCTCAAGGCCTGGGACGAGAAGGGCCTGAAGGCGCAAGGCTATACCGCCGGCACCTGGGGGCCCTCCGCATCGGTCGCGTTGATCGAGCGCGACGGGCGCACCTGGCACGAGCCGGACTGAGCAAGGCAGCGGACGACCGGCCGAGCCGGCTCTCGGAACGGGCCGCACTGCCAAACGAGAATCGAGGCGAGCGCATGAGCGAACCGGTGATCCATCGCTACGAGACGCGCGAGGCGCTCGCCGAGGCGCTGGCCACCGGCGTCGCGGCGGTTCTGGCCGGTGCCATCGCCACCGAGGGCGTGGCGCAGATGGCGGTCTCCGGCGGCTCGACGCCGAAGCGTTTCTTCGAAAAGCTCGCTTCGATCGAGATCGACTGGAAGAGCGTGACGATCACCCTCGTCGATGAGCGATGGGTGCCGGAGGAGAACGAGCGCTCCAACGCCGCCATGCTGCGCCGGCACCTTCTGGCCGGGCCGGCCGCGGCGGCGCATTTCCTGCCCTTCTACGAGCCGAGCACCATGCCGGAAGAGGTGCTCGACACGCTGGACAATCGTTTCCAGCCGATCGGCCGCGCCTATGACGCGGTGATCCTCGGCATGGGAACCGACGGCCACACCGCCTCCTGGTTTCCCCACGCGCCGGGGCTCGCCGAATGCCTCGATCCTGCGTCCGAGGCCGCCGTCGCCATCGTCCATCCGACCGGCATGGACGAGCCGCGGGTGACGCTGACCTATCCTTTGGTGGTGGAAGCGCGGTTTCTCGCACTCCATATCGAGGGCGAGGACAAACTCGAAACCTTCGAGGCGGCGAAGGGCGACGGACCGATCGAGGACATGCCGGTGCGCGCCGTCCTTCGCGCCGCGCGCACGAGCCCCTCGCCGTCTTCTGGGCGCCGTGACGCAAGAACCGGAGGGATGCCGATCGGCATCCTCGGTTCTTCGAACGAATGACGTTTCCGGCGTATCGGACACCAGTGCCGCCGCCGCGTCGCCATCACTCGACAAGGATAAAGCGATGACTGCCGACCGTCGCATCGAAGAGATCACCAGCCGCATCCGCGAGCGTTCCGCGCCGACGCGCGAGGCCTATCTCGCCCGGATCCGCGCCAAGGGTGCCGAGGGGCCGAAGCGCTCGACGCTCACCTGCGGCAATCTCGCCCATGGCTTCGCCGCCTGCGGCCCCCTGGACAAGCAGCGGCTTTCGGACAACCAGACGCCCAATCTCGGCATCGTCACCGCCTATAACGACATGCTCTCGGCCCACCAGCCCTTCGAGCGCTATCCCGAGCTGATCCGCGAGGCGGCCCGCCAGGTCGGCGGCACGGCGCAGGTCGCCTCGGGCGTCCCGGCGATGTGCGACGGCGTCACGCAGGGGCAGACCGGCATGGAGTTGTCACTGTTTTCCCGCGACGTCATCGCCATGGCGACGGCCGTCGGGCTCTCCCACGACATGTTCGACGCGGCCGTCTATCTCGGCGTCTGCGACAAAATCGTGCCGGGTCTGACGATCGCCGCGCTGACCTTCGGCCACCTGCCGGCGATCTTCATCCCCGCCGGGCCGATGACCTCGGGCTTGCCCAACGACGAGAAGAGCCGCATCCGCCAGCTCTATGCCGAAGGCAAGGTCGGCCGCGAGGAACTGCTTCAGGCGGAGTCCCAGTCCTATCACGGTCCGGGCACCTGCACCTTCTACGGCACCGCCAATTCCAACCAGATGCTGATGGAGATCATGGGCCTGCACACGCCGGGCTCGTCCTTCGTCAACCCCAACACGCCGCTGCGCGACGCCCTCACCCGTGAGGCGACGAAGCGGGCCTTGGCGATCACCGCGCTCGGCAACGAATACACACCCGCCGGCCTCGTCGTCGACGAACGGGCGGTGGTCAACGGCGTCGTCGGCCTGCATGCCACCGGCGGCTCGACCAACCATACGATGCACCTTGTCGCGATGGCCGCCGCCGCCGGCATCAAGCTGACCTGGCAGGACATCTCGGACCTCTCCGACATTACGCCGCTGCTCGCCCGCGTCTATCCGAACGGCCTTGCCGACGTGAACCACTTCAACGCCGCCGGCGGTATGGGCTTCCTGATCCGGGAACTCCTTGATCGCGGGCTTCTGCACGAGGACGTCCGCACCGCCTGGGGCCAGGGTCTCAGGGCCTATGCCATCGAGGCGAAGCTGTCGGCCGACGGCGAGAGCGTGGTGCGCCACGACGCGCCGAAGGAGAGCGGCGACCCGAAGGTGCTGACCACCGCCGACCGCCCCTTCTCCAACAATGGCGGCCTCAGGATGCTGAAGGGCAATCTCGGCAAGGCGGTGATCAAGGTCTCGGCGGTCAAGCCCGAGCGCCGTATCGTCGAGGCACCGGCGAAGATCTTCCACGATCAGAACGAGTTGAAGGTCGCCTTCGACGCCGGCGAACTCGACTGCGACTTCGTCGCCGTCGTGAGGTTTCAGGGCCCGAAGTCGAACGGCATGCCGGAGCTGCACAAGCTCACCCCCCTCCTCGGCGTCCTGCAGGACCGCGGCCACAAGGTCGCCCTCGTCACCGACGGGCGCATGTCGGGGGCTTCCGGCAAAGTGCCGGCGGCGATCCACGTGACGCCCGAGGCCAAGTCCGGCGGACCGATCGCCCGCATCCAGGACGGCGACATGATCCGCGTCGACGGCGAGACGGGAACGCTCGAAGTGCTGGTCGACCAGGCCGAGCTCGACGCCCGCACGCCCGAGATGCCGGACCTTTCCAGCAACGAGTTCGGCATGGGCCGCGAGCTGTTCGCAGCCTTCCGTTCGGCGGTGGGCGATGCGGAGAACGGGGCGAGCGTGTTCTGAGGGCGGGCCTCCGGCCGTCGGCAGTTCGCCTGCGCACCTTTGTTACCGTCGGCCCCGGTCTTCGGTCTCCCGTGAAGAATTTCGAAGCCACTGAAATGGCTGACTGATCGGCATGTGCAAAGATTTGACTTTCGCCGGTTTCAGCCGTGTGTGGCCGCAGAAACTTGCAAATTGCGTTGCTGCGGCGGGCG
>NZ_JAAAMG010000015.1 GCF_010500815.1 Jiella pacifica
TAACGACTTGGTTGTCTCCAGAACTCACAAACCAATCAGATCACTCCGATCAATCCATGAGCCGCAGATCCCGCGCCGCCCACGCTTCTCTTTCTTGTCTCTACTACCAACAATGTCAAAGAGCACGATCGAGTTCGATCGTCGAGTGAAAAGGCGTTTCCGCTTCGCCACCCATTTTTTCAGTTCCGACCGAAGCCTGAAGAACCATTTTCGAGGCGTTTCGGCAACCGTTGGGACGAACCGTCTGGCTCGCCGGCGGCGCCGCTGCCGTCGATGACCGGCTTATAGGCCCTACCCGTTTTCGAAGTCAACGCGTTTTTTTCAGAAAAATTCAGACCCCCCAAAACCCCCGAAAAAGTGCGAAAACCGCCGGTTTGGCTGGGCTTACCCGTGTCATCGCCCGGTCATGATGACGAATCGATGGAGGATTTTGCGCCCTCGCGATTCGTCATGGGGCCGATTTTTGTCGCTCGCGCGGTCGATTTTGGTCGAAGCGTCCGGGCGAGTTCCCGCGATCGGGCTCGGGACGGCCTCTACAGGTGCGAATCCCCGCCCGGCCCGTCGCGGGCTGGCGCAGGCGGATAAGTTTCTTCTTCGGAAAACTATTCGCGGCCGCAGGCCGCTCGCATCATTGCTTGCGCCAGCGCGTCGGCCCGCCTGGGTGCCGTCCCCCCCCCGGCGTCCTCTTGGGATCTGCGTCGACGGGTCGGATCAGAAGCCGGCTTGGATGAAGTCGAAGACCAGCTTGGCATTGAGGACGACGATGATCACGGCGATGACGGCCGTCGTCGCCAAGAGCCAGCGGGGCGGCATGTGCTCGCCCATCTGGCGCTTCTGGCCGGAGAACAGCACCAGCGGGATCACCGCGAAGGGCAGCTGCAGCGACAGGACCACCTGGCTGAGCACCAGGAGTTCGGCAGCCCCCTTTTCGCCATAGGAAACGATCGCGATCGCGGCTGGGATGATGGCGAAGCCCCGCGTGATCAACCGCCTGGCGACGACCGGCATGCGAAGCTTCAGGAAGCCCTGCATGACGATCTGCCCGGCGAGCGTTGCCGTGACCGTGGACGACAGGCCCGAGGCCAGCAGCGCCACGGCAAAGAGGATGGGCGCCAGCGACGATCCGAGCAGCGGCTGCAGGAGCGCATGGGCGTCGGTCAGATCGTCCACCTGGCCCGATCCCGAGCCGTAGAAGGCGGCGGCGGCGAGAATCAGGATCGAGGCGTTGACCAGGAAGGCGAAGCCCAGCGCCGTCGAAGAATCGATGGTGGCGTATTTGATCGCCTGCTCCCGCCCCTTCTTGTCGAGCGCGTAGGCGCGGGTGTGGAGGATGCCGGTGTGGAGGTAGAGATTGTGGGGCATCACCGTCGCCCCGAGAATGCCGAGGGCGAGATAGAGCATCCGGTTGTCGGTGACGATCTCCGGCGAGGGGATCAGCCCGCCGAGGACTGCGGCGATCTCCGGCCGGGCGAGAATCAGCTGGCCGACGAAGCAGAAGGCGATGACCAGAATCATCGACGCGACGAAGGCCTCCAGCCGGCGAAAGCCCTTGGCCTGCAGATAGAGAATCAGGAAGACGTCGAGGGCGGTGACCACCACGCCCCAGACCAGCGGCAGGCCGAACAGGAGTTGCAGGCCGATCGCCGTGCCGATCACCTCGGCAAGGTCGGTGGCGACGATGGCGAGTTCGGCGAGCACCCACAGCACCCGCGACACCCAGCGCGGAAAATATTCGCGGCAGGCCTCGGCGAGATCCATGCCGGTGGCGATGGCGAAGCGGGCACAGAGGGCCTGCAGGAGGATCGCCATCAGCGAGGACAGGAGCACGGCCGCGAGCAGCGTGTAGCCGAACTGCGAGCCGCCGGCGATCGAGGTGGCCCAGTTGCCGGGGTCCATGTAGCCGACGGCGACGAGGAAGCCGGGGCCGAGAAAGGCGAGGAAGCGGCGCCAGGGATTTTTCCCGCCGACTGCGATCGAGCGGTAGGATTCGTCCAGCGAGGCCTGCCGGGCGCCGGAAGCGAAGCCGGATGGCGCCGCCTGATCGGACCGTTCCTCGAATGCCATGCCGTCTCCTTCGCCCGCCTCGTGCGGCCGTCGCATCCCGGGGCTGGCCGGCACGGTGCAAAGGACGCTGGCCGGCGACGATGATGCGCCATGTTGATAAGAATGCAAATCATTTGCAAGAGAGATCGTTCCGGGTTTCTCCGCCTCCCTTGCCGTCTCCCGAGCTTGAAGCCGCCGCGACCTCGGCCGGGCCTTCGGACGGTGGCCGATCCTGCCGTCAGCAAAGCCCCATCCCTTCCTTCTTCCCTAGACGCGGCCTGCCGGTGAGCCCCCGTCCTTTCCGATCGAACGCAACGAGCGGCGCGGCGTTCACGGCGGCCGCCTCTCGCCGCCGATCCGATCGCAAGACGACTGCCGATCGGGGTCTGCCGGGGGGCCGCCTTCGCGCTTCGTCGCGCCGCCCGGTTGCCATGGCGGGCCGAACCGGGCAGGACTTTCACGATGGACGCATGAACGAGACGGCACCTTCACGAATGACCGACGGACGGGAACAAGGCGGGGCTGGCGAGCTGGAGGCCGTGCTCAGGGAGGCGGGTCTCAGGATCACCCGGCAGCGGCGCACCATCCTGGCGATTCTCGCCGAGGGCGGCGATCATCCCGATGCGCTCGCCCTCTTCCGCCGCGCCTCGCGGCAGGACCCGTCGATCTCGCTGTCGACGGTCTACCGGACGATGAAGGTCTTGGAGGAAAAGGGCGCGATCCAGCGCCACACCTTCGAGGGCGGGCCGGCGCGCTTCGAACATGCCGACGGCCAGCACCACGACCATCTCATCGACCTCGACACGGGTGACGTGGTGGAGTTCCGCTCCGACCGGATCGAGAAGCTGCAGGAAGAGATCGCCCGGGAGCTCGGCTACGAGATCGTCTCCCACCGGCTGGAACTCTACGGCCGCCGCCGCCGGGACTGACGCCGCCCCGAAGCCCGAACGGCCACGCCAATGCCACCGGCGCCGCGGCGCGGCCCGGTTTCTCCCGCTGCCCCGACCGACGAGAACGGCGGGGCGCTGTCTTCGCCGGCCGCCAACCAAGCGGACAGCGGAACGCCGGAGGCAAGCCCTCCGAACTTTTGTGTTGATACGGCTCGCCTCCGGCGTTCCGCGCGGTGTCTTTGCAGGCCCTTTCGGCTCGCTCGCCCCGCCCGGCGCGACGACTTTCGCCCTCGCCCCGAGCCTCGAGTTCGCTCACCGGCTGCCGACGCTTCACCCGCCCCGCCTTTTCAGCAGGGCGACCTCAAGCGGACCAATCCGCACCCGCGCCGTATTACGCGAGGGGTCGGCGGAGCCTTGGACCCGTCCGGGACGCGAAAACCCTCCGGAAGGGTTCGCGCCGCGGACACCGCCCGCCCTCCCGAACGATCCCGGCGATCGTCCGTGTCCCTCGGGACGGCGGTGCGGGGATTGTACGGGCGGCGCGGGGGGCGGGGATATCTTTTTGGCGCTCGCTCTCTTCCCTCGCCCGCAAGCAGGCGCGGGATGAGGGAAGAGAGCGGGTGCGGCCATGACAGTGCCGGGCAAAGATATTGACGGGTCGACGCCTCACGGCGGTTCGGTAGCCCCTCATCCTGAGCTTGTCGAAGGACGAGGGGCGCTCGGTGGCTGCTGTCGGCTTTGCGCCCATGTTGGTCATAGGTGTTCTAGTGGTACGCGCCCGAAAGCGGACATAGCTTCGCGTGCCGCGATGCCTCCTGCGCGCCAGAAGCCGAGATTGCCGCTGTCGCAATACCGTCTCTTCTAGAACGGTGCAAAAAACCAGAAGAGAAAGTGTTGCTATGATCGCGAATTTTCGCGATGCGCGCTGATTAGTCGCCTGAAGCCGGTTCGTCCTTTATGGCATCGGCAAACTTACGCATGAGCCGCACCAGGTCATCGACCTCGCGGGCGTCCCAGGTCTTGAAGATCGCGCGTGCGTTCCTGTCGCGCACTGCGTCGACCTTGTCGGTCATGGCCTTGCCCTTCGGTGCGATCACCGCCTTGTGGACCCGGCGGTCGGCCTCGCTTTTCTGGCGCTCGACCAGGCCGAGGCTTTCCAATTTTCCGACCTGACGGCTGACGGTCGTATAGTCGCGCCCCACTCCGTCAGCGAGTTCCACGACGCCGATCGGTCCGCGCCGCTCGATCACGACAAGCAGCGGAAACAAGGCCCGATCAAGGGCGATGCCGGCGTCGCGGACCATGCCTTCGTCGCGCTGCGGCCTGTTCATCACACTGGCAATGTCGATCAGTGCATCGTGAAGTTCGCGGATCTGAAGGCTTATATGTGTAATTTGCACATTCTTTCTTGACGTCATACCAATCCTCCTATTATGTGCAATTTACACATATGGAGGTGAGCATGACAAGAGACGTCACAACCGAGGTGCTGATTTGCGGCGCAGGCGCAGCCGGCCTCACCCTTGCAATCGACCTCGCAAGGCGGGGAATCTCCTTCCGCCTGATCGAGAAGATGGACGATGCCTTTCGCGGTTCGCGAGGCAAGGGACTGCAACCGCGCACGCTGGAAGTCTTCGAGGATTTGGGCATCGTTGACCGGATTGTTGCTGCGGGCGGCCCCTATCCGCTGCAGCGGGAATACGCAGAAGGCGGCGCGTTTACCGAGTCTCCTATTGCTGAGGCCGTGGAGCCGCGGGCGGACGAGCCTTACCGCACGCCCTTGATGATTCCGCAGTTCCTCACCGAAGGTGTCATGCGCGATCGGCTCGCCGAGCTCGGGCATCGTGTCGAGTTCGGCTGCGAGCTGATCGCCTTTACGCAGGATGATGACGGTGTGGCGGCTTGCATTGTCGGGACCACCGGGGAAGAGGTTGTGCGCGCGCGTTATCTCGTCGGAGCCGATGGCGGCCGCAGCTTTGTCCGCCACGCGCTTGGCATCGACTTTCCGGGCAAGACGCTGGGCGTCCGCGCCGTCGTGGCCGATGTTGTCCTGACGGGGCTCGATCGCGATGCGTGGCACCGCTTCAACGAAGGCGACATGCAGCGGCAGATCGGAATATGCCCGCTCGCAGGCACCGACCTGTTCCAGATTCAAGGTCCGGTCCCGCTGGAAGGCGACATAGACCTATCGGCGGAGGGCCTTTCGGCGCTCGTATCCGAGCGCACAGGCAAAGACATCAGCGTCCAGTCGGTGTCCTGGGCGTCGGCCTTTGATATGAACGCCCGGCTCGCCGACCGCTACCGTGTCGGGCGTACGTTCCTCGCGGGGGACGCCGCTCATACCCATCCGCCGACGGGTGGCCAGGGCCTCAACACCAGCGTTCAGGACGCCTACAATCTCGGCTGGAAGCTGGCGACGGTTCTGCGGGACGGTCCCAGTTCGTTGCTCGACAGCTACGAGGAAGAACGCCGCCCGATCGCGGCGCAGATGCTCGGTCTTGCGACCAAGCTGCTCGACGCGATGAAGCGCGGTGAGATGCGGCGCGGGCGCGAAGTTCACCAGCTCGACATCGGCTATCCCGAATCTCCGCTGGTTCTGGAAAAGCCCCCGCGGGCGGGCGGGCTGCTTGCCGGCGATCGTGCGCCCGAAGCTCCAGTCATGGGAGCATCCGGCCGCCCGACGAGCCTCTTCCAGCTTTTCAAGGGGCCTCACTGGACGCTGCTCGGTTACGAGGTCGAACGGTCCGCCATTGCGCCGCGCTATGGGCTGCGCATCCACGTTTTCGGCTCGCGCGGCGATGTCGTCGATCATGGCGACCACGTGCGTGATGCCTATGCCTTGACGCCCGGCACCTGGGTGCTGGTCCGTCCCGACGGCTATGTCGGCGCGATCGTCTCGGCCGAGGAAACCGCCGCCCTGGAGGAATATCTGCGAAACGTCGGGCTGAAACGGGGCCGCATGCGGCCCGTTGCGTGACGCGCTGCGCACAAGGCGGGTGACAAGATGGAAATCTGGCAGACTACCGAACATGTGCGGTTCTTCCGCAACTGGCTTTCCGACCCGTTGAGGGTCGGAGCGATCGCACCGTCCGGCCAGTCGCTGGCGGCCCTGATGACCTCAGAAATATCCGCCGCCACCGGTCCGGTTCTTGAGCTTGGTCCAGGGACGGGCGTGTTCACACAGTCGCTCCTGGAGAGAGGCATCCCGCCCCGCAACTTGACACTCATCGAATCCGGCGAGGATTTCGCGCTTCTCTTGGAAGCCCGGTTCCCCGGGGTGCGGGTCATTCATATGGATGCTGCACGGCTTCCTCGGACCACTCTGTTTGAAGCTGCTTCCTTGGGAGCCGTCATCAGCGGCTTGCCGCTTCTGTCGATGCCTCTGCGAAGAGTCATGGCTATTCTTGCCGGCGCAACCGGCTTGCTACGGCCGGGCGGAGCCTTTTTCCAGTTCACCTACGGGCCATCCTGCCCTGTGCCACGCCCGATACTGGACCGACTTGGGCTGAAGGCAAGACTCATTGGCCGCACATTCCACAACGTGCCACCTGCAACCATTTACCGCATCAGTCGGCGGCGGCTGCTGAATCCAGCAATTAAAGGAATGGCAACATGAAAGCTGCCGTCGTCCGGCAAGCCGGGCAAGACCCCGTCTATGGCGATTTCCCGGAGGCCGTCGCCGCCCCCGGCGACAGCCGCATCACGGTCACCGCGGCCGCTATCAGCAACGTCGCCAGAAGCCGCGCGTCTGGTGCGCATTACAGTTCATCGGGCGAATTCCCCCTCGTCGCCGGCATCGACGGCGTGGGGCGACTTGATGACGGGCGACGGGTCTACTTCGCCCTGCCGCATCCGCCCTATGGCAGCATGGCCGAGCGCACGGTTGCGCCGAGCACACAGTGCCTGCCGGTCCCTGACGAACTCGACGATGTGATGGCGGCCGCGATCGCCAATCCCGGCCTGTCCTCCTGGGCGGCCTTCACCGAACGCGCCCGGCTGAAGGCGGGCGAAACCGTGCTGGTGAACGGCGCAACCGGCATGGCGGGCCAGCTGGCCGTGCAGATCGCAAAGCATCTTGGTGCAGGCAAGGTGATCGCGACCGGCCGCAACGCGGATACGTTGCGCGCACTCACCGGCGTTGGCGCTGACGTGACGATCCAGTTGACCGGCGACGGCGAAGCGCTGGAACGGAGTGTCATGGCGCAGTTCGCGGAAGGGGTTGATGTCGTCATCGACTATCTTTGGGGCGAGAGCGCCGAGCGGCTTTTGATCGCTGCTTCAAGGACCGGAGCAGAGGCGGTCCCGATACGTTTCGTTCAGGTCGGATCGGTGAGCGGGCTAGAGATCACGCTTCCAAGCGCCGTGTTGCGCGCCTCGGCGATCGAGATGATGGGGAGCGGCATCGGCAGCATTGCGCTTGATCGGCTCGTCAGTCTCACCGGCGAGGTGCTGCGCGCCGCCGCATCCAGGGGGTTCAGGATCGCGGTCGATCCGATCCCGCTGTCAGAGGTCGGGGAGGCATGGTCGAAATCCGACAGTGCCTCGCGCACCGTTCTGACCCTTGACTCCAAAGGGGCCTGATATGAGCGGGCCAACCGGAGCGAATGGAGCAGAACAGGCTCCATCTCACCAAACACGGCTGAACTGGCAGGTCATGCTGCCAGTCTTCATCATCGTGAGCCTCGACGCGGCGAGCGCCGGGGCAGTCCTGCCCATTCTGCCCTTCTATATCAGGGAGCTTGGCGCTACGCCCCTGGTCCTCGGTGTCGTTCTCGGCGCGGAAGCTCTCAGCCAGTTCGTGGCCGCTCCGATTCTCGGGCAGCTTTCCGACCGTTTCGGTCGCAAGAAAGTGCTGCTGGCAAGCCAAGCGGGGGCGTTGGTGAGCCTCACCCTGTTGGCACTTGCGAACGCCGTGGTCTTCGTGCTGCTGGCGAGGGTCTTGCTCGGACTCACCGCGGCCAACTTCTCGGCCGCCGCCGCATATGCCGCCGACAACAGTTCGCCCAAGAACCGGCGTCAGGCAATCGGCATCCTCAGCGCGGGCCTCGGCCTTGGCGGCATCGTCGGGCCGGGCATTTCGGGGTATGTCTCCGATATTTCGCTCACGGCCCCGATCTGGCTGTCACTGATCCTTTCGGCAACCAGCATCGTCGTGACCACCTTTTGGGTGAAGAGCGCGCAAGCGCCCGGCCAGCCCGAAGGCGCGGCCGAGAGTGCCGAGATTCACGAAAGGGTGTCATTCAGGTCGATCGTCGCAGCGCCTGCCATCCGCGTGCTCATCATCGTTCTTCTCTGCCACTATTTCTCTTATGGCCTGTTCACCTCGCAGCTCGCCGTTTTTCTCGGCGACACCTTCTCGTGGAACGGACATGCCTTTGGCCCCAAAGAACTCAGCTACCTTCTGGCTGCCGACGGCGTCATCAACATCGTCGTCCAGCTCTTTCTCCTCAAGCGGATTAGCGAATACTTCACCGAACGCAATCTCGTGGTCTTGGTGTTCTGCGTTCTGTCGCTCGGTTACATTGCGGCGGGCATCGCCACAAATATTCCGACACTTGCCTTTGCCGTGCTTTGCATCAGTACAGGCGTTGCGCTGGCGCGTCCGACCTTCATGGCGGCGCTCTCCGTCCAGGTTCCACAGGAACGGCAGGGCGTTGTTATGGGAACCATGCAGTCGCTTGTTGCTGTGACGGACATTGCTAGCCCGGTCGCTGCCGGCTCCATCCTCGGATTGGGTCTTTACGGAGCATGGATTGGGGCGGTGGTGGCGATTGCGCTGACCGGAGCGTTCATCGCGCGCACGCATCTGCGTCGTGAGGACGATCCCGAGGCGATTGAATGCCGAGCTGGCAGGGAAGTCTCGGAGTATGGCAATAGTTGCCAATCAACGGAGCGTAGATAGGTTGTCTCACAAATTCTAGGTTTCGCGACAAAATCGCCGGCGATGAATCTTCAGGAAAATCTCTGCTACAAAACTCAACGCCGGCACGGACTTACCTGTCTTCGGAGTTGTCTCGAAGCGGACATCAGCTGTGCATGGTTTGGATGACCGCAGGGGGGAAACCCGAATGGCGGCTTTCCACCCGCGACCCCTCAAAGCCGCCAGTCTATTTTCGGCCCATCCTCGCCAACCCTCCGCCCCCGCAAAAAACCCGCGCGGCCTTCACCGCACGGGTTCCCTTGCATCGTCCGGAGCCGCTTCAAGGCAGCGGCCGCCTCACATCAGCTTCGCGTCCAGCGTCACCGTGATCGCGCCCAGCGCCTTCGAGACCGGGCAGCCTTCCTTGGCTTTCGCCGCCAGCTCGCCGAAGGTGCCTTCGTCGATGCCGGGGACCTTGGCCTGAAGGGTGATGGCGCTCGACTTGATGGCGAAGCCGCCGCCTTCCTGCTCGACGCTGACCACCGCCTTGGCGTTCAGCTCTTCGGCCGGCGTGCCGTTTTCGGCAAGAAAGTGCGACAGCTGCATGGCAAAGCAGCCGGCATGGGCGGCGGCGAGCAGCTCTTCCGGGTTGGTGCCCGACTTGCCGCTTTCGTCCTCGAAGCGCGCCTTGAAGGAATAGCCGTGATTGTCGAGAGCGCCGGACTGGGTGGTGATGGCGCCGGTTCCGTCGGAAAGGGCACCCTTCCAGATGGCGGTGGCATGACGTTTCATGAGAGTGTCTCCGTGGTGTCTGTGGGAATTTCGAAACTGCCGCCCGCGCCGCGAGGGCGCCGGGTGGCGATGACGAAGGGAATAGTGCAGGCGTGAACGAAATCGAGGCGTCCGTTCGCCGCCCGTCCTCAGAAAGACTCTCTCAACGGGCAGATGGTTTCATGCGCCGAGCCCTCAGGGCACGAAAAAGACGGTGCGGGGCCAAGCCCTTGAGGCGGCGGCGCGGCGGCAGGAGCCTTCGGGAATGAGCGACACCATCCTGGTTCATGCGACGGGGGAGCTTCTGGCCGAGAAGGCCGCCTGGCTCGCCGCCCTTGCCGACGAGCGCAACGCCAGCGCCCATACGATCGCCGCCTATGAGCGGGATCTCAGGCAATTCCTCGTCTTCCTCACCGGATACAACGCCCGGCCGGCGGCGCTGGCCGACCTCGCCGATCTGAGGACCGCCGAGCTGCGCGCCTTCCTCGCCTCGCGGCGGGGGGACGGCGCCGGGGCCCGCTCGCTCGGCCGCAATCTCTCGGGCGTCCGGGCGTTTCTCAAGCATCTGGAGCGCAAGGGCCTCGTCTCGGCCGCCGGCGCGCGGGCGATGCGGGCGCCCAAGGCGCAGAAGTCGCTGCCCCGGCCGCTGTCGGTGGACGACGCGCTGGAGGTCACCGAGGATGCGGGGAGCTTTGCGGTCGAGCCGTGGATCTCGGCGCGCGACGTCGCGGTGCTGACGCTGCTCTATGGCTGCGGCTTGCGCATTTCCGAGGCGCTCGGCCTTCCCGGCGACGCGCTCGCCGATCCGAACGAGCGGGCGATGGCGATCTCCGGCAAGGGCGGCAAGACGCGGCTCGTGCCGCTGCTTCCGGCGGTGCTTGCGGCGGTGGCGGAATATCGCCGGCTCTGCCCCTTCGCACTGCCCGCCGAAGAACCGCTGTTTCGCGGCGCAAGGGGCGGTCCGCTTCGGGCGCAGATCGTCCAGCGCAACATGGCGCGCCTGCGCGGCGCGCTCGGGCTGCCGGCGTCGGCGACGCCGCATGCGCTGCGCCACTCCTTCGCCACCCATCTGCTGGCCGCCGGCGGCGACCTCAGGACCATCCAGGACCTGCTCGGCCATGCCAGCCTCTCGACCACCCAGACCTATACGGCGGTCGACTCCGGCCGGCTGATGTCCATCTATCGCTCGGCCCATCCGCGCGCCCGCAGGAAGAGCGCGGCGGAGGGGTGAGCGCCGTCGCGTCCGACATGTCGCCGGATTGCGGTGCGCCGGGGTGACGGACCGAAAGAACGGGAGCAGGCGGTGATCGGACGAGCGAAGACCACGGTGGCCCGGCGGCGAGGCGCCCTGCCGGCGATGCTGATTGCCCTTGCGGGCCTGTTCTGGCCGGTGGAAAGCCTCGCCGCCTCCCCCGCCTGCGAGGGCGAAAACCTCGTGCCGGGGCTCGTCGCCGCCGGCAAGTACGAGGCCGTCGAGGCGAAGGCCGCCAAGGTGGAGAACGGCGAAGGGCGGTTCTTCCGGGTCGCGGCGGAGGGCGTCGCGCCGTCCTATCTCTTCGGCACCATGCATCTCGGCGATCCGCGGCTCCTCGCTCTGCCGGCGCCCGTCGAGACCGCCTTCGAGGAAAGCGACCGCCTGATCATCGAGACGACCGACATCCTCGATCAGATGAAGATGGCCGGCGCGCTGTTTGCCGATCCTGGCCTGACGACGCTGGCCGACGGCAAGACGCTTGAAGACTATCTCACCCCCGACCAGCGGCAGAAGCTCGAAACGATGCTTTCGGCCAAGGGTGTCCCCTTCCAGGCGATCGAGCGGCTGCAGCCATGGTTCCTGTCGAGCGGCTTCATGCTGCCGGACTGCCTGAAGCCGGCTCCCGGCGGCGTCCCGCTCGTCCTCGACACCGATCTCGCGGCGGCGGCGAGGCGGTCGGGCAAGCCGGTCGAGGGGCTGGAGACCGCCGCCGAACAGCTGCAGAGCCTCGCGGCGATCCCGATGAAGGAGCAGATGGACGGGCTGGTCGCGCTGCTCGCCGCCGAGGATCGGCTGGACGACGTCTTCGAGACGATGATCGCGCTCTATCTCGGCGAGCACGTCGCGACGATCCTGCCGGCGATCGAGGCGGCGGTGCCGGAAGGCGGCATGCTGGTCGGCTCCGGCGAAGGCTATGGCAGCTTCGAGGAGAAGGTCATCACCGAGCGCAATCTGCGCATGGCCGACCGGCTGCAGCCCTTCCTGGAGACGGGCGGCAGTTTCGTCGCCGTCGGGGCGCTGCATCTTCCCGGCGAGGAGGGTCTCGTCGCGCTGCTCCGCGAGCGTGGCTTTACGGTGACGCGGGTGAAGGCGCCGGTGGATGCGGATGGCGAAGCCCTGGGAGGAAGCATCGCAACGCCATCCGTGGGCGAAGACGGCGCCGGCGCGGATCACCCCGCCCACACCAACAAGTGATTCCCGCCCGCCCCACAGCGCTTGCGCGAGATCGGCCGTCCGCTACCATCGATCATGTGGAAACCGCAGACGGAGATCGTATCCCATGAAGACGTTTCTCGCAGTGACGACCGCCACCGGCCTCGTGCTCGCCGCAGCATCCGGCGCCATGGCCTGCAGCTTCAAGAAGGACGTCACGGCCGAAGCGCCGATGACGCCGATCGTCACCGCCGACGAAAAGGCGAGCGACGGCGCCACCACGCCGCGGCTGCCGGCGGGCGACCAGAAGAAGGGCTGACCCCGGCCCATTCGAGATAGCGGCGGCCGGAGCTTCGCCTCTCCCGGCCGACAGGATTCATATTGACCGGCAGAGCTTTGCCGGCAAGCCGGTGCCGGCAGGCACCGGCTTGGTAGGCGGTGTCATCCATGTGGACGGCGAATGGCGAACCTCGATGCCCTGAGCTGGCACCTTCGTGCCGGAACGTTTGACACATATCGTAGAGGTTTATCAGCGAGTTGATGCCGGGGAGCAGCTGCGTCGACGAGTACCGGCGTATCTTGAAGCTTCGGCATTCTGGAGACCCTGCCGACGAGATTAACATGTCTCAGAGGGGCTTCATTGGTGAGCCTGTGCCAAGCGCTGCCACCGTTTGAGGGTGTCGCGAGACCTCGCGGCCTCGTCATTCTCAGGCCCCGTCCCGAGAATCCAGGGGCATCCGCCGCAACATCACCGCTTCGGCTTTCTGCGGCTGAAGCGAAAGGTGCCCGACGATCTCTGGATTCTCGGGACGGGGCCCGAGAATGACGAAGCGTCGGGGGTGGCGCCTTGCTTTTCTCTGCCTCCGGCCACTCCGATCTCAATCCTAACACGCTGTCTTATACCGACGGCCCGGGAAATTGACTCGCGGGCCGTCGGTATCAAGACCGCGCGGCACTTGAGCGTAGACCCCTTGGCGCCGGTCAAAGACCGGGGCCGACGGTATTAGATCATGATCCCGAAAAGTGGGAACCGGCTTTCAGAAAAGATCATTCGCAAACAGGGAGATAGAGCGAGATGATGAGCGGAGCTCATCTCATCACGCTCTAAGAAGAGCATTTGATAAGTGGATGCTTCGCAGGCGGAGGCCATTCTGCAAGGATTTTGTCGCTGAGCTGGCGGTAGATCCTCTCGACGAGCCCAAGGATGACGCAGTTTCAACGGCTTTGCCTAATCATCGTCTCCCCGCCCGTGCACGCGGCCTGGCCACGACCGTAGCTCGATCCAATCTGCGAATGTTGGAGGGAGGGGACACGAGAATGAGGAGCCGTCACGGCCGGCGCCTCCAGTTTCTGCTCCGCGGTGTCCCGGTGCTCTCTCGCAAGCCGCTGTCTTGGAAGCGTTTTCGAGATGTGTGAATGGGGTAGTCTCCGAGCCGCGGGCCGTTGGCATTTCGTTGGGGAGCAACGATGTGTCGGCAGCGAACCCCAACACTATCCCATTGATTTGGAATGGCTCCCGGGTCAGGCCCGGGATGACGAAGCGGTGATGCATCCAGCCATTCGGCAACGCCTCTGCAGCGCCAACCGCTGGGCAGGAACGAGGTGTGTGAATGCGGGTCAACACCCGACCGATGACGTCGAAACGCCACGAGTGCCTGTGTGCGAGTGCAACGTCCTCGCACGGGACGACCGTCACGCGGACGCAGCCACCGAAACGATGCCTGCGCCGCGACGAGCAGTGACCGCCGGCTCGAAGGGCCGCAGCGTCATCCGGCCGTCCGGCCAGGCCGTCAGGACCGAGGACGGCGGCACGAGATTCCAGCCGTCGTCGACCTCGTCGAAGGGTTCGGAGGCGATCACCGTGCCCGGGGCAGCCGCATTGCCGTGGCGGCGCCAATAGAGCGACGGCGGCCGGCCGTCGTCGGCCCAGCGATAGGCGGTGAGGCAGGCGCCGTCGGCATGGACGGCGGCAAAGCGGATCGCTCCCGTCTCGTCGGTGCCGCAGGGGTTTTGCTCCATTTCCCGTCGCTCGCCGGCTTGCGTCTCGCGCGGGGTCGGCATTTCGCCAACGGCGGCGTCGCGAATGGCGGCGATGTCCGCGAGGGTCGCGGCGATGGCGCCGGCCGCATCCTCGCCGGACCGATTGCGACGCGACGCCAGGAAGATCGCTTCCGAATCCGTCGAGCCCTGCCTGAGATGATAGAGGTCGTCGGCGATCAGCGCCTCGACGGCGCGGCGCATCCGCCCGTAGTGGCCGATCTGGCCGTTATGGGTGAAGATCGCCCGGCCGTCGGTGAAGGGATGGCAGTTCGCCGTCGACACCTCGCCGCTGGTCGCCGCGCGGACATGGGCCATGAACAAAGGCGAGCGGATCTGCCGGCACAGGGAGACGAGATTGGCGTCCGACCAGGCCGGCACGATCGAGCGATAGAGACCGGGTTCGGCCCGCTCGCCATACCAGCCGATGCCGCTGCCGTCGCCATTCACCGCCGTGCGCGCCCGGCGGGCCGCCATCGACTGGGCGATCAGCGAGGCGCGGGGCTCGACGAGCAGCGCATCGAGGAAGATCGGCGGACCGGCATAGGCGAGAAGACGGCACATGGCGGTGGCAAAACCATTCGGATAATCAGGACGCTGAGTGGAAGGCCGAGGCTTTTTTCAGATTGTCGGCCGCGATCATGTCTCGAAGCTGACCTGTCTCACCGCGCACCGCCTTTGAAGGTATGGGCGGCGCGCTGGACGAGTCGGTTCACCGAGCAAGGACGCCGAGGCGTCCGCCCGTCGGACACGCTCGTGATTTTCGGCGCCAAGCCGAAGGCGCGGCGAAATCGCGGCATGGAACCAGGCTCGCTTTCAGTGGCTCCTGGTATCGCTGCCCGTCTCGGATCGCCCGTCACCACCGGACAGGATTTCAGCGAGGATCGCCTTCACCTGGCGCTGCGCATCCTCGATCCCCCGCGAGGTGTCGACGACGAAGTCGGCCCGGGCCCGCTTCTCGGCGTCCGGCGTCTGCTTGGCGAGGATCGACTG
The DNA here is from genome assembly GCF_010500815.1 of Jiella pacifica. GTDB lineage: Bacteria > Pseudomonadota > Alphaproteobacteria > Rhizobiales > Rhizobiaceae > Jiella > Jiella pacifica. Next base: position 15,002 of record NZ_JAAAMG010000015.1, read on the forward strand.
GAACTTTGCTTCGCTCATGCCCGGCCGCGCGAGAACGCGCGACTGCTGCACCGCGAACGGCGCGGAGACGACGACGATGCGGTCGCAGCGGGTCTCGCCGCCGGTCTCGAAAAGCAACGGAATGTCGAGGATCGCGGCCGGTGCGCCCCTGGCCTCGGCGTCTTTCAAAAACCGCCGCTCCGCCTCGCGGACCAGCGGATGGACGATCGCTTCCAGCCGCTTCAGTGCCGCCGGGTCGCCGAGAACCCGTTCGGCCAAAAGCGCGCGATCAACGACCCCCTCCCGAACGCTGCCGGGAAATTCCGCCTCGATCGCCGGTGCGGCCGCGCCGCGATAGAGGTCATGCACCGCCGCATCGGCCGAATGGATCGGCAGGCCGGCCTCGGCGAAGAATTCGGCGGTGGTCGACTTTCCCATGCCGATCGAGCCGGTCAGGCCGATGACGATCACTGCAGCGAGACCTCTTCCTCGTTGATCACCAGCGCGATCAGCCAGTGGCCGGACAGATCGTTGCGCCTGAGGGCGTAGCGACAGCGAAACTCCATGGCGACCTCACCGTCCGAGCGCTCCTGCCGCCATGTCAGCGTGACGAAGGCGGCGTTGCCCGACGAGTGGGCCTCGATGACCGAGAAGTCGGAACGAACGATGTCCTCGCTCTCGAACATCTCGAACAGGGCTTCGACGTTTTCGGCAAGCTCGTCGGCATCGGCAAAGACCGTGCCCTTGCCGAGCTGCCAGATCGTCACCGGATAGGCGAAGCAGTCGAGCACCTTGCGCAGCTCGAAATCGTCGAAGCCTTCGGCATAGCCGCGAAAGAGGCTCTCCACCGCCAGTTTGAAACCCAGCGACTTGCCGGGTAGCGTCTCGCCGGCCATCGTCACATCCCGCTGTCGATATCGGCGACGAGCCGTTCGCGGAGCGCCGTCGAAACGATCGGCCGTTCGCCGAACCAGCGTTCGAAGCCGGGCACCGCCTGATGAAGGAGCATGCCGAGCCCGTCGGCAAAGCGCAGTCCCCGCGCCTCGGCCGCCTTCAGCGTCGGCGTCATCAGCGGCGTATAGACGATGTCGGTCACCATCGCCCGGTCCGGCAAGGCCGACAGATCCGGCAGCTTCTCCGGGAACCAGGCGGGCGTCTCGTCGTCGGGGTCCTTTTCCGGGATCGGCACGGTGTTGACCAGAAGATCGGCCCGCGCCAGCATCTTCCCGCGCGCCTCTTCCCCATGGCCGACGACGCGGCCGGGAAACAGGCGGTCGAACCGCTCGGCGAGATCCTCGGCCTTCGAGGTGGTGCGGTTGACAATCTCGACGCACTTTACCCCGCGCGAAAGAAGCGCATGGACGACCGCCCGCGCCGCGCCGCCGGCGCCGAGCACCACCGCCGTTTCTGCCTCCGCCCAGCCGGCGAGCCGCTCGTCGAGATTGGCGGCAAATCCATGGGCGTCGGTGTTGCCGCCGACGAGACGGCCGTCTTCGAACCACAGCGTGTTGACCGCGCCGATCGCCTCGGCCTCGCCGTCCCGCCGGCCGACGGCGCGAAAGGCCGCGACCTTGTGCGGGATCGTCACGTTGCCGCCGACGAAACCCTTCTGCCCGAGGGTTTCGAAAAACTCGCCGATCTCCTCCGGCGGCACCCCCATGCGGACATAGGAACCGGCAAGGCCGAGTTCCTTCAGCCAGGTCCCGTGGATCAAGGGCGAGCGGGAATGCCAGACCGGCCAGCCGGTGATGAAGGCTTTAGGCCCGTCGACCATCGCCGGACGGTGGTTCGGATCGAAGATCGAGCCCTCGCCGCGCGGCCGCGTCGCGCCGCTGACATAGGGCTCGGGCGTCCATTCGCCGTTTTCCTCAGCCATCGATTTCCCCCCTCGTTCTCAATTCCTGCAACAGCGGCAGGATCGGCAGGCCGATGATGGTGAAGTAGTCGCCATCGATCGCCTCCATCAGCTGCACGCCCTCGCGCTCGATCTGATAGGCGCCGACGCTGGTCAAGGCCCGTCCCCCCACCCCGGCGAGATAGCGCCCGATGAAGCCTGGATCGAGTTCGCGCATGGTGATCCGCGCGACGGCGACGTGGCGCCAGACGACGATGCCGTTCTCGACCAGGACGACGGCGCTGTTCAGGGTGTGCGTGCGCCCCGACAGCGACAGGAGCGTGCGCCGCGCCTCCTCCATGTTGGCCGGCTTGTGGAACACGCGGTCGCCCAGCGCCAGGGTCTGATCGGCGCCGATGACGATTTCGTCCGGATGGTTTTCCGAAACGTTCGTCGCCTTCGCCTCGGCCAGCACCGAGGCGACGTCTTCGGGCGTCGCGCCGCTGCCGAGAAGCGGCGCCTCGAGCGAGCGCTCGTCGAGCTCGGCCGGGCGGACGGTGAAGTCGACGCCGGCATTTTTCAGAAGTTCGCGGCGGTGGACGCTGCCGGAGGCGAGGACGATGCCTTTGGCCATGAATGGGAACCTTTTTAGTAAAATCTTCATCGATCCGGTGTTTGATAGCGTCATGCCCGCTCCGACCCAAGTGGGGCAGGATTCGATTCGCCCGGCCAAGGCAAGCGGCCAAGGGCGATTCACCCGGGATTCTTGCCACCCTGTGGGCAAGGCCGGGGTAACCAGGCATGGCCTGCGCCGCCGCAGCCGGGCCTGTTCATGGAACTGTCATTTATCCACATTTTGCGGCGCCGGCCCCCATGTGGACGGCTCTCCGCGAATCTGTGGCGAAGTGCCGTCAAGTCGGTGACGGAAACGAGTCGATCATCCCTCGTGAGCGCACACCGTGCGCCAGCGGCAAGTCGTTTGAGAGACTGGCGAATTGCCGTTCGTCCCCGATTCTCTCCGCCTGCCATCGATCGCCCTGGCGGGGCCGTTCGGCCGAACCCTCCAATTCGGCAGGAAATTGGCGTGGGATGTGAATCCCGGCTATCCACCGACTCATAGAATCATAAATCTCATTTCAAAGAGATTCTTGAAGATTTGGGAGAAAGCCGGTGACGGAACAGCGCAAGCTCATGAGGGTGCTCCAGGGAGAGACCGTGTTTCCTCCCCCGGTATGGCTGATGCGCCAGGCGGGCCGGTATCTTCCCGAATATCGCGAGACACGGTCGAAGGCCGGCGGCTTCCTCGAACTGTGCTACGATCCGGACTTCGCGACCGAAGTCACCTTGCAGCCGATCCGCCGGTTCGGCTTCGACGCGGCGATCCTGTTTTCGGACATCCTGGTCATTCCCGACGCCCTCGATCGCGGGCTTCACTTCGTCGCCGGCGAGGGGCCGAAGCTGACGCCGCTGCGCGAGGACGAGGTGGCAGGCCTCGATCCGACCCGGGCCGAGACCCATCTCGCGCCTGTGATCGCAACGGTGGCGAGACTGCGCGAGGAGCTTCCCGACGAGACGACGCTGATCGGCTTTTGCGGCGCGCCCTTCACGGTCGCGACCTACATGATCGCCGGCCACGGCACGCCCGACCAGGCGCCGGCGCGGCTGTTCGGCTATCGCCACCCCGAAGCGATGGAAAGGCTGCTGTATCTCCTCGCCGAGATGAGCGCCGACTACCTGATTCGCCAGCTCACCGCCGGGGCCGACTGCGTCCAGATCTTCGATTCCTGGGCCGGCGTTCTCGACGAGGCCTGTTTCGAGTCCTATGCGATCGGCCCGGTCCGCCGCATGGTCGAGAAGATCCGCGCCGCCAAACCCGACGCCAAGATCATCGGCTTCGCCAAGGGCGCCGGGGCATTTCTCGAAACCTACCGGCAAAAGACCGGCGTCGATGCCGTCGGCCTCGACTGGCAGGTGCCGATGGATTTCGCCCGCAAACTCCAGACGGAGGGCGCGGTCCAGGGCAATCTCGATCCGCTGCGGCTGATCGCCGGCGGCAGGGCGCTGGACGAGGGCGTCGACCGGATCCTTCAAAATCTGGGGCAAGGCCCGCTGATCTTCAATCTCGGCCACGGCATTACGCCCGATGCGCCGCTCGAGCATGTCGAGGCGCTGCTGAAGCGGATCCGGGGATGATCGGGCGGCCGGCTCTTCCCGGTCACCGGTGGCGGGGCTGAACGGGCGGAGGCTCGGGAGGATGAAGCCGGCCTCGGGCCTCCCACCAACAGCTTTCCCACAGGCCCGACTGTATGAGCGGGGTTTTGCGGCCGATGCGGCTGCGGCGAATTGACTCGACGGTAGCGTCCGAGTCACCAACGGAGCCGGCGGCGACCGGGGACGACTCGGCCGGCGCCGGACCACCGGCCACCCGGACCACCGACCATCCAAGGGACCACCCGCAGCTCCGATGAAGAACGCGATGATCGCCCTTGCCGTGACCTGCCTCATCGCGGCGCTGATGTTCCTCGTTTTGCCCGATTCGGCCTATCTGTGGGTGAAGTCGGTGCATGTCTTCGCCGTCATCGCCTGGATGGCGGGCATGCTCTATCTGCCGCGTTTGTTCGTCTATCACGCGGGCGCCGAGGTCGGTTCGGTCCAGTCGGAAACCTTCAAGGTGATGGAACGGCGGCTGCTCAAGGGGATCATCAATCCCTCGATGATCGGCACCTGGGTGGCTGGCGTCTGGCTGGCGGTCTCCGGCGGATGGCTGACCAGCGGCGACGTCTGGCTGCACGTGAAGATCCTGCTCGTCCTGATCATGTCGGGCATCCACGGCACGCTCACCGGCGCGACGCGGCGCTTTGCCGAAGACCGCAACGAAAAGTCGGCGCGCTACTGGCGGGTGCTCAACGAGGTCCCCGCCGTCCTCCTCGTCGGCATCATCATATTGGTGGTGGTGAAGCCGTTCTGACGCCGCCGTCGATGTGCTGATCGACCCTCTCCGGCAAGCCGAGACAGGGCGATCTGGTGGTCGATGGCGATTGCCCTCAGCCGAGATATCCCGCCTCATCGACCGGCAGAAACTCCCCGGCGATCTCCGCTGCCGCCTCGACGAGGCTCATCGACAGCTTGTTGCCGTCGACCTTCAGCGGCAGCGGCGCCTCGCGCCAGCGCGCTCCGTGGGCGGCGATGTGGTCCATCGCCCGGTTGGCGTTGGAAAAGGCGTTGGCGCCGCCCTCGCTCTGGGCCTTGGTGAAAATGGCGGTCACGGCATCCGACAGCCTCGCCGACAAGGCGGCAGCTTCCTCGCGACGCCCATCCGCCTTGAGGGCGAGCAGCTGGCGCAACGGCTCGCCGAGGACGTTGCCGGTCGACAAGAGCCAGCCGTCATAGGGCCCTTCCGGCTTCAACGCTTCGAGATAACCACCTTCGGCACCGCGCACGAGCGCGACCTGACCGAAATCGAGCCCGCTTTCGGCAACCTCGTCCTCGCCGGACGAATCCTTGAACAACGGCACCCGCGGCGATGCTGCGAGTTGGCGGAAGGTTTCCGGGGCGATCCGGCAGCCGGTTACCTGCGGCAGCTGATAGGCGGCGATCGGCAGTCGGCTCGCCTCGAAGACCGCCTGGTAATGGGCGAGGATCGCGTCCTGGCTGGCCTGCGCGTCGACGGGCGGGCAGACGACGGCGGCAGTCACGCGCGCCGCCAGGGCGGCATCCGCGTCGAGCCTCCTTTCGAGGTGCTGCAAGCGGGCGATCACCTCGCCGGTGGAAGGTCGCAGGGCGCCGAAGATCAGCGAGGCGTCGAGTTCGCCGACGTCGGGCGAAGCCGCGAGGTCGATGAGCGCGTCGAAGGCCGCGTCGCTCGTCTCCCAGCCGTCGCCGGTCGAGCCGGCGAGCATGATCTGCCGCACGTTCGGCCGGAGGGCGCGGATGTGGGCGAGTGTGCGGGCCGGATCGACCGTGCCCGGCGCGCCGGCGGCGTAGTGGGTGAGAACCGGCACGAAGAGGGCGTCGGCGAGACGGCTGGCGTTGGGCTCCGGATTCATCACGGCAGGCTCCTTCCGGCGTGTTGCATCGCCGGTTGGAAACTGGGCCGGCGACGCCGATAATCCACCATCGAAGCCGATCAAGGCAGACCTGGCGCAGAAGGCGGCAAGCTGAGAGATCGCCCGCTGCCCGCCCGTCGGCTTGGGTTTCGAGGCGCTCGGGCGGCCGGGAAAACCGAGGGCACAAAAAAGCCGGACCCGAAGGCCCGGCTCGTCTCGGATGTTTCGCCGGAAGGCGAGGATCAGTTCAGCCGCTTGCGGACTTCGGCGATCGAATTGTCGATGAAGAGGCCGCTGGAGCTGCCGGAATTGCGATCCGCGATGACCTTGGCCGAGGCGGCCACGGCGATATCGACGGCTGCGGCGCGGACTTCGGCGATGGCGTCGTTCTCGGCCTGGGCGATCTTCGCCTCGGCCATGGCGGTGCGCCGCTCGACATATTCCTCGTTGCGCTGGCGGGTTTCCTTGAGCATCGCTTCCGCCTCGCGCTTGGCGGCGGCGACGATGTCCTTGGCTTCCTCTTCGGCCTCGCGGCGGCGGCGCTGATACTCGGCCAGCTGCTGCTTGGCCTCTTCCTTCAGCTCCCGCGCCTCCTCGATCTCCTTGCGGATCCGGACGGCGCGATCGTCGAGCGACTTGCCGATCCGGCCGGGCGCCTTGAGATAGACGATCAGCACGAAGAACAGGATGAGGCCGACGAATGTCCAGAACGTGTTGTCCATTTTCGTCCTCCCTTACCGGTCCGCCTGGCTGACGGCGCTGGCGATTTCGTCCTGGCTGGCCTCGATCGAGGCGACCTCGCGCAGGATGGTGTCGGTCACGTCGCGGGCGATCTGGTCGACCTCTGCGAGCGCGCCCCGTTTGACCTCGGCGATCCGCGCCTGGGCTGCGTCGAGCTTGTCGTTCAACTCGGCGTCGAGACGCTTGCGCTCCTTCTCGGCATCGGCCTTGGCCGATTCCCTGGCGTCGGTGGCAATCGCATGGGCGCGATTGCGGGCCGCGGTGAGCTCCTGCTCGTAGGCTGCCTGGGCCTCGTCCGCATCGGAGCGCATGCGCTCGGCCGCTTCGAGATCGAGCGCGATCCTGTCGCGCCGGTTTTCCAGGATGCCGCCGATACGCGGCATGATCACGGTCTTCAGCAGCCAGTAGAAGACGCCGAAGGTGATCGCGAGCCAGAGGATCTGCGAAGGGTAGAATTCGGGATCGAACGGCGGAAAGCCCGCCCCGTGTTCACTGGCGGGGATGGAGCCCTCGTGATGGGTCTCCTGCACACCATGAACCTCCGACGGCAGTTGCTCCGTCGTTCCCCCGTCCTGGGCATAGGCTTGCGTGACGAACATCGCGGGTCTCCGTCAAGGAAGACCGGCGGCTTCGTGGGCCGCCGGTCGGAACGTTCGATTCGCTTGCGTCCTGCCTCAGACGGCGAAGAGCAGAAGCAGCGCGATGAGCAGCGAGAAGATGCCGAGCGCTTCCGTGACGGCGAAGCCGAAGATCAAGCGGCCGAACTGGCCGTCGGCTGCCGACGGGTTGCGCAGGGCGCCCGCGAGATACTGGGCGAACATGTAGCCGAGGCCGAGGGCGGTGAAGCCCATGCCGAAACATGCAAGGCCGGCGCCGATGAACTTTGCTGCATCCGCTTCCATTGTCGAAACTCCTCTTGAACTTTCTCGATTGCGGCTGGGTTTGCGGCGCTAGGCCGCGCGGTGGGCGAACCCGCCCGTCCACGGAAGATCAGTGATGTGGATGGACGGCGTCGTTCAGATACATGCAGGTCAGGACGGCAAAGACATAGGCCTGTAGCGCCGCGACCAGAAATTCGAGTGCCGTAAGGGCGATGGTCATCAACAGCGGCAGGATCGAGCCGATGATGCCGAGCGTGCCGAGCGCGCTCATCGACACCACGAAGCCGGCGAAAACCTTCAGCGTGATGTGGCCCGCGAGCATGTTGGCGAAGAGACGAACCGAGAGCGAGACCGGCCGGGACAGGAAGGAAACGATCTCGATGGTGACGACGAGGGGCAGGATGTAGCCCGGCACGCCGGACGGCACGAAGACCATCAGCCATTTCAGCCCGTGCTTGTAGAAGCCGTAGCCGACGACGACGCCGATCACCAGGAGGGCGAGGGCGAAGGTCACGATCAGATGGCTGGTGACGGTGAAGAAGAACGGCACCATGCCGAACAGGTTTGCGACCAGCACGAACATGAAGATCGAGAAGACGAAGGGAAAGAACTTCATCCCCGCCGTGCCGGCGGCGTCGCGCAGCATGTTGGCGGTGAACTCGTAAGACAGTTCGGTGATCGACTGCCCGCGCGAGGGGACGAGCCCACGGCCGCGCGTCGTATAATAGAGGAACGCGGTGGTGACCGCGACGGTCAGCACCATGAACAGTGCCGAGTTGGTGAAGGAGAAATCCCAGTCGCCGATCTGAATCGGCACGATACGGTTGATCTGGAACTGATGAATCGGATCTGTCGGGTCGTGTTCCAAACGGCCTGGTCCTTCGTCGAATGCGGCACCCACGGGGAGACGAATTGCCCATAGCGTTCCCTGCAGCGCGAAGCAACACCCTGACGCCCCTTTCGGGGGGTTTTCGTTTAGCTTCCAAAATCCTTGGACGGCGGCTCGGCTGCATTTGCGGAAGGCTCTCGCTTGGGCGAGACCGAACGAAGCACGTTTCTGACCCCGGCCCCAAAGCCGATCATCAGGAAGACGATCAGCCCGAACGGCATGGTTCCGGCAATGGAGTCGATGCCGTAGCCGATCGCCGCGCCGACGACGACGCCGGCGACGAATTCCGAGCCGAGTTTCAGACCCTCGGCGAGTCCCTGCATGGTGCCGGGCCGGCTATCGCGCTGGGCTTCGGCGGCAGTGCGCAACCGGTGCTCCGCGAGCTTTGCCTCCAGCGCCGACCGGCGGGCGTCCCACGCCGCCGCATCTGGCGGCTCGGAGCTCGTCGGGCCGGACGGGCGGTCCCCGCCCGTGCCGCTACCGGTCTTTCGCTCTGCCACGTTTCGTCGCGCTCCTCGTCGCGGCACCGTCCCGGCGCCTTCGGCCTTCGAACTCAAGTCCGGCCCAAGGCACTGACAGTCCAGGGCCGCCGATGCAAGGCCGACCTTATTTCGGCGGCTTTTCCGACAGCGGGACCATCGAGCGACTCTTCAACAGGCTGGCGATGGTGGTGATCACCAGGATGGAGACGATGACGATCAGCGAGAAGGAGGTGCTGATGTGCGGCAGGCCTTCGATCGGCTGGCCGCCATTGATGAAGGGAAGCGTGTTCGCCTCCATGGCATGGAGGATCAGTTTCACGCCGATGAAGCCGAGGACGAGGGACAGGCCCAGGCCAAGATAGACCAGCCGGTCGAGCAGCCCGCCCACCAGGAAGTAGAGCTGGAGAAGGCCGAGCAACGCGAAGGCGTTGGCGGTGAAGACGATATAGGGAGCGTCCGTCAGGCCGTAGATCGCCGGGATCGAATCGAGCGCGAAGAGGATGTCGGTCATGCCGAGAGCGATGATCACCAGCACCATCGGCGTGTAGAAGCGCTTGCCGTTCTGGATCACGGTGAGAGCATTGCCGTGGAACTGCGAGGTCACCGGCATGCGGCTCTGGAACCACTTCACGAAGGCGTTGGGCTCGTAGTCCTCGTCCGTCGACTTGTGGCCGGACATGCTCTCGACCGCGAGCTTCCAGGCCGTCCACAGGAGGAAGACGCCGAAGATGTAGAACACCCAGGAGAACCGCTCGATCGCCGCCGCGCCGATGGCGATGAAGATGCCGCGCATGATCAGCGCCAGCACGATGCCGATCAGGAGGGCCTTCTGCTGGTCCTCCCGGGGCACCTGAAACGACTTCATGATGATGACGAAGACGAAGAGATTGTCGACCGACAGGCTCTTCTCGGTGATGAAACCGGCAAAATATTCGACGCCGTGGGTATGATCCCAGAACCAGAAGACGCCGCCGCCGAAGATGCAGGCGAGGGCGATGTAGAAGACCGACCAGACCGCCGCTTCCTTGAAGCTCGGCTCGTGGGCCTTGCGCACATGGGTGAGGAAATCGAACAGGAAGAGGGCGGCGAAACCGCCGATCGTGGCCAGCCACACGAAAAGCGGGATCGAACCGTCGCCCGCCGAACCGGCGAAGAAATCTTCCAACATCGAACTCCAGTCGGTGGAATCGGCCGAGGGCCGATGTTTTTCATGTCTTCATGGCGACCGCCCGGCGGGGCCTGCCCACGCGCAAAGGCGGCCGGCGAGCCTTTCGGCTCCGCCGGCCGTCACCCTTAGATGTGTTGCCGCAAGACGGCTTCAAACGGGGGGTGCGCAGATTTTCAGCGGGATGGAAGAAAAAGACCGCCGGGCAAACCGTCGCCGGCCGGGATTGCCGCACCCGTGCCTGGCAGGTCTTGAAAAGCCTTCGGCGCCAGACGATTGACGGGCTCTGGAAGGGTCTCAGCCAGGCAGTTGCGGGCTGGCTGCGTCGGCGGCGATCCGGTCGTCGGCATCGTCCTTGAGCCGCGTGCCGGACAGTCCGAGTTCGGCTGCCCGCACGATCAGGCCGGCGAGCTTTTCTCCGGCGATTTCGGGGCGCAATCCGCCGGGGCGGATGTTGGAGACGCAGTTGCGGTCGGCGTCGGAGCGGCCCGGACCGGGCCGGAAGGTCAGATAGGCGCCGAGGCTGTTTGCCGCAGAAAGGCCGGGTCGCTCGCCGATGAGGATCAGGGCGATCTTCGCATCGAGGGCTTCGCCGATCGGGTCGGACAGGGCGACGCGGGCGCCGGACGCGATGACCACCGGCGCGACGGTCCAACCCTCAGGCAGTGCCGCGAGAAGGCCGGTCGCGACCGCGGCGCCATGGGCGTTCACCGCCGTCGCCGACAGGCCATCGGCGAGGACGACCACCAGATCGAACGGCCCGCCGGACGTCGCTTCCAGCTTCTGCCGCGACCCCTCCGACAGCCGCCGGCCGAGATCCGGACGCCTCAGATAGGTGGCGCGGTCGCTCGCCTGGCTCTCGATGGCGACGGTGTCGAATCCGGCTTCCTCCAGCGTTTTCGCGAGGGCGCCGGCCTGAAATTCCGAATGCACGGCATCGCGGGCCTTCGCATGGGCCTCGGCGAAGTCGAGATGGGCGGCCGTCGGCAGCCCTGCCCCATGCCGGCCGAGGCCGATCCGCGCCTCGGTGAATTGCCGCAGTCGTTCGAGGGGGTGGTCGGCGCCGACGGACGGCGCGGGCGTCTTCGGCGTGTCGCCCGTCATTGCGCGGATTCCAACAGTTTCGATCGTGCGATCAACCCGGCATCCCCCCGGTCGCTCTCCGGCAAAAGGAATCCGGCGTCGTCGAACACGCCCGCCTCTCTCAGCCACGCCTCGAATTCCGGCGCCGGCTTCAGATCCAGCGCCCGGCGGACATAGGCGGCATCGTGATAGGAGGTCGACTGGTAGTTCAACATGACGTCGTCGGAGCCCGGCACGCCCATGACGAAGTTGACGCCGGCAACGGCGAGCAGCGTCAGCAGATTGTCCATGTCGTCCTGATCGGCCTCGGCATGGTTGGTGTAGCAGACGTCCACCCCCATCGGCACGCCGAGCAGCTTGCCGCAGAAATGGTCCTCCAGCCCCGCCCGGGTGATCTCCTTGCCATCGTATAGGTATTCCGGGCCGATGAAGCCGACGACGGTGTTGACGAGCAGCGGGTCGAAGGCCCGCGCGACGGCATAGGCCCGCGCCTCCATGGTCTGCTGGTCGATGCCGAAATGCGCGTCGGCCGACAGCGCCGCCCCCTGCCCCGTCTCGAAATACATGACGTCTTCGCCGATCGTGCCACGCTTCAGGGATTTTGCCGCGTCCTGCGCCTCCTTCAGCATCGACAGCGAGATCCCGAAGGAGGCGTTGGCCTTTTCCGACCCCGCGATCGACTGGAAGACCAGATCCACCGGCGCGCCGCGGGACATGCAGTCGATCGCCGTCGTCACATGGGCCAGCACGCAGGACTGCACCGGGCAGTCGAGCCTGAGGCGCAGCTCCTCGATCAGATCGAGCAGCCGGCGCATCGCCGAGGGGCTGTCGGTCGCCGGATTGATGCCGATCACCGCGTCGCCGCAGCCGAAGGCGAGGCCGTCGAGGATCGAGGCCGCGACGCCCTTGGCATCGTCGGTCGGGTGATTCGGCTGGATGCGCACCGCGAGGCGCCCCGGTAGTCCCACCGTCGTGCGGAACTTCGTCACCACCGGCCGCTTCCTGGCGATGGCGATCAGATCCTGGTTGCGGCAGATCTTCGACACCGCGGCGACCATTTCGGGCGTCAGCGCCCATTTCAGCGCCGAGATTGCCTCGGGCGACGCCTCGTCGGACAGGAGAAAGTCGCGGAAGTCGCCGACGGAAAGCCCGGCGATCGGCCGGAAGGCGGCCTCGTCATGCTGGTCGAGGATCAGCCGCTGGACCTCGTCCGTCTCCGGATCGATCAGCGGCGTTTGGAGGATCTCGGCAAGCCCGGTCTCGGCCAGCCGCCGCTGCGCCCTCACCCGCGCTTCCTGGCTCTCGGCCGCGACGCCGGCGAGAAAATCGCCGGAACGGGCCGGCGAAGCCTCGGCGAGAAGGGTCTTGAGCTGCTCGGGACCCATGAAGCCTGTCCTTAAGTGCGCAGCCTCCGGCACTCCTATTTTCCGAAAGACTGCCCGTTTGCCTGATGGAACGGCATTTCAAGTCAGTGGTCAAATCCAATGCAGGTAGTTCCGAGCCAAAAGCCCTAACCCGGGGAGCTTTCCGCAACAGCGCAATCTCTGAACAAACGACAGAAAAACGCGGCCGTCGCCGTGAGCCTTGCCCATCAGTAGTAGGCTGAGCCCTTGTCCCATCGCTTTATGCGATGGATTGCAATTGAGCGATCCTCGAGCGGCTCCACTATCAGTCCGGGCTTGAGATCGACGTCGCCGAGAAACATGAACGGCGAAGGATCATTGAAGAGCTTTGCCGAGAGTGATTGGCAGCGCTTGCCCTCTATCGTTGTTTCTGTGCACAGACGACGCCCTTTCTCGGGATCGAAACGGCCATAAAAAAAGACTCTAGTCGTAGAATAGCCATCAAACCGCTCGCCTTCGAAATCACCAAATTCGAACCCGAAATCAGTGTAAGCCGTGAGATACGCACCAATCGCTTCGATTAGTTCGCTCAGCGTAATCATAGGAATGCGACGTTTGGGCCTGGGCGGAACGATGAAGGTATCTGACATGCCGGAGACTATACAACCAGGATAAGAAAAAGCGAGATTTATCAAATCTCAGATCCCCGTCGGCTAGCCACTCACCCCGCGCTCAGCTTCTCCAGGATCGCCGAAAAGTCCCTGCCCTTGCCGCCGCCCTCGACGAACGCCTTATAGACGTCCCGCGCGTGCCGGCCGAGTTCGGTCGCCGCGCCGTTCTTTTCGGCGGCGGTCTGGGAGAGGTCGAGGTCCTTGAGCATCAGCTCGGCGGCAAAGCCCGGCTTGTAGTCGCGATCCGCCGGGCTTTCCGGCCCGACGCCCGGCGCCGGGCAATAGGTGTTGAGGGACCAGCAGGAGCCGGAGGAGGTCGAGGCGACGTCGAACATCGCCTGGCGGTCGAGGCCGAGCTTGTCGGCGAGATGGAAGGCCTCACAGACGCCGATCATGGATATCCCGAGGATCATGTTGTTGCAGATCTTCGCCGCCTGGCCGGCGCCGGCCTCGCCGCAGTGGACGGCCTTCGCCCCCATGAGCTCGAACAGCGGCCGGCCCTTGGCGAAGGCCGCCTCAGACCCGCCGACCATGAAAGTCAGCGTGCCGGCGGCAGCGCCGCCCGTTCCGCCGGAGACCGGCGCGTCGAGGGACATCAGCCCCTTTTCGCCGGCGAGCGCGTGGACGGCCCGGGCGCTTTCGACGTCGATGGTCGAGCAGTCGATGATCAGCGTCTCCGGATCGGCCGCTGCGACGATCGCCTCGTGTACCGTCCGCACAATCGCGCCGTTCGGCAGCATGGTGACGATCACCTCCTGGCCGCTCACCGCGTCTTCCATCGCGGCGGCCGGCGTCACGCCCTCGACCGTCACGCCCGCCGTGTCGAAGCCGGTGACCGCGTGGCCGGCCGCGACGAGGTTCTTCGCCATCGGCGCGCCCATGTTGCCGAGACCGACGAAACCGATCTTCATGGCATTTCCTCCCCTGTTGTCCTGCAGCGCCCCGGGGGCGCTCTCATTTATACGGACAAGGCTATCGCGTCCGCCTGCCCGACACACCATCCAAAACCGGCGCCGGTCAGAACGCCAGCTCGTCCTCGCCCAGCGGCGCCAGCATTGCCTCGACACGCTCCCGCGGCAGATCCTCGATCCGCGCCGCCGACCAGCGGGGATTTTTATCCTTGTCGATGACGACCGCGCGGGTGCCTTCGAGAAAGTCGCCGTCCGACTGGGCGCGGTGGGTGTAGCGATATTCGCGTTGCAGCGCCGTTTCTATGGTTGGATCGGCACGGGCGGCGCGCACCAGCTCCAGCGTCGCGGCGACCGAGAGGGGCGAGCCGCGGCGGATGAGCCTGGCGGTCTGCGCCGCGAAGTCGCCGCCGTCGTCCTCCAGCGCCGCGAGGATCGCGCTAGCGTCCGGCTCGGCGAAGAACCGATCGATCTCGGCCATCCGGCCCTCCAGTTCGCCGGCCTCGGGCGTCTCGAACAGATCGTCGAGCGCTTGCGGATCGCCGGTCGATTCCAGCCGGCCGATCGCCTCGCCGATCTTCGCCGCGGGCAGATACCGGTCGGCGAAGCCGGAAAAGATCGCGTCGGCGGCCTTCATGCGAAAGCCGGTGAGGCCGAGATATTCGCCGAGCCGGCCCGGCGCTCGGGCGAGAACCAGCGAACCGCCGACGTCGGGAATGAGGCCGATGCCGCATTCGGGCATCGCCACCATCGAGCGCTCGGTGACGATCTTGAGATCGCCATGGGCGGAAAGGCCGACGCCGCCGCCCATGACGATGCCGTCCATCATCGCGACATAGGGTTTTTCGTAGCGGGCGATCGCCCGGTTCATCCGGTACTCGTCGGCAAAGAAGCGTCGCGCCGGCTCGAACCGGCCGGCCTTGCCCTCGTGATAGAGCGCGGCGATGTCGCCGCCGGCCGAGAAGGCCTTTTCGCCCATCGCGTCGATGACGACGATCTTCACCGTGTCGTCTTCGGCCCATGCGGCGAGCGCGGCATCGATGGCGAGCGCCATCTCGTGGTCGAGAGCGTTCAGCGCCTTCGGCTTGGCGAGGGTGATTCGCCCGGCCTGCCCGGCCTTCTTCAGGATGACGCCCTTGGAGGCCGCAGGCTCTTCGTCGATTGCTGGCAAGGCTTGGCTCCCCGTTTTGGCCGTTTGCGTTTCGGCCTTCGTGCCAAGATGTCGTCTCCGGCCGGCTTGTCCATCGCTGGCGCAATGGGCCAAGCGCATGTTCACGTCGCGCCGCCGACGAGCGGCCGGCTGCGACGAGCCGGCTGGCAAGACGAGAAAGAGGATCGCATGTCCGAGAAGGAAAGGCCGCAGGCGCCGCACCCGCTTGCCGAAAGGGAACGGCTCGATCCTGCCCGCGCCACCACCTTCGTCGCCGCGAACACGTCGGTGTCCTGCCCGCCGCACTTGCCGGAAATCCGCCTCCGTCTCGCCTCCGAGGCCCACGAGATCTGGTTGAAGAGCGAGGTGGAACTGGAGGCGATCGGCCTGCCGCCACCCTTCTGGGCCTTTGCCTGGGCGGGCGGCCAGGGGCTCGCGCGGTTTCTGCTCGATCATCCCGAGACCGTCGCCGGGCGCAGCGTCCTCGACTTCGCCTCGGGCTCCGGCCTCGTCGCCATCGCCGCCGCGATGGCCGGCGCGAAGCCGGTGACGGCGGCCGACATCGACCCCTTCGCCGCGGCGGCGCTCGAAGCGAACCTCGCGCTCAACTTCGGCGGCAGCTTCGGGACCGGCGCGGAGAAGGTGCGGTTTCTTCGGGGCGACCTCGTCGGGCGTGCGGTCGACGCCGACCTCGTTCTTGCCGGCGACGTCTTCTACGACCGGGAGATGGCCGGAAGCCTGATTCCCTGGTTCGACAAGCTGGCGGCCGGCGGGACGACCGTTCTCGTCGGCGATCCCGGCCGGGCCTATCTGCCGCGCGGACGGCTCGAATGGCTCGGCGAATACAAAGTGCCGGTCAGCCGGGAACTGGAGGACCAGGAGATCAAGCGCGTCGCGGTCTGGCGATGGCTGGCGAGGCCGTGAGGATCCGCCCTGGCCCTCGTCTCGGGAGGGGCGCCGAAGTCGCACCAAATGGTAATGTTCGGTTGACGAAATCGCCATGGAATCGCAAGCTCGTTTCCGGGGAAACGAGGGGGCGGACGACCGATGTCGCTGACGGCGGTCGATTACTTTGCCATCGTGCTGGCGACGGTGGTGTCGATGATCGTCGGGACGATCTGGTACACGGCGTTCGCCCGCAACTGGCGGCGCGCGGCGCGGCTCGAAGTGCTCGGCGGCGGGGACCGCACCAGCAACATCTTTCTCGCCGCATTGGCCGAGCTGGTGATGGCGACGATCTTCGCCCTCCTGCTCGCCCATTTCCAGGCGGTGACGCTTGCCGGCGCCTTGCTGGCCGCCTTCTATCTCTGGCTCGGCTTCGTCGCGACGACCGTCGTCGTCAACCGTCGCTTCCAGCGCTTCGGCTGGGATCTGGCCCTGATCGACGCCGGCCACTGGCTGTTCGTGCTGCTCGGCCAGGGCCTCGTCTTCGGCAGCTTCTGATCTGCGGGATGAAGGCCCGGTCGTGCCGGGTGCGGGGGCGAGCGTAGAGACGCCGCGCGTCTTTCTCATCCAACAGCGTATTCGCTATCGCCGATTGCATCACCTGTCGAAGACATGCGTTCGGGCCAGCGTTTGCGCGAGCGTCGGGGGGTCTACATCCCGAGCGCGCCTCATTTTCGCGAGATCGGTGGTGATGGAAGCGCCCGAAAGCCAAGGAAGACTTTGCGCTCGCCGGCGCTTATTGTATACGTCGTTCCATGACAAATGA
Source organism: Jiella pacifica (assembly GCF_010500815.1). Classification (GTDB taxonomy): domain Bacteria; phylum Pseudomonadota; class Alphaproteobacteria; order Rhizobiales; family Rhizobiaceae; genus Jiella; species Jiella pacifica. The sequence continues at coordinate 31,885 of NZ_JAAAMG010000015.1, forward strand.
GGCCTCCGCCCGCGGCGGACGGGCCGGGAGCCGCAATGACCGATTCGAATTTCCCCAAGATCCCCCTCAGGTCCCGTGCGTGGTTCGACAACCCCGACAATCCGGACATGACGGCGCTCTATCTCGAGCGCTACCTGAATTTCGGCCTCAGCCAGGATGAACTCCAGTCCGGCAAGCCGATCATCGGCATCGCCCAGACCGGCTCGGACCTGTCGCCCTGCAACCGCCACCATCTGGAACTGGCCAAGCGCGTGCGCGAGGGCATCCGCGAGGCCGGCGGTATCGCCATCGAGTTTCCCGTCCATCCGATCCAGGAGACCGGCAAGCGGCCGACCGCCTCGCTCGACCGGAACCTCGCCTATCTCGGCCTCGTCGAGCTCCTCTATGGCTATCCGCTCGACGGTGTCGTGCTCACCATCGGCTGCGACAAGACTACGCCGGCCTGCCTGATGGCGGCGGCGACGGTCAACATTCCGGCGATCGCGCTCTCCGTCGGGCCGATGCTGAACGGCTGGTTCCGCGGCGAGCGCACCGGTTCCGGCACCATCGTCTGGAAGGCCCGCGAGCTGATGGCCGCCGGCGAGATCGACTATCCGGGCTTCGTCAAGCTGGTCGCCTCCTCGGCGCCCTCCACCGGCTATTGCAACACCATGGGCACGGCCTCGACGATGAACTCGCTGGCCGAGGCGCTGGGCATGCAGTTGCCCGGCTCGGCGGCGATCCCGGCGCCCTATCGCGACCGCCAGGAGATGAGCTATCTCACCGGCAAGCGCATCGTCGAGATGGTCCATGAGGACCTCAAGCCGACCGACATCCTCACCAAGGACGCCTTCGTCAACGCCATCCGCGTCAATTCGGCGATCGGCGGCTCGACCAATGCACCGATCCATCTCAATGCGTTGGCACGCCATGTCGGCGTCGAGCTTTCGATCGACGACTGGCAGACCTATGGCGAGGAGATCCCGCTTTTGGTCAATCTCCAGCCGGCCGGCGAATATCTCGGCGAGGACTATTATCACGCCGGCGGCGTTCCGGCGGTGGTCAACCAGCTGATGGAACAGGGCCTCATCAAGGAGGACGCCCTGACGGTGAACGGCAAGTCGATCGGCGACAACTGCCGTGGCGCCGTCATCGAGGACAAGAACGTCATCCGCACCTACGACAACCCGCTGAAGCCCCATGCCGGCTTCCGGGTGCTGAAGGGCAATCTCTTCTCTTCGGCGATCATGAAGCTCTCGGTGATCTCGCCGAAGTTCCGCGAGCGCTACCTGTCGAACCCAGAGGACCCGATGGCCTTCGAGGGCAAGGCAGTGGTCTTCGACGGGCCGGAGGACTACCACCACCGGATCGACGATCCGGCGCTCGACATCGACGAGAATTCCGTCCTGTTCATGCGCGGCGCGGGGCCGATCGGCTATCCCGGCGGCGCCGAGGTGGTGAACATGCGGGCGCCCGACTATCTTATCAAGCGCGGCATCACCGAGCTGCCCTGCATCGGCGACGGCCGCCAGTCCGGCACGTCCGGCTCGCCGTCGATCCTCAACGCTTCGCCGGAAGCGGCCGCCGGCGGCGGGCTGGCGCTGCTTGTGACCGGCGACAAGGTGCGCATCGATCTCGGCCGCGGCACCGCCGACATCCTGATCTCGGAAGAGGATCTCGCCACCCGGCGCAAGGACCTCGAGGCCAAGGGCGGCTATCAGTTCCCCGCCCATCAGACGCCGTGGCAGGAAATCCAGCGGGGCATCGTCTCGCAGTTCGAGACCGGCATGGTGCTCGAGCCGGCCGTCACCTATCAGCGCCTCGCGCAAGGGGGGACGAGCGGCGACATGCCCAAGGTGCCGCGCGACAACCATTGAGGCGAGGCCGGGCCGGGCGGTCGCTTGCCGTTTCGGCCCAACGCCCGTTCGAGACGCAAGGCCGTTATCGGCTCGGCACTCGCCAGTGCCGGGCACCGGACAGATGACATGAAGGAATTCCGACCATGACAGGACGCCTCGAGGGCAAGGTCGCCGTCTGCACCGCCGCCGGGCAGGGCATCGGCCGCGCCGTCGCCGAAGCCTTCGTCGCCGAGGGGGCGACGGTCTACGCCACCGATCTCGACGCGCAGAAGCTCACCGGCCTCGATCATGCCGGCAACGCCCACCTCGCCGCCCTCGACGTCACCGATTCGGCGGCGGTGAAAGCCTATCTCGACACCATCGAGGCGCCCGACATCCTGTTCAACTGTGCCGGCTACGTCCATCACGGGACCATTCTCGACTGCGACGAGGCGGCCTGGGACTTCTCCTTCGACCTCAACGTCAAGGCGATGCACCGGACGATCTCGGCGCTGCTGCCACGCATGCTCGAAAACGGCGGCGGCTCGATCATCAACGTCGCTTCGGCCGCCTCCTCGATCAAGGCCGTGCCGAACCGCTACGTCTATATGGCCAGCAAGGCGGCGGTGGTTGGCCTCACACGGTCGATCGCCATCGACTTCGTCAAGCGCGGCATCCGCTGCAACGCCATCTGCCCCGGCACGATCGAATCCCCCTCGCTGGACGGGCGGATCGCGGAACTCGGCAAGTCGGTCGGCGGGACCGACAAGGCGCGGGCGGCCTTCGTCGAGCGCCAGCCGATGGGCCGCATCGGCCGGGCGGCGGAGATCGCCCATCTCGCGGTCTATCTCGCCTCGGACGAAAGCGCCTTCACGACGGGAACGACGCAGGTGATCGACGGCGGCTTTTCGCTGTAGGCGAAGAAGAGGGATCGGGACACAGGATCGGAGGCAGGGGAGCGAAGACGGTCGGACATGTCAGGATGGGCGAAAGCGACTGACCTCGTCATCCCGGGCTTGACCCGGGATCCATTCCAAATCGCCGACGCCGCCGAGACCGACGGCCGACGCCGCGATGGTGTCCCCGATCGGAGGGACTTCTTCGACGCAGAGGAATGGATCCCGGGTCAAGCCCGGGATGACGAAGCTTCAGCGTGATCGGCTTCCGCGATGACCTGAGCGACAGACGCTCCATCGACGACCGGGCAAGTGGCGGAGCGTGGTTCGATCTCTGCCCTTGAGGGGAGATGTCCGCCCTTCGACGGGCTCAGGAGGACAGAGGGGGCGCGCTGGACGCAAGCGCTTCCGACGGTCCCGCCGCGTCCAGGCGAATGAAATGCGCGTCCAGGCGAAGGCCGGCGCGTCAAAAGCATAAGGGAGGAAGAGCATGCGGATCCTGATCCTCGGCGCGGCCGGCATGGTGGGGCGGCGGCTGATCGAACGGCTGCTGGCCGAGAAGACCATCGCCGGCGAGGCGATCACGGCGATCGACGCCTTCGACGTCGTGGAGCCGCAGATCGCGGCGCCTGAGGGTGTCGCCATCGAGGCTGCGGCCGGCGACATCGCCGACAAGGCGACGGTCGAGGCGCTGGTCAAAAAGCGTCCCGACATGATCTTCCACCTTGCGGCCATCGTCTCCGGCGAGGCTGAGGCGGATTTCGACAAGGGCTACCGGATCAACCAGCAGGGCATGTCGTATCTGCTCGAGGCGATCCGCGCCGCAGGCGAGAACTACCGCCCGCGCCTCGTCTTCACCTCCTCGATCGCCGTCTTCGGCGCCCCCTTCGAGGACAAGATCACCGACACCTTTCTCGCCGCGCCCTTGACCAGCTACGGCACCCAGAAGGCGATCTGCGAGCTCCTCCTCAACGACTACAGCCGCAAGGGCTTCGTCGACGGCGTCGGCATCCGGCTTCCGACCATCGTCGTGCGTCCCGGCAAGCCGAACAAGGCGGCGTCGAGCTTCTTTTCCGGCATCATCCGCGAGCCTCTGGCCGGCGAGGAGGCGATCCTTCCCGTCGCCGACGACGTCCGGCACTGGGTGGCGAGCCCGGCCTCGGCAGTGGAATTCCTGATGCATGCGGCGACCATGGACACCGACGTCCTCGGGGCCCGCCGCTGCCTGACCATGCCCGGCCTTTCGGTCACCATCGCCGAGATGATCGAGGCGCTGCGGGAGGTGGCCGGCGACGCGGTGGTGAACCGCATCCGCCGCGAGCCCGATGCGGTGATCGAGAAGATCGTCGCCGGCTGGCCGCGCGACTTCGACGCCAGCCGGGCGACGAGCGTCGGCTTTTCCGCCGACAAGAGCTTTGCCGATATCGTTCGGGCGCACATCGCCGACGAGGCGGCGCGGGGGTGATCGCGCGACGCCAACACCGACACGAGCCGCATAATCGAACCGAGGAGATCCACATCATGACCGACCGCCCCCATATCGGCTTCATCGGCGCCGGGCTGATGGGCCACGGCATGGCGAAGAATCTCGTCGAAGCCGGCTATCCCCTGTCCGTCCTCGCCCATCGCAACCGCGAGCCGATCGAGGATCTCGTTTCACGTGGAGCAGGCGAGGCGAAGGACGTCGCCGAAATCGCGTCGAATGCCGACGTAGTCTTTCTCTGCCTGCCCGGCAGCCCGGAGGTCGAGGCTGCCGTCGACACCCTCCTCGGTGCCAAGGGCAAGGTGCGGACGATCATCGACAGTTCCACCGCCAATCCCGTGTCGACCGGCACGCTCGCCGCGCGCTGCGAGGCAGCCGGCGTCACCTTCGTCGACGCGCCTCTGTCGCGGACGCCGAAGGAGGCCTGGGAGGGCAATCTCGACATCATGGTCGGGGCGAGCGAAGAGGTGTTCGCGCGGCTCAAGCCGATCCTCGACGTCGTCGGCGGCAAGGTGGTGCGGGTCGGCGAGGTCGGCGCCGGCCACACGATGAAGCTCCTCAACAATTTCCTGTCGCTCGGCTATGCGTCGATCTATGCCGAAGCGCTGGCCATCGGCGCCAAGAGCGGCGTCTCGGCCGAGGTGTTCCATTCGGTCATCGGCGGCGGCCGGATGGATTGCGGCTTCTACCAGACCTTCATGGACTATGTCGTCGGCGGCAATCCGAACGCCCACAAGTTCACTTTGCGCAACGCCCACAAGGACATGCGCTATCTCGTGTCGCTCGCCAATGAGAGCGGCATCGCCAGCAACGTTTCCTCGGCGGTGAAGAACGGGCTCGCCACCGCCGAGTCGCTCGGCCGCGGCGGCAACTACCTGCCGACGCTCGCCGACACCGTCGCCGAGCTGAACGGCGTTACGAAGACGAAGGGGCAGTGACCGGGGCGGGCCCAGGGGAAGGGAACGTGGATGCCGACGATGCCATGGCGGCGATGACGCCCGAGGACCGGCCGGAGACGGCGGAGGGTCCGCAGATCGTGCCGGGCGACCTCGCCCGGCCGAAAAAGGCCCGGCCGAGCCGGGCGCCCGCCGGTTCGCGGCCGCGGCCGACTCTCGCCGGCGTCGCCCGCATGCCGGCCCGCGACCGCGCCTATCACGACCTGAAGTTCCGCATCCTCGAAGGCCGGCTGCCGCCTGGCACGAAACTCCTCGAGGCGGAGGTCGCGAGCCTGCTCGGCCTCTCCCGCACGCCGGTGCGCGAGGCGCTGATCCGGCTGGAGGAGGAGGATCTCGTCGAGGTCCGGCCGCGCCACGGCATCACCGTGAAGTCCCAGTCGCTGGACGACCTCGCCCAGATCTACGACGTCCTCTCGCCCCTGGAGGTCCGGGCCGCGGCGCGGCTCGCAAGGCGCGGCCTCGAGGAGGACGAGGCGCGGCGCCTGTCGTCCCTGCTCGACCAGATGGAGCGGGAAACGACCCGCGGCGACATCGTCCAGTGGTCGCATCTCGACAACGTCTTCCATTCCGAACTCGTCGGCCTGTGCGGCAATCGCCGTCTGCAGGCGGCGCTGCGGCTGTGCTGGGACCAGCAGTACCGGGCGCATATGGCGATCGTGAAGCTCAGGCCCCGGCCGACCCAGTCGGACCGCGAGCACAGGGCGATCTTCGAGGCGATCCGCGCCGGCGACGAGCGCCTCGCGACCCATCTTCACGCCCAGCACCGGGACCGGGCCGACCGGATGGCCCTGTCCATCCTCAGGCAGCAGGCGGGGGGCTTTGCCGCCCCGGGATGAATGCGACCGGGTCCGGGCAGCCGGACCAACCGGCGACGTATACGTTGATCGCAAGGGACCGATATGGCATGGCGAGGCGGCTCGCGGCGCCGATGACCGCGACAAGGGAGTGAACGGACATGAACCGCATCGATCTTTCCGGCCGCAGGGCCGTCGTCACCGGCGGCGCCAGGGGCATCGGCCTTGCCACCGCCGAGCGGATGATCGACAGCGGCGCCTCGGTCATTCTCTGGGACGTCGACGGCGCAGCGATCGAGGCGGCCGTCGGCCAGCTCGGGCCGCAGGCGAGCGGCTCCGTCGTCGAACTCACCGACGAGACCTCGGTCGGGGCCGCGGCCGTGGCGGCGCTCGCCGGCGGCAACATCGACATCCTGATCAACAATGCCGGCATCACCGGCGGCAACGGCAAGACCTGGGAGCTCGAGCCTGCGATCTGGCGCAAGACCCTCGAGGTCAATCTCGTCGGGCCCTATCTGACTGCCCGCGCCCTCGTCCCCGCGATGGTCGAGGCCGGCTACGGCCGCATCGTCAATGTCGCCTCGATCGCCGGCAAGGAGGGCAACCCCAACGCCTCGCACTACTCGGCCTCGAAGGCCGGGCTGATCGGACTGACCAAGTCCCTCGGCAAGGAGCTTGCGGGCTCCGGCGTCCTCGTCAACTGCATCACGCCCGCCGCCGCGCGCACCGCGATCTTCGACCAGATGAGCCAGGAGCATATCGACTTCATGCTGTCGAAGATCCCGCTCGCTCGCTTTGTCGAGCCGTCGGAGGTTGCGGCGATGATCGTCTGGCTGTCGTCGGAAGACTGTTCGTTTTCCACCGGCGCGGTGTTCGACATCTCCGGCGGCCGCGCGGTGTATTGAGGCACATGGTGGACGCAGTCTTGGCGATGAGCGCCGTTCAGACCGGAGGCTTATGCAGAAGATTGCCCCGCTGGACGCAGAAACTGGAGGCGCCAACCCCAACGCTTCGTCATTCTCGGACCCCGTCCCGAGAATCCAGAGATCGTCGGGCGCCTTCGGCTTCAGCTGCAGAGGGCGGAAGCGGCCAATGCGGCGGCAACCGCCCCTGGATTCTCGGGACGGGGCCCGAGAATGACGACCGTGTTGTCTCAGTTGCAGTCTGTCCTCGGGAATGCCCATCGGCAGCGGGTTCCTGGAAGACGCCTGAAAGCAGGGTCGCGAACATTGCAGCCTCGTCATCCCGGCCTCCGAGCCGGGACCCATTCCAAATCGTCGAAGCTGGCTCTCGCTGCAGAAAGCCCATTCGGTGGAAGTGCGTTACGGCAACGGCTTCAGCGATTTGGAATGGATCCCGGGTCAGGCCCGGGATGACGAACCTGCGGTGCTGACACCCGTTTTGCCACGTCGCGGCGCTGCCCGGGCATCCGGACGTTGGAGCCCGCAAGGGAGGCGCAACTCTTTTCACCACGAACCCGAGGACGTCGCCGCGCCGACGGTTTCGTGCCCCACCCCCACCCCCACCACCTCTGAAAGGACACCATGAAACTCGTTCGCTACGGCCCCCTCGGCCAGGAAAAGCCCGGCATGATCGATGCCGATGGCAAGCTCCGCGACCTCTCCGGCCATGTCGCCGACATCGCCGGCGACGTCCTGTCGCAAAAGGGCCTCGCCGCCCTCGAGGCGATCGACCCGGCCACCCTGCCGGCGGTCGAGGGCAACCCCCGCTACGGCGCCCCGGTCGGCGGCGTCTCGAAGATCCTCTGCATCGGCCTCAACTATTCCGACCATGCCGCGGAGACCGGCGCCGAGCCGCCGAGCGAGCCGATCATCTTCACCAAGCAGATCAACGCTTTGTGCGGCCCGAACGACGACGTCGAGATGCCGCGCGGCTCCGACGCCCTCGATTGGGAGGTCGAGCTGGCGGTGATCATCGGCTCGCGGGCGAAATACGTCTCGAAGTCCGACGCGATGGACTACGTCGCCGGCTTTGCGGTGATGAACGACGTCTCCGAGCGGACCTTCCAGATCAAGCGCCAGGGCCAGTGGACCAAGGGCAAGAGCCACGACACCTTCGGGCCCCTCGGCCCCTGGCTGGTCACCCGGAACGAGGTGTCCGATCCGCACGATCTCGACATGTGGCTGGACGTCAATGGCGAGCGGCGCCAGACCGGCACCACCTCGACGCTGATCTTCGACCTGCCCCACGTCGTCTCCTACGTGTCGCAGTTCATGACGCTGATGCCGGGCGACGTCATCACCACCGGCACGCCTCCCGGCGTCGCCATGGGCATGAAGCCGCCGCAGTACCTCAAGGTCGGCGACGTCATGACACTGGGCATCGCCGGGCTCGGCGAGCAGAAGCAGACGGTGATCGCCGCGCGGGATTGAGCAAGCTCGAAGGCACGCTAGAGCGGGATGAGATGAGCTTCGCTCATCATCTCGCTCTATCTCTCTGTCTGCGCATGATCTTCTCCGAAAACCGGTTCCCACTTTTCGGGATCATGCCCTAAAGGCAAAGCAGCGAAGGCGTCCGGTTCGGGCGCCTTCGTCGTTTCAGGCCCCTGGAACGGCGATCGGCCGCGCGGAATCGATAAATCAGCCGGATTGAATTGCCACGTATACGTTGACACTGCGTCATCGGACCCGGATAGTGCCGGCCAGTGAGATCGCCGGGCTGGGAGGCTGGGATCGCTCGGTGCGAGGAGGCATCGGGCGAACCTTTGGAGAGGCAGCAATGTCTCTTGCAGGCAGGACATCCTGTGGCGATCGATCGGTTTTGGGAGGAAACATGCTCAGACGTTCGCTTCTCGCCGCGACGGCCGCCATCACCATGGCCGCTCTCGCCGCCCCTGTCGCTAATGCGCAGGAGGACTATCCCAGCCGGCCGATCCAGATGATCGTGCCCTGGGGCGCCGGCGGCGGCACCGATGCGGTCGGCCGCGTCGTCGCCTCGCTGCTGCAGGAAGAGCTCGGCCAGCCGGTCACCGTCATCAACCGCACCGGCGGTTCGGGCGTCGTCGGCCACAGCGCCATCGCCAATGCCGAGCCGGACGGCTACACCCTCGGCATCATGACGATCGAGATCGACATGATGCACTGGCAGGGCCTGACCGATCTCACCTACGAGAATTACGACATCCTCGCTCTCGTCAATGCCGATCCCGGCGGCGTCATGGTCTCGGCCGATTCCGGCTACGAGAACGTCCAGGCGCTGCTCGACAAGATCAAGTCGGAACCCAAAGGCACCTTCAAGGCGTCCGGCACCGGCCAGGGGGGCATCTGGCATCTCGGCCTCGCCGGCTGGCTGCTCTCGGAAGGCCTCGAGCCCGACTACGTCACCTTCGTGCCGAGCCAGGGCGCGGCCGCCGGCATCACCGACATGGTCGCCGGCGGCGTCGACATCGTCCCCTCCTCGCTCGCCGAGGGCCGCTCGATGATCGATGCCGGCCGGGTCAAGCCGCTCGCCTCCATGTCGGCCGAGCGCCAGGAAATGTTCCCCGACGTGCCGACCCTGAAGGAAGGCACCGGTTCGGACTGGACGCTCGCCGTCTGGCGGGCGGTGGTGGCGCCGAAGGGCCTGCCGGAGGACGTCAAGGCGAAGCTGATCGGCGCCGTCGAGACGGCCTACAACTCCGAGGAATACCAGACCTTCATGAAGGATCGCGGCTTCGGCGTGCGCTGGGCCGCCGGCGAGGAGGCGACCAAGATCGTCGCCGAGGACGACGCGGCTCTCGGCGAGGTGATGAAGAAGGCCGGGCTGGCGAAGCAGTAGGACGGCCGATCGCGCAGGCGCCTTCGGGCGCCTCGCTTTCGGGCGCCGAGGCTGCGAACCCCCCTCTGCCTGCCGGCATCTCCCCCACAAGGGGGGAGATCGACCCTTCGCCCGCGTCCCTTCCATGGTTTCGGCGTCTGGTCCAAAGAGCCAGCCGTGGATCATGAGGTGCGGACGAAGATCGAGGAACTGATCTCCCCCCTTGTGGGGGAGATGCCGGCAGGCAGAGGGGGGGTCCCCGCGCGGCCGTGAACGAGCTTCCCGCAACCGCCGCCTCGTCCCAATTCCCGGACAACCCCATGAAATTCAACGACCTGCTTCTCGGCCTCCTCGTCCTTCTCGGCGGTATCGCGATCTACGTCTCGGCCCTCGGCTTCACCGACATTCCCGGGCAGGATTACGGCGCCGGGACGATGCCGCGGGCGGTCGCGGTCTTTGCCTCGCTTCTCGGCCTGTTCATGATCGTCAAGGCGCTGCTCGCCGGTCTCCGCATTCCCGGACTGGAACTCGCGCCCTGGCTCCGCTCGCGCCGTTCCGTCCTGTCGGTCGTCGTCGCCCTCGCCCTCGTCGTCTTCTACATCGTCGCGGCGCCGTCGATCGGCTTCGTCCCGGCCTCGCTGGTGGTCATGGCCGTGCTCATGCTGACGCTGAAGACCAAGCCGCTGACGGCCATCGCGGTGTCCGTACTCGCCTGCGTCGTCATCCAGCAGGCCTTCGGGCGGCTCCTGCTCGTGCCGCTGCCGCGCAGCGAATTCCTCGGGTTTCTGTGGTAGCCGATGTCCATTCTCGCTGAGGCCTTCGCTCTCGTCTTCCAACCCTATGTGCTGATGGTCATCCTGTCCGCCGCCGCCTTCGGCATGTTCGTCGGCGCGATTCCCGGCCTGACGGCGACCATGGCGACGGCCCTGCTCGTGCCCGTCACCTTCTTCATGGATCCGGTGCCGGCGATCGCCGCCATCGTCACGGCGACGGCGATGGCGATCTTCGCCGGCGACATTCCCGGCACGCTGCTGCGGATGCCTGGCACGCCGGCGAGCGCCGCCTATGTCGAGGACGCCTACAAGATGACCCGCTCGGGCCGGGCGGAGGAGGCGCTCGGCGCCTCGCTGGTCTTTTCGGCGATCGGCGGCATCTTCGGCACCATCGTTCTCGTCACGGCCGCCCCGATGCTGGCCGAGGTGGCGCTGAAATTCTCCTCCTTCGAATATTTCTGGCTGGTCGTCCTCGGCCTGTCCTGCGCCGTCTTCGTCTCGCCGGGCTCGGTGTCGCGCGGGATGATCTCGCTGATCATCGGCCTCTTCGCCGCCACCATCGGCATCGACAATCCGGCCGGCCAGCCGCGCTACACCTTCGGCAATGTCGAGCTTCTCGCCGGGGTGCAGTTCATTCCCGCGATGATCGGCCTCTTCGCCGTCTCGGAGGTGCTGCGCTTCGTCGCCTCCGGCGCGGAGACGCCGGCGGTTGAAAAGGGCGGGCGCACGGGCGTCTTCGCCAAGCAATGGACGAACCTCAAGCGCTATCCCGTCCAGGCGATGCGCGGCTCGGTCACCGGCACGGCCATCGGCGCCCTGCCCGGCGCCGGCGCCGACATCGCCGCCTGGATCTCCTATGCGATCTCCAAGAAGTTCTCCAAACAGCCGCAGAAGTTCGGCACCGGCCATGTCGAAGGCCTGGTCGAGGCCGGCGCCTCCAACAACGGTGCCGTCAGCGGCGCCTGGATTCCCGCCCTCGTCTTCGGCATTCCCGGCGATTCGATCACCGCCATCGTCATCGGCGTCCTCTACATCAAGGGTCTCAACCCAGGCCCGACGATCTTCATCAACCAGCCGCAGCTGATCTATGCGGTGTTCATCGTCTTCTTCCTCGCCAATGTGATCATGCTGCCGATGGGCTGGATCGCCATCAAGGCAGCCCGCACCATCCTGTCGATTCCCGCCCGGATCCTGATGCCGATCATCCTGATGTTCTGCATCGTCGGCTCCTTCGCCATCAACAATTCGCCCTTCGGCATCACGTTGATGGTGGTCTTCGGCGTCATCGGCTTCCTGATGGAGGAGAACGACATCCCGATCGCCCCGGCGATCCTCGGCCTCGTCCTCGGCCCGATGCTGGAGCAGAACTTCGTCACCTCGATGATCAAGGCGGACGGCAGCTTCCTTGCCTTCTTCGAGCGGCCGATCGCGGCAGGCCTCGGCCTCTTTACCATCGCCATCTGGTGCATTCCGCTGGTGATGCTGCTTCTGCGCCGTGGCCGCGGCCGGAGTGGGGGCAAGCCGTCTGCCGGCGCGTCTGATCGGATCGGCGGCTGAGATTTCGGGCGAAATTCGCCTCCTGCCCCAGATAGATGTTCACGCCGGCCCGGTCCGGCATCGCCCTTTCACGTGAAACGCCAAGGATCAACGCCCATGGCCAAGCCCGACCTCCTGCAAGTCTGTTCCTTCGCCGAGCCCGTCGAGGCGGCGCTCGCAGAGGACTTCACTCTGCACCGCTATTTCGAGGCCGACGACAAAGAGGCCTTCCTCAAGAAAGTCGCGCCGACGACGCGCTTCATCGCCACCGGCGGCCATCACGGCGCCTCGCGCGACATGATCGCGGCGCTGCCGAACCTCGAGATCATCTCGTCCTTCGGCGTCGGCTACGACGCCGTCGACGTGACTGCAGCCAAGGAGCACGGCGTTTCGGTCACCAACACGCCGGACGTTTTGAACGACTGCGTCGCCGAGACCACCCTCGCTTTGATGCTGGCGCTCTGCCACCGCGTGCCCCAGTCCGACGCCTATGTCCGCGCCGGCCGCTGGGAGAGCGAAGGCACCTTCGGCCTGACGGACGAGCTCACCGGCACGCGCGCCGGCATCCTCGGCCTCGGCCGGATCGGCAAGACCATCGCCAAGCTCTGCCAGGCCTTCAACATGGAGGTGGTCTATCACGGCCGGAACCGGCAGGAGCACGTGCCCTATCCCTATTACGCGGACCTCGCCGAGATGGCGAAGGCGGTCGACTGGCTGATCGTCATCGCGCCGGGAACAGAGGAGACCAAGGGCATCGTCAGCCGCAAGGTGATGGAGGCGCTGGGCTCGAAGGGCAAGCTCGTCAACATGGGCCGCGGCTCGCTGGTCGACGAACCGGCGATGATCGCGCTTCTGGAGACCGGTGGCCTCGGCGGCGCGGCGCTCGACGTCTTCGCCAAGGAGCCGCATGTGCCGGAGCGGCTGCGGGCGCTGCAGAACGTCGTCCTGCTGCCGCATCAGGGCTCGGCGACCCACAAGACCCGCGCTGCCATGGGTCAGCTGGTGGTGAAGAACCTGAAGGCCCATCTCAGGGGCGAGCCGCTGATCAGCCCAGTGGTCTGAGGCGAAGCTGCAGGCGGCGCGCTTGATGCCAGATAGGTGTTGTCAGGGGGCTCTCCGTGACCCGTCGCCTTGGATGGTTCACCATGAGACGCCGCGCCGCCGCCACATCGCAATTGCAGGTCCTGATCGCTTCGATCGAGGGGCGGCTTTCGACCCTTCATTGCCAATTCGTATGTAGCGTCTCGCCGGAAAGCGGCCGTGGCGATGAGATCTCGCGTCAGTGGAACAGCGTCGGACGACCTGCTTCATGGTCAAGCAGCCACTGTTTGCGTGGTAGCCCGCCACCGTAGCCGGTCAGGGATGCATTGGCGCCGACGACGCGATGGCAGGGTACGGCGATGTTGATCGGGTTGAGACTGTTGGCATATCCCACCGCCCGAAAGACGGTCGGACGCCCGATGCGGCGTGCGAGTTCGCCGTAGGTGATCGTGGTCCCGACCTCGATCCGCAGCAGCTCGTTCCAGACGGTGCACTGGAACGGCGTTCCGGTCATCCGCACCGATATCGACGAGAGTGCGTCGACTTCGCCCGCGAAGTAGGCATCGAACGCGCGGCAGGCCTCGGACCGCCCCGGTCGTTCTTCGATCGCGACGGTGCCGTGCTTGAGGGCGAGGAGGCGGTTCATCCGCTCTGCGTAATCCTCCCAGTCCGCGACGCGGAGGCGGTCGTCGATGTCGGTGAGAAGGACCAGGTGCCCGATCGGCGTCCGCTGGCGCTCGATGAAGAAGGTTTTGCCCATCTCTATGCCTTTTCCGCGTCGGTCTGCGTATGAGCCCGACAAGCGGGTCCGCCCTTATGGCAGCGTGACGGAAACGACGTCGCCCACGATCGCAATCATGCCGACAAGATCAGTCGCCCTTCAGCATGCGCGTGCTGGGCAGGAAGGCCGCGAGGATGCCGAGGACCGGCAGGAACGCGCAAACCCGGAACACGAAGCCGATGCTGGTGTAGTCGGCGAGGATGCCGAGGAGCGCCGCGCCGATGCCGCCGATGCCGAAGATGAACCCGAAGAACAGCCCGGAGACCATGCCGACCCGTCCGGGCATCAGCTCCTGCCCGTAGACCACGATCGCAGGGAAGGCCGAGGACATGACGAAGCCAATCACGACGGACAGCACAGCCGTCAGGGTCAGGCCGGCATAGGGAAGCAGCAGCGTGAACGGCAGGACGCCGAGGATCGACACCCAGATGACCACCTTGCGCCCCACCCTGTCGCCGATCGGCCCGCCCGCGACGGTTCCTGCGGCAACGGCCGCGAATAAGACGAACTGATAAACCTGCGCCGTCTGGGTCGAGAGCCCGAACCGCTCCATCATGAAGAAGATATAGTAGCTCGTGAACGACCCGAGATAGATATACTTCGAGAACAGGAGGGCGAGCAGGATCGTCATCGCCTTCGACACCTGTCCGCGAGACAGGTTAGGGTGGCGGGCGGGCGCCGTGCTGGACGGCTTCTTCGCATGGCCGTTCCGCTCGTACCAGCGTCCGAGGGCCGTCAGGATCGCAATGCCCGCCAGCGCCGCCAGGGCGAACCAGGCCAGGCCCGCCTGGCCCCGCGGCAGGACGATGAAGGCCGCGGCAAGCGGCCCGAGCGCCGAACCGAAGTTGCCGCCCACCTGAAAGACGGATTGCGCCAGGCCATGTCGACCGCCGGATGCGAGACGGGCGATGCGTGACGATTCCGGATGGAAAATCGCGGACCCGAGGCCCAGAAGAACGCCGCCGATGAGCAGCACGACGAAGTTCGGCGCGTAGGCCAGCGTCATGAGACCGGCGAGCGACGAGGCCATGCCGACGGGAAGCGAGTAGGGCAGCGGATGGCGGTCGGTGTAGAGGCCGATGAACGGCTGAAACAGGGAGGCGGTGATCTGGTACACGAAAGTCAGCAGACCGACCTGGGCGAATGACAGGCCGAACTCATCCTGGAAGATCGGATAGCTCGCCGGCAGGAGCGCCTGCATCAGGTCGTTCAGGAGGTGACAGACGCTGGCCGCCCCCAGGACGGAGACGACCGTCGTCGCCGGTGCAGTGTTCATTGCCGCGGTCTGAGTCATTGCCTCGAGCCTCTGGATCCTGTCTCGGGCCCACACGACGTTGCGCGCCCGGAAGCCTGAGGGATAGACAAGCTCCGATTGGCCCGCCACTCGATGTGGGTCAGCGTGCTACGCAAGTGGGCCAAAATGCGCGACATCTACATCAACATCGTCGACGGGACCCCGCGAAAGATCGTGGCCATCGCCAAGCGCTACCCGTCGGGACACTACGTCGAACCGCACGAGCACCGACGCGGGCAACTCATGACCGCCAGCGAAGGCATCATCCTGCTGACGACACCCGAGGGTGCGTGGCTGATGCCCCCGGAACGGGGGATGTGGATCCCGCCCGGCACCGTCCACCACGTCCGGATGATCGGGACCGTTGAAATGCACAGCCTCTACATCGAGGCGGATGCGGTGCCCGGCATGCCCGCAACGTGCCAGGTCGTTGGTCTGTCGTCGTTCATGCGGGCCCTGATGGCGGAGGCGCTCACCTGCCCGCTGGAGTACGACCTCCATGGCCGCGACGGGGCGCTGATGGACCTGATCCTGTGCGAGGTGGGACGCATGCCGGCGCTGCCGCTGTCTCTGCCCTATCCGGCCCACGAGCCCTTGGCAGCGCGCTGTCAGGCCTTCATTGCAGCTCCTTCCATCGGGGAGACGATCGACGACTGGTGCACAGGGCTCGCCATGAGCCGAAGGACGTTCACCCGCCTGTTCCGGGCGCAGACGGGTCTCAGCTTCGCGAATTGGCGACAACAGGCCTGTCTCATGGCCGCGATGACGAAGCTGGTTGCCGGAGCTTCGGTCACAGCCGTGGCGGGCGAACTCGGCTATGACAACCCGGCCGCGTTCACGAGCATGTTCAAGCGAGCATTCGGCGCGCCGCCGCTCACTTACCTGAAGCTTCGGGCGAACTCATAAGGGGCTTGGCTCGCAGCCCCGCTTTGGCCTGAACTTAACCCAAGCGAACGGGCAGCTTCTCACCCGAGCCGGCCGTTTGGCATGACGCCCCGGCCTCAAGTCTCGCCCGCGAAAAGGGGTCCGCCCTGGCCCTGGCCGTGGGCCAGAAGTGGCCGCATTGCCCGTATGGCGGGGATGGGTCGCGCGATGTCGAGGGCTTTGACGTCCTTCCACCGTCACCCTAAACCCGCCGCTCTGCGCCGGTTCCTTTCGCCAGGATGTCGCGGATCTCCTCCAGCAGCCGTTCCTCGCGCGGCGTCTCGGCGACCTCGGCCGGCTTTTCCTCCTCGCGGCGCTTCAGCCGGTTCATCATCTTGACCACCAGGAACAGGATGAAGGCGATGATCAGGAAGTTGATCGTGAGCGTCAGGAACTTGCCATAGGCAAAGACCGGCCCCTGCTTGCGGGCTTCTTCCAGGCCCGCCGCGGTGACGGCGCTGGAGAGCGCGACGAACTTGTTGGAGAAATCGACGCCGCCGGTGATCACCGCGACCAGCGGCATGAACAGATCGGAGACGATCGAATTGACGAGGCCGGAAAAGGCCGCGCCGATGATGATGCCGATGGCGAGATCGACCATGTTGCCCTTGAGGGCGAATTCGCGAAATTCCTTCAGCATGGCGGCGGCTCCGGGCAAGATCTCGATCGGCAACTATCTAGGCGGCCCGAGGCGATTGTCCGCAAGACGTTTCACGTGAAATGCCGGGCTCGATCGGCCGACGACGGGCAATGCGACGAAGGTTCCGCACGAAGCGGGGTTGAGCTTCGGGGACCGGCTATGAGAAGCTTCGGCCATGGGCCATTTTCGGCCCCATCGGGAGGAGTTTCATGAGACATTTCACGCGCCTTGCGGCGTCCGCCGTCGTCGCCGGCCTCGCCTTCGCGCCGGCCTCGGCCTCGGCCCAGCAGTTCATCAACGTCCTGACCGGCGGCACCTCCGGCGTCTATTATCCGCTCGGCGTTGCCCTCGCCAAAGTCTACAGCGACAACATCGAGGGCGTGAAGACGCAGGTTCAGTCGACCAAGGCCTCGGTCGAGAACATCAAGCTGGTCACGCAAGGGCGCGGCGAGATCGGCTTTGCCCTCGGCGATTCGGTCAAGGCGGCGGCGGAAGGCAACGCCGAGGCCGGCTTCCCGGAGAAGGTCGAGAAGCTTCGGGCGATCGCGGCGATCTATCCGAACTACGTGCAGATCGTCGCCTCGAAGGATTCCGGCATCACCGATCTGGAAGGCCTGAAGGGCAAGGCGCTATCGGTCGGCGCGCCTGCTTCGGGCACCGAGCTGAACGCGAGGGCGATCTTTTCGGCTGCCGGCATGAGCTATGACGATCTCGGCAAGACCGAATATCTGCCCTTCGCCGAGTCTGTCGAGCTGATCAAGAACCGCCAGCTCGACGCGACGCTCCAGTCCGCCGGCCTCGGCGTCGCCTCGATCCGCGACCTCGCCGCCTCGCTGCCGATCAGCGTCGTCGCCGTCCCCGCCGCGATCGCCGAGAAACTCGGCGCGCCGTTCCAGGCGGTGGAGATCCCCGCCGGTACCTATGACGGCCAGGACCAGGCGGTGCCGACGCTTGCGATCACCAACATCCTCGTCACCTCCTCCGACGTCGACGAGGAGCTCGCCTACCAGATGACCAAGCAGATGTTCGAGCATCTGGACGAGCTGACCGCCGCCCATAATGCGGCGAAGGCCATCGACCCGAAGACGGCGGCGAAGAACCTCCCGGTGCCGCTGCATCCGGGCGCCGAGCGCTACTATAAGGAAGCCGGGCTGCTGTAAGGCGGCTGGGGCGATCGGCTCCGGCAGTTGCTTGGTGCCATGACATGGCCGGTGCCGCGAGCACCGGCCAACTCATTTGCGCCAACTCGTTTGCGATGGGCTTCGCCGGTTTTGACACCGGCCTCGATGGCCGGTTGATCTTGCGGCAGATATCGCTCCGATCCATATTCACGCATGGACATCGACTGGAGCGAAGAGAAGAACGAGATCCTGAAGACGCGCTATGGCTTTGGCTTCGAAAGGGCGGTCATCGCTCTGTCCGCAGGTGGGCTGATTCAGGTCAGCGAGCATCCGAACCGCGCGCGCTACGGCCATCAGAAGCAGTTTTTTCTCTGGATCGATGACTATGTCTGGGTCGTCCCGTTCGTTGAGACTTCGCAGGGCGTTTTTCTCAAGACGATGTTTCCGAGCCGAAAAGCCACCAAACGAAGCCGGGGAACACGGATATGACGGGCAAGACTGAGCCTCAGCCGATCTTCGACAGCGAGGAAGAACGTGCCGAGTTCGAATTCCACGATTCCGACGAGTGGGTTTCGGTTGAAAATTTCGACGAGCAACGCAGGCGTCTTGAATTGGCGGCGCGGCAGATGCTCGAAGGAAGCGCACGCCAGCAAATCTCGATTTCGATCTCCGAGCGCGACCTCGCACGATTGAAGACGCGGGCGGCGGAGAAGGGCATCCCCTACGAGACGCTGATCGACTCGATCCTCCACGAATACGCCGAAGCGTGAGGCACGGTCTTCCTCGGCCTGACGCAATTCGGGCCGAGCGTCAGCCCACCGCCCCGCTTCGGCTCAACAACCCCGCCAAATCTTCCGCCGAAAACACCGGCGCGCGGCACACCCGCGCCTCGCACAGAAGCGCCGCCGGCAGACGCTCCGGGCGGATCCCGGCGATGGCGAGCTGCGGTGGCAGTTCGTCCGGCGAGGCGGCGAGAAGGTCCAGCCGGTCGAGGTCGACGCTTCTCTGCGCCGCCGCCTGCATCGCTTCCCGCGTTTCCTCGCCTTCTGCCCCGAAAATCGCCAGCTCCGAGCCCCGCACGAGCCGCCTTGCCGCCGCGACGATGCCCGGATGGCCCGAGACGTTGCCGCCGATGCGGCCGGCCGCCCGTTCGGCGGCGCGCTCGGCCGCCTCGGTGACGGCGATGCGTCCGGTCACTTGGCCGAGCATGGCGAGACCCTCGATGACGAGGGACGTGGCGCTCGGCACCGCCTCGTCCTGATCGCCGCGCAGGCGGAACAGGACGTCGGCGGAATCCTCGGCGTTCAGCGTATGGCCGCCCTCGCCGTCGCCGTGCCAGCGCTCGAGCTCTGCGGCGAGCCACAGGCCGCGGTCAAGATAGTCGCTCTCAAGGGTCGCGGCGAACAGCGCCGCCGCCGCCGAGATCAGGGCGCCATAGTCGGAGGACAGCGCCAGACCCGCCGTCCGCCCGTCGCGGGCCGCATGGCGCAACCGGCCGCCCTCGACCATCTGATCCATCACGAAGGCGAAGGCGCCCTTGGCCATGGCAAGCGCCCGGTCGTCGCCGAGGAGCTTCGAGACCTCGCACAGCGCCCGGATGGCAAGGCCGTTCCAGTCGGCGAGCACCTTGTCGTCGCGGCCCGGCCGGTGACGCTTCTCCCGCACTGCCAGGAGAGTCGCCCGCGCCTCGTCAAAGTGCGGATCGTCGCTCCTTGCGCCCGGATGCAGGCGATGGAGGATCGTCTTGCCCTCCCAGTTGCCCGCGCCCGAAACGTCGTAGGCGCGGGCGAAGGCGGCTGCCTGCGCGCCGAGGAGCGCGTTCACCTCGCCTTCCTGCCAGACATAGAAGGCCCCCTCCTCCGCATGGCCGTCTTCGTCGAGGCTGTCGGCGTCGAGCGAGGCGGCGAGCCCCCCGCCGTCGAGCCGCATCTCGCGATCCAGCCAGCCGACGGTCTCCTCGATCCGCCGGCGGAAGAGGTCGTCGCCGGTCGCCCGATAGGCCCAGCAGAGGTGCCGCAGGAACTGGGCGTTGTCGTAGAGCATCTTCTCGAAATGCGGCACCAGCCAGCGATCGTCGGTGGAATAGCGATGCAGCCCGCCGCCGAGATGGTCGTAGATGCCGCCCTCGGCCAAGGCCCGGGTGGTCCTGAGGAAGGCGCTAAGATGGGCCTCCCCGTCGGTCTCGAAGGCCGAGCGGGCGAGGATCTCCATGAAGGGCGCATTGGGAAATTTCGGCGCGCCCTTCATGCCGCCGCGGGCGGGATCGACGAGCCCGCCGATGCGCGCGGCGGCGCCCGGAAGATCGAGCGCCGCCAAGGCGCCCGAGGATGGCGCGCCGGCCTCCAGCGGTCCGCCGATCACCGACTGGAGATGGCCGGCGATCGTCCCGGCGCTGTTTTCGATCTCCTCGCGCCGCTCGGCCCAGGCCTTGGCAATCGCCTCCATCACCTGGACGAAGCCCGGCCTGCCGTAGCGCGGCTCCTTGGGAAAATAGGTGCCGCCGAAGAAGGGCCGCCCGTCCGGCGTCAGGAACATCGTCATCGGCCAGCCGCCCTGCTCGCCCATGGCATGCAGCGCCGACATGTAGAGATGGTCGATGTCCGGCCGCTCCTCGCGGTCGACCTTCACGTTGACGAACAGCCGGTTCATCACCCCCGCGACGGCTGGGTCCTCGAAGCTCTCATGGGCCATGACGTGGCACCAGTGGCAGGCGGCATAGCCGACCGAGAGCAGGATCGGGCAGTCCCTCGCCTTCGCCTCGTTTAGCGCCTGCGGGGACCATTGCCGCCAGTCGACGGGATTCTGCTCGTGTTGCAGCAGATACGGGCTGACCGCATCGCCAAGCTGGTTGCTCATGGGGTCGCTCCGGCTCGGGTGTCTGGAAGCACTGCGTATCGAGCGCTGGAAGCTAGAGCCCCGTGGCTTCGCTTCGAGGGCAGATCGGCCGGGGCGCGAGTTCAGGCCGACATCGAGGCCTCCGCCTCCGGCCGGCTCGTCCGCCCATCCCTCTCGGCCCGTCGGTCGAAGCTCGCCCTCGCCGCTTCGACCGTGTCGAGATTCTGCATCGTCCAGGCGTAGAGCGCCTTGAAGGGCGGCTGCAGCGTGCGGCCGAGGTCGGTGATCTCGTATTCGACCGCGACCGGCGAAGTCGCGATCACGTGGCGGGCCAGAAGGCCGTTGCGTTCCAGCCTTCGTAGACACTGCGTCAACGCCTTCTGCGACACCCCCTCGAGCCGGCGCTTGATCTCGTTGAAGCGCAAGGGGCCGCGATCGAGGACGGTCAGCACCATCATCGACCATTTGTCGGCGATCTGGTCGAACAACAGCCGGCTTGGGCAGTTGACGTCGAAGCAGATTTTCCCGGTCTCGGTCATGGCGCGGTTTCCTCCAAGATACTTGGTCGATCGAAAGTGCGTAATTGATCCCTGGTCACCAATGTATACCTGTGAGCCTCCCATCTCAACGGAGCTCCCGATCGATGCCCTCTGAAACAACCAACGCCCTCTTCCGCCCGTTTCGTCTGAAAAGCCTGGAGTTGAAAAACCGCATCGTCATGGCGCCGATGACCCGCTCGATGGCGCCGAACGGCGTTCCCGGTGCGGCCAATGCGGCCTATTACCGCCGGCGCGCCGAAGGCGGCGTCGGGCTGATCCTGTCGGAAGGCACGGTGATCGACCGGCCGGCTGCCCGCAACGACCCGGGCATTCCCTTCTTCCACGGCGATGAGGCGCTTGCCGGCTGGCAGGCCGTCATCGATGAAGTGCACGCGGCCGGCGGCAAGATGGCGCCGCAGATCTGGCATGTCGGCTCGGTGAAGAGCTTCCTGACCAAATGGGAGCCGGCGGCCGGGATCGAGAGTCCCTCGGGCCTCGTCGCGCCCGCGACCCTCAGGGGCGACGCGATGAGCGAGGAAGCGATCGCCGACACGGTCGCCGCCTTCGCCAAGGCGGCCGTCGATGCGAAGCGCCTCGGCTTCGATACGGTGGAGATCCATGGCGCCCATGGCTATCTGATCGATCAGTTCTTCTGGTCGGGCACGAATGATCGGGCCGATCGCTGGGGCGGCGCGACGATCAGGGAGCGTTCGCGCTTTGCCGCCGAGGTGATCGCGGCAATGCGCGAAGCCGTCGGGCCGGACTATCCGATCATCCTGCGCGTCAGCCAATGGAAGCAGCAGGATTTTACCGCGCGGCTCGCCGAAACCCCGGATGCCATGACGGACTGGCTGGCGCCGCTGGTCGAGGCCGGGGTCGACATTCTCCACTGCTCGCAGCGCCGCTTCTGGGAGCCGGAATTTCCCGAGATCGACGGCGAAGAGGGCCTCAACTTCGCCGGCTGGGCGAAGAGGCTGACCGGCGCGGCGACGATCAGCGTCGGCTCCGTCGCCCTTTCCGGCGACTTCATGGGCGCCTTCGGCGGCGAAAGCTCGACCTCGGCGGGCCTCGACAGGCTGATCGCCCGCATGGAGCGCGACGAGTTCGACCTCATCGCCGTCGGCCGCGCCTTGATCAGCGATCCTGACTGGCCGCGGAGGGTGAAAGAGGGCGAAGCTCTGAAGGGCTTCGATGCGGCGAACCTCGCCGAACTCGCCTGAGGCACATCCGCGAGACGGGTTCTTTTCCGGCAGTGGCGAAACGCTGCCGGAAGGGCGGGCGTCTTCCTGAAGATGCGGAGAGCGGTCGAAGGAGACCGCACGTCGAAGGCAGGCGGGTCGATTTTCGGGCTGCGGCGGGCGCCCGGCCGGTTTAGAACGGCGATGCAGAACGCCCTATGACGAGAGCCCGATGACCGCTGCCGTGATTGCCCCCTATCTCGCCTATGCCGCCGCGCTCGGCATCGCCGCCTTCATTCCGGGGCCGGGCGTCGCCGGCCTCGTGGGCCAGTCGCTCGGCAACGGGCTTCGGGCCTCGCTGTTCTTTCTCGCCGGCTTGGCGCTGGGCGATATCGTTTACCTGACCATCGCCGTCGCCGGTCTCGCCGCTTTGGCGGAGATCTTCGCCGAGGCGCTGCTCGTCGTGAAGATCCTCGGCGGGGCCTATCTGATCTATCTCGGCTATCTCTTCTGGAACAGCAGAGGCGGCCTCACAAAGCTCGGCGCGGCAAGGGCCCGCAGCGGCCTGAAGGCTTTTCTCGCCGGCTTCACCGTCACCCTCGGCAACCCCAAGACCATCGTCTTCTACCTGGCACTGCTCCCGAGCGTCCTCGATCTTCACGGCGTCGGCGTTCCCGAGTGGTCGATGCTGGCGGTCCTCACCGTCATCGTCCTCTTCGTCGTCCTGTCGCCCTATGCGTTGGTTGCCGCCAAGGCGCGCTCGCTGATGACGCAGCCGGCGGCGCTGCGCCGGCTCAACCGGGTGGCCGGCGGCATCCTCGGCGGCGCCGGGGCGCTGATCCTCGGCGAGGCGGCGGTGTCGGCGATCCGGCGCGTCTAGGGCACCGGCTCGCCTGCGGCCGGCAGTCATCGCACTGTCCAAGGCGGCTTCGAAGGACGCGTTTTGGCTTGCAGCCCAGGCACAATGGGCGTCGCCGCAGCCGCACCCGCAGCCTCCGAACATCGGACCCGGTCGCGCGCTCCGCCCCGATGGCGTAAGGTCGGCCGGAACGAACCACCGACGCGATTCAAGGACGCCGGGATGCATTCCGACACCATTGCCGCCCTTTCTTCCGGCGCGCTGCCCTCGGGCGTCGCGGTCGTCCGGGTCAGCGGGCCGGACGCGAGCGGAGCTTTGACGCGGCTCTGCGGCGGGGTCCCGCCGGAGCGGCGGGCTAGCCTTCGCACCTTCAGGGACGCGGCCGGCGCCGTCATCGATCGCGGCATCGCGATCTTCTTTCCCGGACCGGCGACCGTCACCGGCGAGGACATCGCCGAGTTCCACCTCCATGGCGGCCCGGCCGTCGTTACCGCCTGCCTCCAGGCGATCACCGCGGCCGTCGGCACGCGCCTCGCCGAGGCCGGAGAATTCACCCGGCGATCCTTCGAGAACGGCCGCGTCGACCTCACCGAGGCCGAGGGCCTCGGCGATCTCATCGCCGCCGAGACGGAAGGCCAGCACCGGGCGGCGGTCCTTCAGGCCGGCGGCGCGCTACGGATACTCTACGAAGGTTGGATGGCTCGTCTCACCCAGGCGCGGGCACATCTCGAAGCCTCCTTCGACTTTTCCGACGAAGGCGACGTCAGCGAGGACGTCGCCGACACGGTGAGGGACGAGGTCGCCGAAATCGTCGCCGAGATCCGCGCCCATCTCGCCCGCGCCGATCGCGGCGAGATCCTGCGCTCCGGCTACAAGGTGGCGATCGTCGGGGCGCCCAATGCCGGCAAGTCGAGCCTCCTCAACGCGCTCGCCGACCGGGAGGTGGCGATCGTCACCGAGGTTCCCGGCACCACCCGCGACGTCATCGAGGCGACGCTCGACCTTTCCGGCATCCCGGTGCGGTTTTCCGACACGGCCGGCATCCGCGAGACCTCGGACAGGGTCGAGGCGATCGGCGTCGAGCGGGCCCGCGAGGTGATGGCTAAGGCCGACCTCGTCCTCGCCCTCGTCGATCCCCAGCAGGGCCACGGGCCGCTGGCGCGCTTCACCGAGCTTCTGTCTCACGTGAAACATCCGATGATGCTGGCCGCCGACGCCTCGCTCGAAGACCTCGCCGAGGGCACAGCCAGGGGCCGCCGGCGCATCCTCACCGTCCGCACCAAGGCCGACCAGCCGGCGCCGAGCGGGCTGACCGCCCGCTTCGGCAACGAATGGACCGATTTCCGCTTCGACTTCACGGTGTCGGCGAAGACCGGCGCGGGGCTCGACACCTTGACACAGCGGATCGCCGAACTCGCCGCGGCGGCTGCCGGTGTCGACGGCGGCGGTGAGGTGGCCATCCCGCTGCGCACTCGCCAGCGCGACCTCGTCACCGAGACCCTGCATGTCCTCGAAGAGTTCATCGGCAATTCGGCGTTGCCGGCGGAGGTCGGCGCCGAAACCCTGCGCCGAGCCTCGGACACGCTCGGCCGGCTCACCGGCAAGGTCGGCGTCGAAGACCTCCTCGACGTGATCTTCTCGCAGTTCTGCATCGGCAAGTGAGGGAGAGGCTGATCACGGCGGCCCCCTCGCCGCGCGGCCGAGGGTTTGGACGGCGGGTCGCGGCGATTGACGCTCGTCGTCCCGGACTCCGAGCCGGCCTATGACAGCCAGAAGAGTGAGCATGCGAAGGCCGCCCAAGAGCGTCGCGTTTCATCATCCCTCATCCTGAGGTGCCGCCGAAGGCTCCTGAGCCTGTCGAAGGATCGAAGGGCGAGGGATGACAGGCGCCCCGCCCCGCCCCTCGCCCTTCGAGGCTTCACCGGCCTTCGGCCGGCTCGCACCTCAGGATGAGGGGCTCAGAGCGGCGACCGCCGGAGCGGATGGGCTCGGCGCGGGGAACGGCGTTCTGCAAGGATCCGGGGTTGAAGACGCTTCGGTCTGCTCGATCCTGCGGCCCGGCCATGTCTCGGGGCGTGGGACGACCGCCGAAGCACCAACGAAGCACGCGCGCGAAGCCGTGAACCCGTCGGGCTTGGTAACACGGATCGACCGGCCCCTGCCCGGCCGGAGAGCCCGGACGTCCAACGTCTCGCCAGCGAGCGCCCCCTACGCCGCGCGCTGGTGGATGTCGCGGATTTCCTCGGCGACGAGTTCCTGAAGCCGCCAGAGATTGCGGTCGCGGATGCCGAATTCTTCGAGATGGCGGACGGTGTTGTGGAGATATTCGGCGCAGGAGCCGGCGTGGCCGCAGGCGCGGGCGAGGATCGGCGCGACCTCTTCGAGCGGCAGCCGGCTGGCGATCCGCTCGCCCTTCGGCCCCGCCCAGAAGGTCAGTGCCCGGAGCCGGCCCTGGCTGGTGCGCACCGGCACCCAGCGGGCCATCGAGGCTGCCTGATGGAAGCGGATCTCGCGATAGAGGACCCGCCGGAGCTGGGCCCTGCGGTCCGCGTCCCGGAGCCGGTAGATCACCCCGTCGCAGCGCCCGCCCCGCTCCAGCGCCATCATCAGCCCGGGCTGCTCGGGCGAGCCGCGCCAGCGGGTCATCTTCAGGCAGAAGGAGCGATGCCAGCCATAGGCCGTGGCGAGCTTGTGATCCACGGCGTCGAAGTCCGGCTTCCAGATCAAAGATCCATAGGCGAAGACCCAGACGGGCTCCTCGCCGCTCTCTTCGTCATAGCGCTCCGCCAGCGCGTCCAGCTCCTCGTCGCTCAAAAGGGTCCAGCCCGGCTCGGGCCCGCGTTCCGGCTCCGGCCGGATCGTCAGCGCCACGAGGTCGGGCGTCAAAGCGAGGGGTGAGGAGGCCGGGGCGGTGGAATCGCGATGGTCGGTCATGAAGTCCTGTCGCCAGCTGGTGGATTTGCAGCCACTCGTCAGATCTGCCGCGAAAACGGGCGGATCCGTTGCGAGGGGAGATTAACGCGACGGACTGCGCGGTCCACACTCTTTCTGATCGACGGTCCGTTTCGGATTACCAGCCGATGGTGTCGTCAGCTGAAGGCCGGGGCGACCGGAATGACATACCGGTGAAGCGCGCGGCCCGCCTCATGGCTGGAAAGTCAGCCGGTCATAGAGTTCGGCAAGCGGCAGGTCGATGGAAACGGCGTCGAGGTGGATGACGCCATCGACGCCGAGGATCTCCTCCGGGGTCCAGTCGCTCCCCTCTTCGCCGCCGCGCGACCAGACCAGCACCTGCGGGCGCGTCGGTTCGACCACGACGATGTGGCGCATGGTCGAGACGCGCTTGTATTCGTCGACCTTGCGCAGCCGGTCGAAGTCCCGCGTCGAGGGCGACAGCACCTCAAAGACGACCACCGGTTCGGCGGCGAGATAGCCGTCCGGATCGAAGCTGCCGCAATCGATGCCGGCGTCCGGCCGGCGGATCTGGCCGGGAAGGGTTTCGATGCCGATGTCGGCGGTAAAAACGCGACACGGTTCGCCGCGCAATCGCTGTCCGATTTCACCGATGATGTTCGCAACGGCGAGGTTGTGGCCCATCAGGGAACGGGATTGCAGCAAAGGGAATCCACCGACGAGTTCATATTGCTCCTCCTGCTCCACCTGCCAGGCGAAGAACTCATCGAGCGTCCAGGGACGGGTCTCCAGAAGGCTCATGGTCGTGGTCCTCGCGGCGTCGACCGGGCTCCGGGCGGCAGCGTTGTTCGTGCGGCGCGTTTCCCTTATACGGACGATTGTAAAGCATGAGTGGGCAAAGACCCATATGGGTTTCGGAGACACCTGATATCGGGTTCGACCCCGGGTGGACTGCCGCCGCCTCGTGCTGACCTTGCCACCGTGTCCGCGCAGGACGTCCGCTTGAACTGACCCGAAGACGCAAAGACGATCATGACCGCCACCCGCGCCCCCTCCCCTGTCCCGGCCGCCATGCCCGCTCGCGCCGACGTGGTCGTGGTCGGCGGCGGGCATGCCGGCTGCGAGGCCGCCAGCGCCGCGGCGCGGGCCGGCGCGAACACGGTCCTCGTCACCCATCGCTTCGACACGATCGGCGCGATGAGCTGCAACCCTGCCATCGGCGGCATCGGCAAGGGCCATCTGGTGCGTGAGATCGACGCCCTCGGCGGGCTGATGGGCCTTGCCGCCGACCGTGGCGGCATCCAGTTCCGCATGCTCAACCGGAGCAAGGGCCCGGCCGTCTGGGGCCCGCGCACCCAGGCCGACCGCAAGCTCTACCGCGCCGCCATGCAGGGCCTGATCCGGGAGACGGAGGGGCTGACGGTGGTCGAGGGCGACGTCTTCGATCTCAAGCTTGATGCCTCCGGCGCCGTCTCGGGCATCGTATTTGCCGACGGCCGAAGCATCGCCTGTCGCGCCGTGGTGCTGACCACCGGCACGTTTCTCGGTGGGCTGATCCATATCGGCGATCGACAGATTCCCGCCGGCCGGATGGGCGAGGATCCCTCGCTGGGCCTTTCGGGCACGCTGCGCCGCCTTGGCCTGTCGCTGGGACGTCTGAAGACCGGGACGCCGGCCAGGCTCGACGGCCGGACGATCGACTGGGCGAGCCTCGACAGCCAGAAGCCGGACGAGGAGCCGGTGCCCTTCTCCTTCCTGACGGATCGCATCGACAATCCGCAAATCGACTGCGGCATCACCCGCACGACGCCCGAGACCCACGCGATCATCCGCGACAATCTCGCCCGCTCGGCGCTCTATTCGGGCAAGATCGAGGGTGTCGGGCCGCGCTATTGCCCGTCGATCGAGGACAAGATCGTCAAGTTCGGCGACCGCGACGGCCACCAGATCTTCCTCGAACCGGAAGGGCTCGACGACGACACCGTCTATCCGAACGGCCTGTCGACCTCTCTCCCGGAAGAAGTGCAGGACGCCTTCCTCCGCTCGATTCCCGGGCTCGAAAAGGTGGCGATCCTGAAGCCCGGCTACGCCATCGAGTACGACCATGTCGATCCGCGCGAGCTCGACCGGGCGCTTGCCGTCCGCAAGGCGCCGGGGCTTTTCCTCGCCGGCCAGATCAACGGCACCACCGGCTACGAGGAGGCCGGCGCGCAAGGGCTCGTCGCCGGGCTGAACGCAGCCCGCCTCGCCGGTGGATCGGAGCCGGTCGTTCTCGGCCGCGCCGACGCCTATATCGGCGTGATGATCGACGACCTGACGCGCACCGGCGTCACCGAGCCCTATCGCATGTTCACCTCCAGGGCGGAGTTCCGCCTGTCGCTCAGGGCCGACAATGCCGACCGGCGGCTGACGCCGCTGGCGACGGAACTCGGCATCGTCTCCGCCGATCGGGCCGAGCGCTTCTCCCGTGCCGAAGCTGCCTTCCTGGCGGCCCGAGCGGCGCTGGAAGCGGCGAAGCTCACTCCGTCCGAGGCGGGCCGGCACGGCATCGCCGTCAATCAGGACGGCCGGCGGCGGAGCGCCTGGCAGTTGCTCGCCCAGAGCGCCATCGAGCCGGACCGGCTGGTCGCGGTGTTTCCCGAACTCGCCGCCATCGACGAAAAGACCTTTGCGCGAGCGCGGATCGAGGCGGGCTACGACGTCTATCTCGATCGCCAGAAGAAGGATCAGGAGCGGCTGCGGAAGGACGAGGCGCGCGAAATCCCGGTCGATCTCGATTACACCGGCATTCCGGGGCTCTCCAACGAGCTACGCCAGAAGCTGACGGCCCGGCGCCCTGGCAACGTCGCCGAGGCCGAACGCATCGACGGGATGACGCCGGCAGCGCTTGCCCTCGTCCTTCTCGCCATCCGCCGGAGTTCACTCGCCGATGCGGCGTGATCGCTCGGGCCGCTCGCGTCCTGTGACCGGCGAGCCATCGAACCGGGCGACGCGGCCCGACGGCCGCAACTCCGTCGACCGATCCGTTACGAGCGCCTCGCCAGCCGCCTCCGATGCGCGGCCCCCGAAGCCGCTGGATCTTGAGAATATTGCACTGCAACAAGCTGCCGGCCGCGCGTGGCTCATCGACCATTACGCCGTTTCACGTGAAACGCTGGCGCGGCTCGACGCCTATGTGGCGATGCTGACCGACTGGCAGACGCGGATGAACCTCGTCGCGCCTTCGACGCTCGGCGACGTCTGGCGGCGGCACGTCGCCGACTCGCTCAGTCTCGAACGGCTGCTGCCGGAGTTTTCGCAGGCGGTCGATCTCGGCTCGGGTGGCGGCCTGCCCGCCCTCGTCATCGCGGCCTGCCGGCCGGAGAGCGCTGTCGACATGGTGGAGTCGAGCCGCAAGAAGGCGGCCTTTCTGGCGGCCGCGCGGACGGAAATGGGCGTCATGGGTACGGTCCATCCGGTACGGATCGAGACGGCCGGTCAAGTTCTCGGCCGGGCCGAGGTCGTCACCGCCCGCGCATTGGCGTCGCTGGACGATCTCCTGGCCATGGTCGCACCGCATATTTCACGTGAAACACGGTGCTTCTTTCAAAAGGGGCGCAGTCATGAACAGGAAATAGCGGCCGCGACTGCCAATTGGCGATTCACCATGATAATTCATGAATCACAGGTGGAGGCTGATTCGGTCATCCTCGAGGTCGCCGCCATCGCGCGGCGCCAAGGCTGAGACGGCCCTGCCGACGGGCGATGTCGCCATTCCCGACCTGCGGCGGGCGGGGGTGACCGATGCCGACACCTCAAAAGACTTGGAATTCAGCCGATGGACGTGGCGGAGCCTATGCGGATCATCACGATCGCCAACCAGAAGGGCGGTGTCGGCAAGACGACCACCGCCATCAATCTCGCCACTGCGCTCGCCGCGGTGGACAAGCGCGCCCTCCTGATCGATCTCGATCCCCAGGGCAACGCC
The DNA here is from genome assembly GCF_010500815.1 of Jiella pacifica. Lineage (GTDB taxonomy): Bacteria > Pseudomonadota > Alphaproteobacteria > Rhizobiales > Rhizobiaceae > Jiella > Jiella pacifica. Next base: position 61,988 of record NZ_JAAAMG010000015.1, read on the forward strand.
TCGACCGGGCTTGGCATCGACAAGGAAGATCGCGAACTCTCCTCCTACGACGTCCTGAAGGAAGACGCTTCGATCAGTCAGGCGGCGATGCGGACGGCCGTGCCGAACCTGTCGATCATTCCCTCGACCATGGATCTTCTTGGCCTGGAGACGGAGATATCCGGCATCCACGGGCGGGCCTACCGGCTGCGCGACGCGCTGCATTTCCATCAGCAGGAAGGCGCCGATTACGACTTCGTTCTGGTCGACTGCCCGCCCTCGCTCAACATCTTGACCATCAATGCCATGGCCGCCGCCGATGCCGTCCTGGTGCCGCTGCAATGCGAGTTCTTCGCCCTCGAAGGCCTGTCGCAGCTCTTGCAGACGGTGGAGCAGGTGCGCGACAGCCTCAATCCGATGCTCGGCCTGCACGGCATCGTCCTGACCATGTATGACAGCCGCAACAATCTCGCCGCCCAGGTGGTCCGGGACGTCCGCTCCTATATGGGCGAGCATGTCTACGACACGGTGATCCCGCGCAACGTCCGGATCTCCGAGGCGCCTTCCTATGGGAAGCCGGCGATCCTCTACGACCTCAAATGCCCCGGCAGCCAGGCCTATATCCAGCTCGCCTCCGAGGTGATCCGGCGCGAGGAAAGGCTCGTCGCCGCGTGAGCCGGACGGACGGGACGGGGACGGGCGGCGAAGCGACGAACAAGGCGGTGCAGACGGAAGATGGGAAGAGGCCAATGACCGAAGACAGATCGCGCCAGAGACTGGGACGAGGCCTCGCCTCGCTGATCGGCGGCGGCGCCTCCGGCCCGTCCCGCCCGGTCCCGGGCTTCGATCCGCAGCCGGCTACTCCCTCCGTGGCGCCCGAGCGGTCGGTGCCGATCGCCAGCATCACCCCCAATCCGCACAATCCGCGGCGCTATTTCCGCGAGGACGAGCTTGCCGAGCTCGCCGCCTCGATCCGCCAGCACGGCGTCGTCCAGCCGCTTCTGGTGCGCCCGCTCGGCAGCGACAGGAGCCGGTTCGAGCTCGTCGCCGGTGAGCGCCGCCTGCGCGCGGCCATCCTGGCTGGGCTATCCGAGGTTCCGGTGGTCCTGCGGGAGCTGAACGACCGCCAGTCGCTCGAAATCGCCATCATCGAGAACGTCCAGCGCGCCGATCTCAACGCCATCGAGGAGGCGCTCGGCTATCAGTCGCTGATCGACGAGCACGGCTATACCCAGGCCGATCTCGCCGAGATCCTCGCCAAGAGCCGCAGCCACGTCGCCAACACGCTGCGGCTGTTGAAGTTGCCGCCCGAGGTGCGGGCGATGGTCGAGGAGGGCGTCCTTTCGGCGGGTGCCGCCCGAACGGTGGTCACCGCCGACGATCCGGTGACGCTGGCAAAGCGCATCGCCTCGGAGAACCTGTCGGTGCGTGAGGCCGAGGCGCTGGCGCGCGATCCGGCGGCGGCCGAGGAAACGCCGAAGCAGGCGGCCCGCCGCCGCGGCCGCAAATCGGCCGAGACCGCCGAAGAACCCAAGAGCGAGGCGATCCTCGGCTATGAGCGCCGGCTCCGCGAGGCGACCGGCTTCGACGTGTCGATCGTCGTTTCCGGCGGCCGGCCGGTGGTCCAGTTCGATCTCGACCGGGAGGCCGATCTGGAGGGGCTCGTTCGGCGCCTCGAGAATCAGGGCGGCTATACGGCGGGGTTCACCAGCCCGCGTTTGCGCTCGCTCTGAAGGCGGGCGCCCAGGGGCGGCTGCTTCTGCTCCCGTCTGCTTGCCCCCTACCCTGCCCGATAGTCCTCGTCGGAGACCTGCTCCAGCCAATCGACGGCGCTGCCATCGACGCGTTCCTGAATGGCGATGTGGGCCATGCCGGTGGTCGCCGTCGCGCCGTGCCAGTGCCGCTCGCCGGGTGGAAACCAGACGACGTCGCCGGCCCGGACCGTCTCTTTCGCCCCGCCCTCCCGGCGCACTCAGCCGCAGCCGTCCGTGACGATCAGGGTCTGGCCGAGCGGATGGGTATGCAGGCGGTGCGGGCGCCGGGCTCGAAGGTCACCCGCGCCATGGCAACGCGCGCCGGCTCCGGCGGGCTGATCAACGGATCGAGCCGCACCCGACCGGTAAAATATTCCGCGGGGCCTTCGCCCGATGGCGTATCGCCGATGCGCTTGATCTCCATGGGTCGTCGCTCCTGCTGTCGCGGCCGGAATGGGGCCGCCTGGCCATGATAGATAAGGCGCAAATGGCGGGAGACACTGGCCGCATCGGCGAGTGCATGACAGGATGATCGTCGGCGCGGAGCGGTGCGCGGCCGGATTGACCGATCTGGAACGGCCGACCCTTTATCGCCGCGGCGAGCAGCGGTGTCGGCGATCGGTCCGAGGCCGAAGGGCAGAGGTGAGGCCGCATGACGGCGCAAATGAACACCCGGGCGTGGAAATCGACGCATGACCGGAGCTATGACGCCGCCCGCGGCATCAAACCGTCAGCCTGACATGGCGGAAGCGACCGAGGCGGCCCGCACCCTCGCCCTGACGGCGGGCGAACTCTCTTTGAACGTCGCCCCGACGGTCGGTGGCGCGATTGCCGCCTTTTCGGTTGGGGCGGTGCCGATCCTCCGCCGGACGCCGCCTTTGGCCCTTGCGGAGCGACGCGCCGGCCTTTGCGGCTCCTATGCGATGATCCCCTATTCCAACCGCATCGCCGACGCCGCCTTCGACTTCGGCGACGAGCGGTTCCAGCTCGCGCGCAATTTCGGCGACAACCCGCACAGCCTCCACGGCAATGGCTGGCAGCGGGCCTGGACGGTGGTCTCGGCCGCCCCCGACGCGGCGGTGGTCGCGCTCGACCATGATCCGCAGGAGAGCGCGGCAAGGGCCGCGGAATGGCCCTTCGCCTATCGCGGCGAGCAGCGCTTCGTCCTGACGCCGCAGGGCCTCGCGGTCACGCTTTGCCTGGAGAACCGCGACGACCGGCCCATGCCCGCCGGCTTCGGCCTCCACCCCTATTTCGACCGACCGGGCGCGTATCTGCGCTTTGCGGCGAGCCGCGTCTGGCAGAGCGACGGGCGCGTTCTGCCGACCGGGCGCATGACCGTGCCGCAATCCTGGGACTGCCGAACGATGCGCCGGGTGGATGGTATCGGCGCGGTGGATCACTGCTTCGAGGGCTGGGACGGGACGGCCGAGATCGCCTATCCGGAGCGTCGCATACTGATCCGTATTAAAACCGATCCCGTGTTCGGCAAGCTGGTCGTCTTCCGCGCCGACGAACGCGACTTCTTTGCCGTCGAGCCGGTGAGCCACATGGTCGACGCGGTCAACCGGGTGGAAACGGGCGATCACGGGCTCCGGGTGCTGGCGCCGGCCGAGCGGATGGAAGGAACCGTCCGTTTCGACATCGAACGGCTCCCCTGATCCGAGGCTTCCTTACCTGGCATGATCGGCGACAGTCGGGCTTGTGGGTCGATCCCTCGCGCCAGGAGGCGGGGGGCAGGACGCCACATGTGGATGCCACGCGCTGACAGGCGCCCGGGCGCGAGGCCGCGGCCTCAAAGCCGCCCGCGGGCCCGCAACCTTGCGGCCTCCACCGCCGTGTCCATCAGCGTCTTGTGGGTGATGGTCAGCGCCAGGCCGGAATCCTTGCGGCTCGACAGGATGTCCGCCTCGATCGCCTGGACGCGGCGGTCGATCGCCGCCAGCGGCCAGGCATTGAGCGCCGCCTCCAGAGCCGGCTTGCGGCGGAAATGCGGGCGGCGGCGTTCGACCGCGCGGGCGACCGGCTCGCCATGCTTCTCGACGCTGTCGCGCAGCGCCTGCAACTGCTGGAAATAGCGCAGCAGCGCCTGATGCAGCTGGAAGGTCGCGGTGCCGGCCGTGGTCAGCCGGTCGATCAGATGCGGCAGGCGCTTGACCTCGCCGGAAGCGGCCGCGTCGATCGCTTCGTCGAGCGCGTCGGCCGAGACGTCGCCGACGATCGCCGCCACGTCCTCCTCGGTCACGGTCGCCGTGCCGAGCGCATAGAGGCAGAGCTTCTTCACCTCGCCGCGCGAGGCGATGCGGTCCGCCCCGAGCCGGGCCTTCAACGCCTCGCGGGCCTCCCGGTCCATCGACAGGCCCGCAGCGGACAGCTCCTCGTCGATCATCAGGTCGAGCGACCGACCCTCGTCCTGATAGCAGGGCAGGGCCATGGCGTGGCGGCCGCGCTCGACATGGGTGCGAAGCCCGGCGCTCTTCTTCAGATCGCCCGCCTCGACGACGATCAGCGTCTCGGCGAGCCGCGTCCCCGCCAGCTCGCCGATCGCATCCGCCAGTGCACGGCCGGCTCCGGCCCCCCGCACCCGGACGAGACGCTTGCCGCCGAGCAGCGACAGCGTGTTCGCCTCGTCATAGAGCCGGCCGATGTCCTTCTCGATCTCGTCGGCCGACAGGGTGACGGCGGAAAACGGGTCGGTCGGATCGACGCCGAAGGCCTTGGCGAGCTTGGCCGAACGCTCCGCGACGAGGCCGGTGTCCGGCCCGTAGAAGAGGACGACGGAGAAGGCGAAGTCCGGCCGATTGAGAAAGGCCTCGACTTCGCCGGCTTTCTTCTGGGCCATGGGGCGGGGTCCTTTCGTCGGCGATGGGGGCGGCAATCGAGCGGCCGGGAGCCCGCCCGTCGAGGGGGCAGGGGCTCGGCATGGCCCTTCGCTATCCTTGCGGCGGGGATGAACCAATGACGACGAAGCCGCTGCTTCGTCGTCACGCAAAGCCCTGCCGCACCCCGCGTTCGCATGTCGGATGAGGGGCGCCGCCATCGGCCTCGCGCCCGCTCCGGCTCCTCACCCCGCGCTGCGCGAAAGCGACGAGGCGATGGCGATTTCGAGCTGGGCGGCGAGCTGTTTGCTGGCCTCTTCGCGGGCGTTCTTCAGCGCCCGCTGGCTGGCATAGAGCTGCACCGTCTGATCGTAGGGGACCGTCGCCGACCGCTCGCCCGTGGCGACCACGACGCGGTCGGAAAGGCGGACCAGCCGATACTTGGCCCTTTCGACGTAGATCACCGAGCGCGAGACGCCATCGCTCTGCACGACCACGCCCCGGGCCTTGCCCGTCACCTCGAGATGAAGCTCGTAAAGCGGGTCGGAGACCGGTGTGCCGCGATTGAGGCGGAACAAAAGCTCGTTGCGCACCAGCTGGTCGGTGCGGGTATCGGCCTCGGTGATGGCGATGCGCCCGGCATAGGGCAGCCGCATGGCGCCGGCGCCGACATCGGTTCCGCCCACCCCGTGGGTGCCGTAGAGCGGCCCTGCGGTACAGCCGGCGAGGAGCGCGGTGCCGAGCAACGCCGCCACGAACGTCCGGCGCGGAGAGGGGGCGGACAGGCCGCCCTTCGGAGCGGCGCGACCGGCGCGATCAGACGACGACATTGACGATTCTCCCCGGCACCACCACCAGGCGTCTGGGCGCCTGGCCGGCCAGCGCGGCGACGACGAAATCGAGCGCCAGCACGGCCTTCTCGATGTCAGCTTTGCCGGCGTCCGCGGGCAGGGTCAAGTCGCCTCGCTTCTTGCCGTTGATCTGCACCGGGAGTGTGACCTGATCGTCAGCCAGAAGGCTCTCGTCGACCTGCGGCCATGGCGCCGAGGCTGCGAGGCCGGCGCCGCCGATCGCCGCCCAGAGGCTTTCGGCGAGATGCGGCATCATCGGCGCGACGATGCGTGCGAGCATCGACATGGCTTCGCGGGCGGCTCCCGCCTGGCTCCGATCGGCCGGGTTCACCTTGGCGAACGACGCCGCCAGCTCGTTGACGAGTTCGTGGACCCGGGCGATCGCCTTGTTGAAGGCGAGGCGCTCGATGTCGTCGGAGACGCCGGCGACGGTACGGTGGGCCGCCTTGCGGATCTCGAGGGCGAGGCCTTCACTGCCCGGTGCCGGAACCTTGCCGTCCGCCGGACCGAGCTTGCCGGCGGTTTCTGTGACCAGCCGCCACAGCCGCTGAACGAAGCGATGGGCGGCCTCGACGCCGGCCTCCGACCAGATCACGTCGCGGTCCGGCGGGGAGTCGGACAGGACAAACCAGCGGGCCGTGTCGGCGCCATAGGAGGCGATGATGTCGTCCGGATCGACGACGTTCTTCTTCGACTTCGACATCTTCTCGATGCCGCCGATCTCGACGGCGGCGCCGGTCGACAGGCGGGTCGCGACGCGCTTGCCGTCCGCCTCTTCGATCCGCACGTCCTCCGGCGGCAGCCATTCGCGGCCGTCCTTGTAGGTCTCGTGCACCACCATGCCCTGGGTGAACAGGCCCTTGAACGGCTCGTCGAGATCGAGATGGCCGCATGCCCGCATCGCCCGCACGAAGAAGCGCGAATAGAGGAGATGCAGGATCGCATGCTCGATGCCGCCGATATACTGGTCGACGGGGAGCCAGGCATTGGCCGCCTGCGGGTCGGTCGGCTCGTCGGTGTGAGGTGCAGTGAACCGCGCGAAATACCACGAGGAATCGACGAAGGTGTCCATCGTGTCTGTTTCACGTGAAGCATCGCCGCCGCATTGCGGGCAGGTGGCCTTTCGCCAGGTCGGGTGCCGGTCGAGCGGATTGCCGGGCTTGTCGAAGTCGATGTCGTCGGGGAGCTTGACGGGCAGGTTCTCGCGCTTCTCCGGCACGACGCCGCAGGCGGCGCAATGCAGGACCGGAATCGGGCAGCCCCAATAGCGCTGGCGCGAAATCCCCCAGTCGCGCAGGCGATAGTTCACCTTGCGGCTGGCCTGGGGCGCGCCGAAGAGCTCAGTCGCTTCCAGCTTCGCGGCGACGGCGTCGAAGGCCTCGTCCGGCGTCTTGCCGTCGAGAAACTGCGAATTGTAGATCGTGCCGTCCTCGACATAGGCCTTGTCCGCCACGGAGAACGCCACCGGATCCTCGTGGGGCGGCAGGACGACGGGTCTCACGGGAAGATTGTATTTGCGGGCGAAGTCGAGATCGCGCTGGTCGTGGGCCGGGCAGCCGAAGACTGCGCCGGTGCCGTATTCCATCAGGACGAAATTGGCCACATAGACCGGCACGCGCCAGCTCGCGTCGAGCGGATGCACCGCCTCGATCGTCGTCCTGTAGCCCTTCTTTTCGGCCGTCTCGATCGCTTCGGCGGTGGTGCCGGTCTTGCGGGTCTCGGCGATGAAGGCGGCGAGCTCGGGATCGGTCCCGGCGGCCTTCTGCGCCAGCGGGTGGTCGGGCGCGACCGCGATGAAGGACGCGCCGAAGAGCGTGTCCGGCCGGGTGGTGAACACCGTCACGTCGCTGGAGCCCTCGGGCGCGGTGCCCTCCGCCAGCGCCCAGCGCAGCATCAGGCCTTCCGACTTGCCGATCCAGTTCTTCTGCATCAGCCGAACCTTTTCCGGCCACTCCGGCAGCCGGTCGAGGGCGGCCGCGAGGTCGTCGGCAAAGTCGGTGATCTTGAAGAACCACTGGACGAGTTCGCGGCTCTCCACCTCGGCGCCGGAGCGCCAGCCCTTGCCGTCGATCACCTGCTCGTTGGCGAGCACCGTCATGTCGACGGGGTCCCAGTTGACCTTCGACTTCTTGCGATAGGCGAGGCCCTTGTCCAACATGTCGAGGAACAGCATCTGCTGGCGATGGTAGTATTCGACGTCGCAGGTGGCGAATTCGCGCGACCAGTCGAGCGACAGCCCCATCGATTTCAGCTGTTTGCGCATCGTGTCGATGTTCTGGTAGGTCCATTTCGCCGGATGGACCTTGTTCTGCATCGCGGCGTTCTCGGCCGGCATGCCGAAGGCGTCCCAGCCCATCGGGTGCAGCACGTTGAAGCCCTTCGCCCGCTTGTAGCGCGCCACCACGTCGCCCAGCGCATAGTTGCGCACATGGCCCATGTGGATGCGGCCCGACGGGTAGGGGAACATCTCCAGGACGTAGTATTTTTCGCCCGCCGCATCAGTCTTGGTCTCGAAGAGCTTCGCCTCGGCCCAGGCGGACTGCCATTTCGGCTCGGCGGTGCGGGGATTGTAGCGTTCGGTGGTCATGTCGGGCATCTCGTCGGAATGTCGGCGCGGGAGCAGGGAACGCTCCGTCTGAAAGCTCCGCAAGGGGTTATCCGGGCCTACGCGAAAGCGCAACGCCGGCCTTCCCAAGCCGCACTCCAGCTCGCATAAATGACGTCAGTGAAGGCAGAAGCAGAAGCGCCGAGGCCAGCCGGCGCTGCCGCGGAGGATGAGGCCCCGCGGCCGTGGCAACGGCTTTGTCTTCATTCGGAGTGACTGTGATGTGGCTCCTACCACTGACTGTCACGCTTAGAGTGAAACGGACCCGAAGCGGCTGGCTGGTCGAACTCCGGGTCCAGATCATCACCTGAGCGAGAGGCGTCGGGGCAATTGCCCCGGCGCCCACTCCGACAAGATAGAACGGAACTCTTTCCGCATCAAGAAAGCGCGACCCCAAGCATGACGACGACAGATCAACTCAGCGGCTACGACGACGTCCGGCAACGCATCGCCAAGGCCGCCGCAAGTGCCAACCGCCCCGCCGACGCCGTCACCCTCGTCGCGGTCTCCAAGACTCATGGCGAGGAGGCGATCCTGCCGGTCATCGAGGCCGGGCAGCGGGTGTTCGGCGAGAACAAGGTGCAGGAATCGCAAGGCAAGTGGCCGGCGCTGAAGCAGCGCTTCCCCGATATCGAACTCCGGCTGCTCGGGCCGCTGCAGTCCAACAAGACGGCGGATGCCGTGGCGCTGTTCGACGTGATCGAGAGCGTCGACCGGGATAAGATCGCCCGCGAGATCGCCAAGGAGATGAAGAAGCAGGGCAGGGCGCCGCGCCTCTACGTCCAGGTCAATACCGGCGAGGAGCCGCAGAAGGCCGGGATCATGCCGACCGAGGCCGTCGCCTTCGTCGAGCGCTGCAGGACGGAGCACGGGCTCTCCATCGAGGGCCTGATGTGCATCCCGCCGGCGGAGGAAAATCCCGGCCCGCACTTCGCGCTTCTGAGGAAGTTAGCCGGCGAAGCAGGTGTTGAAAAGCTGTCCATGGGCATGTCAGGCGACTTCGAGATCGCCGTCGAGATGGGCGCGACCTCGGTGCGCGTTGGCTCGGCGATTTTTGGAGCGCGGGATTACCGGTGAAGGCACACCCATGATTCTCCACGGCCGATCCTGGCCGAAGGCCGTCCGCGCCAGGCCGACGGTCCCGCTAAGCCCGACGCAACGGTGAGGGTGCGCCGGCTTTGCGGGAACCCCGGGAAAGCGGTTGCCGCGCCGTCTACCACGTATAACGCAGCGTTCCACGCACGGTGCGGCCGTCATTGTAGTAGGCGGTGTCGCTGAACGTATCGACATGGGCGACAGTGCGCTTGTCGAAGATGTTGGTGGCGTTGACCTGCAGCGTGGCGGTGTCGGTGATCTTGTAGGTCAGCGCCGCGTCGACCGTGGTGCGGGCATCGAGGTCGATCGTGTTGGCGTCGTCGGCAAAGCTCGGGCCGAAATAGCGCAGGCCAGCGCCGAGCGTCAGGTCGCCGAACATGCCTTCGCCGGGGATGGTGTAGTCGGCCCAGATCGAGGCGAGGTGCTCGGGCACGAGCTGCGGGCGGTTGCCGGCATTGCCGAGGATGTCCTCCTCGATCTCGGCGTCCCAGTAGGAATAGGCGAGGGTGAGGTTCATGCGGTCGTCGAGGGCCATCTTGCCCTCCAACTCGACGCCGCGGACATTGACCTCGCCGAGCTGATACTGCGCCGTGAAGTTCGGGTCCCACTGGGTGACGTTCGACTGGGTGAGGTCGAAGAGCGCCAGCGTGAACAGGGCGTCGACCGCTTCCGGCCGGTACTTCGCGCCGACCTCGTACTGCGTGCCTTCCTGCGGCTCTGCCGGGGCGGCCAGGAAGGCGCGGCTGGTGCCGATCGGCTGGAAGGATTCGGAGTAATTGGCGTAAAGCGATACCTCGTCGGTGGCCTTGTAGGTCAGGCCGAGCCGGGAGGTGAAGGCCTCGTCGGTGACGGCGTCGGTCCCCTGCGAGAGGAAGCCGCCGCCATAGTCGTAATCGTAGTCGTTGGTCTGCTCGACGTGATCGTAGCGGCCGCCGAGCGTCAGGATCCAGCGCTCGTCGATGGTCAGCTCTTCCTGGGCGTAGAGGCCGACGATCTCGATCTCGGTGTTGTCGATGAGCTGGCGGTAGGGGACGACGCAGCCGCGGCCGCAATGGCTCGGCTTGGTGATGTCGATCGGGCTCGCCGTGCCGTCGTCGCGGGTCTCGGTGATGTCGTAATGCGAATAATCGAGGCCGATAAGGGTGCGGCTGTCGAATAGGCCCAGCGACGCGTCATATTGCAGCTGGTTGTCGATCAGGAAGCTCTCGCTCTTGCCGTAGACGCCGAGGGAGGAGCGGGCGATGCTGCTGGAGCCTGAGACCAGGGGCGAGCCCGGAAAGACCGATTCGTAGGTGAGGTCGAGATTGGTGTAGCGGGCGTTCGAGCGGACCTCGAGGCCATTGTCGAAATCGTGGCTGAACAGCCAGCCGATGTTGAACTCCTCGGTGTCCATGGCGTCGTAGTCGCTCTCGCCCAGGAACGTATCGGGATCGATGCCCGAGCCGAAGGGGATGCCGTGGGAGGTGTTGCCTTCGCGCTTGTTGTAGTCGCCGAGGATGGTGAGGCTGGTGGCGGCGTCGGGACTCCATGTGAGGGCCGGCGCGACATAGAGGCGGTCGTCCTGGGTGAAGTCTTCGCCGTTGTTGCCGTCCTGCCATTTGGCGGTCATGCGGTAGGACCAGTCGCCGGTGGCCGTCAGCGGCCCGCCGAAATCCGTCCCGGTCTCGATGTGGCCGTCGCCGAAGCTGGTATAGACCTCGCCGAAAGCCTGGTCCTGCGGCCGCTTGCTGATGGCGTTGACGAGGCCGCCCGGCCCGTTCAGCCCGAACAGCGTCGAGGTCGAGCCCTTCAGGACCTCAAAGCGCTGGGCGCCATAGGGCTCGATCCGGCTGCCGGTGAAGTTCCAGTTCCGGTTCGGCAGGCCGTCGCGATATGTCCCGTAGTTGGACTGGTAGAAGCCGCGAATGAGATAGAAGTCGTAGCGGTCGTCCGAGCCGTAGATGTCGGAGGAAACGCCGGCGGTATAGGCGAGCACCTCGTCGAGATTGTCGACGCCGCGCTGGCGCATCTCCTCTTCGGTGACCACCGAGACGGCCGCCGGCACGTCGAGAATGGGCGTGTCGGTCTTCGAGCCGACGGCGGTATCCCCAGCGACGATGGTGGCGTCGGGACCGACGGCGCCGCCGGTTCCGCCGTCGATGACGACGGTGTCGAGGTCGATCTGGGTGACCGGCGCGCCGGCATCCTGGGCGAGCGCGAGACATGGCTGGATCAGGCCGAGCGCCGTCCCACAGGCGAGAAGGGCGGCCGTGCCGCGAGGCCGGCGCATGCCCCCGTGGCGGGCGGCATGCCCCGCCTTGCGCCCCCGAAATGACCTGTCGCCTGCCCTGGCCTGCCGCTCTTCATGTTCCATGATTCAGCCCCTCACTGTCGTCCCCGACCCTCATGCGACGGAGCCTTGTCGCCCGCCGCGCCGGTCCGTTCGTCCCCGCCGGCAGCCGGAAAGTCCGGACCCCACGCTTTTTCGAGCGACCTGCGGACGGTGGACGCTGCTCGATCGCAGCCGCGTTTCGATAACTTGATAGTGATTGTCCGGTATTGTAGTTTTGGCCGTCTTTGTAGGAATCCCCGGCGGGTTCCCTGTCTCGCCCGACGCCCTGTGGCTTCGCCGCCACTGTCGCCGGCAGGGCCGGCCGAGCATTGAGAGGAAGGATCGAGACTTGCACCCGCCCGCGATCCAACCGGCCCGGCATCGGCCCGGCAGCACAGGCGGTTCACCGCGTTGAGCTTTCGCCATTCCATGCACTGCCGCACCGAGGGCATCCGGCCCATCGAGCCGGTCCGATGGCGAAGCCTCGAGGGAATTGCCGGCGTCTTCTGGGTGGCGGAGGGGCGGCCCGGGGCGACGGGCTACTACCTGTCCCCCGATCCGAGGATCGTCGTCTTCTTCAACGACGTTTCCTCGCACATCCGCATGTGCAACCACGAAGGCCGTCCGCCGTCGCAGTATCGTCCGATGACGCGGGCGATCTACGTGCCCGCGGGCGTGCCGCTGTGGACGGATTTTACCGGCATGCACCGCTTCTCGCATCTGGACCTGCATGTGCATCGCGACCGGATGCTGCGGTTCCTGGCGCCTTCACTGGGCCGTTCGGCCGCCCATGCAGCCCTGCGACGGCCGGCGGAGATCGCCGATGTCGGCCCGGTCGAGACGCTGGCGACGTTGCTCGTCAAGGAGTTGTCCGACCCGGCGAGGCACGGCGTCTATTGCGAAAGCCTCGTCGGCAGCATCGCTTCGGCCCTCCTCGACATCCCGATGGAGACGGCCGAAACCGCAAGCGGGGCAACCGAAAGTCGCAGGCTCACCGAGGCGCAGATGGACCGGTTGATCGCCCGGATCGACGCCGAAGGCGGCCGGCGCCTCACGGTCGCGCAGATGGCGGCGACGGTCGGCCTGTCCGAAAGCTGGTTCACCTCGCTGTTCAAGGCGACCACCGGGCAGACGCCACTGCAGTGGCAGCTGGCGCATCGGATCGCCCTCGCCAAGCAGCTTCTCTTGAGCAGCGATCTGACCGTCGCCGGCATCGCCTCGCAGCTCGGCTTCACCGACCAGGCCCATTTCACCAAGGCCTTCCGGCAGATTGCCGCGGAGACTCCCGCAGCCTGGCGCCAGGCGCGGCGGGCCACCGAACGCGAGCGGTAGAGACGGCGGCTGAGGTCGAAGCAGGCCGCGGCCTCAGGCGCTCAAACGACGGCTTTACGTCGTGACCATGCTCTTTCGTCCTGTCGCGGCAGGATGACCGCACCATATGGCCGCTCATAACGCGAGCGAGCCGGGGGCAGGGTGAAAGACAGGGTCGAGGTCGAACTCACCAAGCGCGCGACGATCGTCACATCCGTGGTTCTGGCGATGACGGCGACGGTCGCGCTGGTCTGGGCGGCGGCCGGCGCGCTTCTGATGATTTTCGGCGGTCTGCTTCTGGCCGCGATCATCGCCGCGCTCGCTCGTCCGCTGCAATGGGCCGGGCTGTCGCGCGGCTGGGCCTTCGGCATCGTCATTGCCTTCCTGTCCCTGGCGATCGCCGGCGGGCTGTTCTACGGCGGGCTGACCCTCGTCAGCCAGTTCAACGAGCTGTGGAATCAGCTGCGCGAACAGCTTCAGGCGTTGGCAAAGACCATGGCCGACATGGGCATCGGATCGGGCGGCGAGGGCGGCAGCGGCTCCGAGGACAGCGGCGAGATCGGCCTCGACACGCTGCTGCCCAACCCGTCCGGCATCTTCTCCTCGGCCTCCCGGGCGATGTTCTCGGTGCTCGGTACCCTCGGCAACGTCTTCATCGTCGTCTTCATCGCGATCTTCCTCGTCGTCCAGCCGGAGCTCTATCGGCACGGCATCGTCAGCCTGTTTCCGCCGTCGAAGCGCAAGCGCCTCGACGAGACCCTCGGCGCTGCGGCGGACGAACTGGTTCTCTGGGTCTGCGGGACCGGGATATCGATGGTGATCGTCTTCGTCGTCACCTGGATCGGCCTCATACTGATCGGCATGCCGAGCGCCTTCGTCCTGGCGCTGCAGGCCGGGCTTCTGGCCTTCATTCCGACCCTCGGCCCGTTCATCGCCGGTATCCCCATCGTTCTCGTCGGTCTGTCGGAATCGCCGTCGATGGCGTTGTGGGGGCTCGGCGTCTACATTCTCGTCCAAGGGGTGGAGAGCAACGTCTCCCAGCCGATCGCCCAGCGCTACACCTCGGCGCTGCCGCCGGCGCTGACGCTCGGCTCGCAGGCGGTCTTCGGCGTCCTGTTCGGCACGCTCGGCATCGCGCTCGCCGTGCCGCTGGTCGCCGTCCTGATGGTCTTCGTGCGGGAGCTCTACGTGAAGGATACGCTCGGCGGGGCCTACGGGGAAAAGACCACGACATAGGCAGCCTGCCTGATCTTTCGTCTTGCGACGGCAGGACCCCGCGGCCTAAATCGCCGTCTCGCCCGCAGTGCAGGAGCCTTGCCGTGAAATTGCCGATGAAATCCCTCGCCGCCGCCGGCCTTGCCGCCCTCGCCCTGCCGGGCTCGGCCGCAGCGCAAGCTCCCGCCGAGCCCTACGCGCCGAAGGTCGTCGTCGTCTCCATGTTCGAGCACGAAGCGAAGAACTGGCGGAAGAACGAGGCGCTCGACCAGACGATCGCCGTTCCTGGCCTGTCGCAGGCGTTTCCGGACCTCTCCTGCAGCGAGGCCGGCCTTTGCCTCGTCACCACCGCGATGGGCTATGCCAACGCCGCCAGCTCGATCGCGGCCCTCGTCTATTCCGACAAGCTCGACCTGTCGCGGACCTATTTCCTGATCGCCGGCATTGCCGGGGTGGATCCGGCAGACGGGACCACCGGCTCGGCCCACTGGGCGCGCTACGTCGTCGACGGCGGCCTGATGTGGGAGATCGACGGACGCGAGGCGCCGGAAGGCTGGACTTCGGGGCGCTTCGGCTTCTTCACGAAGGAGCCGGGCGAAAAGCCGAAATCGGTCTATGGCACCGAGGTCTACCACTTGAACGAGGCCCTGACCGAGAAGGCATACCAGCTCTCCAAGAGCGTCGAACTCGCCGACGACGAGAAGGCCGCGGCCTATCGCAAGAATTACGAAGCGGCGCCCGCCAATGGTGCGCCCATCGTGTCGATCTGCGACACCGTCTCGGCCGACACCTGGTGGCACGGCAAGTCGTTCAGCGACGCGATGAACGAATGGGCGAAGCTCCTGACCGACGGCAAGGCGAACTACTGCACCACCCAGCAGGAGGACAACGCCACGCTGACGGCGCTTTCCCGGGGCGCCGAGATGGGCCGGATCGACATGGACCGCATCGCCGTCCTGCGCACCGCCTCCAATTTCGACCAGCCCTATCAGGGCCAGGCGCCCGACGCCTCGCTCAACGCCCAGTCCGGCGGCTTCGGCATCGCGCTCGAGAACGCCTATCGCGTCGGCTCGAAGCTGACGGACGCGATCGTCGGGAACTGGGATGCGTGGAAGGACGGCGTACCGACGAAGTAGGGTGGCGTTCCTGCCGGCGCCGATCGAGCGCCGCCGGCAGGTGCTGCAGCGTCGCCTGCCCCAACCGGGCCCTCTCACTTCACTCGTCGGAATAGTCCTGCGGACCCTCGGAAAGGAAGGTCTGGAGCGCCTTCTGGCCTTCGGCGGTCGTCTCGATATCCGCCGATTCGGCGCCGGTCGTGGTTTCGGCGTCGGGCATCGTGCATTTCGGCGAGAGCGTCGTTCCCCAGGCGTTGAAGACCACCGACGTCGTCGTCGAGGGCGTATAGGTGAGGTTGTCGGGCGAGCAGGTGACGGTCTTGCCCAGCACGGCCTTGACCACCACCGAATAGGGCGTGCCCTGGACCATCCCTTCGACCGGCAGGGCGATGCAGCGCGTCTTGCCGATCGGGAAGCTGGACGACCAGTCGGTGCCCTGGCCGACCTTGACGCCCATCCAGGCGGCATAGCCGGCGCCGACCAGAAGATTGACGCAGGCGGCCGACTGGGCCGCGGCGGGCGCTGCGCCAAGCGTCGACGCCCCGAACAATGCAGCGGCTGCGACGCCGGCGGATGCGATGCACTTGCGGTTCATCGTTGTGTTCTCCCGTAAAGTGATGCCCGCATAGATTGCATGCAATGCCGAAAAAATACAATCCTTGTTTGTAAAATTATGCTGGGACAATTCGACGAACGCTGTCGCCGCGGGCTTGCCTGATCGTCGGCAATGCCCCTTTCGTCGTTTCCGCATGGCTTGCACGCAACGCCGGGGAGCCGACAGGAGCGTCGCCACGAAGACTACCGGCCGCGTACCGCCGGCGCTTCCGGAAACGAAGCCTTGGCTGGCGCGTTGCGCAAGACGTCCGACTACAGCCCGACAGGAGTCGTTTCATGGGTTTTGCCGCCGCCGCCAATCCGCTGACCTGCCTTCTTGCCGCAGCCCTCGCCTTCGGCTTCGGCTTTGTCTGGCACCGGATGTTCGAGAAGCGCTGGATGACGGCGCCGGGCTATCGCGGCAAGCCGGCCCTGAAGATCGCGCCCCTCGTCATCGTCTTCATCGCCTATTTCGTCATTGCCGAGATGCTCTCCGGCATCACCGCGCATATCGGCGGGATCACGCTCGGCAACGCTCTCACCAACGCCGTCCTCGCCTGGGCCGGCTTCGTGCTGACGACGATGGTCGTCGACCATTCCTACGAGGCGCGGCCGCGCAAGCTGACGCTGATCAATGCCGGCCACTGGCTCGGCGCCTTCGTCATCATGGCGGTGGTGATCGGCCTGATGGGCTGACGGCCTCGCCCTTCTCCCGGCGGGACCGGGACACGAGGCGGACCCCGGCGAAAGTCTAACCCATCGTCAACTGGACCTGCCGGGGTGCTTCGTCCTAAATCTCTTTCGGGAGACCGCCGTCAGGGCGGCAAGGCATGAAACCGGGAGGAAGACGATGACGACGATCCCCGTCAAGGACGAATGGAAGAGCCGCGCCAAGATCGACGACGCGACCTACCGCGCCTGGTACGAGAAGAGCGTTTCCGACCCGGACGGCTTCTGGGCCGAGCATGGCAGGCGCATCGACTGGATCAAGCCGTTCTCTCGCGTGAAGAACACCTCCTTTGCGCCCGGCAATGTCGACATCCGCTGGTTCGAGGACGGCACCCTGAACGTTGCCGCCAACTGCATCGACCGGCATCTGGGCAAGCGCGGCGACCAGGTGGCGATCCTGTGGGAAGGCGACGACCCGAAGGATTCCCGCAAGATCACCTATCGCGAGCTGCACGAGGAGGTTTGCCGCATGGCGAACGTCCTGAAGGCGCGCGGCGTCAAGCGCGGCGACCGGGTGACCATCTACATGCCGATGATCCCCGAGGCGGCCTATGCCATGCTCGCCTCGGCGCGGATCGGCGCCGTCCACTCCGTCGTCTTCGGCGGTTTTTCGCCGGATGCCCTGGCCGGCCGGCTGGAAGGGGCGCAGTCGAGCGTCCTGATCACCGCCGACGAGGGGCTGCGCGGCGGCAAGAAGGTGCCGCTGAAGAAGAACGCCGACAAGGCCTGCGAGATCGCGGCGAAGGCCGGACAGACGGTCGACACCGTCCTCGTCGTCAAGCGCACTGGCGGCGAGATCGCCTGGAGCGAGGGCCGCGACGTCTGGTGGCACGAGGCGCGCGGGAGCGCCGCGACCGACTGCCCGCCGGAAGAGATGAACGCCGAGGATCCGCTGTTCATCCTCTATACGTCCGGCTCCACCGGCAAGCCGAAGGGCGTCGTCCACACCTCCGGCGGCTATCTCGTCTACGCCTCGATGACCCACGAATACGTCTTCGACTATCATGAAGGCGACATCTACTGGTGCACGGCCGACGTCGGCTGGGTCACCGGCCACAGCTACATCGTCTACGGCCCGCTCGCCAACGGCGCGACGACGCTGATGTTCGAGGGCGTGCCGAACTATCCCGATGCCGGCCGCATGTGGGAGGTCGTCGACAAGCACAAGGTCGCCATCTTCTACACCGCGCCGACGGCGATCCGCGCGCTGATGGGCGCCGGCGACGACAAGGTGACCCGTGCTTCACGTGAAACGCTGAAAGTGCTCGGCTCGGTCGGCGAGCCGATCAATCCGGAAGCCTGGAACTGGTACTACCGTGTCGTCGGCGACGAGCGCTGCCCGATCGTCGACACCTGGTGGCAGACCGAGACCGGCGGCATCCTGATCACGCCGCTCCCCGGCGCCACCGATCTCAAGCCCGGCTCGGCGACACGGCCGTTCTTCGGGGTCCAGCCGCAGCTGGTCGACAACGAGGGCGGCGTGCTCGAGGGCGCGACCGAGGGCAATCTCTGCATCACCGATAGCTGGCCCGGCCAGATGCGCACCGTCTATGGCGACCACGAGCGCTTCGAGCAGACCTATTTCTCGACCTACCAGAACAAGTACTTCACCGGCGACGGCGCCAAGCGCGACGAAGACGGCTACTGGTGGATCACCGGCCGGGTCGACGACGTCATCAACGTCTCCGGCCACCGCATGGGCACCGCCGAGGTGGAATCGGCGCTGGTCTCCCATCCGAAGGTCTCGGAAGCTGCGGTCGTCGGCTATCCCCACGACATGAAGGGCCAGGGCATCTACTGCTACGTCACCCTGATGGAGGGCGAGGAAGGCTCCGACGACCTGCGCAAGGAGCTCGTCGCCCATGTGCGCAACGAGATCGGCCCGATCGCCTCGCCGGATAAGATCCAGTTCGCCCCCAGCCTGCCGAAGACCCGCTCGGGCAAGATCATGCGCCGGATCCTGCGCAAGATCGCCGAGGACGATTTCGGGGCGCTGGGCGACACCTCGACGCTAGCGGATCCGGGCGTCGTCGACGATCTGATCGACAGCCGCCAGAACAAGAAGGGCTGACGGTCGACACGAACGATTCGTGCCGTGGTGCGTTGAAACGAAAGGCCTGGGCCGTATCCGCCCGGGCCTTTTTCATGCCGCAGGCCTCCGTGAACGGCGCCGGGTGGCCGATCGAAACGCTCGACGAAGAGGCCACGGCCATGACGCGGAACCCCTACCATTCCGGCCCGATCTCCGACCATTTCGACGGCACGCGCTTCTTCAATCCTGGCCAGCCACGGACCGATCGGCGGTTCAAGGACCTCCTCAAATGGCAGTTCAGCGGCGAGCGGGCGAAATGGCCCGACCATCTGCCGGTCGAGCCGGCGACGCCCGCGGCCCGTGTCGCGGGGCTGAGGGTGACGATGGTCGGCCATGCCAGCGTGCTGATCCAGGTGGCGGGGCTCAACGTCCTGACCGATCCGGTCTGGTCGGATCGCGTCAGCCCCTTCAGCTTCGCCGGTCCAAAGCGGGTCGCAGAGCCGGGCGTCCGCTTCGAGGACCTGCCGCCGATCGACCTCGTCCTCCTCTCGCACAACCACTACGACCACTGCGACGTCGCGACGCTTGAGCGACTTCACACGGAACACCGCCCGAAAGTGATCACGGCGCTCGGCAACGACACCCTGTTGTCGCGGACAATCGCCGGCATCGACGTCGTCGCCGGCGACTGGGGCGACGAGATCGCGTTCGGGGAACAGCCGATCGGTGCGATGGGCCGACCAGACGCTGCGCCTGTCGACGCGTCGGGCGGTGGAGCGGGCGATCGGGCGAGTAAGGCCCAGCGAGCGGCGATTGCCATCGTGCCGGCCCATCACTGGAGCCGCCGCGGGTTCAGCGACACGCGCATGTGCCTGTGGTGCGGCTTCGTCCTCAAGGCCGGGGGGCGAACCGTCTACTTCGCCGGCGACAGCGGCTATGGCGGCGGACGGATCTTTCGCGACATCGGCGAAAGGCACGGCGCGCCGGATCTGGCGCTGATCCCGATCGGCGCCTATGCGCCGCGCTGGTTCATGGAGCCCCAGCATATGAACCCCGAGGAGGCGGTGAAGACCTTCGTCGACGTTCAGGCCCGGCAGGCGGTCGGCATCCATTGGGGAACGGTCCAACTGACCGACGAACCCGTTGATGAGCCGGCTAATATGCTGGTGCGCCATCTTTCAGACGCTGGAATTCGCGCCGACCGCTTTCGTCCGCTGACGCCCGGCGAGAGCCTTGACGTCGGCGAGACGTGACGAGAGCCGGAATTCAGGGGGGCTGAACCCAGCCGGGAGAGCGGTTGGTCAGCCGCTGGACGAGCATCGACTATCCGCCAAAATCTCAACATTGCGCGAAGCTGACGAAAATTGCGGCAGGCTCTTGCGTTGCCTGATTCTGCGCACCATACTCTTCCTCGTGTTCAACGAAGCGAAAGGAGGTGATCCAATGTCGAGTGATTGTCTGAAGCCGGTTGGGTCTTTGATTCTCGGTGTCACGATGGAGCAGTCTCCTCGCTTCGCCTAAGAATTGCAGACGCCGACAACGGTCTCTGACGACCGCCGGCTGATGCCCATCACGGGGCCGCTTTCCTGACAAGGGAAGCGGCCTTTTGATTGTTGAACGGTCCTCTCCGGGCTCGGAGCGCCCGCTTTCGGTGACCAGGGACGCTCTCCCGGCATGGCTGCTGCCCGGCAGCCCTTTTGCCGCGACGAGGCTGCCGAGCCCGGCGGTGGCTGGATGCGCCGACCCGCCGAGCCCTTGGCTGGACCTTGCCCACGGCCCCTAAGGCGCCGCGTCACGACCGTCCGACCTGCGAAGGCGTAATCCGAGGATCAGAGGATCGAGCCGCGACCGGACGTGGGACGGCCCATTCCGTTGCCGGAGCGGGCCGCTTCATGTCGTGCCGCGTGGCGGCTGCAGGTCGCGATGGCCCGACCCCGAAGGGCCGGGCACCGACGTCAGTTCGCCGGAGCGGTCGCGGGCTGCGAGGCATCGCCCGCGGCCGGATCAGTGGGCGCGGCAGCGTCGTCCGCGGCATCATCCTCGCCCTCGGGCTCGCCATAGGCCGGCGCATCCTCGAGCTGTTCGCGCGAGACGTTGAGGACGATGCGGTCGGGCAGGTTGTCGTCGCCGACCACCGGCTCCTCCGGCGCGGCCGCAGGCGCGGGAGCCGCACCGCCAGCCGTGCCTCCGGCCATCCCGGTTCCACCGGCCGTGCCACCCGCCATGCCGGTGCCGCCGGCCGTGCCGGAGGAGGCGCTGGCCGCGGCATTGACTTCTTCCTCTGTCTTCAGCCCCTCGGTCTTGCCCGGGCCGAATTCGAGGGCGCTCATCGAGACGGCGACGTCCTTCTCGCCGATGCCGAGGAAGCCACCGACGCCGACCAGCACCGCGATGACCTTGCCGTCCTCGGAGACCAGCACATCGGTGATCTCGCCGATGCTCTCGCCCTGGGTGTCGTAGACGTCCTTGCCGTCGAGATCCGTGACGCGCCAGGCTCCCGTCGGCGGAACCGTCACCAGCGGACCGCTATCGGCCATCGTGCTGTCCGAAGAGGCGGCGCTGTCGGTGGTGGCGCTGTCTGCCGGGGCAGCGGCGCCGTCGGCCGGAGCGGTGCTGCTGTCCGCGGCACCAGAGGAGCCCATCGAGCCCGCCGACGAGCTGGAATCCGGCGTATCACTCATCGTGCCGGCGTCGCTGCCGCCCGCGGTACCGGCGTCGGAATCGCTTGCAGGTGCGGTGTCCGTGGACTGGGGGGTCGTGGTGTCGGACGCTGCAGGGGGCGTGGTCTCGCCGGCGGCCGGCGGCGTCGTGCCGGAATCCTGGGCGTAGGCCGAAAGCGGCAGGGCAACGCCGGCGAGGAGGCTGATGAAAATTGACTTGCGCATGATCGAAGTCTCCCGATTGGTTATCGAACCGGGAAATTTCCTTGGCCGCTTTCCCGTTCCTTCACGCTTTGTGTGTCTTGGTTACAAGACCATTGGCGATGCGGCGAGCCGGCCGTCGATGACAGACGCTTTCGATCCCTTCGCAGGTGCGGAAAGCCATTCAAAAAGCTCGCCGGACTGAAAGTTGCGCTGCACAACCGCCGGTCCGCCTCCGAACCCGAGGCGCCGCTGCTTCGATCACGAAACGTCTCCCCGAGTCGGTGTGCGGTAAAGCGCCGGTCTCGGCGCGAGGTGCGGCACGTCGCACAGTCGCCTCCGTTGCGATCTTTCTCCGACTCCACGCCAGCCCCCGATACCCGTCGGTGCTGAGCCTCTTGCGAGCGTGAAGCGACCGACCGTTTCATTCGCGCGGGGCATCAAATGTCTTCGTCTTCGGCAAGCCAGGCGACGTGCCGCGCCACCGAGCGTTCGAAGATCTCCCGCCCCTCGGCCGCAACCACCCGGCCCCAGAAGGCGCCGTAGACCGCCTCGAACGGGACGCCGTCGAGCGCCGCCTCGATCCGGCGGACGGCCGGCACGCCAAGCGGAATGAAATTCGGATAGCTGCGCATGAAGCCGAGCCGGTCGCAGCCCGGCGTCACCTGCAGGATGTCGCCGGACAGGATCGCCCCTTCGCCCCGATGAGCGTCCGCCAGATGGAGGACCGTGCCGCCGGCGAAATGCCCGCCGCAGCGAATGAGTGTCGCACCCGGCAGGAGTTCGCGGCGGTCGCCCTCCCAGAGGCGCACGTGCTCGCCCGGGTTCATCACCCATTGCCGGTCCTTCGCATGGATGTGGACCGGCACGTCGAAGGCGGCCGCCCATTCGGCCATGGTCGAGTAATAATGCGGGTGGGAGATGGCGATCGCCGCAAGGCCGCCGAGGCCTTCGATCACCGACACCAGTGCCGGGTCGATCAGCGGGATCATGTCCCACAGGATGTTGCCGGCGGGCGTTCTGACGAGGAGCGCCCGCTGGCCGATGGCGAAATGCGGCGTCATGCCGATGCCGAGGAATTCGCCGTCATGGGAAACCACCGCACGGTGCCCCGCCTGCATCGCCTCGAAGCTCGTCCAGCCCTGGCCGGTCGGCGGCACGAACTGGCGTTCGTCCTGGCAGATCGGGCAGGCGGGCGGCGGCGCGTCAGAGGGTGGATACTGGGTGCCGCAGGCGGTGCAGAGAAACGAGGTCATGCGGGAGATGCCTTTCGGGCGCGAGGGAAAGGGCGGCCGCCGCCGGGGCCGTAGGACCGAAATATCGTCGCGCCGGGAAGCAAGACGAGGGTTTCGTTGCGACGGGATGCCGGCCACCCGCCGTCAAGCCGCTCTCGGGGCCTGCGAGCGCCGCGATCTCGAGGTGACAAGGTCGCGGCGATCTGGCATCGGTGACGGCCATGCAGAGCCTGCGCCGCGTTCTGGAGGATCGTCTGTCGGCGGCCGCGATCGCGCTGATCGCCGCCTGCCTCATGCTGTTCCAGGCGATCGCCGGCCAGGCGGCCGAGATCGGCGCGGCGACCGGAAACGCCACGGGTGTCATCTGCTCGGCGGCGCTCGGCCCGACCATCTCCAAGGCCGGCAGCGAAGAGCGTCAGGGCGCCGCGCTCTGCGCCGAATGCTGCGCCGTCTGCCAATTGTCGCAGTCGCTCGCCCTGATCGCGCCGGTGATGCCGCCGGCGGAGCCGATCCGCCTCGTCGCAAGCCGAACCCTGGCATTGGCGCCGCGCGGCCCGCCGCCGCTTCCTGCGCCGCGCGAAAAGAACGCGCCGACGCGCGGGCCGCCGATCCTGTCCTGACATGTCGCCGCCCTGCCGGGCCGATCCCGCGCGGGCTTGCAGCTCATTTCATTCCTGTCAGGACAATCTCGATGACCGATGTCAGCCTCGGGCGGACGAAGGACGGCGCTGCCGCGCGTTCCGCCACCGATCTCTACCGCGCCGTCTGGCGATGGCACTTCTATGCCGGCCTCCTGGTGCTTCCCTTCCTCGTCTCGCTGGCGATCACCGGTGGGCTCTATCTCTTCCGCGACGAAATCGACGCGATCGTCCATGCCGATCTGAAGCGGGTGGAGATCGCCGAGGGCGCGGCACCCGTGGCGCCCTCGGCCATGGTCGCGGCGGCGCTCCGTGCAGTGCCCGGCACGGCGGTGAAATATACCGACCCGACCGATCCTGGCGCCTCCGCCGAGATCACCGTGGCGACGGCGGAGAAGGGCAAACTCGCCGTCTATGTCGATCCCTACGACGGCAAGGTGCTCGGTTCGCTGCCGGACCGGGGGACGGTGATGTGGACCATCCGCACCCTCCACAGCCTGAAATATTTCGGCACCACCGCCCGCACTCTGATCGAGATCGCCGGCGGCTGGGCGATCCTGCTCGTCGGCACCGGCCTCTATCTCTGGTGGCCGCGAGGCAAGGGCGGCGGCGTCGTCACCCTCCGCGGCGCGCCACGAAACCGGATCTTCTGGCGGGATCTCCACGCCGTCACCGGCCTCTTCGTCGGCGGCTTCATCGTCTTCCTCGCCGTCACCGGCATGCCCTGGTCGGGCGTCTGGGGCGGCAAGGTCAACGAATGGGCGAACGGCAGCAATTTCGGCTATCCGTCGGGGGTCCGCACCGACGTGCCGATGTCGGACGTCAAGCTCGCGGAGACCGGCCAGACCACATGGTCGTTGGAACAGGCGAAGCTGCCGGCCTCGACCGCGCCGGCGACCGCCGATCCGACGCCGATCGGCATCGACCGGGCGATCGCGGTGGTCGAGAAACTCGGGCTTCACCGCGGCTATGCGCTTGCCTTGCCGGCGGGCGCGACGGGGGTCTACACCGCCTCGGTCTATCCTGACGACCTCTCGCAGCAGCGCGTCGTCCATCTCGATCAGTATTCCGGCAAGCCGCTTCTCGACATGAGCTATGCCGACTACGGGCCGCTCGGCCGGGCGCTGGAATGGGGGATCAACACCCATATGGGCCAGGAATTCGGCCTGTTGAACCAGATCGTCCTGGCGCTCGCCTGCCTCGCCATCGTGGTGATGTCGGTCGCCGCCGGCGTGATGTGGTGGAAGCGCCGGCCGAAGGGCTCGCTCGGTGTGCCGCCCTTGCCGGCCGATGCCCGCGCCTTTCGCGGGGTGATCGCGATCCTCATCGTCGGGGGCATCGTCTTCCCGCTGGTCGGCCTGTCGCTGCTGGTGATGCTTGTCCTCGACGTCGGCTTCATCCGGACGATGGCGCGCTCGACGGTCGGCTGAGGCGATCTTGAACGTCGAAGGGGCGGGCTCTGCCTTCGAGCCCGCCCCTTGGCGATGATGTCCGTCGTCCGGACCGCCCGTCGGGGCAGGGCGTCAGCCCTTGATGAAGGCCTCGACGTCGGCATTGAAGCGCTGGGGATCGACCTGGGCGAGGCCGTGGGAGCCGCCCTCGTAGATCTTCAGCGTTCCATTCGCGACGATCTCGGCGCTCAGCTTGCCGGAGGCCGCGATCGGCACGATCTGGTCGTCGTCGCCGTGGATGACGAGCGTCGGCACGGTGATCGCCTTCAGATCCTCGGTGTAGTCCACCTCCGAGAATTCGCGGATGCAGGCATATTGCCCGACGATGCCGCCGGCCATGCCCTGGGCCCAGAAGGCGTCGCGAAGACCCTTGCTGTCCGTCGCGCCGTCGCGGTTGAAGCCGTAGAACGGCGTGGTGAGATCCTGATAGAACTGGGAACGGTTGTTGGCGACGCCGTCGCGGATGCCGTCGAACACCTCGATCGGCGTTCCGTGCGGATTGGTGTCCGACTTCAGCATGACCGGCGGCACTGCCCCGACGAGCACCACCTTGGCGACCCGTCCATTGCCGTGGCGGCCGACATAATGCGCCACCTCGCCGCCGCCGGTCGAATGGCCGATCAGGACGATGTTCTTCAGATCGAGATGCTCGATGAGTTCCGCCAGATCGTCGGCATAGCGATCCATGTCGTTGCCGGTGAAGGGCTGGGCCGAGCGGCCGTGTCCGCGGCGGTCATGGGCGAGGACCCGGTATCCGGCCGCGGCGAAATACAACATCTGCGCATCCCAGGCGTCGGCCGACAGCGGCCAGCCGTGCGAGAACAGGATCGGCTGCCCGGTGCCCCAGTCCTTGTAGAAGAGTTCGACGCCGTCACTGGTGGTGAATGTGGTCATGTCCATCTCCGCGCTCTGATTTCGTTCACGATTAAATCGTGCGCGATCTAAATAGCCGAAGGCGATCGAGACGTCAAGGGTTGCGATTCAATCGCGCGCGATTTAATTACCGCCGATAAGGAGCGCGAAATGCCGAACGATGTCGAACGGGCGGACGAACTGGCAGATTTCCTCTGCTTTTCGGTCTATGAGGCGGGTCACGCCTTCAACCAGCTCTACCGCGAGTTGTTGGCCGAACTCGGCCTGACCTATCCGCAATATCTCGTGATGACGCTGCTCTGGCGCCGCGACGACCGGTCGGTGAAGGATCTCGGCCTCAAGCTGGGCCTGGCGTCGAACACCCTGACGCCGCTATTGAAGCGGCTCGAAAGCAACGGGCTGATCGGCCGCCGCCGCGACCCGGCGGACGAGCGCTCGGTGCGGATCGTCCTCACAAAAGCCGGCCGCGATCTGAAGGCGCGGGCCAAGATCGTCCCGGAGCGGGTGGCGGAGGCGACCGGGCTGACCCAGGCCGAACTCGCCGAACTGGCCGAAACCTTGCGCCGGCTTCGCTCGACGCTTTCCGAACGGGCGCCCGGCTGAGACGATCGTTCCTCGGACGGTGGAAGTCCGTCGCGCTCGCCCGCGCATCTCTGCCCGGCAGCCGTCCGGCTCAGGCGTAGAGATCGCGCCGCGTCGGCGGTAGGCCGCTCGGGCCCTTGGCGCGTTTCGAGGCAAGCGTCTGGTAGATGAGCAGGCCGCCGCGCTCAAAGCCCAATGAGACGCCGGCGAGATAGAGCAGCCAGAGACGGGCCTTGTCCTCGCCGGCGATGGCCGACGCCTCGTCCATGCGCGCCAGCAGCCGGTCGTGCCAGAGCCGGCAGGTGCGGGCATAATGCTCGCGCCAGTTCTCGACGTCGTGGACCTCGAAGCGATGCTTCTCCAGGAACTGCGCCGAATGGCCGACATGGTCGAGCTCGGCGCCGGGGAAGATGTAGCGGATGATCGCCGCATATTCCTTGGTGCCTTGCCGAAACTTCTTTTCGGTCTCCTTGGCCGGCCGGGTGATGGCATGGTGGAGATAGAGCCCGTTCGGCCGCAGCAGCTTGCGGACGGCGGCGAAATAGGCGTCGTGCCTGTCCCAGCCGACATGTTCGAACATGCCGATCGAGGCGACCTTGTCGAACTGGCCGGTCAGTTCCTCGAAGGGTTTCAGCTCGACGGTGACCTTGTCGGCCAGACCCTTGGCGGCGATGCGCTCCTTTGCCAGATCGAACTGCGCCTGGCTGAGCGTCACGCCATGACCGGAGACACCGTAGTTCTCCGCCGCGTGGATCAGCAGCGCGCCCCAGCCGCAGCCGATGTCGAGGAAGCGCTCGCCGGGTTTCAGCCGCAGCTTGCGGCAGATCATGTCGAGCTTGTCGACCTGCGCCTTGTCGATGTCCTCGTGCCAGCCGTCGAAATAGCCGCAGGAATAAAGCATGCGGGTGTCGAGGAAGAGCCGGTAGAAGTCGTTCGAGACGTCGTAGTGGAACTGGATCGCCGCCTTGGACGAGCCGCTGGCCGCGGCGTCCTCGCCGGAGGCGGGACCCTTCGTCTTCGCCCGCCGCGACAAAGCGTAGAGGGAAGGCAGGGCGGCGGCGACCTTCAGCTTGTCGATCCGCTTCATCGCCGCCTTGGTGCGGATGTCCGGCCGGGCGGCGGCGAGATCGAAGATCGTCCCGTGCTCAACGTCGATCGCCTTCGACATCCACAGGCCCACGGCGGTGGCGATGTTCGGGCTGACGGCGAGGCGGGCGATCGCGGCGGGATCGTTGAGGGCCAGCACAGGGCCGCCCGTCGTCGGCCCGAGCCACTCGCCGTTCCACAGCCGGACGGCAATCTTCGGTTCGAGCGCGGCGACCACGTGGCGCACGAGATCCGCCAGTTTCTCCTCGCCACTCGCCATTCGATCTGCTCCGATTTCACGTGAAACTGTTCGCCTTGCCGTGGCTTATCGCGCCGGTGGCGGCGGTGCAATTGCCGCGGGCTGGGGCCGCGCGCTCCTCGCCGCAGGCCCTACAAGGTTTACGCATTTGGTCGAGAGACGGTCGCAGCCATGCCACGGGCTCAGGCGGGCAGACTAAAATTGGCCGAAACCGTCGAAATTGCGTCATCCTTGGGCTTGTCCCAAGGATCTATTGCCGGCTCAACGACAGAATCCGAGCAGAATGGCCCTCTTCCGCGAGGCGCACAACAATCAACCTGCAGTAGATCCTCGGGACAAGCCCGAGGATGACGACGCGGTGATGTGAGCGGCTGAACGATCACATGTCTTAGCGGTTCGATTGGGCTGGAGCCAGCATCCGCATCGAGCGATCATCCGGCGAGAAGTGTGAATGCGGTAGCCGCAGGCCAGCGGATGAATTTTCGGCAATGGTGCTGGCGGCAGGTGACCCGGCTCTATGTTGCATTGCACAAGAACCGCGACAGCGAAGTGGTTCCCCCAAACGAGAGGACGCCGCCATGCGCCTGCCCCTGATCGCGCCTGCCGATCTCACCGCCGAGCAGAAGCCGCTCTACGACGACATGAAAGCCGGCATCTCCAGCAACTTCAACGCCTTCGAGGCCGTGCGCGAGGACGGCGCGCTGATGGGGCCGTGGAACCCCTGGCTGCACGAGCCGAAGATCGGCGGCGCCATATGGGCGCTGACCAAGGCGATGTCGATGGAGGCGACGCTTCCGGACAATGCCCGACAGATCGCCATTCTCGTCACCGGGGCCCATTTCAACGCCGCCTACGAGATCTACGCTCATGTCGCCGTCGCCGAGAAGGAGGGGATGACCGACGAGCGGCTGTCCACCCTCGTCGCCGGGGTCAAGCCGACCGGGCTGGAAGGCGGCGAGGAGGTCGCCTACGACGTCGCCTGGGCTCTGCTCAACGGCGGCGGCATCCTGCCGCGCCCGACCTATGACCTGGCGGTGAAGACCTTCGGCCAGCATGGCGCGAGCGAGCTGATCTATCTCGTCGGGCTCTACAGCCTGGTGTCGGTGACGCTGAATGGCTTCAACGTGCCGGTTCCCGAGAAGGACTGAGCCGACCAAGCAAAGGCTTCTGGCACCGGCTGGCCGGCGCGTCAGCGGCGGGCAAGCGCGAGGGCGGACGGATCGTCGCCGTGCAGCGCGCCGCTGCGCAGATCCGCATCGGCGCACCAGTTGCGGCGCTTGCCGCCTTTGTAGGGGGCGACGAGCCCTTCCTTCAGGAGGGTCCGCGCGAGATCGTCATTGCCCTTGGCCGAAAGTCTGGCCAGGACGCGGCCGAAATACTTGTCGCCCGAAACGTCGCTGAGGCGCACCTCGCCGGCGCCGACGAGCTCCGTCAGCCGCGCCGTCGCGCGGGCGGCGGCGGCCTTTTCGGCCGCGCATTTGCCCCGCTTTTCCGGCGCGTCGATGCCGCGCAGCCGCACCGCGACATGGACGCTCTGCATCGGCCAGACGAAGGCCTCGACCTCGACCGTGTCGCCGTCACGCACCTTGACGACGTTCGCCGCGACGGGTCCGGCGATCTCGCGCTGATAGGCGGCCTCGCCCGCCAGCCCCGGGCTGGCGGCGGCGACACATCCTATGAGGGCAAGGTACGCGATTGCGCGCATCGGGTCGATGCTCCGGTTGAGAACATCTTCCTATGTATGCGGCGACGCTCGATTCGGCAAGACTGCGAGATTCACAGTGCCGAGATGGGATTGTCGACGGTATGGAGGGCGGGCGAAAGAACGACTCGGTGGAGTTATAGGATGTTCACCCTACAACCCCCGCGAGCTGCCGGTTGCGGGCGATCTCAGAAGTCCGAGATGATGCCGTTCTTCTCCCAGTCGCCGTAGCGGATGGGTTCCGGGCCGTTTCGGCCATTCACCTCTTTCGGCATGTCTTCGGGATGAACGGTTTCGGCCGCGCGCTTGCGACGGCGTTCCTCCGCCTCGGCGAGCGCCCGCTGTGCCGCCTGGGTGAGCTGGCGGCCGCCATGGCTTCCCGGCTGTTCGGAGGAAAGGCGCATCCGATCGAGGATATCGTCTTCCCGATCGACCTTGCCGCTCCTGTCGTCGCTCATCGCCGTTGTCCTCGATGCGGGGTGAATGGTTTTCGCCCCTCACATAGTCGGTGGCGGCGCGGCGCCAAAGCCCCGATCGGCCTGAAAATCGACATGACGGCGACCTTCGACAGGCAGCCGCCGGCCGCCGGGCAATTCGGAGTGACTCCGACGAGACTTTGCTAATATTGAAGCGCGGCCGCGAAAACCCCAGATTTCCGGCAATCGGGCGCAATTCGCCCCTGAACTTCTGGGACGCGGGGTCTCGCATGAGCACGATCAAGACGGCGATGCTGATCGCCTTTCTCACCGCCCTCTTCATGGGCGTCGGTCTTTTGATCGGCGGGCGCGGCGGCATGATGATCGCGCTGGTCATCGCGCTCGGCATGAACCTCTTCGCCTATTGGAACGGCGACAAGATGGTTCTGAAGATGTATGGCGCGCGGCAGGTCGATGCCCGCACGGCGCCGGAATTCTACCGCATCGTCGAGGGGCTGGCGGGCCGCGCCGGCCTGCCGATGCCGCGGGTCTTCGTCATCGACAGCGATCAGCCCAACGCCTTCGCCACCGGCCGTAATCCGCAGAACGCCGCCGTAGCGGCCAGTACGGGGCTTTTGCGGACGCTGAGCGAGGAGGAGATCGCCGCCGTCATGGCCCATGAGCTCGCCCATGTGGAGAACCGCGACACGCTGACCATGACGATCACCGCGACGCTGGCCGGTGCCATCTCGATGCTCGCCAATTTCGGCATGTTCTTCGGCGGCAGCCGCGACAACAACAATCCGCTCGGCTTCGTCGGCGTCCTTGTCGCGATCATCGTCGCGCCGCTGGCGGCGATGATGGTGCAGATGGCCGTCAGCCGGACGCGCGAATACGAGGCCGACCGGCGCGGCGCCGAAATCTGCGGCGAGCCCAGGTGGCTCGCCTCGGCGCTCGGCAAGATCGCCGGCGCGGTGCGCCAGCGGCCCAACTGGAGCGCCGAGCGCAATCCCGCGACGGCCCACATGTTCATCATCAATCCCCTGAACGGTCAGCGTATGGACAGTCTGTTCTCCACCCATCCGGCGACGGAAAACCGCATTGCCGCGCTGAACCAGCTGGCGGCCGAGATGGGTGGCGGGGCTCTCGGATATGAGCGCCAGGAGCGGCTCGGCCGGGACCGGGCTGGCAGCCGGGCGGTCGCCGCCGACGGACGCGGGCCGCGGGCGCCATGGGGAAGGGCGGCTTCCGGCGGCGCCAAGGCCGGCCCCTGGGATGGACGGCCCTATGACCCGAGCAAGGACGACGACGATGACAAGCGGCCTGGACCGTGGGGCCGCGGTGGCACCGGCCGAGGCCCGTCGGGCAATCGTTCGTCGCGCAAGGGGCCCTGGGGTTGAGCGCGGGGAAAGGGTCGCATCCGAAAGACGGGGCAGGCAGCATGAAGGCAGCGACCGGGCGCGGCGGCGGCAAGGCCGCTCGCCCTCACACCCCTCGCGACGTCGACGACCGACCGGGGCTCGCGGCCCGTCAGGTGGCGGCGCGGCTCATGGCCGCCGTCATCGACAAGCAGACCTCGCTCGACGGCCTGACCGACGCCGCGACCGGCCACCCGCATCTGCGCCAGCTGGAGCCGCGGGACCAGGCGCTGGTCAAGGCGATCCTCACCTCGGCCCTGAGATTTCGCGGCACCATCGAGGCGGAGATCGCAGCAAGGCTCGAACGGCCGCTGCCTTCGGGCGCGGCCTCGCTGCGGCATGTCCTGCATGTCGGCGCGGCGCAGATCCTCTGCCTCGACGTGCCGGATTCGGCGGCGGTCGACCTCGCGGTCGCCAGCGCCAATGCCGATCCGCGCGCCGCGCGCTTTTCCGGGCTCGTCAACGCCGTCCTGCGTCGGATCGCCCGGGAGGCGAAGCGCCTGCCAGACCTTCAGGCCGATCCGCGCCAGAACTGCCCGGATTGGCTGTGGGGCCGGCTCGTCGAACAATACGGCTCGGAGCGCGCCGCCGGCATCGCCGGCGCCCATCTCGCCCGCGCGCCCATCGACCTGACGGTGAAAACCGACGTGCGAGGCTGGGCGGCGCGCCTCGGCGGGCGGGCGATCGGCACTCATTCGGTGCGGCTCGCCGCGATCGAGGGCCCGATTTCGGGGCTCGACGGCTTCGAGGCGGGGGAATGGTGGGTGCAGGACGTCGCCGCGGCGCTGCCCGTCCGGCTGTTCGGCGATGTGGCGGGCAAGCGCGTCGCCGATCTGTGCGCGGCGCCGGGCGGCAAGACGGCGCAGCTCGCTGCCGCCGGCGCCCGCGTGACGGCGCTCGACCAGTCGTCCTCCCGCATCCGGCGGCTGAAGGAAAATCTCGGGCGCCTCGGCCTTTCCGCCGAGACGCTGACCGGCGACGTCATGGCGTTCGAGCCGGACCAGCGCTTCGAGGCGGTGCTTCTCGACGCGCCCTGCTCGTCGACCGGCACCATCCGCCGCCACCCGGACGTTGCCTATACCAAGGACGATGCGGAGATCGACAAGCTGGCCGGCCTTCAGCTGCGCCTTCTGACCCGGGCGGCGGATCTCGTCGAAGCCGGCGGCATGCTCGTCTTCGCCAACTGCTCGACCGACGGGCGGGAGGGGGAAGACGTCGCCCGCGCTTTCCTGCAAGCGCGGCCAGACTATGCGCTTGAGCCGGTCGCTCCGGCCGAGCTCGAAGGCTTCGAATTCGCCGTCTCGCCGGCAGGGATCCTGCGCACGACGCCCGAGATGCTGGGCGGCGGCGAGGCGGGCGGCGGGCTCGACGGCTTCTTCGCCGCAAGGTTCAGGCGCGAAACAGCTTGATTTTCCCTACGGTCGCGGCTCACATTCCCTTGCGGTAGTCACGGGACTTAAGGGTTTGTTTACCCTATTGGCAGAAACTTGGCGCAAGACGAGCCGCGAGGGATCCTTACCGGGCCCGCGCGGTACCGCCGCAGCGCGAGGAACGGACCGGATCTTCGGCACCGACGACGCGTCGTGTGAATGAGGAGCGTCCTTTGTGCGTCCCGTCGGGCGCACGGCGCTAGGCCGCCCGGGCACGACGTCGCGGGAGCCCGGCCGGGCTGAGCATGGGGTGATCGGAGTGTCGATGTCCTTGGCGGACAAGCCGCAGATCGCGGTTCTGACGATTCAGGAGGCCTGGCGCCGCCTTCGCCGGCGGCTGCGCAACGGGCCGATCCATCGTCTGCGCTTTTCCGGCGCCGGCCCCGATCGTCTCGCCGTGGTGCCGCCGACCTTGTTTCAGGGCGATCCGTTCATTGCCGAGGCGATCTATGGCGGCCGCTTCCTCTTCGCCGGGCGACTGGTGGAAGCCGGCCGCGGCTCGATCTTCCAGCTTGCACCGCCGACCGCAGAGTTCGCCGCCGAGCTGCACGGTTTTGCCTGGCTTTCCCACCATGCGGCCGCCGCCGACGCGCTGTCCGCGCAGAACGCCCGCGCGCTGGTTGCCGACTGGCTCCGCTTTTCCGCTGGCCGTCTCGGCGGCGCGGCCTTCGAGCCGGAAGTGGCGGCGCGGCGGGTGATCGCCTGGCTGAGCCATGCGGACCTTTTGCTCGGCTCGGCCGAATACGATTTCTATCGTCGGTTTTTGAAGAGCCTGACGATCCAGACCCGCTATCTGCGTTCGATCGCCCAGGAGGCGCCGGTCGGCCTGCCGCGGCTGACGGTGCGCATGGCGCTCGCTCTTTCCGCACTCTGCCTGCCGGGTCCGTCGGGGAGGATGCGGGCCGCAGCCCAGCAGCTCGCCGACGAGCTCGACAGGCAGATCCTGCCCGACGGCGGCCATGTCAGTCGCGATCCGGCGGCTCTGGCGACGATCCTCGGCGACCTTCTCCCGATCCGCGAGACGCTGCAGGGCCAGGGCCAGCCGGTGCCGAAGGGGATCTACTCGGCGATCGACCGGATGCTGCCGGCGCTGCGCTTCTTCCGCCACACCGACGGCACGCTGGCGCTGTTCAACGGCACCGGCTGCTCGAACATGCAGCTGATGGCGGCGCTGATGCGCTTCGACGAGACCCTCGGCGAACCGCTGTCGCATGCGCGCCACTCCGGCTACCACCGCCTTGCCACAGGCGGCACCGTGGTGATCGCCGACACCGGCTGCCCGCCGCCGGTGGCGCTGTCGCGCAACGCCCATGCCGGGACGCTGGCCTTCGAATTGTCCTCGGCGGCGGCGCGGATCGTCGTCAATTGCGGCTCGCCGCAGGCGGGCCAGGCGGCGCTGAAGCGGCTCTCCCGCTCGACGGCGGCCCATTCGACGGTGACGATCGGCGACCGTTCCTCCTCGCGCTTCGCCGGCCAGCCGCATCTCGACCGCTTCCTCGGCTCGCCGCTGGTGCCCGGCCCCACCAACGTCCAGCTGGACGAAATCGTCGGCGAAGGCGATCGCACCACCGGTTTCGAGGCGACCCATGACGGCTACGACCGCGACCTCGGCTACCTCCACACCCGCCGCCTCGAACTGGAAAACGACGGCTGGACGCTGTCTGGCCGCGACCGGCTTACCCCGACCCGCAGGCCGCGGGGGCGGGAGGAAGCGCGCGAGGCGGCGCTACGCTTTCATCTTCATCCGCAGGTCAGCGTCGAGACGATCGGCGACATCGCGCGGCTGTCGATGCGCGGCCAGACCTGGCGTTTTGCCGTGGATCGGCCGTTCACCATCGAAGATTCCATTCTGTTCGCCGACAGTTCCGGCCCGCGCCGGACGCTGCAAATCGTCGTCACCGTCGATCCGGGCCTGACGCCGGAGATTTGCTGGAGCTTCGAACGCCTGTCCTGAGGGGCGGGCGACCCGGCAACGGCCGGCCGGCGGGGCTGGATCTCGCCGGCAGGAAGCCCACTTGCCGGTTCCATGACCGTCCGCGCGTTCCTCTTCCTCGCCGCACTCGTCCCGCTGGTCGGCCTTGCCGGCTGCGGCGGGATGAACCGCGCCGTGACCGCTTTGCCGAAGACGTTCGACGACCTCGGGGAGAAGACCGCGCGGCTGCGCGGCGCGGGATCCGGGGATGATTCACGCCCGGTGCGGCAGGAATCGGCGGGCCGGCGCGACGATCCTGCTTCCTCTCGGTGAACCGAATGCCGGGACGAACGTTGCTGCGCTCGTAAATCCTGCTTCCAATCCCTAGATCGTGACGAGGAAAGGGTCTATCGACGCCCCGCGGATGAACGGGGCGATGCCCGACGAGGCCGGTCCACCGACGGCTGCGACGCCGCTTCCCGCGATACCCCCACAAGTTCCGACGATTTCGGGCCGCCCAAAGCGGGTCGCCCCTGTAACGGAGTACGGCCGCCCGGCCGCTCGATCATGATCGACACCCCCATCGGCGGGTCGAAGACCGCACCGGTCTCCAGGCTCGGCCAGCATTCCAGCCGGCAGATGACGCTCACCCTCGGCGCCCTCGGCGTCGTCTTCGGGGATATCGGCACGAGCCCCCTCTACGCCTTCAAGGTCGCCATCGACGCCGCCGGTGGCCCCACCCCGGAAGCGGTCTTCGGCGTCCTGTCGCTGATCGTCTGGGCGCTCGTCCTCGTCGTCACGGCGAAATATCTGTTCTGGATCCTCAGGGTCGACAATGCCGGCGAGGGCGGCATCCTGGCCCTCGCCGCGCTGCTGCGGCTCGACCGGCCGCGCGGGCTGAAACCGCACACGGTCGTCCTTCTCGCCATCGCGCTGGCGGGCGGGGCGCTGCTCTTCGGCGATGCGGTGCTGACCCCCGCGATCTCGGTGCTCTCGGCCGTCGAGGGGCTCGGCGAGATCACCACCAGCCTCGATCATCTGATCGTGCCGGTGGCGCTCGCCATCATCGTCGGCCTGTTCGCCGCCCAGCTTCTCGGGGCGGGGCGGATCGGCAAGGCCTTCGGGCCGGTGATGCTCGTCTGGTTCGCCATGCTGGCGATCTCCGGCGGCATCCAGATCGTCAAGGTGCCGGCGGTGCTGGAGGCGGTGTCGCCGCATTACGCCCTGTTCTATCTCGTCGGCCATCCGGCCACCGCCGCGGCGATCTGTGGCGCCGTCTTCCTGGCGGTGACCGGCGGCGAGGCGCTCTATGCCGATCTCGGCCAGTTCGGCCGGCAGGCGATCACCCGCGCCTGGGTCTTCGTCGCCTTTCCGGCCCTCATCATCAACTATTTCGGCCAGGGCGCCCTGGTCCTCTCCGGGACTGCCGTCGGCGAGAGCACCTTCTACGGCCTGTTCGGCGGCGCCGTTCTGCCCTTCGCGGTGGTTCTGGCGACGCTCGCCTCGATCATCGCCTCCCAGGCGGTGATCACCGGCATCGCCAGCCTTGCCAGCCAGTCGATGCGGCTCGACTTCCTGCCGTCGATGCGGATCCGCTATTTCTCGGCCACCAATCCGCATGATCTCCTGGCGCCGGGGGTCAACACCCTGGTCGGGGTCTGTACGGCCATCGTCGTCCTCTCCTTCGGCTCGTCGGATGCTTTGTCCAACGCCTATGGCATCGCCGTCGCCGGCGCGATGGCGAGCACCACGGCGCTCTATCTCGCCTACCGGCTGCAGCAGAAGGGCCGGGGCGTCTGGCGCGTCGTCTCGATCGCCGTAACGGTGCTTTTCCTGCTCCTCGACGTCGCCTTCGTCGCCGCCAATCTCGGCAAGATCGAGGGTGGAGGCCTCTTGCCCATCGGCCTTGCCGCCGCGGTGGTCTTTCTCGCCGTGTCCTGGCGGTTCGGCCAGATGCGCATGGGAACGCTGCAGGAGGGCGACGAGCAGGACCTGCGCGACTACATCAAGGCCTGCGGCAACCGGCCGCCGACGACCCAGCGGGCGGCGGTCTTCCTGGTCCGACGCGGCGCCAGTGTGCCGCGGGCCCTGGCGGAGCTCAACGAACTGACCGAAACGCGCTTCGCCAAGACGATCCTCGTCAGCGTCAGGACCTGGGCAATCCCGCGGGTGTCGCAGGACGAGCGGATCCAGCGCACGCAGATCCGGCCGGGGCTTTCGCGGATCGTCGTCAGCGTCGGCTACATGCAGCGCATCAACCTGCCCTCGCTGATCGCCGCCGAGCTCCAGGGCCTCGGCGTCGATCCGGACGAGTCGGTCTACATCGCGGGGCTGGAGCGCCCGGTGCCGCCGCCGCTCTTCGCCAAGCCGGAGGGGTTGTTCCTTGCCGCCTATGCGGTGATGGCGCGGCTGGCGCTGCGGCCGCCGGACCGCTTCATGCTGCCGCCCTCGCGCACCCTCGAAGTCGGCATGCCGCGCTATCTGTGAGGCGTGAGCGCCGGCGCGGCGCGCCGCGCGGGGCAGGGAAGGCCGCGAGGGCATCGTCCGGCGCGCCCTCGCCATTGCCGCGACGCGGCGGGCCGACTATCAGGGGAAGAGATCCCGCGCGGGTTCCGCCGAGCCGCCGCCAAGGCCGGCGATGCACCGAGCGCCGCGAAGACATCCACCGAGCCAGCCTGCCGAGGAAGCCTGCAATGTCCGTCCAAGCCAACGCCACGCCGCTGCCCGACCGCGTCCGCATCCGCCGCGCCTTGCTGTCGGTCTCCGACAAGACCGGACTGGTGGAATTTTCAAAGGGCCTCGCGGCGCTCGGCGTCGAACTGGTCTCGACCGGCGGGACGTCGAAGACCCTGGCGGAAGCGGGGCTCGCCGTCCGCGACGTTTCCGAGCTGACGGGCTTTCCGGAGATCATGGACGGACGGGTGAAGACGCTGCATCCCGGCGTTCATGGCGGCCTCCTTGGCATTCGCGGCGACGCGGCGCACCGGCAGGCGATGGACGAGCACGGCATCGCCGGGATCGACCTTCTCGTCGTCAATCTCTATCCCTTCGAGGAAACCCGCGCCTCCGGTGCTTCCCGTGAAACCATCGTCGAGAACATCGACATCGGCGGCCCCGCGATGATCCGCGCCGGGGCGAAGAACCACGGCTATGTCGCGGTCGTCGTCGATCCGGCTGATTACGGCGAGGTTCTCGCCGGCCTCGAAGCGAATGGCGGCGAGACCGACATCGCGCTGCGCCGGACGCTTGCCGGCCGCGCTTTCGCCCGCACGGCGGCCTATGACGCGGCGGTCTCCGGCTGGTTCGCCGAGAGCCTCGGCGAGACGACGCCGAAACGCATCGCCATCGCCGGGGAACTCGCCGAGGCGCTGCGCTACGGCGAGAACCCGCACCAGTCGGCCGGCTTCTACCGGACCGGCGAAAGCCGCTCGGGCGTCGCCACGGCACGGCAGCTGCAGGGCAAGGCGCTCTCCTACAACAACATCAACGACACCGACGCCGCCTTCGAGCTGGTCGGCGAGTTCGATCCCGCCCGCACGGCGGCCGTCGCGATCATCAAGCACGCCAATCCCTGCGGCGTCGCGGAAGGGGGCGATCTCGTCGCCGCCTACAAGGCGGCGCTCGCCTGCGATCCCGTCTCGGCCTTCGGTGGCATCGTCGCGCTCAACCGGCGGCTCGATGCCCGCACGGCGGAAGCGATCGTCAAGGTGTTCACCGAGGTGATCATCGCGCCCGAGGCCGACGACGAAGCGATCGCCATCGTCGCGGCGAAGAAGAATCTGCGTCTTTTGATCACCGGCGGGCTGCCGGACCCGCGCGCTGCGGGGCGCTTCGTCAAATCGGTGGCCGGTGGGCTCCTCGTCCAGTCGCGCGACAATGGCGTCGTCGACGATCTCGATCTGAAGGTGGTGACCAAGCGGGCGCCGAGCGCGGCGGAACTGTCGGACCTGCGTTTTGCTTTCCGGGTCGCCAAGCACGTCAAGTCCAACACCATCGTCTATGCCAAGGGCGGCGCGACGGTCGGCATTGGCGCCGGGCAGATGAGCCGGGTGGATTCGGCCCGGATCGCCGCCCGCAAGGCCGAGGATGCGGCCAAGGCGGCCGGCGCGGACAAGCCCGCCACCATCGGCTCGGTGGTTGCCTCCGACGCCTTCTTCCCCTTTGCCGACGGCCTCTTGTCGGCCGTTGAGGCGGGCGCCACGGCGGTCATCCAGCCGGGCGGCTCGATGCGCGACGACGAGGTCATCGCCGCGGCCGACGAGCACGGCCTCGCCATGGTGCTGACGGGCATGCGGCATTTCCGGCATTGAAACGCGGCTGGCTTTCGGTGCCAGGCGGGAGACGGAAGGGCGGACGCGTCGGCGTCTTGCCCTGGGTCTCGAAATCGGACGGGCGCTCGGTGGTGT
Source organism: Jiella pacifica (assembly GCF_010500815.1). Classification (GTDB taxonomy): domain Bacteria; phylum Pseudomonadota; class Alphaproteobacteria; order Rhizobiales; family Rhizobiaceae; genus Jiella; species Jiella pacifica. Next base: position 100,667 of record NZ_JAAAMG010000015.1, read on the forward strand.
CAGGGAGGTCCTTGCCCCGCTATCAGGGCGCGATTTTCGACGCCGTTCGCAAGGCGGGGGTTCTGAAGTAAATGTCGGCGACCTTGCATTTCAGCCCGAAATCCGGAAGCGCGATCTCGTCGTCCGGCGAATCGTAGCGTGACTCGATCCAGCCCTGATCGGTTCGGATCAGGGCCATCACCGCTATCTCGCTCTGGTCGACCACGAGGATCGCCATGCAGGATGGCAGATTTCGGTACCCCTCGAGCTTGATGTCGATCTTCGGGCGAGCAGATCCGGCGATGGGCTTTCGATCGCTCGGGCTGACGACTTCCACCGCAAGATGACAGGTTGCCGTGCTGGTGAGGCCTTCCTGGAGGTCGGCCTCGTCGAGGACGGCGACGTCCGGGACGTAGTTGCCGCCTCCCACGATGCCGGCCGCTTCCATGACGATCGTCACTTCCCTGCAGGCGAGCAGATCCGGAAGGACGTTCGCCAAGGCATCGTTGAGCAGGCGTTCGATGTTCGAGGCGATGACCGAGTGAGGAATGGTGGGCGTGGCTTGCATGACGAAAAGCCCGTCGATCAGTTCCCACGTTTCTCCTTCGGGCCTGCTTGCCACGAAGTCGTCGAATGTCGATGCCGAAAGATGCTCTGGCATGGATTGTGACGGCAATCCCATGACCGGACCTCCCTGGTGACCCCGTTCCGTCATTCGTTAGCACGACGCGGTTGTCGCGTCGCGATCAGATGTTCCGTTGGGCCGAGTGTCGGTCCTACGCCCGTCTCGCCTCGGCGCTGGCGCGCGATATCGGCGTCCTAGACTCCGCAGCGAGACGGGCGCGGTGCAAGGAGACGGCTCAATCCGCCGGAAGCGCTTTCGCGCGTTTCGTGCAGCGACGCCCTTCTAAAAAAGGCGAGAAGTCGTCCTCAGGCCAGCACCGTTTCCGGTTCCATGAAGCGCTTGAGGACGGCGTCCAGCGCCGCCCGGTCGAAGGGCTTGTAGAGGTAGCATTCGACGCCGGCCCGTTTCAGCCGGGTCATCAGTCCGAGATTGGCCTCGACGATCATCGCCACCAGGTGGGTGGAGCTTCCCGCCCGTTCGCGCACCGCCTTGATCTCCTCGACGACCGCCTTGTCGCGGGCGCTGACGCCGACGACGAGGATGTCCGGGGCGCCGTGGTTGTCGATCCAGGCCAGGGCCTCGCCCGGCTTTTCCAGCGTGTCGACGTCGAGACCCTCGCGGCTGAGCAGCCGGAAGGCGATCTTGCGGATGACCGGCGCCTCGTCGATGATCAGACAGGTCTTCATGGGCTCATCCTTTCGACACGGCCGGGCTGGTTCGCGATCCCTCCAGGTGGAAGACGGCCACCCGAAGCCACGGCGGCATCGGCGAGACACCCCGGCGGTGGCAGCGAAAGAGCGCGGCCGGCTTCGGAGTGGAATCGCCCGCCCCGGCAACGCAACGTAACCCGACGGCTTTTCCGAATGGTTGAGAGAAACGGCTAACGTTGGGTAAAATCCGGCCGGTATTCCGGATGGCAGGGCGACGGCGCCCGCGGGCCTATGCGGCCGGCGCGGGACCCGGCCCGGCGGGCTCGTTTGCGGTCGCGGCCGCCTTGGGGCCGATCTTGAAGACGACGCGGTCGTCGGTCTTCTCGTAGGTCACGGCGAGGCCGGATTCCTCGGCGAGGAACAGCGTGTAGTAGGGCTGGATCGCCTGGGCGTCCATCGCCTCCTCGCCCATGGTGCCGTCGAGCATCGCGACGAGCCGCTGCTGCATCCGGATCCGGTCGCCGGTCGCGGTGATGGTGGCGCCGAAGGGTTCGATGCCGTCGATCTGGACGTGGACCTTGCCGCCGCGGCTGATCGAGGCGCTCGCCATGACGATCAGGTTGAGGACGATCTTGGCGCAGTTCTTCGGAACGTAGCCCGGCTCGCCCTCCCAGACGAGGCTCGGTTTCTCGTGCTCCATGTAGCCGGTCGCCACCGTCTTGGCGTCGTTGAGGTCGATCATCGCGGTCTGCGAGCCGGCGGCGCCGAAGGCGATCCGGGCGAACTGCAGCTTGGCGACCGCCGACTTCAGCGACGAGCGGACGAGCTGCATCGATTCCTTGTCGCCCGGCATGTCGTCGAGGAGTTCCAGCCCGCTCTGGATGCCGAAGACCGGCGAGATGATGTCGTGGCAGAGGCGGCTCGACAGGAGCGCCGCAAGATCGGCCGCGGAGATGGGAGGCAGGCTGGTCATGGTCGAACCGTCCGCTGGTTGGGCGATTTTCGTCTGATCGAATTGGCGAATCATCGCCCGTGATGTTCCTCGACCATGATTCCAAGGCGGGTGGCCGTCAACCGAGCCCGGGCGAAACGCGTCGAAGCGCCGCCACGAGATCGAGAAACGTCACCTTCTCGACGGTTCGTTAGTGTTTCGGAAACCACGATCGGCGCAAAATGCGCGAAAGCGGGATTTTGACCGCGTTTTTCGCCGAAACGATCAATCCTCGCGAAAGGAATGGATCATGCGCTCGATCGTCGGAACGTTTCGCAGCCTCGCCGCCGCGGCCCTCATCGGCCTTGCGGCGACGACCGGCTCCACCGCTCCCGCCACCGCCCAGGTCGCGGCGCAGGAAGGCTACACCATGGACGAGGTGGTCGGGACCGGCCACCGCTTCTTCGGCACCACCTCCGGCGGCCTCGCCCAGCTGCTCGAGCGGGCCTTCCAGAGCTACGGCCTGCCGAACGGCTACATCCTCGGCCAGGAAGCGGCCGGTGCCTTCTTCGGCGGTCTGCGCTTCGGCGAGGGCACACTCTACACCAAGAATGCCGGCCAGCGGCGGATCTTCTGGCAGGGGCCGTCGCTCGGCTTCGACGTCGGCGGCGACGGGGCGCGGACGATGATGCTGGTCTACAACCTGCCCAGCATCGAATCGGTCTATGGCCGCTTCGGCGGGGTTTCCGGCAGCGCCTATCTGGTCGGCGGGCTCGGCATGACGGTGCTCGCCCGCGACAACGTCCTGCTGGTGCCCGTGAAGACGGGCGTCGGGGCGCGGCTCGGCCTCAATCTCGGCTATCTGAAGTTGACCCCGATGCCGACCTGGAATCCGTTCTGATTTCGGGGGGCCGCGGCGTGACGCATTCACCATAGCGAGTTGTCTTTATTGCGCAGGAGGGCGCCAGGACGCGCATTTGGCGAGCTTTTGCTCTATATGTCGGGGTGAAGGACGAGAACCCCCGGATATGAGATGATCGCCACCGCCCTGACCTTCGTGTTCGGCTTCCTCGCGGCGACGCTGATCGCGCTCGTCGTCTCGCCGCTATTCTGGTCGCGGACGCGCCGTCTCGCGCTGAGAGAATACCAAGCCAGCATTCCCGCTTCCGCCCGGGAGGTCCGCGCCAGCCTCGACCACGTTCGGGCCGAAGCGGCGCTCACCGCCCGTCGCCGCGAGATGAAGGCCGAGGCCGAGATCGAGAAGGCGGCGCTCGCCCGCATCGAGGCGGGACGGCTGGCGGGGGAAAACGCCGAACTGCGGGCGCGCAATGCGGCGCTCTCGGGTACGCTCGGCGATATGAGCGGTGAACTCCGGGACGCCAGCGAACAGCTCGCCCTGCGTGATGAAGAGATCGAGGAGCTGGGCGCCGAATTGCGGGCTCTTTCCCACGATTTCGACCTGAAATCCGACGAACTCGAGGCGCTCGACGCCCGCTTTGCCGACCTCGGCGCGATCGCCGACGAACGCCGGGCGACGATCGAGGAGCAGGACTTGCGGATCGAGGAGCTGTCCGACGCGCTGCGCGAGGCCGAACGCGAAAGACGCGAGGCCGGCAAGGCGCTCGAGCGCCTGCGTAGCGAGGCAGGTGTGCTCGAGGCGCATCTCGCCAAGGAGCGGAACGCCGTGAAGCGCCTCGACGACAAGGTCGCCCGGCTGACCGGCCAGCTGGCCGAGCGGGACGAGCAGATCGCCCGGCTGCTCGGCGAGGCGGCGAGTTCGGCAGCCGCGTATTCCTCCGACGACCATGCCGAGGTCGAGGCCGCGGAAGCCTTCCGCCTCGACGAGGGCCGGAATCGGCAGGGCGAGGGGCGCCTCCAGGTGCGGCCCGCCATCCGCCCCGCTTTCGGTCGCAGGAGCGACGAAGCCGCCGCGCCTGCGAGCCGGCATGGAGAGACAGGACGAGAACCCGCCGGAAAAGCAGTCGAAGAACCCGAGGGCGACGTCGCGATCGCCGCAGAGGGCCCTGCATCGCCGGCGCTTTCGCCGCAACCTGCCGGTCCCAAGGATCGGCCGAATGCGAACCGCGAGCCGGAGCCCGTCCCCTCCCTCGCCATGCGGCTCGGCCTGCCCGAACGGCCGGAATTTGCCGACGATCTCGGTGATGGCGAGCTGCGCGACAAGGTCGGCGAACTTGCGGCGAAGGTCGTGGCGCTCACCGCCGAGCGAGAAGGCGCACGCTCGCCGCTCGACGCCATCCTCGATGCCGAAGCGACGATGGCGATGCCGCGGCGGCACGATGCCGCCGGCCCGTCGCTGGCCGAGAGGGTGCGGCGGCTGCGCCAGGAGGCGCGCGATCACGCCGCCGAATAAAGCCGCGACAACACGATCGCCGCACTCGTCGCGACGTTGAGGCTGTCGATGCCGGGCGCCATCGCGATCCGGGCCGTCTCCGTCTGGGCGAGAAGCGATTCGGGGAGCCCTCGGCCCTCGCTGCCGAGGAGAAGCGCCAGCCCTTCGCCGGGCTTCAGCTCGGCAAGGTCGACCGTGCCCCGCGGCGACAGGGCGATCGGGCGATGACCGGAGCGCTCCAGAGCCTTCCAGATCGCCTGAACGTCGGCACCATGGTGGAACGGCAGCGTCAGGGCCGTGCCGACCGAGACGCGGATCGCCTTGCGGTAGAGCGGATGGCACGACGCTCCGTCGAGGAGGAGGCCGGACGCGCCGAAGGCGGCGGCGTTGCGGAACAGGGCGCCGACATTGTCGTGGTTGGCAAGGCCGATGGCGACGACAAGCGGGGCGCCCGCACGCCGCGAGCGCGCGAGAAACTCCGCCAGTTCGGCCGTCTCCCCGCCATCTTTCGCCGACTCTCCGGCACGTTGCCGGGCGTTGCGATCGACGGCATGGGCGAGGACGCCGCGATGGATGGCAAATCCTGCCACCGTGTCCATGACCGCGCGTTCGGCGGCGAAGATCGGCACGTCGTGCGGGACCAGCGCCAGCCGGTCGGCGATCCCCGCGACACGGCTTTTCAGGAGGAACAGGCTGGTCGGGCGGAAGCGTTCGGAGCGCAGGAGATGATCGAGGACGACGGTGCCCTCGGCGATGAAGCCGCTGCGGGCGACGAGATCGCGCTCGCGGATGTCGAGATAGTCGGCGATGCGGGGGTCGGCGGCATCGTCGATGTCGACGAGGCGGGCGGCGAGGTCGGGCGCAAGGGTCATGGTTTTTTCCTACGGCATCGGCGTCGTAGAATTAAGAGCCTGCCGGCAACCGGCACCGGCTCATCCCGCCCCACCTGCCGATCTCTCGCCCACGGAGATCAGGCAGCTTCGCAGCTCGCGCCCGTCATCCGGCCGCCGATGGGCGTGGCAACGGTTGAAGGCGCGCTGAAACCCATGCGCGAGATCGATCTCCCCCTTGCGGGGGAGAGGCTCGGCAGGGCAGGAGGGGAGAGTTTGCCGGGGCGCCGCCGCTCGACCGAGGACGCGCGCATCCGCTCCACGTCGCGGCGCCGCGCGGGCGCCGGACGCGTCATCGAAAGGCGAGACCATGATCCTGTTTCCGGCAATCGATCTGAAGGACGGCGCCTGCGTGCGCCTGAAGCTCGGCCTGATGGACGAGGCGACGGTCTACAATCCCGATCCGGCCGGCCAGGCGAGAGCCTTTCACGACGTCGGCTTCTCGCATCTCCACGTCGTCGATCTGAACGGCGCCTTTGCCGGCCAGGCGATGAACGAGCCCGCCGTCGACGCCATCCTCGCGGCGGTCGGCCGCGACATGAAGGTGCAGCTCGGCGGCGGCATCCGCACCATGGCGGACATCGAGCGCTGGCTGGAAAAGGGCCTGTCGCGGGTGATCCTCGGCACCGTCGCGGTCCGCGAGCCGGAACTCGTCCGGCAGGCGGCCGGGCGGTTTGCCGGCCAGATCGCCGTCGGCATCGACGCCAAGGGCGGCAAGGTGGCGGTCGAGGGCTGGGCCGAGACCTCCGAACTCACCGCCATCGATCTCGCCAGGCGCTTCGAAGACGCCGGCGTCGCGGCGATCGTCTACACCGACATCGACCGGGATGGCATCCTGTCCGGTATCAATTGGGAATCCACTATCGAACTGGCCGAGGCCGTGTCGATCCCGGTGATCGCCTCCGGCGGCCTCGCCTCGATCGCCGACGTCGTCCGCCTGAAGATGCCGGATGCCGCACGGCTCGAAGGCGCGATCTCCGGCCGGGCGCTCTATGACGGAAGCCTCGATGCCGGCGAGGCTCTGCGGGTGCTGGCGGGCGAAGGCTGAGGCGCGGCGCGGGTCGTTCCTTCCGGCGAGCCGAAACGAGCGGTCTTCTGGCAAATTGCCGTGACATCGGCCTGTCCGATCATTAGATTAGAATAATTCCAATCTAATCGCGTCCGGCCTGAGCTTGGGGCCTGCCGCCATGGTGAGGCAGCCGATGTTTTCCTTCACGCCCCCGTCCTTCGCGCCCGGCCGCCGCCGGTTTGCCGACCTGTCGGAACGCGAGATCCTGGCGCTGGCCATCTCCGCCGAGGAGGACGACGGGCGCATCTATGACGGCTATGCCGAAAGGCTGGAGGCCGACTATCCGGCCACCGCCAAAGTGTTTCGCGAAATGGCGAAGGAGGAGGACGGCCATCGCCGGGCGCTGATCGCCGAGCACGAGCGGCGCTTCGGCCCGACGATCCCGCTGATCCGGCGCGAGCACGTCGCCGACTACGTCTCCCGCCAGCCGGTCTGGCTGGTCGAAAATCTCGGGCTGGAGCGCATCCGCACCGAGGCCGAGCGGATGGAGAAGGACGCCGCGCGCTTCTACGAGATGGCGGCGCAGCGGGCGGGCGATGCCGGCACGCGTCGGCTGCTCGGCGATCTGGCGGCGGCCGAGCGCGAGCACGAGCACCGGGCCGAGGTGCTGACGGAGGAAAACCTTGCCGGCGAGGACCGCGCCGAGGAGGACAGGACGGCCCGGCGCCGGCTGATCCTGACATGGGTGCAGCCGGGGCTTGCCGGGCTGATGGACGGCTCGGTCTCGACCCTCGCGCCGATCTTCGCGACGGCCTTTGCCACGAAGGACCCGCACACGACGCTGCTTGTCGGCCTCGCCGCGGCGGTCGGCGCCGGCATCTCGATGGGCTTCACCGAGGCCGCCCATGACGACGGCAAGCTCTCGGGCCGCGGCTCGCCGATCAAGCGCGGCCTCGCCTCCGGCATCATGACCACCGTCGGCGGGCTCGGCCATGCGCTGCCCTATCTCATCCCGGACTTCTGGACGGCGACCACCATCGCCTTCGCCGTCGTCTTCCTGGAACTCTGGGCGATCGTTTGGATCCAGCACCGCTTCATGGAGACGCCGGTGATGCGCGCGGCCGTCCAGGTTGTCGTCGGCGGGGCGCTGGTGCTGGCCGCCGGCACGCTGATCGGCGGCGGCTGACCGGGGAGGGCAGGGGGCTCGCCACATGAAAAACGCCGCACCTCTCGAGGAGGCGCGGCGTCTCTTAACTTGCGGAAAACCGGCCGCAGCGGCGGCCGGGGGATATCAGGCGGCGACCTCTTCCGGTTCCCGCAGCACGTAGCCGCGACCCCAGACGGTCTCGATGTAGTTCTTGCCGTCGGCGGCCGTCGCTAGCTTCTTGCGCAGCTTGCAAATGAAGACGTCGATGATCTTCAGTTCCGGCTCGTCCATGCCGCCATAGAGGTGGTTGAGGAACATTTCCTTGGTCAACGTCGTGCCCTTGCGCAGCGAAAGCAGCTCGAGCATCGCGTATTCCTTGCCCGTGAGATGCACCCGCTGGCCGGCCACCTCAACGGTCTTGGCGTCGAGATTGACCAGAAGGTCGCCGGTGTGAATCACCGACTGGGCATGGCCCTTGGAGCGGCGCACGATGGCGTGGATGCGGGCGACCAGCTCGTCCTTGTGGAACGGTTTGGTCATGTAGTCGTCGGCGCCGAAGCCGAGGCCGCGGACCTTGTCCTCGATCCCCGCCATGCCCGAAAGGATCAGGATCGGCGTCTTGACCTTCGAAAGCCGGAGGGTCCGCAGAACCTCGTAGCCGGACATGTCCGGCAGATTGAGATCGAGGAGGATGAGATCGTAGTCGTAGAGCTTGCCGAGGTCGACGCCCTCTTCGCCGAGATCGGTCGTATAGACGTTGAAGCTCTCAGATTTCAGCATCAACTCGATGCTCTGGGCGACCGCGCTGTCGTCTTCGATCAAAAGAACGCGCATCAGAAAGTCCTCTCAGCCAGCCGAGCCGAACCCGGGAAATTCGGCAATGCATTTTTTGTCATCGTTTGGCCCAAACTGGCACTGAATGGTTAACAAATCCTCCTGGCCCTTCATGGACCCGGATCGCGGGGGGACCGCGATCCGACATTGGGTCCGGCGAAGCACCCGAGCCCATGGTCCGCACCGCGGGACCGTTTGGCTTGGATCGGTTTACCCTGCCTTAAACCCTCGACCCTATGATTAACCGTGCGCGTAAACAGACGGTTAAGGGCATAGGCCACGAGCCTTGCCCGAAGCCGTCAAACGCGGAGTTCCAACGTGCCCTGCCTGGCAGGGCCGTGAGTTGAGGGTGTGTGCATGAAACGCGACAACATGGTGCGGCTGACGCGCTTCAAGGTGCTGGAAAAGCGCCGTCAGGTCGAACAGCTCGAGCTCATGATGCAGGATTTTTCGCGGATGGCCGGGGAACTGGATGCGCAGATCATCAACGAGGAAAAGAAGTCGGGGATAACCGACATCACCCATTTCGCCTATTCGACCTTCGCCAAGGCGGCGCGCCTACGGCGCGACAATCTGCAGAACTCGGCCAAGGACCTGAAGGTCCAGATCAACGCTGCACGGCTTTCGCTGGAGGAGGCCGAGGCCGAGCTCGAACATGCCGAGAAGATGGAGCAGCGCGACGGCCTGCGCGACGATCACGAGACGCGGCGCTCGGCGATCGCCTGAGAGGCGAGACATCTTGCAGCCGAAAGCGCGGCCGGATGGCGGCGCGACGTCAGATCGCGCCGCGCCCGCCGGCGCGTCGTCCCTGTCGGCGGCGCCGGAGAAAAACCGGCTGCTCCCGGGCGGAGCCCGGCTTCCTCACCACTTCTTGTAGGGCAAGAACTTTCCGGTCATTTCGACCTTCACCCGGTCGCCCTTCGGATCCTCGACCTTCGAGACGACCATGTCGAAATCGATCGCCGACATGATGCCGTCGCCGAATTTCTCGTGCACCAGCGCCTTGAAGGACGGACCGAAGACTCCGGCGATCTCGTAGAGCCGGTAGATGCAGGGATCGGTGGGCACGTCCCGGCTCCAGTCCTTGCTCGGGCATTCCTGCAGCTCCTCGACGGCCGCCTCGGGCAGGTCGAGCAGCCGGCCGAGGATCTCGGCCTTGTCGGGCGGGCAGGCGCCCATGCCGGTGGCGACCATGTGGGTCCAGATCGGCGACATGCCGAGCTCGGCGGCGATTCCCTCCCAGGTCAGTTTCTTGCGTTTCTTCTGGGCGAGGACGAGGGCGGTGACGTCGTCGCGGCTCATGATGTCGGTTGTCATCGAAAAATCTACTCCTTCACGGGTTGCGGTCGAGGCGGAATCATCCGGCGAGCAGAAGGCCGGCCAGGACGATGACGGCGACGGCGAGGACGGTCGAGACCGCCTGCCAGAAACGGACGGGATCCCGCATGGCCAGCGGCTGGCGCTCGCGCGGGGTGAAGGCGGGGTTCGGATGGGAGAGGTCGTGGACGAATTCGGCGACCTCGGCGTAGCGGCGGGCGGGGTCGATCGAGACCGCCTTCCTCAGCGCCCCCGCGACGAAGTCGGGAACGTCGCGGTCCTCGTCTGCGGCCGGCCGATAGGCGAGGCGGCGCTGCTCGCGTGCGGTGCGGGTTCTCGCCAGCGCTGCCCCATAGGGCAGGCGCCCGGTGAGCATGTGATAGGTCAGCACACCGAGGGAGAAGACGTCGGAGCGCACCCGCCCGACCTCGCCGCAAAGCTGTTCGGGCGCGGCGAACTGCAGCGCGCCGGCCGCCGGCGTGTCGAGCGCGACGGGTCTCGCCTCCTCGACGCCGGCGACCCTCGCGGCGCCGAAATCGACGAGCACGGCGCGGCCTTCGCCGTCGATCATGACGTTTTCGGGCCTGAGATCCTGATGCACCATCTCCTTGCGATGCATCGCCTGGAGGCCCTTGGCGACGTCCGCGACGATCCGCCGGACCTCGGCGAGAGGCATGTGCGACCTCTCGTCGAGAATGGCGCGGAGGGTACGGCCTTCGAGCAATTCCATCGCCGTGTAGAGCGCCGAGCGCGGCCGCTGGCGGGGGAGCGTCCGCATGCAATGGCGGCTGGAGAGCCGCGCGGCGATCCATTCCTCCATCAGCAGGCTGCGACGGGCGGACGGATCGTCGCGAAGCTCCGAGGCGAGGAACTTCAGCGCCGCGCGCTCCCCGGTCGCGGCGTCGCGGGCGGCATAGACGTGGCTGCGCGGGCCGATGTGAAGGCGGCGTTCGATCGCCCAGCCGTCGAAGGTCTCGCCCTCGCCGGGAATGACCGCCGGCGGTTCGAGATCGCCGCCCGCCAGCCATTCGCTGGCCTCGGCCTGGGGCAGCCGGTCGACGCGGAGGATCTGGACGGTGAGATTGTCGCGGCTGCCGCTTGCGAGCGCCTTGGCGGCGATCGCCTTCGCCGCGGAGCCCAGATCGGCGCCGGCTGCAAGGACGAGGGCGGCGAGTTCGGTGGGTGGCAGATGCTCGTGGACGCCGTCGGTGGTGAGAAGAAAGACGTCGTTCTGGCGAAGCGGCAGGGCGCGATAGTCGATCTCGACATTCGGCGCCATGCCGAGCGCCTTGGAGAGATAGCTCTCTGACGACGAGAGAATCAGCCGGTGATCTTCGCTCAGGGGCTCGAAGGTCTGCCCCGAAAGCCGGCTGATCCGGGCGTCGCCGACATGGAAGAGATGCGCCGTCCGGCCTTTCAGGACGAGCGCGCTGAAGGTGGTGACGTGGCCGCGATCGGGATCTGGGCCGTCGGGGCCGAGGCCGGAGCCCGCGTCGAGACGGGCGGCGCGGCGGGTCTCTGCATGCAGCCAGGCATTGGCCGCGTCGATGACCCGGCTCGCCGAATGGCGGACGCTCCAGGCCTCTGAGGTGCAGTAATAATCGGTGAGGAAGCTCTTCACCGCGGTTTCGGCGGCGACGCGGCCGTGGCGCGAGGAGGAAATGCCGTCGGCGATGGCGACCGCGATGCCCTTGGCGGACAAAGCCGCGCCGCGCGGCACGACGGCGCCGTAAAAATCCTGGTTCGCCGGCTTGGCGCCGGCCTCGGACCAGCCGCCGAGAGAGACGGCGAGGGTGTCGATGGCCGGGTTCGCCGGGTCTTCGGTTTGGCGCGGGACCGCGTGCGCGACCGGATCGGCAGGCCGCTCCTCGGGCCGTTGTTCCGATCGCCGCTCGGTCCGGCCTCCAGTCCGACCGTCGCCGGCCGGTGGTCCACCGGGGGGCGGGCTTTTGTCGGGCTTCGGCGCGGCCGTTCTTCCCGCCGGTCCGTCGGACGGCGGGAAGATCTCTTGGAGGGAGCGCAGCAGCGGGCGGGTCATCGTCTTTGCGACGCCTCTCGCCTCACTCGGCCGGCTGGGCCAGCGGGCTGACCGGGCCGGCGGCGTTGCGAGCCTGCTTCGTGCCGTAGTGGGTCGAATAGAGCGTCGCGCCGACGAAGGTCAGGCCGCCGACGATGTTGCCGATGATCGTCGGGATCTCGTTGAAGAGGAAATAGTCCATCCAGGTGAACTGGCCGCCGAGGATGATGCCGGACGGGAACAGGAACATGTTCACGATGGAATGCTCGAAGCCGAGATAGAAGAACACCAGGATCGGCATCCACATGGCGACCACCTTGCCGGTCACCGAGGTCGACATCATCGCCGCGACCACGCCGGTCGAGACCATCCAGTTGCACATCACGGCGCGGATGAAGAGCGTCAGCATGCCGCCGAAGCCGGCCGCCGCATAGCCGAGCGTGCGGCCCTCGCCGATATGGCCGATCTTCTGGCCGACGGCGTCGGGCTCCTGCGTGAACCCCATGGTGAAGATGATCGCCATGAACAGGGCGACGGTCAGCGCACCGGCGAAATTGCCGAGGAAGACCAGGCCCCAGTTGCGGGCGAGGCCCTTCATGTCGCAGCCCGGCCGCTTGTCGAGGAGGGCGAGGGGCACGAGGGTGAAGACGCCGGTGAGGAGGTCGAAGCCGAGCAGGTAGAGCATGCAGAAGCCGACCGGGAAGAGCAGCGCGCCGATCAGCGGATTGCCGGTGTTGACCGTGATCGTCACGGCGAAGGCGGCGGCGAGCGCCAGGATCGCGCCGGCCATATAGGCTCTTATCAGCGTGTCCTTGGTGCTCATGAAGATCTTCGCCTCGCCGGCGTCGACCATCTTGGTCACGAATTCCCTGGGTGCGAGATATGACATCGTGTCGAATTCCCCTGCTTGAAGTTGATTTTGGTCGTCGGTCTCACGCGCGAGGGGCGGTTCCCCCGCCGTCCTGGCGCCGGTCCTCCCCCACGGGTGTCTCGCCGCTGTCTCTGCGGGCTGTGCGCTTCCCGGCCCCAGAGCGGGGACTTGCCGTCATTCGGCGGCTTCCCGGATGGCTGCCGCCTCGTCTTCGAGCGAAAGCTCGATCACCTCGGTGAGCGGATCGACCCTGGTGGCGAAGACGCGCACCCGGCCTTCGTCCGGTCCGCGCATCTCGCCGCTCTTGAGCGAGATCACCGCGTTGTGGAGCGGGCAGGTGACCGAGGAATCGTGGACGATGCCCTGGGACAGCGGCCCGCCCTTGTGGGGGCAGCGGTCCTCGGTGGCGAAGATCCGGTCCTCGGCCGTGCGGAACACCGCGATGCGGCCGAAGGGGGAATTGACGCAGCGGGCGCCGCGCCGCGGAATGTCGGTGACGAGGCCGATCCGGTGCCAGTCGCTCATTCGGCGGCCTCCTGGAACGGGATGTCGGCCATCGGCTTGAACTCGTGGCTCGCCATGCCGCCGCTCGCCCGGTCGGCCCAGGGATCGCGTTGGGAGAACTTTTGGCTGTAGATGAAGCGGTCGAAATAGACCCGGCGCTTCGCCGGATCGTCGACGACGGCCGCCTTGATCGACGCCATGCCGACCCGCTTCAGCCATTTGTAGATGCGCTCGAGATAGTGGCCCTGCTCGCGATAGAGCTGGACGAGGGCGACGATCATCTCGAGCGCCTCGTCCTCCGTCTTCACCTGGGTGAGGACCTCGGTGCCCTTGATGTCGAGGCCCGCCGCGCCGGCGAAGTGGATCTCGTAGCCGGCGTCGGTGCAGATGACGCCGACATCCTTGCACGTCGCCTCGGCGCAGTTGCGCGGGCAGCCGGAGACGGCCATCTTCACCTTGGCCGGCGTCCAGGAGCCCCACATGAACCGTTCGACCCGGACGCCGAGGCCGGTGGAATCCTGCGTCCCGAAGCGGCACCAGTCGGTGCCGACGCAGGTCTTCACCGTGCGCAGCGCCTTGCCGTAGGCGGCGCCCGAGACCATGCCGGCGGCGTTGAGATCGGCCCAGACGGCGGGCAGGTCCTCCTTCTTCACGCCCAGCATGTCGATGCGCTGGCCGCCGGTGCATTTGACCGACGGGATCTGGAACTTGTCGACCACGTCGGCGATGGCCCGGAGCTCCTGCGACGTCGTCATGCCGCCCCACATCCGTGGGACGACGGAATAGGTGCCGTCCTTCTGGATGTTGGCGTGGACGCGCTCGTTGATGAAGCGCGACTGGTCGTCGTCGACATATTCGCCCGGCCAGTCGGCGAGGAGATAGTAGTTCAGCGCGGGCCGGCATTTGGCGCAGCCGCAGGAGGTCTTCCATTCGAGCTCCTGCATGACCTCCGGGATCGACTTTAGAGTTTTGGCGACGATCAACCGGCGCACGTCGGCATGGGAGAGGTCCGTGCAGCCGCACATCGGCTTGACGGCCTGCGGGTTGAACGCATCGCCCAGGGTCAGCGCCATCAGCTGCTCGACGAGGCCGGTGCAGGTGCCGCAGGAGGAAGAGGCCTTGGTATGGGCGCGGACCTCGTCGAGGGAGGTCAGGCCCCTGGCGCTGATCGCCCCGGTGATCTTCGACTTGCAGACGCCGTTGCAGCCGCAGATCTCCGCATCGCCCGGCAAGGCGGCGACGGCGGCGATCGGATCGAGCGGGGAGCCGCCCTGGTAGGACTGGCCGAAGATCAGCGTTTCTCGCATCTCCGAGACCGGCGTCTTTTTCTTCATCAGGTCGAAGAACCAGGCGCCGTCCGCCGTCTCGCCGTAGAGCACCGCGCCGATGATGCGGTCGTCCTTGACCACCAGGCGCTTGTAGACGCCGGCGGAGGCGTCGCGCAGGACGATCTCCTCGCGGTCGTCGCCCTCGGCGAAATCGCCGGCGGAGAACAGGTCGATGCCGGTGACCTTCAGCTTGGTCGAGGTCACCGAGCCGAGATAGCGGGATTCGCAGGGCCCGCAGAGCTGCGAGGCGACGACCTCGGCCATCTCGTAGAGCGGCGCGACGAGGCCGTAGCACTGGCCGCGATGTTCGACGCATTCGCCGAGCGCGAAGATGTCCGGATCCGACGTGCGCATGTCGTCGCCGACTTTGATGCCGCGCCCGACGTCGAGCCCGGCCGCCTTGGCGAGATCCGTCGAGGGCCGGATGCCGACGGCCATGACGACGATCTTGGCGTCGATCACCGTGCCGTCGTCGAGCTTCACGCCCTCGACCTTGTCCTCGCCGAGGATGGCGTGGGTGTTGGCCTTGGTGACGACGTCGATGCCGCGCGCCTTCAAGGAGCGCTCCAGGAGATAGCCGGCGGCGGGGTCGAGCTGACGCTCCATCAGCGTCGGCATGAGATGCAGGACGGTGACATCCATGCCGCGCATCTTCAGACCGGCCGCGGCTTCGAGGCCGAGCAGGCCGCCGCCGACGACGACGGCGCGGCCGCCGGTGCTTGCGGCTTCCAGCATCGTCTCGACGTCGTCGAGGTCGCGATAGGTCAGGACGCCGGTAAGGGTGGAGCCGGGGATCGGCACGATGAAGGGGTTGGAGCCGGTGGCGACGATCAGCTTGTCGTAGGGGGCCGTGGTCCCGTAGGCGGCCGTAACGGTCCTGGCCGCCCGGTCGATCGTCTCGACTCGCTTGCCCTTGTGGAGCGTGACGCCGTGAGACGCGTACCAGGCGTCGTCATGGGTGACGATGTCCTCGTAGGTCTTTTCGCCGGACAGGACCGGCGAGAGCATCAGCCGGTTGTAGTTGACCCGCGGCTCGGCGTTGAAGATCGTCACCTCGTACTGGCCGGGGGCCTTTTCGAAGAGGTGTTCCAGCGCCCGGCCGGGTGCCATGCCGTTGCCGATGACGACGAGTTTTTCAGGCATGGGCGAAAGGCTCCATGGATTGACGGCTTGGATCGGTTGGCCGAAGGGATCGCGCGACCGCGGCAGAAAGGGCCGTCAGCCCGATTCCGGCCTCTTGCCTGAAGCCGACGAGCGGCCCTGCGATGAAGCAACGACGGATGATCACGGCCAGGATCGGCATTCGGCAAAGCTCTCCCGTCGCCGGGCGTAGAAACGCACCGGCCTGGTGAAATTTTGGACAAAGAAAAAGGCTGCCCGACCCTTCTCGTCACGACCCCTGGTCTGTGACGGTGCAAAGAAGTGTCGGCAGCCTTGCCAGTGACGCCCGCCTTTGGACGCCGAATGTTTCGAGACGACTCTGATCGCCTCACGGCATAGTGTTAGAACAGCTTGCAGCCCTTCGCAATGCGGAAGAGGCCATTTTCGCGAGTTTTTTAGGCTTTTCTATTACATGCACAAAATATCGTCATTTTGGAATCGGATCGAGCAGCCGGGGCGCCCATGATGTAGGCATCTGCCTTGCGGGGCATCCAAGTCTCGCCTTCCAACCCATCCGACACGCGACGAGAGCGGCGGCTCAGTCCTCGGCGTCGAACAGTCCGGCCGGCCGCTCGCCGGCTTCCTGCGAGGCGTCGCTGTCCGCGGCGAAACCCATCGCCACGTCGAAGAGGGCCGGCGAAAACGTCTCGTCGGCGATCCTGAGGCCCGCATCGGAGAAGGGCGCGTCGCCCCAGCGGGCCATCTGGCGATAGAGCCAGCGGCCGTGGCGGGGTTCGGGGCGGTTGGCGCCGCCGCCGGCGAACACCATGAAGTCTGCGATCGCGCGGAAACGGCCCGGCGCCGTCTCCAGCCGGCCGGCAAGGCCTGGCATCAGCGCCGCCTCGTCGACGTCGATCCGCTCGGGCCCGGCGAGGAGCCTGGCAAGGCCATCGAAATTTTCCGGGTCGGCGCACCAGGCGGCAGCGTCGCAGAGCGCCCGGACGAGGTTCGACAGCGTCTCGGGATTTTCCTCGGCGAAGGCCCGCCGGACGCCGAGTACCTTTTCCGGCCCGCGCCGCCAGATCTCCGCCCGGCTGGTGACGATCCGGCCTGCCTTGCGTTGCACCGCGATCGTGCCCCATGGCTCGCCGGCGCAAAAGCCGTCGATGCCGCCACCGGCCAGCGCGTCCGGCATCAGCGGCGGCGGGACGACGGTGATCTCGACGTCCTTCTCCGGCACGATGCCGCAGGCGGCGAGCCAGTAGCGAAGGTCGTAGTTGTGGCTCGAATGGGGATGGACGACGGCGAGCCGCAGCGGCGCCTCGCCGGCCTCGACGCGGCGCCGCACCACGGCCGCGAAGGCGCGGCCGGCGCTCAGCGGCGCCCTGTCGAAATCGCCCGGCGCGCTCTGGTCCATCGTCTCGGCGACGGCGTTGGATACGGTGATGCCGTTGCCGCCGAGCGCCAGCACCATCGGCGCCAGCATCGGCACGGGCAGGGGCCCGAGGCCGAGATTGGCGGCGATCGGCATTGGCGCCAGCATGTGGGCGCAGTCGAACTGGCCGACGCCGATCCGGTCGCGGACCGTCGCCCAGGAGGTTTCCCGCTGCAATGAGAGGAAGACGCCGCGCTCCTCGGCAAAGCCCTTTTCGACGGCGGCGATCAGGACGGCGCTGTCGAGCAGCGGGACGTAGCCCGCGCGGATGAAACTCGGCCCGGCCATCAGTCGTCTCCGAGAAGGGTGTAGGCGGAGACGAGGCTGGCGGCGACCTCGCCGATCCGGCGGTTCTCGTTCATCGCGGTGCGGCGCAGCAGCTTGTAGGCGCCCGCCTCGTCGAGCTTCTTGGCCTTCATCAGGATGCCCTTGGCGCGGTCGATGGTCTTGCGCTCGGCGAGCTCGGACCTTGCTTCGGCGAGCTCGCGCGAGAGGCGGCTGACCGCGTTGAAGCGCGAGATCGCCATTTCGAGGATCGGCTTGATCCGCTCCTTCTTCAGCCCGTCGACGACATAGGCCGAGACGCCGGCCTCGATCGCCGCCTCGATCTCGGCGGTGTCGGAGCGGTCGACGAACATCGCCATCGGCCGCTTCACCACGCGTGAGACCTGGAAGAAATGTTCGAGCTGGTCGCGATTGGGGTTTTCCAGATCGACGACGATGACGTCGGGTTCCAGCATCTCGATCCGCTTCACCAGCCCGGCGACCGTGGTGACGACCGACACGTTGCCGTAGCCGGCCTCCCGCAGGCCTTCCTCGATGATCGAGGAGCGCAGGCCATTGTCGTCGACGAGGAGGATCGTGAGCGGCTGCGGCATGCGGGGAATATTGCACCTGCGAAAATCAAATGCGCAACGGCAAAAAAGCCGGTCGTGCGCTACGGCCGCAAGCGTCTCGCCGGCACTCCCCGCGGCGACCGACCGTCTTGCCGCGAAAAACACCGGGCTTGATCCCGATCAATGTTCCTGCCGCTGCCGGCTCTAGTCTGGGTCCAACCGAATGGAGTTTCCGACATGACCCAGATGATGAAAGCCGCCGTCGTCCACAGGTTTGGCGAGCCGCTGGTGCTTGAAGACGTCGCCGTGCCACGGCCAGGCCCGGGCGAGGTCCTGGTGAAGGTCGCGGCCTGCGGCGTCTGCCACACCGATCTCCACGCCGCCGAGGGCGACTGGCCGGTCAAGCCGACGCTGCCGTTCATTCCCGGCCACGAAGTGGTCGGCACCGTCGCGGAACTCGGCGCGGGCGTCAGCGAACTCGCGCTCGGCGACCTCGTCGGCGTGCCCTGGCTGCACGATGCCTGCCGGGCCTGCGAATATTGCGAGACCGGCTGGGAAACCCTGTGCGAGCACCAGCACAACACCGGCTACAGCGTCAACGGCGGCTTTGCCGAATACGTCATCGCCGCGGCCCCCTTCGCCGCGCGCCTGCCGGCCGGCGTCGATCTGGCCGCGATGGCGCCGATCCTGTGCGCCGGCGTCACGACCTACAAGGGGCTGAAGGAGACCGACGCCAAGCCCGGCCAATGGGTGGCGATCTCGGGCATCGGCGGTCTCGGCCATGTCGGCGTGCAATATGCCAAGGCAATGGGGTTCAACGTCGTCGCCCTCGACATCGCGGCGGACAAGCTGGAACTGGCCAAGCGCGACGGCGCCGACGTCGCCATCGACGCCTCGGCGCCGGACGCGGTCGAGAAGGTTCTCGAGGTCACCGGCGGCGGCGCCCATGGCGTCCTCGTCACGGCGGTTTCCGTGCCGGCCTTCAACCAGGTGCTCCACATGGTGCGTCGGCGCGGCACCGTCAGCCTCGTCGGACTGCCGGCCGGCGAGTTCCCGACGCCGATCTTCGACGTCGTCCTGAAGCGCATCACCGTGCGCGGGTCGATCGTCGGAACGCGGGCCGACCTCGACGAGGCGATCGCCTTCGCCGTCGCCGGCAAGGTGAAGAGCCAGGTTCGAACCGCCCCGCTCGACGCGATCAACGACATCTTCGCGGATCTGAAGTCCGGCAAGATCGAGGGCCGCGTGGTCCTCGACATCGATATCGCCGGGGCGACGCGACAGGCCGCGTCAACGCCCCACGCCGCGTGAACACCGGGAGAAGAGCATGTATCGGACCATCCTCGTCTGTCTCGATTCCGCCGAGCGCGTCGATCGGCTGCTCGACGTCGTCCTGCCGATCGCCGAGAAGCACGCGGCCCATGTCGTCGGGCTGCACGTGACGCCGAGCGCCCTCGCAGATCTCGCCACGGAGATCTCGGTCGAATATCTGGAGGAGACGCGCAAGTCGCTGCGTCATGCCGCCGATGCGGTCCGGGCCGCCTTCGAGGCGCGGGCGGCCGCCACCGACGTTTCAATGGAATGGCGCTGCGAGGAGCCGGTCGCCCCGGACTATGCCCGGGCCGTGACCCGGCATGCCCTGTGCGCCGACCTCGTCGTCGTCGCCCAGTCGCACACGTCGGAATGGTACGGCGGCGGGCTGGTGACCGACGTCCTGTTCGAGACCGGCCGGCCGATCCTCTTCGTGCCCCGGGAGGGACGCTACGCCACGGTGGGCGAGCGACCCGTCGTCGCCTGGAACGGGACGCGGGAATCGGCCCGCGCCGCCTTCGACGCGATCCCGCTTCTGTCGGCGGCCGAGCTCGTGCGGGTCATCGCCGTCGATCCGCATCGCAGCGATGCCAAGACGGGGCTGGCGCCCGTCGGCGATCTCGCCGCGGCGCTGGCGCGCCATGGCCTGAAGATCGAACAGAATATCACCCACAGCGGCGAAATCGCCGTGGCGGACGCGCTGTTGAACTATCTCGCGGACGTCGGCGCCGACCTCCTGGTCATGGGCTGTTATGGCCATTCGCGCATCCGCGAGATGCTGTTCGGCGGCGTCACCCGGAAGATCCTGCAGCAGATGACCGCACCGGTGTTGATGTCGCGATAAGCAAAGCCGGGTGGGCGGATCGTAATCCGGTCCTGCCCTGATATCGGCGATAACACCGCACCGGGAGGGGCAGAGGTCTGGGGCGGCGACGCGTCAGGCCTCAATTTGCATTGCCGGAGGGGTGCCGTCTGCGACGCCTCTCGTCATCGCCGGCCAGACTGAGCGGGGCATCAGGCGCATTGGCCCTGGTTCGCTCGCGGATGACGGGCGGTGTCGCCGTCGTCCGGCCTGCGCGCCGATCAGACGTAGCGGTCGAACATCTCGCGGTTCAGGCCGAGGCGGCGCAGAGCGGCTTCCGGGGGCTTGCGGCCGGCCTCGAGCGCGGCGGCGCAATGGCGGGCTGCCCGAACGTCCCCGAAGAAATCGACGACACCGGCGACGAAGCCTCTTTGACGTTTCATTTTTGAAGTCCTTGTCAAGTTCGATTGTCCTTGAAGATAGACTTCGGACCTCACGGCTTGAAGCGACGATCGTAGGGTTCTGCCATGCGATAATCGCATGTCTGTCGCTGCCGGTTTGTTAGGAAAGCATAGGGTGCCGTCTCGCGCACGGTGGCCAAGACGCTGTGCAAGGCCGCCGCCCCGCGATGAGTGCTCTTCGATTCGACCTCGCTCCGACTTCGGTGGTCGGGCCTCGGCGATCAGTCTTCGGAAATGACGGTCGAGACCGCCAAGCGCTTGGCGAGGGGGCCGATCGGCTCGGGCCTGCCGAAGAAATAACCCTGTGCCAGGCAAATGCCCGTCGCGGCGATCGCCTCGACCTGAACCTGGCTCTCCAGCCCCTCGGCGACGACCGTAAAGCCGATGCGCTCGGCGAGGTGCTGAACCAGTTCGACGATCGAGCGCGAGGCGTCGTTCTCCAAGATGACGCTGGCGAAGCTGCGGTCGATCTTGACCTTGTCGAAGGAATAGGTGGCGAGGTAGCCGATCGAAGCGTAGCCGGTGCCGAAGTCGTCCAGCGAAAAGCGCACGCCCAGGGCCCTCAGTTCCGCCATCGTCGCCAGCGTCTGTTCCGTATCGTCGACGAGGACGGATTCGGTGAGCTCCAGCTCGAGCCGCTCTGCCGGCACATGCCGGTCTTCGATGATCGACCGTATCGCCGCGACGAGGCGCCCGGGCTGGCGAAACTGCATGGGCGAGACGTTGATCGAGACCGACACTTCGCTCGGCAGCCGGACGATGTCGGCGGCGGCGCTCCTCAACACCCATTCGCCGAGATCCGAGATCAGGTCGCTGCGCTCGGCGATGGGGATGAATTCCGCCGGCGAGATGCGGCCCTTGGCCGGATGGTTCCACCGCAGCAGCGCTTCGAGGGCGACGACCCTGCGAGAAGCGATCTCGACGATCGGCTGGTAGTGAACTTCGAATTGCCCGCTCCCCAAGCCCTCGCGCATCTCGTTTTCGAGTTCGGTGCGGCGCTTGAAGGAAGATGCCATTTCCGGCTGAAATTGGCTGGCGCGGTTCTTGCCGGTGGTCTTCGCCTCGTAAAGCGCCAGGTCCGCGGCGGTCATCAGCGAATCGCCGTCGAGGCCGTGTCTGGGGCCGATGGCGATGCCGATGCTGGCGCCGATCGTGAACTTGCGGTCGCCAACGATGACCGGCGGGGCGAGCGCCAGCATCAGGCGTTCGGCGGCAGCGAGGCTGATCTCGCCATCGGCGGAGGGAATGATCGCGACGAACTCGTCGCCGCCGAAACGCGCCAGGAAGTCGGTCTGCCGGAAGGCCGAACGGATACGCTTGGCGATCGCGACGAGCACCTTGTCGCCGACGCCGTGGCCGAGCGAATCGTTGACCGTCTTGAAGTCGTCGAGATCGATGTAGAGGATCGCGACCGAGCCGATGCCTTCCCTGAAGCCCGGACCGATCGACGCCAGCATGCGGTCGAGTTCGTGACGATTGGCAAGGCCGGTCAATGGATCGGTCCGTGCCAGCGTCTCGATCTTCTGCTGGGTCAGCTTGCGCTCGGTGAAGTCCTCGGTGACGAGGAGGACGCCGCCCGTATCGGTTGGTTTGGCATGGACGAGCAGGGTCGAGCCGCACGGCGTCGTCAGTTCGCGGGCGCTGGTCGCCTGTTGCCTGAGGGTCCGGTTGACGTCCTGGCGGATCAGCGTCGCATCGCTGCGCGACAGGCGTCGGGCCTTGATAGCGCCGGCCAGCATCGCTTCGAGATCGTTCGTCTCGGCACCGACGCCGTAAAGGTCGCCATGGCGGTCGTTCTGAAGCTCGCACACGAGGCTGGCGTCGAAGGTGACGAGGCCGTGGGTCATCGAACGCAGCGCCAGATGGGCCTGTTCGGCATGCTTGCGCGAGGACGCTTCCTTGTCCTGCGCGGCCGCGCTGGCGTCCGCCAGGGCCTTCAGATTGCGGTTCAGCGACAGGACGATGACGAAATTCGTCATCATGTAGAGGATGATGAAGATCGCAATGGTCCGGTAGCTGGGCTGGTTCGACCGTTCCAGCGCCACCATCATCGGGATGCACAGGCACAGGACCTGGATTATCACGTATTTCGGCCTCGCCGCGTTGCGAGCGACATATCCGGAGGCGAAGGCCACGGCGGCGATCACATTGAGGATCTGCACGGCGGGCAGCGTCGTTGCGGCGATGGCGTGAAAGCAGCAGATGCCCTGCAGCACGGCAAATAGCGTCGCGCCGATCTGGAATTCGAGATCCCAGCGCCGGAGCGCTTGGTGACCCTCCCCCTCGTGGCAGGCGAGACGATAGCGCACGAGCGTCGCCATACGTCCCAGAAGCACGAGGATCGCGATGGCGGCCAGCGCCGAGAACGTCCCGTCGCCGGTCCATTGCCAGGAGATCAGCATCACCAGGATGCCGACGGCATTCGAGAGGACGATCGAGGCCGGAGAAGAGAACAGCGAGGCGACGAGAATGCTCTCTCGCGACGCCGGAACGCCGCGTCGTTCTTGCGTCGGTTGGCGGCTCGTCTTCTCCGTCTCCGCAGGCCGCGAGGCGAAATGACCGTTCGTTGGGATCGACACCGCCCGTCCATCATGGTGAGCCATTATGCCGCACCTTAGAACGTAGATATTAACGCTTGGCTGAAAGGAGATGGAAAGGCCACGAGAATTCATGAACCTTGCAGCCAGTGGCCAGGCGCTTGTCCCGCGCCCGGCGGACGCTCATCCGAGGACCCGGGCGAGCAGGCGCTGCTGGGCCTGGATGATGCGCTGAAGCCGGGCGGTCTCGGCCTCGCTCAGAGCGAGCATGTGCTCGACCCAGGCCGCGCCGGCAATCGCCAGTTCGCTCGCAAGGTCTGGTGCCATCCGATCGAAGGCGGTGGCGATGGCGATGCGCGAGCGCCGGCTCGAGGCCGATTTCGTGCAGAACTCGCGCACCCACATGGCACTGGCGCCGTCGCCGACGACGGCTTCGAGCGCGCCTTTCCCGTAGAATTCCGCTGCGGTGAAATTCCGGCCCGACAGGAGCATACGCTCCGCCTCCACGGCCCCGATCCGGCGGGTGAGGATCGGCGCGGCGGCGATCGGAAAATGATTGTAGTTGATCTCGGGATAACAGAACGTCGCCGATTCCTCGGCCACCATGACGTGACACGCCCGGGCCGGATCGATGCCTCCGCCGAGTGCCCGGCCATGCACGGCCGCAACGGTGGCGAAATGGCCGCCGAAACCGGTGAGGTTGCCCTCGATCACGGCGCAGGCCGTCTCGGCATAGCGGACGAGACCGCCCCGGTCGCGCCTGGCGAGACAATCGAGATAGTAGTCGAGATCGCCCCCCAGCGAGAAGGCCGGTCCGGCGGTGCGATAGGCAACCACTTCGACCGGCATCGGCTCACCGGCGTCGATCATCGACCGGAGCGCCCTTTGAACCCGCAATACGCTGTCGACCAGAGGCAGGGTGAAGACCGGCTTCGGCTCCGGATGCATGACGAACCACAAGAGCCGGTGCTGCTCTTCGAACATCAGCTGGAGCTGGGGCAGGGGGCCGGTCCGGTCGACGATGCGGTCGACGATTTGCGAAGCGGCGCAAGATGCCGCAAGACCTCCGTGGCTGGTATCGGCTAGATGAACCTGCGACATCGGTACAATCTCCACGCGACGGATGACCAATGTTAAACTCTACAATCGCAGTCTGTAAAATTGCAATCTAATATAAGGTTAACATACGGGCCTTCGGTAAGGTTTTCTCAACCATGTCGCCGGGCCTGGGCCTGCGCACGTCCGTTGCTGGTGGGCGAGAAGATTCTCCGCATCCCTCGATCCAACGTGCCGATGTCGAGGGCGACCGCAGGCCAGCCTCGCCCCGGCAGCGGTTCTTTGCCGCGCCTCCGGGCATCGGGCATCGGGATCCGTTCGGCCGGTCGCGGGCGTCGGGGCCGGCGACCGGCCGGCGCCGTCAGAAGGTCTTGGCGCCGTTCACCGGCAGCCTGATCCCGTAGAGGGACGTGGTGCCGCAGACATAGAGATAATTGCGCTTGGGGCCGCCGAAGCAAAGATTGGCGACGACTTCGGGAACGCGGATCTTGCCGATGAGCGTTCCGTCCGGATCGTAGCAGTGGACGCCGTCGGCGGCGCTCGTCCAGACCCGGCCGGCATCGTCGAGCCGCAGTCCGTCGAAGAGGCCGCTGGTCGAAACGGCGAAGACCTCGCCGCCGGACAGCCGCCCCTCGTCCGACACGGCGAAGCGGCGGATGTGCCGCGGGCCGTCCTCGACATGGGTCGCGCCGGTGTCGACGATGTAGACGTGGCGTTCGTCGGGGGAGAAGGCGATGCCGTTTGGCTGGACGAAGTCGTCGGCGACGACGACGAGACTGCCGTCCCGCGGATCGAGGCGGAAGACGAGGCTTCCCGCCTGTTCGCTGTCGCTGCGGTGGCCCTCGTAGTCGCTGTCGATGCCGTAGGTCGGGTCGGTGAACCAGATCGTGCCGTCGGATTTCACCACCACGTCGTTCGGGCTGTTCAGCCGCTTGCCGTCATGGCGATCGGCGAGGGTGACGATCCGACCGTCGAACTCGGTGCGTGAGACCCGCCGGCCGCCGTGCTCGCAGCTGACCAGCCGGCCGGCCCTGTCGACGGTGTTGCCGTTGGAATGGCCGGCCGGCTGGCGAAACACCCCGACCGTGCCGGTGCATTCGTCGTAGCGCAGCATCCGGTCGTTCGGGATGTCCGACCAGACGAGCGAGCGGGCGGCGGGAAAATAGGCCGGCCCCTCGGCCCAGCGGCAGCCGGTGAACAGCGTGTCGAGCCGCGCGGTCGGCACGAAAAGGCGCGAGAAGCGCCCGTCGAGAATTTCGAAAATCCCTGAATTCGTCATCGCTGCATCCTCCCGCTCGTATCGCCCGCGTCTCCCGGCGCGGCGCTGCCGTCGAAGGTGGTCTCGCACGTTTCCGTCTCGATCCGCCCACCGTCACGCAGAGAGCCTTAGGATCTCACCGCGTCGTTGTCACGGGCGAGGCCCGCGCTTCGGCAATGCGTCCGGGACGCTTCATGGAAAGTCCGGAGGATCCCATCGGGATGTGGGATCGAGGTCCGGCGATCGCCGCGCGGCGCGATCCGCGATCCGGCCCGGGCGATCGGACGACGCCGGATCAGGCGATGCGGCGGACCGCGGCGGCGGCGCGCGGGCCTTTGCCGAAGCGATCGTTGCGGCGATAGCCGACGAGGAATTTCTCGGCGGTCTCGCGGGCCGGGAGCGGCTTGCCGAAGAAATAGCCCTGCAGCTGATCGCAGCCGAGCGAGGCGAGGAAGTGGGCCTGTTCCTCGGTCTCGACGCCTTCCGTCGTCACCTTCATCTTCATCTGATGGGCGAGCGAGACGATCGTTGCGACGATTTCCTTGACGTTCGGCTCGCCGTTTTCGAGCGCCTGCATGAAGGACTGGTCGACCTTCAGCTTGTCGAAGGGGAAGCGCCAGAGATAGCCGAGCGAGGAGTAGCCGGTCCCGAAATCGTCCATGTCGACGGAGATGCCGAGCTGCTTCAGGGCGAAGAGCTGGTCGAGGATGGCGGTCGATCGCTCGAGCATCAGCGATTCGACGACTTCGACCTCGAGCCGCTCGCCGTCGATTCCCGCCGCATCGAGGGCGCTGCGAATGATGGCGACGAGATCGCCGTCGACGAACTGCACGGCGGACAGATTGACCGCGACGAACAGCGGCGCCGGCCACTGGGCGATCTGCCGCGTGGCTTCCTGGATGACCCAGCTGCCCATCGCCTTGACGTAGCCGCGCGCCTCGGCGATCGGCACGAATTCCGACGGCGGGATCAGAACGCCCTTTTCGTCGCGGAGCCGTGCCAGCGCCTCGAAACCGACGAGCGAGCCGTCGGCGCCCCTGACGAGCGGCTGATAGAACAGTTCGAACCCGTCGTTTTCGACCGCGCGCTTGATCTGCGCCTCGACGTAGCGCCGGCGGTGCATGACCTCGTCCATCTGCGGCTCGAAGAAGACCAGCGGTCCCTGCCGGTCGGCCTTATGGTGGAAATGCGCGATCTCGGCATGCTTGACGAGTTCGGAATGGGTGCGCCCGTGGTCCGGCGCGAAGGCGCAGCCGATCGAGATCTTCGGCACGATCTTGTGACCGTCGATCTCCACCGGCTCGCCGACGGCCTCGGAAAGCCTGCGTGCAAATTCGCCGACGAGACGCCGGTCGGTGACCCGCCGGCGGACGATGGCGAAATCGTCCGGGCCGACACGGGCAACCAGATCCTCGTCCTCGAGGCTTGCAGCGAGCCGGCGGGCGACGATGCGCAGGATCTCGTCGCCCCGCGCCTGGCCGCAGCGATCGTTGATCTCCGCCAGGTCGTCGAGGTCGACATAGAGATAGGCGAGTTCCTCGCGCGTCGCCCGGAGCTTGAACAACAGCTGGTCGCAGGCTTCCTGCATGCGGCGGCGGTTCAACAATTGCGTCAGGGAATCGTGGTCGGCGAGGAAGCGGATGCGTTCGTCCGCCTCGGCGATCTTGCGGCGGCGCAGATGGAAGAGGATGAACGGCACGATGGTCGCGGCGAGGACGATGGCGATGACGAGGGCGTAGGTCCGGGCGAGCGTCGACTGGTAGTGGTAGCGTTCGGCGATCATGTCGGCGACGACCGACAGGTAGCCGATCGTCCGGCCGTCGCGAATCAGCGGCATGATCACGGACGGATTGCTCTCGCCGTCGTCGGAGACCACTTCCCACGCCCCCGGTCGCGAGACGGTCGACGCCGACAGCTTGTCGCCCATCGAAACCCCGCCCGGACGGTCCCGGAGCAGCCATTCGTAACGTTCCGACCGCGATCGGAAGACTTCGTTGCCGTTCCGGTCGAAGAGCACGTAGCTGTCGATACTCGAAAGGTCGGCCACCCGGCGCACGAAGTTTTCCGCCTCGGGGTCGCGGGCGATTCCCGTCAGCATTGCGTCGACATAGCGCTCCGGGCCGATAAGGAGGTCGGCGAAGCTCTGGCCACGGGTGCGCATCTCGGCCTCGACAAGCCTGCCGACGGCCTCGTGTCCGATTGCAAAAACGCTTCCCGCGACGAAGCCGAAGATGGCCGTCGCCCCAAGACAATTCGTCCAGAACAGCCGTTTGGCCAAAAGTGAAATCATGAACCGTGCCACTCGCCCATGCCAAGACACTGATGGATAGAGGTAAATTTTTCGGTGACTGGACGAAAAGAAAATAAGGTTCGTGTAGCTTGGGGCTGACGGTCCGATGATTGAAACTGCAACGGCACCGCGGGCAGATATTGCGTTTCGTCATGTATTGCGCCCGCCGGAGAGTGGAGAGGTGCCGGGGTGGGGGCGAGCCGTGACGGCGAGCGTTCGCCGTCGGCCCTACCTCACGTGCTCTACCCCTTCACCTTCTGGTAGGCGGCGAGCGCACGCCGGCGGCCTTCGCCATGGTCGACGAGCGGCTTCGGATAGGTCTTTCCGAGGGTCACGCCGGCCGTCGCCAGGACCTCGTCGTCGGCCTCCCATGGTGCGTGGATCGCCTTTGCCGGCATGTCCTTCAACTCCGGCACGAAGCTTCGGATATAGGCGCCGTCGGGATCGAATTTCTCGCTCTGGGTGATCGGATTGAAGATCCGGAAGAACGGCTGGGCATCGGCCCCCGATCCCGCGACCCACTGCCACTGCGAGGTGTTGCTGGCGATGTCGCCGTCGACCAGCGTGTCCCAGAACCAGCTCTCGCCGTCGCGCCAGTGGATCAAAAGGTCCTTGGTCAGGAACGAGCCGACGATCATCCGGACGCGGTTGTGCATCCAGCCGGTCTGCCAGAGCTGTCGCATGCCGGCATCGACGATCGGATAGCCGGTGAGGCCTTTCTGCCAGGCCTGCAGGTCCGCGGCAGAGCGGCGCCAGGAAAAGCCGTCGAAGCGGTCGTTGAAGTTGTCGCGTTCGAGCCGGCCGAAATGGTAGAGGAGATGATAGTTGAAGTCGCGCCAGACGAGCTCCCGGCGAAAGGTGCGGATGGCCGCGTCGGGGATGGTCTTGCGCCGCGAAGCATAGGCGTTGGCCGTGTGCCAGGCGCGGAAGGGCGAGATCTCGCCCCAGCGCAGACGCGGCGAAAGCTGAGAGGTCTCGTCGGCGAAAGGTCTGTCGCGACCGGCTTCGTAGTCCTGAAGCAGCTCGTCGCAGAAATGCTCGAGCCGCTCCTGCGCTGCCTTTTCGCCGGGCGTCCAGACATCCTGAATACCGCCCGACCAGTCCGGCTTCGTCGGCAGCAGATCCCAATCCTTCAACTGTTCGGACTTCGGGAAGTCGTCCGGTTGCTTCAGCCCCTTCGGCGGATCCATCGGATCGCGGAAGCCGGTTTCCGAGACGTTCTTCCAGAACGGCGTATAGACCTTGTAGTACCCGCCGGACTTCGTCTGGACCGCTTCCGGCTCGTGCAGGATGTTGGCGGTGAAGCGCTCGACCGCGACGTCTGCGCCGAGCGCCTTCTCGATGGCGTCGTCGATCCCGCGGGATGCCGGATCGTAGCGGCGGTTGAAGAACAGCGACGTCGCGCCGGTCGCCTCGATGACGTCGAGGACATGATCCTCCGCCTTGCCCCGGCGCAGCGTCAACTGCGATCCGATACCCCGCAGCGAGGCGGCAAAACTCTCCAGCGAATGGTGCAGCCACCATTTGTGGGCGCCGCCGAGAGACCGGACGCCCTGCGATTCCTCGTCCAGCACGACGAGCGGCACGACAGGACGGCCGGTTTCGGCGGCATGGGCGAGTGCCGGATTGTCGTCGAGCCTCAGATCGTCGCGGATCCAGACGACGATCGGCCCTCCCGGCGCTTCTTCGGCCCGCTTTTCCCGCTTCGGCATCGGCTGTCTCGACTCCATGGCACGTTCGATGGTGGGCTGCGTAACTGGAACCAGTCTGCGCGGTTGCGACCCGCTGCGACGATCCGTCAGGAAGAAACAGGTAACGGCCGTTCACAAATCGACGACAATTCGTCACGGATCGTCCTCTGCCGGTCGGGCGGGTCGATGCCTTATCTTGCAGCCACACAACCAACGGAGGCGACCATGAGCCTGACTCTGACCGGCATCCATCATCTCACCGCGATTACGGCCGACGCGCCGGGAAACCTCGACTTCTACAAGCGCGTGCTCGGCATGCGGCTGGTCAAGAAGACCGTCAACCAGGACGACACCTCGGCCTACCACCTCTTCTATGCCGACGGCCTGGCGTCGCCGGGGACGGACGTGACCTTCTTCGACTGGCCGGCGCCGCGCGAGACCCGCGGCACCCATTCGATCGCCCGGACCTCGCTGCGCGTTTCCGGCCAGGCCAGCCTCGACTACTGGGCCGGGCGGCTGAAGGAGAATAGCGTCGAAGTTGGCGAGATTCGCAGCCTCGACGGCCGCGCGAGTCTCGACTTCGAGGACCCGGAAGGCCAGCGGCTGCGGCTCGTCGGCGACGGGGGGGCAGGCGACGCCAATCCCTGGGACGGCAGCAGCGTTCCGGCCGAGCACCAGATCCGCGGCCTCGGCCCGATCGTCCTGTCGGTGCCGCAGCTGGCGCCGACCGAGGCGCTGCTCGTCAAGGTGATGAACATGCGCGAGGTCCGGCGATACGAGGAGGCGGGAGCGACCGTTCACGTCTTCGAGATGGGCGAGGGCGGTCCGGCGGCCGAGCTGCACGTCGCCGTCGAGCCGCATCTTCCGCCGGCCGGCCAGGGCGCCGGCGGCGTCCACCATGTCGCCTTCCGGACGGGCGACAATGCCGAGCTCACCGAATGGGCGAAGCGCGTGCGCGAATACCGGGTGCCGTCGAGCGGCGAGGTGGAGCGCTACTACTTCCGCTCGCTGTATTTTCGCGAGCCGAACGGCATTCTCTTCGAGATTGCCACCGACGGGCCGGGCTTTGCAGTCGACGAGCCGCTGGCGAGCCTCGGCGAAAGCCTGTCGCTGCCGCCCTTCCTCGAGCCGAAGCGGGCGGCGATCGAGGCGAATCTGAAGCCGCTTGCCTGAGGCACGGAGCCGGCCGGCCGGCGGTTTTGAACGAAGCCGCCGGCCGGCCACCGCGCCGGATGCCGTGAGAGGGCGAGGACGTCCCCTCCCATCCACAAGCCATTCTCCCGCCGCCATTGCCGGCAACGATCCTCGTTCGAGAAGGAAGTTTTCGATGTCTGAAATCCGCCTGACCGGGCCGCTAGCAGAAAGCGGCCTCCTTGCCGCCGGCAGCGCCCCGAAGGACGCCCGGCTCGCCGTCGTCTGTATTCACGGTCGCGGCGCCTCGGGTGCCGACATCATCGGCCTGTCCGATGCGTTCGGCCTGCCGGATGTTTTCTACGTGGCGCCCGACGCACCGGGCGGGGCCTGGTATCCGGCGCCCTTCACCCAGCCCCTGTCCGCCAACGAACCCTCTCTCTCCAACGCGCTCGGGCGGATCGGGGAAATCCTGGCGGGCCTCGAGGCCGAGGGATTCGGGCCGGAGCGCACGGTGCTCGCCGGCTTCTCCCAAGGGGCCTGCCTGTCGCTCGAATATCTGGCGCGCAATGCCGGGAGCCTCGCGGGCGTGCTCGGCTTCTCCGGCGGCCTGATCGGCCCCGACGCGGCGAACCGGCCGGAGACCGAGAGCCTCGCCGGCACGAGGGTGTTTCTCGGCTGCAGCCGAACCGACCCGTTCATCCCGGCCCTGCGGGTGATGGAAACCGAGCGTCATCTGGCGTCGCGCGGCGCCGAGGTCGAGGCGGTGCTCTATCCGGAGCCCGGCCACTCCATCAACGCCGACGAGATCGCCAGGGCCGTCGCTCTGTTGCAGGCGATCGGCTGAGGCAGCGGCGCTGTGGCAGCGGCTCGCCGATCCCGCGTGTCATCGTCCTCTGTGGCGGGCTTCGCCGTCGGTGACGACCGGTCGCCCAAAGGCGACCGGCGCTCGGGCGTTTCAATCGGAGAAGATCGCCAGGACGTGGGACGCATCGGCCAGTTCCGGGACGAATTGCTGGCGCCAGACCGGCGAGCCCGCCCGTCGCAGCGTCAGGCCGAGAGGCCGTGCACGACGCAGGCCCCGTAGCGTGACCCGGGCCGCATCGCGCCGATGGCCGAGCAGCCGGCCCATCGCCGCCTCGATCTCCACCTCGTCGTCGCGATCGGCGAGCGTCAACCGTTCGTTCAGCAGCCCCCGGCGGAAATAACGCGCCTCGTGCAACAGGTCCTCGGCAGCGACGTTGGCGGCCTCGATCGTCATGTCTCGCGTCAGAAGCACGACCGGCGACGAGACCCGGTCCCAGACGCTCTCGATCGTCGGGCGGCTCGGCTGGTCCGGGCTGCCGGTCGCGTGAGAGACCATGAAGGCGGGAACGAGATCGTCGGCGAGACGGTTGAGAAGCGTCAGGACCGGCGGCAGGAACTCGTCGCGGCGCTGCGGCGGAGCGGAGACGGTCAGAAGCCAGCTCTGCTGCACGCAGTCGTGGAGAACGAGACCCGCGCCGGCCGGCTCGCAGTCCACCGCGAGATCCGGCCGGGCGAGCCGGTCGAGTTCGTCGAGGCGGAAGACCGTGCCGGCTTCGAGCCGGGGATGGAAATCGTCCTGCCAGCTGCCATCGGAATAGCGAAGTCGCGTCCGATTGGCCGCGGAGAGGACGCGACGGGCCACGAGGCCGCGCCGCGCGACGTTTCGATCGATGCGCCTCAGCCGGGCCTCTGCACCGGGCATGACCTTGGCGATCGATCCGAGGAGTGGCGTCCATGACGATGGACACAGCGAAGCCTGGCCGACACGCTCGCGAACGAGGTCCAGCCGTCCTGGAAACTGGAGTAACATTGAAGCATGCCGTTTCTAGGCCCCACCGATATGATTCCACCGACCGCGAAAAATTACAAGTGCGCGTGAACACACCGAGTGTTCCTCGTCGAGGCTGTGGCAAAAAATAGTCTCTGCGGCTTAGTATCTTCGCTGGAGCAGCGCCGCTCTTGCTTGGTGATCGTCCATGCGTTGCAACGGGGCGACCCCGTTCCCAGTAGATGAACGAGGTGTGCGGGGGGCGGAGGGCGGTTGCCATGGTGCCCGATCCTTGGTCGGTAGTCGGCCGCCGTACCGGCCGCAGAGCCCCGACCTGGGCGACTGGGAGACCTGACGATGAGCCTCTCGCCGACCGGGATAACCCGTGTGTCGCGGACATCGACCAATCCGGCTCTTGAAGCGGCGGCCGAAGCGGGGTATATGAGGCGCATATTCTCTGCGGTGATGTCGTGAGAGTGGGTCCGACCGGTCCCGCTCTTTTTTGTTACCAAACGTCGGGACGGCCGATACGACCCGAGTGAAACGGCGCCGCTGCGGAGATTGGGAGATCGAAATCGTGCCGGCAGCCATCGGCGGCAGGCGCCGCGATCCCCGGACCATCCGCGCCGGCCCGGCCGGCGGCGGTTCCCCGGGTGTTCGAGCGGCGCGGCCTCGAGGCACCGACGCGCTGGGACCGATCGGCAAAGACGATTCGGGGCCGATCGGCAAAGGAGCATCAGTCTGAGCGACATGCGCATCGTCCGCGAACAGGGCCTCGAAGCCAAGATCGCCGACGTCGTCGAGGCGACGATCGAGGACGCCGGCTATCGCCTCGTGCGTGTCCGCATCTCCGGCCTCAACGGCATGACCCTGCAGATCATGGCGGAGCGTTCGGACGGGACGATGACCGTCGAGGATTGCGAAAAGGTGTCGCGGGCGATCTCGCCGGTGCTCGACGCCGTCGATCCGCTCGACCGGGAGTATCACCTCGAGGTCTCCTCGCCGGGCATCGACCGGCCCTTGGTCCGCAAGAGCGATTTCGAGACCTGGGCCGGCTATCTGATGAAGCTGGAAACCAGCCGGCTCGTCGGCGACCGCAAGCGCTTTCGCGGCAAGATCGTCGAGGTTTCGGAGACGGCCATCCGGGTCGAGCGTGACCAGCCCGCGTATGGCGAGCCGAGTGCCCTGGAAGTTCCCTTCGACGCCATCGGCGACGCGCGTCTGGTGCTGACCGACGAACTCGTGGAGGCCTCGCTGAAGGCCGACAAGGCGGCGCGCAAGCGCCGCGGCGAGCCGGAGGAGCCGGGCGAGGACGAAACGGAGGGATCCGGCCCCGGGGGCCTGCCCGGCGGCGTGCATTGAAGACGCGGTGCCGGACGATCCGACGCCGCGCCGCGCGGACGACAGGCGGCCGCGAACAGTAAAATTGCCCGGGTGATCTGCGGGCGAGAAACGAACGCTTCAGGGCGAACGCGCGGGAACGAGCCCGGCCGCGATCGTCCGATCAGGAGACTTGAAAAAATGGCAGTCAGTGCGAACAGGCTCGAGCTTCTGCAGATCGCGGACGCGGTGGCGCGGGAAAAATCGATCGACCGCGACATCGTCATCGGCGCCATGGCCGACGCCATCCAGAAGGCCGCCCGCTCCCGCTACGGCCAGGAGACCAACATCCGCGTCGACATCAACACCAAGACCGGCGAGATGAAGCTGCAGCGCCTGCTCGAGGTGGTGGACGACGTCGAGAACCCGAACACCCAGATCTATCTGGAACTCGCCCGCGACAAGAACCCCGATGCCGAGCCCGGCGACTTCATCGCCGAGCAGCTGCCGCCGATGGATTTCGGCCGCATCGCCGCCCAGTCGGCCAAGCAGGTGATCGTCCAGAAGGTGCGTGACGCCGAGCGCGACCGCCAGTACGACGAATTCCGCGACCGGGTGGGCGAGATCGTCAACGGCACGGTCAAGCGCGTCGAATACGGCAACGTCATCGTCGATCTCGGCCGCGGCGAGGGGATCATCCGCCGCGACGAACAGATCCCGCGGGAGATGTTCCGCTACGGCGACCGGGTCCGCGCTTATGTCTACGACGTGCGCCGCGAGCAGCGTGGGCCGCAGATCTTCCTGTCGCGCACCCATCCGCAGTTCATGGCCAAGCTCTTCACCATGGAAGTGCCGGAGATCTACGACGGCATCATCACCATCAAGGCGGTGGCGCGAGATCCGGGCTCGCGGGCCAAGATCGCGGTGGTTTCGTCGGATTCCTCTGTCGACCCGGTCGGCGCCTGCGTCGGCATGCGCGGCTCGCGCGTCCAGGCCGTGGTCGGCGAGCTCCAGGGCGAGAAGATCGACATCATCCCCTGGTCGCCGGATGCCGCCGCCTTCCTCGTCAATGCGCTGCAGCCGGCGGAAGTCGCCAAGGTGGTGCTCGACGAGGATGCCGAGAGGATTGAAGTCGTCGTCCCCGATGACCAACTTTCTCTTGCGATCGGACGCCGCGGCCAGAATGTGCGCCTCGCCTCGCAGCTCACCGGCTGGGACATCGACATCCTGACCGAGGAAGAGGAATCCTCGCGCCGCCAGAAGGAATTCCAGGAGCGGTCGGAGACCTTCATGGAGGCGCTGGACGTCGACGAGATGGTCGGCCAGCTGCTGGCCTCGGAAGGTTTCGCCACCGTCGAGGAAGTGGCCTATGTCGATGCCGACGAGGTCGCCGCGATCGAGGGCTTCGACGAGGACACCGCAAACGAGATCCAGACCCGGGCCCGCGAGTATCTGGAACGGCGCGAGGCGGAATTCGACGCCAAGCGCAAGGAACTCGGCGTTGCCGACGAGTTGAAGGAGATCGACGGGCTGACGACGGAGATGCTCGTCGCGCTCGGCCAGGACGACGTCAAGTCGCTCGAGGACTTCGCCGGTTGCGCCGTCGACGACCTGACCGGCTGGAGCGAGCGCAAGGACGGCGAGACGAAGCGCTATCCCGGCACGCTGAGCCCCTTCGAGGTCTCGCGCGCCGATGCCGAGCAGATGATCCTGTCGGCGCGGCTGAAGGCCGGCTGGATCACCGAGGCGGACCTCCGGGGTCCTGACGTCGAAGAGGAAGAGGGCGAGGAAGCGGTCGAAGACCACGCGGCTTGAACGGCGAGCGGATAGGTTCTGCGGTGGCGGGGCGCGATGACGAGGCGGGACGGGGCGAGGCCCCGGACGAGAGCGATTTCGCGGGAGAGGATCTTCTGAACCCGCGCACCTGCATCGTCACCCGGCAAAGCCTCGATCCGGCCGAGCTCATCCGGTTCGTGCGCGATCCCGAGAACCGGGTCGTGCCGGATCTGAAGCGGCGGCTCCCCGGGCGTGGCGCCCATGTCTCGATCAGCCGCGAGGCGGTCGAGACGGCGGTCAAGCGGCGGCTGTTCGCCAGGGCGTTTCGCGTTGCGGTGGAAACGCCGGCCGACCTGGGCGCGATGGTCGATCGGCTCCTGGCGAGCCAGGCGATGGGCTCTCTCGGCCTTGCCCGCAAGGCCGGTCAGCTGGTCGCCGGCGCGGCCAAGGTGGAAGGCGCCGTCCGCACGGGACGGGCCGTCGGCCTCCTCCAGTCTCTGGAGGCGGCCGAAGACGGAATGAGAAAGATCGAGGCCGTTCGGCGCGCCAGACAGCGCGAGACCGGCCACCCGGTCGCAAGGTTTCGCCTCTTTGGCACCGACGAAATCAGCTTGGCGTTGGGCGGGGGGAATGTGATACATGCAGCCATCCTTGCCGGTGATGCAGGCTCGGCTGCTCTGAAGCGCTTGGAAGCGCTGGCCAGATATCGGGGTGAGTTCCCCGACGAGGCGATCGACGGCGCCGTCCGCGGCGACTCGTCGCCGGAACATTGAGACTGCAACCGATTGGAAGCGCCTGGTAAAGCGCGCTTCCGGGCAAGACGAAGGGCGCGGGACCGATCCCGCGCAGGAAGTGGAAGCGTAGATGAGCGATACCAAGTCCGGCGACGACAAGACGCTCCATGTGAGCTCGAAGAAGACCCTGACCCTGAAGCGCGGCGGCGTCGAGCAGTCGACGGTGCGCCAGAATTTCAGTCACGGGCGCACCAAGAATGTCGTGGTCGAGACCAAGAAGCGGCGGATTCACAAGCCGGAAGAGACGGCGGCTCCCAAGCCGAACGTCGCTGCCGGCCTGAAGCCGCGCGCCAGCGAGCCTGCGCCGGCCCAGCCGACGCCGCCGCAGGAGCGTGCGCCCACCGGCACCGTCGCGCCGAAGATCGCCCCGGCGCCGCAGCCGCTGAACAGCGGCGGTCGCCCGAAGCAGATCGAATTCCCGCCGAAGCCGGCTCCAGCCGCGGCACCCGAAGCCGTCGAGACCCCGGCGGCTGCCGCGCCGGAAGCACCCGCCGCCGAGGCGCCCGCGGCCGCGAGCGCTCCGGCCGAGGCGCCGGCCGCAGCCGAGGCTCCCGCCCCGAAGGCGCCCCCGCAGGAAACCGTTGCCGAGGCCAAGCCGGCTGAGGCCGCTCCGGCAGAGCCGGCGCCGGTCGAAGCGCGTGCGGAATCAGCTCCGGCTCCGGCAGCGGCTCCCGAAGCACCGCGTGCGGCGACGACGGCACCCGCCGCGTCGGCGACCAGCGCGCCGCAGCGCACCGGCGCAACGGCTCCGCGCCCCGGCCAGGCCTCTCCCTCGCAGGCGCCCGCGCAGCGGGGCCGCGACGGCGCAGGCCGGGATGGCAATCGTGGCCCGCGTCCGGACAATCGTGGCGACAACCGCGACAATCGGGGCGGCCAGAACCGTTCCGGTGGTCGCGACGATCGCCGCGGCGCTCCGCAGGCGGCGCCCTCCGGGCAAAGGCAGCCGCGCGGCGCCGTGCTTTCCGATCTCTCGTCGCGGGAGATGGACGCGCGCCGCAGGGCGCTCGAACTCGCCAAGCAGCGCGAGGCCGAGGCGCGCCGCGTCTTCCAGGAGGACGAAGCCCGCCGCATCGCCGACGACGAACGTCGCCGGGCCGAGCGCGAGGAATCCGAGCGCCGCCAGGCCGAGGAACAGGCCCGTCTCGAGGCCGAAGCCGAAACCAAGCGCAAGGCCGAAGCCGACGCCGCGACGCGGCGCAACAACAAGCCCGCGCCGACGGCCAAGGAAGCCGCGCCCTTGTCTCCGGCCGACGCCGAGGCGGCAGCGGCTCGTGCCGAACGCGGCGAAGGAAGACGCCGCCCGATCGGCGACGAGGAGGAGGGCGCGCGCCGCGGCGCCGCCAGCCCGCGTCGCAGCCCGCGTGGCGGGGCACCGGCCGAAGCACCGAAGCCGGCCCGGCCGACGCGCGACGAAGGCCGCCGCAGCGGCAAGCTGACCCTCGACAAGGCCCTGACGGCCGAAGAGGGCGGCCGTGGTCGATCGCTGTCGTCGATTCGTCGCCGCCAGGAGAAATTCAAACGCTCGCAGCAGAACACGCCGCGAGAGAAGATCATACGCGAAGTGATACTGCCAGAGACGATCACCATCCAGGAACTCGCCAACCGCATGTCGGAGCGTTCCGTCGACGTCATCAAGTTCCTCATGAAAGAGGGGCAGATGATGAAGCCGGGCGACATCATCGAGGCCGATCTCGCCGAGATCATCGCGTCCGAATTCGGGCATACGGTGAACCGCGTTGCCGAGTCCGACGTCGAAACCGGCATCTTCGGGGTCGAGGACAATCCCGAGAAGCTGGTGTCGCGGCCGCCGG
Source organism: Jiella pacifica (assembly GCF_010500815.1). Taxonomy (GTDB): domain Bacteria; phylum Pseudomonadota; class Alphaproteobacteria; order Rhizobiales; family Rhizobiaceae; genus Jiella; species Jiella pacifica. Next base: position 138,524 of record NZ_JAAAMG010000015.1, read on the forward strand.
TCGTCACCATCATGGGCCATGTCGACCACGGCAAGACCTCGCTTCTCGACGCGATCCGCAAGACCAAGGTGGTTTCCGGCGAGGCCGGCGGCATCACCCAGCACATCGGCGCCTATCAGGTCGAGCAGAACGGTCACAAGATCTCGTTCATCGACACGCCCGGTCACGCGGCCTTCACGGCGATGCGTGCCCGCGGGGCCCAGGCGACCGACATCGCGGTGCTGGTGGTGGCGGCGGACGATAGCGTCATGCCGCAGACGATCGAGTCGATCCGGCACGCCAAGGCGGCCGGCGTGCCGATCGTCGTGGCGATCAACAAGATCGACAAGCCGAGCGCCGACCCCGCCAAGGTTCGCAGCGGACTGCTGCAGCACGAGGTGTTCGTCGAATCCATGGGCGGCGAGGTACTCGACGTCGAGGTCTCTGCGGTCAAGGGCACCGGTCTCGACAAGCTTCTGGAGGCGATCCTCCTGCAGGCCGAACTCCTCGACCTGAAGGCCGATCCGACGCGCACCGCCGAAGGCGTCGTCATCGAGGCGCAGCTCGACAAGGGCCGCGGCCCGGTCGCGACGGTCCTCGTCCAGACCGGCACGTTGAAGGTCGGCGACATCGTCGTTACCGGCGATGAATGGGGCCGGGTGCGCGCGCTGATCAACGACAAGGGCGAGCAACTCAAGGAAGCTCCGCCGTCGCTGCCGGTCGAGATCCTCGGCATGCAGGGGACGCCTCTGGCCGGCGATCGCTTCGCGGTGGTCGAGAACGAGTCCAAGGCCCGCGAGATCTCCGAGTATCGGCAGCGGCTCGCCCGCGAGAAGCAGGTGGCCAAGTCGGCCGGCCAGCGCGGCTCGCTCGAGCAGATGATGTCGCAGTTGCAGGATACCGGCCTCAAGGACTTCCCGCTGGTCATCAAGGGCGACGTGCAAGGCTCGATCGAGGCGATCATCGGCTCGCTCGACAAGATCTCGACCGACGAGGTGCGCGCTCTCATCGTCCATTCGGGCGCCGGCGCGATCACCGAGTCCGACATCTCGCTGGCCGCCGCCTCGAACGCGGCGATCATCGGCTTCAACGTCCGCGCCAACAAGCAGGCGCGCGAGGCGGCCGAGCGCGAGGGCATCGAGATCCGCTACTACAACATCATCTACGATCTCGTGGATGACGTGAAGGACGCGATGTCGGGCCTGCTTTCGCCGGAGCGGCGCGAGACCTTCCTCGGCAATGCCGAGATCCGCGAGGTGTTCAACATCACCAAGGTCGGCAAGGTCGCGGGCTGTCTCGTCACCGAGGGCGAAGTCGAGCGTGGCGCGGGCGTTCGCCTGATCCGCGACGGCGTCGTCATCCACGAGGGCACGCTGAAGACGCTCAAGCGCTTCAAGGACGAAGTGCAGAAGGTCATCAGCGGCCAGGAATGCGGCATGGCCTTCGAGCGCTACGAGGACATCCGCCAGGGCGACGTCATCGAGTGCTTCCGTGTCGAGCACGTGGCGCGCACCCTCTAAGCTCGATCGATCGAGCGATTGGACGCAACGGGAGGACGGCAACACTGCCGCCCTCCCGTTTTCGCATGTGCGGCCGGGTTTTTCCCACCAACGGCCGGGTTTTCGGCCGGGCGGCTCGTCACCGGGAGGAGGATCGTGCGCAACGCGGCGGTCGCTGCGCGGTGGCGGCATTGCGGCGGGGGGCGATCAGGTGAAGCTGCGTCGCCGTGTTGTTTCCGCATCTTCGGCCAGCGGTGACGCCGGCGCTCCGTCGCCCTTCGGCAAGTCAGCCGCGAAACCCTGCTGTGGAGGGGGGAGGGAGCCGCGCCAATGCGGAACGGGTGTCCTCGTCGGCCGGGTAGAAGCATTCGAGCGTCAGCTCTGCGAGCGTCACGTCCGTCGCGGTGCCGAAGACGGTGGTGGTGGAAAGCAGCGAGAGCGTTTCACCGCCTGCCGGGGAGCGGAGCACCAAGGGAACGGCAATCGGGAGCTCCGCTAACTGCCTTGCAGCTGGCGGAGCAGGTGGCGCCGGGAGTGCCTGCAATTCGTCGCAAAGCCTGAAGAGTGCTGGATCTCCGGACGCCGCCGCGTCGCGGCGAAGACGGTCCGTGAGATGCCGTCGCCATGCGCCGTAATTGAGGATCGAGGGCGCGAGCCCGTCCGGTTCCAGGGTAAGGCGCAAGACGTTGACCGGCGGCGTCAGCAGCCGCGCCGATACGCCGCGAAGCAGCGACATGATCGACCGGTTGGCGGCGACCAGCGTCCAATGCCGGTCGACCGCAACCGCCGGAAACGGCTCGTGCGCGGTCAGAACGGCTTCCACGGCCTGGCGTGCCATCCGCATGTCCGGCGCATCGAAGGAACGTTCGGGAAACTGGGGCGCCAGGCCGCCGGCCAGGAGCAGGCGGTTGCGTCCGCGAAGCGGCATGTCCAGCGCCCCGGCGAGCCGCAGGAGAACGTCGCGGCTCGGCGACGACCGCCCGCTTTCGACGAAGCTGAGATGTCGAGTGGAAATCTGCGCTTCGGCGGCAAGGTCGATCTGGCTGAACCGGCGATACCGGCGCCATTCGCGCAGAACGTCTCCCACGGTTTCGCTCGCCAGGCCGATCATGTCGCCCATCCTACACGGCAGCCGCCGCCAGACCATGACCTTCCAGGTAATCGCGTCTCGGTGCTCGCTGCGCCATCATCGCCGCGCAACCACTGGAGAGTGCCATGGGGCCGAGCCATACCCAGCCGAAGACATCGTCTCGATCCATCTTGCGGCGGCTTCATCGCTCGCGGTTCAGCGTGAGCACGCTGCCGGTCATGTCCGATTTCGGAGCGCGGCGATGAGCGTAGCCTATGTCATCGAATTCTGGGTACGGGCGCCGGAGCGCGAGCGTTTTCTGAATTTACTGGGCGGCGTGATCGCGGCGATGCAGAGCGAACCCACCCATCTCGGCCACACATTCCATGTCGATCCGGCCGATCCCCTGCACTTTCTTCTTCACGAAGTTTGGCAGGACCATGGGGAGGTTGTCGCCGTCCAGCTCGGCCGTCCGTACCGTCAGGAGTGGCACGCGGCGCTGCCGGAACTTGTGGCGAAAGATCGCCTCGTCACGGTCTGGGAGCCGATGGGGAACACAGTCGCCGGAATAGCTGGCATGGCGGCAAGCCCGTGAGACATCGCCTCGGCGGTTGCATCAGCCCCGCGCGGTGCGGGCGAGCGTCACGCCGCGGCGCTTGGTCAGCGCGGTGTCGTGGTCATCGAAGATGCCGTGTTCGGTTGCCTGCTGGTAGAGCATGTCGCCTTTGGTGCCGGCGAGGATCCGCAGTTCCTTCAATTCGCAGAGAAGCGTGATGCGGAAGGCGAGATCGCGCAGATGCACACGATTGTAGCAGAAGAAGGCGAGCCTTGCCCGCTCCATCGCGGGGATGGCGCGGATCAGATCGTTGCGTAGGTCCCCCTCGCAACGCAGCAGCCTGGCCAGGAGATCGAGAGAGACCGGACAGGTGGCCTCGTTCGGAATAAGGTCGCGGTTGGCAGCCATGTCATCCTCTCTTTCCGGCGCTCGAACCTTTTTGCCCATTCGACACTGTTCGTCCGATTTCAACAGCCTAACGGCGCTGGCTTGCCCTGACCTTGATCACCGCTTCGTGACGGACTGTATTTTTCAAGAGGAAATTTCGCATCGCACTAACCGCGGAATGCAAAGTCGTCGTGAAGTTTTGCCTTGCGAATGATAAATCTGCAACAGAAATCGCGAGGCAACTGCGACTGCGCGATATTGATGCAGATCAATTTTCAATGTCGCGGTATTGGGACCCAGTATTAAGGCTCTTGCGCAGGTTGTGTGGTCACATGGCTCGGCGACTCTTTCTAACACCGCAGATGATGCGGTGGAGAGAGCATGCTTCAGATTTCTATGGTGCCCGGCTGCCTTTGCGGCCAGATCCGGCGGG
>NZ_JAAAMG010000016.1 GCF_010500815.1 Jiella pacifica
AGGGGCCATGCCAGGGTGCGGTCTGTCTTCTGGACGACCAGGATTCTCCCGGCCTCCTTCCCGCTTCCCACCATACATCAATTCGAACACACAGGATTCTCGGGACGGGGCCCGAGAATGACGAGGCCGCGAAGAGTCGCTACCACCCGTCTTCGTAGACGCCGCTTCAAGCCCGCTCGGCCAAGTTCCTCCGCCGATGCAGGCACCCCCCGGGCCCGCCTCCTATTCCCATCCGACATCCGCCCAACCGTCCCAATGCCCTTGCCGCTGACCATGAAATTGCGCCAGTGAGGGCTGACATCGTTCGGACCGGACGAAAGTGCTTGCTGGGGCTCGCCGATGCAGACCGAAGAAACATCCGCACTCGATGACATGGCCGCCGCCTTCATCGGCCGTATCGAGCGGCGCGTGGCCGTCGTTGCGATCATCGGCCTCGGCTATGTCGGCCTGCCGTTGCTGCTGGCCTTTCACAAGAGCGGGTTCCGGACGGCCGGCTTCGACATCGATCCGGAAAAGATCGAGAAGCTTCAGGCCGGGCGATCCTACATCCATCACATCGCGCCCGAGCGGATCGCCGACCTCGTCGGTTCCGGCCGTTGTCATCTGACGACGGACTATTCGCGCCTGTCCGAAGTCGATGCGATCATCATCTGCGTGCCGACGCCGCTGACGACCTATCGCGATCCCGACATGAGCTTCGTCATCGCGACGGCCGAGGCGATCGCCCCGCACCTGCGGCCAGGCCAGCTGGTGACGCTCGAATCGACGACCTATCCGATGACCAGCGAGGATCTGCTCGCCGCGATCCTCGAGCGCGGCTCCGGCCTGAAGGCCGGGCAGGACTTCGCCATCGCCTACTCGCCCGAGCGGGAGGACCCGGGCAACCCGGATTTCGACACCACCTCGATTCCGAAGGTCGTCGGTGCCGACCAGGTGCCGGCTGGCGACATGGCCGAGGCGCTCTACGACCCGGTGGCGAGCCGGGTGGTGCGCGTTCCGTCGATGCGCACTGCCGAGGCCGTGAAGCTCACCGAAAACGTCTTTCGCGCCGTCAACATCGCCCTCGTCAACGAATTGAAGGTGATCTTCGACAAGATGGGCATCGACGTCTTCGAGGTGATCGACGCGGCCAAGACCAAGCCCTTCGGCTTCATGCCGTTCTATCCCGGACCCGGGATCGGCGGCCACTGCATCCCGGTCGACCCGTTCTATCTCACCTGGAAGGCGCGGGAGTTCGGCATCCACACCCGCTTCATCGAGCTTGCCGGCGAGATCAATTCGGGGATGCCGCAATGGGTGGTCGGGCGGCTCGTCGAGGCCCTGTCGGACCGCCTGGGAAAGCCGATCCGCGGCGCCCGCATCCTCGTCGTCGGTCTCGCCTACAAGAAGAACGTCGACGATTTGCGTGAAAGCCCCTCGCTGGTTCTCATGGAGATGCTGCAGGAGCGCGGCGCCGTCGTCGACTATTACGATCCCTACGTCCCGGTGATGCGGCGGACGCGCAAGCATGGCGAACTCGAAGGCCGCTGCTCGATCGCGTGGGACGAGGACAAGCTGGCGCTCTACGACGCGGCGCTGATCGCCACCGATCACGACGGCGTCGACCTGGAGACGCTGGTGCGCCGGGTTCCTCTCGTCGTCGACAGCCGCGGCGCCACGCGGTCGCTGTCACCGGAGCTTCAGGCGCGGGTGGTCAGGGCCTGATCTGCGACCGCGCCTCTCCAAGCCCGATGCCTCAGAACCAGCGCTCGCGGACATAGACCGTATCCCCCGGCATGACGGGATCGGAGGGCAGGGCGCGGCCGGTGGTCACCTGGCCGCCGCTCTTGCGGGTGACGTCGACGGTTCCCTGTTCTGCGCGCGGCGAGAAGCCGCCGGCGACGGCGACGGCATTCTGGACGGTCATGCCGGGAACATACTGGTATTGGCCACCATTGGCGACTTCGCCCATGATGAAGAAGGGGCGATACTGATCGACCTCGACGGTGACGTCCGGCTTGTTGAGGTAGCCGTCGGCAAGGCGCTCGGTGATCTCCTCCTGCACCTGATCGGGCGTGCGGCCGCGGGCCGGCACCTCGCCGACCAGCGGGAAAGCGAGAAACCCCGCCTTGTCGACATTGTAGGCGTTGGTCAGCCCTTCCTCGCCGAAGACCGTGACTTTCAGCCGGTCGCCGCTGTCCAGCCGGTAGGGCTGGGCGAGGCTGCGATGAAATGCATCCGGCGCCGGTTGATAGGAGGCGCAGGCCGGAAGCAGGGTCAGGGCCGAAACGGCGAGAATTGCCAGCCGCAGGTGTTTCATGAAGCTCTTGCCCGGTAAGCTGCCGCCCCGTCGCGACCGCATGTGGCCATTATGAATTCCTTAGGGTTAATCCCCGGTAAATCTCCGCCACGTCTCTCCCGCACCTGCAACTTAACCTCACGGTTACGCCGGCATTGATAGTGTCGAGACAACCTGATGCGCTTGTCTGGAGTTCGCGCTCGGGGGGCGTCGGCATGGTTCGTTGCGGCAAGGCTGGTTCCGCCTCGCCGGGTGGTGCCGGTCATCCCTCTGCAGATCTCTCCGGACGGCATTGCCGGAGAGATGCGATGACGATCGAGCAGTCCCGAGACACCCGGTACGACTTCGAAGCGCCACAAGCGGCCTCCGTCCACAATCCGGATCTGGCAAACCGCCAACGATCTTCCAAAACCGGCACGCTCGCTCAGGCCCCGGGCGAAGGCGATGGCGACGCCGAGCAGGTCGCCACCGCGAGCGAACTTGCCACCGCCATCCAGGCGACCGACATCGTCCGCATCGTCGTTCTGTCGACCCATCGCGAACTCGGCAGCTTCGGCGGCCTGGAACTCGCAAGGCGGCTGTCGGGCGCCGGCCGCGGCACGGTGCTGATCGACCTGACGCCGGAAGGCTCGGTCGGCGGGCGGATGAGCCTGCCGCCGGACGCCCTCGGCTATGCCGATCTTCTGTCCGGCGGGGCAGGGCTCGCCGACATCATCTACCGCGACCACTATACCTCGACCCATTTCGTTCCGACCGGCGGCTTCGAAATGGAGACCGCCGAGGAGGCCGACCTCGCCCATCTCGGCCATGTCCTCGACGCCTTCGCAGAGGCCTACGACTACACGGTCGTCGAGGCCGATCCGCTCGACATTCCCGAGCTTCCGGCGCTGCTCGACGAGACCACGGCTGTGGTCATCGCCGGTCTGCCGCATGTCGACGACCGGATGATCGACGTCGCCGACGATCTGCGCATGATCGGCATCGAGGACATCGTCTTCATGCCGATGGTCCGGCGCACGACCGCCGAATGACCGGCGGCGACCCGTCAGGCAGAGCGTTGAGCGGTGTGGCACAGGATCGCCGATGCCATGACACGGATCCGCCCTTCTAGCCGTTGCGATGCTCATTGGAAGCACCAACGACGAGCCATCCAGGCCGAGCGAAACACTACACTCCAGGCCACATTCCACCGTCGACCCGGAGGTTCGTGCCGGTGATGTATCCAGCCCGGGGGCTGACGAGAAAGGCGATCGCGTCGGTGATTTCTTCGACAGTTCCCACACGCCCCACGGGAACCGCGGCAAATTGCGGGAGCGCCGCTCGTTCCACGTCCTCCCATGGCGCATCTGCGGCAACGCCCTGATCCTCGGCGGCCTTGCGGAAGGCAGCTTCCAGCCTGCCGCTCAATATCGTGCCGGGGGAGACGGTGTTGACGGTGATGCCCTCGCTTGCGACGGCTTTCGCCAGGGATGCGGTCATCGCGACCATGGCCGCCTTCGCGGCGGAATAGTCCGGCCGGCCGGCCGGTGGCATCAAGGCGGCGAGACTGGCGATGTTGACGATCCGCCCCCAGCCCGCGCTCCGCATCTTCGGCAGGACGTGGCTGATCACCCTGACGGCCGCCAGTGCGTTGCGATCGTAGCCGCTCGCCCATGTTTCGGACCGCGTTGTGCTCCAGTCTTCGCTCGCCCCGGAGCCGCCCGCATTGTTGACGAGGATTTCGATCGGCGTGGCGAAGCCCTGCGCCCGATCCACGAGACTCAGGACCGCGCTTTCGCTCGTGAGATCGCCTGTCACGACATGGGCGCGACCACCTTCGGCAACGATGTCATGGGCGACGTCCTCGGCCTTGACCAGGTCGCGGCCATGTACGACGACGACTGCGCCCTCTTTTGCCAGTCCGCGTGCGATCCCCTCGCCGATGCCCTTGCTGCTGCCGGTCACCAATGCCACCTTGCCCTCGATCTTCAGATCCATCTTTTCATCCTCCAGGTGCTTCGGCGGATGTTATGGGAAGAGAGCGATGGGCGAGTCCATTACGCACCTGAAGGTGCCTGTCGAACCGGAACAGCGAGGCACTTGCCTCGGTCCGGACGGATCCGTCGCGCATGTCTCGCGGGTGCTGGGAATGATCAGCGGCCGGTGGAAGCTTCCGATCCTGTTCCGTTTGTTTGCCGAGCCTGCGATGCGTACGTCGCAATTACTTCGCGATATCCCGGACCTGTCTCAAAAAGTCCTGACACAGCATCTGAGAGAGCTCGAGAGTGACGGCCTCGTTGCGAGGCGCGATCTTGGCCGACAGCCGCCGCATGTCGAGTATCGGCTCACCCATGCTGGCTTGAACCTGCTGCCCGTTCTGATGTCGATGCGGGAGTTCTCGCGTTCTCATTCCCTCGATACGGTTGAACGATCGGCGGACTGAACGTCAGGGAGGACTCTCCACGGCCACCTTTCCCACCTCTGCAATTGCTCGGCGGCGGCGCAGAACGCTCTCGTAGCCGCGGTCGCCTGATGGGTCGTGTGGCCACTTGCCCGCCTCTCGTCGGCGCGCGAACGCCTCGATCGGCCGTTCAGCGCTTCGGCTTCGCCTCCATCCAGCGAATGAGGAACATTGCCGGGACGACCCAGAGGATTCCGGTGAAGAAGAAATAGAGGAGGTGGACCCAGCCGCTCGAATCGGCGAGATGCAAGGAGGCATAGGCCGTCGCCAGGACCGCATAGACCACGACGAGGACGATCAGCACGATCGTGCCGATGAATTTCTTCAGCCTGATCGGCATCCTTGCTCCTGCCCGTTGCTGCGACGCCGCTCATGGCCCGCCGGCCTTCACGGCTTTGCGACCATTGGGCTTGCGGCGCGTTCTTGATCGCGGCCGGCTTTGGGTGCAAAGCCGTCATTCATGAGCACACTTGCCTATAGCCTCGAACACCAGCCCGCAACCGGCAGAGAGCGTGACCGAAGGGCCGTGCGCATCTGGCTCTATGCCGTCGCGCTGGTCGTCTTCGCTCTCGTCATCGTCGGCGGCGCGACACGCCTCACCGAATCCGGCCTGTCGATCACCGAGTGGAAACCGATCCACGGCGTGATCCCGCCCTTGTCGGCGGCGGAATGGCAGGAAGAGTTCGAACTCTACAAGCAGATTCCGCAATACGACCAGATCAATCGCGGCATGAGCCTCGACGGCTTCAAGACCATCTATTGGTGGGAATGGAGCCACCGGCTGCTCGCCCGCGGCGTCGGCTTCGTCTTCGCCCTGCCGCTCGCTTTCTTCTGGCTGACCGGGCGGCTCGAGCCGTTTCTGAAGCCGCGGCTCGTCGGCCTCCTTGCCCTCGGCGGCCTGCAGGGGGCGATCGGCTGGTGGATGGTGGCCTCCGGCCTCGTCGACCGCACCGAGGTCAGCCAGTACCGTCTCGCCACCCATCTGACGATCGCCTGCATCATCTTCGCCGCGACCCTGTGGGTGGCGCGGGGCCTGAAGCCGCGACCCTCTACGGAGCGGGCACCGCGCTTCTCGAGCCGCTTCGCGATCGCTCTCTTCGTCCTGGCGCTCTTGCAGATCTATCTCGGCGGCCTCGTCGCGGGGCTGCGGGCCGGGCTGATCTACAACACCTGGCCGCTCATGGACGGATCGCTGATTCCCTCCGGGCTCCTCTCGATGGAGCCGGTCTGGCGGAACTTCTTCGAGAGCCATCTCACCGTGCAGTTCGTCCACCGCTGCGGCGCCTATCTGCTTCTGGCGGCAGCTCTCTTCCATGCGATCACCCTCTGGCGCGCCGCCCCGGGGACGCGGCATGCACGAGGGGCGGTCGTCCTCGTCGGCCTCGTCGTCGCCCAGGCCGCAATCGGCATCGCGACGCTGTTGATGGTCGTGCCCATCGATCTCGCGCTGATGCACCAGGCCGGCGGCCTGATCGTGCTCGCGGCGGCGGTGATCCACGCCCGCAGCCTGCATGGCGGGTATCCGGCGGTGGGGATTTCAGCCGCCACCTGACCGCAGGTCTTCCGGCAGAGCGGCCTTGCCGCGCCGCTCAGTCGTAGTCGACGACGCCGTCCAGCGCGTAGTGCTTCACGCTCTTGCGGTTGGCGATCAGCGTCTCGACGCTGGGTTCGCTCTTCATGGCTCTTGCAATGGCGAGCTTCGTCGCCTCGTAATTGGTGCGGTAGAGATCCGCCTGGTCGAGCTCGGCGTGGTCGGCGCAGCGCGGGTCGAGCCAGATCATGACGATCATGCAGATCTCGTCGGCCATTTCCTTCGGCAGCGTGCCGTCGATCAGGCAGTCGACGATGGCATCGCCGGTCGCCGCCTGGACCACACCGCCGAGGAGTTCGACATAGGCAAGCGATTCGATGGTCGCCTTGGTGGTCATCATCGTCGCCGGTCGGACCATCTGGTTAATGTCGCGCACGACGAACATGCGGGTGTGGCCCTGGACCTGGCCCATCATGCCGGCGAAGGCCTGACCGACCGGCCCCTTCACCGAGCCGATCAGCACTTCCGGCATGGCGTCGGTGTATTGTCCTTCAGCGGCGAGCACCGTCGCCTCGCCGGTGCGGAACCAGATCTCGTTCATCGCTCGTCGTCCCTCAGGTCGAAGACAGGAATTGTCCGCCAGCGATGCGACAGACGCGGGCAAAGCGCAATCGTTTAGCCGCATTCGAGACCGGGTCAGGCCGCTTTCTTGCGGATTTGTTCGCGCTCGGCCAACTCCGCCGAGCCGGCGATCACGGGCGATTGCACGAAGCTTTGAACGGTGAACAGCGAAAATGAGGCATCCTGTCGCTCGCCCGACGCGGTTCGTCCCTTACCCTTCCGACGGACGACATCTCGGAGGAGGGACCACCATGAAGACGACCGCAAAGCTTGCATTCGGGACTGCACTCGGTGCCGCACTCGCGGCCTTTGCCGCCGCCCCGGCGATCGCCGGCGAACCGGTGACCTATCAGGCCGCCGGCGCCGACTACGAGGGCTATTACGCCGCGGCCAGCGGCGAGGCGAAGGGGCTCGTCCTCGTCATCCACGACTGGGACGGTCTCACCGACTACGAGAAGAAGCGGGCCGACATGCTGGCCGAGCTCGGCTACGACGCCTTCGCCCTCGACATGTTCGGCAAGGGCAACCGGCCGGAGAGCATGGACGCCCGCAAGGCCGAAACCGGCAAGCTCTACGAGGATCGGGAGGCGATGCTCACCCGCGTCACCGCCGGTCTGGCCGAGGCGCGCGAGCAGTCGGGCGAGAGCGAAGCCGTCGTCATGGGCTATTGCTTCGGCGGGGCAGGGGTTCTCGAACTCGCGCGGTCCGGCAAGGCCGAGAACGTCGCGGGCTACGCCAGCTTCCACGGCACGCTGGCGACGCCCGACGGCCAGAGCTATCCGGACGGCACGGCGCCGATCCTGATCGCCCAGGGCGGCGCCGATACCTCGGTGACGCCGAGCGAAGCTTTCGACCTCTCCAAGACGCTGGAGGACAAGGGCATCACCTACGAACTCGAGGTCTATTCCGGCGCCCCCCACGCCTTCACCGTGTTCGGCTCGGACCGCTACCGGGAAGTGGCGGACGAGGAGTCGTGGGAGGCGTTCCAGAGCTTCATGGAGCGCTATCTGGGCGAGGAGGGCTGAGGACAAAGCTCCGTTCGTGATTCGTCATCCATCACGCACCTCCCCTCTGTCACGTCCGATAGGAAAGGTGAGAGCCTCGGCCTCATTGGGGATATGACGTAAGGGTAATTAGACCTGGAGTTGCATTTCGATCACATACATCGGACAGAAGAACTTTTATATTCGCACCGACTTCGCTAGGAACTGTCGAAGTCTGGAGGGCGAGTTTGTGCGAACGTACGACAAGGCTTTTCTCGCAGTTGCAGCAATAGTCGCACTCTCCGGATGCGCGATTAGGCCGCTTCCAGATCCCGTCACGCGGACCGACACATATGGAATCTCTCTACATATCCGATGCGAAACCTATCGAGCACTCAGAAAATACGCGATTGGTCTAATTAGAATTCGAAACTCGGAGATCGCTGAACGGCTTGAAACAGGGGCTCTTGAGTTCAAAGATTTAAATCTGAATACTTTGGACGATGAGACAAGAGGCGTAATCGAAAGATATGATCAGACGACGATTGCTTACAGCTTTCGGTTCGAAATCACCGAGTTTAACAAGATCGGAGGTGATATAGATATATTGCATACAATGACGAGTGGGCGGTTTGGTCTTGGTGCGAAAGCAAGCGATGATCATGAGCGCTCAAATACACGGTCGTTTCGCGTAATTGACGACTGGCGGAGTCTGCTCACTGTTTTCAACAGCAGGTATTGTGATACTTTATCTCGCCCTAGTGGATCAAATTTTGCGTACCCCATCGCTGGCGATATCGGGATGGAAGAGCAGATTCGTCTCTTTTATGATATGAACCAGTCCGGTAATTTAGTTGGCTCCGAGACAAACGCGCCGTCGATATCCGACACACTGATATTCACGACAAAAATAGGCGGAAGTATTACTCCTCGTCTAGAGCTGATACCGCTCAACAAAACGACCCAGCTGACAAAAGCCAGTATCACAGGCGAGTTGGGGCGCTGGGATGTCCATCAAGTGATTGTAAACATCTCACTCCCGCCTGAAGAAAAAAACCGTGAACCTACAATTGCCGAACAGAGAGCAATACGCGAACTCAATAGGCAAGAAAATCTGCAGTTAGATAACAATCTTGCACGAGAAATAGCGCGAGAATTGCGCTGATATTAGAAATCTCGAAGAGGAGGATATCCTGATGGCAACTGAAGATAGCCAAAATAATGAATTGGTTCCTTTCTCCCCCGATCTCGTCTTTAAGGTCGTGTCGTACATAATGAATAACAACAAGCAAGACGAGTTTCTTGCATCAATTCCCGCCGATTCTGCGAAAATATGGATATCGGCCGAGCTTGCTAAATTAACGAAATCCTATCTGCCCCCGGAGAGCGACGAGAAATTCAATTCGCTGAGCCTCCGACCAGTCGACAGAGATCGGTGCAGATGCTGATGAAGGAGATGCCATGCGTCTCCGTAATCGAGATGTGCCAACGAGCGGAGGCTTCAGCGTTCGTGCTCGTTGGTATTGATATTTCACGCTTCTGATTGGATGTCAGCTAAGCGAAGGGCGTTTTTGATGTCAGACTATGGAGCCTCACGGAAACAGCGGCAGCTGCTCGATCCCCGTCGTCTCCTCGATCCCATAGGCGACGTTGAAGTTCTGCACCGCTTGGCCGGCCGAGCCCTTCACCAGATTGTCGAGCGTCGAGATGACGATCGCCCGGCCGGGAATGCGGTCGGGGACGACGTTGACGACGACGTAGTTCGAGCCGCGCACCATCTGGGTCTGGGGCAGGACGCCTTCTTCGGCGACGGTGACGAAGGGCTCGTTGGCATAGGTCTCGACGAGCTGGTCGCGCAGATCCTCGGCCGTCGTCTGGGCGGCGAGCTTGACGTAGCTGGTGCAGAGTTCGCCGCGGCTCATTGGGATGAGATGCGGGGTGAAGTTGACGCGCAGGTCGGCGATGCCGGCGGCGAGGCCGACCTCCTGCTCGATCTCCGCCATGTGCCGGTGCTTGCCGACGGCATAGGGCGACAGCCCTTCGCCGGCCTCGCAGAACAGCGTGTTCTCCTTCAGCCCGCGGCCGGCGCCGGAGACGCCGGATTTGGCGTCGATGACGATGTCGGAGGCATCGATCAGCCGGGCCTTCGCCAGTGGGATCAGCGACAGGAGCACCGCCGTCGGATAGCAGCCGGGGCAGGCGATCAGCCGGGCGTCGCGGATCTCGTCGCGGTAGACCTCGGTGAGGCCGTAGACGGCTTCCGGCTGGATGTCGGTCGCCGTGTGCTCGACATTGTACCATTCCTGGTAGATCGCCGGGTCGCGCAGCCGGAAATCCGCCGACATGTCGATGATCTTCACGTCCGGATAGCTGGCGAAGATCTCGCGGGTGATCGTGTGGGTGGTGCCGTGGGGCAGGCCGCAGAAGACCGCGTCGACGGAGCCCCAGTCGGCCTCCTCGACGGTGACGAGATCGGGCAGGTCGACATGGGCGAAATGCTTGAAGACGGCCCGCATCGGCTTTCCGGCATGGCTGTTCGCGGTCAGCACCGCGATCTCCATGTTGGGGTGGCGCAGGGCGAGGCGCACGAGATCGGCGCCCGTGTAGCCGCTGGCGCCGAGAACGCCGATCCTGATCTTTTCAGCCATGTCCGTCTCCATGGTTTGGGGCCGTCGCTTCCTGTGAAGCGTCCGCCCGGGAGTCGAGGCGGGGTTTAAAGCATTTCCTCCCGGCGTCCAGTGGGTGTGCGGAGCACGGGCCGTCCACCGGGCATTGGGAATCTAACCGCTTGACTCCGGGGGAGAATTTTATAGAACAAAAGTAGAACAAATGCTCGTTCCGGAGTCCAGTCGAAGTGTCGTCCGAAGCTGCCCCCATGACTGCCATAGAGTCATTGCGCGCCCGGATCGAGCGGATCGAGGGTGGCCGGCGGCGTGCCAAGTCGGCGCTGGCCTTCGGCCTCGAGGCGCTGGACGGGCGGCTGCCCGACAAGGGTCTGACGCGCGGCGTCCTGCACGAGATCGCCGGCGGCGGCCGGAACGGCGGCGACGGGCCGGCGGCGGCGCTGTTTGCCGCGGGCATTGCCGCGCGCACCAAAGGCAAGGTGCTGTGGTGCCTGTCGCGGCCCGATCTCTTCGCCCCGGCGCTCGCCCAGGTGGGGCTTCTCCCCGACCGGGTGATCTATGTCGAGGCGCGGGACGAGAAGACCGTCCTCGCCTGCATGGAGGAGGGGCTTGCCCATGGCGGCCCGGCGGTGGTCGTCGGCGAGGCGGCGCGCCTGTCGATGACCGCTTCGCGGCGCCTGAACCTTGCCGCCGAAAAGACCGGCGCCATCGCCCTTTGCCTGCGCCGCTGGTCGCGGCCGAACGATGCGGCCGAATTCGGCCGCCCGACGGCAGCCGCCACGCGCTGGCGCATCTCCGCTCTGCCCGCCGCGCCCCTGCCGGTGCCCGGCATCGGGCGGGCGCGCTGGCGGGTGGAACTCATCCGATCCCGTGGCGGCGAGACCGTCGATCTCGAACTGGAGGCCTGCGATGCGACGGGTCGTCTCGCTTTTCCTGCCGACCTTTCCGACCGATCGGCTGCGCCGCCTGTGGGGCGGGCGAAACGCCGGGCCAGCGCCTGACGGCGGGGCGAACGGGGCGGCCGTCGACCTGCCGCTGGTCCTTCTTGGAAGGGAAAAGAACCGCCGGGTGGTGACGGCCGCCGACGGTCTCGCGCGCGGGCAGGGGCTTCGCGTCGGCATGGCGGCGGCCAGAGCCACGGCCGCGGTCGCCGCGCTCGAAGTCGAGGAGCACGACCCGGCGGCGGATGCCGAGGCGCTGGAAAGGCTGGCCCTGTGGGTGCTGGAGCGCTTCTCGCCGATCGTCGCGGTCGACGGGGCGGACGGCATCGTCGTCGATTCCACCGGCGCGGACCATCTTCACGGCGGCGAGGCGGCGATGCTGCAGAGCCTCGTCGGGCGCTTCGCCACGGCCGGCATCTCGGCCCGCGCTGCCGTCGCCGACAGCTGGGGCGCCGCTCATGCGCTGGCCCGCCACGGGGCAGAGCCCGTTTTCATCGCGCCGCCGAAGCATGGGGCCTCGATCCTGAAGCCCTTGCCGGTCGAGGCGCTGCGGCTGTCTCCCGAAACGGCGGAAGCCCTGCGCGATCTCGGCTTTTCCACCATCGGCGATCTCTTGAACACGCCCCGCGCGCCGCTGGCGCTGCGCTTCGGCGAGGCGCTGACGCGCCGGCTCGACCAGGCGGCCGGCCGGCGATCCGAACCGATCGAGCCGCTGCTCCCGGCCGAGAGCATCGTCGCGAGCCGCAACTTCGCCGAGCCGATCGGCGCGGCCGAGACGATCGCCCGCTATCTCGGCAAGCTGGTGGTCATGCTGTGCGACGAGCTTCAGGAAAAGGGCCTGGGGGTTCGAAGGCTCGATCTTCTCTGCCGAAGGGTGGACGACCGGGTGGAGGCGGTGCGGGTTTCGACGGCGCGGCCGGTGCGCGACGTCGGCCGGCTCACCCGGCTTCTCTGCGACAGGATCGAGACGATCGCGCCCGGCTTCGGCATCGAGCGGATGACGCTCGTCGCCACCCTTGCCGAGCCTTTGGCGCCGGCCCAGAAACTTGCCGCCCTGACCGACGAGATCCTGCCCGACGTCTCCAGCCTGATCGACGTGATCGCCAACCGGGTGGGCGAGGAGCGGCTCTATCGCCTCGCGCCGGTCGAAAGCGACGTGCCGGAGCGCTCGGTGCGGCGCATTCCGCCGCTTGCCCCCGAGACCGGCGAGACCTGGCGGCGCGACTGGCCGCGGCCCTCCCGGCTGCTCAGACGGCCCGAGCCGATCGAGACCCTGGCGCTTCTGCCCGACCATCCGCCCGCCTCCTTCACCTGGCGGGGCGTCAGGCGCAGGGTGCGCGCCGCCGACGGGCCGGAGCGGATCTTCGGCGAATGGTGGAAGCGCGACGAAGAGCTTGCCGCCGTCCGCGACTATTTCCAGGTCGAGGCGGAGGATGGCGAGCGCTTCTGGATTTTTCGCTCGGGCGATGGCGAGGCCGTGGAAACCGGCTCGCAGCGCTGGTTCCTGCATGGGCTGTTCGGATGAGCGGCGGCGGTCTTACGCTCCGCGATGCCAAGGCCGGCCCGGCCTATGCGGAATTGCAGGTCACGACGAATTTCAGCTTCCTGCGCGGCGCCTCCTCGGCGGAGGAACTCTTCGCCACGGCGGCGCTGATGGGCATCGAGGCACTCGCCATCGCCGACCGCAATTCTCTTGCCGGCATGGTGCGGGCCCACGAGGCGGCGAAGGCGACAGGAGTGAGGCTCATCGTCGGTTGCCGTCTCGACCTTGCCGACAGCCTGCCGGTCCTCGTCTATCCGACAGACCTTCCGGCCTATTCCCGGCTCTGCCGCCTCCTGTCGCTCGGCAAGGCTAGAGCCGGCAAGGCCAAATGCCATCTCGAATGGGCCGATCTCGAAGATCACCGGGACGGGCTTATCGCCGTGCTCCTTCCGGGCTCTGCCGATGCGGACTGCGCCCGCCAGGCCGAACGGCTCGCCGCGACCTTCGGCGACCGGGCCTACATGGCGCTGACCCTGTTCCGCCGCCCGGGGGACCGGCTGCGGCTGCACGCTCTGTCGGACCTCGCGGCAAAGGCGGGCGTGGCGACGGTCGTCACCAACCACGTCCTCTTCCACGAGCCCGGACGGCGCATCCTGCAGGATGTCGTCACCGCGATCCGCCACAACACGACCATCGACCAATTGGGCTTTCGCCGCGAGCGCCATGCCGACCGGCATCTGAAGCCGCCGCAGGAGATGCACCGGCTGTTTTCGCGATACCCGGACGCCCTGGCGCGGACGGTCGAGATTGCGGAGCGCTGCCGCTTCTCGATGGACGAGATCGCCTATCAATATCCCGAGGAGCGGGACGATCCGGCGCTCACCCCGCAACAGACGCTGGAACGGCTGACATGGGAAGGCGCGGCCGAGCGCTATCCGGACGGCTTGCCGGAAAAGGTCCGCGCCAGCCTTGCCCACGAGCTCGCGCTGATCGGCCGGCTGAACTACGCCCCGTATTTCCTGACGGTGAATTCCATCGTCCGCTTCGCCCGCTCGAAGGACATCCTCTGCCAGGGCCGCGGCTCGGCGGCCAATTCCGCGGTCTGTTTCGTCCTCGGCATCACCGCCATCGATCCGGCCCGCTCGGATCTGTTGTTCGAGCGCTTCGTCTCGGAGGAGCGCCGCGAGCCGCCGGACATCGACGTCGACTTCGAGCACGAGCGGCGCGAGATCGTCATCCAGTGGATCTTCGACACCTATGGCCGCGACCGCGCGGCGCTCTGCTCGACGGTCATCCGCTATCGCACCAAGGGGGCGCTGCGCGACGTCGGCAAGGCGCTTGGCCTGCCGGAGGATCTGATTTCGCAGATTTCCGGCCAGGTCTGGGGCTGGTCGGAGGGGCCGGTCGATCCGGAACATCTGAAGGAGTTGAACCTCAACCTGTCGGACCGGCGGCTGAGGATGACGCTGGAGCTTGCCGGCGCGCTGCGCGGCTTTCCGCGCCATCTCTCCCAGCATCCGGGTGGCTTCGTCCTCACCAACCAGCGGCTCGACGACCTCGTGCCGATCGAGCCGGCGGCGATGGACGGGCGGCAGGTGATCGAATGGGACAAGGACGATATCGACAGCCTCAAATTCATGAAGGTCGACGTCCTGGCGCTGGGCATGCTCTCCTGCATGAAGCGCGGGCTGGATCTTCTGAAAGACCATAAGGCCATTGATCTGGATCTTGCGACCATCCCCGCCGAAGACCCAAAGACCTATGCGATGATCCGCAGGGCCGACACGCTCGGCACCTTCCAGATCGAATCGCGCGCCCAGATGTCCATGCTGCCGCGGCTGAAGCCGAGAACCTATTACGACCTCGTCATCCAGGTAGCGATCGTGCGACCGGGCCCGATCCAGGGCGACATGGTGCATCCGTATCTGCGCCGCCGCGAGGGGAAGGAGCAGGTCGACTATCCCAAGCCCGAACTGAAAAAAGTCCTCGGCAAGACCCTCGGTGTACCGCTGTTCCAGGAACAGGCGATGCGGGTCGCCATCGAATGCGCCGGCTTCACGCCGGGCGAGGCCGATCAGCTGCGCAAATCCATGGCGACCTTCAAGTTCACCGGCGGCGTCTCGGCCTTCAAGGACAAGCTCGTCGCCGGCATGATCGCCAATGGCTACGAAAGGGACTTCGCCGAGCGCACCTTTCGCCAGCTCGAGGGCTTCGGCTCCTACGGCTTTCCCGAAAGCCACGCCGCCTCCTTCGCCCTCGTCGCCTATGCCTCGTCCTGGCTGAAATGCTGGCATCCGGACGTGTTTTGCGCGGCGCTGCTCAACGCCCAGCCGATGGGCTTCTACGCCCCGGCCCAGATCGTCCGCGACGCCAGGGACCACGGCGTCGAGATCCGACCGGTCTCGGTGAACCATTCACGCTGGGACTGCACGCTGGAAGGCGAAGACGAGGCGGGAGCGACGAGCGGCCATCTGGCCGTCCGGCTCGGCCTGCGCATGGTCAAGGGCCTCGCCAACAAGGATGCCGGGGCGATCGTCGCCGCCCGGGCCGAGACGCCCTTTTCGTCGGTGGAAGATCTCTGGCGGCGCGCGGGCGTGCCGGTCGCCGCGCTGACGCGGCTCGCCGAGGCGGACGGCTTCGAGGCCGCGATCGGGCTTTCGCGGCGCGAGGCGCTGTGGGCGATCCGGGCGCTCAGGGACGAACCTCTGCCGCTGTTCGCCGCCGCCGGAAGGGCGGCTGAGCGGCAGACGGAGGAGGGTGAGGATGCGGCATCGCCGGAGACAGCGTCAGCAGTGGCGACGACGCCCGAGCTGATCGAGCCGGAGGTGACGCTTCGCAAGATGGCGGCTGGCGGCGAGGTGGTCGGCGACTATCGCCATGTCGGCCTCTCCTTGCGGGCCCATCCGGTGTCGTTCCTGCGGGCTGACCTGTCGAAGCGCCGCATCGTCCCCTGCACTGCCGCGATGGCGGCCCGCGACGGGCGCTGGCTGGAGGCGGCGGGGCTCGTTCTGGTGCGCCAGCGGCCGGGCAGCGCCAAGGGCGTCATGTTCATCACCATGGAGGACGAGAGCGGCATCGCCAATCTCGTCGTCTGGCCGAAGATGTTCGAGAAATTCCGCCGCATCGTCCTGACGGCCTCGATGCTGGCCGCCCATGGCCGCGTCCAGCGCGAGGGCGAGGTGGTGCATCTCGTCGTTCACAAGCTGACGGATCTTTCTGCCGCCCTGGCCGGCATCGGCGAGCGTGAAGCGCCGTTTCCGCTGCCCCATGGCCGCGGTGACGAGTTCCATCACGGCCCGCCATCGCCCGATCCGCGCGACCAGCCGCCGCGCGCCATGCGCACGCGGGACATTTACATCCCCGATCTGCACATCGACACGATCAAGGTGAAGGCGCGGAATTTCAGGTAGGAAGCGAATGCGTCGGTTCGCGCAGGACTGCGATCAGCCCGAGAGGGCGCCCGCCAGCGCCTCGACGATGTGATCCTGTGTCTCCTCGCTGAGATAGGCGTGCATCGGCAGGCTGATGACGTCGCGCGACAGGGCGTCCGAGACCTTCAGTTCGCCGCCCTGGACCGGAAAATGCTGATAGGCAGTCTGGCGGTGCAGGGGCTTGGGATAATAGATCGCCGTCGGCACGCCCGCGTCGCGCAGCTTCGCCTGCACGGTGCCCCGGTCGGCGCCGCCCGGCAGGCGTACCGTATATTGCGCCCAGGTCGAGACCGCGTCGCGCAAGAGCCTTTGCGGCGTCGCGACGTTCGAGAGCTTCTGGTGGTAGCGCGCCGCGATCTTTCCGCGTGCTTCGATCTCGCCCGGAAAGATCGCCAGCTTTTCCAGAAGGATCGCCGCCTGGAGCGTGTCCATGCGGCCGTTCATGCCGACGCGGATGTTGTCGTATTTGTCTTCGAGGTTCTGGCCGTGGACGCGCAGCGAGGTCATGATCGCCGCCAGTTCGCCGTCATTGGTCTGCACGGCGCCGCCGTCGCCGTAGCAGCCCAGCGGCTTGGCCGGGAAGAAGCTGGTCGAGACGACGTCGGCCCAGGCGCTCGCCTGCTGCCCGTCGATCGTGCCGCCGTACCCTTGCGCGGCGTCGGCGATCAGCTTCAGCCCGTGCTGGTCGGCGATCTTGCGGATCGCCGGATAGTCCGCCGGCTGGCCGAACAGGTCGACGGCGATGATCACCCGCGGCCGCAGCTTGCCTGCGGCCTTTACCTCGGCGATCGCGGCCTCGAGGCTATCCGGATCCATGTTGAAGGTCGTCGCGTCGACGTCGACGAAGTACGGCACGGCGCCGAGCCAGGCGACGACCTCGGCCGTCGCGGCGAAGGTGAAGCTCGGGCAGAACACCGCATCGCCCGGCCTGATGTCCCAGGCCATCAGCGGCAGCGCAAGGGCGTCCGTGCCCGACGCGCAGGACAGCGTGTGCTCCATGCCGACGAAGCTGGACAGGGCGGCTTCCAGCTCGCGGATCTCCGGCCCCATGATGAAGGCGCCGTGGTCGAGAACGGCGGCGATGCGGCGGTCCACCTTGTCGCGGATCAGGTCGCGCTGGGTCTGAAGATCGATGAACGGGATGGGCTGCATGCGGAAGGCCTTTGCGGACGATGCGAATCGCTGAAAGAACGGGCTATGGCCCGAGTTGAGCGAAAATGCGCCGCTGCGCCACTCAACTTTGGTGACGGCGGCTTAACGTGGTGATCGTAGACGCCGCGACGCGGCGACGGACGCAGCGCCACGAAGCCTGCAAGCGATGCTCAGCCGGCCTTCTTCTCCGCCAGGATGCCGAGCACGTACATCGCCACCGTCGAGCCGGCGATGGCCGTGACGTCGGCATGGTCGTAGGGCGGCGAGACCTCGACCACATCGGCCCCGACGAGCTGCAGGTTCTTCAGGTGGCGGAGAACGGCGAGCATCTTGGCGCTGGAAGGTCCGCCGGCGACGGGCGTGCCGGTGCCGGGGGCGAAGGCGACGTCGAGACAGTCGATGTCGAAGGTCAGATAGACGTTGGTGCCGCCGGTGCGCTCATAAATCTTCGCGGCAATTTCGGCGCTCTTCATCTCCTCGACCGCCTCGCCACTGATGATCTCGATGCCGCAGGTGTCCGGCGCATGGGTGCGGATACCAACCTGAATGGATGTCGCGGCATCGATCAGACCGTCCTCGACAGCCTGTTTGACGAAGGAGCCGTGATCGACGCGGGGACTGCCGTCTGCGGCGGCCGCTACCGGCCAGGTATCCTGATGCGCGTCGAACTGGACGAGCGAGAGTCTGCCGTGGCGCTCGGCATGGGCCTGCAGCAGCGGATAGGTGATCGAATGGTCGCCGCCAAGGGTGAGCAAAAACCCGATCTCTCTCAGGATCTCCGTAGCTTCCGCGCGGATCTTCGCATGCGCCGTTTCCGGCAGGCGGTAGTCGAGCAGGCAGTCGCCATAATCGACGACGGCGAGCGCCTCGAAGAGGTCGCGCTCGAAGGGATATTGTGGGTCGTTGTCGAAGATCACCGAGGCCCGGCGCAGCGCCTGGGGCCCGAAGCGTGCACCAGGCCGGTTGGAGACGGCGCTGTCGAAGGGCACGCCCCAGACGGTGACGTCCGTTCCCGAAACGTCCTTGGAAAAGCGCCGGCGCATGAAGGAGAGGGCGCCGGCATGGGTCGGATCCGACGCCGCGCCGCGATTCTCCGTCGCCGTGAAGGCATGATCGATGGATTTGCCGGACATGTCTCGCCCCTCTCGCCAAGTCGCTCCGTTGCCGCAGTTAGGGCGCGAGGCGGAAAAGTCGGAAATCCGGCTCGCGAAATCGTTTCGGGCTGTCTGGCACGGGCGGGCAAGGCCGAAAGAACACCGCTTGCGTCGCGGGCCGTGCCGGTCCACTTTGACGTAAACGTCAATCGGAGGAGACGACCATGGCGGCAACGCTTCAGGGAAAGACAATCTTCATGTCCGGCGGCTCGCGCGGCATCGGCCTCGCCATCGCGCTGAGAGCAGCACAGGATGGGGCGAACGTCGTCATCGCGGCCAAGACCGACCAGCCGCATCCGAAGCTGCCGGGGACGATCCACACCGCGGTCGAAGAAATCGAGAAGGCCGGCGGCAAGGGGCTGGCCGTTCTCTGCGACATCCGCGAAGACGCCCAGGTGGAGGCGGCGGTGGCGAAGGCGGCCGAGCATTTCGGCGGCATCGACATCTGCGTCAACAACGCCTCGGCGATCCAGCTGACCGACACTGAGTCGACCGAGATGAAGCGCTACGACCTGATGAACGGCGTGAACGCGCGGGGCACCTTCCTGGTCTCCAAATGCTGCATCCCGCATCTGAAGAAGGCCGAGAACCCGCACATCCTGACGCTGTCGCCGCCGCTCGACATGCAGGCGAAGTGGTTTGCCGGGCACGTCGCCTATTCGATGGCGAAATTCGGCATGTCGATGGTGACGCTGGGATTGGCGCAAGAGCTGAAGGCCGACGGCATCGCCGCCAACTCGCTGTGGCCGCTGACGGTGATCGACACGGCAGCCGTCCGCAACGTCCTCGGCGGTGCGCCGCTGGCGGCGATGAGCCGCTCGCCGGAAATCGTCGCCGACGCCGCCCATGCGATCCTGACCAAGCCGTCGCGGGAGTTCACCGGCCGCTTCGTCATCGACGAACTCCTGCTGATGGAGGAGGGCGTTACCGACTTTGCGAAATACGGGCCGGAGAACGGCGTGCCGATGGCCGACTTCTTCGTGCCCGACGCGGCGTTCGAACAGGCGCTGACGAAGGTGCGGCAGCAGCCAGGCGCTCGCTGAGTCCGGCAGGACGCGGCGGATGAGGGAAGCCCCTCATCCTGAGGCGTGGAGCCGCTCGCAGAGCGGCGGAGCCTCGAAGGGCGAGGGGCGGCAGGCGCCATCGCTGAAAGGACCGAAGCCATCCCGGCGTCGGCGCCCCGCACCCTCGCCCTTCGAGGCCGCCTGCGGCGGCACCTCAGGATGAGGGCGCTCGGAATTTATGGAGTTCGCACGCCAACCCCAACGCAAAGCGGCCGTGGCGGAAAATCCCGCCACGGCCGCTCTCGATTCGCACGATCGATCAGTGCCTCGACCGCGAGTGGCGGTCGCAGCTAACTTACTTGATCTTCGTCTCGCGGAACTCGACGTGCTTGCGCGCGATCGGGTCGTACTTGGTCTTGGTGATCTTGTCCGTCATGGTGCGCGAGTTCTTGCGCGTGACGTAGAAAAAGCCGGTGTCGGCGGTGGACAGCAGCTTGACCTTGATGGTGGTCGCCTTGGCCATGGTCTTCCTCGTTCTGATGATACGCAGGAACGATCCCGGTCGGTAAAACCTCCCGCAATCGACCGCTGGCCTGCGCCGATGGAGTTCTTGCCGGGCGATGCCGACAGGCTTTCTCGCAGATACAGCGAGCCGCCCGTCGCGCAGCGCCGGCAAATTCGGCCGGACAATAGCCATGAACGCGATTCTGTCAAGGCTTTGCACAGGTACGAACGGCCCGGCCGGGATGCGAAGACCCGCCCTCAACGGGCGGTCAGGATGACCGTGCGGTGAGGATACGCCCGAGCGCCAGTGCGAAATAAATCGCGAAGAACACTGCAAGCGACCAGGCGAAACCGCTCGGCCCGAAGACGTCCATCGTGCTGCCGATCGCCTGCGGACCGATGAGCATGCCGGCCGAATAGCAGAAGATGAAGGCGGCATTGGCGTCGGCGAGATCACGCGCCGGCAGGCGCGCGCCAAGATGGGCGAGACCGACGGTGTAGAGCCCGGCGACGACGCCGCCCCAGACGAACAGGACGCAGGCCATCAGCCACCAGTCGTGTACGAGATATGGCAGGCATAGCGTCCCGACCAGCCCGACGCCGGCGCAGATGGCCAGCAGCGTGCGCCGGTCGCGCACCCGGTCGGACAACAGGCCGATCGGGATCTGCATGACGACGTTGCCGATGCCGACGGCGGTGAGAAGCTGGGCTGCTGCGGCCTCGGAGAAACCGACCCGCTCGCCGAACACCGGAAACAGCGTGAAGCCGCCCGATTCCACCGCGCCGAAGATCAGCACCGCACCGGTCGCCGTCGGGACGGCATAGACGTATCGCCAGAACGAGCCCTTTCGGCGGTCCTTGGAGATTGCCGGTTCCCGGTTCCAGGCGAAGAACAGCGGGATCGCCGACAGGAAGATGACGCCCGCGCCGATTCCGAATGGCAGGAAGCCCTGGGAGCCGGTCTGCGAGAAGATCCACGGGCCGGCGGCGAACCCCAGCGACAGCACCGTCGCATAGATCCCGAGCACGAGCCCGCGCTTGCGACGCGGCGCCGAGGCGTTGATCCAGAATTCGGACAGGACGAACAGCGCGGTGATCGAGAAATGGAAGGTCAGCCGCAGCGGAAACCACGTCCAGAACGGCGTGAAGACGTAAAAGCCGATGGCCGACAAGCCCGCGACGACGATCGCCGTCAGCATCGCGACCCGAACCCCGATGCGCTGGGCGATCGGCGTGATCAGCGGGGCGGCGGCGAGGGAGGCGAGACCCGCCACGGCGGAATTGGCGCCGATGAGCGAAGCCGAGATGCCGCGCCGTTCGAGAATGACGCTGAGGAGCGGCAGCCCGAGGCCAAGGGCAATGCCGACGGCGCTGATCGAGGCGATGGCAGCAGCCGCCGACAGCCAGTCTACGGATTCGAGCTCGGCCTCGGCTTCGGCGAGGATGTCGTCCGCGGTCGATCGATCCAAGGTTCTATTCCCGTTGAGAGCGAGCCGACGGATGAGCCGCCGGTCCGGCGAGGCGGCGGCTGGCCCGCAACGGCAAGGTGGATGCGCCCGGAAGCCCGGCCGGGTCGACGAAGCGCGGCGGATCTTCGAACGGACGGGTCATTGCTAGACGAGATCTTTTTGAAAAGAGCCGTCGACCACCCGGTAGAACGGCATCCTCACCGAGGCATCCTGCCACGTACCATCCTTCATCCGCGTCATGACCTCGGCGAGCACGGCCCGGGTGATCGGGGCGATGGAATGATCGTCCAGCGCACCGGCCGAAATCCAACCGATCCGTTCGAGCTCGTCGCTCGGCGGATCGAAGGACTCGGTGATCCCTGCGATCGATGACGCGCTGATGACGAAGAACCTCGTGTCGAAGCATCGCGGCGCGCCCTGCGGAGTAATCGCCCGGGCGACCGGCACCAGCGCGCCCGTCGCCGGCGTCATGCCTCGCTTGGCAAAGACGTCGAAAGCCGCCGGCACCGACCCCGCATAGGGGCGGTCTTCGGCAATCAGGAGCCCGGTTTCCTCGAAGGTTTCGCGGATCGCCGCGAAGGCAAGGGCGCCCGCGTGAACGGCGGTGAAGTCGGCAGAAACGCAGCCCATCAAGCGGGCAAGGACGTCGTCCGCGAGCGTCACGGTGGCGGCAAGATGACGGTCGCATTCGTCGACACGGCCGCCGGGAAAGACGAAGCGGTTCGCCATGAAGACATGCCGGGCGCCCCTCATTCCCATGAGAAAGCGCGGCAAACCTTCGCTTTCGTCGACGATGATCAGCGTCGCCGCGTCATGGACCGGCGTCGTGGCACCTTCGCCGCCCCGCACCACGACCTCCCGCCGCTCGGCTTCGAGACCGTCCAGCAGTTCGGCATCGCTCGTCACCCGCGGGGCTCCTCTGACTGCGGCTCGTCGGAGAAGCCGCCCATCTTCAGCGCCCATTGCAGACCGATCGTCGCGCCCTTCAGCGGCTGCATCAACGCGAGGCTGAGGAGGACGGTGACCGGCACCCAGATCGCCAGATGCTCCCACATGGTCAGTTCGACCATCTCCTCCATCGCCATGAAACCGGCGACGACGATGTGGCCGACGATGAAGATGGTCAGGTAGGGCGGCAGATCGTCGGCGCGGTGGTGATGCACCTCCAGGCCGCACACGCTGCATTCGTCGACCGACTTGACGAAGCTCTTGAACAGCCGTCCCTCGCCGCATTGCGGGCAGCGACACTTGAAGCCGCGCCAGAGGGCACGGCCGATCGGCCGCTCCTCCGCGCTCGGGCGCCAGGTGGCGTCTGCGGTCGGAACCGCGTTGCTCGCCTCGCTCATCGCCTTCTCCTTACCTTCGCCTTGACGTTCCGGTCGCGGTCCTTGAAGCGGCCGCGCTTCGACGTCTTGTGGAACGAGCCCGTTGCGCGCGGCAGTTCGCGCGGCTCGCTCAGCATCTCGAACTGCAGCGACCCGGCCAGCGGCAGGGCCTGGACGAGGCGAACCTCTACCGTATCGCCGAGCCGATAACCATGGCCGGACCGGTCGCCCACGAGGCTGTGGGTGGCCTCGTCGTAGTGGAAATACTCGTTTCCGAGGGTGGCGATCGGCACGAAACCGTCGGCGCCGTAGGTCGGCAGCTGGACGAACAGCCCGGCCCTGGTCACCCCGGCGATGCGGCCGTCGAAGGTCTCGCCGACGCGCTCGGCGAGGTGATGGGCAATCAGCCGGTCGACGGTGTCGCGCTCCGCCGCCATGGCGCGGCGCTCGGCTCGCGAAATCTCCTCGGCCGTTTCCGCCAGAAGTTCCTCGTCCTCCTTCGACAGGCCGCCTTCGCCGAGGGAAAGCGCCGTCACCAGGGCCCGGTGGACGATCAGATCGGCATAGCGGCGGATCGGCGAGGTGAAATGGGCGTAGCGGGCGAGGTTGAGGCCGAAATGGCCGAGATTGTCGGGCGTGTACACGGCCTGGGACTGGGACCGCAGGACCACCTCGTTGACCAGCTGCTCGTTGTCGCCGCCCTTCACCCGGGCGAGGATCTGGTTGAAATGCGAGGGCCTGAGCGCGCCGGCCTTGGCGAGGGAGATGTCGAGGCTCTTCAGGAACTCGCGCAGCCCCTCGAGCTTCGACAGCGACGGCGCGTCGTGGGCCCGGTAGATCAGCTGCTGGCGCTGTTTCTCGAGGCTTTCGGCCGCGGCGACATTGGCGAGGATCATGAACTCCTCGATCAGCCGGTGGGCGTCGAGGCGCAGCGGCACGACGACCTTCTCGACGCGGCCGCTCGCGTCGAGCTTCAGCCGCCGCTCGGGCAGGTCGAGATCGAGCGGCTGGCGACGTTCGCGGGCCTGGCGCGACAGCCGGTAGGCTTCCCAGAGCGGCTTCAGCACGGTCTCGACAATGTCGGGGTCGACATCGCCCGCCGCGCCGTCGATCGCCGCCTGCGCCTCTTCGTAGGCGAGCTTGGCGCAGCTCTTCATCATCACGCGGTGGAACGTGTGCCGGCGCTTCTCGCCATCGGCGCCGAGGACGAGACGGACGGCAAGGGCAGGGCGCTCGACGCCCTCGCGCAGCGAGCAGAGATCGTTGGATATCCGTTCGGGCAGCATCGGCACGACGCGGTCGGGGAAATAGACCGAATTGCCCCTGAGCCGCGCCTCGTTGTCGAGCTTCGAGCCCGGCCGGACATACCAGGAGACGTCGGCGATCGCGACGGTGACGACGAAGCCGCCCGGATTGGCGGGATCCTCGTCCGGCGCGGCATGGACGGCGTCGTCGTGGTCCTTGGCATCGGCGGGATCGATGGTGACGAGCGGCAGCTTGCGCCAGTCCTCGCGGTCCTTCATCCCAGCCGGACCGGCGGCTTCGGCTTCCTCCAAAACGGCTTTCGGAAAGACGTGCGGGATGCCGTGGGCATGGAGCGCGATCGAGGAAATCGCCCGTTCGGAATTCACCGAGCCGATGACCTCGACGATAATGCCGGTCGGCAGGCCGATGCGCCGGCGCGGGCCGGCCTCGACTTCGACCAGATCGCCGTCCTTGGCGTCCTTGGCGTCACCCGGCGGGATCATGTATTCGGACTGCTTGCGCTCGACCGGCTCGACCCGGCCGCCGCCGCCGGGCACCGCCCGGAAGACGCCGAGCGACAGGCTGCGGCGCTTTTCGAGGACGCGGATGATCTTCAGGTAGCGCTCGCCCGCAGCCTCGCTCTCGCCGCCCTCTTCGCCGGCCTCGACCACTTTCGCGAGGATGCGCTCGCCGACGCCGGGGACTTGGCCCTTGGCGCGATCGATGCGGACCGGCAGGCTCGGCGGATCGCCGTCCTCCAGCCGGTCCCAGGTGACGGGCTCGGCGACGAGCGCGCCTTCCGCGTCACGCCGGCGGATCTCGAAGACGCCGACCGGCGGCAAGGCGCCAGGGGTCTTGAAGCGGCGGCGGTCGCCCGAAATGACGCCGTCTTCCTGCAGCTCCTTGAGAAGGTGCTTCAGGGCGATCCGGTCGTCGCCCTTGACGCCGAAAGCCTTGGCGATCTCGCGCTTGGAGGCGCGGCCGGGATTGTCCGCGACGAAGCGCAGCACCGCTTCTCGGGTGAGCGTCGGGGTCTCGTCCGCGCCGGCCTTGCGCCTTGCCATGGCGTCAGTCCGCGTCCCAGGGGACGCTGTCGGACGCCTCCGCCGGAACCTTCGCCTTGGCCGCCGAGCCTTTACCGGCGGACGTCTTCGCGGCGGCCGCATCCTTCGCGCCAGTCGATCCCTTCGCCTTGGTCGCGGTCTTCGCCTTGGCAGGCTTTTTCTCGCCGTCCTCGGTCGCCTTGCCGTTGGAGGCCTTCTTCGCCGGAGCCTTCTTGGCCGAAGCCGACTTCTTCGCCCCGGAGGTCTTGGCGCCGGTCTTCTCGGCCCGCTCATTGAGGATCTGGATCGCCTCTTCGAGCGTCACGGAAGCCGGGTCCTTGCCCTTGGGAAGCGTGGCGTTGATCTTGCCGGTGTTGACATAGGGCCCGAAGCGGCCGTCGCGCACGGTGATCTCGCCGCCCAGCGTCGGATGTTCGCCGAGCGTCGCGATCGCGGCGGGCGTCGCCCGGCCCCGCGGGCCCTTTTCCTTCTTCTCGGCGATCACCGTGACGGCGCGGTTGAGGCCGACCTCGAAGACGTCCTCGATCGTCTCGAGATTGGCATACATGCCGTCATGCTGCAGGAACGGACCGTAGCGCCCGAGGCCGGCAAGGATCGGCTTGCCGCTTTCGGGGTGCAGGCCGACCTCGCGCGGCAGCGACAACAGCCGCAGGGCCTTTTCCAGATCGATCTCCGAAGCCTGCCAGCCCTTCGGCAGCGACGAGCGCTTGGCTTCCTTGCCCTCGCCGCGCTGGACGTATGGCCCGAAGCGGCCGGAACGCAGCGTCACCGGCTCGCCGGTCTCGAGATCGGTGCCGAGATCCTTCGGGCCGTCGGCGGTCTCTCCGTCGGCGGCATCGGCCGAGAAGCTCGTGCCCAGCTGGCGGGTGTAGCCGCATTCGGGATAGTTCGAGCAGCCGACGAAGGCGCCGAACTTGCCGAGCTTGAGCGACAGCTTGCCCTCGCCGCAGCGCGGGCAGGCGCGCGGCTCGGTGCCGTCCTCCTTCGGCGGGAAGACCAGCGGCGCCAGTTCCTCGTTCAAGGCGTCGAGGACGTCGGAGACGCGCAGCTCCTTGGTGCCTTCGACATGGCCGGAGAAGTCCTGCCAGAAGTCGCGCAGGACATCCTTCCAGGAGAGTTCGCCCGCCGAGATCTTGTCGAGCTTTTCTTCGAGATCCGCGGTGAAATCATATTCGACGTAGCGCTCGAAGAAATTGTGCAGGAAGGCGGTGACCAGCCGGCCCTTCGCCTCGGGCAGCAGCTTCTTCTTGTCAACGACGATGTACTCGCGATCCTGCAGGGTCTGCAGGGTCGCGGCATAGGTCGACGGGCGGCCGATGCCGAGCTCTTCCATCCGCTTGATCAGCGAGGCTTCGGAAAAGCGCGGCGGCGGCTCGGTGAAGTGCTGGTCGGCGTCGATGCCCTTGCGCTCGACGCTCTCCTTCGCCGCCATCTGCGGCAGCCGGGCATCATCGCCCTCGTCGTCCGTATCCGTGGGCGATTTGGAATCATCGCGGTGGTCGACATAGGCGGCGAGGAAGCCGTCGAACTTCACCACCTGGCCGGACGCCCGCAGCTTCGCCGTCTTGCCGTCGCCCTTGGCGTCGATCTCGACGGTGGTCCGTTCGATCTCGGCCGAGGCCATCTGGCTGGCGATGCCGCGCTTCCAGACCATGTCGTAGAGCCGGAACTGATCCGGATCGAGGAAACGCTTCACCTCCTGGGGCGAGCGGGTGAAGTCGGTCGGGCGGATGGCCTCGTGGGCTTCCTGGGCGTTTTTCGCCTTGGTCGAATAGAAGCGTGGCTTCTCCGGCACGTACCGCGCGCCGAAGCTGGTGCCGATCGCACCACGGGCGCCTTCGATTGCCTCGGGCGCCATCTGGACGCCGTCGGTCCGCATATAGGTGATGAGGCCGACGGTCTCGCCGCCGAGGTCGATACCCTCATAAAGACGCTGCGCGACCTGCATGGTACGCGAGGCCGAGAAGCCGAGCTTGGCGGAAGCGGCCTGCTGAAGGGTCGAGGTGGTGAAGGGCGGACCGGGATTGCGGCGCGTCGGCTTCGCCTCGACGCTTTCGACCGTGAAGGTCGACGCGTCGAGCATCCGCTTGATCGTCCCGGCGACGTCGCCGTTTTTGACGCTGAGGCGCTGGATCTTCTCGCCGTCGAAGGCGGTCAGCCGGGCATCGAAGGCTTCCTTCCGCTCGGTCGCCAGATGGGCGACGATCGACCAGTACTCTTCTGGCTTGAAACGCTCGATCTCGGCCTCGCGGTCGCAGACGAGGCGCAGCGCCACCGACTGGACGCGGCCGGCAGAACGCGCGCCGGGCAGCTTGCGCCACAGGACCGGGGAAAGCGTGAAGCCGACCAGATAGTCGAGCGCCCGACGGGCGAGATAGGCGTCGACCAGCGGCTCGTCGATCTGCCGCGGATTGGCCATGGCGTCGAGCACGGCCTTCTTGGTGATCGCATTGAACACCACGCGGCTGACCGGCTTCTTGCCGATCGCCTTCTTCTGTCGCAGCACCTCGAGGACGTGCCAAGAGATCGCTTCGCCCTCGCGGTCGGGGTCGGTGGCGAGAACGAGGGCATCGGCCCCCTTCATCGCCTGGACGATCTCGCTCAGCCGCTTCTGGGACGGTTTCCCGACCTCCCAGCTCATCGCGAAGTCCTCGTCCGGGCGCACCGATCCGTCCTTGGCCGGCAGATCGCGAACATGGCCATAGGAGGCAAGGACCTTGTAGCCGTTGCCGAGATATTTGTTGATCGTCTTCGCTTTGGCGGGCGATTCGACGATGACGACGTCCATAAGATTCCTGTTCGCGTGAGGGCGTGGCAGATCGGGCCTTCGACCGTGTCGGCTCGGCGTGAACCCGGCGCAAGGCATGCGACAGATGGACAGTCACGCCGGAACGGTCAAGCCCGCAGCATCTTTCGGCGCTTGTGGTTGCAACCATTAGACGAACGTGTTTATAACCATGCAACCAAACTAAGATGGTGCCGAATGTCGGTTTTTGCCCGGAAAACCCCAATCCATGTCGAGTTCAGAAGCATGAAAGAAGGCGACGGCAGTTCACGCGCGAATCTCGAATATGTTCGCGACATGATCGAACAGCTAAAGGTTGTATCCGGTGCCGAAAAAGGCGCCATCCTGCTCTATTTCCTCGATATGGCGAAGCTTGAGACGGAAGCGTGGATTGCCAGTCTCGACCAGGCCGCGGATGGCCCGTCAACCTGATCGGTTGTCGCGCGGAGCTGGGACGGCGGCCCTACAACAGAAGCGACACCATGCCGCCGGCATGGCGCTCCAGCCGTCCGGCAAGGTCGAGTTCGAGAATCACCAGCTGAACGACGCCCGGCGAGATTCCGGTATGGGCGATGATCTCGTCGATCGCCACGGGGGTCGGCCCGAGGGTCTCGACGATCCGCGCCCGCTCGCCCTCCGAGGGTTCTTCCATCGGCCCCTCCATGTCTGGTTCGCCAAGCGCACCGTCGTCTGGCTGTTGGCCCCGCGCCGCCAGCGGGTCCAGCGCTTCGAGGACGTCGGCTGGCTCGCAGGCGAGGATCGCGCCTTCGCGAATCAGCCGGTTGGCGCCGGCGGCGCGCGGATCAAGCGGCGAGCCCGGCACGGCGAAGACGAGGCGGCCGAGCTCTCCGGCCAGCCGCGCGCTGATCAGCGATCCCGAGCGCAGCGCCGCCTCGACCACCAGAAGCCCCAGCGACAGCCCGGCGACCAGCCGGTTGCGCCGCGGAAAGTCGATCGCCCGCGGCGTCCAGCCGAAGGGCATTTCCGAGACCAGCGCACCGCCCTCGTCGACGATCTTGCGCATCAGCGGGCGGTTTTCGAGCGGATAGGGCCGGTCGAGGCCACCGGCGAAGACGCCCACCGTTCCGGTGGCGAGCGCCGCATCGTGGGCGGCGGCGTCGATGCCGCGGGCAAGCCCGGACACCACGACATAACCGGCCTTTCCCATGCCGGTGGAGAACATCCGCGTCAGCTTGATGCCGGACAGCGAGGCGTTGCGGGCGCCGACGATGGCCACCGACGGCCGTTGCAGACAGACCGCATCGCCCATCAGCGCCAGCACCGGCGGCGCGTCCGCGACGCTGCGCAGATGCACCGGATAGTCCGGCTCGCCCCGGCAGACGAATCGCGCGCCGAGCTTTTGCGCCCGGGCCATTTCTTCGCTGGCCGCCGCCTCCGAACAGACGACGATCCGCCGGCCGCCGCGCGAGGCGAGATCGGGCAGGGCCTCGAGCGCGGCCGCAGCCGTGCCGAAGCGGTTGACGAGTTCGCGGAAGGTGACGGGACCGACATTCTCGCTGCGGATCAGCCGCAGCCAGGACAGCCGCATCGCCTCGGTGAGGACGACGCCGCGCCGCGGCGCGGCGGGAAGGCTCATGCCGCCGCTCCCGGGCGATCTCCCGGACCGCCCGGGGTGGCGCCGTCTCTGCGGCCGTTTCGCCGCGCGCTCATGCCTTTCCGGCCCCGATCTTCGGCTCGGTTCCGGCCATCAGACGGCGGATGTTGGCGTGGTGGCGGATATAGACGAGCACCGTCAGCACCGCCGTCAGGAGCGCTGCCGCCGGATAGCCCAGGAAGAAATAGGCGATCGGCACGAGCAGCGTCGCGACGAGGGCGGCGAGCGAGGAAAATCGGGTGAGATAGGCCACCGAGAGCCAGGCGATGGCGAAGACGACGACGCCGAGCGGCGCGATGCCGAGCAGGATGCCGAGATAGGTGGCGACCCCCTTGCCGCCCTTGAAGCCGAGCCAGACCGGGAAGACATGGCCGAGAAAGGCGCCGACGCCGGCGGCCGCCGCGTAGAACGGGCCGAGGTAATAGAGTGCGACGAAGACCGGCACGGTGCCCTTCAGGATGTCGCCCAGAAGCGTCAGCGCGGCCATCGCCTTGTTGCCGGTTCTGAGCGCATTGGTTGCGCCGATGTTGCCCGAGCCGATCTTGCGGATGTCGCCGAGGCCGAAGACATAGCCGAGGACGAGACCGAAGGGGATCGAGCCCGAGGCATAGCCGCCGGCGAGGCAGACAATGGCCCAGCCGAAATTCAGGGACGCGTCCTCCAGCACGATCTTTCCTCCAACTCGAAACTGCGATGCCCGCCGATTTGTCGGCCAAGTACTTGATATAACGGGGGCAAGTGGTCGAGCCGACTTCTGCCGTCCCGGGCCTATCCTGCCGCTTCGAAGACTGTGCGGCCCGAAACGATCGTCCGCAAGACCTGGCCGGCGAAGCGGGCGTTCTCGAAGGCGGAATTCTTCGAGCGTGAGCGGATGAGGTCCTCGGTGAAGACGAAGGGCCGGTCGAGATCGACGATGGCGAGGTCGGCCGGCGCGCCGGGTTTCAGCGTTCCCCGGTCGAGCCCGAGCAGCGCCGCCGGCGCGCTGGTCATCGCCTCGACGAGCCGCATCAGCGGCACGGCGCCGGAGTGATACAGCCGCAGGGCGGCCGGAAGGAGCGTCTCGAGGCCGATCGCGCCGGCCTCCGCCTCGGCGAAGGGCCGCCGCTTGTCGTCGGCGTCCTGTGGATCGTGGGAGGACACGATGATGTCGACCGTGCCATCGGCGAGCGCCTCGACCATGGCGAGCCGGTCCTCTTCGCGCCGCAGCGGCGGGGAGAGGCGGAAATAGGTCCGGTACTGGCCGACGTCGTTCTCGTTGAGCGACAGATGGTTGATCGAGACGCCGGCGGTGACGGCAAGGCCGCGGCGCTTGGCGCCAGCGACGACGGCGGCCGATTCGCCGAGCGAGATCTTCGCGGCGTGATAGCGGCAACGGGTCAGCGCGGCGAGCCTGAGGTCGCGCTCCAGCGGGATGATCTCGGCCTCGCCCGGAATCCCCGGGAGCCCCAGCCAGGAAGCGTAGAGACCTTCGTTCATCACACCGCTGCCGGCGAGGGCCGCATCTTGCGTCTCGTGCATGACGACGGCGCCGAAATCGCGGGCATAGGTCATGATGCGGCGCATCAGCGCCGGGTCCGCCAGGGTCTTGCGCCCTTCCGTGAAGGCCTTCACGCCGGCATCGGTGAGAAGCCCGATCTCGGTCATCTCCTTGCCTTTCAGCCCCTTGGTGAGGGCCGCGGCGGGAAAGACGTTGACGAGGGCGGTGTCTCTCGCCGTGCGCATGACGAATTCGGCGATCGCGACGTCGTCGATCACCGGATCGGTGTCCGGCATGGTCAGGATCGAGGTGACGCCGCCCGCCGCAGCCGCCCGCGAGGCCGAGGCGATGGTCTCGCGATGCTCGCCACCCGGCTCCCCGATGAAGACGCGGGCGTCGACGAGGCCGGGCAGGGCGGTGCGGCCCGAACCGTCGATCACCGTCGCGCCGTCCGGCCGGCCCTGGTTCAGGGCATCCGCTCCGGCGGCGACGATAACGCCGTTCTCGACGATGATCGTGCCGACGGCGTCGAGCTTGCGGGCGGGATCGACGATGCGAATCTTCTCGATGACGATCGGGCGTTCGGTCATCGGTTGCCCTCCGCCGAGAGACCTAGAAGGTATTCGATCACCGCCATGCGCACCGCGACGCCCATCTCGACCTGTTCCTCGATCACGCTCATCGGTCCATCGGCGATCTCCGAGGCGATCTCGACGCCGCGATTCATCGGCCCGGGATGCATGACGAGCGCATCGGGCTTGGCGTAGGCGAGCTTCGTCGCATCGAGCCCGAAATAGCGGAAATACTCGCGCACCGAGGGGACGAAGGCGCCCTCCATGCGCTCGCGCTGCAGCCGCAGCATCATCACCACGTCGGCGCCCTTCAGCCCCTCGTCCATGCGCCGAAAGACTTTCACGCCCATCTGTTCGATGCCGCTCGGCAGAAGCGTTGATGGTGCAACGACGCGCACCTCGGCCCCGAGTGCGTTGAGCAGAAGAATGTTGGAACGGGCGACCCGGCTGTGCAGCACGTCGCCGCAGATCGCGACGATCAGCGTCGCGATGCGGCCCTTGTGCCGGCGGATCGTCAGCGCGTCCAGAAGCGCCTGGGTCGGGTGCTCGTGGGCGCCGTCGCCGGCATTGACCACCGAGCAGGCGACCTTCTGGGCGAGCAGCGCGACGGCGCCGGCCGAATGGTGCCGGACGACGAGAAGGTCCGGCCGCATGGCGTTGAGCGTCATCGCCGTGTCGATCAGCGTCTCGCCCTTCTTCACCGAGGAGCTCGCCACCGACATGTTCATGACGTCGGCCCCGAGCCTTTTGCCGGCGAGCTCGAACGAGGCCTGGGTTCGCGTCGAGGCCTCGAAGAACAGGTTGATCTGGGTGCGCCCCTTGAGCACCGACTTCTTCTTCTCGACCTGCCGCGAAACGGCGACATCCGCCTCGGCGAGATCGAGAAGTTCGGTGATGTCCTGGGGCGAAAGGCCGGCGATGCCGATGAGATGGCGGCGGCGGCTCGGAAGGCTTTGGGCGGGTGCGGTCATCAGGAACAAGGCCTATAAGGTTTTCCCAAATGCGCGGCAAGAACTCCGCGCGATCTCAGAAAACGAGAAGGCAGCGAGATGGCCGAAACGCTTCCCGCCACCAACGAGGTGTTCAACCAGTCCTCGGACTATGCCGGCTTCAACGCCTACCGCTCCGATCCGCTCCTGAAGTTGCTGACGGCGGAGTTTCCGGCCGACGTGGTCGTTTCCCTCGACCAGCACGGGCGCTTCTGCGGCTCCCACGAGGCGCACGACCTTGCCCGTCTCGCCAATTCGGAAAAGCCGACGCTGCGCCGTTTCGACGAGAAGGGCCGCCGGCTCGAAATGCTGGATTTCCACCCGGCCTACCACGCGCTGATGCGGCGCTCGGTGGCCGAGGGCCTCAGCGCGTCGATCTGGTCGGGCGCCGATTCGGAGGCCGGCATCCGCCACCGGGCGCGGGCGGCGCGCTTCTACATGACCGCCGGCGTCGAATGCGGGCATCTCTGCCCGATCACCATGACCAGTGCCTCGGTCGCAGCGCTCGCCGCGGCGCCGGAGCTCAAGGACACCTGGCTGCCGCTGATCGCCTCGCGGCAATACGATCCCGGTGTCAAGCCGCCGATGGAGAAGGCCGGCCTCACCCTCGGCATGGGCATGACGGAAAAGCAGGGCGGCACCGACGTTCGGGCCAACACCACGCGGGCCGTCCCCATCGGCGAGGGGCGATATGCGATCACCGGCCACAAATGGTTCCTGTCGGCGCCGATGTGCGACGCCTTCCTGGTGCTCGCCCAGACCGATGCGGGCCCGTCCTGCTTCCTGATGCCCCGACGCCGTTCCGACGGCTCGCTCAACGGCCTCTTCGTTCAAAGGCTCAAGGACAAGCTCGGGAACCATTCGAACGCCTCTTCCGAGGTCGAGTTCGTCGAGGCCGACGCTCATCTCATCGGCGAGGAGGGGCGGGGGATCGCCACCATCCTCGACATGGTCACGTTGACGCGCGTCGATTGCGCGCTCGCTTCAGCCGGTCTGATGCGCGGCGCGCTGGCCGAGGCGGTCCATCACTGCCGCGAGCGCAAGGTCTTCGGCAAATACCTGATCGACCAGCCGCAGATGGTCCGCGTCCTCGGGGAACTGGCGCTGGACTCCGTCGGGGCGACGGTGCTCGCCTGGCGCCTCGCCGAAACGCTCGACCGGCGGGACGCCGACCCGGAAGACGCCGAGGCGCGGGCCTGGGCGCGGGTGATGACGCCGGTGACGAAATACTGGGTCTGCAAGCTCGCCCCGGCCTTCACCTACGAGGCGATGGAGTGCCTCGGCGGCAACGGCTACGTCGAGGACGGCCGGCTTGCCCGCGCCTATCGAGAGGCACCGGTGAACGCCATTTGGGAAGGCTCCGGCAACGTCGTCGCGCTGGATCTCCTTCGCGTGCTGAAGCGGGATCCGGAGGCCTTCGACACGGTCATCGCAACGATCGAGCGGGACCTCGGCGAAGCCGCCGGCGGCACACCGGGTGTTCTGCGTGCGGCTGTCGATGTCGTCCTGTCCGACGAAGGCGCCTGCCGGCTGCTCGCCGAACAGCTGGCACTCGCCGCCGCAAGCGCCAGCCTGAAGCGCCTCGGCCTTGGACCGATCGCTGCCGCCTTCGCCGAAACCCGCCTCGGCGGCGTCTTCAGCCACACCTACGGCATGGTCGATCTGCGGCATGACTGCCGCGCCATCCTCGACGACCTCTGCCCGCCGCTGCGCTGAGCCCTTCACTTCGAACGGCTCGAAACACCCGCAGAGCCGGGGCCGTTAAGCATAATCCGGCGTATGCGTTGCCGGGCGAAACCGAACAAGCGATGGTGCCGTTAACGGATCGGTAACCAACGATGACGGGTGAATGCCGTGACGAACCGCATCGCGTCGATTTTCGCGCTCTCCGGCTGGGCCGGTTTCTGCGGCCTTGCTGCCGTGCGCTGCGTCCATGAGGCGGAGCTGACCGAGCTCTTCTTCGGCTCGTTCGTCACCGGGCTGATCGGCGAAGCCCGGCTCGAGCCGCTCGGCGTCGCGCATCAGGAGCTTCTCGGGCTCGCGGCGATCCTCGTTGCCCTGACTGTCGCCTTCGCGGTCGCGACTGCCGGAATCATCCGCCTTGGCAAGGCACACGAACGGTTCTCCGAGCCTTTCGCCGCCGCGGCGTTTTCGGCGCTATTCGGCTTCTACGCCGCGCTCGCCTTGTCCGGCTCGCCTGCGATCGCGCTGTTCGGGCAGGGCCCGCTCGTCACCTTGTTCATCGCGCTCGGCTTTGCCGCGCTGCTGTTCGACCATCTGATCGCCGATCAGGAGGACGAAGAGGGCGACGAAGCCTTCCACACCATCATGACGCAGCTCGAAGAGGCTAAGCGTGCGGCCATCGCCGATCGCCGCCGCGGCGAGGGGCGCGACGCCGACGAAGACCGTCGCTGATGCGGGCGATCCTGATCCTCTCCCTCGCGCCGACGGCGCTGCTGTTCGGCTGGTACTGGCTGTCGCTGGCCGACATCGGCGGCAGCTTCGGCGGCGTCTATCTCTCCCGGGAGATGAACGAGGGCGTGTTCTTGCTGTTGGGGCGTCTCCTTCAGGTGGAGCCGGAACACCTGCCTGGAATGTTCACCTCCGGGTTCGCCTTCGACGCCGCCTTGCTCTTCGGATTCCTGGCTTTCCGGCGTCGCCGCGCGCTTGCCGTTTGGTGTAGCCAGCTCCAGTGGCCCGCCTTCAGCCGCGCGAGCCCGCGATACGATCGAGCGCCCCCTGGAGAATGAAGGCGGCCGCCGCCGAATCGATGCGCTCCGCCCGTTTGCCGCGCGATACGTCGGCCGAGATCATCGCCCGCTCCGCCGCCACCGTCGACAGCCGCTCGTCCCAGAAGAGTGCCGGGCGGGCGTCCAGCGGCGCATAGTTGCGCATGAAGGCGCGGGTGGACTGGGCGCGCGGGCCTTCGCTGCCGTCCATGTTGAGCGGCAGGCCGATGACGATGGCCGCCACCTGTTCCTCGTCCAGCGCCTTCTTCAGGGCAGCCGCGTCGAGGGTGAACTTCTTGCGCCGGATCACCGGCCGCGGCGTCGAAAAGCGCCAGCCGCGATCCGACAGGGCAACGCCGATGGTCTTGCTGCCGAGGTCGAGGCCGGCGATCGGCAGACCGGCCGGGACGGCGGCGAGAAATGCGTCGAGGTCGAGCATCGCCATGGCTACGCCTTGACCCGGCGGGCGGGCTGAGCACTTACCGGCGACGAGGCCCCTGGACCCCGCAAGACGACCGGGGCGGGGGCAGACCCCAGTTTCTCAGCCATCAAGAGGCCCGCTCCATGAAGATCACCTATTTCGGCCATTCGGCCTTCCGCATCGAGACCGGCTCGTCGGTCATTCTGGTCGACCCGTTTCTCACCGGCAACCCGCATTTCAAGGGCGATGTCGCCGAGGCGAAGAAAGGCGTCACCCACATCGCCATCAGCCACGGGCATTCCGACCATGTGGGCGACGCCATCGCCATCGCCAAGGAAACCGGTTGCAAGGTCGTCGCCAACTTCGAGATCTACACCTGGCTCGGGCAGAAAGGCGTCGAGACGGCCGAGTTCGCCGGGACCGGCGGCACCGTCTCCTTCGACGACTTCTCGGTCACCCTGACCCAGGCCTTCCATTCGTCGAGCTTCACCGAGGAAGACGGCCGCATCGTCTATCTCGGCATGCCGAACGGTCTCGTCTTCCATTGCAAGGACGGACCAACCGTCTACCACATGGGCGATACCGACATCTTTGGAGACATGGCGCTGATCGAGGAGCTGCACCAGCCGAAACTCGCCATGGTGCCGGTCGGCGACCGCTTCACCATGGGCGGGGCGGTCGCGGCGGTGGCCTGCCGGCGCTACTTCAAGTTCGACACGATCATCCCGATCCACTGGGGAACGATGCCGATCCTCGACGCCAACCCGGACAAGTTCAAGGAAGCCATGGAAGGCGACGCCGGCAAGGTGCTGACGCCGGTGATCGGCGAAGCCTTCGAAGTCTGAGCCAGAACGCGTCGTTTCGAGGCCTGCACGAGCAGAAGCCGCTTCCCGCCGGGAGTGGGATCCGAGCGGGCTTTTGCGAGATCAGTCGAGCGTTGCATCCCCGGTGGGCCGTTGCCACCCGGGGATGGCGTCGTTATAGCACGGCAAATCCTGTGAACCTGCCGCCGGAGACATCATGTCCGTCGATTCCGCCACCGTGCGCCGCGTCGCCAAGCTCGCCCGGATCGCCGTCAGCGAAGAGGACGTGACGGCGATGGAGGGCGAGCTCAACGCCATCCTCGGCTTCGTCGAACAGCTCTCGGAAGTCGACGTCTCCGGCGTCGAGCCGATGACCTCGGTCATTCCGATGGCGATGAAGAAGCGCGAGGACGTGGTGACGGACGGCGAGAAGGCCGATGACGTCGTCGCCAACGCTCCGGCGAGCGAGGATCACTTCTTCATGGTGCCGAAGGTCGTCGAGTAGGCCATGGTCCCGTCGATCGCCGCAGAGACACCGCTTCAAGACGATATCCGATCGATGGTCGAACGGCTCAACGCCTATCTTCAACCCCTGTCGCCGCCGCAGTTCCAGTTCCAGCTGACGGTCGAGCAGATGGCCGGCGCCGATGCCACCGTCTTCGTCGCCCGCGACGAGGCTGGAACCGCCGTCGCCATGGGCTCTCTCAAGGTGCACGACATCGAGATGGGCGAGGTCAAGCGGATGTTCAGCGAAGCCCATGTCAGGGGCAGGGGGCTCGGCCGCGCGATCCTCGACGTGATCGAGGCGAGGGCGCGACAGCTCGGCCTGTCCCGTCTCGTCCTGGAGACCGGCGCGACGCCGGGCTTCGAGCCGGCCTGGGCCCTCTATGAAGGGGCCGGCTTTACCCGCTGCTCCGCGTTCCTCGACTATCCCGATTCCGAATACAGCCGATTTTACGAAAAGAGCTTGTCATCATGAGCGATCTCACCGCCCTGACC
Organism: Jiella pacifica; assembly: GCF_010500815.1. Taxonomy (GTDB): domain Bacteria; phylum Pseudomonadota; class Alphaproteobacteria; order Rhizobiales; family Rhizobiaceae; genus Jiella; species Jiella pacifica. The sequence goes on from NZ_JAAAMG010000016.1 coordinate 37,640, forward strand.
ATCGCCGAGGCGCGCGAGAAGCTGGCCGCCAAGGAGACCAGCGCGAGCGAACTGACCGGGGCCTATCTGACGGCGATCGAAGCGGCCAATCCGTCTCTCAACGCCTATGTGAAGGTCACCCCGGACAAGGCGCGGTCGATGGCCAAGGCCAGTGACGAGCGGATCGCCAAGGGCGAGGCGGGGCCGCTGGAAGGCATACCGCTCGGTATCAAAGATCTCTTCGCCACCGAGGGCGTCCATACCCAGGCGGCGAGCCACATTCTCGACGGTTTCGAGCCGCGCTACGAATCGACCGTCACGGCGAACCTCTTCGCCGACGGCGCGGTGATGCTCGGCAAGCTGAACATGGACGAGTTCGCCATGGGCTCGTCCAATGAGACCTCCTATTACGGCCCGGTCAAGAACCCCTGGCGCAAGCGCGGCTCCAACATGGACCTCGTGCCGGGGGGCTCCTCCGGCGGTTCGGCCGCCTCGGTCGCCGCGCATCTCTGCGCCGGCGCGACCGCGACCGACACCGGCGGCTCGATCCGCCAGCCGGCGGCCTTGACCGGCACCGTCGGCATCAAGCCGACCTATGGCCGCTGCTCGCGCTGGGGCATCGTCGCCTTCGCGTCCTCGCTCGACCAGGCGGGGCCGATCGCCCGGGACGTGCGCGACGCCGCGATCCTCCTGAAATCCATGGCCTCCGTCGATCCGAAGGACACCACTTCGGTCGACCGCGAGGTGCCGGACTACGAGGCCGCCATCGGCCGCTCGGTGAAGGGCCTGAAGATCGGCGTTCCGAAGGAATACCGGATGGAGGGCATGCCGGGCGAGATCGAGACGCTCTGGCAGAAGGGCATCGAATGGCTGAAAGAGGCCGGCGCCGAGATCGTCGACGTGTCGCTGCCGCACACGAAATACGCGCTGCCGGCCTATTACATCGTCGCCCCGGCCGAGGCCTCGTCCAATCTCGCCCGCTATGACGGCGTCCGCTACGGCCTTCGGGTGCCGGGCAAGGACATCGCCGACATGTATGAAAAGACCCGCGCCGCCGGCTTCGGCCGCGAGGTCAAGCGGCGCATCATGATCGGCACCTATGTGCTGTCGGCGGGCTATTACGACGCCTATTACCTGCAGGCCCAGAAGGTCCGCACGCTGATCAAGCGCGACTTCGAGACGGTCTATGCCGACGGCATCGACGCGCTTCTGACCCCGGCGACGCCGTCGGCCGCCTTCGGCATCGGCGACCAGGACATGGCGTCGGACCCGGTGAAGATGTATCTGAACGACATCTTCACCGTGACGGTGAACATGGCCGGCCTGCCGGGCATCGCGGTTCCTGCTGGCCTCGACGCGGGCGGCCTGCCGCTCGGCCTGCAGCTGATCGGCCGGCCCTTCGACGAGGAGACGCTGTTTTCGCTCGGCTCGGTGATCGAGAAAGCCGCGGGGCGGTTCACGCCGGAGAAGTGGTGGTAGGTTTCTGCCGCGACGGGACTGGACCGAGCGCCGCCTGATCGTACCTGTCCGTCGGAGCAAAACTGGCGAACGGTGAAGGAGGACGCGATGGCAGAGGCACTGAAGACGGCGATCGACAATCTGAAGGCCGGCGACTGGGACGGCGCCCACGCCATCGTCCAGGACGATCCGTCGGCCGAGGCCGCCTGGATCCACGCCCACCTGCACCGTGTCGAGGGCGATCAGTCGAACGCGGCCTATTGGTATCGCCGCGCCGGACGGCCGGTGCCGACGAGCGGGCTGGACGAGGAGCGGGAGGCGATTGCGCGGGAGTTGTGTTGAGGCCAGCTCGGTCGCACGCACCAGGACAGCGCGTAGCCGATGAGACGGTGCTGTAGCGGGCGTGATACCCCGGCCTCGTCTTCCTCGGCTGTAGCGCCGGTGCGTTCAACCCATGATGTCGAACCGCCCGCAATGGATGTGGCATTCACTTCGGCCGCGCCGCTCAAATGTTCGAGTTTTCTGGCGTTCGACGCCAGCGCGTTGTCATCCTCGGGCTTGTCCTCACAAGATTAACACATTTCCGAGGGGCATCGTTTGCAAGCCGATGCTCGGCAGCGTCTACGTGGGCGAATGTTGGCGAAACTTCGAAGCTCCGTCATTCTCGGGCCCCGTCCCGAGAATCCAGGGGCACCCGCCGCAACATCGACCGCTTCCGACTTCTGCAGCTGAAGCCAATCGCGCCCGACGATTTCTGGATTCTCGGGACGGGGCCCGAGAATGACGAAGCGTTGAGGCTGGCGCCTCCGGCTTCAGCCAGCCGATCCACCGCCACCGACGCGGGCCTTCGCCGCCACCCAAAGCGCCTCCATCTCGTCGAGGCTGGCGCCTTCGAGCGTGCGGCCGGACGCCGCCAGCCCGTCCTCGATGAAGCCGAAGCGGTCGCGGAATTTTCGGACGCAGCGGCGGAGCGCCTTCTCGGGATCGACCCGGTGGTAGCGCGCGAGATTGACGACCGAGAACAACAGGTCGCCCATCTCCGCCTCGGCGGCATCGTCGTCCTTCGCCGCGACGGCCTCGGCGAGTTCGCGGGTCTCTTCCTCGATCTTGGCGAGGATCGGCTCCGGCCGGTCCCAGTCGAAGCCGACGGCGGCGGCCTTGGTCTGGATCTTGAGCGCGAGCGTCAAAGCGGGCAGGGCGGCCGGCACCCCGTCGAGATGTCGGGCGCCCGCCTCCGTTAGGCCCGCATGCGCGACGCCTCCGGTCGACGCCGCGGTCTCGGCGGCACCCGACAGCCGCGCCGTGGCCGATGTCTCGCGAAGCATCCGGCGCTCGGCCTTTTCCTCCGCCTTGATCCGCTCCCACTGGCCCTTGGCGCTTCTCGCCGAGCGCGCCTCGGCATCGCCGAAGACATGCGGATGGCGGCGGATCATCTTGCGGGTGATGGTCTCGACCACGTCCTCGAAGGAAAACAGTCCGCGCTCTTCGGCGAGCCGGGCGTGATAGACGACCTGGAGCATGAGATCGCCGAGCTCTTCCTTGAGGTCGACGGCGTCGTCGCGCTCGATGGCGTCCGCCACCTCGTAGGCTTCTTCGATCGTGTATGGCGCGATCGTCGAAAAATCCTGCTCGATGTCCCACGGACATCCTGTGTGCGGGTCGCGCAGCGCGGCCATGATCTCGATCAGGCGTGAGACGTCGCGGGCGGGTTCCATGAGCATGTCTCCGAACGATGGGCGGCAGCGGTGGCGTTGCGCTCGCCGCTGCCGACAGATCCGGCTTGTAACGCTGCAGCGGCCGCCTGACGAGCCGCGGGAAGCACCGTTTTGCCACTCGTTCGTGCGGGCCGAAATTACCCGGCCGACGAAACGCGGTGACGAAAGCCGATCATTTGCGTCCAGCCTGTGCGGAAAGACGAGCCTTCAGCGAGAGAGAGGCAGCGACCTGACGAATTTTCGGGGGCAGGATCGCACACAACCGAACACGCGCCGCCACTGTCGGATACCTAAGTGTCATAAGATAGATTATGGAACTCAAATGAGCATGGATGAGGCGTCGGCTCACGTCCGTCTCATCTCGATCTGCGCACTGCGTCGTGCTGCTCAGTCTGCAGACTGTCGCAGACGTCGAACGAGCCGGCCACGACGGATGGGAATCATGGTCAATAGGTCGTTGCGATCTTCCAGGCCGCAGCGGACGGCATCGGCTGCTCCTCCGGTGGCCGGGTGCGTTCCAGCGGCAGCGAGAACGGACCGCGCTCGGAGACCATCCAGAGAGGCTCGCGCATCCAACCTTGCTGCTCGTCTCCCAGCCCGGCTCGATGTTCGTGCGCCGCCAGGAGCACCTTGGTGGCTCCGTGATCTGGATTGGACGCCGAGCTCGTCCCGGGTGCAATCCTAATCACCGCCGTGATCGCCGAACCGTACCGATGCGCCGTGTTTGATGCTGCTCGTTCAGGCACGGCGCGAACGTCCGCTGATCGCCGGAACTCCCGGCTATGCGGTCCCGGCCGATGCGCCGCGAAGCCTCACGGCAGCGGCAGTTCGATGACCAGCCCGTCGTGGCCCGGCCGCACATGCGCCGGCAGTTCGCGGCAGAGCGTCGCGTAGTCGAGCGGCGTATGCATGTGGGTCAGCGTCGCCTGCGGCACGCCGAGCCGCTCGATCCACGAAAGCGCCTGTTCGACGCTGAGATGGCTCGGATGCCGCTTGTATTGGAGGCAGTCGATGACGATGTGCTCGGCGCCGTCGATGGCCGAAATCGCCGCGTCGGGAAAGTCCGAAACATCGGTGCAATAGGCCACCGGCCCGATGCGGAAGCCCATCGAATGGATGGAGCCGTGAACCTGCCGGAACGGCCGGATCTCCAGCGCGCCACCCGGACCCTCGATCCGAAACGGCTCGTCCTCGCGCATCGGGACGCGGCGGACGATCGGCGGATAGTTGCTGCCCTTGGGCGTCTCGAAACAATAGCGAAACGCCTCGTGGACCCGTTCGTAGGTGGCGTCGTCGGCATGGACGGCGATTTGCGTGCGCTGGGCCAGCATGAAACCGCGCAAATCGTCGATGCCGTGGATGTGGTCGGCATGGGGATGGGTCAGGAGAACGGCGTCGAGGCGCTTCACCTTGGCAGACAGCATCTGCTCGCGAAAATCCGGGCCGCAGTCGATCGCCACGGTCGTCACGCCGTCGGCGCCGATCCGCTCGATCAGCGCGGCTGCCCGAAGCCGCCGGTTCTTCCGGTTTTCCGGGTCGCAGGCGCCCCAGTCGCCGTTGATCCGCGGCACGCCGGGCGACGACGAGCAGCCGAGAATGGTGAGGCGCAGCCGGTCTGACATGTCTGGCGTTTCTCGAAAAATGCTTGCGGCGAAGGACGGTCAGCCGGCCGTCCGCGGATCTTCGATCCGCCTGAAAAGTCGAAAGAAGTTGTCCGACGTCTGCCGCGCGATGGTGTCGAGATCGACGCCCTTCACCTCGGCCAGCACTTCCGCCGTCAGCCGGGTGAAAGCCGGCTCGTTGCGCTTGCCGCGATGGGGCGGCGGGGCGAGATAGGGCGCGTCGGTCTCGATCAAAAGGCGCTCCATCGGCACGTCGGCGGCGATGGCGCGGATGTCGGCCGAGTTCTTGAAGGTCAGGATGCCGGAGAAGGAGACGTATCCGCCCAGTGCCACGCCGGCCTCGGCGAGTGCTCGGCCGGAGGAAAAGCAGTGCAGAATGAAAGGGAAGGTGCCCTTCCCGCTTTCATCCTCCAGAATGGCGATCATGTCCTCGTCGGCCTGCCGCGCGTGGATGACCAGCGGCAGCTGCGTCTCGCGCGCCGCCGCGATATGCGTGCGGAACACCTTGGCCTGAACGTCGCGCGGCGCCTTGTCGTAGTGATAGTCGAGCCCGGCCTCGCCGATCGCGACGATCTTCTCGCGTTTCGAAAGCTCGACGAGTTGCGTGACGGTGACGTCCGATTCTTCGGCGGCGTTGTGCGGATGCGTCCCGACAGAGGCATAGACCTCGTCGAATTCCCGGGTGATCGCGAGCAGCCGATCGATCTTGGCGACGAAGGTCGAGATCGTCACGAAGCGCTGGACGCCGTTTTCCCTGGCTCTGGCGATCAGGTCCGCCCGCTCGCCGTCGAAATCCGGGAAATCGAGGTGGCAGTGGCTGTCGACGAGGAACAGGCTCATGCCGCGCCTCCTTTCGCTCCGTCCTCCTCGGCAAGTGTGTCGACGTAGCGCGGGAACACGCCCTGCGGCGTCGGCAACGGGCTGCCCGGCTTCAGCGTGCGCTCCGGCGCGAGTTCGCTGAAGCTGCGCCGATCCGCATCGACGCCAAGGACGTCGAGCAGCTTGCCGGCGCTCTCCGGCACGAAGGGCTGCAAAAGGATCGCGGCGCGGCGCACCACCTCTGCTGTGACATAGAGCACCGTCGCCATGCGATTGGGATCGGTCTTGCGCAGCGCCCAGGGCTCCTCGCCGGCAAAATAGCGATTGGTGGCCGAGACGAGCGTCACGATCGCGCCGAGGACGTGATGGATTTCCTGCCGGTCGATGGCTTCGCGCGCGGTGACGAGCAGCTGATGCGACTGAGCGAGGATCGTTTCGTCGGCATCGGTGAAGGCGCCCGGCGTCGGCACCTTGGCGTCGCAATGCTTGGCGATCATCGACAGGGAGCGCTGCGCCAGATTGCCGATGTCGTTGGCGAGTTCCGAATTCGTCCGGTTGACGATGGCGTCGTGGGAATAGTTGCCGTCCTGGCCGAACGGCACCTCGCGCAGCAGGAAATAGCGCAGGCGGTCGAGGCCATAGGTCTCGATCAGCGCGAAGGGATCGATGACGTTGCCCACCGACTTCGACATCTTCTCCCCGCGGTTGAACAGGAAGCCGTGGCCATAGACGCGCTTGGGCAGCGGCAGACCCGCCGACATCAGGAAGGCCGGCCAATAGACTGCGTGGAAGCGCACGATGTCCTTGCCGATGACGTGGAGATCCGCCGGCCAGAAGGCCGAGCGATCGCCCTCGCCCGGAAAGCCTGTCGCGGTCAGATAGTTGGTGAGCGCATCGACCCACACATACATCACGTGCTTCTCGTCGCCGGGCACCGGGATGCCCCAGTCGAAGGTCGTGCGCGAGACGGACAGGTCCCGCAGTCCCGAGCGGACGAAGGACATCACCTCGTTGCGCCGCTCGGCCGGGCCGATGAAGTCCGGGTTGTTCTCGTAGAGTTCGAGCAGCGGCTCCTGAAACTTCGACAGCTTGAAGAAGTAGCTTTCCTCCTCGACCCATTCGACCGGCGAGCCCTGGGGCCCGTAGCGCTGGCCGTCCTCCCTCAGGGTGATCTCGTCCTCGCCGTAATAGGCTTCTTCGCGGACCGAGTACCAGCCGGAATAGCTGTCCTTGTAGATGTCGCCCGCGTCCGCCATCAGCTTCCAGATTGCTTGGCTGGCGGCGTAGTGGCGCTCTTCGGAGGTGCGGATGAAGTCGTCGTTGGAGCCGCCCAGCGCCTTCGTCATCTTCTCGAATTCGGCCGAGTTCTGCTCGGCGAAGTCGCGCGGCTCGATGCCCGCCTTGCGCGCCGTCTGCAGCATCTTGATGCCGTGCTCGTCGGTGCCGGTCAGGAAGAACACGTCGTAGCCGTCCAGCCGCTTGAACCTGGCCAGCGCATCGGTCGCGATGAACTCGTAGGCGTGGCCGATATGCGGGCGACCGTTCGGATAGGAGATCGCGGTGGTCAGATAATAGCGTTCGGCCATGGCGCTTTCGCTGAATTTGCTGTCGAGAAGACGCGGCCGTCGTTTTGCCGCGCGGTGCGGATCAGACTCCGCTGCGAAGGCAGATAGTGCATTCGCAGCCGGGGCTCAATCAATCCCGGAAGGCAGCGGCCGCGTCGCGCGCGTGACGGACGCGAAACGCTGCTTTCAGCGCGAAGAGCCGGCTGACGGTGGTCATCGCCATCTGCTTGCGGTCGAGATTGAAGGCGGCCGCCTCGGCGAGCCGCCGCGATTCGTCCTGCCAGAGTTCGGCATGGGCGGCGGCGGCGGCGAGATCGCCCGCCTCCAGCTGCCGCTCGCTCTCGCGGGCGATGGATGCGAGGAGCCCGGCGAGGAAGAGATCGTAGGAAGCCTCCCTGCCCTTCAGCGTCAGCTGGTCGATCAGCGCCATGATGGCGTTGACGTCGGCTTCGTGCGCGGCGAGCAGCCGGTCGAGCGTCTGGCCGATCTCGACGCCGCCATGGGTCGCCAGCATCAGGGCGTGACGCACGCTGCCTTCCGCCGCCGAAACGATCGTCGTGGCTTCGCCGGCATCGAGGCCGTGGCCGAAGGCCGCCAGCGCCCGTCGCATGTCGCCCGCGTCGAGCGGCTGGAACCGCGCCACACGGCAGCGCGAGCGGATGGTCGGAAGAAGCCGTCCCGGCGTGTGGTTGACGAGCAGGAACAGGGAGCGCGCCGGCGGCTCTTCGAGCAGCTTCAACAGCGCGTTGGCGGCGCTGCGGTTGAGGTCGTCGGCCGGATCGACGATGGCGATGCGCCAGCCCTCGCGGGACGCCGTCGCGTGGAAGAAGCGGCCGAGCCGGCGCACCTCCTCGACGGTGATCTGCGTGCGATAGCCGGTGCCCCGCTCCACCGCCGGGCGGGTGATGTGAATGAGCCCGGGCAGCGATCCGACGGCGATCTGGCGGAACACCGGGTCGTCGGTGTCGAAGCCGATGGTGGCATCGCCGTCCCCGATCGTCGCCGCCCCACCGAGCAGCCGTGCCATGGCGAAGGCTGCCGTCGCCTTGCCGATGCCGGCCGGCCCCTGCATGAGCCAGGCATGGTGCATGCGGCCCGAACGCGCCGCCTCGACCATTTCGGCGAACACCTCGCGATGGCCGAAGAGCTGCGGCGTCACGAAAGGCTGCGGAACGCCGTCGAGTTCGTCGTGGGTCGCGTAAGCGTCGATCGCCGGAACGTTCATCGTTGCCGGCTCACCGGCTCTGGCCGATCTTCAGCGAACGGTCGATCGCCTCGAAGCGCTTGGCCTCCAGCCGGTCGTCGACGATGGCCCCGATCTCCGCGGCGACCGCCTCGACGGGCCGATTGCCGTCGACGACGACGCAGCGCTCCGGCTCCTCGGCGGCAATCCTGAGAAACGCCCGCCGGCGCTCCTCCTGGATGGTCGCGTCGTCCTTTTCGAAGCGATCCGCATTGGCGGTGCCACGGCGCTTGCGGGCCCTGTCGCCGCCGATGTCAGCCGGAACGTCGAGGATGATCGTCAGATCCGGATAGGTGCCGGCGAGCGCCGCGCGCTCCAGGCGTTCCATCAGCCGCGTATCCTGCTCGCGCCCGGCGAACTGGTAGACCCGGGTGGAATCGTGAAACCGGTCGCACAAAACGACGTCGCCGCGCTCGAGCGCCGGACGGATCAACTCCCCGACGTGATCGGCCCTCGCCGCGGCGAACAGCACCGCCTCCCAATCGGGGCCCAGTTCCTCGGCCATGCCGGAGAGGATGATGTGACGGACGGCTTCGGCTCCGGGCGAGCCGCCGGGCTCGCGGGTGATCACCACCTCATGGCCGAGCCCCCTCAGATGCGCCGCGAGGCGCGCGATCTGCGTGGACTTGCCACTGCCCTCGCCACCCTCGAATGTCACCAGATATCCGCCCACGCCCGTCCAACGCCCTTTCGTCAAAACCGCCGCAGCCAACCGAGTGCGAGCTCGCTGGCCGCGCCCATGGCCCGATCCGGAAAGCTGCCGGTCTCGACAGTCCGCCCAGCGACCAGCGGCGCGCTCAACACTGCCTCGCCATCGACCAGGATGTCGAGACGAGCGACCTCGGCGCCCTTCTCGACCGGAGCCGCGAGAGGACCGTCATATCGGATTCTCGCCGCAACGCGTTCGCCCTCCTGCCGCGGCAAAAGCGCCGTAATCTCCTCGGGCGCCGCGAGCGGGACGCGTCCCGCCGTGCCGCCGAAGACCTCGGCAGCCCCCACCACCGCGCCCTTACGATAAAGCCGGCGGATTGCAAAGGACTGGTCGGCCCAGTCGAGCTGGCGCTGCGCCTCCTCCGAACGCTCCTTCGCCGTGGCAAGGCCGCTCATGGCGAGATAGGTCACCCGGTCGTTGCGGTCCGTCACGCCCAGAAGCGCGTAGCCGGAAGCCTCGGTATAGCCGGTCTCCATGCCGTCGGCGCCGATGCCCATCTTCAGAAGCGGATTGCGGTTCCGCTGGAAGATCTTGTTCCAGGTGAAGTCGGGCTGCGAATAGATTTCGTAGAGCTCCGGATGGGCGCTCCGGATGTGCCGCGCGAGAATGACGAGATCGCTGACCGTGACGTGCTGGCCCTCGGCCGGAAGGCCGGTCGGATTGACGAAGTGCGAATTCTTCAGGCCGAGTTCGCCGGCCCGACGGTTCATCAATTCGGCAAACGCCTCCTCCGAGCCAGCCATTCCCTCCGCAAGCGCGATGCAGGCGTCGTTGGCCGACTGGACGATGGCGCCGCGAACGAGGTTTTCCACCGACACGCTCGACTTCACGTCGGCGAACATCGTCGAGGTGCCGGAGGGCGCCCCGCCGGTGCGCCAGGCATGGGTGCTGATCGGAAACTCGGTGTTGAGCGACAGCTCGCCGGATGCGATCGCCTCGAAGACCACTTCCATGGTCATCATCTTGGCGAGCGAGGCCGGCGGAAACGGCGCGTCGGGATTCTTCTGGAGAAGAATCGTGCCGGTCTCGCCGTCGACCAGCAACACCTCCTTGGCCTTGGTCTCGATTGCCGGCTTCGCCGCGTCCTGGGCCATGACGGCCGTGGGAACGCAGACCAGCATCACGGCTGCGGCGATCGCCGCGCCGATGGCGCGTCTGTCGAGGCTCCAACGTCGCCGAAGAGGCGCTCCGGAGCGGCGGAAGGCGGTGGCGTTCGTCATCGCCTCAGTTATCGCTGGGCAAGCTCGAGGCGCAAGCGTCGGCGGACACCCATCACGCGATCGAGAAGAACTGCCGCGGTCGAGGCTGTGCCGATGCTCATCGGCAATGGCCATCAGTCGCGGACGACGAAAGCGTCCCTTGCGCCGACCTGCCAGAGCCGTCGCAACAGCCCGTCGGCATCGGCACCGGCCTCGACGACGATCTTGGCGGTCCGGCTATCGGCGCCGTCATCGACGGTCAGCGTCCCCTCGCCCCGCGCAACGGCGCCGACCCGCGCCAGCAGCGCATCGTCAATCAGGCCGAGCGCGATCGTTTCGGCTTGCTGGCCGTTGTCGGAAGCGTCGGGTGCCGGGCGCGGAAACGCGGCGAACTTCTGCAGGGCACCCGCCGCGCCGTTGCCCCGGCGCTCTTCGGCGAAGGAGTTGCGGAACAGCGAAGCGGCGAAGCTGTCGCCGGCATTGGTCGGCCGACCTTGCGGTACCGGCGCTCCCGGCGCCTGAACGCCGGGAAGCTCTTCGCCATAAGCATTGGCGACGGCGAGCCGCTCGGTCGCGCTGCGCGACTGCGCCGCGGCCATCATCATGCTGTCCGGCGTCCGCGTCGTCGTGGCGCCGCCGTCGCCCGGCTGGAAACTCGCCATCAGCATCTTGGTATCGTCGCCGTCGACCGGTGCCCGGCCGACATATTCGACCTTCACGTCGGCCGTGCCCGCGGACTTGAAGCCGAGGAGCTCGGCCGTCTCGGCGGAGACGTCGATCTCGCGGCCATGGGCGAACGGGCCGCGGTCGTTGATCCGCACCATCACCTTGTTGCCATTCTGCATATTGGTGACCATCGCATAGGACGGCAGCGGAAAGGTCTTATGCGCCGCCGAAAGGTGGTGCATGTCGTAGATCTCGCCATTGGCGGTCAGCCGGCCATGGAAGTTCGGCCCGTACCAGGAGGCTTTGCCGGTCTTGACGTAGCCCGGCTGGTCCTTCGGGTAATACCACTTGCCGCGAACCTTGTAGGGCTTGCCGACCTGTTCCCGGCCGCCGCCCTTGGGAACCCGCTTCAAGGTGGTGACGCGCGGGCTTGCCGGCACACCGAAGGTCTTGCTGTCGAACTTGACCGACGTCGACAGCTCGGCCAGCTGTTCCAGCGGCGACTCCGCCTCCGATCCCGCCCCCTGACATCCCGAAAACACCAGCGAACCCGCCAGGCCGATGATCGTCAAGCCGGCCGCACGCCGACCGACGCCCCCACTCTCCTGCATGACACCCCCGCCATTCTTCGTTCTTGGTTTTGCCGTCCTCGTGATCAAAAAGTGGCGTCCCCACGCCTTCTTTCCGTTCCGATCACGGCTTTGAAACGAGGATGTAACAAAAGCCCTCGATCAGGCAATGCCAGGATCGTTAACGCTTTGAACAGGTTGAGCGGGCGGGACGGCTTGACTGTTGCCATCGGGTGACGCCCCGATTTCGCGCGTCGCCAGCCGCCACCTTTCCACAGAAATCCGCCCCGGCCCGGCAAAAGCTTGATTTTCGGTAATGAATCCGGCCGAGAGCGACGATGGGTCGAGCAGTACTCCCTCCGGCAAAAGATGGCGTGATTGCGGCAAAATCCTCATTTCGGCCATGTTTGTCTGTGGCCAGACCTTGTCCGAACCGTGCATCACGAATTGTTACAAGCAGCGTTTCGCGAAAACGACAGGTGGTCCGGGGTTCGTCGTCTTGCCTATCCGGTATCGAGGCGGTTACGACAGGCACACCGGATGGGTGTCCGAGCGGTTTAAGGAACCGGTCTTGAAAACCGGCGTGCGGGAGACCGTACCGTGGGTTCGAATCCCACCCCATCCGCCACTTGCCCTCGCGAAAGCGTTCTCCTGATCCGGCTGCGGCGGGATTTTCTCGTTGTTTTCGAGGGTTATGCGGGACGGGCTGAGCACTGACCCCGGCGCCAGGTGGCCCGGAAGCGGTCTCTGAAGGCCGATATTCTCCGGACCTGATGACTGCGCGGGTTTGGTGAATTGTTTGCAAGTATCTGGAGCTGGAAGGTTTTTTCTAGGCGGAAGCTGAACACTTCGACGTCGGTGGCACTCGCCGAGACGGAACAGAGATCGAACTATCGCCAGCGATCGTGTGCCCAGTTCAGCCAGAACATTCGCCACTGACTATACCCGATTAGCGCTTTTGCGTCCGTTCGCTGCGCCCCGCGCAAACGGCCTGGTCGCGGACGAAGGGGCCGTTCAAAGAACTGAATTCAACGACATCTTCAGATACCGACCTCTCGCTGATTTCATATGAATCTAAACAGTAAGTATGGCTCGGGTCTGCGAAGCCGGGGCAAAGCCCTCCCCAACGCTCGGCATTGTGATCGGCGACGGTTTGCTTCATATCAGTAGACGCTGATACCTTATTCCTTCCAAGTATTGACGGCAGGCTATGAGTTCGAAGGATAACCAGGAAAAGCGGCGGCGGAGGGGGCGGCTGCTTGCGCTCTTGCCACTGGCGGTGTTCGGCCTGCTGGGTGCGGCCTTCTATTGGGGCCTCTGGAACAACGACGACCGGTTGCCCTCGACGCTGATCGGGAAACCGATCCCGGAGTTCGCGCTCCCGCCCATCGAAGGGCGGCAGGACGGCCTAGCGTCGGCGAACCTGCAAGGCCAGGTTTCTCTCGTCAATGTCTGGGCGTCGTGGTGCGTCCCCTGCCGCACGGAGAACCCGCTTCTCGTCGACCTGGCCGAAGCGGGCACCGTTCCGATCTACGGTATCAACTACAAGGACGATGCCGAGGAAGCGCTGGGTTTCCTCGACGAGCTCGGCGATCCCTTTACCCGCATCGGCGCGGACCGATCAGGCCGCGTTGCGATAGACTGGGGCGTCTATGGAGTGCCGGAAACATACATAATCGATGCCGAGGGGCGCATTGCATACAAGCATGTCGGCCCCTTTGATCAGGCCTCGCTTGAGGAGGACATTCTGCCGGTCGTGCGCCGGTTGCAGGCGGAGAGCGACCCGTGAGGCGACGTGACGTCCTTGCCGGAGTCTTGGCGCTTGCGGCAAGCCCTGCCTCCGCCCGACCACCGATCCCTAATCACGGGACTCCGCGTGAGCTCCTGTCGCCGCCTTTCGTGGATGGAGATGGACGGGATCTGACGCTGGCGGACTTCGAGGGACGTGTCGTGCTTCTGAACATTTGGGCGACCTGGTGCCCGCCTTGTCGCGAGGAGATGCCGACGCTCGACGCGCTGCAAGCGCGCCTCGGCGGATCGGATTTTCATGTTCTGCCGCTGTCGATCGATCGGGCCGGTCTCGAACCTGTGCGCCGCTTCTACCGAGAGACCGGCATTCGCAACCTCGATCTCTATATCGCGGAGGATACGCGCGCGATGCTGGCCTTGGCCGTGGTGGGCCTGCCGACAACGATTCTGATCGACCGCATTGGGCGCGAGCGCGGGCGCCTCGCAGGCCCGGCCGAATGGAACAGCCCCGAAGCCGTTGCGCAGATAAGCGCTCTTATTGACGAACGTAAGCAATAGGACATGGAAAAGCACGACGACCGCGCCAGCCGTTCCGCTCCGTGCGCACACGTGGTGGCGGTCTACCGATCAGTTTGGAGATGTGGATGTGATTGAACTTTCCGCTCTTGGACTAATGGCGGCATTGCTGGCCGGTGCCGTTTCCTTTCTGTCGCCCTGCGTGCTGCCGCTCGTGCCCGGCTACGTATCCTACGTTGCCGGACGTACGGTCACCGGCAGTGCAGCGCCTTCGAAGGGGCGGGCCGTCTGGCTCAGCTTCTGTTTCGTCCTTGGCTTCTCCACGATATTTATCGCGCTTGGGGCCTCTGCCACCGCGCTCGGTCAGGCGCTGCTGCAGTGGCGCTACGAACTCAACCTCGTCGGCGGCGCGATCGTGATCCTGTTCGGTCTGTTCATGATCGGGGCAGCGCGCCTGTCGGCCATGGAGCGCGACCTGCGTTTTCATCTCGACCTGCCGGGCGGGCAACCGGTCGCCTCCTACGTGCTCGGACTCGCCTTCGGTTTCGGCTGGACACCGTGCATCGGGCCGATCCTCGGCGCCATCCTAACCGCCAGCGCGACAAGCGCGACGATTGGCGAGGGCGTCGCATTGCTTGCCGTCTACTCGGCCGGCCTTGGGATCCCGTTTCTGGTCGTCGCGGGGTTCACCGACAGTATTGCCGGCAGGCTGCGCGGCATCGGTCGTTGGGGTCGCCGCCTGCATCAGGCTGCGGGCGGCGTCATGATCCTGATGGGCCTGGCGATGATGACCGGGCGGTTGAGCGCACTGGCCTACTGGCTGCTGGACACCTTCCCTGTCCTTGCGCGGATCGGGTGAACAGATGCGACTGTACGAGAAACATATCCTCCCTCGGCTGACGCATCTGGCGATGGGCCAGGATCAACTTCTTCCCTACCGGCGCCGCGCCGTCTCCGGGCTGCATGGACGTGTGCTGGAGATCGGGATCGGCTCGGGCCTGAACCTTGCGCTCTACCCCGAGGCCGTGCGTCAGATCATCGGTGTTGACCCGTCGCCCGAACTCCTCTCTCGGGCCGCGCAAACCTCCCATGGCCTGATGCCCGCGGCCGAGATCATCGAGGGCGTGGCCGAAGCATTGCCGCTGGAGGATCGCAGCGTCGACTGCGTCGTCGCCACCTGGGCGCTCTGCAGCGTGTCGGAGCCGGAGAAGGCGCTCGCCGAGATCCGGCGCGTTCTCAAGCCGGACGGCATCTTCCGCTTCGTCGAGCATGGTTTGGCGCCGGAGCCCGGTGTCCGGCGCTGGCAGCGCTGGCTCACGCCCGTCTGGAAACACTGCGCCGGGAACTGTCACCTTGACCGTCCAACGGCCGGCTTGATCGAGACAAGCGGCTTCCGAATGGAGCGGCTCGACACCGGCTACGCGACAGGTCCGAAGCCCTTGGTTTTCATGTATGAGGGGCAAGCTCGCCTCTACTAAGGAAGCTTGGAAAAAGAACAACATCGGCTTTCGATTCGTGGCGCAACACTAATGGCAAGGCAATCAATTCTCGCCTCGAACTTTGGCTGCAGGCTCCGCCTTATGAGGTATTATGAGTAGTCAGCAAGATAACCGGCAGGCCAATCTGACGCGCGGCATCCGCGTCGAGATCGCCAGCCTCGTCTACAACATCATCGAGGTCGTCGTATCCGTCACCGTGGGACTTCTGACCGGCAGCGCGGCACTGGTAAGCTGGGGTCTCGACAGCACGGTCGAGGCCACCTCGGCCGCGACACTGATCTGGCGCTTGAAGGGGGAGAAAGACGGTGCCGAAAAGCGCACGGTCCTGCACCGCAAGAAGGTCGCGCTCTACGTGGTTGCCTGTGCCTTCTGGATCGTTGTCGCGGCGATCCTCTACGAGGCGGTCTCCGCCTTCCTCTCGCAGAAGGCGCCGGGCTTCAACTGGTGGGGTATCGCGATCCTGGGTGCTTCGCTCGTGGTCAACCCGTTCCTCGCCTGGGGCAAGTATCGCTATGGCAAACGGCTCGATGCGCCCGCCCTGAAGTACGATGCCAAGGACACCATGATCTGCCAGTATCAGACAATCGTGGTGTTGGCCGGGATCGGTCTGACGCAATGGATGGGCTGGTGGTGGGCCGATCCGGTCGCGGCGCTTCTGATCGTGCCCTACGTTGCGTGGGAGGCGTTCGAGGCCACCAAGGATGCGCGGTCGGTCGATCCGGACGACGCCGAAGCTACTGCCGACGCCTGACGTTGCGCATGATGAACCGGGATTTAGGCATGGGCGGCAGTTCTCCGGTTTCCAGATCCAGATCCTGATCCGGCACTTCGTAGTCGATGGCGTTCACCAAGAAACTGCAAAACGCCTTCATCTGGCTGATCGCGATCCACTCGCCCGGACAACGGTGGTTCCTGTGGTGATCACCACCGCCCTGCGGAATGAAGTCGTAGGGGGTGACCTCCCGATCGTGAAACCGCTCGGGCCGGAACTCTTGCGGCGCGTCCCACGAGCGAGCGTCGGTATTCGTACCGTAGAGGTCGAGCAGAACCCGGTGTCCTTTGGTAAAGCGATATCCGCGCCACTCGAAATCGCTCTTCACCCGTGCCGCGACCGCGGGAAAGAACGGATACAGACGGCGGACCTCTTGCACGAAAGGTTCGAGCTGTCCCTCGTCATCCTTCAGCTTTTGCCGCCACTCGGGATTCCGATGCAGGGCATGCGCCGCCTGGGCGATGAACGCAGAGACCGCGACGATCGGGCGTACCACGTTCAGAAGCTCCACGGCGGCAACCTTGGAGGTCAGCAGCTCCCCGTTCAGATCACGCCAGGTCGCGACGATATGGGCAGCGCTTTCCTGTGCCGGCCGGAGGCTTCCGTCGCGCACCCGCTCGATGATGCCGGCCGCCCAACGCTCCGCGCGATGCCGCGCCAGACGCGCGCCCCAGTGCTTCCAGCCGACCGCCCCGGCGTCCTGGAATAACGCCGTCATCTGCGCCGTCCGCGTCTCGACCTCCGCTTCGGGAAGCGGCACGCCCGACCAGGCACAGGCGGCTCTGGTGAGGATTTCGCGCACTTCGTCGTAGAGAACGACCTTCTCCGCCGCTTGCCAGTCCCGTGCGTAGCGGTCCAACAAATCCCGCGTCCTGTTTTCGAGAGCTTCGATCCGCTCCGACGCCATGAGTGATATGAACATCCGCTTGCGATGACGGTGGGCCTCGCCATCGAGCCCCTGGATGCCCTTTTCGCCGAGCAGGGTTTTCTGGATACGCTTCGGCATCGAGCCCGCGCGCACGAGCCCATCTTCGGAATAGAAGACCTCGGCTGCTGCGGCACCGGTCATGCAGATCGTCTTCTGCAACAGGATGCGGGTCTCGAACAGGTCGCCTTCAAGATCGCGGCATGTGTCCGGAATGAATCCATATGGGTTGCGCAGCAGGGCGAGCGTGCTGTCGATGCCCTTTGCGGATGGAATGCTGGACATCGATTATTTCCCCGTAACGTTTTCTTCTCGGTGGTTACGTTCGGGCTTGTTCTTCGCCGAGCGGAAGCTGTCCCAGAACAGCAGGGCCGCACCGCAGAAAATCGCCACATCCGCGAGATTGAAGGACGGCCAGTGGTATGATCCGTAATGGAAATCCAGAAAGTCCGGGACGGCCTGATAGCGCAGGCGGTCGAGGACATTTCCGAGCGCGCCTCCGATGATCAGACCGAGGGCCGCACCCGTCAGCCTGTCCGGCGCGCGCCACAACCAGATCAACAGCCATCCAACGATCACGCCAGCAAGCGCGATGAGGCCCCACCACGGTACGACCCCGCCGAGTATACCGAAGCTGACCCCATCGTTCAGAACCCGCACGAGGTTCAGAAAGGGTAAAACCTCGACCCCGCTCTCAAGCGCCGGTGTGCTAAGGGCAAGCGCCTTGGTGCCCTGATCGAGACCAAGCGCTGCGATCGCGCAGAGCCCGCCCAGAACGCGGCTATTCATGCCGCCGCCTTCAGATCGGCCCGCGCATCGCGAATGATCGCCCAAGCGGAGTGCAGGAACAGTCCGGCGATACCGAAGGCGACGATAAGGTCGGGCCACGCGCTGCCCAGCCACGCTACGAGACCGGCGGCGATGACGACCGCCGCATTGCCGATGGCGTCGTTGCGCGAGAATAGCCAGACGGCCCGCATGTTCGCGTCGCCCTTGCGGAACCGCAGCAGCGGCAGAACGGAGACGACATTGACGACAAGGGCGATCATGCCGAGCAGGCCCATGAGACCTGCATCCGGCGTCGTCCGTTCGAAGACCCGGACGATCGTCGTGCCGAGGACGCCAAGACCGAGGAGCCCGAGGAAAATGCCCTGGATCAGGGCCGACCGAGCCCGCCAGGCGAGGCTCCAGCCAATGGCCAGCAGGCCGAGGAAGGTGATCGCGCCATCGCCGATGAAATCGAGCGCATCGGCCTTCACGGCCTGTGATCCGGCGATGAATCCGCCGATCATTTCAAGGACGCCGTAACCCACGTTCAGGATCACGACGATCCAGAGAGCGCGTCGGTAGGCCGGATCCTGATGAGCCGGATTCGGCGGAATATCTCCATCGCCCTCGATCCGGTCGAAGCCGTAACCGGTCACCGCAACGGCCTTTTCGATATCTGGCAGGCGCGCCTCGGAGGCGTTCAGTGTCATGATGTGCGTTGCGGCCGACACCTTCACATCGTCGGGCGCTACTCCGGCCGACTGCGCCGCCCGTTCAATCTGCGCGGCATCCTTTGCGCAATCCATACCGGAAACCCGGTAACGGAAGGGCGGGGCATCAGCCGTCGATCCGGCTCTTTCGGTGTTGGCCATGGTCGCGCTATTCCTGCTAGGATGAATCGAAGAACAACATATCAGCGAGGAGTGATATGGTGCAAATCGTCGATGACCGCAAGAGCGCGACCATCGAGCGACGGGCGAAATTGTTCCGCGGCTTCGCGGACCCGAGCCGCCTGGCCATTCTCGGTGCACTTTGCAATGAGCCATTGGCCGTTCACGAGATCGTCGAGCGGACGGAACTATCGCAACCCAACGTCTCCAACCACCTGAGGTGCCTGCTGGACTGCGGGCTTGTCGCCAGCGACCGCGATGGGCGCTTCATCCGCTACCGTATCAGCAGCCCGCGCATCACGGTCCTTCTGAGCGATGTGGACGCACTTCTCGACGTGGTCGCGGAAGGCGTTGAGGCGTGTGACAATTATCGTGGGGCGTAAAAGGTCGAATTTTGACCGGCACACGCAGCATCGCGAACCTTAGCGCTTTGTCGGCACAGCTTGCCGACAAGTAGAACAGTCGGTTCGCGATCGCCACGCCAGTCCGATCCTTGAGCCTCATAACCCGACTAGAATACCGCCCCCTAGCAACACATAGGCGATCATGGCGAGCCAGAATAGCACCTTCTCGACAGCGCCGCCGGTCGAAAATCAATGAGAGACCTCGTCGCGGACGCAAGACTGCGCGTCGATGGGATCAATCCCACTGACGCTCATCGGGCGATGGGGCGTGGCGATGTCATTTTCGACGTGCGCGAACCGGCAGAGCTGGAGAGCGAAGGCGCAATTGAAGGCGCGGTTCACATTCCGCGCGGCCTGGTCGAAGCGCAGGCCGATCCGACACCTGCGTGGCGAACGAGGCTCTGGCCGCGCAGCGCGATGGCGAGGGCCGTGTTCACGCTCTCTGTGCGTCCGGCGCGAGCGCGGCCCTTGCCGCCGACAGCCTGCGCCAGATGGGCTATGGCACCACCGTGATCGAAGGCGGTCTGGCGGGCTGGAAAAAGGCGGACCTGCCGCTTCGCGCCTGACACTGATACAAACGCTGAAGCGATGTTTTCCGGGCCTCGGCTGGGAACGACGCAACCCTTTTAATGACGGAGTATCACTATGAGACGCCGAAAGTTTCTTACCCTCGCCGCAGCCTCCCTCGCGACCCCTGCACTTAATATCAGCCGGGCGTGGGCCGCCGAGCCCGGCGCGCCCTTGCGGATACCGGAGGTCATGGAGATCGGCCCCGGCGCAGGCAACACACTCGATGCGATACGCGGAACACGCGACTTCATCGCAGGCGCGGCGTCGGAAACCTGGGGCTACTCGCAGGATTACCTCGGGCCGCTGCTGAGGTTCCGGCGCGGGCGCACCGCAAACATAAGTGTCACGAACCGTCTCGATGAACCGATCACGGCTCACTGGCACGGCATGCACGTGCCGGGCTATCTCGACGGTGGGCCGCAACTTGCTTTCGGCCCGGGCGAGACTTGGGCGCCGGAATTACCGGTCGATCACCCGGCGGCAACGCTGTTTTACCACAGTCATGTTCACGGGCGAACAGGCCCGCAGGTCTATCGCGGGCTGGCGGGCATGATTGTCATCGACGACCCCGAGATCGACGATCCGCTGCCGCACGACTATGGCGTCAACGATTTTCCACTCATCGTGCAGGATCGACGCTTCGACCGGTCAGGCCGCGTGACCTATAGTCTTGGCATGATGGACCGGATGCACGGGTTCCAAGCGGACCAGATCCTCGTCAACGGTGTGATCCGTCCCAAGCTTACAGTTCCGGCGGGTCTGGTACGCCTGCGTATCCTGAACGCGTCGAATGCGCGCGTGTACGATTTCCGTTTCACCGATGGCAGGCAATTCCACCAGGTCGCGAGCGATGGCGGCCTACTAGATCGCCCGCTGGCCATGGCCAGCCTCCAACTCAACGGCGCCGAACGGGCCGAGATCGTGGCCGATTTTTCGGACCGGTCACCTGTCTCTCTCGCCTCGCGCGACATCGGGATGGGTGGCATGATGAACGAGGGCACGATGGGTGACAGGGGCGGCTCCATGATGATGGGCGATAGAGGCATGATGGGAGATCGCGGTAGGATGGGCGACCGCGGTATGATGGGGATGGGTGGAAACAGTGGTGCGCCGATCGAGATCATGTCGTTTGATGTGGGCGCAGCTGCGCCCGCCGGCCCCACCCGCCTACCCACCTCGCTGCCTTCGGATGCGCCCGCACTCGGCGATCCAGTCCGCAGGCGCAATTTCACCCTCAACATGCACACCGGGGGTATGATGCGCGGCGGCATGATGGGTGGCGACGGTCAGACGATGGGGATCAACGGCGAACCTTACGTCATGGATCGCATTGATGAGACCATCCGCGCAGGCGAAACCGAGCTTTGGCGCATTAGTACCGACATGATGATGCGGCACACGTTCCACGTTCACGGGACTTCTTTTCGGGTCGTGAGTCAGAACGGACGACCGGTCGACTCAGCGCGGATCGGTTGGAAAGACGTTGTTCGTGTGCAGGGCTCGACCGAAATCCTGCTGAGGTTCGACAAGCTGGCTTCGGAAGAGACGCCATTCATGTATCACTGCCACATCCTCGAACACGAGGATGCGGGCATGATGGGACAGTTTACGGTCACATAACAGGACCCCACCCGCTCGACACCGGGTGTCGTCAAGAGCTTACGTCTTCTTGCGGCGTTCTATCAGGTGTCGGTGTCGCCTTGTTGAAACGCATTACGGAGTATGTCTAGACCCGAACGGAGAACACCTCGCTAAGCTGCGGGTCCGCCGAAGCGGCCGTTCAGTCGCTCGGCAGCATTCGTCAAAAAGGGGCTCAGGTGCAGTCGATTGCCGCACAGATCACGAACGGCCGTTCTCGCTGTTTCAACCAAGGTGTTCGGTCTGGATCGCCCACTCCACTGGAAATGGCTCGAGCACTCGCGCCAGCGTGACCTCCGGCCCCTGCTTCCCGTTTAGTATCGCTTCGACGATGTCGGGGGCGAGCAAGGTCAGGCGCAGGACGCGTGTCATGTAGGAGGGCGCGATCCCCTCGCGTTCGGCAAGTTCGGCGATGGTGGCATACTCACCAGACTCCAGCATCCGCTTCCAACGAAAAGCGCGGGCCAGCGCCTTGACCAGTGAGCTGTCGGCCCTGTGCGGCTGGGTGGCGCCCTCCGGCAACTGCATTTCCTTCCGGCCGCCGCGCTTCACAATGCGGAACGGCACGTGGAGCGTCACCGTCTCAGGGATCGGCGTCGCGCGGGTCATGCTGCTGCGCCCATATCGCCGGCCAGCATCTCGCGCGCGAGGTAGCCGAGGCCGTCAATGCGCAGACGAACGTTCAGCCCGCCCTCTCCAATATCCACACGCTCGACCAGCAGCGCCACGATGCGCGTCTGCTCTGCGGGGAAGAGTTCGTCCCACAGCGGATCGAAGTGCTGCAGGGCCGCGCGGGCGTCTTCCTCGGTGATGTCGTCGGCATTGGCGCGTGCCGCCTTCCGTGTCCCGGCCACGATCTCGGGTTGGCGGAACACTGCGCGGAGCTGATCAATGACGGCGGTTTCGATCTCACCAGCCGAGACACGGCCCACGGGACACGATCCGGCGCCGTGCTTCAGCACCGTCTGGCTGACATAGTAGCGGTACAGTCGGTCGCCCTTCCGGGTGTGCGTCGGCGAGAACGCGGCGCCATCGGGCCCGAACAGCAGCCCCTTCAGCAACGCCGGGGTCTCGGCGCGGGTGCGCGCGGCGCGCTTGCGCGGGCTCTCCCGCAGGATGGAATGCACCCGGTCCCATGTCTCGCGGTCGATGATCGCATCGTGCTCGCCGGGGTAGCTCTCGCCCTTGTGGACCGCCTCGCCGATGTAGGCGCGGTTGTTCAGCATCCGGTAGAGGTACTTCTTGTCGATCCGGTTGCCGCGCGGCGTGCGGATGCCGCGCTTGGCCACCCCGCGCGCCAGTTCCGTCCCCGAGCCAATCTCGAGGAAGCGCGCGAAGATCCAGCGGACGTGTTCGGCCCGTTCCTCGTCGATGACCAGCTTCCGGCTCTCGACGCGGTAGCCATAGGGCGGCACCCCGCCCATCCACATGCCCTTCTTTCGGCTGGCGGCGACCTTGTCGCGGATGCGCTCGGCCGTCACCTCCCGCTCGAACTGCGCGAACGAGAGCAGGATGTTCAGCGTCAACCGGCCCATGGACGTAGTCGTGTTGAAGGACTGGGTGACCGAGACGAAGGTCACGCCGTTCCTGTCGAACACCTCGACCAGCTTGGCGAAGTCGGCAAGCGACCTGCTGAGGCGGTCGATCTTGTAGACCACCACCACGTCGACCAATCCGTCCTCGATATCCTCCTGCAGCCGCTTCAATCCGGGCCTGTCGAGCGTCCCGCCCGAGATCCCGCCGTCATCATACTGATCGCGGACCAGCACCCAACCCTCGGAGCGCTGGCTGGCGATGTACGCCTCGCAGGCCTCGCGCTGTGCATGCAGGCTGTTGAACTCCTGCTCCAGCCCTTCCTCGGAGGATTTCCGGGTGTAGACCGCACAGCGCAGCTTGCGGACGACCTTCGATTTTTCCGGCGGCTTCGTCATGTCCGCCCCCTGTGGTTCTTCAGGCCAAAGAAGGTCCATCCGTTCCAGCGCGTGCCGGTGATGGCGCGGGCGATGGCGGACAGCGACTTGTAGGGCCGCCCCTGCCACTCGAAGCCATCGGCGGTGACTGTGACGATCTGCTCGACACCCTGCCACTCGCGCAGCAGCCGTGTGCCGGTGATCGGGCGGTCGCGATCGGCGCGGATACCGCGCTTCTTCCGGTCGCCGCCGTCGAGTTCCTCGCCCAGCCGTTCAAGCCGCCGGATCGTCTCGGGTTTCAGCCCGCCATAGGCGAGTTCTTGGATGCGATACGCGATGCGGCTTTCGAGATAGCGGCGATTGAAGGGCGGCGGCTCGCTATCGAACAGGTCGCGCCACTGTTGCTTCAAGTCGGGCGTCGGCGTGGTCTTGAGCGCGGCCAGGCGCACGGGGATGGGATCGGGCTTGTTCATGCATTTCTCCGGTGAGTTGGAGTTGCATGACGGCATTGGTCGGGCGGATAGTGTAGGCAACGTTCTCCAGTATCGTCAGATACTTCGCCCTTCTCCCGCATGCGCAACCGAACCAGCCCGAGCGCCAGCAGGCCGCACAGCTCAGTGCGGCGTTCTGCGGGCGTCATCTGGTCGGGCGGCAGCGGATTGGGGCGTTTCATGCGGGGCGGGTCCGGGCTGCAGGGGCTTCATCCGTAAAAAGCCACCTGCCGCGCGGGATCGGGACAGCGCTCCAGAAACGATCATGATGGATACCACTGCCGCTTCAGGTTGCGCTTCGGTCTTGTTTTGTTCGGTTGAATCGTCAGACTGGCGTTCCGCAAAGTCTAGTGAGGGCAGCAAGTAGGAGGGCCAGGTGGCTAGGTCATTGTTTCGCGGGGCGCCGGAGCTTTCGCGCCTGTTTATTGAATCTCCAATCCAATTGATCAGCGAATTTCTTTCGCACTCGCAGTTTTCGGTATTCCTAAGCGATGCAATGGCCGCTGTGCCCGCCGATGCTGAAGATCAGATCCGCACCGAAAGAATGGCGGAAGCTCTGAAGGCTCTGAAGAGTGACAGAATTAACCTGATCGAGATCGAGGCCCGTCGCGTCATGCTGATGACCGACACGACGCCTGATGCGATGCTCCGTCGGCTCGCCGAAGACCCGCGCTTCGCTGCGAAGGAAGGGTTGAAGGGGCAGCGCGACGCGGTCGCCAGAAGCCTTTGGGCTTACCTCCATGCCATAGCACTGTTCGAAGCCGCTGAGCGTGCGATGCAGGTGCGGGTCTACCGCGAGCATGGAACGCTATACGAGGCGTGGTCGATAGATGCCTCAATTCCCCTAGCGGCAGCGGGTGTCGACCATGATGCGCTCTCGAAAGAGATCGCCGAGCGCCTGCAGCATGACGATGGCTGTAAAGTGGAGGCTGTCGACCTACCCGCCGAAAACGGTGAGAGTCAGGACGTCTTGCTGGCTGTGACCTTCTTCGGCGCCTATGCGAGCCAGAAAACCGTCCAGCCGGACAAGTCGACGAAGCTGCTCTATTTCCGCCCACCTGATGAGATGCTGCTGGTCTATTCGCATGCCCGGCGACGGATCGAGGTGTGTTCGCGCGACAGGGTGGAACGCAAGATCGTCGCCAATCTGTTCGCCGCAGATACTCTGAAGCACGACATTTCGAACAAGCCCCTGACCCAGAAGACTTACAACCTCTCTCGCTTCCGAAACTCGCTCAAGCTGCCGATACCCGATGAAGAAGCGCATCGGGTCAAGAAGGCAGGCATCATCGAAGTTCAGGTCGCGCTGGGCGACTGGTCTCGGAAGGTGACCCTCAGTGTCGCGCCGGAGGACGACATCGACGCGATCGCGAGGAGCGTCTTCGGGGCGATCATCCCGAAAGCGGGCGGCGGCTATGTCACGAAGGTCCGCTTCCGGATCGAGCATGTGGACGGGCGCGGGCGAAAAGGTGTCCTTCAGTTCGACGTCTTCGGAAGGAACAAGTCGAACATCCAGAGCGAACGGGACCCCGCCAAGCGAGAGCTGGGCTACGATCTCCTCGAAGCCTGGGGTGTGCTTGAACGCATAGGCGACCTTTCGAAGCCGCAGCGCAAGGAGAAGCTTCCGCAGCTGTTGACGCTCTACGACCTCGCTTCCGAGAAGGCGTCCGGCCAGAACCTCGATGAACTTGGTGTTGCCGCCGACGAGTTGACCGGCGCCGGTTTCCTGACACGCAAGGGATGGTCGGATGTCATCCTGTTCGAGGACGATGAGCTTGGTGAAGTCGTTCACAACGTCGAGCGGGACGGCACGAGCGACGAGGCCACGCTGACGCTGGTCGAAGGCGGAACGGGGTCGACGGTCCCGGCAGAGGATGTCTCCGAGTACGAGATCCGTTTCGATTACCTGCGAGATGCGCTGCGTGACTTGCTCAAGCCGATGGGCCTGAAAGGTCGCGTGCGGGAACTCGCCGATCATCTCCATCAGTTGGGTGTCGCGACCATCGGCCTGGCCGAGGCGCCGATCTACCTCGCACGGGCGACATCGGTCGACAAAGTGCTTGATGCGTCCGACCGCCTCGCCCGGGGCGAAGGCAACCGAATTCGCGGGATCGTCTTCGTGCCACAGGACGTGCGGTTTCCCTATTTCGGTTGCCATGTCGTCCTGAGCCTCAGAGATCATGTCGATGCCGATACCGGCATGATCGACGCGGATGCGGTCCGCTCCTCCTATGAGGCTGCGATCGATCCGGCTGCGCGCGGAGCCGCTGTGCACTTCCGCAGGCAAGACGATGGCGCCGCTCAGATCACCGTTCCCGGTCAGGATCCGTGGATCGTCACTGGCGCGAAAAAAGTGAAGCTGTTCGAGCGTCTCTACATGGCTCACCGTGATCGGGAAGGCGGTGTGAAGCTCGCGGTTTTGAAGACGTACGCCGGGTTTTCTCAGCTGCCTCAGTTGTTTGGCGATGAATGGGATGAGGTGAACAACCGGTACCTGTATTCGCCCCGGCATGGCCACTGGGCCCTTTGCGAGGAACCCATCTCCGTTTGATCTCCGTTTGGGGGGTCTGACCATCTCCGATTCGGGCCGTCACTAGGGGTGCTCACTCAGTCAGAGGAGCACCCCGATGCCGACTCCCTTCCCCTCGCGCCAGGCGGCCCAGACGAGCTGGTCCGGCGCCGCGAACACCAAGCTCACCACCTCCAATGCGGAATGGCGCTGCACGCGCTGTGACAAGCTGCTCGGCGTCAGCCGGGACGGCCGCATGCACCTGCGCTTCGCGCGGGGGCACGAGTATCTCGTGGGCTTCCCGGTTCAGGCGACCTGCCGGGGCTGCGGCACGCTGAACCACGCGACCGCACCCGCGCGCTGACGCGCGCATCCACCCAACCCCCTGAAATCGCAGAGACGCGCGACGTCCTGACCTGGCCACGAGAAGGCGCCGGACGCCTGGCCGCAAGGCAGGCGTCCGATGTCCTTCGCGTGGCACGAGATCCGTGATCACCTCATGCATTCATCCTCCAACCTTCACTTTCAGCGCAGTTTCGACGCCATCCGGCGTGCGCAGGCCGCCCTCGCGCCGTTCCGCGATCCGGCGGCCCTGCTGGACGGGCTGCACCGCACGCCCGGCGATCAGGGCCAGAAGAACGTGATCCTCTCCGCGCTCGTCAGGGCGGCGCAGGGCGACGGGCCCGCGTCCGACTGCGCTCTGACGCTGCTGTTGCTGGCACTCTGGCCCGGCCTCGACGCCATCCGCCGCCGGTCGATCTGGCGCAGGATCGGCACCGCCGACGAGATCGCGTCCGACGTGCTGGCGCGCACCACCGAGGCGGTCCGCGGCCTCGACCTCGGGCGCGTCAACTGGATCGCGGCCACGGTGCTTCGGAACGTCGAGCGCGACATGATCCGCGTGCGCCAGCGCGACACGGCGCGCGAACATCTCGCCAGCAGCGCCGATCCCGATGAAGTGGCGGACAGCGGCGACAGCGGGATCGGCGCGGCCGGATACGCGCGGCTCAACGGCGCCGTGCGGAAGCTGCTCGGCGACGACGCCCTGCTGGTGATCCGCGTGGCGATCGAGGGCTTCTCCCAGGCCGAGGTCGCCGTCGAACTGGGCCTGACCGAGGCCGCCGCCCGCAAGCGGTACCAGCGCGCGATGCGCCGGCTGCACGCCGCCCTCTAGGAAATCCCCTGAACGGATGTCCCGATCCGGTCCCGCCATTGGCTTTTCCCATTCGAGCGCCCCGAGCGCCTTCCCTCCAACCGAAAGCAGACACGCATGAACCGCACTGCCGATCTGTCGCTCGAGGATTTCAGGCGTCTTCCGGGGCTCTATCGCCGCTGGGAGCTGACCGAGGTCTGCGAGCCCAACCGCAACTATCAGATCGAGGACGCCGGCATGCACGCCGACGGGACGCCGCTGCTGGCGATCTACGTCGCCGAGCCCGCGCCCGACGTCCGCGAGGCCGCGTGATGCGCCTCCTCGATCACATCATCTCACGGAGAACCGCCATGCCGGACCAGCCGGACGACATCACCCGTCTTCGCAAGGCGAGCTACGCGCTCGAAGACCTCCCCGAAACCATCGCCTTCCCGCAGCGCGCGGGTGACGAGCCGCGCGAGCCGCTACCGGTCGTCGAGGCGACCGTCGACGAGATCGCCTTCGCGATCGTGGAGGCGGAGCGCGAGAGCTCGGCCGCCTACCGCCGCGCCGATGCGCTGAAGCGGCTCTACAAGCTCGCCCGCGAGGCGGGGTGCATCGGCGCAGATCGCGCCGCCACGGCGGTGATGAAGAAGGAGGGCCAGTGATGGCCCTTCCCATCATCGGCGCCGACGAACGGCTCGCGCAGCGCAAGGGCATCAAGGGCGTCATCTTCGGCCGGTCCGGCATCGGCAAGACCAGCCTGCTCTGGACGCTGAACGCCTCGACCACGCTCTTCCTCGATCTCGAGGCTGGCGACCTGGCTGTCGAGGGGCTGGAGATCGACACGCTCCGGCCCCGCACCTGGAAGGAATGCCGCGACTTCGCGGTGTTCATCGGCGGGCCGAACCCGGCGCTGCGCGAGGACCAGCCCTACAGCCAGGCGCATTTCGACGAGGTCTGCGGGCGCTACGGCGATCCGGCGGTGATCGAGAAGTACGAGACGGTTTTCATCGATTCGATCACCGTGGCCGGGCGGCTCTGCTTCCAGTGGTGTCGCGGCCAGCCCGAGGCTTTCTCGGAGAAGACCGGCAAGCCCGACATCCGCGGCGCCTACGGGCTGCACGGCCGCGAGATGATCGGGTGGCTGACCCATCTGCAGCACACGCGCGGCAAGCATGTCTGGTTCGTGGGCATCCTCGACGAGCGGCTCGACGACTTCAATCGCAAGGTCTTCCAGCCGCAGATCGATGGCTCGAAGACCGGGCTCGAACTGCCGGGCATCGTCGATCAGGTCATCACCATGGCCGACATCCCGGACCCGGGCGGCCAGCCGCAGCGCGCCTTCGTCTGCCAGACGCTGAACCCTTGGGGCTATCCGGCCAAGGACCGCTCGGGCCGTCTCGACATGGTCGAGGCCCCGCATCTCGGCCGGCTGATGGAGAAGATCCAGCGCCCCGCGGCGCCTGCCTCCGAACGCCTGACCTGGCCGCCGGTGACGCCCGCCGATCCCGCGCCCGCGCAGGAGCCCGGCCATGGCTGAGCGCCTCTCGCCACGCCCGGTGTCCCGATCCGGTCGCCGGGGTGGCTTTTCCCTTCTGACGCCGCTGCGCGTCCCATCCTCCAACTGAAAGGAGCCGCGCAATGTCCGGACCCTGGAACGACTTCAACTCCGCCCAATCGAACACCAACGTCATCCCGAAAGGCACGCTCGCCAAGGTGCGGCTCACCCTGCGCCCGGGCGGCTTCGACGACCCCTCGCAGGGCTGGACCGGTGGCTGGGCGCGCCGCGCCGCCACCGGCGCCGTCTATCTCGACGCCGAATACACGGTGCTGGAAGGGCCCTATGCCCGCCGCAAGGTCTGGTCGCTGATCGGCCTCTACAGCCCCAAGGGTCCGGACTGGGCCAACATGGGGCGCGGCCTGATCCGCGGCATCCTCAACTCGGCGCGCGGCGTGTCGGACAAGGACAACTCGCCCGAGGCGCAGGCCCGCCGCCGCATCAACGGCTTCGGTGATCTCGACGGCGTCGAGTTCGTCGCCCGCATCGACATCGGCACCGACACCAACGGCGAGGACAAGAACGAGATCCGCGCTGCCGTCACGCCCGATCACCGCGACTACGCAGCGCTGATGGGCGCGGTCGCGCCGCAGTTCACCGCCGCCCCGGCCCAAGGCCATTCCCCGCAGCAGCCCTCCACGGCCACCCAGCCCAGCCAGCCCGCGTCCGCCCCCGGTGCCGCCGGTCGGCCGAGCTGGGCGCAGTAAAGGGGAGATCGGCCATGCGCCTGCGCCCCCGCCAGAAGACCTTCGTCGAGCGCAGCGTGGCTGCGCTCGCTTCCCGCGGCAACACGCTGGGCGTGGCGCCCACCGGTGCGGGCAAGACCATCATGCTCTCGGCGGTCACCGGCGAGATGATCGCAGACGGCGCGAAGGCCTGCGTGCTCGCCCATCGCGACGAGCTGACCGCGCAGAACCGCTCCAAGTTCCAGCGCGTGGTGCCGGGCGTCGCCACCTCGGTGATCGACGCCACGGAGAAGTCCTGGGGCGGCCAGGTCGCCTTCGCCATGGTGCCGACGCTGGCGCGCGCCTCGAACCTCGCCGACATGCCGCGTCTCGACCTGCTCGTCGTAGACGAGGCGCACCATGCCGTCGCCGACAGTTATCGCCGCATCATCAACCGGGTGCGCGAGGTCAATCCCGACGCCCGCATCTTCGGGGTCACGGCGACGCCGAACCGTGGCGACAAGAAGGGCCTGCGCGAGGTCTTCGACAACGTGGCCGACCAGGTGCGGCTGGGCGAGTTGATCGCCTCGGGCCACCTCGTCCCGCCGCGCACCTTCGTCATCGACGTGGGCGTGCAGGACGAGCTGCGTTCGGTCCGCAAGACCATGGCGGATTTCGACATGGCGGAGGTGGCGGGCATCATGGATCGCGCCCCCGTCACCGACGAGGTGATCCGCCACTGGAAGGAGAAGGCGGGCGACCGGCAGACCGTGGTGTTCTGCTCCACCGTCGCCCATGCCGAGCACGTCACCGACGCCTTCAGGGCGGCGGGCGTTTCCGCCGCGCTGATCCACGGGGATCTGGCGGCCGAGACCCGAAAGGCGATCCTCGCCGACTACGCGGCGGGCGACATCCGCGTCATCGTCAACGTGGCGGTGCTGACGGAGGGCTGGGACCATCCGCCCACTTCCTGCGTCGTGCTGCTGCGCCCCAGCTCCTACAAGTCCACCATGATCCAGATGGTCGGGCGCGGCCTGCGCACCGTCGACCCCGAGGAACACCCCGGCATCGTCAAGACCGACTGCGTCGTGCTGGATTTCGGCACCTCAAGCCTGATCCACGGCACGCTGGAACAGGATGTCGATCTCGACGGCAAGACCGAAACCGGCGAGGCGCCGACCAAGACCTGTCCGGCCTGCGAGGCGGAAATCCCGCTGGCCGCCACCGAATGCCCGCTCTGCGGCGAGGCTTTCCCGCGCGAGGATGAAGGCGCTGGTGAAGGTGGTGGCACCGCGCCGCTGTCGGGCTTCATGATGACGGAAATCGACCTGCTGAAGCGGTCCAGCTTCGCGTGGGTCGACCTCTACGGCACGGACGACGCGCTGATGGCCACGGGCTTCGCGGCCTGGGGCGGCATCTTCTGGCTGGACGGGGTCTGGTACGCCATCGGCGGCGCGAAGGGCGAACGCCCGCATCTGCTGGGCGTGGGCGAGCGCACCGTCTGCCTCGCGCAGGCTGACGACTGGCTGAACACGCACGAGACCGACGAGAGCGCCTTCAAGACCCGTTCCTGGCTCCGCCAGCCGCCGACCGAGAAGCAGCTCCAGTACCTGCCGCCCGAGTGCCGCCATGACTTCGGCCTGACGCGCTACCGCGCCTCCGCGCTGATGACCTTCGGCTTCAACAAGCGCGCCATCCGCCAGCTGATCGACACGGCGGCCTCTCCCGAACGGAGGGCTGCATGACCCATGCCCACATCCACCCCCATCACCGCCGAGGACCGACGGCCGCTCTGGCATCCGCGTGGAACGCTCTGTGCTGTCTGCCGGCAACCCACCCGTGGTTTTGGCTGGTTCGATCCGCACCGGTCGAAGCGGCCCCGGCCCTCGGTCTGGTTCTGCTCAATGCCCTGCCAGTCCTTCTGGACGCGCTTGGCGCGGGAGCGTTTCGCCATGGTTGACCTGACCGAGGAGGAGCGCGCCGCGATCACCGCCACCATGAAGCGCGTCGCCCTGCTGATGGACGAGATCGGCTGGGCCACCCCGCTCGCCGATCTGACCGAGCCGCAGGTGCGCGCGCTGATCGAGGAAGCCGTCGAGGGCTTCCGCGAGGCCATGTCCGACATCGCCCGGGCGCAGACGCCGGAGGTGCCGTTTTGACCAAGCTCTGCACGAAATGCGGCGTCGAGAAGGACGTCTGCGAGTTCGGACGCCGCCGGCTCAGTCCCGATGGTCGGCAGACCTGGTGCCGCGACTGCCGCCGGGAATACCAGCGCGCCTACGCGCAGAAATTCAGGAACCCCGAGAAGCATCGGGAGGCGCAGCGTCGCTATCGCCTGCGCCACGCCGAGAAATATCGGGCCCACAGCATCGTCCGGCATGCCGTCAAGGCTTGTCGGATCGTCGTGCCGGTCTGGTGTCAGCGATGTGGCTGCGTGACCGACCTCGAAGCGCATCACCACGACTATGACGCGCCGCTCTCGGTCGAATGGCTCTGCTCGACCTGCCACGGGCTCGCCCACCGCAGCTACGAGGGAGGCCAGCATGCTGGACTATAACCGCCGCCCCAGCTTTGCCGACAAGGTCAACGCCGCCGTCGATCGGGCGCTCACGGCCGATCAGGCGACGCGGCCGCCCCGCGACTATCTCGGCGGCTCGCGCCTCGGCCATGCCTGCGAGCGCGCCCTTCAGTTCGAGTTCACGGCGACGCCGAAGGACGAGGGCCAAGACTTCAGCGGCCAATCGCTGCGCATCTTCGCCATCGGCCATGCGCTCGAGGATCTGGCCGTCGCCTGGCTGCGCGGCGCGGGCTTCGACCTCTACACCCGGAAAGGCAACCGGCCCGATGGCGGCCAGTTCGGTTTCTCGGTCGCTGGCGGGCGCATCCGCGGTCATGTCGACGGCATCATTGCCGCCGGGCCCGAGGGCTTCGGTCTGGCCGTTCCCGCACTCTGGGAATGCAAGACGATGAACGCGAAGAACTGGCGCGCCTGCGTCAAGGACGGCGTGACGAAATCCAAGCCGGTCTACGCCGCCCAGATCGCGCTCTACCAAGCCTACATGGAAGGGACGGTCCCCGGCATCTCGGCCGCGCCCGCGCTCTTCACCGCGATCAACAAGGACACCGCCGAGCTTCATCATGAGCTGGTGCCTTTCGACGCCGATCTCGCGCAGCGCATGTCGGACCGCGGGGTGCGGATCCTTCAGGCGACCGATGCGGGCGAGCTTCTGCCGCGCGTCGCCACCACGCCCGACTTCTTCGAATGCCGCTTCTGCCCCTGGTCCGAGCGCTGCTGGGGGCTTCCCGCATGAGCGACGACGGCATCCTGCACTTCAACCCGTGGATGGACTTCAACGACGGGCCACCGTCCGAGAACCCGTTCGGCTGCGACCCTGATCCCGAGCAGATCGCCGTGTTCCTCGACACCGTGTTCAGCTGGTGCGAGGGGCTGATCCCGCTACGCGGCTTCGTCGACAAGGGTCAGGGCCGGGACGGCAAGCCGCACAACATCTGGATCCCGGCCGACGACACTGCGCCCGAGAAACTCACAACCTTCGCCGGATGGGCGAACCGCGAAGGTGCCGCCGTCTATGTCATTCCCGGCACGGTCGAGGAACAGGGCCAGGCCCGCGCCGCCGATGTGCTGCAGATGCAGGCCATCGTCGTCGATCTGGACGCGGGTGACATCCCGGCCAAGCTGGACCATGTCACCCGCCACCTCGGAACGCCGACGCTGATCATCGAAAGCGGCGGGCGCACGCCCGAGGGTGCCGCGAAGCTCCATGTCTGGTGGAAACTGACCGAACCCGCCGAGGGCGAGGATCTGGCCACCCTCTGCCGCCTGCGCGGCGAGATCGCCGTGAAGGTCGGCGGCGACACGCATTTCCGCTCGGCGCACCAGCCGATCCGGGTGCCCGGCACGGTCTATCACAAGCATGGCCATCAACGCCTCGTGCAGATCCGCGAACATCGCGACGTCGAGGTGGATCTTGCGGATTTCGCCGAAAAGGTCGGCGAGATGCCGCCGCTGCCCGGTGTGGGCTTTGCCAGCGACGTTGCCGCGCCGACCGCGAAGCCCGGCATCGACGCCGTGCTCACCACGCCGGTGCGCGAAGGCGCGGTGGACGACTGGTCCCGCTTCCAGGGGGCAAGCGCCGCCATCGGCCATTACGTACGCCTGGTGCACGAGGGCCGCCTCGACCCCTTCGCGGGCTGGGAGGCGATCTGCGGCTACAACGCCGCCATGTTGCGACCGTCCTGGCCGCTCGATCGGCTGATGGCCGAGTCCGAACGGCTCTGGGCGTTGCATGTGAAGCGCAACGGTCCGCCGCTCCTGCGCGCGGCCCACGCCGGTGCCCCGGCCAGCCCGCTGCCGACATTCAGCCTCGGCGCGCTGCTCGACGACACGAGCCCGATGCCCGAGGACATCATCGGTCCGCGCGTGCTGACGCCGGGCGGTCTCCTGGTGCTGGGGGGCGCGCCCAAGGTCGGCAAGAGTGACTTCCTGATCTCCTGGCTCGTGCACATGGCGGCGGGCGTGCCGTTCCTCGGCTTCACGCCGCCCCGGCCGCTGCGCGTGTTCTACCTGCAGGCCGAGATCCAGTATCACTACCTGCGCGAGCGCATGCAGCAGATCGCTCTGGCCGCCGCCGTGATCGCCGCCGCGCGCGACACCTTCATCGCCACGCCCAAGCTGAAGCTGCTGCTCGACGCGGAGGGCGTCGCCCGCGTGGCCGAGGCGAT
Organism: Jiella pacifica; assembly: GCF_010500815.1. Lineage (GTDB taxonomy): Bacteria > Pseudomonadota > Alphaproteobacteria > Rhizobiales > Rhizobiaceae > Jiella > Jiella pacifica. The sequence continues at coordinate 71,929 of NZ_JAAAMG010000016.1, forward strand.
GCGGGCCGCATTCGCCGACGCGCCGCCCGACATCATCGTCATCGACCCGATCCGCAATCTCTTCGACGGCGGACCTGAGGGGGGCGGCGAGAACGACAACACCGCCATGATGTTCTTCCTGAAGGACCGCGTGGAGCTCCTGCGCGAGGCGGTCAATCCGGATGCGGGCGTCATCCTCGCTCACCACACCCGCAAGGCCAGCAAGCACCAGGTCAAGGACGATCCCTTCCTCGCGCTCTCCGGCGCCAGCGCGCTGCGCGGCTTCTACACCTCAGGTCTGCTCATGCACCGACCAGACGAGGATAGCACCGTCCGCAGGCTGGAGATCGAGCTTCGGAACGGCCCTGCGCTGCCGGGCAAGCTCATCGACAAGGTGAAGGGCGAGTGGGTCGAGCTGAATCCGATGAACGAGCGCCTGGTGCGCAAGGAGGTCGGCGCCAAACTCGATGCCGAACGGCTGCGCAAGCACGATGTCATCCTCGGCATGTTGCTGGATGAGGCGGCGAGCGAGCGCCTCTACACCGCGATGCAGTTCGCCGAGACCTTCGAGAACCGGGGAGGTCTGGGCAGCAAGCACACGATCCGCGAGCGCCTCAGCGTGCTGGCGACCAAGGGCTTCGTGAAGTTCCTGCGCGACGCCTCGGGGTTCGGCTTCCCCGTCACCCGGTCGCGGTTCGGCTATCTCTGCGTCGAGGGCATGCAGTTCGGCGCGCCCGTCGAGCATGTCGATCCGGACACCGGCGAGGTCGCCACAACCGCCCGTCCGGTCCTGCCCAGCCACTTCAAATGCCCCCAGTCCGGACTCTGCCTGCAGGTCGAAAACCCCGCCGTCTGGGTCTACCCGGAGGGGCTCGAGGACGACCTAACTCATATGAGTGAGGCCTGACTCATATGACAGCGCCAACTGTGCACTCAACGAAATCAACGGGTTACGGGCAAATAAGAGTTAGGTCCCTAACTCATGCCCGAAGACTTCATGAAGTCTTATTCCGCAATGATTCCAGCCACTTGAACGCCCCGGAACAGTTAGGTGTCAAACCCCCATACTACGTATGGGAGGGCCACCCCACAGGGTTGGCCACTCCTCCCATACGTCCGGGTCAGCCGCGCGCGCCGCCGTGACGCTCCCTTGTGCTCTCCGATCCGACGACGGCGGGCCCGTACCGCCAAGCACCAGACCGCCGTCGTCTTCCACCACCACAGGCCACCGGCAAAGGAGACCCATCATGGCTCAGCCGACTCTGATCCCGAATTGCGACGGCGCAAGGTTTGAATCGCTGCCGCTCGACACCTCCCGCAACCGCTGCATCCTCGCCCTCGACCTCGGCACCACGACTGGCTGGGCGATCCGCGGCCATGACGGTCTGATCACCAGCGGCACCGTCTCGCTCCGCCCCGGCCGCTTCGATGGCGGCGGCATGCGCTACCTGCGCTTCACCAACTGGCTGACCGAGATCGACCGGCTGTCCGGTCCTGTCGCCGCCATCTGGTTCGAGGAAGTCCGCCGCCACGCGGGCACCGACGCGAGCCATATCTACGGCGGGCTTATGGCCACGCTGACCGCATGGGCGGAACTTCGCGGCGTGCCGTACGAGGGCGTGCCGGTCGGCACGATCAAGCGCCACGCCTCGGGCAAGGGCAACGCCGACAAGGCCACCATGGTCGCCGCCGTCCGCGCCCGCGGCTTCAGCCCGGCCGACGACAACGAGGCCGACGCCATCGCCATCCTGCTCTGGGCGATCGAGACGAAAGGGGGTGTCGCATGAGGTGGCACCCCCATGGCTACGGCGGTCGGCGCCGGGATCCCGAACAGGTCAAGCGCGAGGGCTGGCAGGAACAGGGCGTCCTCGCGGTCTCCGCTGATGACGACCGCCTCACCTGGCCCGAGCGTGAACTGGTCCGCCAGCTGGGCGAGAAGCTCTACGGCCCGCGCCCTTCCGACAGGGAGGCGCGGCATGGCTGATCGCGAATGGACCGCCGACTGCGTCGCCGATCATTTCGAGGAGGCATTCCGCACCCTGCGCAAGCTGCCGCCGGTGAAGGCACAGGGCTACTTCAACACCTGGCCCGACATCGTGCGGACCAGCCGCGAGATCGCCGCGATGGAGCCGCAGCCGATGCGGGTCTGGCCCTCTGCCGCCGCGATCACCCGGCTTGAGCAGACCTTCGACTGGGTGCTCTGGATCGAGGAGGCGGAGCGCAAGCTGGTCTGGTCGCGTGCGGCCCGGGTGCCGTGGAAGCAGATCAGCGGCGAGCTGGGGTGCGACCGCACGACCGCCTGGCGGCGCTGGCAACTGGCGCTGACCAAGATCGCCGCGCGGCTGAATGCACAGTGACTCCAATGTGTTGCAACACTTTTTCCTTCGACATCTGCAACATGATCGTGCTATTCCGAAGGCAAGATGGGGAGAGTGCGCTGGAAGCTCGCTCTCCCTTTTGCGTTGACGGGGGCCTTCTGGACCCCGGTATCCAGCGAGGGTCCGGCCGGGGTCCAGCCCACGGCAGTTTCTGGTTCCTTCCTGGCGACATTTGTATGCTGGCGGGCGAAGCGCGGAACATCGCCAGCGACAGGGCCGGATTTTTGGGAAGCCACCCGGAAGCCGGAGCCACGCGCGCCCCGCGCAAACACCAATGAACGCTGGCCTTCCGACCGGACACCGCTGGTGGCCGCTGGACCCCGTGTGGAGTCCGGCCCGGCATCCGGAGTCCGGAAGCCACCGGCATCCACCCGACCGAGGAACCGTGCCCATCATGACGTTGAGCTTCGCCCCGGACGCGATCGAGACGTGGCCGCTGTCGCGCCTCCAGCCCTACGCGAAGAACGCGAAGGCGCATGGCGCGGATCAGGTCGCGAAGATCGCCGCCAGCATGGCCGAGTTCGGCTGGACCGTGCCCTGCCTCGTCGGCGAGGACGGCGAACTGATAGCAGGCCACGGGCGCGTGCTGGCCGCGACGCAGCTCGGGCTGACCGAGGCGCCGGTGATCGTGCTCGGGCACCTGACCGAAGCGCAGCGCCGGGCGTACCGGATTGCGGACAACAAGCTGACGGAACTCGGCACCTGGGACGAGGCGCTGCTGTCGGCGGAACTGAACGACCTGCTGGCCGAAGACTTCGACCTGTCGCTGGTCGGGTTTTCCGATGGCGAACTCGACAAGCTGCTGGCCTTCGATCTCGACGGTGGCGGCGAGGAAGAGGGCGCCGGGGGCTCCGTGCCGCCGGTGACCATCCCCGAACCCCCACGCAATCCGGCGTCGCGGACGGGCGATCTCTGGATCCTCGGCGATCACCGGCTGCTCTGCGGCGACAGCACCAGCGCGGCCGATGTGCGCCGCCTGATGAACGGTGAGCGCGCGATCCTTTTCGCGACCGATCCACCGTATCTCGTCGACTACGACGGCTCGAACCATCCGACCCGCAACAAGGACTGGTCGGCGTCCTACGGCACGACTTGGGACGACAGTTCGCAGGGCGCGGAACTCTATGACGGGTTCATCGCTGCAGCCGTGGCGGAAGCCATCGCCGAGGATGCTGCCTGGTACTGCTGGCACGCCTCGCGCCGCCAGGCGATGCTGGAAGCCTGCTGGGAGAAGGCAGGCGCCTTTGTGCATCAGCAAATCATCTGGGTGAAAGACCGGGGCGTCCTGACCCGGTCGCATTACCTCTGGAAGCACGAGCCCTGTTTCATGGGCTGGCGTCGCCCGAACCGCCCGCCGAAGGTGGCCGAGGAAACGCTGCCATCGACATGGGCGCTTCCCAGCTTCGCCAAGGATGACCGGCCTGACCATCCGACGCCGAAGCCGCTCGACGCCTTCGGGATCCCGATGCGCCAGCATGTGGCGCGGGGCGGCCTCTGCTATGAGCCGTTCTCCGGCTCCGGGTCGCAGATCATGGCGGGCGAGGCCAATGGCCGCCGCGTCTTCGCAATGGAGATCAGCGCGGCGTATGTCGATGTCGCCGTGGAGCGTTGGCAGGCCGAAACCGACAAGGACGCGATCCTCGACGGCGACGGCCGGACCTTCGCGCAGGTGAAGGCGGAGCGGCTGGGCGACGTCACCGATACGCCGGACACGGACGCCGAACCCGAACCCGCGCGAAAGCGCCAGACCGCCGCGTGACATGCATGACCTGGCTCTACCTTCCTCCGGAGACGCTTCCGGAGCCGGAGACGCATGTCTGTTCGGCCTCTCCCTCTGCTCCGGCGCGGGCGGTATCGACCTCGGGCTCACCATCGCCATCCCCGGATATCGTGCTGTGGGCCATGTCGAACGGGAAACCTTCGCCGCAGCCACTCTCGTGGCGCGGATGGAAGACGCGTCCCTGGATCAGGCTGTTGTCTGGGACGATGTTGCAACTTTCGACGGCCGCCCGTGGCGCGGCGCGGTGGACATCGTCACTGCGGGCTATCCGTGCCAGCCGTTCTCCGTCGCGGGCAAACGCCGGGGCGCCGACGACCCGCGCCACCTCTGGCCGCATGTCGCCCGCATCATCGGCGAGGTCGAACCGCCCTTCGTCTTCCTCGAGAATGTCGCCCATCATCTCCGCCTCGGCTTCCCCGAAGTCGCCGCAGGACTGGTCGGCATGGGCTACCGCCTTGCGGCAGGCCTCTTCACGGCGGCGGAAGTCGGCGCGCCCCACAAGCGCGAGCGGCTCTTCATCCTCGCCATCCGCGAAGGGGACGAGCTGGCCGACCCCGCGCGCCTGCTCTGGCACCCGGTCGAGTGGCGGGAACCGGACGGAACTGCTGCGGCTCTGGCCGACGCCAAGGGCCAGCGCCAACGAGAACAGGCAGACAATACCGACGCCGTCGCAGAAAGCGGGCCAGCACGGCATGAACCTGGCGACCACGGCTGCGATGTGGCCCACGCCGCAGACCGACAGTTTCCGCAGCCGGGGCGGCGAACGACGAGACGAGAAGGGTCTGGACCGCATGGCGCGGGACTGGCCGACGCCGATGGCGAACGACGGCTGCAAGCCGAGCGCGGGCAACCGCAAGACGGCCGATCTGACCCATGCGGTGGGATTGTGGATGACGCCGACGGCGCGGGATCACAAGGACGGGGCGACGACACTCGCGAACACGCCGGTGAACGGCCTGCTTGGCCGCCAGGTCCTGGTGACGCCGATGGCTGGGAGCGATACCTCCGAGCCGCGCCGGACCTTGAACCCGCTGTTCGTCGAGGCACTGATGGGTTGGCCCACCGGGTGGACCGGCTTCGCCTCTGTGGCAACGGCGTGGTCCCCTTGGTTGCGGCGCATGCGCTGCGAACTCTCGCGGCTGAACTGCTGGCCGATGGATGAGGCAGCGGCATGAAGCAGACCCGCCTCATGTCGCTGGTCGAGTCCGTCGCCAACGTGATCGTCGGCTACGGCGTCGCGGTCGTGACGCAGATCCTGATCTTCCCGATCTTCGGGCTGCACACGACGCTGGCGCAGAACCTGAAGATGGGCGCCATTTTCACCGTCGTCTCGATCGCCCGTTCCTTCGCCTTGCGGCGGGTGTTCGAGGCGATCCGGATGCGGAGCGCCAAATGATCGACCGCCGCCCCGTAGGGACGGCGGTCATCAGCTTGTCGGGGTCCGGCGCGTCAGGCGGCGGGGAGTTTGTACACGCGCCCCCGATCCTCGACCTTCTCCGAGGTCACCTCGAGCCCGAGCTTCTTCTTCAGCGCCCCCGCCATCGCGCCGCGCACCGTGTGCGACTGCCAGCCCGTCGCGGCCATGATCTCCTCGATGGTCGCGCCGTCCGGTGCGCGCAGCATGGCGATCAGCGTGGCCTGCTTGGTGCCCTCGCGCGGTGTGCGCGTCTTGGGCGCGGTTTCGGCTACGGTGGGGGTGTCCGGCGCGGCCTCCTCGGTAGGCGCGTCCGTCGCGCCCGCAGGCGCGGGGTTCGCGTCCTCGGTCTCGATCCCGATGGCGGCAAGGCCCGCGTCGGTGGCAACCAGCGTGACGCCGTGGCCGTCTCCGGTCTCGCGCCACATAAGCTCGCCCTTGCGCGTGTCGGCGTCGACCTCCTGCAGGAAGTTCTTCGCGAGCATCGCGCCGACCACCTTGGCAGCGGCGCCGCCGCGCAGGCTCTCGGGCAGCGGCAGTGCGATGCGGTCCTCGCGCTGTGCGGCGGCGCTGAGGATGATGGCTTGGGTGTCAGAAAGCTTGGTCATGGGATCGTCTCCGTATTCGGGCCCGCGTCATGCGGCGCCTCCTACGACCCCGAGCCGCGCAGGGCGCGCGGCGGGAGTTCCGGCAGTGCCGGAGATCAGCGGGCGTGCTCGCCCTCGCCGAAGGCGCTGTCGGTGATGCGCTTCAGGAGGCTGGCGTAGTGTTCGAGGGTGCCGACATGGCCCCAGTTGATCTCGTCGGGGTGGGCGTTGAAGTGGTCGTCGCTCAGCGTCTGCAGCCGGGCGAGCATCTCGTCGATCTCGGCCTTCTTGCCGATGAAGGCCGCGAGCGCGGCTTCCTTATTCCGGCGCGCCTTCTCGGCGCGGAGTTCGTGGCGCGGGGTGGTGATCGGGTTCAGGCGCGTGGTCATCGTGATGGCTCCTTGGTGAGTTGCATCGTCCTTCTGAACGGACGTTCGCTCCGGTCGCGCTGCTTATCAACTCGATAAGAACATGATTTCGATAGATAATCGGAGCCGTCGATGCAGGGCATGAGCGAGCGCCAGTACGCCGCGCATGTCGGGCTGTCGCGGGGCGCGATCCAGAAGGCCAAGGCCGCCGAGCGGCTGGTCCTCTATCCCGACGGCAGCATCAACGCGGCCGCCAGCGACGCCAGACGTGCCGAGACGACCGACCCGTCCAAGACCCGCAAGCCGCCCACGCCGAAGCTGAAGCCCGTCCCCGAGGCGGCCGTGGCCGCTGTTGGCGACACGCTGCGTGAACAGGGGCTGGCAGTCCCGGCCGTCGGCGGCGGCACGACCTTCCTGCAGGCGAAGACCGCGAACGAGGTGCTGAAAGCGCAGGAGCGGCGCATCCGGCTCCAGAAGCTGAAGGGGGAGTTGATCGAGCGGGCCCGCGCGCTGGCGCTGGTGTTCCGGCTGGCGCGGGAGGAACGGGACGCGTGGGTGAACTGGCCTGCACGCGCGGCGGCGCTGATGGCGGCCGAACTGTCAGCCTCGTGCGCCGACGTGACCGGCCAGCAGATCACCGTGGAGCCAGCCGCGATGCAGAAGGTCCTGGAGAAACATGTACGCGCCCACCTCGACGAACTCGCCGAGGTCCGGCCCGACTTCCGGTGACGATGATGGCCTGATCGACTTCGACGGCGCGGGCGAGATCCTCCGCGCCTGGGGCAACGGGTTGCGGCCCGACCCGGACCTGACCGTTTCGGAATGGGCGGACCGGCACCGGATGCTCTCGGGGCGGGCTTCAGCCGAACCGGGGCGGTATCGCACCGTGCGCACGCCCTACATGCGCGAGATCATGGACCGGCTGTCGCCGGGGGATCCCACGCAGCGGATCGTGTTCATGAAGGCGGCGCAGGTCGGCGCGACCGAGGCGGGCAACAACTGGATCGGGTTCGCGATCCACCAGGCGCCGGGTCCGATGCTGGCGGTCCAGCCGACCGTGGAACTGGCCAAGCGCAACTCGCGCCAGCGCATCGACCCGCTGATCGATGAAAGCCCAGAGCTGCGGGAGCGGGTGAAGCCCGCGCGATCCCGCGATGCGGGCAACACGATGCTCTCGAAGGAGTTCGCGGGCGGCATCCTGATCATGACGGGCGCGAACTCGGCGGTCGGGCTTCGGTCCACCCCGGCGCGCTACATCTTCCTCGACGAGGTCGACGCCTATCCCGCCTCGGCCGACGAGGAAGGCGATCCGGTCACGCTCGCCGAGGCGCGCTCCCTGACCTTCGCCCACCGGCGCAAGGTGCTGCTGGTCTCGACGCCCACGATCCGGGGGCTGTCGCGCATCGAGCGCGAGTACGAGGCCAGCGACCAGCGTCGGTTCTTCGTGCCGTGCCCACAATGCGGCCACGCACAATGGCTGAAGTTCGACCGGCTGCGCTGGCAAAAGGGCCGCCCGGAGACGGCCGAGTATCACTGCGAGGGCTGCGACGCGGCAATCGCGGAACACCACAAGACGGCGATGCTGGAGGGCGGCGAATGGCGGGCGACCGCCACGGCCGCCGATCCGACCACGGTCGGGTATCACCTTTCGGCGCTCTATTCGCCGATCGGCTGGCTGAGCTGGGAGCGGATCGTGCGGTCATGGGAAGCAGCCCAAGGGTCGGACGAGGCGATCAAGGCGTTCCGCAACACGATCCTCGGCGAGACATGGGTCGAGACCGGGGAAGCGCCCGACTGGCAGCGGCTCTACGACCGGCGCGAACGCTGGAAATCCGGCACGGTGCCAGCAGGCGGGTTGTTCCTGACAGCCGGAGCCGACGTGCAGAAGGACCGGATCGAGGTCGATGTCTGGGCCTGGGGTCGCGGCTTGGAAAGCTGGCTCGTCGATCACGTCGTCATCGAGGGCGGGCCCGACCGGCACGACGCCTGGTCGGAGCTGACCGCGCTGCTGGACAGGTCCTGGCCGCATGAACGCCGCGCGCATCTCAGGATCGCGCGGCTCGCCATCGACACCGGCTACGAGGCCCCGGCGGTCTATTCCTGGTCGCGGGCGCAAGGCTTCGCGCAGGTGTCGCCGGTCAAGGGCGTCGAGGGGTTCAACCGCTCGAGCCCGGTGTCGGGGCCGACCTTTGTCGACGCGACCGAGGGCGGCAAACGCCTGCGGCGCGGGGCGCGGCTCTGGACCGTGGCGGTCTCGACCTTCAAGGCCGAAACCTACCGCTTCCTGCGGCTGGCACGCCCGACCGAGGAGGAGATGGCCGACGGGGCGGCGTTCCCGCCCGGCTCGGTGCACCTGCCGCACTGGGTCGAGAACGAATGGCTGAAGCAGTTCGTGGCCGAGCAGCTGGTGACGGTGCGCACCAAGCGCGGCTTCGCCCGGCTGGAATGGCAGAAGCTGCGCGAGCGCAACGAGGCGCTGGATTGCCGGGTCTACGCCCGCGCAGCCGCCTGGATCGCGGGCGCGGACCGCTGGCCCGACGAGAAATGGCGCGACCTCGAGGATCAGCTCGGGGCCGCCCCCACCGACACCGATCCCGCCGGGCAGATCAACCGGCCGGGACAGGCCCCGCAGGGCAAGCGCCGCTCCGACTGGCTCGGGCGGCGGGAGGGATGGTTCTGAACATGATCGACTGGACGGAAACCGAGCTTTCGGCGCTGCGCCGGGCCTATGCCAGCGGCACGACGCGCGTCAGCTATGACGGCAAGTCGGTGGATTACGGCTCGGCCGAGGATCTGCTCGCCCGCATCCGGACCATCGAGCGCGCCATCGCGGGCTTCAGCCGCCCGCTGCCCGTGGCGGGGCTCGCTGGCTTCTCGCGCGGGGATCGCTGATGTCGGCGACCTGGTTCGACCACGCCATCGCCACGGTGGCGCCGCGCATGGCGGCTCGGCGCGTGATGGCGCGTCAGGCATTCGAGACGCTGACGCGTGGCTATGACGGCGCGGCGCGCGGGCGACGGACGGACGGCTGGCGCGCGCCGGGATCCTCGGCCGACACCGAAATCGGCGTCGCCGGGGCGCTGCTGCGCGACCGCATGCGCGATCTGGTGCGCAACAACCCGCATGCGGCCAAGGCCGTGGCGGTGCTGGTCAACAACATCATCGGCGCGGGCATCATGCCCCGCGCCGCTAGCGGCGACGACAAGCTGGACCGGAAGGTCGATGCGCTCTTCGAACGCTGGACGGCGGACTGCGACGCCGATGGCCAGCTTGACTTCTATGGCCTGCAGACGCTGATCTGCCGGGAGATGGTCGAGGCGGGCGAGGTTCTGGTGCGCCGCCGCCTGCGGCGCGCGAGCGACGGCCTGCCGGTGCCGCTGCAATTGCAGGTGCTGGAAGCCGACTTCCTCGACGCCACCAAGTCCGGAGCCCTCGGCGCAGGGCGCCTCGTGCAGGGGATCGAGTTCGACCCGGTCGGGAAGCGCCGGGCTTACTGGCTGCATGCCGAGCATCCGGGCGACGCCTACGGGGCCTTGCAGAACGGGTTGCAGAGCCGCCCGGTCCCCGCGACCGAGATCGCCCATGTCTACGAGAAGCAGCGCACGCAAGCGCGCGGCGTCCCCTGGGGCGCGCCGGTGATCCGGTCGTTGCGTGATCTCGACGACTATGAAGTGGCCGAACTGGTTCGCAAGAAGACCGAGGCCTGCGTCACCGCCATCGTCTTCGGCGACGACGAGGCGCAACAGGGCATCGCGCCCTCCGTGGTCGATGCCGACGGCAACCGGGTGGAACAGTTCGAGCCGGGGCTGATCGCCTATGCCCGCGGCGGCAAGGACATCCGCTTCAACCAGCCCTCGGCGACGGGCGGCTACGGCGAATACAAGCGCGCGAGCCTGCACACGATCTCGGCAGGCTTCCGCGTGCCCTACGAGCTGCTGACGGGGGACCTGTCCCAAGTGAACTACTCCTCGATCCGGGCGGGTCTCGTGGAGTTCCGCCGCCAGATCGACGCCGTCCAATGGCAGCTGTTCATCCCGATGTTCTGCGCCCCGGTGTGGCGGTGGTTCACGGAAGCCGCATGGGCGGCGGGGCAGATCCCGTCGCCGATCGTGCCTGTGGAATGGTCGCCGCCGAAGTTCGAGGCGGTCGATCCGCAGAAGGACGCGATGGCGAACCTGCTGTCCATCCGCTCGGGCACCATGACGCTGGCCGAGGTGATCGCCCGGCAGGGCCGCAACCCCGACGCCGTGCTGGCCGAGATCGCGGCGACCAACGCCAAGCTCGACGCGCTGGGGTTGGTCCTCGACAGCGACCCTCGCCGCGTCACCAAGACCGGCAGCGCACAATCCAAAGACGGGGCCAGCGATCCGGCGAACGATCCGGCCGCCGACGAACCAGACGCCGACGACCCGACCGCCGACGCGGATACAGACCCGGCGCAGGCCGACCAACAGGACTGACCTTCATGGACACGATGATCGAACTGCCGGCCATGCGCCGGTCGGCGGAGCTTGCGCCGAACACGGCCGATGCCGACAACCGCACCGTCGAGGTGGTCTGGTCGGCCGGGGCTCGCGTCCGCCGTGCCACCTTCTTCGGCGAGCCTTATGACGAGGAACTCAGCCTCGACCCGGCCCATGTCCGGCTCGACCGGCTGAACGCGGGCGCGCCGTTCCTGAAGGTGCACGAGCTCGACACGCTCGACGCGGTGATCGGCTCGGTCGTGCCGGGCTCGGCCCGGATCGAGAACGGTCGCGGCATCGCCTTGGTCCGGATCAGCGAGCGTGCCGATGTCGAGCCGATCTGGCGCGACATCCAGGCGGGGCACATCCGCGCCGTCTCCATCGGCTACCAGGTCCACCGGTTTGATATCTCGAAGCCTGATGGCGCCCGCGAGCTCTGGCGCGCGGTGGACTGGACGCCCTTCGAGGTCTCCGCCGTCGCGGTCGGAGCCGACCCAGCAGCGGGCTTCCGCGCCCAGCACCCCCTTCACGACTGCGTCCTCCACCGCCGGGACGCCCCTTCCACCACGAAAGGACCGATCCCGATGACGGACACGACCCAGACCCCGGCGAGCGACGCCGCAACCCCCGCCAACACCCAGCCGACCGCGCCGGTCGAAACCGAGGACACCCCCATGACCGAGCCGAAACCGGCTGCGCCCGACCCGAAGGTCGCGGCCAGCGAGACGCGCAGCCAGAAGACGCAGGTAACTCCCGCGCCCGATACCGAAGTGGTCGCCACCCGCGCCCGCGAGGCCGAGCGCGACCGCGTCTCCACCATTTACGATCTGGCCGGGCGGCTGAACCTCGAGCGCGGCTTCGCCGAGGATCTGGTCAAGCGCGGCGTCAGCATCGACGAGTCCCGCCGACTGATCCTCGACCAGGTCGCCGCGAAATCCGACGAGACCCGGAACTTCCCCCATGTCTCCGTCCCGCTCGGCGGCCGAGACGAGTGCATCACCCGCCGTGACGCGGTGGCGAACGCACTGCTGCACCGCTACAGCCCAACGCTGTTCCAGCTCGAGGACGCCGCGCGCCAGTATCGCGGCATGACGCTGCTGGAGCTCGCCCGCGAAAGCCTCGGCAATGCCGGGGTCAACACGCGCGGCCTGTCGCGTGACGAGGTGGCGACGCGCGCGCTGCACTCGACCTCGGACTTCCCCGAGATCCTGTCGGCCGTCACCAACAAGACGCTGCGGCAGGCCTACGAGGCCTATCCCCGCACCTTCATGCTGTTCTGTCGCCAGGTGCTGGCGACCGACTTCAAGGCGATGCATCGCGTCCAGCTCGGCGAAGCCCCGCAGCTGCTCGAGGTCGGCGAAAGCGGCGAGTTCAAGCGCGGCACGCTGGGCGAGAGCAAGGAGAGCTACAAGGTCAAGACCTATGGCCGGGTGGTCGCCATCACCCGTCAGACGCTGATCAACGACGATCTCGACGCCTTCACCCGCATCCCGGCGATGTACGGCAACTCCATCGCCCAGCTGGAGTCGGACGTGGTCTGGGGCATCATCACCGCCAACCCGGCGATGGCCGACGGCAATGCGCTCTTCCACACCACCCACAAGAACCTGGCAGGCACCGGCGCGGCGCTCGATGTCAGCAGCGTCGGAGCGGCGCGCGCGGCGATGGCCAAGCAGACCGGCCTCGACAAGAAGACGGTGCTGAACGTCCGGCCTGCCTTCCTGATCGTGCCGGCCTCACTGGAACTGAAAGCCGAACAGCTGGTGGCCCAGAACCTCGTGCCCGCCGCGACGTCCAGCGTGGTGCCGCAGTCGATCAGGACGCTGGCGCCGATCAGCGAGCCCCGGCTCGACGCCGCCAGCGAGACCGCCTGGTATCTGGCGGCCAGCCCGAACCAGATCGACACCATCGAGTACGCCTATCTCGAGGGCCAGCAGGGCGCCTATATCGAGACGCGCAACGGCTTCGACGTCGACGGGGTCGAGATCAAGTGCCGCCTCGACTTCGGAGCCAAGGCCATCGACTGGCGCGGCCTCTACAAGAACCCGGGCGCGTAAGGCGCGCTTCCTGAACCCTGACACACGGGCGGTCCTGACGGGCCGCCCTTCGTCTTTCCACGAGGATCCCCATCATGAAAACCTACGTCCAGCCCGGCAACACCATCACCCTGACCGCGCCCTATGCCGTCGCCTCCGGCGATGGCCTGCTCGTCGGCTCCATCTTCGGCATCGCCGCGGGTGCCGCCGCCATTGGCGAGCCCGTCGAGACCGCGCTCGTCGGCGTGTTCGACATCACCAAGGTCGGCTCCCAGGCGTGGACGGTTGGCGCCAAGGTCTATTGGGACGACACCAACAAGCGCACCACGACCGTCGCGACCGACAACACCCTCATCGGCGCGGCCGTCGAGGCGGTGGCGAGCGGCGCCGGCGACACCATCGGCCGGGTGCGCCTGAACGCGACGTTCTGATGTCGGCCTTCGCCGCCGCCATCGGCGCGCTCTTCGCCGATCCGAACATCGGCCGGGACGCGGTCTACATCGCCGACGGCGGTACACCCGTGCTGGTGCGTGCCGTCGCCCGTCGCGCCGACGCGGTCACCGACTTCGGCGACGCGCGGCTCTGGTCCGAAACCACCCGGATCGACCTGCGCGTGGCCGAGGTGGCGAACCCGCGTCCCGGCGACCGCATCGAGATCGACGGCGACGCCTTCCTCATACAGGGCGAGCCGGTCCGCGACCGCGAGCGGCTGGTCTGGACCGTCGACCTGAGGCCCGCGTGAAACTGAAGCTCGACATCGATCCCGACATCGTCGCGATGATGGCGGCCGAGGTCGCGGCGGGTGAACGGGCCGTCACCGCCGCCATTCGCGAGGCCGGGACTGGGCTGAAGACGGCGTGGCGGTTGCAGATCACCGGCGCGGGGCTTGGTACACGGCTCGCCAACTCGATCCGGAGCCAGAACTTCCCGAGGTCGGGCGAGAGCCTTGAGGCTGCGGCGCTGGTCTGGTCGAAGGCGCCGGTAATCGTCGGTGCGCATGACACCGGGCCGCTGATCCGATCGAAGAACGGGTTCTGGCTGGCGATCCCGCTGCCCGCGGCGGGCAAATCCCTGCGCGGCGGCCGGATCACCCCCGGTGAATGGGAGCGGCGACGCGGCCTCCGCCTGCGTTTCGTCTATCGCCGGACGGGCCCCAGCCTGCTGGTCGCCGAGGGGCGGCTGAACACGAAAGGCCAGGCGGTGGTGTCGCGGTCGAAGACCGGGCGCGGAAAGGTCACTGCGCCGATCTTCCTGCTGGTGCCGCAGGTCAAGCTGCCGAAGCGGCTGGATCTGGCGCGGGATGCAGACCGGGCGTTGGACAGCGTGCCGGGGCTGATCGTGGCGAACTGGGTGGGGGGTAGGTTGTGATCGCATCGATGCGCAATCTTGCTCGGCAGCCACGAAACCGACGGCTCGGGTTACCCCGCGCAGCACGACAGCTTCGCGACATCCTTGTCGAAGGTCTGCGCGGCGAGCTTCAGCCCCTCTACCGTGGTCAGATAGGGGAAGATCGTCTCGCCGAGCGCCTTTGTCGTCATGCCGAACTTGAGCGCCATGGCGAGCGTCTGGACACTGTCGGCTCCCTCCGGCGCCATGATCACGCCGCCCAGGAGGCGGTCGGTCGCCCGGTCCGCGACGAGCTTGATCAGGCCGCGCGTGTCGCGGGCGGCGAGCGCGCGGGGCACGTTGTCGAGCGTCAGCACACTGGTCTTGACGTCATGACCCGCGGCGCGCGCCTGCGCCTCGGTCAGCCCGACGCCGGCGACCTGCGGATCGGTGAACACCACCCACGGCATCGCGGCGTTGTCGTAGCGCTCCGCCCCGCCCAGAACGGCGTTGCGGGACGCGAGCTTGGCGCCATAGGCGGCCATGTAGACGAACTGGTCGCGGTCGGTCACATCGCCCGCCGCGAAGATGCCGGCCTTCGTGGTCTGCATGTCGTCGCCCACCCGGATCGCGCCACGCGCGTCGGTCTCGACGCCCATCTCCGCGAGGCCCAGCCCCTCGGTGTTGGCTGCGCGTCCCGTCGTCAGGACGAGGCGGTCGGCCGTCAGATCGCGGTCTGCGCCGTCCACCGTCACCGTCAGGACCGCACGGGCCCCGTCGCGCCGTGCGGCGTCGTAGGTCGCGCCATCGACAACCGCGACGCCCTCGGCGCGCAGCGTCTCCGTCAGCGCCCGGGACACCTCCGGCTCTGTGCGCGGCAGCAGGCGCGAGCGGCAGACAATGGTGACGCGGGTGCCCATCCGCGCCATCATCTGCGCCAGCTCCACGCCGATGTAGCCGCCGCCGAGGAAGATCAGGCTTTCGGGCAACCGGTCCAGCTCCAGCAGCGACGTGCTGTCGAGCGTTGGTGCGTCCTGGATCCCAGGGATGTCGGGCACGGCGGGTCGGCCACCGGTCGCGACGATCACCTTGGGAGCCGTGATCCTGCGCCCGCCGACCTCGACCCCGCCGAGGACGAGACGCGCCGGACCCTCGTCGAGATAGGTCACACCGCCGTAGCCCGGCAGCAGATCGGCGTACTTCTTCTGGCGCAGTGTCGCGACAAGATCGTCCTTGGCCGCAATCAGCGCCGACCAGTCGGCGACCTGCGCCTCGCTGTTCAGGCCCGGGAACCGATGTGCTGTCTGCGCACCGTGCAGGGCTTCCGCGGCCCGGATCATCGTCTTGGAGGGCACACAGCCCACGTTCACGCAGGTCCCGCCGATGGTGCCATGGCCGATCAGCGCGACGCGCTTGCCTCCCTCGGCGGCGGTGATCGCGGCCGAGAACCCGGCCGATCCGGCGCCGATCACGGCAAGGTCGAAATCGCCCTTGGGCGCGCAGCAATCGTCTTTCATCAAGTCATCCATCCGTTCGAGTGGTCTGGCGCCGCTGCCGTCTCCAGACCGCGTACACGGTCAGCGCGACGAAAAAGGCGAGCGCGGGCAGCAGAACGTAGTCGAGCCAACCCAGCCAGGCCGACAGGCCCACGGCACCCAGAAGCACCACCAGCACCGGAGTGAAGCAGCAGAGCGCCGCGATGACGGTGCCGACGATCCCTGTCGCGATCAGCTTGCGGTCGGACTGCTCGGTCATCTCGTCAGCCCGCGACACGCGCCGGGTAGCCTGCATTGGCCGACGCGGTCGCGATGGCGTCGGCGCTCGTCGCGGCGGTGTCGAAGATCACCGTGGCGGTGCGGGCATCGAAGTCGATCTCGACGGCGCGCACGCCCGCGACGCCCTCCATCGCACGCTTCACGGTGACTGGGCAGAGCGCGCAGGTCATGTTGTCCACCGCGAAGGTGACGGTCTGCTCGGCGGCGACGGTCTGCGCGGCAACAGGGATGGCGGTGATCGGCACAACGGCGGTCAGGCCGAACAAGGCGAGTGCAAGGATCTTCTTCATGTGGATGTCCTTTCGGGGTCAGTAGAGAAGCGGGGCCCACCAGTCGATGGTGAGGGCTGCGAGAACGAGGATCAGGGAGGCCCAGAGAGCCGACTTGGTGATGCGCGCCGATGCTGGCCTTGCGCAGTAGGAACCGGGTTCGCAGACGGTTGGCTTGCGGAAATAGACCTGCCAGAAACCCGCCGCGATGAAGCCGAGCGCGATCACGGCGAAGATCGGCTTGTAAGGCTCCAGAGCCGTCAGGTTGCCGATCCAGGCGCCCGAGATGCCGAGAGTCAGAAGCACCAGCGGCCCGATGCAGCAGGCCGAGGCGAGAAAGGCGCCCACCACACCGCCCGCCGCGAGCCAGCCCTTTCGGGCGGGGCGATCCGCGCCCGTGCTGTCCGTTCTGTCGTCTGTCAGCGCCATGTCGCGCACCTCTCGTCTGTGATTGACGATGGGTGTAGGGTCTGTAGCAACTACAGGCTCAAGAGGAAACTTGCCCATGACCGATCACGAGCGCGAGAGCGGCTTCACACGCGGCGACCTGGCCCGGGCGACCGGCTGCAACATCGAGACGATCCGCTATTACGAGAAGACCGGCCTGCTGCCCGACCCGCCCCGCACGGACGCCGGCTACCGGGTCTATTCCGCCGCACACGCCACACGCCTCCGCTTCATCCTGCGCGCCCGCGAACTCGGGTTCTCGATGGAGGACATCCGCGGGCTGATGGGGCTCGGCGACGGCGCCGCGCCGGCCTGCGCCGAGGTCAAGGAACGGACGGAGCGGCACCTTGCCGATGTCCGCGCGAGGATCGCGGATCTTCGGCGTATCGAATCCGTCCTCGCTACAACTGCATCCAGGTGTTCGGGCGCCGAAGTCCCCGATTGTCCGGTGCTCGACGCGATTTCCAACTCGGCCGACCCATGACACCTCGCGAAACCATCCTCGTCGCGCTGCACGCGCGGCTCTCGGCGCTGCCCGCCACCGCTCTGCGCGGGGACGTGCTGCCCGAGCGCATGCCGGTCGAGGGCCTGATGATCCTGCGCGATGGCGAACCAGGTGCGCCCGAAGTCACGCTGTCGCCGCTGCGCTATCACTACCAGCACCGAGCCGAGATCGAGGCGGTCGTTCAGGGTGCCGATCGCGACGCCGCCTTTGACACGCTGACCGCCAGCATCGGCGCAGCGCTCGCCGCCGACCGGACGCTGGGCGGGTTCTGCGACTGGGTCGAGGCCGAAGCCCCGCGCCCGGTCGATCTGCCGGTCGAGGGCGCGGCGAGTCTGAAGGCCGCCGTTATCCCGGTCGTGCTGCACTATTCCACGGCCGACCCGCTGGCCTGACCCAACCGACCACAGGAGACGAACATGGCACGAGCCCAAGGGGCGCGAGCGCTGATGGCGCTTGCGTTCGAGACGACCTATGGAACGCCGCCCGTCAGCGGCTTCACCCGCATGCCCTTCGCCAGCACGTCGCTCGGCGCGGAGCAGCCGCTGCTGAATTCGGAGCTTCTCGGCTACGGCCGCGATCCGCTAGCGCCGATCAAGGACGCCGTGACGGCCGACGGCGACGTCGTCGTGCCGCTGGACGCCGAGGCGTTCGGCTTCTGGCTGAAGGCAGCCTTCGGCGCGCCCACGACCACGGGCGCGGAGGCCCCGTACAGCCACGAATTTCAGTCGGGGTCCTGGACGTTGCCCTCGATGTCGATCGAGACCGGCATGCCCGAGGTGCCCCGCTATGCGATGTACTCGGGCTGCGTGCTCGACCAGATCACCTGGCAGATGCAGCGCTCGGGCCTGCTCACCGCGACCGCGCGGCTGGTGGCGCAGGGCGAGACGGTCGGCACCACGACCAGTGCCGGAACGCCCGCCGCACTGGAGTTGAAGCGCTTCGGCCATTTCAACGGGGCGATCACCCGGAACGGCACCGCCCTCGGCAATGTGGTCTCGGCCGAGATCACCTACGCCAACAACCTCGACCGGATCGAGACCATCCGCTCGGACGGCCGCATCGATGGCGCGGATCCATCCATTGCCGCGCTGACGGGCCGGATCGAGGTGCGCTTCGCCGACCAGACGCTGGTGACGCAGGCGATCAACGGCGAGGCCTGCGAGATGGAATTCGCCTACGTCCTGCCTTCAGGCGAAAGCTTCTCCTTCACCGTGCACGCCGTCTACCTGCCGCGTCCACGGATCGAGATTTCCGGGCCGCAGGGCGTCCAGGCGACATTCGACTGGCAGGCCGCGCGCGACAGCGTCGTCGGCCGGATGTGCACCGCCACCCTCGTGAATGACGTGGAGACGTATTGATGCTGACGCTCGACCTGACCAACGCGCCGCGCTGGCATGACCTCGCCCCCGGCGTCCGGGTGCAACTGCGCCCGCTGACGACCGCCCTGATGGTCGCGACGCGCAGCGACCCCGCCGTCGAGGCGGTGCCCGAGGAGGCTTCCGACGAGGAGCGCGCCGTCGCCTTCGCCAAGGCGCTGGCGCGACGGGCTGTGCTCGGCTGGGAGGGCATCGGCGATGCCGACGGCAACCCGATCGATCCCACCCCCGAGGCCATCGACGCGCTGCTCGACGTCTGGCCGATCTTCGAGGCCTTCCAATTGACCTACGTGTCCAAAGGCCTGCTGCTGGAACAGGAAAAAAACGCCTCCGCGCTCTCGCCGAGTGGTCCTTCGGCGGGGGCGAGCGCTACTGCGAAGCCTGCGCGCAAGCGTGCGAAGACTGCCCGACGCGCCTGAACCGGCCGCTTACCCATGAGGGCTGGCAGGTCTGGGATCTCGTCGGCCGCCTCGGCGGTCAGTTGCGCGTGCTGCCCGGCGCGGTGGTCGGCTGGGACCTGTCCGCGGCCCTCGCTCTGGGAAATGCGCTCGGCGTCCCGCCCGCTGCTGCGGGTGAACTCTTGCCCGTCATCGAAGCGGTGATGGTGGCCAAGCTCAACGAAAAGATGGATCATTCCCATGGCTGAGAAGAGGGTCAGCGTCCGCCTCGCGGCCGTGGGCGGACGGCAGGTGCGCGCCGAACTCGAAGGCGTGGGCGAGGCCGGGTCGCGCGGCTTCGGACGGCTGAGCCGGGAGATGGAAGCCGCGAACGCCCGGCTCGCGGCCTTCTCGCGGCGGGTGCGGGTCGCGGCTGCCGCTGCCGTGGCCGCCGCAGCCGCTGCTGGCGTGGCGATGATCCGGTCCAGCCTGCAGACGGTCGATGCGCAGGCGAAGCTGGCGCAGTCGCTCGGCACCACCGTCGCCTCGATCCAGACGCTGGAGCGCGCGGGCGATCTGGCGGGCGTCTCCATGTCCGGCATCGAGCAGGCCACCAAGGATCTGACGCGCCGTCTCAGTCAGGCGGCCGCCGGGACCGGCCCTGCTGCCGACGCGCTCGACCGGCTGGGGCTTTCAGCAAATGAGCTGATCGCCTTGCCGCTGGACCAGCGCGTGGGCGCGATCAACGCGGCGATCGAGAGCTTCGTGCCTGCCGCCGAGCGCGCGGCGGTCGCGGGCCAGCTCTTCGGCGAGGAAGGCTCCATCGCGATGAGCCGGATCGACACCGCGACGCTGCGCCAGGCGACAGAGGACGTCCTCGCCTTCGGGGTTGTCGTCTCCGAGCAGGACGCCGACCAGATCGAGCGGACGAACGACGCCATCTCGCGGCTCGGGTTGGTCTGGCGCGGGCTCTCGAACCAGTTGGCGGTCGCAGCGGCACCTGCGCTGGAAGCCGTCGCCGATGCCATGGCGGCGGTGGCCAGCCGCACCGGGCCGCTCGGCATCGCGATCCGCGGTCTCTTGGACAACATCGGCCGCCTGACCACCTATGCCGCCACCTTCGCGGCGTTCCTCGCGGGACGTTGGGTCGCCGGCATGGCGGCTGCGGCGCTCTCGGTCCGGGGCCTCGCCACGGCGCTCGTTGTCCTGCGCGGGGCGCTGATCCGCACCGGCATCGGCGCGCTGATCGTCGGCGCGGGCGAGCTCGTCTACCAGTTCACCCGGCTCGTCTCCGGCGCCGGCGGTTTCGGAGAAGCGATGTCGCTCCTGAAGGACCTCGCGGTCGAGGTCTGGGAACGCATCAGTATGGGCGCGGCGGCGGCGGGCGCGGCCGCCACGGCGATGTTCTTCGACCTGAAGGCGGATGCCGCATCGGGCATGCAGAGCGCCATCGAGAGCGTGGTGGGCTTCGGCAACACGGCCGCGAACACCTTCGAAGGCGCCTACGAGGCGATCAAGGCGATCTGGGGCCTGCTGCCCGCCGCCATCGGCGATCTCGCGTTCCAGGCGGCCAACAGCCTGGTCGATGGCGTCGAGGCGATGCTGAACGGGGTGGTCTCGCGGATCAACGGCTTTATCGGCGGCATCAACCAGGGGCTCGAAGCGCTCGGGTCGGAGCGGCGCATATCGCTGGTTCCGGACCTCGACCTCGGCGAGATCGAGAACCGCTTCGAGGGAGCGGCGACTGCCGCAACCACGGCAGCTCAGGCGGCCTTCGATCGGGCCTTCGAGGACAATCCGCTCTCCGCGCCCGATCTCGGTCTGACCGAGGCGGCGAACAGGGCGCTCGAGTCCGCCAACCTTTACCGCGGCGCGGCGCGCGACCTGGCGGAGGGGGCCCGTGCGCCCCTCGAAAGCTGGCAGGCGCTGCGCGATGCCGTACGCGGCACCGACGAGGACGGCGCCGACGCACTGGCCGAGACCACCGCTGCGGCGGAGCGCCTGGAGACGTCCCTCGGCGACGCCGGGCGCGCCGCAACAGATGCAGGTGTGGCGGCCGGAGCTGCTGCTGCGGTAGCGGAGCCCGCGACCGACGCGGCCGTCACCGGCTGGCGGGCGGTCACCGCCGCGCTCTCCGACTACGCCAGCAAGGCCCGCGAGATCGGTGGCGACATCGGCCAGAGCCTCGTCGGCGCCTTCCAGTCGGCCGAGAACGCGGTGGGCCAGTTCGTGAAGACCGGCAAGCTCGACTTCCGCGATCTGGTGACGTCGCTGCTGGCCGATCTCGCCCAACTGGCGGCGCGGCGGTTCATCCTCGGGCCGATCGCCAACGCGCTCTCCGGCGTGTTTGCCGGTGCTGGCGGCATCTTCGCCAATGTCCTCCACGCAGGCGGGATGGTCGGATCGGCCGGACCTTCGCGGATGGTCCCGGCCATCGCTTTTGCTGCTGCGCCGCGAATGCATGGCGGCGGCATGGCCGGGCTTCGTCACGACGAGGTGCCCGCGATCCTGCAACGCGGCGAGCGCGTGCTGTCGCGTCGCGAGGCGCAGAGCTACGGCGGTGCCGGCGTCAACGTGACCATCATGGCCCGCGACGCCGAAAGCTTCCGGCAGTCGCGCACGCAGGTCGCGGCGGACATCGCCCGTGCCGTGTCCCTCGGGCGGAGGGGCATGTGATGGCGTTTCACGAGCTCCGGTTTCCCGACAACATCAGCCGTGGCGCACGGGGCGGGCCGGAGCGGCGCACGCAGATCGTCGAGCTCGCCTCGGGCGACGAGGAGCGGAACGCCAGCTGGGCCAACTCACGCCGCCGCTACGACGTCGCCTATGGCATTCGCCGCGCCGACGATCTGGCGGCGGTCGTCGCCTTCTTCGAGGCGCGCAACGGGCGACTCTACGGCTTCCGCTTCAAGGACTGGGGCGACCACAAGTCCTGCCTGCCTTCGGGCGCGCCGTCGCCAACCGATCAGGCCATCGGCACCGGTGACGGTGCGACGACCGCCTTCCAGCTGGTGAAGCGCTACGCCTCCGGGGCGCAATCGTGGTCGCGCGCCATCGCCAAGCCGGTGGCGGGCACCGTGCGCATCGCGCTGGCTGGGATCGAGCAGCCCTCCGGCTGGTCCGTCGACACCGCCACCGGTGTCGTCACCTTCAGCGCCGCGCCAGGCGCTGGCATCGCCATCACCGCGGGCTTCGAATTCGACGTGCCCGTCCGCTTCGACGCCGACGTGCTCGACGTGACGCTCGACCTCGAGCGGCTCGGCTCGATCACCTCCATTCCGCTTCTGGAACTGCGCCGATGAAGACCCTCGCTCCCGACCTGCAGGCCCATCTCGACGAGGGCACAACCACGCTCGCCTGGTGCTGGCGGATCGCGCGCGCCGATGGCGTCACCTTCGGCTTCACCGATCACGACCGGACACTCGCCTTCGATGGCACCGACTTCGAGCCGGAGAGCGGGCTCACGGCGTCCGAGGTGCGCTCGGGCTCGGACCTCTCGGTCGACGCGCAGGACGCCGAGGGCGTGCTGACCTCGGACCGCATCACCGAGACCGACATCTTGGACGGTCGCTGGGACAACGCCGAAGTCGAGGTCTGGCGCGTGAACTGGGCCGACACCGGCCAGCGCATCCTGATGCGGCGCGGCGCCATCGGCCAGATCCGGCGCGGGCGGCTGGCCTTCGTCGCCGAGGTCCGCTCGCTCGCCCATGTTCTCGGTCAGACGGTCGGGCGGACCTTTCAGGCGACCTGTGACGCCGCGCTCGGCGATACGCGCTGCGGCGTCGATCTGGAGAACCCGGCGTTCAAGGGCACGAGCGTCGTGATCGACCTTCTACGCGACCGCGCCTTCACCGCTTCGGGCCTCGGCGGCTTCGCCTCCGGCTGGTTCACCTTCGGGACCATCGAATGGACCAGTGGCTCCAACGCGGGGCGTCGGGCCGAGGTTCTCGGCCATGATGTGACGGACGGCATCGCCGTGCTGACCCTTCTCGAGGCGCCGGTGCGCGAGATCTCCGAGGGCAATGCCTTCACCATCCGTGCGGGCTGCGATAAGCGGATCGAGACCTGCGGCGCCAGGTTCGCCAACACGGCCAACTTCCGGGGGTTCCCGCACATCCCCGGCCAGGATGCCGTGCTGCGCTACGCCACCAAGGATGGCGGCCACGAGGGAGGCGTGCTGTGACGCAACCTCTCGCATCGGCCGACCCCGCGCGTGTCGTCGCCGTCGCACGCTCCTGGCTCGGCACGCCGTACCACGACCAGGCCAGCCTGCGCGGCGTCGGTTGCGATTGCCTCGGGCTCGCGCGGGGGGTCTGGCGCGACGTGGTGGGGCCGGAGCCGTTCCCGATTCTGCCTTACAGCCGCGACTGGGGCGAGACCGGCCCGCGCGAGGTTCTGGCCGAAGGCGCGCGGCGCATGATGATCGAGGTGTCGCCTGCCGAGGCCGGTCCCGGCGCGCTGGTCCTCTTCTGCATGAGGCCCCGCGCCATCGCCAAGCATGTCGGGATCCTCACCGGTCCTGCCACCTTCCTCCACGCCTATGAGCGGCTCGGCGTGATCGAGGAACCGCTCACCAATGCCTGGCGGCGGCGCATCGCCTTCGCCTTCCTCTTCCCGCAACGCTGAGACCCCGACATGGCAACGCTTGTTCTCGGTGCAGCCGGCGCCGCCATCGGCGGTTCGATCGGCGGGGCGATCCTCGGCGTGAGCGCCGCGAGCATCGGCGGCTTCATCGGCTCGAGCATCGGCTCGGTCGTCGACAGCTGGATCATCTCGTCGCTGGCGCCGACCCAGCGCATCGAGGGCGCGCGGCTCGACACGCTGCGCATCACCTCGGCCACCGAGGGCGCGGTGATCCCGCGGCTCTATGGCCGGATGCGGATGGGCGGCAACATCATCTGGGCGACCGATTTCCGCGAGGAGACGAAGACCACGACGCAGGGCGGCGGCAAGGGCGGCGGGGGCGGCAAGGTCAAGACCACCGAGTATCTGTACTACGCCAGCTTCGCGGTGGCCTTGTGTGAAGGCCCGATCACCGGCATTGGCCGGATCTGGGCCGACGGCAAGCCGATGGACCTCTCCGGCGTCACCTGGCGCTGGTATCCCGGCGACGAGGCGCAGACGGCGGACCCGTTCATTGCGGGGAAGATGGGCGCAGCCAACACGCCCGCCTATCGCGGCACCGCCTATGTCGTCTTCGAGGAACTGGCGCTTTCGACCTACGGCAACCGCCTGCCGCAGCTGTCCTTCGAAGTCTTCCGGCCGCTCGCCGATCCCGACACCGCCGAGGGGCTGACCCGCGCCGTCACCATGATCCCGGCCTCGGGCGAGTTCACATATGCCACGCAGGCCATCCGCAAGACCGATGGCGGCGCGACGATGCCCGAGAACCTGAACGCGCTGGCCGACTCCACCGACATGGTGGAGGCGCTCGACCGGCTGCAAGCGATGGCGCCTGCGGTCGAGAGCGTCAGCCTCGTCGTGGCCTGGTTCGGCGACGACCTGCGCGCGGGCTCCTGCAAGGTGCGGCCGGGCGTCGAGGTCTCGGCCAAGTCGACCACGCCCGCCAGTTGGTCGGTGAACGGCGTGAGCCGTGCCAACGCCTTCCTGGTCAGCCGCGACGACCAGGACCGCCCGGTCTATGGCGGCACGCCGTCCGACTTCGCCGTGGTGCAGGCGATCCAGGAGATGAAGGCGCGCGGGCTGCGCGTGACATTCTACCCATTCATCCTGATGGACGTGCCGCCCGGCAACACCCTGCCGAACCCCTATTCCGACAACGCCGCCGAGACCGGCCAGCCCGCTTTCCCCTGGCGGGGCCGGATCACCTGTTCTCCAGCGGCAGGCTACGCGGGATCGGTCGACAAGACTGCCACGGCCGCAAGCCAGGTCGCGGCGCTGTTTGGCGCGGCGACACCTGCGAGCTTCAGCGTGGCGGGTCAATCGGTTTCGTGGACAGGCACGCCCGGCGACTGGGGCCTGCGCCGCATGGTGCTGCACTATGCCCATCTCTGCGCGGCGGCGGGCGGGGTCGATGCCTTCCTGATCGGCACCGAGATGCCGGGGCTGACGACGGTCCGCTCGGGCGCGGCCACCTATCCGGCGGTGCAGGGCTATCGGGACCTCCTTGCCGATGTGCGGTCCATTCTCGGGGCCGGGACGAAGATCGGCTACGCCGCCGACTGGTCGGAATACTTCGGGCACCAGCCGGGCGACGGCTCGGGCGACGTGTTCTTCCACCTCGATCCGCTCTGGGCGGACCCGGAGATCGATTTCGTCGGCATCGACAATTACATGCCGCTGTCGGACTGGCGCGACGGGTTCGAGCACGCGGATGCGCAGGCGGGCTGGCCTGCGATCTACGACCGGGCCTATCTGCAGGGGAACATTGCGGGCGGGGAAGGCTTCGACTGGTTCTATGCCAGTGCGGCTGATCGGGTGGCACAGGTGCGCACCCCGATCAGCGATGGCGCGGCGGGCAAGCCATGGGTTTTCCGCTACAAGGATCTTCGCGCCTGGTGGTCGAACGCGCATTACGACCGCCCGGGCGGGGTGGAGAGCGGCACGCTGACGGCGTGGGCGCCGGAGTCGAAGCCGATCTGGTTCACCGAGCTCGGCTGTCCCGCCATCGACCGGGGCACGAACCAGCCGAACGTCTTCTTCGACCCGAAGTCGTCCGAGAGCTTCACGCCGCATTTCTCGCGGGGCTGGCGCGACGACGCGATCCAGCGCGCCTATCTCGAGGCGACGTACCTCTGGTGGGGCGTCCCGGCGAACAACCCGGTGTCATCGGTCTACGGCGGCCGGATGGTGCATGTGCCGGAATGCGCCGCCTGGACCTGGGACGCGCGGCCGTACCCGTTCTTTCCGGCGCTGACCGATGTCTGGACGGACGGGGCGAACTGGCGGCTGGGGCACTGGCTGACCGGACGGCTTGGCGCGGTGTCGCTGGCGGCGCTCGTGCGGCACCTCTGCCTGCGCGCCGGGCTGCCCGAGTCCCGGATCGACGTCACCGGCCTCTGGGGCGCGGTCGAAGGCTACGCCATCACGGCGCTGGAAAGCCCACGCGCCTCGATCACAACGCTGTCGCGGCATTTCGGCTTCGACGCCGTCGAGACAGAGGGGGGGATCCGCTTTGTCATGCGCGGCCGGGCCTCCGTCGCCACCCTCGCGCCCGACGATCTGGTGGCCACCCGCGAGGGCGATGTGCTGGAACTGACGCGCGGCCAGGAGACCGAACTGCCGCAGGCCCTGAAATGGCAGGTCGCCCGCGCCGACGAGGATTACGACGCGGCCCTCGTCGAGGCCCGGCGCATCACCGTGGACACGACCCGGATCGCGTCCGAGTCCTTTCCAATGGCGGTGCCGCCCGAGGAGGCCGAGAGGCGCTGCCGCCGCGCGCTGATGGAGGCGTGGGTGGGCCGCGAGACGGCGGCGTTCCGTTTGCCACCCTCGCGCCTCGCGTTCGATCCGGCCGATGCGATCCGGCTCGCGCATGACGGGCGTCTGGTCGATCTGCGGCTCGTCTCCATCGCCGACGCGGCAGCGCGCGGCATCGAGGCGGTGCGGCAGGACCGTGCGACTTACGATCTGCCGCCCGGCGATCCCCGCGCGGCGTCGCTGACGCGGGCCGTGGTGTTCGGCGCGCCGGACGCGGTGCTGATGGACCTGCCGCAGCTGACCGAGGACCAGCCCGCGCATCGACCGTTTGTCGCGGCGCACGCTCTTCCCTGGCCGGGCGAGATGGCGGTGTTCCGCAGCCCCTCGACGGACGGGTTCGAGTTGCTGACCACGTTCGGCAGCCGCGCCCGGATCGGAGCGCTGGTCTCGGACTTCTATCCGGGCCCCACCTCACGCTTCGACCACGGCAATGCGCTTGTGGTCGATCTGCTCACCGGCACGCTGGAGAGCGTCACCGACCTGACGCTGTTGGGCGGCGCCAATGCGCTGGCTATCGAGAGCGCGCCCGGCACCTGGGAGATCGTGCAGGCGGGCGCGGCCGAGCTGCTGGCGCCGGGTCGATACCGGCTGACCCGGCTCCTGCGCGGCCAGCGCGGCACCGAGGGCGCGATGGGCAATCCGGCGCCCGCTGGCGCTCTTGTCGTGGTGCTGGACGCGTCGCTGGCGTCCCTGCCGATTGCCGAGGCCGATCTCGGATTGCCGTGGAACTGGCGCATCGGTCCGGCGAGCCGCCCCGTCAGCGACGAGACCTATGTGGCGCAATCCTTCACGCCCGCGGGCGTCGGGCTGCGGCCGTTCTCCGGCGCCCATGTCGAGCAGCCGTGGCGCAGGCCGCGCACGCCCGGCGATCTGACGATCCGCTGGACGCGCCGGTCCCGAGCTCTCGCGGCCGACAGCTGGGGCGGGCTAGAAGTGCCGCTCGGAGAAGAGCTCGAAGCCTACGAGGTCGAGATCCTTGATGGCGCGACCGTTAAGCGGGTGCTGAGCACCGCCACCACCAGCGCGGTCTACACCGCCGCAGACCAGACCGCCGATTGGGGCGCGCCGCTCGGCCCCGGTGACACGCTCGACAGCCGCATCTACCAGCTCTCCGCCCTCGTCGGGCGGGGCGCGCCCAAGACCCTCACGCTGATACTCTGAAGGCCATCCCATGTCCGACGCCACGACCCATCTCCTGCTGCCCTACATCCT
This sequence comes from Jiella pacifica, assembly GCF_010500815.1. Taxonomy (GTDB): domain Bacteria; phylum Pseudomonadota; class Alphaproteobacteria; order Rhizobiales; family Rhizobiaceae; genus Jiella; species Jiella pacifica. The sequence goes on from NZ_JAAAMG010000016.1 coordinate 99,661, forward strand.
GGCGGCGCAGGCCCAGAAGCACGTCACCCACAACGAGGCGCTGCGGCTGCTCGACGGGCTCGTGCAGCTCTCCGTGCTCGACCGCGATCTGACAGCGCCGCCCGGCAGTCCCGCCGATGGCGATCGCTACATCGTCGCCTCGGGCGCGACGGGCGAATGGTCCGGATGGGACCTGAACGTCGCGCTCTGGACCGATGGCGCCTGGCTGCGACTTCCCCCGCGGATCGGCTGGCGCGCATGGGTCGAGGACGAGGGCCTGCTGCTGGTCTACGATGGCGCGGGCTGGCTCGGGACCACACCGGCGGCGCTGCAGAACATGGCGCTCCTCGGGGTTGGCACCACGGCGGATGCATCGAACCCGTTCTCGGCCAAGCTCAACGCCGCGCTCTGGACGGCGAGGACCGTGGCCGAGGGCGGCACCGGCGACCTGTTCTACACCATGAACAAGGAGGCGGCCGGCGACGATCTCGGTTTGACCCTCCAGACCGGCTTCGTGACCAAGGCGCTGGTGGGGCTGTTCGGGTCGGACCGCTTCCGGCTCGCGGTCTCCGCCGACGGCAGCACCTTCTTCGACGGGCTGAGCGTCGACAACGCCACCGGCATTGTCGATCAGCCCCGGCTGCCGCGGTTCAAGGCTTACACGAACTACGACAACTACGTCGGCGTCGGCACCTGGACCAAGATCGGCCTTAACAACACCGACTACAACGATCAGGGCGCGTTCGACGCCGTGAACAACCACTTCGTCGCCCCCGTGGACGGCACCTACCTCTTCGGCGCGACTCTGCTGTACAAGATCAACGCCAGCGCCACCGCCCGCATGCGCGGGCGGCTCGTCCTGAACGGCACGACCGAAATCCGCGGCTCCCTCGGCGAAATCTCCGCCACTCATGTCTCGCTCGCTACCGCGATCTGGCTTCAGACCATGGTGCCGCTGACGGCAGGCGATACCGTCGAGCTGCAGGGGTATTTCCGGGTCGCGGACGGCTACTTCGCCGCCGACCACACGTCCTTCTGGGGCTGCAAGGTCGGCTGAGCGGCGGAAGGAGGATCCGATGAACCCACCCCGATCCGAGGGCTTCGTGCGCATGCCCGACGCCGAGTTCGAGGCGATCTTGACCCGGGCGGCGGAGGAAGGCGCCAAGCGTGCGCTGGCCGATGTCGGCCTCGACGGCGACGAGGCCGCGCTCGACATCCGCGATCTGCGCTCCCTGGTCGACTGCATCCGGCTGGTCCGCCGCACCGCGATGCAGACCGCCGTCCGCATGATCACCACCGGCGTCATGCTGGCGCTGCTCGCGGGTATAGCGATCAAGCTGAAGATCTTCGGCGGCGGCCCGTAGCCGCTCAACACCCCCGTTCACCAGCCCAACCGCACCCGCCCTCGAGGCGGTTTTTTTTCGTTTCGGAGGACCCTCATGACCACGACCTTCCACCGCCATTGGCGTGATGTGCCGGAGAGCGCCTGGCGCTGGCCGAATTTCTCGCCCGCCGAGATTGCATGCCGGGGCACCGGCAAGCTGCTCGTGAACGAAACCGCGCTCGACAAGCTGCAGGCGCTGCGCGACCGGCTGGGCAAGCCGCTGATCGTCCGCTCCGCCTACCGCAGCCCAGAGCACAACCGTGCCGTGGGGGGCGCGGGCCGGTCGAAGCATCTCGACGGCGCCGCCTTCGACATCGCCATGGCGAACCACGATCCGGTGGCCTTCGAGGCTGCGGCGCGCGAGGTCGGATTCCTCGGCTTCGGCTTCTACCCGCGATCGGGGTTCATCCATGTCGATCTCGGGCCCGCGCGGCAGTGGGGCGAGCGGTTCCCGGTCCGGGCGACGGCATTTGCAGCCGAGACGCCGCCCGCGCGCGAGGTGCTGGCTGACAGCCGCACCATGAAGGGCGGCGGGGCAGCCGGTGTGGCGACGCTGGGCGCGGCGGGCGTCGAGGTGGCGCAGCAGGTGCTGGCCGAGACCCAGACCGCGATCTTGCCGCTTGTGCCGTATCTCGACACGTTGCGTTGGGTATTCATCGCCGTGGCGCTTGGCGGCATCGCGGTCACGATCTACGCGCGTCTCGATGACTGGCGCCGAGGGCAGCGGTGATGGCCCCGCTCCTGATCGGGTTCGCCGCCAGCCCATGGATGCGGGCCGCTTTGCGCTACGGCGCCATCATCCTCGCCCTGCTCCTGTTCCTGCTTTCGCTTCGGCGGTCCGGCGAGCGAGCGGGACGCCTCGCTGAACGCCTTCAGACCACGGAGAAAGCCAATGATGTCCAACGCCAGATGCTCGAGGCGACGGCTCGTCGTCCTAGGTCTCGCGACGAGCTTGCTGAGCGGCTGCGCAACGGTCGGTTCTGAGCCCGGCATCGCGACCGTCTGCCCGCCCGTGGTAGAGTACAGCCGCGAGTTCCAGGCGCGCGCAGCCGAGGAGCTCGCGCGGCTGCCGCACGGGTCGGCCATCGCCGAGATGCTGAGCGACTACGCCGTGATCCGGGATCAGGTCCGTATGTGTTCTCGCCCCTGATCAAGAGCCGAATTGGAGCCTCAAGGTCAGGCAGCAGCGTAGCTGGTAAAGACCTCGTTCGATCCGTCGCGCCGGATCAGAAACACGTCGTAGGCCTCGCGCTGGCTTTCCGGTCCCATCCCGGGCGAGCCGTAGGGCATGCCTGGCACTGCGAGGCCGACCGCGTCGGGGCGTTCCAGCAGGAGACGGCGAATGTCGGCAACAGGGACGTGACCCTCGATAATGTAACCATCCACACGACCCGTATGGCAGGAGACCATCTCCTGCGGGATGCCGTTGTCCAGCTTGTAGCGCATCAGAAGCGTCCCGGCGCTCGCCTCGGTCGTGACGGCGAAGCCGTCGTTCTCGAGGATCTCGATCCAGGCCGAGCAGCAGCCGCAGTTGGGGTCCTTCATCACGTGGATCGCCGGACCGGCGCCTTGCGCCAGAGCCCTCAAGGGCGACGCAGCCGCCAGCGCAGCTGTGCCGATCAGGAGCTTGCGGCGGGAAAACATGTCTTGGGTCATCTGATGTTCCTTTCGAGGTTGGATGTGTGGGCTGGCAGATCAGAGGTCGACCCGCCTGAGCCGCAGGGCGTTGGTGATCACCGAGACCGACGACAGGCTCATCGCCGCCGCCGCGATCATCGGCGAGAGCAGAAGTCCGGTGACAGGGTAAAGCAGCCCGGCGGCGATGGGGACGCCAAGCGCGTTGTAGGCGAAGGCGAAGAACAGGTTCTGCTTGATGTTCCGCAGGGTGGCGCGGGCGAGCTTGCGCGCCCGCACGATGCCCATCAGGTCGCCGCCCAGCAGGGTGATGCCTGCGCTTTCCATCGCAACATCGGCCCCGGTGCCCATGGCGATGCCGACATCGGCGGCGGCGAGCGCGGGGGCGTCGTTCACCCCGTCGCCCGCCATGGCGATCTTGTGGCCGTCGCGGCGCAACTGGTCGATCAGGTCCTTCTTGGCCTCGGGCAGGATGCCTGCGCGCACCTCGTCGATGCCGAGCTTGCCCGCCACCGCCTGCGCCGTGCGTTCGTTGTCGCCCGTCGCCATGATCACCCTTAGCCCTTGGGCATGAAGTTCCCGAATGGCCTGCGCGGTACTCTCCTTGATCGGGTCGGCGACCGCCACGATGCCGACGAGCGCGCCGTCAAGCGCGACGAACATCGCCGTCTTGCCCTCGGCGCGCAGGGTGTCGGCCTTTGACTCGGCCTGCGCGGTGTCGAGCCCCATCTCCCGCATCATCGCCGCGTTGCCTAGCGCCACCGCGCGCCCACCGACCCGGCCCTGTACGCCCTTGCCAGTGACGGCGTCGAAGTCCGTGGCCTCCTGACGCGGCGCACCCTGCGCCTCGGCTCCCTCGACAATCGCCTCAGCCAGCGGGTGTTCCGAGCCACGCTCCAGCGCTGCGGCCAGCGACAACAGGTCGGTCTCGGTGACGTCCCCGAGCGCAACCGTATCGGTCAGCTTCGGCTTGCCCATGGTCAGCGTGCCGGTCTTGTCGACGATGAGCGTATCGACTCCTGCCATTCGCTCCAGCGCCTCGGCGTCCTTGATCAGCACGCCCGCCTGTGCGCCGCGCCCCGCCGCCGTGGTGATGGAGATCGGTGTCGCCAGCCCCAGCGCGCAGGGGCAGGCGATGATGAGGACCGACACGGCCGAGGCGATTGCGAAGACCAGCGCGGGCTCCGGGCCGAAGATCAGCCAGACCACGAAGGCGACGATGGCGATGACCACCACCGTCGGCACGAATATCGCCGACACCCGGTCGGCCAGCCCCTGGATCGGCGCGCGGGACCGCCGCGCGTTCGACACCATCGCCACGATCTGCGCCAGCACGGTATCGGACCCGACCTTGCCTGCCTCCATGACCAGAGAGCCGTTCTTGTTGATCGTGGCGCCCGTCACCTCATCCCCCGGCCCCTTTTCCACCGGCATTGACTCGCCGGTCAGCATGCTTTCGTCCAGCGACGAGCGGCCCTCGATCACCGTGCCGTCGACCGGAATGGCGTCGCCGGGACGGACCCGCAGCCGGTCGCCCTCCATGATGTTCTCCAGCGGCGCATCGTATTCAGTGCCGTCCGGCAGGATGCGCCGCGCGGTCTTCGGCGCCAGATCCAGAAGCGCGCGGATCGCATCCCCGGTGCGTTCTCGCGCTCGGAGTTCCAGCACCTGGCCCACGAAGACCAACGCGACGATCACCACCGCCGCCTCGAAATAGGTGCCGACGCCGTGGCCCATCCGGTACTGTTCCGGAAACACCCCCGGCAGGAACGTCGCGACGAGCGAGTAAAGGTAGGCCGCCGCCACGCCGATGCTGATCAGCGTCCACATGTTTGGGCTGCGGTTCACAATGGAGTCCCAGCCGCGCCGGAAGAAAGGCAAGGCGGCCCAGAGGATGATCGGCGTTGCCAGCACGAACTCGAGATAACTTGCGGTCTGATGCCCGATCCAGTCGCGCACTGGCAGCGCGACCAGTTCACCCATCGTCAGGATGATGAGCGGCACCGCCGCCGCCGCCGAAATCCACATCCGACGCGTGAAGTCGGTCAGCTCCTCGCTGGGCTCATCCGACGGCACCATCGGTTCCAGCGCCATGCCGCAGATCGGGCAGGACCCCGGCGCATCGCGGACGATCTCGGGATGCATCGGACAGGTGTACTGGACGTTGGCCGGAGCAGCCTTCTTCTGTCCGGCGGCCCGGCCCGAGGCGTAGAACCACGGATCCGCCTTGAACTTCGACTGGCATTTCTCCGAACAGAAATGAAAGGTCTCTCCCTGGAACGCGGCGTGACGCCCGTCCGTCTTGACCGCGACCGTCATCCCGCAGACCGGGTCCTTCGCCGTCTCTGTCCCCGCCGGGATATCGGGCGCCGCGTGTTGGTGATCATGCTCCATGTTTTGCCAGCCTTTCAGTATTTCGTTTCAGCTTGCAGCCTCCAGCCGTTGGAAGCTCAAGCTCTTTCATTGGTGGTCGTGAGCATCTTCCGGGGCGGGATTGCGTGCGAGGAAGATCCCGACAAACAGGAACACCAGCGCCATGCCGATCGCACCCAGGACGACGATCAAGGGGTCGGACTGCCACTTCATCCCGGCAAAGGCGGCTAGGACCACGGAATCGAAGGCGATTGCCGTCAGCAACACCCAGCCCCGAGCGCCGATTTCCTCGCGCAGATGCCGGAACACGCCGAAGTGGATGATCATGTCCATCACCAGATAGAAGAAGGCCCCGAGCGAAGCGATCCGGCTGAGGTCGAAGAAAATTGTCAGGAATCCTGCGATCACGACGGTGTAGACGAGCGTGTGGTCCTTGATTGCGCCCGGCATCCCGAAATGACTGTGCGGGATCATTTTCATGTCGGTCAGCATCGCCAGCATCCGCGAGACCGCGAACACGCTGGCGATCAGACCTGACGCCGTGGCCACCAGCGCCAGCGCCACCGTCAGGTAGAAGCCGGTCTGACCGAGGGAGGGCTGGGCCGCTTCGGCCAACGCGGAGTCCTTCGCCGCCACGATACGGTCGAGCGGCAGGCTGGAGCCGACCGCGAAGGCCACCAGCAGATAGACGACGACGCAGATGGCAATCGACCAGATGATGGCCCGGCCCACATTGCGGTGCGGGTCGGTGACCTCTGCGCCGCTGTTGGTGATGGTGGTGAAGCCCTTGAAGGCCAGGATCGACAGCGCAACCGACGCCACGAAGCCGGTGGCGCCCATGTCTCCACCCGTCGCCTCGAACGAGATGCCGCTCGCCCAGAGGCCGGCTGCCCCGAACAGCGCGATGCCGCCCACCTTGAGTACGGCCATGACGATGGAGAACAGCCCGACGGACCGGTTGCCCGACACATTCACGAGCCAGGCGAAGACGATCAGCCCGACGCCGAGGATTGGGACGAGAACGCTGTCCGGATCACCGCCGAAGGCTCGCAGGGTGTAGGTTCCGAAGGTGCGCGCGACGAGGCTTTCGTTGATGACCATCGATAGCGCCATCAGGAGAGCGGCGCCCGCCGCGACCGTCGTTGGTCCGTAGGCTTTCTTCAGGATCATCCCGATGCCGCCCGCAGACGGGTATGCGTTCGACATCTTGATGTAGGTGTAGGCGCTGAAGGCTGTCACGATGGCGCCGACGACAAACGAGAGCGGGAAGAGAGGCCCGGCCAATTCGGCGATCTGCCCGGTCAGCGCGAAGATGCCCGCGCCGATCATCACGCCGGTGCCCATGGCGACCGCGCCAGGCAGGGTGATGCTGTTCTTCTCGTAATCGCTTTTCGTCATGGATTTTCCTTTTCAGGCTTTTGCCGCAGCGCCACCCAGAGCAGCGGCAGCCCCGTCACAAGCCCGAGTCCGAGCACCGCCCATGTCGCGCGGCCGAGGTCTCCGCTAACCGCCTCACCGCCGAAATGTGCCAGCAGGAAGCTTGCCGGGATGATCCCCGCCAATGTTGCGAGGGCGAAAAGCCAGGCGTGCAATCGGCTCAGTCCGGCCGCGTAGCTGATCATGTCGAAGGACACGAAGGGCATCAGGCGGCTGGCAAAAACCGTCGCCGTCAACGCGGTCTGCGAGCCGAGAAGCCCGGCATCGACGCGATCACCGAACACCCGCCGCAAGACATCATGCCCCAGAACCCGTGCGAGACCGAAGGCGATCAGCGCCCCGAGCTCGGCGCCGATGACGACCTGCACGGTCCCCCAGAGATGTCCGTAGGCCGCTCCGGCCGCCAGTGCGATCGGCGCGCTCGGGATGGGGCTGGCCACGACCGCAAGGGTCATAAGCGTGACGATCAGGACCGGCCCCCAGAGACCGGCGCGCAGGCTCATCTCAGATCGCCTCGACGGCTTTCGCCAGCAGGTCGCGCACCTCGCCTGCCACGGCCGTCAGCTCGGCGTTCTCGATCGCCTGCATCGACGCCACAGGATCGATAGCGCTGACCTCGACGCCGTCCTCGACTTCGCGCAAGATGACGTTGCAGGGCAGCATCGCGCCCACCCTAGGCTCGATCCCGATCGCCTGATGTGCCATCTTGGGGTTGCAGGCACCGAGGATGCGATAGGCCGGCATCTCGACATCCAACTTCTTTTTCATCGTCGCTTTGACGTCGATCTCGGTCAGGACGCCAAAGCCATTATCAGCAAGCGCCTTTCGCGCCCGAGCGTCGACGTCGTCGATACCCGCGTCGGGGATAATTCGATTGATCGTGTAGGCCATTGCGAACTCCTTTCTTTTATTTACGAAGATATTTTATCAGCGCTGCTATGATCAAAACAATGAGCGCCAAGCAAAGCAGACCGAACAGCCAGCCAAACCCCATCCCGAAACCCATTCCGGGGCCCATATCATTCCAGTTCATCACCTCATCCTCCTTGTTTCCTGCTGAGTGGTGCGCCCTGCAACCGGCCCTTGCGACAACATCGCGCAGAACAACACGGCACGGAGCCAGTGTCCGGGCGCTCCATCCGAACGCCCCGCCCCAATTAAACCGACGCTGTGACCGCGAGTTCGGTCATCATGCCGGTCGCCAAATGCGGCATGTGATGGCAATGCAGCATCCAGCTCGCGGCCTCGCCGGCGTCTAGGGCGACGTCGACCATCGACATTGGCGGCACGTGAATCGTGTCTCGAAGTGCGCCGGCAACGCGTCGCCCGTTCAACCCGACGACCTGGAACACATGGCCATGCAGATGCATCGGGTGGGCCATCATCGACATATTGTGGAACGACAGCACGACTCGCTCGCCGCTGCGCGCGATGATCGGCTGGTGCTGTCCCCAGACGGCCCCGTTGATCGTCCAGACGTAAGGCTGCATCGAGCCGCCCAGCATCAGCATCTGGCTGCGATCCACCGGCCGATCAGGCAGGGCATCGCGGGCGATCAGGCGCGATTCCTGCGCAAGATCGGTGTCGAACGCCGGTGCCTCGGTCTCCGCCATGGCATCTAGACGTCGGACATCGGCACCCTGCGTGGCGAGGATCAGGCCAGTGCGCTCCCGCGCGCCTTCCCGCAGTGCGAGGATCGGCCAGGCGCCGCCTTCGTTCGGCAGGTCGATCTCGATGTCCAGGCGCTGGCCCATCGCCAGCCCGAACCGCGTGCCAGCGAGAGGCTGGACGGCGTGCCCGTCTACCGCGACCAGCCGCGCCTCGGCACCGCCGGTCTCGATCCAGAACACCGTCGCCGCGGCGGCGTTGATGACCCGAAGCCGGATACGGCCACCGCGCTCGACCTGCACCACCTCGGGATCCGAAAGCGTGCGGTCGTTGGCGAGATAGGCGTCCCAGTCGTAGTCGTTGAGGTCCATCGCCATGCCGTCCATGGCGCCCATTCCCGTCATGCCACCCATGGCGCCGTGATCCATGCCACCCATCGGCATGTTCCCCATCGCGCCGTGGTCCATGGCCGCCATGCCGCCCATGACCGCGCCGTGGCCGCCTCCATGACCGCCGGCGGTCCCGTGGCCGCCAAGGATCTCGGCCATCACCTCCTCGGGTGCCTTGAACGAGAAATCATGCAGGAACAGCACCACCTCCTGCCGGTCGGCGGCGACATCCTCGGCGCTGCGCACGATCAGCGGCGCGGCCAGAAGGCGCATCTCGTGCAGCGGCACATGCGCGTGCATCCAGTAGGTGCCGGGCAGCGGCGCGAAGTCATAGGCGCGAGTCTCGCCGGGGGCGAGCATCGGCAAAGGCATGTCGGGCACGCCATCCTGTGCGTTGGGCGGGATCTGGCCGTGCCAGTGGATCAGCGTATCAGTATCGAGATCGTTGCGCAGATCCACCCGGAACCGCGCGCCGGGATCGAGTGTCAGCCCCTGTCCGGCTGGCCCGGCAAGACCCCAGACGGTGGCGGCGCGACCGTCGATGTCGAGCGTCCGGGTGGCGGCGTGCAGCGACAGCGGGGCGGCGCCCTGCGCTGCCGCGATCCGGGGCAGATGCGCATAGGCCAGCATGGCGGCGCCAGCGGCAAGAAAGCCGCGTCGTGAAAGGGTATTCATGGTCGTCTCCTCGGGACAGCTCGTCCCGTTCATCAAAACCGACAGGACGCCGCGGGCCTCGGCCCGGACGCGCGATCAGAGGAGACGGTGCTTGGGAGGTCGTTCGTTCAGTCCAGGTGCCCGACCGGCAAGCACTGCACCGGTGGGCAGGTCATGGCTGGCAGGCGCGTAAACGCTGGGCGAGTCTTCCCTCGGAAATGTCAGAAAGACCAAAAGACCTGAACAAAGCAACTCACAGCTTCCAGCATCCATCGATCCGCAGTGCTGTTCGCCGTCACAGGAACGGTCGCTGCCGGCCGCAACCTGCATCATCTCGCCGACATGCACCGAGTGATCCGGCTCTGCGCTCAAGCGCGCCGCATGCGCGGAGGTCACCGTCGTCATGACGGCGATCGCGAGTACGGCAAGCATGGTGACGAGGCGCGAGAACATGCCGGAAAGATAGGCGCTGGTCACGGGAATGTCCATTGCCTCCGGCGTCGCGCCTCTGGCAGAAATTCATCCTCGGCATGTAGCCAATAGAAATTCCTCGCCACCAATCATGCAACTCATGCGAAAAGAACTCCGTAATATCTTGTGGCCCGGGTTGCTCGTCGGAGGCCTGGTCATGGCGGTCTTCGCTGGCAGGCACTATGCCCAGACCGCATCCAACGCCGCGTCATCTGCAGAAGTCATCGAACAGGGCCGGCAGATCTATGCGGACCAATGTGCGTCCTGCCACGGTGCGCAGCTCGAGGGGCAGCCGGACTGGAAGACGCCCCTTCCGTCCGGGCGTCTCCCGGCGCCACCACACGATGCCGACGGCCACACGTGGCACCATCCCGATGACATCCTGTTCCGGATCGTCAAGGAGGGCACGGCCGCCATCGTCGGGGGCGGCTATAAGAGCGACATGCCGGGCTTTGCCGTCCTCAGCGACGCAGAGATCCAGGCTGCGCTCGCCTATATCAAGAGCACCTGGCCGGAGCGCGAGCGGACCTACCAGGAGAATGTGTCGCAAGCACGCTGAGCGCTGATGGCACCTTCGGGATGGAGCTTCGCTGCAGGCCGGAGCTGCCCGTGCGACCGGCTGCTCAGTTTTCCGAGGCCCACCCGGTGACAGTTGTGGCTGCCGGACAGAAGCGGCATATTTGGATCGACCTGATGGCGAAACCTTTGGGAGGGATGTTCGTGGGATTATTCATGGCTTACTTGGCATTTGAAGCGCGCTCGATCTTGGCGCCGCCTCGGGTTTTCCCTCGATGAACAATCCCGGCTCCAGTTCATCGAAGCGGGTTCAGGACCGCACGGACCGACTCAACAAGAACTGCTTCTGCGTTACACTGGACCTTCCATCGCTGCGCGAAGCGATGGAGCGCGAGGCCGGTGAGCCGGCATTCTTCGAGACGTTCATCCGCCCCAAGGCCCATCTGTTCTCGCACGTACCGGTGTTCCTTTCGGCCACCACCGTGGATGAGATGCGCGCCATCGCAGCGGCTGTGGAGACCACCGCCCAACTCGCGGCATACAAAGCCGCGGTCCTTTCCTGGGCGCCGGAAATCGCGCGGGCGGATCACGGTCCGATCGGGGCATTGATGGGCTACGACTTTCATCTTGGCGAAGACGGCCCCCGGCTGATCGAGATCAATACCAACGCCGGCGGGGCATTTCTCAATGCCTTTCTTGCAAGGGCGCAGCGCGCGTGTTGTGCCGAAATGGATATCCCCCCGGCGCTGCCATCGTTCGAGGACGCGGCGTTTCGCATGTTCCAGAACGAATGGATTCGGCAGCGGGGAACGGGCACGCCACAACGCATCGCCATCATCGATGACAATCCGCCGGAACAGTACCTTTATCCCGAGTTCGTGCTCGCGCGGCAAGTTTTGGCGGCACGAGGGGTAGACGCGGTCATCGCCGACGCCGGTCACCTTAGCTACGACGATGGTCGGCTCAGCGTCGACGGAAAGACGATCGATCTCGTTTACAATCGGGTCACCGATTTCGCCTTTGATCAGCCCGAGCACAAGGCATTGCAGGAATCCTACCGTGATGGCGCGGTTGTCGTAACGCCGAATCCGCACAACCACGCGCTCCTTGCCGACAAGCGCAACCTTTCGCTTCTTTCGAATTCCGCGACACTTGAGGCATGGGGAGTCGACCCGGGGATTCGGGCCGGGCTTGCTGCCGTTCCACGCACCGTTTTGGTCAATCCCGACAACGCTGATGCACTTTGGAAATCCCGCAAGGACCTGTTCTTCAAGCCGACAGGAGGACATGGTGGCAAGGCGGTATATCGTGGCGACAAGCTGACGAAAGGAGTCTGGGCGGAGATCGCGGGAGGCGGATACGTTGCCCAGACGCTGGTCCGCCCCAGCGAGCGCATGATCAAGATCGACGAGACACCCCAGAGGCGCAAAATGGACGTGCGACTGTATACCTATGATGGGCAGGTGCTTCTGGTGGCCGCGCGCCTTTATCAAGGTCAGACCACGAACTTCAGGACACCTGGGGGCGGTTTTGCGCCGGTGTTCATGATCTGAAGCGTGAACTGGCGGACACGTCAGCCCGCCTCGCACCCGTAGAAGCCGCGGTAGCCCACGCTCAGCCCCTCATCGAGTTCGAACACGAGCTCCGCGTTCTGGCGCCAATCGGCCTCGTCGCCGAGCGGCTGCACCGTGATCGTGGTGCCGGGCGCCGAGTACGTCGTCGCACCCTCCTGCGAACCTCCCTCCGCCTCCAGAGAGATCAGGACGCCGTTCAGCTTCACCGCAGCCCCGCCGCCTTCGCTCGCCCAGAGGATCGGATCGGATTCGGGGCTGCGGTTGAACGTGCAGGGAGCAGGCGCCCCGAGCACCCGGTCGGCCTCGGCTTCCGGCATCGGCGCGAGGTCGAGCCCGCTGATGAGGGTGTTCGAAAGCGCGTCCTCGACGCTGCCCGGCTCGGCCGGCGGGTCCTGATAGATGCTCTCCACCACGTTCCCGGCGGACACCTCGGCGATCAGGTAGCGCATCTCCGCGATCTCGCGGCGCTGCGCCTCGATGATTTCGTCGGCGAGGTGGCGAACGCGCGGATCGCGGATTTGCGCCCGCTCAGAGGTCATGATCGCGATCGAGTGGTGCGGGATCATTGCCCGCATGTAGCTCGGACCCGAGACCGTGACCTGGCTGCGCACCAGCCAGAGCGACAGGGCAAAGACGATGATCGCGCCGACGAAGATCGCGATGTTCAGGCCCTTGTTCGAGTACATCCCGAGCATGTAGGCGAGCATGATGACGGCCATCGTCGCCCCCATCATGATCGCCATATAGGTACGTGTCTCCGAGAAGAAGACGTGTTCCCAAGCGTAGGTGTTGAGGTACATCAGGATGAACATCACCACTGTGGAAGTGAGGATCATCAGGCCGAAACGGATATAGGACATGTCGCGACTTCCTGCTCGTTCTGCAATCTGCTTGAGGGCAACTGGGCAGTCGCATCTGCCAACGCAGAACTCGGCGGGCGTCCGGAGACGCAGCCCAATACCCCAAGGGGGTATGATTCAACACGCGATGGCCTGTGAGGTTCCGAGGAACCCTTCCGCACAAAGCTCGGTTCCCCCGTATCGTAGCAAGAGACCAGCCCGCCATGAAGGATCGAAAGCAAGCAGCCATCCAACGACTGGCGCGCCTCGAAGGGCAGGTACGCGGGGTTGCGCGCATGATCGAAGAAGATCGCTACTGCATCGACATTCTCAATCAATCCCTGGCGATCCGATCGGCACTTTCGCAGGTCGAAATTCTAATCCTGCAGGATCACGCGGATGACTGCGTGGACAATGCGATCCTCTCACAAGATCCCGACGTGCAGCGTCGCAAGTTCAAGGAGCTTGTGGAAGTGTTCGAGAAAGTTTGCCGGTAGCCGGGAAGGGTGCAAAAAAAATACACATTTACAGTAACTTAGAGTGGAGATGGGGTGGATGCCGCTCTCACCTGACGGCATCGCGATGTGCCATACTCGTGGTGTCGAAGCACAAGCTGAAGGAGAGGGCATCCATGGAAGAAGTTAGCATCATCGGGGTCGATCTGGCAAAGAACGTGTTCCAGGTTCACGGCGCAGCGGCAGATGGGTCCGTCGTATATCGCAAGAAGTTATCGCGGCCGCAGTTCGCCCGGTTCATGGCGGACCAGCCGCCCTGCCTCGTGGCGATGGAGGCCTGCGCCAGCGCGCATCACTGGGCGCGGGAGATGGCGCGGCACGGGCATGAGGTGCGGCTGATTGCGCCGCACTACGTCAAGCCTTTCCTGAAGCGCCAGAAGAATGACGCGGCCGATGCCGAGGCGATCGTCGAGGCGGCCCTGCGGCCGACCATGCGCTTCGTTGAACCGAAATCGGCCGACCAGCAGGCGCGGGCCGTCGCGTTCCGCACGCGCGAGCAGCTGGTGAAGCAGCGGACCGAGGCGGTGAACGCGCTGCGGTCGCATCTCTACGAATTCGGCCATGTCGCCCCGGAAGGGATCGGCTACGTGCCGCGCCTGGCCAAGGTCGTCGACGATCCCGGCAGCGGCGTGCCGGACCTCGCGCGGGACATCTGCCGCATGCTCCTCGATCAGATCGGCCAACTTACCGCCCGGATCGATGCGCTGAAGACCAGGATCGCGGCGATGTCGAACGAGGCGGAAATGCCACGCCAGTTGCAGACGATGCCTGGCGTCGGTCCGATCACCGCGCTTGCGATCGAGACCTTCGCGCCGCCGATGGAGCAGTTCCGGCGCGGGCGCGACTTCGCCGCCTGGCTCGGCCTGGTGCCGCGCCAACATTCCAGCGGCGGCAAGCAGAAGCTGGGGAAAACCTCGAAGATGGGGCAGCGCGATATCCGGCGACTGCTTGTGATCGGGGCGACCGCGGTGATCCGCTGGGCAGCGCGCCGCGGTGCGCCGAAGGGGTCGTGGCTGGCGCGGATGCTGGAACGCAAGCCGGTCCCGGTCGTGGCCACCGCCCTGGCGAACAAGATGGCGCGCGGCATCTGGGCGATGCTGACGCGCGGCGAAAGCTATCGCGGCCCGGTGCTGATCGGCGCCTGATCGGGCATCGAACGGGCACTCGGGCCACCGAGTTGTGAGGAAGGCATGATCAGCATGGGCAAATGATCGACATGATCCGGGTCGGGCAAACCAGAAACCTTCTCCGAGCCTCGAGCTCGCTGTTGGAGATGTGGACCCGCTCCGCGCATCACCATCCCGGCCAGCGGCGCCAGTCGGCCGCACTTACAGGCCTGACAAAAGTACGCACTCGATCACATGTCCGGACGATCAGAAATTCCTTGCAAACCGAGCGGCATCCACAAAAGAAGGTTGGATGTCAGGCCCATCCCCTCCGCCATTTACCGCCGAATGCACACCATACGATATCGGTGCCGTTCACCGCAGTATCACCCAGTGGGCGAACACACTGCCACTTCTGCGCTGCAGCCCGCTCCATCCCGACGATCAGCGAGGTGATCTGTTTCCCCACGACGCCAAAAATCGCCCCCCGGAAAGGTTCTTTGAATACGCTTGAAGCGGCAGTGGATTTCTACGATCCAACAATGACGATCACCGCGTTTTCGGCGTCGCACGTCTTTCCGCAGATCTCCGCTTCACTCATGACGGTGGAAAATTGTCCGGTTGGTCTATCCTTCGTCGCAGGCGACTATCAGGACGAGTTCCTGTTGAACGCGGTGCGGGAAATGGTCGGCTGACGTATCGCGCTTGCCGCCGCCGATCGCGGTGGCGCGTCGCATCGATTATGAAACGTCGTGATTCTCGATGTGGATGGTGCGGGTGGTCGGAATCGAACCGACACTCCTTTCGGAACCGGATTTTGAGTCCGGCGCGTCTACCAGTTCCACCACACCCGCACATTTGGCCGCCGATCCGAGGCCCTTCGGCGACCATACCGCATCTGGAGCGAAAGCCGAATACCGACTGCCACTTCCGCTCACCCGCCAGCCCCGAAAAACCGCGGTCTTCGAGGCTTCGGATTTCGGACGGTCGGAAGGCGAGCCATTCGAGCCGCCGCCCGATCGATTCGTCCGAACATTCCCGACACTCGGCACCAAGGACGATTTCGGCACGAGGCGTACGGACCAGCATTCCTGCCGGACGACCTCTCCATGGCACAATCGCCACCGCTGCGTCCAGACGATCCGTCGGGATCGTCCGCCGTTTTTTTCCACGATTTCGCGACGTGCCGTCGCCCCCTCGCCGCTGCGGCCTCATTCGCGGGATTGCCTTCGGGCCGGCTTCGGCCTAATCGCTGGCACCGTCATCTCTTCTCGACAGATCCCGAACGGTCGATCATCCATGCTTCGCCGCCTCTACGACTGGGTCCTGTCGCTGGCCGCGACCCGCCACGCCGAACGGGGCCTCGGCGCCGTCGCCTTCATCGAGAGCTCGGTCTTTCCGATCCCGCCCGACGTCCTGATCATCCCGATGGTGATCGCCGACCGAACGAAATGGATCCGCATCGCCGCCGTCGCGACGATCGGCTCGGTCCTCGGCGCCTTTCTCGGCTACGCCATCGGCGCAATCTTCTTCGATCTCATCGGGCAGCCGATCCTCGACTTCTACGGCAAGACCGGCGCCTTCGCCGAGATGAAGGCAAGCTACAACGAATGGGGCGGCTGGGCCGTGCTCTTCGCCGCGCTCACGCCCTTTCCATACAAGGTGCTGACGATCTTTTCCGGCGTCAGCGGGCTCAATCTCGTCGTCTTCACGCTGGTCTCGATCGTCGGGCGCGGGGCGCGGTTCTTCCTCGTCTCCTATCTTCTCCACCGCTACGGCGCGCCGATCCAGGGCTTCATCGAGAAGAACCTCGGGCTGCTCTTCACCCTCTTCATGATCCTTCTGATCGGCGGCTTCGTCGCGGTCCGCTATCTGTTCTGAGGCCTCGTCAATGGCACTTTCCGACATCGTCCGCCGCCCCACCGGGTTTCGCCAGGTGCTGGCGTCCGGCTTTCTCCTGGCCGGCATGGCGATTACCGTCGGCTCGGCCCTCGTCTTCCAGTATGTCGGCGGCTACATCCCCTGCGCCCTCTGCCTTCAGGAGCGGATCCCCTATTACGTCGGCGTGCCGATCGCCCTCGTCGCCTTCGTCGCGGCGGCCGGGCGGGCCTCGGCGCCGCTGACACGGGGACTGCTCTTCCTCCTCGGCCTCATCATGCTGGTCTCGCTGGGCCTTGCCGTCTACCACGCCGGCGTCGAATGGCACCTGTGGGCCGGGCCGGCCGGCTGTTCGCAGGTCGGCGGCGGTGATCTGGGAACAGGCGATCTCCTGGCCGACATCGACGCCGTCAAGCCGCCCTCCTGCGACGCGGCGGCCGGGCGCTTCCTCGGCCTGTCCTTCGCCGGATGGAACGCCGTCGCCTCCGCCTTCTTCGCCGCGGTGGGCCTGCGCTCCGCTTTCGCCAAGGCCGATCGCTTCGCCTGAACCCGCAGGCGTCACCCCGCCACGACCTGGGAGCGCGCCTTGCCGAAGGCCATGACGGCGGCGGCGGCATAGCCGCCCATCGCCCCGTCGATGAAATGCACATGGTCGCTGCGGCTCGCGACGGGGACGAAACATGTCATCAGCGCCGCGTCCTGGCGATGCAGGCCGGTGACGGCGATGCCCTCGGCCTCGGCTCGGCGCATCGTCTCGGCGATGCGATCGGCGACTTCGGGGCTGCAGTCGAGCGTCAGCCGCAAGCCATCGTCGAACTTGCGGAAATCGGTGTTGCGGACGATCTCGCCGCGATAGCGGCCGGGATCGAAGGCGCCGACCTTCGTCCCGGTGGCGAATGACAGATGGGCAAGGAGCGAGCGGATGCCGACGGAGATGGCCGAGAGCCAGAGTGGGCGACCGGTCTTGGCTGCCGCCGTCCGGGCCTCGATCATCAGGCCGGTCGACGGCCAGGTCAGCGCCGGCCCCTCCTCCGGCACCGGCCTGCCGGCGTCAGACACCATTGCGGCGAGCGCCAGGATCTCGGTGGCGAGCGCGGAAAAGCGCTCCGTCGAAACCGTCGCGGTCGGCAGCATGATCAGCGACAGGATGACGCCGTGCCGCGCCGGGATCTCCGAAAAGCGGCAGGAAAGACCGGTGAGGTCCGGCCGGGCGTCGTCGCCGATGGCCGGCTCGAGGCAAAACCGGCCCTCCTTCATCCGCGCCTCGGCAAAGGAAAGCCCGCCGCCGGAAAACATCGTGTAGGAAACCTCCGGCGATGCGGCGAAGCGGGCGATCCGGACGTCGTGCCCCTCGCCGCGGATCGCCTCGACCGGAACGATGGCGGTGCGCAGCCTGAAGCCGAAGGCGTCGCGCGCCCAGCCCGCGACGGCGGCGAGCCCGGTCTGGCCGACGGGCGCCAGTTCGGGCGGCAGTGCGAAGCTTGCTCCGTCCCCGGCGAAGACGAAGGGAAAGTCGCGCCCGGACAACTGGTTGGCAACGGCGGCGATGACGGCGGCGGCAACCGTGTTCACCGCCTTGTATCCGCCGGTGGTGACGGCGTCGGTGGACCGCTCGATGTCGGCGAGACCGATGACCCAGCCCTCCGGCAGCGAATGGTAGAGGCGCGGATCGGCAAGCCGCGCGAAGTCGGCCTCGAGCGGCAGCGCGTCGAAGAATCCGAGCGGCCCGGAGGTCGAGGCTTCGCCGCTTGGACCGACCCTCCCGCCGGCTCCGTCGATTGCCTCCGCTTCATGAAAATCCACGGCCAAGCTCCAGTCCCTCCCGCGGCGCGACCCCGCTCCCGGACGATCCGAACCGGGCCGCTCGACCAGGGGGCACAAGCGCGGCCGGGCGTTGGATAGTTACGCCCACGCGTGCGGCCGCGAGCCTGACGTTTGTGTGATGGAGCGTCCGGGGGCCGGTCAGACAGATACCATGTGCGCCAGCTCGGCGAGGAAACGGGCGGTTATTTGCCGGCCTCGGCGAGCCTTTGCTTGCGCGTCTTCGGCTTCAGGCGGCGGAACAACCCGTCCAGACCAGTCAACGGCTTGACGATCGAATAGAGCCGATCCACGGCGCGGTTCGTCCCCTCCTGCCGGGCGGCCAGAACTTCCGTCGCCACCAGCGCCACGTCCCGCGGGTCGATGTCCGGAAAGCGCCGGGCAATCGCGTCGAGCGGCGCCGGCGTCCTGCCGCCGATCATCTCGATGCGGCCGGAGCGCGCCATCAACCGAAGGACGATCTGCTCGAAGGTCCAGTCGTGATCGTGGAACAGCTTCCAGCGTTCCGAACGCTCGGCGGAAAAGCCGGCGAGAACGATCTTGCGGTCGGGGGAGGCTTCCGACAGCCAGACCGCCAGGGCAAAGCCGGTGGTCGGTGCGTAGTCCTGAGGATAAAATCCGGCGAAGGCCTCGCAAAGATCGATGTGGCCGACCGACCGCTGGCCGAACTGCCGGGCTTCGCTGAGGCGCTCGAACGGCCGGGCCCTGAGGTTGAGAATGCCGTGGAAGCCCGGCTCCCGGAAGAAGCCGCACACCGTCTCGACCTCGCGGCGGTAGACGATGTTCGCGCCGGCGCTGGAAGAGCGGGCGACGAGCAGGCTTTCCCCCTCGAAGGGCGCCGAGAGAACCTTGTAGACCTTGTTGAAGAAGACGAAGAGCGTGCCGGCGCCGTGACGCCGACGCAGCTCCGCGACATCCGCCGCCTCGCTGTTGGCGACGAAGACGATGGTCTCGAAGCGCGAGAAGAACGCGGCCCAGCCGTCCGGATCGTTCGGCAGATCAGTCATGCTTCACCCAAAGCGAACCGGCCGCGCGGAGCGCGCGGCCGGTGGATCCTTGTCATCGATAGCTGCCGCACTTCAAGGCCGCGGCATTCTCGGTGCTAGGCCCGCTGCTGGACGAAGAGCGTACGCTCCCGGGCGGCGAACCATTCGTCGGCATAGTCGCAGCTCTCATATTCGGTGAAATACGGGCCGCCGTCGGTGAAGTGAACGTTCTTGGCGTTCTCGTTGTACTCGTATTCGTTGACCAGCCAGTTCCACTCGGTCGGCAACTCGCCGATCAGATCGTCGTTCTCCAGCCACTTGAACTGATGCAGCTGCAGTCCGGTCGCCGAGTTGACGTAGTCCGGCGTCAATGCCCGGCACTTGGCATTGTTGAACAGGATGACGCTCGACCAGTTCTTCTTTTCGTATTTCGTCTGGACCTGGCCGAGGAACTTCGTCTCGACCTTCGGCACGTAGTCGTGCTTGACGCACATCGCCGCGTATCGATCGTCCCGCAGCTTCCACAGTTCGGCGATGTCGGTGCGGAGCATCATGTCGCAGTCCATGAACAGGCTCCAGCCCTCGAAGTTCGACAGCGCCGGCACGAGGAAGCGGGAAAAGGAAAACTCGGTGGTCTGCAGGTTGTTGCGCTCGCGAGTGAAGACACCCTCGAGGTTCTTTAGAACGATTGGAGAAAACGCGACCGGCATCGAAGACTTTTCGAGGATGCTCTGCGCAAGCACATGGTAGGCGACCACCTCCTTGGTGTCGAAGCCGATGAAGACGCGGGCGGTATCGATGGACATTGAGGCTTTCCCTTTCCGTTTGTGCCTGCTCTAGCAAGAAGCGCGCGCCACTTGAAGCCCGCCTTAGCAAACGGCATCGGGCCAAAAGCGACGTCGTCGTGGCAGCACGTGACGAATGGTTTCTTCCGCGACCGGGACGTTGTCCTTGCGCAGGATCAAACCGCCCGCCGATCGTCGCTTCGTTGGCCCATGGCTGCGAAGCGGCGAGTAAAGCGAGCGGGCGACAAACCGACTTGCGGGACGCCGATCGACCATGCGACACGCGGTCGACCAAATTCTCCGCGGACAATGCGGCGCGCGAGGACAGGCAAAGGATCGAGGCTGGATGGAAACGGAGAAGTCGGACCGCCCGGCAAGCGTCGACATCATCGCGAAGAAACGCCATTCGCTGTTCTGGCGTTACCGGATCAGGCGCCGGGTGCGAAGAGCGCTGCGCGATCCCGACTGGGCCTTGCGGCGCGCCGAAGCGTTCCGCCGCGACGTCGGGGGCGATCTGCCGAAGCCCTCGAGCCAAGGCATCGTTCTCGCCGCCTGCGACGATCTCTACTATCACAGCTTCGCGCCGACGCTGGTGCGCTCCATCGAGCGCCATGGCGTGACACAGCCGGTTCATCTGCATCTGTGCGCGCCGCGCCCCGAGACGCTCGCCGACGTCGCCGAGTTGTCGCGCTCGTTGCGCCATGTCGCACTGAGCTGGACCTGGGACAGCGGCGCCCTCGCAGAGGGCCTGCCCTATCGCAGCATCTATCTGGCGTCGGCCCGATTTCTGATCGCCCCGTTGATTCTCGAATCGACCGGCACTGCGGTATTGTGCGTCGACGTCGACGCCATCGCCAACAAGCCGATCTGGGAGCACTACGCACCGGTTCGCGCCGCGGCCGACATCGTGGTGATTCAGCGGCGGGACGAGACGAGCGACAGCCGTAGGGTCAGGGCGGGAGCGTTCGGCATGAATCCGACCCCAAAGGGGCGGCGGTTCGCCGCTGCCCTGATCGGATCCCTCGCCGCGACCATGCCGCTCAAGCCACGTTATCATCTGGATCAGATCGTCATCTACTATCTGATGCGCGAGTTCGAACGGGTCGGCTCCCTCGCCGCCGCCGACATGCCGCCAGAACTTTCCGACTTCGGCTTCGAGCCCGAGACGGTGATCTGGATGGCAAAGGGATGGAAGATGAAAAGCTCCAGCCTCTTCAAGGACGCGCAGAGCAACGTCGAAGCATCGTTCCAGCCCGGCGGCGACGCACAAGCCGGCCCCGCTCCAAAGAAATGATGGCAGTTGCAGCATGAACCGCCCCGAACGCCCGACCGCCATGACCGTACCATCCCCGAACGACACTCCGCTCGAGGCCTTTCGCCTGCAGCATCTGCGCTGGCTGAACAAGCTCGGCCTGGTCGACCGCCCCTGGCTGATCCTCGGTTCGGCTCCGAGCCCGACGATCCCGGAGACGATTTTCGAGACACATGCGCGGGTCGACATCAACAATGCCGGCCGCACCGCCCAGGCGATGGGATACGGCCGGGCGGACCTCACCGTGCGGGCGAAGAAGAAGTCGTGGGAAGAGCACCGCCACACCGATACTCGGCTGCTCCTGTGGATCCACACCGTCCCGGCGCTGGTGTTGCCACTGCTGCTCATTGACAAGCCCTACGACCACATCGGCAAGGTTCGGCCGCTGCGCCGGCGCGACCGCGAGCGGGTCGTGCTCGAAGTCAGCGGCATCGCGCTCGACAAGATCGGCGACCTCGGCAAGGTCACCAACGGCGTCGCGATGGCCTGCTACGGCCTGTTGCTCGGTGTGCCCGAGATCGTCCTTTCCGGCATCTCGCTTTCCAAGATGGGCCACTCCTACGACGAACTCGGCCGCCGCCGTCGCCAGGTCGACGAAGATCGCGCCGTCCTCACGGCCCTAGCCAGGGAGCCGCGACTCGCCACCACCGAGCCGGACCTCGCGGCCGAGTCTGGGATACGTCTATGGACCGCCCCCTGATGGATGAAACCATGACACCCCGTGCCGACATTCGGGTCTGGACGGTCAGCGAAACCAAGGCCGGTACGCTGACCCAGTGCCTCGGGGTCGCGGATTTCCTCCATCCGAACCCGTATGTCGTCACGGTGCGAAAGCCCTTCGCCTGGTGGAAGCCGCAAGCCTATCTGCGTGACCTGCTCGTCGGCCGCCAGCCGGACCTGATCGTTTCCTGCGGTGGCATCGCCCAGTCACATACGCTGGCGATCGCTGGTCTGTGCCGGCGCCGCCCGCTGACCGTCCATCTCGCCGGGCTGAAGCCGGAATACGAGGATCGCTACGATCTCGCCTTCGTCTCGCGCCACGACTGGACGCCAGAACGGGAAGCCAAGCCGCACATCCATCCGATGATCGGCGTTCCCCACCGCGTCCACCCGGACGAGATGGAAGCGCGGCGAGAGAAGGCGAGAGCGCGCTTCGCTCCCGGCGGCGGACGCATCGCCACCGTTCTCGTGGGCGGGCCGAACAAGGCCTATCTCTATGACGAACCGACCATCGGACGGCTGGTCGAGACGATCAGAGAACTTGCCGGCGACGGCTGGACGGTGCTCGTCTCGACGTCGCGGCGTTCGCCCCCAGCGCTGCAGGAGCGGCTCTTTGCGATCGGGGACGAGCGAATCGTCATCTGGGACCGGCAGGGCGAGAACCCCTTCCGGGACTATCTCGCCGCCGCCGACGCGCTGCTCGTGACCAAGGATTCGGTGACGATGACCTGCGAGGCGCTGGCAACGGGCCGCCCCGTCTACGGCTTCGATCTCGCCCATCGCCCACACGGTCCGTATCTCGAAAAGTTCGAGCGCTTCCACGCCGACATGTCACAGACGCTCGGCCTGACGCGGCGGTTCGAGGGCGCGCTCGAGCCATACGACTATTCGCCCCCGAACGAGTCGCGACGCGTCGCCGCGATGGTTTCGGCCCGTCTCGAGGCCGGGCGGCGTGTGGTTTCGCCGGCATGACGCTGCAACTCCCGAGGTGTCGAGCGAGCCGGCGGCCGCTTTCCACATGATGACGAAGGCCCACATGAACGACGAGGTGAAAATGGACACGGCGAGGGACCGGGACCTTCATGCCCGCCTCCTTAAGCTGCAGTCCGCCTGGCTGAAGGAGCGCGGCCTGCTCGACCGCCCGTGGTTCATCCTCGGAGCAGCGCCCGAACCAGCTCTTCCCGAGAGGCTCCCGCCGAACACGGCTCACATCCACGTAAAATATTCCGGCCATTCCGCCCGCCGCCACGGCCTGCCGGCGGGGGATCTCACCTTCCTGACCCACAAGGCGACGCCCGGCCACCTCAAGGGCCTCGAAATCCGCAACGTCCTGCGGCTGCGTCGCAGACTGCCCCGCCTGGCCGCCATGGCCCGCTGGTTCGGCGTAGCGGGTTCAAGCGAGGCGACGATCACACATACCGAACGGGACCGGCTCGTCCTGCAGACCCTCGGATCGCTGTTCGCCTCGGGCGGAGGCGACAAGCGGCCCTCGAACGGCGTCGTCCTGATATCCTACGCCATCGCCGTCGGGATACCCCAGATCATCGTCGCCGGACTTTCGGTCGACCGGGACGGCCACGACTACAACCCGAACGCCAAGCCCCGTCGGCACAAGGAAGAGGACAAGGCCGCCTTGCGCGAAATCGCCAGGCTCGCACCTCAGGTCGTCACGACCGAGGCGGATCTCGCCGAGGCGACCGGCCTTGCACTCTACAGGCCTTGACCCGCAGCCGAGCTGGCTCGGAGGATGCCCGCCGTCCGGCCCTTGCAGCAGTCATCGAGGAGACTTCGCCCATGCGCGCCTGGACGGTCTGTGATCCCAAGGCCGGAACGCTCACCCAGAGTCTCGGCGTCGCGCGTCAGTTCGACCCGGAGCCGCATCGCGTTCTGCTGAAGGGATGGCTGCCGAAGTGGCGGCGCGGGCTTTTCTCGCCCTATCGGCGCCTGCCGGAACCGCAGCCAGATCTGATCGTCTCCTGCGGCAGCATCGCGCCGCGCCATGTCCTGGCGATTGCCGAGCGTTGCCGCAAACGCCCGTTTCTCGTCCATCTGCAGCCCGCCGACGAGGAAACCTCGAAGCGTTACGACCTGATCTTCGCGGGACGCCACGACATGCGGGCGATCGAGAATCCGCCTTCGAACTATCATGCCATGCTCGGCGCGCCGCACCAGCTTTCGGCTGAAGCGCTGGAAGAACTCCGGCCCGCCGCCCGAGCCCGCTGGGCGCCGGCGGGTGGCCCCGTCGTGACCGTCCTGGTCGGCGGGCCGACGAAGGCCTACGCTTACGACGAGCCCACGATCGCCGGACTGATCGCGGCAATCCGGGCATTTGCTGGGGAAGGCCGAACCGTTCTGGTCTCGCCGTCCCGCAGAACGCCGCCAGAACTGAGAGACTGGCTGTTGAGTGCGCGCAGCGACAAGATCGCCGTGTGGGATCAGGCCGGCGAGAATCCCTACAGGGAATTCGTCGCGGCAGCGGACGCTTTCCTCATCACCAAGGATTCGGTGACGATGCCGAGTGAAGCCGCGACGACGGGCCGACCGGTCTTCGTCTTCGACCTTGCCAAGACGCAAAGCGACAAGCTCGACGAGTTCGAATGGTTTCACCGCGATCTCAGCGAGACGCTGGGGCTGACGAGGCAGTTCGAGGGGCGCATCTACGACTACGCCTACGAGGCGCCGGACGAATCGCGGCGGATCGCCGGGATCATTCGGGAGAAGATGCGCCTGGATTGATGCGTTGGGCCGAGAGGGGCTGCGGTTCGTCGGCGGCGCTGAGGAGGTTCGAGAGTTTCCTGTGCCGCCGGAGCCCGGGGCGCGCCCCTCTGTGTCGGCACCTCCCCCCTCGCATCGTCGCTCAGCGCACGGCACCGCCGGCGCACGAACGGGCCCGCAAGGGGCCCGTTCGCATTCGTCCGTTCAGTCCCGCTGGTGCCTGACGGCACCAACGCTCAATCATCGACTACTCGACGATCGCCGCGACGATGCCGGCGCCGACGGTGCGGCCGCCTTCGCGGATGGCGAAGCGCAGGCGCTCTTCCATGGCGATCGGCACGATCAGCGTGACGTCCATGGTCACGTTGTCGCCC
>NZ_JAAAMG010000017.1 GCF_010500815.1 Jiella pacifica
TGCGGTCCAAGCAGCGCCAGCAGGCCGAGGCAGCCGGCGATCCTGTCGTTGCCGAGGACATTGCCAGCGTCTGTGCCTTCCTCGACGAGCGGATCACCGCGATTGCAGCCGAGATCAAAAGCCAGGCCGCGTCCGACACGAACGTCGCCCGCACGATCGATCGACTGCGTTCGGCGCCGGGCGTCGGACCGGTCATCGCGAGCCTCCTGGCCGCGACCCTGCCCGAACTCGGTACCACCTCGCCAAAGCGGATCACCGCGCTCGTCGGCCTTGCCCCTTACAACGACGACAGCGGGCCGCGCCAAGGCCGCCGCCACATCAAGGGCGGCCGGGCGCGCGTCCGCAGCGCTCTCTACATGGCAGCCCTCGGGGCCGTCCGGGCGAACCAACGCTTCAGCGATTTCTATCAGGCTCTCGCCAACCGCTCCGGCTCGAAAAAGCTCGCTCTCGTAGCCGTCGCGCACAAGCTGCTCGTCGTCCTCAATGCCATGCAACGCGACCAAAAGGCGTTCGCATGAACACAGTTGCCAGGGGCACCCGCCGCAACATCGACCGCTTCCGCCTTCTGCAGATGAAGCCGCCTCCTAGAGCTGAAGCCGATCGCGCCCGACGATCTCTGGATTCTCGGGACGGGGCCCGAGAATGACGAAGCGTTGGGGCCGGCGCCTTCTTTTTCCCCGCCTCGAAATCTTTCATTCCATCATAAGGCATTGTTTTAGAAGAGAGTTTAGAGACATCTAAATGCTGTAGGGTCGATCCGCCGCCCCGCTTGCGGTCGCGCCGGCCTCAGGCGGCGGCCAGCGGCAGGCGGATCACCTGTTCGAGGCCGCCCTCCGGGCGGTTGGCGATCGCGATCGTGCCGCCGGCCTGATCGACGATCTCCTTGGCGATCGCCATGCCGAGGCCGGCGCCGGGCTTCAGCTTGCGGCGGCCGCGATCGACCCGGAAGAACGGCTCGAAGGCCCGTTCGAGCAGCTCTTCGGGGATGCCCGAACCATCGTCGACAATGCGGATCTCGGCGAAGCCGCCATGCCTTGCCAGCGACAGGCGCGCCTTGCCGCCATGCACGGCGGCGTTCTCCATCAGGTTTCGCAGCGCCCGCTTCAGTGCCAGCGGCCGCGCCTGCACGGCAAGGTCGATGGTCGCGGGATCGGGCGGCGCGACCGTGTGGCCGAGGTCCGCCAACTCGCCGACGATCTCCATCAGCAGTGGCTTCAGCCGGACCGGCTCGTTCGCCTGGGGCTCGACCTCCTCGCGGACGAGGCGGATGGCGCTGTCGGCGATGCGGTCGAGTTCTTCCAGATCCTTCAGCCAGGTTTCGCGTTCGTCGTCCGGCAGGAACTCGGCCCTGAGGCGCATGCGGGTCATCGGCGTCCTGAGGTCGTGGCCGGCGGCGGCGACGAGGCGCATGCGGCTTTCGACGGCGTCGCGCACCCGCGTCGTCAGGCGGTTCAGCGCCGAGGCCGTGGCGCGCACCTCGGCCGGGCCGTCCTCGGGGACATGGGCGGGCAGGCCGTCCGGGCCGACGTTCGAGACGGCTTCGTCGAGGATGACGAGAGGCCGGGTCATCTTGGTTGCCGCGAAGATCGAGATCGCGGCGACGCCGATCGCCAGCACGGTCATGTATGTCACGAAGCCGAGCAGACCCCGGGGAGGAAAACCGGGATAGGGAAGATACGCCCAGCGCCCGGGCGCGATCTCGAAGGCGATCTGGCGGGTGCGCGCCTGCGGGTCGCCGACGATCCGCACCGGGATGCTGAGACCCCTGGCGGCGAGGGCCTCGCTGATGCCGTGGCTGTCGCGGACGAAGACGTCCGGCTCGTTCGTCGGCATCGCGTCGATGGTGATGCCGAGGCGCTCGGCCGCGGCGGGATCTTCCCGCAGGATGGCCGCGACGATGCGCACTTCCTCGGCGAAGGTGGTGCGGAAGCTGTCGCGATCGGGCCGGTCGAGCATGGTCAGCGAAACCAGCGCCGCCAGGGCGACGACGCCGAGGACGGAGGCGAGGAGAAGCAAAGCGAGGCGAAACCGCAGCGACTTCACGGCTTCGCCTCCTCCTCGTCCCGATCGACCCGCGCGGCGAACTGGTAGCCGCCGTTGCGCACCGTCTTGAACAGCCGGAAGACGCCGTTGTCGTTGAGCTTGCGCCTGAGGCGGCTCATCGTCACGTCGATCGAGCGGTCGAACGGATCGGCGGAGCGGCCATGCAGGAGGTCCATGAGGATGTCGCGGGACAAGACCCGGCCCGGTCGTTCGAGGAAGATCATCAGAAGATCGAACTCCGCGCCGGTGAGAGCGACGTCCTCGCCGTCCGGTCCGCTCAGGCTGCGCCGCTCGGGGCTGACGGTGAAGCCTTCGAACCGGAAGGCGGGCGACGTCGCGTCACCGCCGTCCTTTTGGGTCGAAGCGTTGCCACGGCGCAGCACCGCGCGGATCCGCGCGGCGAGTTCGCGCGGGTTGAACGGCTTGCCGAGATAGTCGTCGGCGCCGAGCTCGAGCCCGATGATCCGGTCGACGTCCTCCTTCAACGCGGTGAGCAGGATGACCGCGAGCTCCGGCCTCTCGTCCTTGATCTCCCGGCAGATGTCGAGGCCGGAGCCGTCGGGCAGCATGACGTCGAGCACCACCAGATCGACCCTGGAATCGGCGAGCCGTTGCAGGCATTGCCGGCGATTGGCCGCGAGCTGGCAGCGAAAGCCCTGGCCGTCGAGATATTTCCCGAGCAGCCGGCAGATCTCCGGATCGTCGTCCACCACCAGAATGTTGGGCTGATTCATCGACGTCGCTCCTGAAACACGGTGTTTGCCGAGCATGATCATCACTCTGCTTCCGGTTTGCGACGGCGGGGAGATTTCGGCGAGAGCCCTTTTGTAATCATCTGTTGCAGCACCCTCTGCCGTTACTCGGTGTAACAAATCGGGCCGATCGCGGCGACATTCGGCAATCTTCCGCCGCATCTTCGCAACATGCCGACCCTATGTTCTCCCCCATCACCTGAATCAAGGGAGATCAGTGATGAGATCGATTCGAGACGCAAAAACCGGAAAGTTCGGGAACCGCGCCAAGATGACGACCGGCGCGGCGCTGGCGGCAGCACTGCTCGGCACCAGCGCCTTCGCGCAAGGCGTGCCGCAGCAGGAGCAGCAGCCGTCGGCGAGGATGCAGGCCGGCGAAGGGCCGGGGCACATGGGCTCGGGGCGCGACGGTTCGATGCGCTTTGCCCAGGACTTCGAGCGGGGCCATCACGGCTGGCGCCATAACCGCCATCACGGCCCGCGCCACGGTGGCATGATGTCGCCGGCGAAGCTGGCGGGCGCCCTGGCGGCGCTGGAGACCGGCATCGGCATCCAGCCGGACCAGATGGGCACCTGGCGCAACTTCACCGGCGCGCTCGTCGCCTTCGCCGAGGCGGCGCAGCCGCCGCATGGTCCGCGAGGCATGGGGCCGGGGCCGCGGGGTCCGCGCGGCATGGACGCCGGGCGAGGTGGTCCGGGGGCAACGCCGGCACCGCAGCCACCACAGGCTGGCTCTGCCGACAGCGAGGTTGCCGCTGGGGGCTCCGAGACCGCCGGTGCGCCGGGCGATCGGGGGCAGAATGGTCTCTTCGCCTTCCGCATGCTCGACCGGTTCGCCGATCGTGCCATCGATGCCGGCGAAAAGGCCAAGGCGCTGAAGTCGGCGCTGGCCGACCTCGAATCCACCCTGACGCCGGAGCAGATCGACCGGGCCCGCGGCCTCGTCCGCTCGATGATGCGGGACATGCGGCAGGAGCGTCGCGGCGACCGTTGGGACCGCCACGATCGCGGCGATTTCAAGGGTCCCAGGGGGCATCACCGGCCTGGCCCGCGCGGCCCGATGCCGGCCCAGGGCGCCATGGAAATGGAGCCGGGCGGCTCCGACGGGCCGGGTGACGATGGCCCGGCGGACATGGAGCCGGAGACGCCGGCAATGGATGAGCCGCAGCAGGGCTGAGACGCGTTGGGGGCGGCCCGGTTGCGAGCGGCCGCCTTCGAGAGAATGCGGCGGAGACCGACCCCCCTCGGGTCTTTGCCGCAGATCGCGGAACCGGCGACCGTCCACGCCGGTTCCGCGGCCAGTTGAAAGCCGCAGTGGCGCATCGCGTCACGGCGGCTTTCGCTTTTTCACCCTTCCGGGAAAAGACCCCCGCGTCCGCCCGTCGAACGTGACCGCTTGCCGCTCAGAGCGCTTCGAAACGATGGACCGAATGGACGCGGAACGGCGCGCCCGGCTCCGGCTCGACGAAGATCGCCAGCTGGTCGATCGTAAGCGTCTCCCCGTCGAAGGCGGCGAAGGTCTCGTCGAGATCCGGGCGCAGCGCCTCGGCCTGTTCGTCCGTGAGCGCGCCCGACAGGGTCATGTGGAAGCGGAAGTCCTCGAAGACGTAAGGATAGCCCCATTCCGCGAGGTGGGCGCGCTGGCGCTCGGTGAGCCGATCCGGGCGGCGGCGGGCGATGGCTTCTTTGCTCAAAGGGGCCCGGAACGGTGCGAAAGCCCGCACGGCCGCTTCTTCCATGGTCGAAAGTTCCGCGGATTGTTCGTCTGGAACCAGGGCGAAGAACGCGCCGAGCCTTTCGGGAACGCGGGCCGTGATCGCGAACGGGCGCTGCGCGGCACAAAACTGCGACAGCCGTGCATCGATCCCGGCAAGGTCGACGGCGTCGGCGAGGGCGAAGGGCGCGACGATCGTCGCGTGAAAACCGTAGCGGGCGGGGGAGGCGACGAGAGGATCGCGGATCAATTCCGGCTCGCGGGTCGCCTCGCCGTCGAACGGATTGCGGCCGAGCCAGCGGTTGGCCGTCATCGCCAGCGGCGAGCCCGCCGGCGGAGTGAAATAGATCGCCGCGCGCATGCCGGTCGTCCTCTCGATCTTTCGGCCGTCCCCGACCATCGGCCCCGCCAAGACGCCTCTCGATCGGCGTCGTCAAGGGGCTGCGGCAGCATGCGACCCGTTCGATGACGATCCGATGTCGGATCGCGGGCGGTTTCGCACCGGTGATGCCGCCGCGAGGGGCCCGGATCCGGCCGCAGCCCAAAGGCGCCCTGTGGCACGGCCGGCACAGGCGAAGCGCGAAGTCTTTCAATGGACTATTCGGCGTTTGACAGGATTCCGACCGGTTGCGCATAGCTCGGCGACCCGCAACGCCAAGAGGGTCGGCTGTCCATGCGCGACTGGTTCCAGCAGCTTCGATCCGCCCGGCTCTTCGGCTTCCTCGCGCTGGCGATCCCGGCGCTTGCGCTCGCCGGCTGCCAGACGGCGGAGCTGACGCCGGCATCGCTCGGGCTGACGACGCTGACGGACCAGAGCGTCGCGGAGATCCGCGGCCACTCCGTCCTCGTCATGGACTATCAGAGCGCCCGCATTCTCGAGGCCGAGAACCCCGACGCGCTGCGCTATCCGGCCTCGCTGACGAAGATGATGACGCTGTATCTCCTCTTCGAGGCCGTGGATGCGGGCAAGCTTTCGCTCGACACCGAGCTGACGGTCAGCGCCGAGGCGGCGGCCGAGCCGCCCTCGAAGCTCGGCTTCAGACCCGGCGAGACGATCTCGGTGCGCGACGCGGCGCAGGCGCTGGCGACGAAATCGGCCAACGACGTCGCCGTGGTGATCGCCGAGAACCTTGCCGGCACGCAGGCCAACTTCGCCGCCGTGATGACGGCGAGGGCCCGCCAGATCGGCATGCGCAATACCCGCTTCGTCAATGCATCCGGCCTGCCGGATCCCGGCCAGATCTCCACCGCCCGCGACATGGCGATCCTCGCCCGGACGCTGATCTCGCGCTTTTCCCGCTACATGCCGATGTTCCGCGTCACCGAGTTTTCCTTCAAGGGCCGGACCTACCGCGCCACCAACAAGCTGCTCGGCAAGGTCGAGGGCGTCGACGGGCTGAAGACCGGCTACATCCGCGATTCCGGCTTCCATCTCGTCGCGACCGCCATGCGCGGCGGCCGGCGGCTGATCGTCGTCGTCATGGGCGGGCGAACCGGCAACGAGCGCAACGCCGAGGTCACGGCGCTGATCGACAAGTATATGTGAGCGGCGACCCGCCGGCGGGGCGGGGGCTGGGCGGGCACAGCGCTCGGCGATTTCGGGCACGATGCTGTGTTCTTGTAAGTCTGTCATTGGGGGCAGATGCAGCAAAGTCGGCGCGCCGTTGACTGCAGGACGCCATCCTCGGCTTGTCCCGACAGCATTCACACATCTCGGAAAGCTCTTTTAGGACAGCATCTTACGATTGAGATTGGAGATGACGGGAGCGGGGAAAAGGAAAGCGCCAGCCCCGACGCTTCGTCATTCTCGGGCCCGGTCCCGAGAAGCTAGAGATCGTCGGGCGCTATCGGCTTCAGCTGCAGAGGGCGGAAGCGGACGAGGTTGCGCCGGCTGGCCCTGGATTCTCGGGACGGGGCCCGAGAATGACGAAGCTGCGAAGTTTCGCCACCCCCTTCAACGGTGGCATCGCTCGGCACCGGCTTACCGATCAAGCCCTCTGAAATGTGTGACTCTTGTCGGGACAGGCCCGAGGATGAGGCGGTTTCAATGGGTCAGGCTGACCCTCACACGAACCTTCATCTGCCGGCATAAACGAAGCGGCCTAGCCTTGGCGATCGTCGCTATGGAAAAATCGTCGGGGAGGAGCCTCGAAGTCCGGCTCCGTGCCGCCGAGCACGGCCAATTTACGCCCGCTCTCACGTTCGATCAGGGCGGTGAGCGCCTCGCGAAGCAAGGTCGTCCGCTCCTTGTTTCCCGTGAGGGCGACGGCGCGCAGGAGAAGCTCGTCGTCGAGCGTGACGGTCGTTCGCATCGGCTTTTCCAGAACACCGCCATGCCCTCGAGCTAAGCGCTCTTCCGAAGCAGGAAAAGTGCCGCCGTCACCGCTCGGGCTGCCTCTGGAGATAGTCGCGGGCCGACTGGTTCTGCCGGTCGTCAGAGCCGTTCGAAAGCTTGCGCCTCTCTTTGCCGGCCGCTCCCGTGTGCCGGCCTCAGAACTCACCCTCGTAGAAGACCCCGACCTCGCCGCCGCCTTCCGTGGTGACCGCGCCCTTGGCCTTCAGCCCGCCGCCGAGTTTCAATTCCAGCGACACCCGGCCGGTGGAATCGACGCCGAGATAGGTGTTCTCATTGAGATATTTGCCGACGCCGACGGCGGTCTGGCCGTCCGAGGTGGTGGTGACGTTGAGGGAGTCGACGCCGAGCTGGGAGCGCAGATTGTCGAGAAGGCCTGTCGAGCCGCCGACGCCGGCGAGCGTCGCGGCGGCTTCCGCCAGCTGGGCGATCTGCAGCGGCGAGAGGTCCGACGTTCCCTGACCGAAGATCAGCCGCGCCAGAACCTCGTCCTGCGGTAGCGCCGGGTTGGAGGAGAAGCTGACCGACGGGTCGTTCGCCGGCCCGGTCACCGTCACGTAGACGGTGACGTCGTCGACGGTGGACGACGCCTCGAGATCGAGGGTCGGGATCAGGTCGCCGGTGAAGCTCAGATTGCCGCGCTGGAAGGTCAGTTCCTTGGAGAGGATCTGGAATCGCCCGCGCACCAGTTCGAAGCCGCCGATGATGGAGAGATTGGAGGCCGGCCCGGTGATCTGCAGCGAGCCGCCGAGTTCGAGATCGAGGCCGCGGCCGCGCACGAAGACGCGGTTCGGGGCGTTGAAGGTGATGTCGAGATCGATGCCGCCGCCGCTGGTGCCGCCGGCTGTCTTGGGAAACAGCTCGCGCTGCTGCTCGACGACGGCCGCGCTGGCGTTGCGATGGGTGACGTCGATCCGCGCCAGCGAACTCGGCAGATTGTCCGGGACGATGATGTCGATCTCTTCGGCATCGATCGTGCCGGCGAGGGTCGGCGTCGCGACGAGCGGGCCGGTCAACGTCAGATCGGCCGAAAGCCGCGCGGCGATCAGTTCGCCGTCATTGTAGCGGGCGCGATTGGCGTCGATCGTCAGATCGGCCGGGAAATCGCCCGTCAGGCCGACGGTGCCGCCGATCGTGACGGTGCCGCCGGAGGAGATCTGGCCGGTGAAGCTCTGGATCGTCGCGGTGGTGCCGCTGAGGGCGATGGTGGTGTTGATGTCGTTGAGGGCGACGTTGAAGCCGGTGTCGACCAGCCGCGCGCCGGCGACGGTGACAGTGCCGTTGACGTTCGGCTGGGTGACGGGGCCGGTTGCCCGGACGTCGACCCGGGCCGTTCCCTGAACGGAGCGACCGCCCTCGGCGAGGATCGGATTGGCGAGGGAAAGCGGCGCCGTGCCGTTGGCCGCAAGATCGAGGGTCGGCGTGCCGGAAAGACCGACCGAACCGTTGACGGCAAGGTCGATGCCGCTGCCGGAAAGCTGCGTGTCGGTGGTGACGCGGTTGCCGGAATACTGGCCCCGCGTCGTGATCTGCAGGGCGCCGACGCCGGCGCTGCGGGTGGGCGCGATCGAGACGCCGGAGGCGGTCACGTCGTAGGTCACCTGCGGATTGCTCGGCGCGCCGGTCGCCCGGACGGTGCCGTTGATCGTGCCCTGGGGCGCGAGGTCGCCGGCGGCCGCGCTGGCGATCGAGGCGGGCAGATCGCGGATCTCGGCCGTGAGATTGAGGTTGCTCTGGCTTGCCCCGCCGGTGACGCGGATGGTCCCGCCGCCGACCCTCACGAGCGCCTGATCGAGGGCAAGATTGCCGTTCTGATAAGCGCCGGCGATATCGGCGCTGAGGGGAGGGGCGCCGGCGGCGCGGCTCTGGGCGACGGAGACGTTGGCGGCGGAAAGATCGAAGCGGGCATTGGGGCTGGAGAGCGAGCCGGTGGCAGAAGCCGTACCGGAGACCGTCCCCTGCGCCCCGAGGCCGTCGACGAAACCGTTGGCGAGGCCGACCGGCAGCCGGCTGAGATCGACGTTGATGTCGAGCTGCTGGCCCACCGTGCCGCGCGCCGTCAGCCGGCCGTCACCGGCGACGACCTCGGCATTGGCGAGGTTGACGGTGCCGTCGTCATAGGTGCCGGCGACGTCGAGAGTGAGCGGCGCCGTGCCGGAGCGGGCGATCTGTTCCGTCGTGATGCCCGTGCCGGACAGGGAGAACTGTGCCGAGGGATCGGACAGCGAGCCGGTCGCCGTGGCGTTGCCGGAGATCGTGCCGCGGGCGCCGAGGCCCTCGACGAAGCCGTTGGCAAGGCCGGCGGGAATGTCGGTCGCGGTGACATCGAGGTCTAGCTGCTGGCCGACGGTGCCGGAGGCCGAGAGGCTGCCGGAACCGACCGCAAGGTTCGCCCGCTCGATCGTCGCCGTGCCGCCCGAATAGGAGCCCGCCGCATCGAGGCCGAGCGGCGCGATGCCGGAATCGGCGATCTGCCGGGTGGTGATGCCGGAGCCCGAAAGCTGGAACGTCGCCTGCGGGTCGGAGAGCGAGCCCGTTGCCTTGCCGGAGCCGGAGACCGTGCCGCGGGCGCCGAGGCCCTCGACGAAGCCGTTGGCGAGGCCGACCGGCAGCTCCGAGAGGTTCAGCGTCAGATCGAGATTCTCGCCGACAGTGCCCGAAGCCGACAGCGAGCCGTCGCCGACCGTGACGTTGGCCCGCTCGATGGTCGCGGTGCCGCCGGCATAGGAGCCCGCGGCGTCGAGGGCGAGCGGCGCGACGCCGGATTTGGCGATCTGCTGGGTGGTGATCCCGGTGCCGGAGAGCTGGAACGTTGCGTTCGGATCGGAGAGCGAGCCGGTTGCCCGGCCGGTGCCGGAGATCGTGCCCGTCGCGTTGAGCCCCTCGACGAAGCCGTTGGCAAGGCCCACCGGAAGCGCCTCGAGGGCGAGATCGAGGTTCAATTGGTCGCCGACAGTGCCGCTCGCGCGGAGCGAGCCCTCGCCGACGTCGAGCCTTGCGGTGGCAAGGTTCAGCGTGCCGTCCTGATAGCTGCCGTCGGCGTCCAGCGACAGCGGCGGGACGCCGCCCTGCGCGATCGCCTCTGTGGTGATGCCGGTACCCGACAGGTCGAAGGTGGCGTCGGGCTTTTCGAGCGTGCCCGTCGCCTTCGCGGTGCCGGAGATCGTGCCCTCGGCGCCGAGGCCGTCGACGAAGCCGTTGGCGAGGCCGACCGGCAGGCGGCTCATTTCCGCGGTGACGTCGAGGGTTTCGCCAATGCTGCCGGAGACTGTCAGAGAGCCATCGCCGACATTGACGACGCCCGTCTGAATGTCGGCCGTGCCGTCGGCATAGCTGCCGGCAAGGCGCAGATCGAGCGGCTTGATGCCGGATTTGGCGATCTCGTCGGTGGTGATGCCGCTGCCCTGGATGTCGAAGGTGGCATCGGGGTTCGTCGGTGTGCCGGTGGCGCTGGCGGTGCCCGAGATCGTGCCCTGGGCCGAGAGATCCGGCACGAAGCCGTTGACGAGGCCGACAGGCAGGTTTTCCGCCCGCACCCGGACATCGAGGTTTTCGCCGATCGTGCCCGAGGCGGTGAGCGAGGCCGAGCCGACCTCGATTTCCGCATTGGCAAGCGTCAGCGTCTGGTCGTCGTAGGAGCCGGAAGCGTCGAGCGACAGGGGCGCGATTCCGGCGTTGGCAATGGCCTTGGCGGTAATCTGGCGGCCGGTGAGCGAGAAGGTCGCGGCGGGATTGCTCGTCGTGCCGGAAAGCTGCGCGTTGCCGGAAAGGGTGCCCGATGCGTCGAGTCCTTCGACGAAGGCGTTGGCGATGGCGACGGGGGCCTGGGTGAGATCGACGTCGAGGTCGATCGTCTCGCCGAGCGAGCCGGTCGCGGTCAGCGAGCCGTCGCCGAGATCGAGGCGGGCCGTCTGGAGCTGCAGCGTGCCGCCGGAATAGCTGCCGGAGACGGTACCGTCGACCGGCGGCGTCGCCGTGCCGCCCGAGCGGGTGGCGACGACCTGCCGGGCACGGAGGTCGAAGCGGGCGGCCGGATCGCTCGCCTGGCCGCTGACTTCGGCGGTGCCGTCGATCGTGCCGGCGAGCGACAGATTTTCGACGAAGGGATTGGCGACGGCGGCGGGGACGTTGGTCAGATCGGCCGAAAGATCGAGCGTCTCGCCGGCCGAGCCGGAGGCCGAGAGCCGCCCCTCGCCGACCGTCAGGGTGAGATCGGAGAGAGTCGTGGTGCCGCCCGCGATGCGGATCCGCGCCGGGTCCTGCAGCGCCACCGCGGCATCCGGGATTGCCGCGGTCAGCCGCTGGAGCGCGACCACGATTTCGTTCGGTCGGAAGGTGGCATCGCCCGCAAGCGCGAGCGGAACGCCGTTCATCCGCGCGGACGCCTCGACGCCGGCCGTCTCGGCCGCCTGCCTGGAAAAGGCGACGGAAAGTTCCGAGACGTCGACGCCGCCGGCGCTGATCGCGCTGGCGGTGACGGTGCCCTGCGGGATCGGAATGCCGAGATAGTCATAGACCGACAGGTCGATCTTCGCGCCCGAAAGCGTGTTGCCGGATACCGAGACGCTCTCGCCGGTGAGGTCGGGCTTGGCGACGGGTGTCCCGTCGGACAACACGTCGAAGCCGAGGGTGCCGGTCACGTCGCCGCTGGCGGTGAGGCCGCCGAGGGCGGCAAGGGCCGCGAGATCGTCGAGCTTCACGTCGAGCGTGCCGATCGGCAGAAAATTCGGCGTGAGCGTCAGATCGCCGGTGATGCTGTTGGTGCCCTGGCGGATGACGAGGCCGGAAACCTTCGCTTCGCCGTTCGGCAGGCCGGCGAGGTCCGCCTTGCCTTCGAGGGGCTGGCCGTCGATGACGCCGGAAATGTCGACGCTGCCTTCCGGGGCGCCGGATTGCAGCGTTCCTTCCACCTTCACGCTGAGGCTGGCGAGTTCGCGGCCGTTGATCGACAGGCCGTTGCCGTCGACGGTGAGGTCGATGTCGGGGGCGGCGACCGGCCCGTTCGCGGTCAACTGGAAGCTCGCCCCGCCGGAAAGCTGCTGGCTGACATTGCCGGCATTGGCAAGCTTGCCGGAAATGTCGGCCGAGACCGTCTCGTCGGAAAGCCCTGCCTGGCCCTCGATCGACAGGTTGTCGCCGTTCACCCTCAGCTGTCTGGCCGCGAGCGAACCGTCCTGGCTCCGCGCGAAATCGCCCGAAACGGCGATCGTCTCGCCGGCGATCGGGGCGAGCCCGGCGGACAGCGCGACGGTCTTGAAGCTGGAATCGAGCGTCAGGTCGAAGGTCGAGAAATTCAGCGCCGCCGAGCCGGTGACGTTCAGATTGGCCGTGTCGGTGGCAAGCGTCGCCGGATCGAGGCGGATGCCGTTCTGGTCGAGCGCGCCGCTGCCGGACAGCTTGATCGGGCCGTCGAGGAAGCGTTGCTGGACGCCTTCCGGCGCCTTGGCCGAGGCGGCGCTGGCCGAAAGCTGGAATGGGCCGGTGAGGCCGGTGACGTCGAAGCTCTGGCTGGTCAGTTCGGCGCCGAGATTGTTGGCGGCGTATTCGCCGTAGACGAGCTGCGGGAGGGAGGCGTTCACCGAGACGGCGGCATTCGCCAGCGCCCCTTGCAGCGAAGCCTCGAGGCTCGCGACGGACAGGTCGATCGGCGTCTCCGGCGTGCCGAAGGAGAGGGCGAGCGGGCCGCCGCCGGGCGCGCTCAGCTGGACGGAGAGGTCGTTGCCGGAGCCGGAGGGGTCGACCGTGCCGGTGGCCGAGAGCTGGACCGCCTGGGAGGCGAGGGTGCCCTGCTCGATCCGGTAGGTGCCGTCGTCGCGGATCTCGACGGTGGCGTCGAGATTGGCGCCGCCTTCGACATAGCGCTGATAGGCCTCCGACACGAAGCGCTCGGCCGCGACGTTGAGCGACAGGGCTGCGCGATAGGCGGCGTCCTGCCGGTCGACGCGGGCGGTCAGGGTGGCGGCCTGTTCGTTGTCGACGGTGAGCGCGCCGTTTGCCATGAAGCCGGAGAGCGGGCCGGAGCCGTTGACCGTCAGCTGCACCGGCGGGGCGCCGGGAATGCCGAGCAGCGTCGCGACGAGGCCGCCCTGCGGCTCGCTGGCGTCGACATCGACCACCAGCCTGTTGTCGTCCGGCGCGAACTCGATCTTGAAGGCGATGCGCCCCGGCTGGTCGAGCCGCTCGACGGTCGCCTGCGCCGAGAGCTGCGTCGGATCGTCTTCGAGGGCGAGGCTGGCATTCGCCTTCAGCCGGGCGCGCGTGCCGGCGATCGCCTCGCCGAGAATGAATTCCTCGATGGCGATCTGTTGGATGTCGGCGGTGATCGAGGGCAGTGAAAAGCCGCCGCCGCCTTCGCTGGCCGGCTGGCCGGCCGGCAGGCGCTCCAGCACGATCTGGCCGGCGGAGAGGTTCTCGATCGCGACGTTGGAGCGCACCAGCGCCAGCGGCGACCAGTCCATGGCGAGATCGCTGGCCGTCAGGAAGACGCCCTCAGGGTCGGAGACGGTGACCTTCTCGATGCGGATCGCCCCGCTCAGCGCGCCGGACAGACCGTCGATCTTCACCTTCATCGTGTCGGTGGAGATCAGGTTCTCGATCTGGCTGGCGATGAACTGCTGGGCATGCGCCGGCCGGCTCGTCGGAACGAGCGCGACGAGTGCCAGGAACAGCGTCAGAGCGAGAGCGGCGAGGCGTTCGTTGATCATCAGAAGGCCTGTCCGATTCCGGCGTAGATCTGGTACCCGGCGTCCCTTGGCCCCGGGTCGAGGGGAATGCCGACGTCGATGCGGATCGGGCCGAAGCTGGTGAGATAGCGGGCGCCGACGCCGGCGCCGAGCTTGAAGTTCGAAAAGTCGGGGACGAGTTCGTCGGAGACCGTGCCGAAGTCGAGGAAGGGCACGACCTGGATGTTCTCGGTGATGCCGATGCGCGCCTCGACCGAGCCCTCGAACAGCGACAGGCCGCCGGTCGGCGTGTCGGTGAAGCGGTCGTTGAAGCCCGAGCCGGGCGGCACGTTTCCGGGGAAATAGGGGCCGACCGACTGGAACTCGTAGCCGCGGACCGAACCGCCGCCGCCGGCGAAGAAGCGGCGGTCGTTGGGAATGTCCGCAACGTCGGCGCCAAAGATCGTGCCGTAACCGAGCCGGCCGGCGAGGATCAGCCGGTCGCTTTCCGTCAGCGACAGATAGGCCCGGCCGTCGAGCCTGGTCTTGACGAAGGGCGTCGAGGTGTTGAAGCCGTAGGACGGCTCGGCGAGGGCCTGGAAATAGAAGCCGTCGGTGGGGTTCAGCTCGTTGTTGCGGCCGTCATAGGTGTAGGTGATCGGCAGCGAGGCGATGAAGTAGTCGCGGGTGCCGAGATAGTCCGTGATCTCTTCGTATTCCCCGCGCAAGGTGACGTTCAGCGTCTGCTGGCGATCGATCTCGTATTCGACGCCGCTGGTCGCCGCATAGCTCTGGCGGTCGTAGGCGAGCGGCTGCTCCTTCTTGATTTCGAGCGAGCCGATATAGACCGAATCGGGGCCGAGGACGCCGGGCTTCTTGAAGACCAGCGAGCTCGAATAGTCGAAGCCGTCGGTCTCGCGCGCCTCGCCGGAAACGGCGGTCGCGCCGATGCGCGACACCGAGGCGTCGAAGCGCAGTGACTCGGCCCGGCCAAAGAGGTTGCGATAGCCGACATAGCCGTTGGCGCCGGCGCCCTCGGTGTTGGAATAGGTCGCCCCGACGCCGTAATAGCCGAACTTGCGTTCGCCGACCTCGACCTGCACCGGCAGCGAGCCGTCCGGATCCTGGGCCTTGCCTTCCTTGACGGTGACCGAGGAGAAGACGCCGAGCTTCAGAAGCCGGGCCCTCGCATCGGCGAGTTCCTGCGGCGAGAACACCTCGCCGGCCTTCAGCCCGGTCATATAGGCGATGAAGCCGGGATCGACGTCCTTGGCGCCCTCGACATAGACGTCGCCGAAGGGCACCCGCGGGCCGGGATCGAGGGCGGCCTGATATTCCAGACGGTCGGTCGCGGCGTCGGCGATGATGTCGCGGCCCGTGACCGCGACGAAGGGGCGGCCGTCCTCGCGCAGCGCATTGAACATCTTGGCTTCGGCTTCCAGCACCTTGGCCGAGCCGGCGTCGCCACCGGCCTCGAGGCCGTATTCGGCCGGATCGACGGGAATGCCACCGGAGCTGACGGCGATGCGGCCGAGCGTGTATTTCGGCCCCGGCCGCACCCGGATGGTCACCGGTACCGGCCGGGCGGAGAAGGTCGCATCCGGCTGCAGGGTGGTGATGTCGCGGCCCTCGATGAAGACGTCCACGAGACCGTCGTAGCGCGCCTGTTCGAACAGGGCGGCGACGAGCCGCTTGCGGTCGGTCTTGGCCTTGGACAGAAGGCCGAGCGAGCCGGAGACCGGCTTTTCCTCGTCGCCGATCAGGCCGGAGGCGGTGCGCAGGGCGTCTTCGAGCGATCCGTCCTCGTTTCCCGGAGCGGGCTCGACGGTCAGAGTCACGGTGTAGTTCAGGGGATCGATCACCTCGACGTCGGCGTCGGTGCTCTCGAAGAACTTCAAGCCGAAGATCTCGAACGCGCCGGCCGGCGAGGCCAGGGAGATCGCCAGGGCAATCGAAACGCAGATTGCAGGCAGGCGGTCAAATTCGGGCAAACGCTTCAATCCCCTGAACCAACGATCATGCGGAGGGTAAGAGTGCCCGCCGTCATGGCGTGGCAGAGCCGGTCGGCCCTTCCCGAAAAGTTTCGCTCCCCCCTTCAGGTGAGAGTAAGCATGCCCGGAAATCGTGAAATAACAACTACGAACGCCTGTCGAACCGGCCTGCCGACGCCCCGCGAACGTCGATTGGACCCGCGCTGTGCCGATGCGACCACAGCACGGCCTTCAAACTCGGACCGACTGTCGCAGGCAGCGCCCGGCGGTTGCAATTTGCTTGCGCGTTGCCGATGGGCAACGCCTCCCGGCCAGATGACCAAACGCGACCGTGCCGGCGCGGGCCGGCCGGCGTGGTGCCTTGGTGCGCCGTGGCCTTTCGCCATCCGGCGATGCGTGATCCGCCGGGCGAGGGCGCCTTGCGTGGAACGATTCTGAAAAGCGCTTGAAGCCCAGACCACAAAGGGGCAATCTCCCCCGCGAGCGTCCCGCCCTGCCTGCTTCGCCGACGAAGCGGGTGCCGAGTGGAACGGGGACCAGCGACATGACCGGCCGATCGAGCCGGCGAGTTTGGGAGGAGTTTCATGACGGACGTCACCATCACCGTGAACGGGCGCGAGATGAAGGGATCGGTCGAGGACCGCACCCTGCTCGTCCAGTTCCTGCGCGAAAATCTCGGCCTCACCGGCACCCATGTCGGCTGCGACACATCGCAATGCGGCGCCTGTGTGGTTCATGTCGACGGCAAGGCGGTGAAGTCCTGCACCATGCTCGCCGTCCAGGCCTCGGGCTCTTCCGTCACGACGATCGAGGGTCTCGCCAACGGCCAGGAACTGCATCCCGTGCAGGCGGCCTTCCGCGAGCATCACGGCCTGCAGTGCGGCTACTGCACCCCCGGCATGATCATGACCGCGGTCGACATGATCGAGCGGCACGGCTCGTCGCTCGACGAGGAGACGGTGCGCGAGGAACTCGACGGCAACATCTGCCGCTGCACCGGCTACCACAACATCGTCAAGGCGATCCTTGCGGCGGCGGGCGCCTCGCAGGCCCCGGCCATGGCGGCCGAATGACGTGACGGGCTGCCGCGGCCCCGCCGGGCGCCGCGGTCTTCGAACGGTTTCATCGATCGCGGGTGCGCCCTGGCGCATGGGAGCCTCGATCGAGCTCAGGGAGGTTTGATTTATGGGCGTTGAGGGTATCGGTGCGAAGGTTCTTCGCAAGGAGGACCGCCGCTTCATCACCGGGCGCGGCCGCTATGTCGACGACATGAGCGTGCCGGGCATGAAATATGCCGCGTTCGTGCGCTCGCCGCATGCACATGCGAAGATCAACGGCATCGACACCAGCGCGGCAGAAGCCATGCCCGGCGTCATCGGCATCCTGAACGGCCAACAGCTGCAGGGCGACGGTATCGGCAATCTGATCTGCGGCTGGGCGGTCAATTCCAAGGACGGCACGCCGATGAAGATGGGCGCCTGGCCGGCGCTGGCGTCGCAGACCGTGCGCTATGTCGGGCAGGCAGTGGCGATCGTCGTCGCCGACACCCAGGCCAAGGCCCGCGACGCGGCCGAGGCGGTGGTGATCGACTACGAGGAGCTGCCCGTCGTCACCAAGGCGGTCGAAGCGCTGAAGGACGGCGCGCCGCAGCTCCATCCCGAGGCCCCCGGCAACCTGATCTTCGACTGGGAGCTCGGCGACAAGGCGGCGACGGACGAGGCCTTCTCCAAGGCCGCCCACGTCACCAAGCTGCACATCCACAACAATCGCCTCGTACCCAACCCGATGGAGCCGCGCGCCGCGCTCGGCCTCTACGATCCGGCCGAGGATCACTATACCTGCTGGACGACGTCGCAGAACCCGCATGTCGCCCGCCTGGTGATGAGCGCCTTCTACAACGTCGCGCCCGAGCACAAGCTGAGGGTCATCGCGCCGGACGTCGGCGGCGGCTTCGGCTCGAAGATCTACATCTATCCCGAAGAGATCGTCTGCCTGTGGGCCTCCAAGCGCACCGGCGTCCCGGTGAAGTGGACGTCCGACCGCACCGAGGCGTTCCTGACGGACGCCCATGGCCGCGATCACGAGACGGACGTCGAACTCGCCCTCGACGCCGACAACAGGATCCTCGGCCTGAAGGTCGAGACGACCGCCAATCTCGGCGCCTACATGTCGCTGTTCTCGTCGTCGGTGCCGACATACCTCTATGCGACGCTGCTTTCGGGCCAGTACGACATCCCGGCGATCCACGCCAACGTCAAGGCGGTCTACACCAACACGGTGCCGGTCGACGCCTATCGCGGCGCCGGGCGGCCGGAGGCGACCTACGTCATCGAGCGGACGATGGAGACGGCGGCGCGCGAGCTGGGCATTTCGCCGGCCGAGTTCCGCCGCAAGAACTTCATCCGTTCGTTTCCGCACCAGACCCCGGTGATCATGAACTACGATGCCGGCGATTTCGAAGCCTGCCTGAATGCCGGCATGGAAGCCGCCGACGTCAGCGGCTTCGAGGGTCGGCGCGCGGAGGCGAAATCCCGCGGCAAGCTGCGCGGCCTCGGCATGAGCTGCTACATCGAGGCCTGCGGCATCGCGCCGTCGAAGGCTGTCGGCTCCCTCGGCGCCGGCGTCGGCCTGTGGGAATCGGCGGAAGTCAGGGTCAATCCGGTCGGTACGATCGAGATCCTCACCGGCTCGCACAGCCACGGCCAGGGCCACGAAACGACCTTCGCCCAGCTCGTCGCCGAACGCTTCGGCCTGCCTGTCGACAACGTCCAGGTCATCCATGGCGACACCGACAAGGTGCAGTTCGGCATGGGCACCTACGGCTCGCGCTCCGGCGCCGTCGGCATGTCGGCGATCCACAAGGCCTTGGACAAAGTCGAGGCGAAGGCCAAGAAGATCGCCGCCCACGTGCTCGAGGCCGACGAAGGCGACATCGTCATCGAGAACGGCGAGGTGAAGGTCGCCGGAACCGACAAGAAGCTCGGCTGGCACGAGGTCTGCCTCGGCGCCTATACCGGCCACAATCTGCCGGACGGCATGGAGCCGGGGCTGAAGGAGGGGGCGTTCTACGACCCGACCAACTTCACCTTCCCGGCCGGCTGCTACATCTGCGAGGTCGAGGTCGATCCCGAAACCGGGACCACCGAGATCATCCAGTTCGTCGCCGCCGACGATTTCGGCCGGGTGATCAATCCGATGATCGTCGAGGGCCAGGTTCATGGCGGGCTTGCCCAGGGCATCGGCCAGGCCATTCTGGAGAGCACCCATTACGACGACAGCGGCCAGCTGACGACGGCGTCCTACATGGACTATGCCATGCCGCGGGCCTGGGACCTGCCGAACTTCAAGGTGTCCACCACCGAGACCCTCTGCCCGGGCAACCCGCTCGGCATGAAGGGCTGCGGCGAGGCCGGCGCCATCGGCTCGCCGCCGGCGGTGATCAACGCCATCACCGACGCGATCGGCAACAACGACCTGACCATGCCGGCAACGCCCGAAAAGGTCTGGAAGGCACTGAACGCCGTCCGCTAGGCCTGACGATGACGATCGGCCGTGTCCTTCGGGGCGCGGCCGGCGGTGCCGGTTCGTCCGGCTCGACATTTTCGACGATCGCGCCGCGCGGCTGGCGAAGGACCGCTAGCCCGGCGCCCGAGGGAGAAGAGAACCCATGTACGAGACAAGCTACCACCGCCCGTCCTCGCTGGCAGAGGCAACGCAGCTCGCCGCGGAAAAGGGCGACGAGGCGAAATATCTGTCGGGCGGCATGA
This sequence comes from Jiella pacifica, assembly GCF_010500815.1. GTDB lineage: Bacteria > Pseudomonadota > Alphaproteobacteria > Rhizobiales > Rhizobiaceae > Jiella > Jiella pacifica. The sequence goes on from NZ_JAAAMG010000017.1 coordinate 19,283, forward strand.
CGCTGATCCCGACCATGAAGCAGCGGCTGGCCGCGCCCGAGGCGCTGATCGACCTGCGCCATGTCGGCGAACTCAAGGGCATTTCGGTGAATGGCCGGTCGATCCGCATCGGCGGCGGTACCACCCATGCCGAGGTGGCGACGAATGAAGAGATCAAGTCCGTCTGCCCCGGCTTCGCGGCGCTTGCCGGGCTGATCGGCGACCCGGCGGTGCGCCACATGGGAACGGTCGGCGGTTCGGTCGCCAATTTCGATCCGGCGGCCGACTATCCGGCGGCGCTTTTGGCGCTCGGCGGGACGATCCATACCGACAAGCGGGAGATCCCGGCCGACGAGTTCTTCCAGGGTTTGTTCGAGACGGCGCTGGACGAGGGCGAGATCGTCACCGCTGTCTCCTTCGATGCGCCGGACCAGTGCGCCTATGAGAAGTTCCGCAATCCGGCCTCGCGCTACGCCATGTGCGGCGTCTTCGTCGCCAAGCGCGCCGACGGCGTGAAGGTCGGCGTCACCGGGGCTGGCGCCAGCGGAGCCTTCCGCTGGAGCGACGGCGAACAGGCGCTGTCGGGCAATTTTGCGCCCGAAGCCGTCGATGGACTGACCGTGCCGGAAGGCGACATGGTTTCCGACATCCACGGCTCGTCGGCCTATCGGGCGAACCTCGTGAAAGTCGTCACCAAGCGGGCGGTGAAGAAGGCGCACAGCCACTGAGGCCTTGCTTCGGCGCGCGATTGTCGGCCGACCGCGGTCGAAAAAACCTGCATCAAATGACGAAGGCCGGTGGAGCGATCCACCGGCCTTCGCAGTTCGAGACGCTGCCTCTGTCCGTCAGAGATTGCAGCGGTGACGGTAGCCGTCATAGCCGAGGAACGTGTCCGTCCTCGGGTCGTAGGACTTGTAGTGCTCGGCGCAGACCGTGGCGTGGTTGCCGTAATAGACCGAGCGCGGTTCGACCCGGTAGGCCCGCCGGACCGGATAGACCCGCTCTACCGGCACCGGTCGATCGTAATAGGCCGGCTCGTCATAGCCGGGGGAGGCAAGGGCGCTGCCGACGATCGCGCCGAGAGCGAGGCCGCCGATTCCGGCCGCCACGGCCGCGCCATTGTCATGATGATGCCAACCGCCACGATAGTGATCGTGGCGATAACCGCCGCCGTGGTACCAGCCGCCGCCATGGTTCCAGCCACCACCATGGTGGTATCCGCCACCATGGCGCCATGGATCGGCGCTTGCCGCCGACGTTCCAGCGCTCACGGCGCCAGCTGCAATGACGGCTGCAAGAGCCGCGGAAACGAATCTGTTCATGGTCATTCTCCGATCGCTCCGGGCCGAGCGGCCGAAATCCCTGTTCGGGAATGGTCGAGGGAGCCCGTCTGTCCCTTCGTCAGGCTATCGCCCTTGATGGGCTGTTGGCCTGGCTGTCCGATCAAACTCTTCTGCCCCCGTCTGGTTGCGCCAGGGGGCGGTCACGTTTGCGATAATCCGTTGCTTGATGATGCGTCTGAATGCGTCAACCGACCTCCGCATCGGGGCGGCGGTCGGAACATGTGAAAAGAGGCCCGGCGGACCGACCGCCAAGCCTCTTCGATGTCTCGGCAGCGCAAGGCTGGACGATCAGTACTTGCAGCGGTGACGATAGCCGTCATAGCCGAGGAAGGTGTCCGTCCGCCTGTCATAGGATCGGTAGCGGGCCTCGCAGCGCGCGATGTGTCCGCCGCCATAGCCGCGATTCGGATAGACCCGCTGAACCGGGACCGGGCCACCGCGGTCGGCGAGCGCACCGCCGACGATCGCACCGATCGCAAGACCCGCAATGCCAGCCCCGATCGCCGCGCCGTTATCGTGATGACGCCGGCCGTAGTAGCGGCCGCCGCGATAATAGCGACCCCCGCGATAGTGACGCCCGCCGCGAAAATGGCGCGGGCCGTTCCAGCGGTGGCCACGATTCCAGTGATGGCCACCATTGTGGCTCCGCCACAGCGGATCGGCGCTGGCACTGACGGTGGTGGTGCTGAGGGTGCCGAGCGCCAGAACGGCCGCCAAGGCCATCGATATGAGTTTACGCATGAGATGCTCCTAGTCGAAGGGCGTGTCGCAATGTCAAACTTTCCAAGAACGAGATCGACACCCTGCAAGCTCTCGCCGTCGGATCGTCCCCGTGACGAATATAACGCGCCGTTATGGCTTTTGGTTCATCGTCCAATCAAAACAGATTGAGAATCCGCAACTTAGCGGGCCGGGACAGGTGGCGCGACAAAAGGTAACGGGAGAAATCAGCTTCTGCGGCTGGCGCGAACGTTCCGTGAACGTTATGTGGACCGGATGCCCACGCTCGATCTCCGCACCAAGCTCGCCGTCCTGTCCGACGCCGCGAAATACGACGCCTCCTGCGCTTCCAGCGGGGCGGCGGGGCGCAATTCCGTCAAATCGAAGGGCATCGGCTCGACGGAGGGCTCCGGCATCTGCCATGCCTATGCACCGGACGGGCGCTGCATCTCGCTTCTCAAGATCCTCCTGACCAATTTCTGCATCTACGACTGCGTTTACTGCATCAACCGCTCTTCCTCGAACGTCGGCCGAGCACGGTTCTCGGTCGAGGAGGTCGTGGCGCTGACCATGAACTTCTACCGCCGCAACTACATCGAAGGGCTGTTCCTCTCCTCGGGCATCATCCGCAGCTCGGACTATACGATGGAGGAAATGGTGCGGGTGGCGAGGAAGCTGCGGCTGGAGGAGAACTTCTCCGGATACATCCATCTGAAGACCATTCCCGACGCTTCGCCGGCGCTGCTGGAGGAGGCGGGGCGCTTCGCCGACCGGCTGTCGGTCAACATCGAACTGCCGACCGACGCGACGCTTTCGGCTCTCGCGCCGGAGAAGGACGCGCGCGACATCCGCCGTGCGATGGGCCATCTGAGGGCGAAGATCGAGGAACACAGGGGCGAGAAGCGCGACCGGACGAAGCCGGAGCGATTTTCCGCCGGCGGCCAGTCGACCCAGATGATCGTCGGCGCCGATGCCTCGAACGACGACGACGTCCTCACCCGCTCGGAAAACCTCTACGGCAACTACCGTCTCAGCCGGGTCTATTATTCGGCCTTTTCGCCGATCCCGGATTCCTCAAGCCGCCTGCCGCTCGCCAAGCCGCCGCTGATGCGCGAGCACCGCCTCTACCAGGCCGACTGGCTGATGCGCTTCTATGGCTTCCAGCGCGCCGAGATCGTCTCCGGCGGAGAGGGCGGCATGCTCGACCTGTCGCTCGATCCGAAGCTCGCCTGGGCGCTGAAGAACCGCGCGAGCTTTCCCGTCGACGTCAACCGCGCCGAGCGCGAGATGCTGCTGCGCGTACCCGGCCTCGGCACGAGGGCGGTGAAGCGCATCCTTTCGACTCGCCGGCACCGGACGCTGCGGCTGGCCGACCTCGCCCGCCTCTGCCAGTCGATCGACAAGGTCCGCCCCTTCGTCGTCGCGCTCGACTGGTCGCCCGGCGGGCTGACCGACGGGGAGGGGCTGAAGCAGAGCCTCGCGCCGAAGGCAAAGCGCCAGGGACGCCAGCTGGAGCTTTTCTGAAGGAGGAGGGAGGGTTCGCCTGGAATCAACCCAGGGACGGTTTCGATTCCCCGGATGAACGGGGCCGAGCTTGCCGGGGCAACGCGCGCCCTGTCTGCGGACCTCCCGATCCTGTTGGCCCCCCGGCTATGCCGAGCTTCCCTCGGGCCAGCAACTGGATCTGCCGAGATTGGGAAGGCCTTACCAGCAGGACCAGTCGGAAACCGAAATCCAGAAAGTCGTTGCGGGCGCGGCTGAGGTTAAAGCGGATGTTTGGCCATTTCCGCCCTCAGCGCGGCGGAAAGAGGCTGGAGTCGGAAGCCGAGAGCCTTTTCGGCAAGAGCGCCCGAGACGTGGTCGACGAAGAGTGGCGGCACAGGCGAATCGCTGAAGGTGAAGCGCGCGCGCGGGTTGAGCTTCGCTATTTCGTCGGCGAGCACCCGTGCAGCGACGCGATAGCCGCCTGAATTCAGAACCGGCGGCAGCGTGGCCGGGCTGCGGACCGCAAGTGCGAGAAGGCGGGCGGCATCTCCGGCCGAGATGAGGCTCAACGGATCGTCCGGGGCAAGCGGGGCCTCGATCGCATCTTCGCGGGCTGGATCGAGCATATGCGAAGTCCAGGCCGTGAAGCCGTGGCGGCGACCGGGGCCGAAGACGATGCTGAGGCGCACGCCGCAGGTCTCGACCGCGCCCTCCGCGCGTATGCGCAGGGCGATAAAGTCGTTGAAGGCCTTCATCGCGCCATAGGTCGTGCCGTGTTCTTCGAGCGGGCAGGAATCGGCTTCGGTTATCGCGCGATCGCCATAGCCGGACTGGTCGGGGCCGTAGGCGGCGATCGAGCTCGAATAGACGACGCGGCCGACCCCCGAGCTGCGCGCGGCATCGAGAACGTGAAGATGACCGTTGACGTTGATCCGCGTCGAGCGGTCGAGATCGGCCTCGATGGCGTCGCCGGTGACATAGGCAAGGTTCACGATCACGTTTGGCCGCGTCTCGGCGACCAGCGAGGCCACGGCCTCGCGGTCGCCCACATCGATCGCGTGAAGGGATGGGGACACCGGATCGCGAGCCGCGGCGACATCGGCGCCGACGACCGCAATCTCAGCCTCCGTGAGGACCTCGACGAGCCGGCGGCCAACGAAGCCCCCCGCGCCGAACACCAGAACCTTCATCCGCCGTCGTCCTCTTCGTGCATTGGCGCGCGATCCATCGAGCCAAGGAACCGGAGCGTCGTTCGCGTCTCCAAATTGGACGCAGGACGCTCCACCGTTCGATCAGGGCGTCAGACGCTTCAAGAGGCGGCGATCCTCGAGCTCGAAGCCGCCGGCATAGACCCGCGATGCCATGAAATGGGCGCCGAGGACCTCGGGCTCGAGGTCTGCGATCGGGTCGAATTCCGACGGGTAGAGCTTGAGGTCGACCTTGCCGGCGAGCGGAGCGGAGTATTCGAGCGGCGTTAGACGGTAGACGACGTCCTCATAGGCCGGCTCGGGGCGCTCGGGATGGGGCAGGCGGCGCACGTGGATTTCGCCGCCCGGCTGCTCGTCGCCGTCGACGAGACGCACGATGGGAGCCGAATCATCCGGCTTGAAGGTGAATTCGGCGAGCTGGAAGCCGCGGCGATTGACCCAGCCGCGGGTTGCGCCGAAGGCGTCCTCGTCGAACTGGTAGGTGCAATCCTTCTTGGTGTAGCCGAACAGCTCGCGCCCGGCGACCATGCCGATCGGATCGCTGCAATACATGTAGATATGGGTCTGGGTGAACAGATCCTGATAACGCACCGCGACGGTGATCATCAGGTCGAACATCGCGCCCTTGTGCACCGAGAGCGTGTGGCCGGGCGACAGCATGAAGCGAAAGGCGACGCGATCGTTGATGCGCTCGAAACCGCTTCCCTCGAGCATGGCATCGATCTTTGCCGGGTCGACACGAGTCACCACCTCGACGGTGCGCAGCGTGCAGTCCCATTCGAGCGGATAGGCCGGGGAATGGTGGGGGTTCACCCCGCTCTTGGGGTAAAGCTTGAAATTGCCGAACATAGCGTTCCTCCTTCTTCGACGTCTCAGTTTCGCGGCACGAGCGTGTCGCGGGTGATCTCCTCGACCTTGCGCACGCCGCACAAGGCCATGGTGAGATCGAGCTCTTTCCTGATGATGCTGAGGCAGCGCGCGACGCCATCCTCGCCGAGGGCGCCGAGACCGTACATGTAGGCCCGGCCGATATGCGCCGCCTTGGCACCGAGCGCGAGCGCCCGGAAGACATCCTGGCCGGAGCGCACGCCGCTGTCGAAATGGACCTCCGTCTCATTGCCCACGGCGTCGACGATGGCGGGCAGAGCGTGGATGCTGGCGGGCGCTCCGTCGAGTTGGCGGCCACCATGGTTGGAGACGACGATGGCATCGGCGCCGGCAGACACGGCATGGCGCGCGTCCTCGGGGTCCATGATGCCCTTGAGGATCAGCTTGCCGCCCCAGCGCGCCTTCACCCAATCGACGGCCGCCCAGTCGAGCGTCTGGTCGAACTGCTCGCTGACCCAGAGCGCCATCGAGCTGGTGTCGTCGATATCCGGCGCATGGCCGACGATGTTGCCGAAGCTGCGCCGTTTGGTGCGCAGCATGCCCCAGCACCAGCGCGGTTTGGTCATGAGGTTGGCGAGATTGGCGAGGGTCAGCTTGGGCGGGGTCGACAGGCCGTTCTTGATGTCCTTGTGGCGTTGTCCCTGGACCTGCAGGTCGAGGGTAAGGACGAGCGCCGAGCACCCGGCCGCCTTGGCGCGATCGATCAGATCGCCCATGAAGGTGCGGTCCTTCATCATGTAGAGCTGGAACCAGAAGGGGCGCTTGGTCGCCGCCGCCACATCTTCGATGGAACACACGCTCATCGTCGACATGGTGAAGGGAACGCCGAACGCCGCGGCGGCCCGGGCGGCGAGAATCTCTCCGTCGGCGCATTGCATTCCGGCAAGCCCAGCCGGGGCGAGGGCCAGCGGCATGGCGACGGGTTCACCCAGCAGCGTGGTTTCGCTCGATCGCCCCTCGATGTTGACCGCGACGCGCTGCCTGAAATTCCACTCCGCCATGTCGCGGGAGTTCGCCCGATAGGTCGCCTCGCTCCAGGAGCCGCAATCGACATAGTCGTAGAACATGCGCGGTACGCGGCGGCGCGCCAGGATCCTCAAGTCCTCAACCGCTGTGACGGTTCGGTCGATATTCATGGGCAGTCATCGCCAGTTCTGCATTTCGAATGTCTTTTGGATCTAAAGTACGTTTTGGCGCACTGTCAAGCGACGGCAAAACCGAGACCACAACCTGTCTGTTAGGAATGCCCTTAGCCTCATCTCCGGTAGGCACTGTAGGGCTCCACACCATCGAAAAAGGATGGACTTGACGGCGCCGCCGCCAGCGTACAGGATATGCAAAATACATTATTGCCGCAGGGTGGATGCGGCGACGGGAGGAGAGGATGCAGCTGCAGGGCGATCCAGCCATAGCGGTCGTCACCGGCGGGGGCGGCGATCTCGGCCGCGCCACTGCGCTTCGGTTTGCGGCAGGCGGCATCGCGGTGGCGCTGCTCGACACGAGCCTCGACGCGGCTCGGCGGACGCTGGCCGAGATCGAGGCGAATGGCGGGCGCGGCCTCGCCCTGGCGGTCGACGTGACCCGCGCCGAAACGCTCGCGGCCGCGATCGACACGGTCGAGAGCGCCCTTGGAAAAGTGACGATCCTGGTCAGCAGCGCCGGCATCGAAGGCGCCGTCGAGCCGATCGGCACCTATCCGGAGGACACGTTCGATCGCGTCATGGCGGTCAACGTCAAAGGCGTCTTCCTCGCCATGCAGGCCGTCCTGCCGCGGATGATCGCCCGCGGCGGCGGCAGCGTCGTCAATGTCGCCTCCACCTCGGCGATCCGCGGGCGCGGCGGGCTCGCCGGCTATGTCGCGAGCAAGCACGCCGTCCTCGGCCTGACGAAGGTTGCCGCGCTCGACGTCGGTGGGAGCGGCGTGCGCGTGAACGCGGTGCTTCCTGGGCCGATCGCGGGGCGGATGATCGAGAGTATCGAGCGCCGGAGCGAGGGCGGCGTGCGACGGGCAAACCCTGCCGCGCTCGCGCGTCCCGAGGATATCGCATCGACGATCGCCTTCCTGGCGTCGCCCGAGGCACGTCACGTCAACGGCGCCGCCTTCGTCGTCGATGGCGGCTCCACGCTGATTTGATGAACGAACGAGGACTTTTGCGATGAAACTCTTGCGATTCGGCGAGCCCGGCAAGGAAAAGGTCGGCGCGATCGACGCCGATGGCGCGGTCCGGGACCTTTCGGGAAAGGTCCATGCTCTCGATTCCGCGAAGTTCGAGGGCGGGCTCCTCGACGAACTTGCAGGTCTCGACCTGGCCGAGTTCCCCGTGGTTACGGCGCCCGGTCGGCTCGGCGTGCCCTGGGAGGGGATCTCCAAATATATCTGCATCGGGCTCAACTATTCCGACCATGCCGCCGAGGCCGGGATGCCGCTTCCGCAGCGGCCTATCGTGTTCCTGAAGGCGCCGTCGGCGATCTGCGGCCCCAATGACGACACCCTGCAGCCTGTCGGCTCGACGAAACTCGACTGGGAGGTCGAACTCGGCGTGGTGATCGGCCGCACGGCCCGCAACGTCTCCGAGGAGCGGGCTGCGGACTTCATCGCCGGCTACTGCGTCCTCAACGACGTTTCCGAGCGTGCCTTCCAGATGGAGACGACGCAGTGGGCGAAGGGCAAGGGTTGCGACACCTTCGGCCCGATCGGCCCCTGGCTGGTGACGCCGGACGAGATCGTCGATCCGGGGAAGCTGGACCTGTGGCTCGACGTCAACGGCGTGCGGATGCAGACCGGCAATACCGACAAGATGGTCTTCCCCGTTGCCGCGCTCATCGCCGATCTCAGCCGCTGCATGACGCTGCTGCCCGGCGACGTGATCGCCACCGGCACCCCGCCCGGCGTCGGGATGGGCATCAAGCCCGAGCCCGTCTGGCTGAAGCCCGGCGACGTCGTCGAACTCGGCATCGCTGGGCTCGGGCAGCAACGGCAGACCGTGGTGGCGACCCCGCCCATGTGATGGGCTCATGTGAGGGAGTCGGGCACCGGCAGGAGCGGGGCCTCGCCACTTGCGGTTCCAACGAAATGCAACGGCCGCCGGGAGCGACATGGCGGTCGCAATCTGACCAAGAGGAGGAAACGAAATGACGAAAGCCTTGAGGACCATCGCGGCCGCCGCACTGATCGCCGCCGCTCCGCTCGCGGGACCTGCCGTGGCGCAGGACTACAACTGGTCGATCCAGAGCCTGTGGCAGGCCGGCACCGCCACGCAGCAGAGCTTCGAGCGCTTTGCCGAGGACGTCGCCAAACGGACCGACGGCCAGATCAAGATCCGCGCCCTGCCGGCCGACGCGGTCGTCGGAACTGCCGAGACCCTCGAAGCGGTGCAGATGGGCGTCCTCGACGGCGAACACAACGCGCCAGCCTACTGGACCGGCCGCGAGCCCGGCTTCGCGATCCTCGGCGGTCTCGTCGGCGCCTACCAGACGACCCAGCAGCTCCTCGATTATCACTACGACAATGGTGGCCTGGAGCTCCTTCAGGAGGCCTACGAGCCGTTCGGTCTCTATCCGATCGGCGTTACCACCTGGGGCGCGGAATCGCTGCCTCTGCTCAAGCCCGTCGAGCATCCGAGCGACTTCAAGGGCATGAAGCTCAGGATGTCGAAGGGCATGTTCTCGGACGTCTTCGCGAGCTTCGGCGCGGTTCCGATCGAGATGGCGGGCACCGAAGTCTACAGCGCGCTCGACAAGGGCGTGGTCGACGGCGCCGACTGGGGCACGCTGTCGATGAACGAGGAACTCGGCTTCCACGACATCGCGAAATACGCGATCTATCCGAGCGTCCATTCGATGTCGATCGCCGACGTCGCGATCCGCAAGGAAGTCTGGGATGGGCTCACGCCCGAACTGCAGAAGACGCTGAAGGAGGCGGTGCGCGCCTTCGCCGACGACATGGCCGAGACCATGGCAAAGAAGGACGCCGAAGCTGCCGAGAAGCTGCGGGCGGAGGGCGTCACCCTCATCGACTGGAGCGACGAGGACAAGAAGGCGTTCCGCGCCGCGGCCATCGACGTCTGGAAGGCTTACGCCACGCGCAGCCCGTTCGCCCAGAAGGCTCTCGATAGCCAGCTCGCCTACATGAAGAAGATCGGCCTGATCGACGAGTAATCTTCGCGAGGCAATCCCTCGTTGGCCCGTTCGCTTCGGCGAGCCGGCCTTTCGAACCTCGAACTCGCATCATCCAAGGTCGCCGCGGTGGAATATATCAGCCTCTTCAACCGAAAGCTCGGCGAGTACGGCTCCATAGCCGCTTACTTCGCAGTCTTCGTCATCACGGTTTACGATGTCGCGATGCGATATTTCTTCCAGGCGCCTACGGTCTGGGGGCTGGAACTCGTCATCGCGATCGCCGCCGTGCACTACGTTCTCGCCGGCGCATATGTCCTCGGCGAGGACAAGCATGTGCGGATCGACGTGATCTACCAGACGCTGCCCCAGAGGGCGCAGATGGTTCTCGACGTCGTGGCCATCGTGCTGTCGATGATCTTTCTCGCCGTCGTCGCCTACTACGGCGCCAAGCAGGCGCTTCCGGCCATCCGCAGCGGTGAGACGTCGGGTGGCGGATGGAACTCCCACGCTCCGATGATCATGAAGGCGGCGATCCCCTGCGGCGCCACGTTGATGATCCTCGAATGTATCAGCCGCCTGAAACTCGCCGTCGGGAGGCTTTCCCATGAGTGGTGAGTGGCTGAGCCTTCTGACGCTGGGCCTTCTCCTCGTCCTGCTCGTCACCGGCATGCCGCTCGCGTTTGCGACCGGTCTGACCGCCGTCATCCTGACGCTCTCGACCTTCGGGCCGAACGCGCTCTACCTCATTCCGAGCCGGATGCTGACGCTGATGGGCAATTACGCCCTGATCGCCGTGCCGATGTTCGTGCTGATGGGCTGCCTTCTCGAAAAGGCCGGCATCGTCGAGCGCCTGTTCCATGCCCTGCATGTCTGGTCGGGGAGGCTTCGGGGCGGTCTCGCCGTCGGCACGCTTCTGACCTCGACCATCCTCGCGGCGATGGTCGGCATCATCGGCGCCGAGATCGTCGTCCTCGGCCTCGTCTGCCTGCCGGCGATGCTGGCGCGCAAATACGACCGCGGGCTCGCGCTCGGCGTCATCTGCAGCGGCGGTTCGCTCGGCACGCTGTTGCCGCCGAGCATCGTCCTGATCGTCTACGGGCTGGTGGCGCAGGTCTCGATCGGCGAGCTCTTCCTCGCCGCGGTGCTGCCTGGGCTGCTGCTTGCCGGTCTCTACATCGCTTATGTGGTGGTGATCTGCTACCTCCATCCCGAGAAGGGTCCGCTCGCCGATGCGGCCGATCTCGACATGCCGATCGGCGAAAAGGTCGCCCTCGGCAGGGCGCTGATCCTGCCACTTCTCCTCATCGGCGTGGTGCTCGGCTCGCTCTACACCGGGATCGCGACGCCGACGGAGACGGCCGGCATCGGCGTTCTCGGTGCGCTTATCCTGGTCTTCGTCAACGGCAAGTTTTCGTTCGGCATGATGGGCGACGTCCTCAAGCAGACGGGCAGCACGGTCGCGATGCTGACCTGGGTGTTCTTCGGCGCATCGGCGCTCGTCGGCATCTACACGCTCGGGGGAGGGACCTCGTTCCTTCAGGGAATGATCACCGACCTTCCGCTGCCGCCGCTCGGCATCGTCGTGGTGATGATGCTGATCCTGATCGTTCTTGGCGCCTTCATCGACTGGATCGGCATCACCTTGCTCACCATGCCGATCTTCGTTCCGATCATCAGGGAGCTGGGCTACGATCCGATCTGGTTCGGCATCTTGTTCACGATGAACATGCAGATCTCCTATCTGACGCCGCCCTTCGGCCCGGCAGCCTTCTATCTGAAGGCCGTGGCGCCGCCGGATGTGACGCTTGGGGAAATCTTCCGATCGGTCGTTCCATTCGTGCTGCTTCAGGTCCTGGGCCTTGCCATCGTGCTGTTGTTCCCTCAGCTGACCCAGTTCCTGCCAGCGATGATGGGCTGATCGGGTTCATGACGGAAAGAACCGCAACCTTCCGAGGTCAAGCAAGGGGTCGTTCGCTCAGCCAGCGGATCTACACGCTGCTGAAGACGATGATCGAGAACGGCCGCATCAAGGGCGGCGAACGATTGATGGAGACACAGGTCGCCAAGGCTTTCTCCGTCAGCCGCTCGCCGGCACGTGCCGCGCTGATGGACCTCTGCCATGACGGGCTTCTGGAGGAGATCGAGGGCGGCCAAGGCTACACCATCGTCAGTGCCATGGCGTCCCCGCGGCCGGGCGAGCCCGCCGGGCTCGACAGCCTGCCCCTCGACACCACGCGCCAATGGGAGCGCATGTATACCGAGCTCGAGAAGGAGATCGCGATGCGCGTCCTCTTCGGCTCGGTGCGGATCAACGAGCAGACGCTGGGGGAGCATTTCGGTGTCAGCCGCACGGTCACGCGCGATGTCCTGGCGCGAATGAGCGGCGTCGGCCTCGTCGGGAAGGACCGTGCCGGTCATTGGCACGCCCACGAAGTGACGCCCGAGCGGATCGGCTATCTCTACGAGTTGCGCTGGATCCTCGAGCCGCAGGCTCTGCTGCAGGCCTACCCGCTGATGCCGACCGGGGAGATCGACCGCGCCCATGAGCATACGGTCGATGTCCTGAGCCGTTCACCGATTGCCAGCGCCGAGTTCGACCGGGTGGAGGTCTATCTCCATGGGACGCTGCTCTCCTTCTGTCCGAACTCCGAGATTCTCGCGGCCTTGCAGCGCACACAGGTCCTCTTCGTGCCGACCCGCTATCTCACCGACCCGCTCCTGGCGATCCCGATGGAGCTGATCGAGGACGCGCTGAAAGAGCATCTGCACATCCTGCAATGCCTCCTCGAAGGGCAACCGGAGAAGGCCGCGCAATATCTCGTGGACCACCTGAAGGTCGCGCAGGGGCGCTGGCTGCAGCGTTTCGAGATCGCCGCCAAGGCCGCACACTCGAAGATGCCGAGCTATCTGAGTATTTCTCGGGCCTGACCGTCATTCGCCTGAACGGGAAGTGTGCTGGAGCAAACCCGCCATTCCTCTCCAGACCTTCCTCTCCGCGGAAAACCGGGATTGTGGGAGTTCGCAACCGGATATCTAAACCAGGCGCTCTCCGCTCGACTTGTCGAACAGGTGGAAATCGCGAGGATCGGCGGTGAGATGGATGAGGTCTCCCTCGCGCACACCCGGCCGTCCGCGGAAGGTCGCGACGGCGGGTGTCGAGCCGATCCGACCGTGCATCTGCAGCTCTGCGCCCGTCGGCTCGACCAGGTCGACATGAAACGGGAAGCGTGCGGACCCGTCGCCGTCCGAGGCGAGTTCGAGATGCTCGGGTCTGACACCGAAGACGACCTTCGTACCCGCCGTGGCAGCGCTTCGAACCGGCAGCGGGACGACGAGGTCATCGATCCGGACCACGCTCTTGCCGCCCGAGGTTTCGAGCGTCGCGTCGAACATGTTCATCGCGGGGGAACCGATGAAGGAGGCGACGAAGACATTCGCCGGACGATCGTAGACGTCGAGCGGCGCTCCCACCTGCTCAATGCGCCCGGCGTTGAGCACCACCACCTTGTCGGACATGGTCATCGCCTCGATCTGGTCGTGGGTCACGTAGATCAGGGTCGTTCCGAGACGTTTTTGCAGCGTGCGGATTTCGCTGCGCATCTGGACGCGCAGCTTGGCGTCGAGATTGGAGAGCGGCTCGTCGAATAGGAAGACCTGGGGCTGCCGGACGATCGCGCGGCCCATCGCGACGCGCTGGCGTTGGCCGCCCGATAGCTCCTTGGGATAGCGGCCGAGATACGGCGCCAGGCCGAGCAGGTCGGCGGCCTGGCGAACGGCGGGCGCGATGTCGGCCTTCGCCACGTTTCTGAGGCGCAGGCTGAAACCCATGTTCTCGGCCACGGTCAGATGCGGATAGAGCGCGTAGTTCTGAAAGACCATGGCGATGTCCCGGTCCTTCGGCGCGACGGCATTGATGACCCGTCCGTCGAGCGAGATCTCGCCGCCGGTGATCGGCTCGAGCCCGGCGATCATCCGCAACAGGGTGGATTTGCCGCAGCCCGACGCGCCGATCAGCGAGACGAATTCGCCTTCGGCAATCGACAGGTCGACGTCGTGGATGACCTCGACCTTGCCATAGGCCTTTTTGAGGCGACTGATTTCGACGGTGGCCATCGGCGCCCTCCGGGGTAGTGGGTGGTTGCAGCTATCCGCAGGATCGCGGCGGCCGTTCAGGCGAGCGTGACGACCTTGGTCAGGTGCCGCGGCGCCGTCGTGTCGATGTTCTTCGTCGCCGCGACCTGCTCGCCGAAGAGCTGCAGGGCCGGGAGCATCACCAGTGCGCGGGCAAGGCCCTCGCCGCCGACGGGAATGCTCAGATCGCCCGCTCCGCCGAAGCCGATCACCGCAGCGCCCTTGTCCGAAACGTCGCGGGCGACGCGCTCTTCCTCTTCGCGCGTTGCCGGCGTGTAGAGCAGCACCACCAGCGTGTGATCATCGACGAGGCTGATGGGGCCGTGCCGGTACTCGAGCGGGTGGAAGAATTGCGAGTAGCTGAGGCTCATCTCCTGCAGCTTTAGCGCACCTTCGGCGGCGATCCCGTAGAGCGCCGCCGCGCCGAGATAGACGAAGTGCGAGCGGCCATCGATCAGGCGCGGGCCGTCCGCCTCGATCTTCTGAAGGGCAGTTTTCGCGTCGGTGATGACGCTTTCGTCGAGATCAACGCCCGCCATCCGCAAGCCGGCGAGCAGCATCAGGCTGGCCGAGGACGTCATGACGACCCCCTCTTCCGCATGGGTTTCGATGAAGACCGACTTGGCGGCCGCTCTGGTCACGGCGCTGTCTTCGGCGCAGGTGATCGCCAGCGTGTCCATGCCGGCAGCCGCGCTCTCGCGAAGGGCCCGCACCGTCTCGGTGGATTCACCGCTCCGCGACAGGCCGACGACGGTCAGATCCGTCCGGTTCCCGACATAGGCGGCCCGATGCAGGATCCATTCGGCGCCTGCGACGGCGAGAGCGGTCTTTCCGTTCAAATTGAAGGCGGCGGCGAGCGTCTGCGCCAGGTAGTAGGAGGTGCCGCAGCCGACGAATACGATCGTCCGGTTCCCAAGTTCCGGCAGTTCCAATGCCAGGGCCTTTTTCCAGAACGGGAACTGTTCGTGGATGACGCGCTCGGTGACACTCATCACCTGCTCCTTATCGAGTTTTCTGATTGTTATTTTTGGGCGCCGGCCATCAGCCCGCTGACGAGATAGCGGTTCAGGAAGATGACCAGGACGATCGGCGGAATGATCGCCAGAATGCCGGCGGCGTTCATCAGCCCGTAGTCGACATAGTTGCGGGTGACGAATTCCGGGATGAGGACGGTGAGCGGCTTGGTCGCGAGTGTCGGCGAGAACACCAGCGGCACAATGAACTGGCCCCAGGCATTGAGGAACGTCAGCAGCGCGGCGGCGATCAGCCCCGGGGCTGCAAGCGGCAGGACGATCCGCACGAGGGTATAGATCCGGCCCGCGCCGTCGAGCCAGGCGGCCTCTTCGAGCGCGATGGGCATGGCTTGGTAGACCGTGCGCATCAGCCAGAGCGCCAGGGGCAGAAAGGCCGAGGTGTAGATCAGCGTGATGCCGACATAGGTGTCGATCAGGCCGAGCTGGATCATCAGCCGGTAGAGCGGGATCATCACCGTATAGGCGGGGATCGCCATCGTCGCCACGACGAGGATGAAGAGGATGTTGCGGCCGGGAAAGCGCAGGCGCACGAAGGCATAGGCGCCGAAGGCGGCGATCGCGACGGTGAGGATCGTCGCGCCGACCGAGGTGACGAGGCTGTTCAAAAGCGCGGCGGAGAACTCCGGCCAGACCGATTGCACGGTGTTGCCCTGCGAAACACTCGATCCGCCGAAGAGCCGGGCATAATGCTGGAAGGTCACGTTCGGCGGGAAGAAGTGCGGCGTGCGCGAAACCAGCTCGTCGGGCCGCGTCAGGCTGGTCGCCAGCGCCCAGTAGATGGGACCGAGCGACCACAGCACCAGGACGAGGATGGCGAAGGCCTTGGCCAGCAGGCGGAGGAGACCGCCGCGATCAGGTGTCTGAGCGCTCATCAATCCATCCTCGTCTCGCGATAGACCCTAAGGACGTAGATCAGGGAGACGACCAGCGAGGCGATCATCGCCAGGAGCGACAGGGCCATGCCGTAGGAAAACCGCAGGTTCTGGAAGGCCGACATATAGACCTGGATGATCACCGACCGCGTTCCGAGGCCCGATCCGCCCATGATCCACGCTTCGTCGAAGAGATTGAAGGCAAAGACCGTCGACTGGCTGAGCGCGATCGCGAGGCCCCCGGAGATCAGCGGCAGCGTCACCATCTGGAAGGATTTGACGGCGCCGGCTCCGTCGAGTTTCGCAGCCTCGTAGAGCTCCTTCGGGATGCTCTGCAGCGCCGCGAGAAGGATGATCGCCGTCAGCGGCATCATCCGCCAGACATGGACGAGCGTGATGAGGAAGAGCCCGGTCCCCCGGTCGTTGAACCAGACCTGCGGCGTGTCGATGACGCCGAGCGACATCAACGCGTGGTTGAGGAGGCCGTAGCTCGGATTGTAGATCCACATCCAGACGATGGCGTTGACGACGGGGGGCAGACACCAGGGCAGGACGACTGCCGCCAGCAGCCACTGCCGGCCATGGCGGACCGAATTGAGCAGCAGCGCGGCGGCAAGACCGCCCACCGTCTCGAGGATTACCGCCATGGCGACATAGGCGAGCGTGTTCGCCCAGGCCGTCTGGACGTTGGAGTCGGCCGCAAGGTCGGTGTAGTTCTTCAGGCCGACGAAGGGCTCGCCGGCCCGCATCGGATCGACGCGATACAGGCTGTCGACGATCGTCGTGACGAGGGGCATGAACACCAGGCCCCCCATGATCACCACGATCGGCACGACGAAGGCGAGCCCGAGGGCCGCCTCGCCGTTGCCGAAGCCCAGCCGCCCGGCTGTCGATTGTTCCGTTGCCATGCGGCCGACGCCCTTTCTCAGCGGTTCTTCGCGGCTTCGGCCCGGTCGGCCATCTGGGCGACGGCCTCGTCCACCGAAATCTGCTCCTTCGCCACCTGATTGATGGCGCTGGCGACGGCGCTGGAGAACTCCGGATACCAGCCCGGCGTGCCCTGCTTGAACAGGGGCTCGACGGTCTTCGCCTGAGCCAGGAGCTTGTCGCCGGCAAACAGCTTGCCCTCCTCGTTGAGCTGCTCGAGAACGCTCAGCCGCGGCGGCAGGTCGCCGAGCGTGTTGTAGATCTCGATCTCGTTCTCGGGCTTCGCCATCCATTCGATGAACGTCACGGCGGCCTCGTGATTGTCCGCCGACGTCGGCACGCCGATCGCCTCCGGCAGGCCGAAGGTGCGCGATTTGCCGCTCGTCGACGGCATCAGCGCGGCGTCGACGTCTCCGGAGACCTTGGACTTGTCCTTGTCTGAGTAGACGGCGAGATTGCCCGCCCAGCCGGCGACGTCGAAGGTGACGCTGCCGCTCTTGAACAGCTCCTGGATCTCGACGTCCTTCAGGCCTGTCGCCGCCGGGTCGATCAGGCCGGCCTTCAGGGCCTCCGCCTCGAACTGCAGAGCCTTGTAGCCGCCGGAATCCTTGTCGGTGAACA
This sequence comes from Jiella pacifica, assembly GCF_010500815.1. Classification (GTDB taxonomy): domain Bacteria; phylum Pseudomonadota; class Alphaproteobacteria; order Rhizobiales; family Rhizobiaceae; genus Jiella; species Jiella pacifica. Next base: position 36,610 of record NZ_JAAAMG010000017.1, read on the forward strand.
GCGGCTTGAAGTCCGCGTCGAAGAGATCGCCGCCGAAGGCCATGGTGAGGAGGTACCAGGCGGTCGCGGTGCCTTCCGTCGCCGACATCGGCAGGCCGATCGGATAGTCGACGACGCCGGCGGACTTGATGGCCTTGGCCTGGTCCATCAGCTCTTCGGGGCTCTTCGGAGCCGCCTTGATGCCGGCCTTTTCGAGATGGGCCTTGTTGTAGATCAGGATGCGGAAATCGTTGTTGTAGGGCAGCGCCAGGAGCTTGCCGTCATATTTGAAGATCTCCGCCGTCGGGATGTCGGCGACGGTGTCGGCCGAGATCTCGTCGAGTGGCGCGTACCATCCCGCCGCACCGAACTGGCCAACCCAGGACCAGTCGACTTCCGTCGCCTGCGCCGGTGCCGTCTGGGCGACCATGGAGGTGACGATCTTGGTGCGGATGTCGTCCCAGCCCATGGTCTGGATGTTCAGCGTGATGCCGGTCTCCTTGGCGAAGCGATCGGTCATCTGCTTGGGGATGGTGCCCCAGGGCGGCAGCAGCACCGTCAGCGTATCGCCGGAAGCGGCGAAAGCCCGCGTCAGCGAGGGAACGATGAACGCGGCGTTGGCGGCCGCCATGAGTGACAGGAAATTACGTCTCTTCATCTTCATGCCTCCTGGTTGTCGATTTCGGTGGATGTCGGAAATTCGCTCAGCGAGCGGTCGAGGCGCTTCAGAAAGGCCGGGCCGACCGCCCAGCCGGCGTCGACCGCCGCCCGAAGAAGCGCACCGCCGATCGGCGGCAGCCGGCGGCGGGCCGGTTCGCACCCCACCCGCTGGCGCAGGCATTGCATGAGAAACGAGCTTGCCGTCGCACCACCGGCACAGCTCCAGCGAAGCGGCCGCTCGCCGGCGGCCTGGCGCCAGGCGGCGATGAGGGCGTCGGCCAGATCCGTTGCCGCCTCGTCGAGGATCGTTCGGGCCGTCGTGTCGCCGACGTCGGCGAGTTCGGACACCAGCACGGCCAGGGACGCGAAGGCCCCGCGGCGGCTCGCCATGCCGTAGCACCAGGCCAGCAAGCCAGAAGGCGTGACTCCGAGACGGCACAAGACGGCCTGCGAGAAGCCAGTCGTCGGGGAGCGCCCGTCGAGTTCGCGGGACGTCGCGGCTAGGGCCTCGCGTCCGATCCAGTAGGCGCTGCCCTCGTCGCCGAAGGCGTCGCCCCAGCCGCCGACCCGCACATGCGGATCGCCCGGCCCTGCGAGACTGGCCCAGGCCATCGAGCCAGTCCCTGCCAGGATCAGCGCGCCCGCCTCGCCCGCAAAGGCTCCGTCGAAGGCGATGCGCACGTCGTTGTCGACGACCGGATCGATCGGCATCAAGTCGCGCGCGACCCGGATCTGCTCGGCCGAGATGGCATCGATCTCGCCGTGAAACGGCAGCCCGAACACCGCAGACCGCACCGACGGCAGCTCGGGAATGTCCTTGAGAAGCTTGGCCAGAGTGGACTTCCATCCGTCCCCGGCCGAAGGATCGAGGCTCGCGCGACCGATGAGCGAGACCACCCGGCCGCTCTCGTCGGCGAGCGCTGCGAGCGTCTTCGTCCCGCCGCTGTCGAGGCCGAGGACCAGGCTCATTCCAAGCCCTCGCTTGCGCCCTTGGGAACCGCCACGATGCGCGGTGCGCAGCCGATATCCGCGAGGCGCTGGCGCCAGGAAGCCTCGAGCCCGTCGTCCGTGATGATCTCGATCTCAGGCGCGAGCGCCGCAACGCGGTAGGTGAGCCTGCGGCCGAACTTCGAGTGATCGACCAAAAGCGTCTTCAGCGTCGCCCGCGTGAGCATCTTTTCGTTGAGCCGCGCTTCAGCCTCGTCAAGACTGTAGATGCTCAGATCCTCGGCGATCGCGCCGGCGCCCAGGAACAGGTGGTCGAACCACAGCCGGTCGAGCAATTCCTCGGCGAGGCTTCCGACCATCGAGGCGTTTTCCGTCCGCAATACCCCGCCGATCACCGTCACCTTGATGCCCGCAACGTCCATCAGGTGCTGAGCGGTCACCAGGCAGTTGGTGAACACCGAGAGCGGCATCGGATTGAGGCGGATGCAGCGCGCCAGTTGCAGCGCCGTCGTGCCGGCATCGAGGAAGAGCGAGCAATGGGGCGCAAGCGTCTCGAAGGCCGCCTCGGCGATCGCGCGTTTGGCGGCGAGGTTCTGCTGCTCGCGATGCTGGAACGCGACCTCGATCCCGGCGCTGTCGGCGATGCGGGCGCCGCCGCGGGTCCGGGTGATCGCCCCGGCCGACTCCAGCGTCACGAGATCGCGGCGCACGGTCGCGGGAGATGCCCCCACCGCTTCGGCGATCTCCTCGATGGAGGAGCTGCCGGAACTATAGAGGATCTGCCTGATCGCCGAGAGCCGGTCGCGCTTCATCAATGGGGCTCCATTCAAGTTGCATCAAGTTCACAGCCATTATGATCATTGTCAATCATTTTTTTGATTGGTATTGATTGATCGTCGCCATAGGCCGAACCGGAGAATGCGATGACTGCGGACATCCTTGCCAATTTGCCAGACGCCAACCGGACGCGAGGTGAAGGCATCGTCTCGATCTGCTCGGCCCATCCGCGCGTCGTCGAAGCGGCGCTTCTCGAGGCCGCGGAGGGCAATTGGCCGGTGCTGATCGAGGCGACCTGCAATCAGGTGAACCAGGACGGCGGCTATACCGGCATGACGCCGTCGGACTTCCGGCATTTCGTCGAGGCGATCGCCGGACGGACGGGGTTCGACACGTCGAGGATCATCTTCGGCGGCGATCATCTCGGGCCGAACCCCTGGAAGCATCTTCCCGCGGAAGACGCGCTGCGGCGGGCCGAGGTCATGGTTGGCGCCTATGTCGAAGCCGGCTTTTCCAAGATCCATCTCGACACGAGCATGGGCTGCGCCGGCGAGGCTGCGGCGCTGCCTGACGAGGTGACGGCGGTGCGGGCGGCGCGGCTTGCCCGGGCCGCCGAGGCGGCAGCGGAGCGCTGCGGCGCGGTGCCGCGCTATGTCATCGGCACGGAGGTCCCGACGCCGGGCGGCGCCACCGAGACGCTGTCATCGCTGCAGCCGACCCCGCCCGAAGCGGTCCTGCAGACGGTGGAGGTGCATCGCGCTGCCTTTGCGGAGGCCGGGATGGCGGCCGCCTTCGACCGGGCGGTCGGGCTCGTCGTCCAACCGGGTGTCGAGTTCGGGTCGGAAAGCGTCCACGTCTACGACCGGGCGGCGGCGCGGTCGCTCGCCGCCTCGCTTAAGACCCTGCTGCAGTTCGTTTTCGAGGCTCATTCGACGGACTATCAGCCGGAGAGCGCCCTCGCCGAGCTGGTTGGGGATGGATTTGCAATCCTCAAGGTCGGACCCGGCCTGACCTTCGCCCTGCGCGAAGCGCTCTATGGCCTCGACGCCATCAGCGCCGCGCTTCATGGCGTGCCCGAGGATGAAGGCCTGCGGACGGCGATGGAACGGCTGATGCTGGCCGACCCACAGAACTGGCGGGGCCATTATCATGGCGACGAGGCGGAGATGCGCCGGCAGCGGCACTACAGCTATAGCGACCGGATCCGTTACTACTGGCCACATCCGGAAGCGCAACGAGCCGTCGAGCGGCTGATCGCACGGTTCGGCTCGCAGCCAATACCCAAGACGCTGATCAGCCAGTATCTGAGCTGGCTCTATCGGGACGTCAGGGACGGCAACTGCCCAGCGCATCCCCAAGCGCTCGTCACTCACTCAATCAGACAGGTGATCGGACAATACAATCGCGCCGTCAGTCACGTCTGATCGGCGTCCATGCGGCCATCCATAACCGACACCGGCTTTCGTGTGTCGGTGAAGCCACGGATCGAGCCGCAACTGGCCGAATGTCGGCATCCGGGAATGCCCCACAGCTAACGGACCGACCGTCCAGGGCGCGGAGCTTCGGAGGCAGTAGGCAGCTTCGTCGGCTGCTTGGTGCCTCTCAACCCGCCTCGGTTCCCCCCACCGTCACCTGATCCATCCGCAAATGCGGCTGGCCGACGCCGACGGGGACGCCCTGGCCGGCCTTGCCACACATGCCGATGCCGGTGTCCAGGGCAACGTCGTTGCCGACCATCGAGACGCGGTGCATCGCCTCCGGGCCGTTGCCGATCAGCATGGCGCCCTTCAGCGGCTCGGCGATCTTGCCGTTGCGGATCCGGTAGGCCTCGGTGCAGCCGAAGACGAATTTTCCGCTGGTGATGTCGACCTGGCCGCCGCCGAAGGAGACGGCATAGATGCCGTCCTTCACCGAGCCGAGGATCTCTTCCTTGGTATGTGGGCCCTCAAGCATCATCGTGTTGGTCATGCGCGGCATCGGGACATGGGCGTAGGATTGGCGCCGGCCGTTGCCGGTTGCGGCCATGCCCATCAGCCGGGCGTTCTGCCGGTCCTGCATGTAGCCGACGAGCTTGCCGTCCTCGATGAGTACGGTGCGGTTGGTCGGCGTGCCCTCGTCGTCGATGGTCAGCGAGCCGCGCCGCTCGGCGATGGTGCCGTCGTCGATGACGGTGACGCCCTTGGCGGCCACCTGTTGGCCCATCAGGCCGGCGAAGGCGGAGGTCTTCTTGCGGTTGAAGTCGCCTTCCAGCCCATGGCCGACCGCCTCGTGCAGCATCACCCCCGGCCAGCCGGCGCCGAGAACGATGTCGAAGCTGCCGGCCGGCGCCGGCACCGCCTCGAGATTGACCCGCGCCTGGCGCAGCGCCTCGTCGGCGATGTGCTGCCATGAGCCGTCGGCGAGGAACTCGCCGAAGCCGCGCCGGCCGCCGGCGCCGTAGGAGCCGCTCTCCTGGCGATCGCCCTTGCCGCAGACCACCGAGACGTTGACCCTGACGAGGGGGCGGACGTCCTTCACCAGCCGCCCGTCGGCCCGGAGGATCTCGACGGTCTGCCAGGTGGCGCCGAGGGTGGCGGAGACCTGGCGGACGTCGTCGCCCTTGGCGCGGAGATAGGCGTCGATCTCGGTGAGCAGCTTCACCTTGGCCTCGAAGCCGGGCGAGGGGATGGGATTCTCGTCGCCATAGAGCTTGGCGTTGGTACCGGCAGGGGGCTCGGCGACGGTGCCGCTGTGGCCGGTCTTCACCGCGGCGACGGCGTCGGCGGCGCGCTTCAGGGCCGAGGCCGAAAAGTCGCCGGCATGGGCGTAACCGACCGCTTCGCCGGCGACGGCTCTGAGGCCGAAGCCCTGGTCGATCGAGAAGTTGCCGGATTTCAGCCGGCCGTTGTCGAAGGCCAGCGATTCCGATTCGCGGTATTCGAGGAACAACTCGCCGTCGTCGGCACCGTTCAGCGTGTCGGCGAGGACGGCCTCGACGCCTTCGCGGGAAAGGTCGAAGCGTTCGAGCAGGGAAGCGGACATCGGCTCATCTTTCTCGGCCACGGGTTCAGCGCGCGGCAATTTCGTCTGTCGTCTTTCTGCCAGATAGGGTCCCGGCCGGCGCCGTGCCAATGACAGGCTGGCGGAGTCTCGCCCTGGTCAGCCCGGCCGGCGCATCCGGTAGATCCAAGACGAAGAGCCGCCCAGATCACAAGGCGTCGAAACCTTCGCGAAATCCCTTCAGATCGACCGAGATGCCGATGCCGCCGTTCGGCTCGGCCGACTGAAAGAAGGTGAACACCGCCTCCTTGCCGTCCGTCATGAGCTTCAAGAGCGTGTCGTCGAGGGGCACTTCGGCGTAGCAGCCGTCGGCGAAGCAGCGGGTGAACTGGGTGCGGCCAACGCTCTTGCCGTCGATGATCAGGCCAAGGCCGTAGTCGGGCAGGGGAAGGAGTACCCCGAGCGGAGCCAGCACCCTGAGGATACGAGCCTTGCCGTCCGCCGTCTTCAGCGCGACGACGGACAGGTTGAGCTCGGGCCGCTCGTCGGAGACGACGTTCTGGAGCAGCGCGCATTGATCGTCGCTCGCCCCGGCGGGATGGTCGCAGACCACCGCCCAGCTGCCATGCCGGGACTTCACGGTGCCGGTGGCGCCGGCCTGGGCCGCGGCGGGGCCGGCGAGCAACGAGCTCGCGAGGAAGACGAAGCAGGCTGCCGTCCAGACGGCGAGGGCGAGCGGTCGCGGCGCTGTGATCATGTCGAAATCCGAATCAGTTGCGTGGATGGGTTCAACCGAAGCACGGCCGGGGTCAAGGTGGCGACGGTCGACGACGACCGCCCGTCCTACTGCCGGATCAAGCTTACGATGCCGGCGTTGCGACCGAAAGCCCCCGCCGCTTCGGGCATACCACGGAGCGTCATTGCCGAACGCCGGCTTTGCTCTTGAAATCAAGACGTTTCGGCTCGCTGGCGGGCGAATTCGCCGCAAGCTTTCGCTGCGCATATGGAGTTGCGGTTTGCCGGGTTTCGTGGTTTGAAGCGTTCGGGTCACCGAAGTTTAGGACGATTCAACACGGGAAACCGGTCGCGTGTTGGCATAGTGCGTCGGCACTGCGGACTTCGGTGCCGGACGTGCTGCGAGGGGAGAACATGCAAGTGAGACGATCGACCATTGCCGCGGCGGCATTGCTCTCGTCGGCAGGCGCCGTCATGGCACAGGATGGGGCATCGGTGCTGCCGGGCCAGCCGCACAACTGGCAGATCACGCTCCAGGAGGCACTGTCGCCGATCGAGGAGCAGATCCACTGGTTCAGCGACTATACGCTCGCTTTCATCATTCCGATCACCATTCTCGTCGCCGCGCTGCTCGCGTGGTGCATCTACCGGTTCCGCGCCGACAAGAACCCGACGCCGTCGCGCACCAGCCACAACACCACCATCGAGGTGATCTGGACGCTGGCTCCGGTGATCGTCCTTCTGTTCCTGGCGATTCCTTCGTTCCAGCTTCTCACGGCCCAGTACAATCCGCCGAGCGAACCGGAGCTGACGGTCAAGGCCACCGGCTACCAGTGGTATTGGGGTTATGAATATCAGCCGAGCAACACCTCTCCGCAGGCGCAGGCCGAGCCGGTGTCGTTCAGTTCCTATCCCTTGGCGCAGCTGACCGACTCGCTCGCCGACCAGAATGCCGCCGCCGCGGCGAAGGGCGATCTTTCCGAATATCCGCGGCTTCTGGCCGTCGACAACGAGATGGTCGTGCCTGTCGATACGGTGATCCGTATCCTCTCCACCTCCGGCGACGTGATCCATTCCTTCGCTTTGCCGTCGATGGGCGTGAAGGTCGACGCGGTGCCCGGGCGGATCAACGAATACTGGTTCGAGGCGACGCGCGAAGGCATGTTCTACGGCCAGTGCTCGGAGCTCTGTGGTACCAATCATGCGAACATGCCGATCGGGTTGCGCGTCGTTTCCAAGGAGCAGTTCGCTACCTGGTATGCGGCTGCCGCGTCGGATGTCGAAGGGGCCAATCAGGCGCTGAGCGCCGCGATCGCCGCCAAGACCGGCGCCGAAGTCGCGTCGCGCTGAAACTTTCGGGTTAGAGGGACAAGATCATGGCATATGGTGCCGCCCACGAGGCCCATGACGATCACAAGCCGCATGGCTGGACGCGTTGGGTCTATTCGACCAACCACAAGGACATCGGCACGCTCTATCTGATCTTCGCGATCTGCGCCGGCGTCATCGGCGGCGCGCTGTCGGTCGTGATGCGCATGGAGCTGCAGGAGCCGGGGCTCCAGATCTTCGGCAATCCCGAAGTCTACAACGTCTTCACCACCGGCCACGGCCTGATCATGATCTTCTTCATGGTCATGCCGGCGCTGATCGGCGGTTTCGCCAACTGGATGGTGCCGATCATGATCGGTGCGCCGGACATGGCGTTCCCGCGGCTGAACAACATTTCCTTCTGGCTGCTCGCCGCTGCCTTTCCGCTGCTGATCCTGTCGATGTTCGTCGACGGTGGCGCGGGCGCCAACGGCGCCGGCACCGGCTGGACCATGTATCCGCCGCTGTCGACCAGCGGCCATCCCGGCCCGGCGGTGGATCTGGCGATCTTCGCGCTGCACATCGCCGGCGCCTCGTCGATCCTCGGCGCGATCAACTTCATCACAACCATCCTCAACATGCGCGCCCCGGGCATGACGCTGCACAAGATGCCGCTGTTCGCCTGGTCGGTGCTGGTGACTGCCTTCCTGCTTCTGCTCTCGCTGCCGGTTCTCGCCGGCGCGATCACCATGCTCCTGACCGACCGCAATTTCGGCACGACCTTCTTCGATCCGTCCGGGGGCGGTGATCCGATCCTGTTCCAGCACCTGTTCTGGTTCTTCGGTCACCCCGAGGTCTACATCCTGATCCTGCCGGCCTTCGGCATCATCAGCCACATCATCTCGACCTTCTCCAGGAAGCCGGTCTTCGGCTATCTCGGCATGGCCTATGCGATGGTGGCGATCGGCGTCGTCGGCTTCGTCGTGTGGGCGCACCACATGTACACCACCGGCCTGTCGCTCAACACGCAGCGCTATTTCGTCTTCGCGACGATGGTGATCGCGGTGCCCACCGGCATCAAGATCTTCTCCTGGATCGCGACGATGTGGGGCGGCTCGATCTCCTTCCGGGTGCCGATGCTCTGGGCCGTGGGCTTCATCTTCCTGTTCACCGTCGGCGGCGTCACGGGCGTCAAGCTCGCCAATGCCGGCATGGACCGGGTGCTGCACGACACCTACTATGTCGTCGCCCACTTCCATTACGTCCTGTCGCTCGGCGCGGTCTTCGCGATCTTCGCGGCCTGGTACTACTGGTTCCCGAAGATGACCGGCTACATGTACAACGAGCGGGTCGGGCAGGTTCACTTCTGGCTCACCTTCGTCGGCGTGAACCTCGTCTTCTTCCCGCAGCACTTCCTCGGTGCCGCCGGCATGCCGCGTCGCTACGTCGACTATCCGGACGCCTTTGCCGGCTGGAACTTCGTCTCCTCGATGGGCTCCTATATCTCCGGCTTCGCCGTTCTGGTCTTCCTCTATGGTGTCTGGGAAGCCTTCTCGAAGAAGCGCGTCGCCGGAGCCAACCCCTGGGGCGAGGGTGCGACGACGCTCGAGTGGCAGCTGCCGTCACCGCCGCCTTTCCATCAGTGGGAAGAACTGCCGCGGATCCGCTGATCCGCAAGAAAGAGAAAACCGAGGCGCGCTCCCACGTCGGGGTGCGCTTCGCGGTAGGGCCGACTCCCGGGCTGGATCGACGCCGACGGCGTCAGGTCTGCGACGCAAAGCCGGGGTGGCGCGGAGGGATCGACCTCGGCGTAGCGCCGGATTTCGGGGCCATCGCCCCGGCTACGATGATCGAGGATCGCTTTGACGTTGATCGATACCCAGGCTCCCATGGCAGCGCGCGAGGCGATCAGCCTTTCGGAGCCGAAGGATTTCATCGCCCTCCTGAAGCCGCGGGTGATGTCGCTCGTCGTCCTGACGGCGGTGACCGGCCTCGTCGTCGCGCCGGCGCAGATGAACCCGACGCTGGCGATCATCTCGATCCTCGCGATTGCCGTCGGAGCCGGCGCCGCTGGTGCCCTCAACATGTGGTACGATGCCGACATCGACGCGTTGATGAGCCGCACGGCAAAGCGCCCGGTGCCGACCGGCCGGGTCAGCGGCGAAGCGGCGCTGACCTTCGGCCTGGCGCTCTCCCTGCTTTCCGTCTGCCTCCTCGGCCTGGCCTCCAACTGGTTCGCGGCCGGCTTCCTCGCCTTCACGATCTTCTTCTACGCCGTGATCTATACGATGGGGCTGAAGCGTTTCACGCCGCAGAACATCGTCATCGGCGGCGCCGCGGGCGCCTTCCCGCCGATGATCGGCTATGCCGCTGCCACCGGCACGGTGTCGCTCGAATCGACCATCCTCTTCCTCATCATCTTTCTCTGGACGCCGCCGCATTTCTGGGCGCTGGCGCTGTTCAAGTTGCGTGATTACGGCACGGCGAACGTGCCGATGCTGCCGAACGTCGCCGGGGAACGGGCGACCCGGATCCAGATCTTCGCCTACTCCGTCGTGCTTGCGCCTGTCGGCGCCGCCCCGTTCTTCCTCGGCTATGCCGGCCCGGCCTATGGCGTCGTTTCGATCCTCCTCGGCCTCAACTTCCTGCGCCACGCCATCGCCGTGCTGAAGATGGCCGATGGCGACGAAAAGATGATCCCGGCCAAGAAGCTCTTCGGCTTCTCGATCCTCTATCTCTTCGGTCTCTTCGCCATGTTGCTCGTCGATGCGGCGATCACCCTGGCGGTCGGAGGCTGATCGTGGAGCGTGAGGATCGCATCAGGTTGACACAGGCCGAGCAGAAGGCGCGGCGCAACCGCTCGATCGCCATTGGCGTCGTGTTGGTGGCGCTGGTGGTGGTGTTCTATCTCGTCACTCTGGCAAAGATGGCGTCATGACCGAGGACAGCACTTCAGCCCCACAGCCGACGGGCTCACGGCAACGCGACGCCGGCAGGCGGGGTATCATCATCGCCGTGGCCTGCGCCGCCTTCGCCGCCGGCATGGTCGGCGCGGCCTTCGCCTCGGTGCCGCTCTACCAACTGTTCTGCCAGGTCACCGGTTATGGCGGCACCACCCAGCGGGCGGAAGCTGCGCCGACGACGGTGAGCGACAAGCAGGTGACGGTGCGATTCGACGGGAACGTCGCCGAGGGCCTGCCCTGGACCTTCCGGCCGAACCAGCGGGAAGTGCGTGTCCATCTCGGCGAAAAGACGCAGGTTTCCTACCACGTCGAGAACAAGTCGGACCGCCCGATCACCGGCCAGGCGCTGTTCAACGTCACGCCCGATGCTGCGGGGCTGTACTTCAACAAGATCGCCTGCTTCTGCTTTTCGAACCAGACACTGCAGCCGGGCGAAAAGGTGGAAATGCCGATCGTCTTCTATGTCGATCCGGACATGGCCGATTCGGAAGAACTGAAGAATCTTCTGGCAATCACTTTGTCCTACACCTTCTTTCCCGTCGACGATCCGGCGCCGGTGGCAACCGCGCCGAGCAGCGAGGACGAGACGGCAAAGGGCGTTGAGGGTTGAATACGGCGCGGCTTTGCCGCGCCGACGAGAGTGCTGGAGTATGCCGTGCCGGTGCGATACAGACCGGCTCGGCAGCAAGGGCTGGCTGGGTCGGCGAGTGGCCGGTTAGCCGACAAGGGGACTGAGCGGGGAGAGCCATGGTGGACGCGCACGCGAAGAAACACGATTATCACATCATCGATCCGAGCCCGTGGCCGTTCGTCGCCTCGATGGGCGCGTTGATCATGATGATCGGCGCCGTCGGCTTCATGCGCTGGCATGGCGGCCTCGACTTCAACCTTCTCGGCCTCAACCTCGCGACGCCGTGGATCTTTTTCCTCGGCTTGGCGGTGGTGCTCTACACCATGTTCGCCTGGTGGTCGGACACGGTGAAGGAGGGTCAGGAGGGCGCCCACACTCCCGTCGTGTCGATGCATCTGCGCTACGGCATGATCATGTTCATCGCCTCGGAGGTGATGTTCTTCGTCGCCTGGTTCTGGGCGTTCTTCGATGCCAGCCTGTTTCCGAACGAGGCCGTGCAGGCCGCCCGCACCCAGGTGCTCGGCGGTCAGTGGCCGCCTGTCGGCATCGAGGTGCTCGACCCGCTGCACCTGCCGCTCTTCAACACGATCACCCTGCTTCTGTCCGGCACGACGGTCACCTGGGCGCATCACGCGCTGCTCCACAACGACCGCAAGAGCCTGAAGCTCGGCTTGGCGCTCACTGTCGTGCTCGGCGTCATCTTCTCCTACGTCCAGTACTTCGAATATGCCCACGCCCCCTTCGCCTTCTCGGGCTCGATCTACGGCTCGACCTTCTACATGGCGACGGGCTTCCACGGCTTTCACGTGATCATCGGCACGATCTTCCTGATCGTCTGTCTGATCCGGGCTATGGCCGGCCAGTTCACGCCGCAGAAGCACTTCGGCTTCGAGGCCGCTGCCTGGTACTGGCACTTCGTCGACGTCGTCTGGCTGTTCCTGTTCTTCTGCATCTATGTCTGGGGCGGCTGGGGCGCACCGGTCTTCGACGCCTGAGACCCAAGGGATGTTCCGGCGAGGTCTTCGGCCGACGGACGCTAGCTAAGATCACGAAGGCGGCGTTGCGCCGCCTTCGGCGTTTTTCAAGGATGGTCTGATGGCCGAGGATCGCGCACTTCACGCCGAGGCCGACCCCGTGAAGGCGGCGACGCGCGGCCGCTGCCCGCGTTGCGGCGAGGGCAAGCTGTTCGCGGGCTTCCTGACGCTCCAGAAGCGCTGTTCGGCCTGCGGCCTCGATTACGAGTTTGCCGATTCCGGTGACGGCCCGGCGGTCTTCGTGATCCTGATCATCGGTTTCGTCGTCTGCGGCGTGGCGCTGTGGATGGAGGTTTCGCTCGCGCCGCCGCTCTGGGTGCATTTTCTCCTGTGGGTTCCCCTGACCCTGATCCTCAGCCTGCCACTGCTTCGGGTTCTGAAGGGCACGATGATCGGCCTGCAGTACAAGAACCACGCGGCCGAGGGCCGGCTCTCGGACGACGGCGACGGGAGCGCCTGAGGTGGCGGGCAGCGAAAGGAAGGCCGGCGGCTCTGGCCGAGGGCGGAGCTCAGACGAGCACATGCCTGATCAGGAAGCCGAGCGCGCACTCGCCGAAGCACCGATGAGCCGGGGCCGCTTCCTCACCGCCCTTGCCTTTTGCCTCCTCGGCATCGCCATCCTGTTCTCACTCGGCACCTGGCAGGTCGAGCGGCTCTTCTGGAAGCAGAGCCTGATGGCGGAGATCGAGGGCCGCATCCATGCCGAGCCGATCGATCTTTCGACGCTGGAGCGGCGCTTCGCGGCGGGGGAGGCGGTCCAGTACACGCCGGTGACTCTGACGGGCCGGTTCCTCAATGCGGAGGAGCGGTATTTCCTGTCGACATTCGAGGGCCAGGCGGGCTGGAACGTCTATGTGCCGCTGGTCACGGAGGCCGGAGACCTCGTCTTCGTCAATCGCGGTTTCGTCCCCTACGACCTGCGCGACCCGGCTTTGCGCCGCGCCGGTCAGCCTTCGGGGGACGTCACCGTCACCGGCCTTGCCCGAGTCCCGCCATCGGAAAAGCCCGGCTACTTCACGCCGGACAACGAACCCGCCAAGGACATCTTCTTCTGGCAGGATCTTCCGGCGATGGCCGCCGGCGTCGATCTGCCCGAGGGCACGAGGCTCTTGCCGCTCTTCGTCGACGCGGGTCCCGGCCGGGCCGAAGGCGGCTGGCCGGTCGGCGGGACGACGGTGGTTTCGCTGCCCAACGACCACCTGCAATACGCCGTCACCTGGTACGGGATCGGTCTCGCCCTCGTGGTGATGACGGGAATGATGGTGGCGAGGCGATATCGCCGCCCCGCCTGACGGCCCGGCTTGACAGGCCGAGGTCGGATGCCTTCATTCGGGCCGTCGTCCGCGGAGCGAAGCGGACGGGCATCCGCCCATCGACGTTGGAGAGATCGTGTCCTTTATCGCGCCGACCAAGCCGAAGCTGACCCTGCGCCTGTGCGAGCCACGCGGCTTTTGCGCCGGCGTCGACCGGGCGATCCAGATCGTCGTGCTGGCGCTGAAGAAATACGGCGCGCCGGTCTATGTCCGACACGAGATCGTCCATAACAAATATGTGGTGGACGGCCTGCGCGGGATGGGGGCGGTGTTCGTCCGGGAACTCGACGAAATCCCCGACGACGGCCAGCCGGTGGTGTTTTCCGCCCATGGCGTGCCGAAGTCTGTCCCCGCGGCGGCCAGCGAAAGGGAAATGCTCTATCTCGACGCGACCTGCCCGCTGGTCTCCAAGGTCCATAAGCAGGCGATGCTGCACGTCAAGCGCGGCCGCCACGTCGTCCTGATCGGCCATCGCGGCCACCCGGAAGTGGTCGGCACCATGGGCCAGCTTCAGCCCGGGACCGTCAGCCTGATCGAGACCGTCGCGGACGTCGCGGCCTTCGCGCCCGAAGATCCGTCGGCCCTTGGCTTCGTCACCCAGACGACGCTGTCACTCGACGATACCGCCGACATCGTTGCCGCCCTTCAGGCGAAGTTTCCGGCGATGACCGCGCCGTCCTCGGAATCGATCTGCTATGCGACCACCAACCGCCAGGAGGCGGTGAAGGCGTCCGCGCCGCAGACAGACCTCTTCCTCATCGTCGGGGCGCCCAACTCGTCGAACTCCAAGCGGCTCGTCGAGGTGGCCGAACGCGCCGGCTCGGCAAAGGGCGTGCTCGTCCAGGGGCCGCAGGAGATTCCCTTCGAAGTGTTGGGCGGCAACCATCCCGTCGTCGGCATGTCGGCTGGCGCCTCGGCGCCGGAGGTGCTGGTCGACGCGATCATCGCCGCGTTGAGAGAGCGCTTCGACGTGGCGATCGAACTCGTCCGGACGGCCGAGGAGACCGAGAATTTTCCGGTGATGCGCAGTCTCCGCGACACACCCCTGACGGTGGCCGACATGGCCTTCGTCAATGGCGGGGCCTGACCACCGTGGCCGTCTACACCGACGTCACCGAGCCGCAACTCGCCGAATTCCTCGATCGCTATGATCTCGGCAGCCTGTCGAGCTACAAGGGGATCGCCGAGGGGGTGGAGAACTCCAACTTCCTCCTGCGCACCACCGGCGGCACCTACATTCTGACGCTGTATGAAAAGCGGGTGAACCGCGGCGATCTGCCGTTCTTCGTCGGGCTGATGGAGCATCTCGCCGGTCGGGGGCTGTCCTGCCCGCTGCCGGTCCACGACCGGGACGGCAATGCCCTCGGCGAACTTTCCGGGCGGCCTGCCGCGATCTTCACCTTTCTCGACGGCATGTGGACGCGGCGGCCGAGCCCGGAACATTGCCGCGCCGTCGGCGTAGCGCTCGCCCGCATGCACGAAAGCGCCCGGGATTTTCCGCTCACCCGTCCGAACGGGCTCGCACCGCCGGACTGGCGCCCGCTCTATGAAAGCTGCGCGGGCCGGGCCGACGAGGTCGAGCCTGGCCTCTCCGCCGAGATCGAAGCCGAACTGGCGGACTTCGAGGCGAACTGGCCGGGCCATCTACCGAAAGGCGTCATCCATGCCGACCTCTTCCCCGACAACGTCTTCTTCCTCGCCGGCGAACTCTCCGGGTTGATCGACTTCTATTTCGCCTGCAACGATCTCCTTGCCTATGACCTTGCCATCACGCTCTCGGCCTGGTGCTTCGAACAGGACGGCAGCTACAACGTCACCAAGGGCCGGGCGCTGATCGCCGGCTACGCCTCGGTGCGCCCGCTCGACGAGGCGGAATACGAAAACCTGCCGATGCTCTGCCGCGGCGCGGCGATGCGCTTCATGCTGACCCGGCTCTATGACTGGCTCAACGTGCCGGACGACAGCTTCGTCACCAAGAAGGACCCGCGCGAATATCTGAAGAAACTGCGCTTTCACCGCGGCGTGCGCGAGGCTTCGGAATACGGGCTCGAGAAGGCGGCAGTCACGAAGGGAATGGCATGAGCGACAGCGGCGGCGAGCGGGTCGAGATCTTCACCGACGGCGCCTGTTCGGGCAATCCGGGGCCCGGCGGCTGGGGCGCCATCCTGCGCTACAAGGGAAACGAGAAGGAGCTGAAGGGGGGCGAGGCGGACACCACCAACAACCGCATGGAGCTTTTGGCGGCAATTTCCGCGCTGAAGGCGCTCAACCGCGCCTGCGCCGTCGATCTGTATTCCGACTCGAACTACATGCGCGACGGCATCACCAAGTGGATCTTCGGCTGGAAGAAGAAGGGCTGGCGGACGGCCGACGGCAAGCCGGTGAAGAACGTCGAGCTCTGGCAGCAGCTGGAAGCCGAAAAGGGCCGCCACGACGTCACCTTCCACTGGGTCCGCGGCCATGCCGGCCACGCCGAGAACGAACGGGCCGACGAACTGGCAAGGGCGGGGATGGAGCCGTTCAAGCGGAAGCGCGGCGGCTGAGGCAGGGCGAACGGGGATGACGCTGCCGACGAATGAGGGCCTGGAAAAGGAAGGCCGGAAGCAGCCGACCGATGCCGATATCGAGGCTGCCAAGCTTACGGCGACGTTCTTGAATGGATTGGCTGTCAGTCTTTCCGCGGTGGGTGCGTTCGCCCCGATCTTCCATTCGATGTACGTTGCGGGAGAGTTCCCGGTCGCAGGATGGCAGCTCGGCCTCGTCAGCGTCGTTTGCTTTGCGGTGTCCGTCGCCTTACATCTCTGTGGGAGATCATATCTCACGAGAGAGCTGCGGAAATGACCGATCCCAATTTTCTGCTGATGTTTCTGGCGCCGCTCGGCATCCTCGCTGTCGGGCTCGTCACGATCTACTTCGCCAGCAGTTCGCGCTGAGTGCAGCGATGACAAATCCGTCTTTCCGATGACCGCATTTCGAGGCTCGTCGCCGATTTCGTCGTTGCCCTTCTAACCGCTTGTTCGCAAATCGCGATCGTTCAGCCGTTACATGATGACTACAGCGCTCAATCGGCGCAGCGTTGCGGATGAACGTTTGATGCCATGTCGATTTTCCCGATCAAATCCCGCTAGAACCAGACGACTCCACTGCGGTGGCGCCAAGGAAACATCACAGGACCTTCCATGAATCTCGACCTTCTCAAACGCCTCTGCGAGACCCCCGGCGTGCCCGGCCGCGAAACCCGCGTCCGCGCGCTGATCGAGGCGGAGGCGGCCGGTCTCTTCGACGACATGCGCGTCGACGCCCTCGGTTCGCTGATCTGCCGGCGAAAGGGCAGGGGCGACAAGCCCGAGAAGCTTCTTCTCCTCTGCCACATGGACGAGATCGGCTTCCTCGTCTCCCACGTCACCGACAAGGGCTTCGTCCATGTCGATCCGGTGGGCGGCTTCGACCCGCGCAACCTGTTCTCGCGCCGCGTCCTCGTCTGCACCGACGAGGGTGACATCAAGGGCGTGATGAACGCCGAGGGCAAGCCGATCCACATCCAGTCGCCGGACGAGCGCAAGAAGATGCCGGAGCCGAACGAGTTCGTCGTTGACACCGGCCTCGGCGCGGCGGCGAAGGACAGGATCCAGGTCGGCGACTATGTCGTGATGAACGAGCCCTTCGAGGAGATGGGCGAGAAGATCGTCTCCAAGGCCCTCGACAACCGCATCGCCTGCTGGCTCGGGCTGGAAGCCGTGCGAAAGCTGGTGGAAGACGGCCATTCCCACGACTGCGAACTGACCGTCGCCTTCACGGCTCAGGAGGAGGTCGGCCTGCGCGGTGCCAAGACCGCCTCCTTCGGCGTCGCGCCGGACATCGCCATCGGCGTCGACACGACGCTTGCCTGCGACACGCCGGGGGTTCCCGAGAAGGACCGCACGACGGTTCAGGGCGCCGGTTTCGGCCTGCACATGAAGGACGGCTCGTTCATTGCCGACTACGGTCTCGTCAAGGAGATCGAGACGCTGGCGCGAGAGCGCGATATCGCCTGCCAGCGCACGATCCTCGCCAAAGGCGGCCAGGACGGCGCAGCGGCCCAGCAGGCCGGCATCGGCGCGCGGGCGATCGGCATCGCCGTCGGCACGCGCTACATCCACACCGTGGCCGAAATGATCGACAAGCGCGATCTTCAGGCGGCGCGCGAGATCCTGACGGCGTTCATCGCGACGCATTGAGCGGCGGGCATTGGCTCCACTGCCGCTGAAGGCAGTCCGCAGTCAGTCGCAGCCAAGCCGCGTGCTCAGGCGGGCGGAGCGGAAATCGGCAGAAACCGTTGAAATTGCGTCATCCTCGGCCTTGTGCCGAGGATCTGCTGCCGCTTTCAAACCAGAATCCTCGCAGAAAAGCTCCTCGACCTCAAAGCGCCTGACAATCAACCCGCAGTAGATCCTCGGGACAAGCCCGAGGATGACGACGCTGTGATGTAAGTGCCTGAAATATCAAACGCCTTAGCAGTTTGATTGGGCGGAAGTCAGCATCCGCATCGAGCGATCCGGCGAGATGTGTGAATGCTGCAGCGCTGACGCACGAGGACGACGAAGCCTTGGACTCGGCAGCCTCACATCTGCTCGAGCAAAGCCTCGGCGCTGGACTTGTCGGCCTGGCCGGGGCTCTCCTCGATGTTGAGCTGCTTCACCACGCCGTCCTCGACCAGCATGGAATAGCGCTTCGAGCGGACGCCGAGGCCCGCGACCGAGAGGTCGATGTCGAGGCCGAGGGCCTTGGTGAACTCGCCGTTGCCGTCGGAGAGGAAGAGAATCTTGCCGGAGGCGTCGCTCGACTTCTCCCAGGCGCCCATGACGAAGATGTCGTTGACCGCGACGACAGCGATGGTGTCGACGCCTTTCTGGCGGAACTCGTCGTTGTGGGTGATGAAGCCCGGCAGGTGGTTCATCGAGCAGGTCGGGGTGAAGGCGCCGGGAACGCCGAACAAGACGACCTTCTTGCCGGAGAAGATGTCGCCGGTCGAAAGGTCGGCCGGGCCGTCGCCGGTGCGGGTCTTGACGGTGGCGTTCGGAATGGTGTCGCCGATGGCGATGGTCATGGTCGATACTCCCCTCGGGCGGAAGGCCAGGGCGGACGGATCATCCGGCCGCCGACTTCAGATGAGCGATGTGGCGCGCCGGACCATGCTGTCCAGCGCGAAATGGTGGTCTCGCCGGACTTCGGTCCCGGCCAAAGCGTGCGGAGCAGGCTCAGCCCGTCGGCGCCACCGGAACGTAAGTCGCCGTGAGCCCTTGGCTGCCGCTGGTGAAGAGCAGGTCGACGGCCTCCGGTGGGCCTTCGACGCCGGCAGGACGCTCGGCGATCGGCACGTCGAAGAGGATGTGCCCGTCCGCCCGGGTGATCTTGTCCGGCTCGTCGAAATACCAGCCGTCGCCGGAGGTGACGAAAAGATCCGGTGCCTCATCCTGGCCGGCTCCTCGCGGCGCCATGACGGCGACGCGCAGGCTCTTCCCGTCGTCGCTGCTCGAAACCGCGAAGGTTTCGTCCAGCGCCTCTGCCGGAAGCGCGGCGAAGGCGTCGGCAACCGCCGCATCGTCCGTTGCGCCCGGGCCTTCGGCGACGAGCTCTGCCTGGACGGGAATGCAGATGTCCTTGCACACGCCCAGAAACACCGACGCTGCGACGGTGTCGATCGCCTCGCCGGGCTCGACGGCGAGCTCGAAGGCGAAGGCGACGTCGCCCTCATAGCCATTGGCCCGCGTCACCCCCTCGCCGAAGCGGTGGGGCGGCGGGAAATGCTGGTAGATCGTCTGGAACCCCCTGGTCTTCGACAGATCGACCAGTGGCGGGACACCCGAGGCACCGGGATCCCTCCAGTAGGTCTTCCAGCCGGGGGCGAGATCGATCAGGAGCGCCGCCCTGATCGCGCCGTCGACCGGCTCCTTCGCCCGGACGAGACGCAGCGTCACCTCGTCGTTGCGAAAGACGCCGGGGTTCTCCTCCGCCGCCAGCACTGGGCCGAGGCCGCCGCAGAACAGCGCGGCGAGGCCGGCGAGTGCCAGGCGCGCCGTCGCGGCAAGGTCGGAAGAATTTGCCGCAGGGGCATGGCCAAAGGCCAGTTCACGGATTTGCATAGCCGACGTCTTCTCGTGGTTCCAGAGGGGAGATAACGGCTTTTTGTCGATTTTGGAAAGCTCGTGACAATTCTGCTCTGGCCATAGTTCGAGGTGGATGCCACTTTCGTTTCCGGATGGTGTGCCGAAAGTCCGATCGAAGAAAGGTTGTCGCCTCGACGTTTCCTCATGGATCACCCCGCGGCGCGAAGCGGGACCGGCTCGGGGTTCTACCGGCCGGACCGGTCGCCGCCGAGATGGCGCATCATCATGAGGTTTCGCTGTCGCAAACTCCGCGGTGAGGAAGAATGAAGCTCGATCTCGATCTCGACCCCGTCGACGGTGACGTCTCCCATTCGCTCGAGGGGCATTTTCTGATCGCCATGCCGGCGGTCGCAGACGAGCCCTTTGCCCGGACCGTCATCTATGTCTGCGCCCATTCGCCGAATGGCGCGATGGGCTTCATCATCAACAAGCCGCAGCCGATGAGCTTCCCGGCCCTCCTCACCCAACTCGGCATCGTCGAGAGCGAGGACGACATCCGCCTGCCGTCCGGTGGGCGTGAAGTGTCGGTCTGCATCGGCGGTCCGGTGGAAAAGGGGCGGGGCTTCGTCCTGCATTCGGACGACTACGATTCCGAATCCACCGTCCATGTCGCCGACAAGATCGCGCTGACCCCGACGGTCGACATCCTCAGGGCGATTTCGGAGGGCATCGGCCCGACGACGGCGATCATGGCGCTCGGCTATTCCGGCTGGGCGCCGGGGCAGTTGGAGGACGAGATCGCCGCCAATGGCTGGCTGACCTGCAAGGCCGATCTCGGCATCGTCTTCGACACCGATCTCGACGCCAAATACAAGCGCGCCCTCGGCCTCCTCGGCATCGAGCCGGCGTTTTTGGCGGGCGAGGCGGGGCACGCCTGAGCGGTGTCGCCGCGCGCCGGCGCGTACACATTTGGTCGAGGCCGCTCGCCGAACCCGATCACGACAGCTGTCTGAACGCCCGAACGTCTGAAGTTTTAGGCGCTTATCCCCGACGCGGCGGTAGATCCTCGGGACAAGCCCGAGGATGACGCCGCGGGTGAGGGAACGCATTAAAATCAAGCGCTTGAGCGAACTCAAGGCGACCGGCCTTCTATGCCGCCTTATGGGCAAATCGCGCCCGCGCCTCTCAGCTCGCCCGCTTCAAGCTCGCCGCCCGGTCGACCAGAAGCCGCCGGGCCGTCTCGAAGTTGAGCGGGGGCGAGAAGGCGAAGCTCTGGGCGTATTCGCAGTTCAGCTGACGCAGCTGGACGATGTCGCTTTCGTTCTCGACGCCCTCGGCCACGACCTTCAGACCCAGATCATGCGCCATGGTGACGATCGAATGCAGGATGATCGGACGCTGCGGCTGGTTGTTGTTGCGCAAAAACGACTGGTCGATCTTCAAGGTGTCGAAGGGAAAGCGCATCAGATAGGCCAGCGAGGAATGGCCGGTGCCGAAGTCGTCTAGCGACAGGCCGACCCCGAGATCGCGCAGCCGGGCGAGCAGCTTGGCCGACCGCTCGGGATTGTCCATCACCATGGATTCGGTGAGTTCGAGCTTCAGGCAGGTCGGTGGGAGCTTGTAGCGTTCGAGCACGCTCTTGACGTCGGCGATGAGGTCCTGGCGGATCAGCTGACGGCTCGAAATGTTCACGGACATGAAGAAGCTGTCGTCGCCGGTCGCCCGGTGCAGATCGCCGAGCCGCTTGGCCGCTTCTTCCAGGGCGAACTGGCCGAGCGAGACGATCAGACCGGTGTTCTCGGCGATCGGGATGAACTCGGACGGCGAGATCGTGCCGCGGCGCGGATGCTCCCAGCGCAGCAGCGCCTCGAAGCCGGCGACCGTTTCGCCGGCGAGGTCGACGATCGGCTGGAAGGCCAGCGACAGTTCCGAGCGCTCGAAGGCGCGCCTCAGGTCCGATTCCAGCTGCAGCCTGCCGGCACCGATCGACTTGTAGGCCGGGCGGAACGGCTCGATCCGGTCGCCGCCGAAGCGCTTGGCCTGATACATGGCAAGCTCCGCTTCCTTCAGCGTCTCCTCGCTGGTCGCGCCCTCGGCCCAGCCGCTGAGACCGATCGAGCCCGTCAGGACGATCTCGCGGCCGGCGAGCGAGATCGGCGCCTTGATCGCCTCGCGCAGGATTTCGGCGAAGGCGGCGACGGCCCCGACGTCGCTCTCCGAGACGAGGATCAGGCCGAACTGGTCGCTGCCGAGCCTTGCGAGCGTGTCCTGGGGTTTCAGGATGCGCTTCAGCCGCCGTCCGACGGTGAGGAGGATCGTGTCGCCGACGGCGAGGCCGAAATCGTCGTTCACCTGCTTGAAGCGGTCGACGTCGATGACGAAGATGGTCGGGCGGACGTCGTCCCGCGTCGCCGCCAGGATGCCGATGGCCTCCAGCCGGTCACGGAACAGTTCGCGATTGGGAAGGCCGGTCAGCTGGTCGTGCAGCGCGTCGTGGAGCAGGCGCTCTTCGGCCTTCTTCTGCTCGGTGACGTCCTTCAGCGTGCCGACGCAGCGCGTCACCTCGCCGTCCGAGCCGAGCACGGGGCGGGCCCGCAGCTGCATCCAGTGGTAATGTCCGTCCTCGTCGGTGACGCGGAACTCCTGGACGATGCGGCCGCGGCGATGCTCGATCACCGTGTCGAAGGTCAGCTTGAATCGGTCGCGATCGTCCTGGTGAAGGATGGGGAGCCAGTCGCGCGCGGCGCCGTTCATCGCCGCGATGGGCATGCCGGACAGGGTCTCGCCGTCGGCGCCGACAAAGATGCGGTCGCGCGAGACATCCCAGTCGAAGACGGCGTCGCCGGCGCCGGCCAGAGCCAGCGAGCGCCGCTCCATGTCCGACAGGAGCCCCTGGCCGAAGCTGCCGCCGGCAAAGCCATGCTGCATGACCGTGAAGCCGATGAGGAGCACGATCAGGACGAGGCCGCCGCCGAGCGCCGGCTGGATGATGTCGTTGTCGATCCGGCCGGTGACGGTCATCCAGCTGGCGGCGAGCCACAGGATGATCAGGCACCAGGTCGGGATGAGCATCACCGCCCGGTCGAAGCCCTGGAAGGCGAGGCCGACGATCAGCGCGAGACCGATGCCGGCGGTGGCGGCCAGCGACAGGCGGGCGATCCCCGAGGCGACGACGGGCTCGAAGGCGGCGAGGCCGCCGAGGCCGGCCAGGAGGCAGAGCCAGACCAGAAGCGTGATCGACAGCGCCCGATGCCAGCGGTTAAGATTGAGATAGGCGAAGAGGAACATCGCCAAAGTGAATGCGAGGGCGACCTCGGTGCCGGCGCGCCAGATTCGCTCCTGACCAGGGGCGAGCGGCAGAAGCTTCTGCCAGAAATCGAAGTCGATGCAGATATAGGCGAGCACCGCCCAGGCGAGCGCGGCGGCCGCCGGGAACATCGCCGAACCCTTGACCACGAAGAGGATCGTCAGGAACACCGCCAGCAGGCCGGCGATGCCGAGGACGATGCCGCGATAGAGGGTGAAGGCGTTGATCGTATCCTTGTAGCCGTTCGGCTCCCAGAGCCTCAGTTCCGGCAGTTTCGAACTGGTCAGTTCGGCGACGAAGGTGACGACCGAGCCGGGATCGAGGGTGACGAGGAAGACGTCGGCGTCGGTGCTGCTTTGTCGCTCCAGTGCGAAGCCCTGGCTCGGCGTGATCGAGGCGATGCGCTGCGAGCCGAGATCGGGCGACAGGATGCCGGAGCCGACGAGCCGGAAATGCGAGGCGACGACGAGGCGATCGAGCTGTTCGTCGGTGTTGTTGGCGAGCGCGAAGACGGCCCAGTTGCCGGACGCCTCCGGCGCCTTCGCTTCGACCTCGATGCGCCGGACGATGCCGTCGGCGGCCGGCACGGTGGTCACCTGGAAGTTGCGGCCCTGGCCGAAATAGAAGTCGGTCGCGGGCTCCAGATCGATGGCGACGTCCTCGCCGGAGACGCCGACCGGCTCGAGCGCCATGGCGGGCTCCATCCGGCCGGCCAGAAGCAGAAACGTGAGAGCGACGAGCAACCAACGCACGATGATGAAACGCATCCCCTCCGGCGCTTTCCCTTGGGCCGGCCCGGCCATCGCGTCGGTCACGCGCGGGTGGTCCTTGCCGCCAAAACTCGTTCCCGTCCCATTCGTCGTTGCATTCGCCGCCACGTTGGATTGTCGCAGTCTTCGGCAGACTGGTGCAGTTGCAGTCAACCGTTCAGCTCGACGGCGCCGGCCGAGACCGGCCGGCGGGCCGGGGCGTTAGCCACCGAACGCGACCATTCTTCGGCAAGGAGAGCGTATAGGCAATGGTCTTCCCACTTTCCGGCGATCTTAAGGTAACCGCGCAAATGGCCCTCGCGGGTAAAACCGCAGCGTTCGAGCAGCCGGATCGACCGCTGATTGCTCGGCAGGCACGCCGCCTCGATCCGGTGCAGGCCTTCCACCTCGAAGGCGAAGAGCTTCACCGCCTCCACGGCGCGCCGCATGTGCCCCTTGCCGGCGAAGCGCGCCCCCATCCAGTAGCCGAGCGTCGCCGACTGGGCAACGCCGCGGCGGACATGGCCGACGCTGATGCCACCGAGCAGCGAAGTCTCCGTCGCGTCGAAAAGGAAGAAGCTGTAGCCGGCCCCCTCCCGCGCCTCCTGATCGTAGCGCGCGATGCGGCGGCGGAACGAGGCGAAAGTCAGTTCGTCGCCCGTCCACACCGGCTCCCAGGGGGTGAGGAATTCCCGGCTCTCCTCGCGCAGGGCCCGCCAGGCGGAGAAGTCCGACCGGCGGGGCAGGCGCAGGACGATTCCCTCGCCGGTCAGGACAGGCACGTTCGGCCGGCTGAGATAGTCGATCAGGCCCATGGCGTGGTTGCTGGTGTTGACGGATTGCTACGCTGAAAGTCGGTTAGCCGAGGAGCCCGCGCCGTCGCAAGACGGTCATGTGTCACCGCCCGGCGGCGGCCCGCGGCGATGGCCCGCGATCGAGGCGCGCGCCGAGTTCGCCGAGATCGGGAAGATGCGAGACCGGGCCGATGGCGGCGAGCGTCGGCGTCGAGCCGGAGAAGATCCGGCCGGCGAGATCGGCGAGCCGCGGAGCGGTGATCGCATCGAGCCTTGCGATGAGTTCGGCGTTGGGGATCACCTCGCCGTTGAACATCAGCTGCCGGGCGATCTGGCCGGCGCGCGAGGCGGGGCTTTCCTGCGACATCAAAAGGCTGGCGCGCATCTGGGCCCTTGCCCGCGTCACCTCCGCTTCGGTGATGCCGTTCGCCGCCGCGACGAGTTCGTCGATGATCACCGGGGCGAGTTCGGCGAGTTCGTCCTCGCCGGTCGCCGCATGAATGCCGAAGACGCCGCTGTCGGAAAAGCTCCAGTGGAAGGCGTAGATCGCGTAGCAGAGGCCGCGCCGCTCGCGCACCTCCTGGAAGAGCCGCGAGGACATGCCGCCGCCGAGGATCAGCGACAGCACCTGGGAGGCGTAGAAATCCCGCGCGTAATAGGGGCGCCCCTCGAAGCCGAGGACCATCTGGGCGTCGGCGAGTTCGCGTTCCTGGCGAAATTCGCCGCCGACATAGGTGGCCGGGTTGCGCGCCTCGGTGGCCGGCGGGGCCGGCACGGCGCTCGAGCCGAGCGCGGCCGAGACCTGGGCGACGACCGCCTCGTGCGAAACCGCGCCGGCTGCCGAAACGATCATCCGGTCGGGGCCGTAGTGGCGGGCGAGATAGGCCCTCAGATCGTCCGGCGTGAAGGACTTCACCGTCTGGCGCGTACCGAGGATCGGTCTTCCGATGATCTGGTCGGCGAAGGCCGCCTGCTGGAAATGGTCGAAAACGATGTCGTCGGGGGTGTCTTCCGCGGCGCCGATCTCCTGCAGGATGACCTGCTGCTCGCGCTCGAGCTCGGCCTCGTCGAATCTGGAATCGACCAGGATGTCGGTCAGGATGTCGATCGCCAGCGGGACGTCGTTCTTCAGCACGCGGGCGTAGTAGGAGGTGGTCTCGACGCTGGTCGCGGCGTTGAGGTCGCCGCCGACGTCCTCGATCTGTTCGGCGATCTGGCGCGCGGTGCGTCGGCTCGTACCCTTGAAGGCCATGTGTTCGAGCAGATGGGCGATGCCGTGCTCGTTGGCCATCTCGTCGCGGGCGCCCGCCTTGACCCAGATGCCCAGCGCCGCGCTTTCCAGCGTCGGCATGGTTTCGGTGGCGATGGTGAGGCCGTTGGCGAGCCGGGTGATCTCGACGCTCATGGCCTTGCTCCCGCCATTGCTGCGGCGCGCGTGCGCGCCTTGATGTAGTCCTCGACGGCGGTCAGATCGGCCGGCAGCCGGTCGAAGCGTTCGGCCCGTTCCATCAGCCCGGCATGGGTCGGCGGCAGGGCCGGCTCGGTTCCGCAGGCCGCCTTCACTGCCGCCGGAAACTTCGCCGGATGGGCGGTGCCGAGCGTGATCGTCGCCGTACCCGGCGCGATGCCGCGGCTCTCGGCGACATTGACGCCGACGGCGGTGTGCGGATCGAGGAGATAGGCGCAGGCGTCGAGGACGCGCCGGATCGTCGCGGCGGTCGCGGCTTCGTCGGTGGAGGCCGCGTCGAAATCCCGGCGGATCGCATCGAGCACGCCTTCCGGCAGCTCGAAGCCGCCCGATTGCGACAGACCCGACATCAGCCGCCGGACGAGGGCGGCGTCGCGGCCGCTGGCCTCGAAGATCAGTCGCTCGAAATTCGACGAGACCTGGATGTCCATCGACGGCGACATCGTCGCCTCGACATTGCCGGTCTCATAGCGGCCGGTGGCCAGCGTCCGGGCGAGGATGTCGTTGGCGTTGGTGGCGATCACCAGCCTTTCGATCGGCAGGCCCATGCGCATCGCGGCATAGCCGGCGAAGATGTCGCCGAAATTGCCGGTCGGCACGGTGAAGGTCAGCTTGCGCCGCGGCGCGCCGAGGCTTGCCGCGCTGGTGAAATAGTAGACGATCTGGGCCATGATCCGGCCCCAGTTGATCGAATTGACACCCGAAAGCCCGACGCCGTCGCGGAAACGGCGATCGTTGAACATCGCCTTGACCAGCGCCTGGCAGTCGTCGAAGTGGCCGTCGACGGCGACGGCGTGGACGTTGGCGGCGCCCGACGTCGTCATCTGCCGCTGCTGGACGGGCGAGACGCGGCCGTGCGGAAACAGGATGAAGAGATCGGTGCGCTCCGAGCCGGCGAAGGCGGCGATCGCCGCGCCGCCGGTATCGCCGGACGTCGCGCCGACGATGGTGGCGCGCTCGCCGCGCTCCTTCAGGACGTGGTCCATCAGCCGGGCGATCAGCTGCATGGCGACGTCCTTGAAGGCGAGCGTCGGCCCGTGAAACAGCTCGAGGACGAAGTGCGCCGGTCCGATCTGCACCAGCGGCGCGACGGCCGGATGGGCGAAGGTCGCATAGGCCTCGTCGATCATCGCCCTCAAGGCCCCAGGCGCGATGTCGTCGCCGACGAAGGGGCGGAACACCGCCTCGGCAACGTCGGCATAGGGCCGGCCGGCGAATTCCTCGATCATGGCTGGGGAAAACTGCGGCCAGCTTTCGGGCAGATAGAGCCCGCCGTCGTCCGCAAGCCCCTTGAGAAGGGCGTCGGCAAAGCCGAGAGTTTCGGCTTCACCGCGCGTACTCACATACCTCACGTCTTCAAAACTCCTTGCCGGAGCGGCCGTGAACCGGCCATCGTCCGTCTTGCCCGCCGGCGGTCGGGTCGCCTATCCGAGATCCGGCTGATATAGAACCGCCCGTCACAGTAAGGGAAGAACCCAGCGATGCATACCGTGCCGGCCACCCGGAGCCTCCTCGTCGCAATCCTCGCGGCAAGCCTTGCCGCCTGCACGACGGATAGTGTGCAGAACACCGATCTCGGTCCTCCCGCCGCCGCATCAGAAGTTGCGACCGCCGAGCCGGCCTCGGCGCCGGACGACGCAGCGGTCCGGACGGCTGCGGGTGAAAGGACGGAAGCGCGCTTCTGTCCGCAGGCATCGATCCGGGAAGGCACGTCGACCATGCAGAACAAGGACGGCGACGCGCTCGACTATCAGGCGGTGATCGTCAATGCAAAGCGCGATTGCCGGATCGTCAACGGCCAGCTGCAGATCACCGTCGGGGTCGAGGGACGACTGATGCCTGGCCGCGCGGCGAAGAACCGCACCATCGAACTGCCGATTCGCGTCGCGGTCGTCGGCCAGGACGGGGTGATCTATTCCAATCTCGGCAAGCTTTCCCTGCCTGTCAAAAAGGGCGGGACGGCCCAGACCTTCCGCTATGTCGAAGACAAGATCCTTATCGCCCCGGCTGCGGGCGGGGTCGTCGTCTATACCGGTTTCGACGAAGGCCCGCCGAAGCAGGGCTGAGGCTCGGCTCGGCCGGCGCTAAAACGCAGGACGACCCGGGGCGGCGATATCGCCCCGGGCCGCCGGTTTGATGTCTCTGACCGGTGGTCCGCCACATCGGCCGGCGATGCGGGATCGGCCCTGCCGGACAGGCGCGCTGCTCAGAACTCCGTCCAGCTCTCCTCGCTCGGTGCCGCCTTCAGCGCCGTGTTGCCGACCGTGCGACGCGCCTGGTTCGCTGCCCGAGGACGGACGGCAGTCGGTCTCGCGGGTACCTTCCGGGCCGCCGCCTTGGCGTCTTCGGCGGTGCGAAAGCGCCCCATGAGGGTGGCCAACTGCTCGGTCTCGGCGCTGAGATTGCGGGCGGCGGCCGTCGTTTCCTCGACCATCGCGGCATTCTGCTGCGTCACCTTGTCCATCTGGTCGGCGGCGGTCGAGACCTCCCTGAGCGTGCTCGCCTGCTGCTCGGCATTGCGGGAGATCTCGGCGACCAGCTTGCTGACTTCCTGAACCCGGGCGACGATCTCCTCCAGCGACTTGCCGGAGGCGCGGGCGAGCTCGACGCCGCTCTCGACCTGCTCGGACGAGGTCATGATCAGGCCCTTGATCTCCTTGGCGGCCTCTGCCGAGCGCTGGGCGAGCGCGCGAACTTCCTGTGCCACCACGGCGAAGCCCTTGCCGGCCTCGCCGGCCCGCGCTGCCTCGACGCCGGCGTTGAGGGCGAGGAGGTTCGTCTGGAAGGCGATCTCGTCGATGACGCCGATGATCTGGCTGATCTTCTGGGAAGAGCCTTCGATGGCGTTCATCGCCGTGACCGCCTGGGCGACGACGGTGCCGCCATTTTCCGCATCGCGAAGCGCCGTCGCCGTCGCCTGGTTCGCCTTCATCGCGTCGGACGCGGTGCCGTTGATGCCGCGGGTGATCTCGGACAGGGCGGCGACGGTCTCCTCGAGACTTGCGGCCTGCTGCTCGGTGCGCTGGGAGAGATCGGACGCCGCCGTGTTGATCTCGCTCATGCCCTCGCCGATCGTCGTCGTGGCACCCTTGACCTGGCTCATCGCATCCTCGAGGCCCGAGAGCGCCTGATTGAAGTCCGACCGCAGCTGGTCGAGCTCGGGCGTCAGAGGCATGGTGATGCGCCGGTCGAGCTTGCCCTCTGCAAGATCCGAGAGCGCCGAGGCGATTTCGGCCACCGCCTTGACGCGAGCCGTGACGTCGAGCGCGAATTTGACGACCTTGACGACCTTGCCGGAGGCATCGAGGATCGGATTGTAGGCGCCCTGGATCCAGACTTCCCTGCCGCCCTTGCCGACCCGGCGGAACTCCGCGGCCTGGAAGCGCCCGGCGCGCAGATTGTCCCAGAATGTCCGGTAGTCGGCATGGTCGCGCTGGGCGGCGTCGAGGAACATCGAGTGATGCTTGCCGGTGACTTCGGCCAGCGAGTAGCCCATCGTCTGCAGGAAATTCTCGTTTGCCGTCATGATCGTGCCGTCGGTCGTAAATTCGATCACTGCCTGCGAGCGGGCGACGGCGGCCATCTGCCCGGCATAGTCGACGTTGAGGAGGCGTTCTTTGGCGTCGGCCCATTCGACGACGAAGCCGACCGTGGTGCTGCCCTCGCGCAGCGGCGTGACGAGCAGGTCGAAAACCCTGGCGCCGACCCTGATCGTGGCATTGTGGGGGTTCTGCAGCGTCGCCAGCATGTTCCGCTGATGGCTCGGGTTCTTGTGGAAGATGTCGATGTTGCTGCCGACGAGCGTATCGACGTTGAAGCGGGAGAGTTCCTGCTTCAACTCCGGCTCGGCTTCGCGCAGCAGGCGCTCGAGCGCGGGATTGAGGTAGGTGATGTTGAGCTTCGCATCGGCGATCATCACGTTGGTACGGAGCGCGTTGATCGCTGCGATCTTGTGAGCGGCGAGGCCGTTACGGCGGAAGGGGAGGGACATTCGTTTCTCTTGAAAAGGGGTGCGACCAACGGACTGCCTGCTCGATGGGACCGGCTGCGCATGAAACGCCGCCGCGGAACCGAGGTGGGTTTATTGATGAGTTGAAAAAAATAAAAATCGTTTAACGTGAGATATCGAGTTCTTGGGAGTTATTGCTTGTGCCGACGCGGAAACTGCTTTGACTTGCAGACTATTCTGAAAACTGCCGATCTTTGCGCAGACCATCGAGGGCCGAGATCGGGTGGCGACGTCGAAGTCTCGAGCCGGAGAACGAAGGGAACACCGATCGGGAATGGGCGGCCAGCCCGCAACTTGCCGACAGCGACGAAGCGATCTCGCGGCGCGAGTTCGCACCCTGGATCCGGCGCTGCGCAGGCTCGGCGGGGCTGCGGCATTGTGGCTTGCCGCTGGCGGTCAAGATCGATCGACACTTGCCGAAGCAAGTATAGCATCGACGAGCGAGTGCTTCCCTTGGGTAAGAATGCGGCGATTGCAAGGGCGGTGTTCTGCCCGTGCTTCAGCCGTCCTGCCACTCGGCGAAGACCTCAACGACGGCCGGAAAGTCGGCGAGCCGGTTGATCACCGTCTCGGCGCCTGCCTCGGTGAGCGCATCGGCATGGCCGGGATAGCTGTGCCCGGCGCCGGTGAAGCCGACGACGCGGCATCCGGCCGCCTTGGCGCCGGTGACGCCATGCACGGAATCCTCGATGACCACGGACTGCGGCCCCGCCACCTCGAACACCTTCAGGGCATGGAGGAAGACGTCCGGCGCGGGCTTTGCCCGGCCGACGTCGCCGGCACTGAAGACATGGGGACGGAAGAAATCCCACAGGCCGACGTGGTCGAGCTCGAGCTCGAGGCGGGCGGCGCTCGAATTGGAGCAGATGCAGCGCGGCAGTTCCAGCCGTTCCAGCATCTCCCGCGCCCCGACGATCTCCTCGGCCTCGCTGCCGAGCCGGCGGTCGATCTCCGCGTCGACGCGGTTCATGAAGGTCTCGGAGAAGCGGTGGCCGGTCTCCTCGCTGAGCCGATCGAGGATGGTCTTCCAGGTCAGACCGGCAAAGCGCGCCGCCGATTCCGCGGCATCGAGTTCGATGCCTTCCTCGCGCAGCATTTCGGACTGGACCTGCGCCGCAATGACCTCGGAATCGATGAGGACGCCGTCGCAGTCGAAGATGATGAGCTGTGGCTTCGCCATTGCGGCCCTTTCTGGGATCTTGGGCGGGGTGTCGTCGTCGGAAGGAGGAGAGACGCCCGGCCACGGGGCCCTAGCACGGCGGCGCGCGCCCGCAAACCGCTCCTCGCCGTGCAGCAGCCTTCTGCGGGCCGGGCCGGAACATTCTTCGCCGACTTTATCGATTGTTTACGCTGTTCGGTAACCATGCCCGATATCGACTGTTCCCGCGTAGATGGTTTTTGTCATGGCTCTTTCCCGCTCCGCCCTTCGCAAAGCCTTTCCTGATCCGGCACCCGACGTCCGGGACCGCATCCTGAAAGGACACTGCGTGTCGCAGATGGAAGCGATGCCGGAGAACTCGGTCGACGTGATCTTCGCCGATCCGCCCTACAACCTCCAGCTTGCCGGGGACCTGCACCGGCCGGATCAGTCGAAGGTGGATGCCGTCGACGACGCATGGGACCAGTTCGAGAGCTTCCAGGCCTACGACGCCTTCACCCGGGCCTGGCTGCTCGCTGCCCGGCGCGTCCTGAAGCCGAACGGCACGATCTGGGTGATCGGATCCTACCACAACATCTTCCGGGTCGGCGCCTCGATGCAGGATCTCGGCTACTGGATCCTCAACGACGTGGTCTGGCGCAAGTCCAACCCGATGCCGAATTTTCGCGGCCGCAGGTTCCAGAACGCCCACGAGACGCTGATCTGGGCGTCGCGTGACCAGAATGCCAAGGGCTACACCTTCAATTACGACAGCCTGAAGGCGGCGAACGACGACGTACAGATGCGCTCGGACTGGCTGTTCCCGATCTGCACCGGTGGCGAGCGGTTGAAGGGCGAGGACGGCCAGAAGCTGCATCCGACGCAAAAGCCCGAGATGCTGCTGGCGCGGGTCATCCTCGCCTCCACCAAGCCCGGCGACGTCGTCCTCGACCCGTTCTTCGGCACCGGCACGACCGGAGCGGTCGCCAAGCGCCTCGGGCGCCACTACGTCGGCATCGAGCGGGACGAAGACTACATCGCGGCCGCCGAGCAGCGGATCGCCGCCGTCGAGCCGCTTTCGGCCGAGAGCCTGGAAATGGCCGCCGGCAAGCGGGCCGAGCCGCGGGTGCCCTTTGCCAGCCTCCTCGAGGCCGGGCTGATCGAGCCCGGCACGCAGCTGACCGACGCCGGTCGGCGCCACGTCGCCCATGTGCGGGCAGACGGGACGGTGTCGGTCTCCGGCGAGGCGGCGTCGATCCACCGGGTCGGGGCGAAGGTGCAGGGTCTTGCGGCCTGCAACGGCTGGACCTTCTGGCATGTCGAGACGGAGGGGCAACTGCGGCCCATCGACGAGCTTCGCCGGCTGGTGCGCGAGCGCATGGCGATCACTTCACGCGGCGCCTGACGTCGCGACGGACGGGGGGCGGAATTCTCCGATCGGCGAGAGCGTCTCGACCTGTGGCGTGGAAGGCGGCATGCCGCTGCACGGCGGCGCTTGTGACAGCCCCGGGAGCCGAGGCGCCTCGTTCCGGCGGAGCATCACGACCTGAGGTCGGTCCGGAGGGAAGGTGATCGTTCGACAGACGCGAGATTTTGCTGGTGCCGTCCGGTGACGAATTCAGTCGATGCCGACGGCATCGGCGATGGTCTGGAGGACGGGCGAAACACGGGCTCCCCGCGAAGCGACGAATCCGACGGCGGGACGCCCGGTCAAGTGACCCGAGAGACTTCAGGGGCTCACGGTCGACCGGCAGCCGGTTCGAGGCGCAAGAGAAGGGGCCGGAACTTCCCGAACGAAACCGCCTGCCATCGCAGGAGATCTGCATGGCCACCCGCGGCAACGATCTGAGGCGCGGAGGCCGTGTCCGGGTCGGCGAAATGAAGGATGCGCGGCGCTTCCGGCCGACGAATTGCCGGCGAGGCGATCCGCCGACAATCGATCAAAATCCATCCAAGGTCACGGTCGCCAATGTTCGTGCGGCGCCCGCGATCTTCTTGATAAAGGGGGTTGGCTCAGGCCGACTGCAGGTTCACGGCCTTCGGGCCCTTGCCGCGCTTGTCCGGCTCGGTGTCGAAAGAAACCTTCTGGTTCTCCTCCAGGCCCGGCAGGCCGGAGGCCTGGACGGCGGAGATATGCACGAAGATGTCGGCTCCGCCATTGTCGGGCTTGATGAAGCCGAAACCTTTTTCGGTATTGAAGAATTTGACCGTCCCGGTCTGTGCCATTATCGGACTCCTTATCCCGGCATGTATGGGCGCCCTGAGGGCGGCGGCAGGCAAGTCTTGACGAGGATAGGAACCGATACATCGCGGGCCCGTGAGCCCACCCGGGAGAGGCGCTCCCGATACGCAATTCGTCCATTATCCGTGTTCGCGAATTTGCCCGAACAGCTCGAACAATGCTAGGTTCCCGGCGTCTTTGCAAGTGAAAGATTCCTGACGATCTGGGCGTCTCGTAGCGGCACAGCCTTACCGTCATTACTGTCCCACCCAACAACGTGTGGAATACGTTCGACCATGTCTATTCTCGTCGTCGGCTTCGCGGCCTTCCCGGGGGTGAGCCGGAACCCGTCCCAGGATCTCGTCGAAAGCCTCGCTCGCCGTGTGCCGTCCGAGGTGGCGACGCTGGTCCTCGACGTTTCCTGGGAGGCGAGCTGGCCTCGGCTGGAGGCCGAGATCAGGCGGCGGGGCGCGCGGACGGTCCTGATGTTCGGGGCGCATCTGCGGGCCGAACGCTTTCGGGTGGAACTCGTCGCCCGCAATCGCCGCGAGCTCGGCCGCGCTGACGCGTTCGGCGGATTTCCCGCCGGACCGTCGGTCGGCGACGGGCCGGAGCGGCTGCCCTGCCGGCTCGACTGGGCGCATGTCGCGCGGGCGCTGCGCGAGGCCGGCGTCGATTTCGAATGGTCGACGAATGCCGGCAGCTATCTGTGCAACGACACGCTCTACCGGCTGGCGCTCGCGGCGGATGCGATCGGGGTCGAGCGGTTCGGCTTCTTCCACCTGCCGTCGAGCGACGAGGGCATCGAGGCGCTTCTCGCCCATCCGCCCCTGCCCGATGTGTTTTTGAGCCTGCCCATGGAGAGGATCGAGGCGGCGGGCCTGGCGCTCATCGAGATGGCGGCGACCTCGTCGGGGGCGCGGCCCGGCGAAATGATACCGCCAAGAGAGTGATGCGGTCCGCCGGTCTCTTCATGCTCGCCAGAGGCTCGCGTGCCGCCCGGGCGAACGGGTATGGATGCCGAGCGGCATTGCAAATCACTTTCGGGACCGCAATGTCTGCGACCAGCGGGCGCGTCTGCGCCCTGGCCCGTCGCCAAGAGGATTGGACATGACCACGACCGGATTCGACGAGGAGGCGCTCGACGCCTCCTATCGCAAGGCGCTGGCCGCCGAGAAGGCGGGCCGGACCGATGCGGCCGCGAAGGGCTATCGCGCCTGCCTGGAGATCGATCCCGACGACCATGTCGGGGCTCGGCTGCGGCTGGCCGCGCTCGGGGCCGGCGAGGCACCGGCCTCGGCCGGCGAGGCCTATGTGACGACGCTGTTCGACCAGCAGGCCGATACGTTCGAGGACATTCTGGTGCGCCAGCTCGGCTACGGCGTGCCGGGCCTTATCGCAGACGCCCTGTCGCGGCTCGGTTTCGAGCATTTCGACCGGGCGCTCGATCTCGGCTGCGGCACCGGGCTCGTCGGGGCCGCACTCGACGGCCGGGTCGACGAAATGCTCGGCGTCGATCTGTCGGAGAACATGGTCGAGATCGCCTTCGACGGCGGCGCCTACGATCATCTCTATATCGGCGAGGCGCTGGCGTTTCTCGAGGAATTCGAGGAGTCCGAGCCCTTCGACCTGATCGCAGCCGCCGACGTCCTGCCCTATCTCGGCGATCTCTCGCCGCTGTTCGCCCGCGTCGCCGCGCGGCTTTCGTCGCGGGGGCTGTTCGTCGCCTCCACCGAGGCCCTTGTCGATGCGGCGAGCGATGGGGCTGGGGCCGAAAGCGGCTTTGCCGTCGGCCGTGATCATCGCTTCCATCACGGCGAGGCCTATGTGCGGGCGGCTCTCGAAGCGGCAGGATTCACGATCCTCGCCTTCGAGCCGATCACCGTGCGCATGCAGGAGGGGCAACCGGCGCCCGGCCATCTCCTCGTCGCGCGCCGGCTTGGCTGAGGGTCGGGCGATGGCGTTTGTGGCGTGATCTCAGCATCTCACGCCGGTCGCGGCGGCGCATGCCGCTCAAACGTTCGACCGGGCACCCGACTGGAAAAGTGGGCAGATGCCAGAGCCTCGCCGACATGTCGCTTGCTTGCGGCGCGCACGAGAGGCGAGCGCATCAGCGCCCATGCCTGCATGGTGCCGGCGGCTGGAGAAAAGGCCGCCGGAGATCGACCGCCTCGATGTCACGCTGAGTCAGAGATCGGTTTCGACGAAGACTTCGGCGCCTGTCTCCGCTGCATCGCGAGGCAGGAATCGGGCAAAACCATGGCCTTCGTCATCGAGAGCCTGGCGCAAGCAGTCTAGGGCGTCGTTATTGGCGCGCAGCCGCTGCAGAAATGCTTCGTCTTCAAAGAGTTCCGGCGCATCGACCCAGGACAGTCCGGTCCCTGTCGCCTGCCGGTTTTCGCTTTCTTGCTGCGATGCCACGGCGATCCCTCCTGTCGGAAATCATCGAATCCGGCACTTCCAAGGCATGGGGAGACCATAGCCGATTTTTTGGCTCTTGCTAAGCGCTTTTCTTCGCGATGTTGCACGCTCTCAACAAAACTTGAGTGCCGGGGCTACAACCAGCGACGGATCCCGATCCGAGGTCAAGGAGCTTGGCGCGCCACCTGCGGCGTCGCATGATGCGCCGTCTTCGAGCCTTCGACGCGTGGGCGGGCGGGCGATTGCCTTGGAGCGTGAGAAAGCGTTAAGGCAGGAGCGCGCCGTCGCGAAAGCGGGACCCGAAACGACCGCGGGGGCGCGATCGAGGAGACGAACGGGCGGACGTGGCGAAATCGGTAGACGCAGCAGACTTTTGACGATTTGGAGTGCCCGCGGGGAAATCCGCGGCGTAGAACCGCTCAAAGTCGGGGAACGCTAACGGGCGGAAATGCCCCAGGCCAATCCCGAGCCAAGCCCTCGATCCGAATTTTCGCGTTCGAGGGAAGGTGTAGAGACTGGACGGGCGGCGCCTAACGCCTTCGGGCCATGGCGAAGGGACAGTCCAGACCACGAACGCCGACAAGGCGGCGGCGAAAGCCGAAGTGGTACGAAAATCTGCTTCTCGACAGAGAGTACGGGTTCAAGTCCCGTCGTCCGCACCATTTCCCAAAAGCGGAGTGCAAAACCCCTCTAACACCTTGAATGGCAAGGTGGTTTTGGGGGTTCTAGGCCCCGTATTTCGGTCGTATTCGAGGCGGTCTGCAAAGGCCAGTCTGAGGACCGTTCGCTGCAGTGTGATATTGCCGCTTTCCCAGAGTTTCCAAGGGTTTGACAGGAACCTGAGGGAGAGTTCTAGCAAATTTTCCAGTCTGCCGTCCTCCGGCACAAAACTCGCCACCTGTTCGCGCAGTCTGAGCTTATCGCGTTCCAGCTCGCTGATCTTGTCTTCATAGGTTCTGATGACCGTAGGGTTGGTTGCATCGACGACGCGGCCGAGAAGCCCTTCGATCCGCTTTTCGATGCCGCGTAGTTGCTCCTTGCCGGACTTCACCATGTCAACGGCCATCGCCGCGCGCTGCGCCCAGGTGTCGCGGAACATTCGAGTCGCGAGCTCAAACATCTTCTCGCTCGGCTGAAGGGTCCGGACAATCTGTCCGACCTCGCCTTCGAGTTTGTCGCGCGCAACCGATTTGCCGTAGCTGGAGCATCCCTTCGTCTGGCAGAGATAATAGGGATAGTGTCTGGTCCTGCCCTTCGACCACGAACTGCGGAACGGCACGCCGCAGTCGCCGCAAACAACGAAGCCCCGCAGAACGAAGTCATCGCCGATATCTTTGCGGATCGGCAGCTTCGAGATGCCTGTCCGGCGCTCCTGCACCTTGTCGAAGGTCTCGATCGAGATCAGCGGCTCGTGTTGGCCTTTGAGCCAGTTGAGGCCATAGGTCTCGCTACAGATGTAGCCGGTGTAGAGCGACTGCCCGAGAATCTCGCCGACGCGCTGGAACGTGATATGGCCCGCCTTACTCCGGGGGAAGTCCGGGAAGCTTTCGAAGAAGCGCTTCACCTCGCCCTGCGACTGGAAGCGGCCGGCGGCATAGCCCTCAAAGGCCTCGCGCACGATGCCGGCAAGCGGCTCGTGCGGGACGAGCACTTTTCCTTGCCCTTTGATGGTCCGGTAGGCGTATCCGACCGGCGCCATGTGGACCCAAAAGCCGTTCTCCATCCGGGCGCGCATCTTTTGCGCCACCTGCCGGCCGTTCTGTTTGCGCTCCAGCGCGCCTTGCGCAGCAAGGATCGTCTCGATGAACTCGCCTTCCGGCGTGTCGTCGATCTTGAAGTTGAGGCATTCGATCGTCGCCTTGCGCTGGCGAAACGCATCGCGCAGATCAAAGTGGAAGCGCGTATCACGGGCGAAGCGCTTGAGATCGTCGAAGATGACAACGAAGCGCTCATTAGGCTGGGCATCGAGGAAGGCCAGAAGCGCCTTCATGCCGGGGCGCTTCATGAAGTCGCCGCCACCACTGATCGTGTCGGGGAAGACGGCAACCACGTCGTAGCCCTTGAGCGCGGCATATTGGCGGCAACGCGTCTCCTGGCTTTCGAGGCCGTGGCCTTCGTCCTTCTGCCCTTTCGAGGACACCCGGCAATAAATAACCGATTGTAATCTCTGATCCTTAGTCATGCGCACCTCCGGCGTCCAGCCTATCAGATTCGCGCACCACCTCGGCGATGATCTGCGGGAGAGCGTCGCCATCACCATCCGCGCCATGCTGCAGCGGATTGAGGCGAAAGCCGAGATCGACGAAGCCGAGGATGATCGAGAACAGGCTCTCGATCAGGGCCTGCTTCTCCTCGTCCGACGCATCCGACTCGTCGAGATAGGCAGCGTAGAGCTGCCAGTCGATCGTGAGGGAAGGCTGTGCATGAGGCGGGGCCGCCTGTGCTGCCAACAGCTCTAGCGGCAGGCTTGGCTGGATCGTTGCCGTCTCTGGCTGTTTGGGTGGGTGGTTCATCGGCGGCGCTCCTTCTCTTTCTCGTGTCTCTAGCCTCCTGCGTTCATAAGAACATAACAGGAACACTGTAGACGCAATTATTTCGCAAAGTCAAGGATTACTTTCCTATAAGATCGGAATACATCGTAGGCTGGCGCTCTCACAGCGTCGGCGTAATGTGATGTTTCTCGAATGCTTCCGCTTTTCGGGCGCCACGCTCGGCTTCACGCACCGGCCGGTGATAAGCTTCTTCGACGCGTTTGCAGTACTCGTAGAGATCCATGCCTTCGGCCTCCTGGAAGGTCTCCTTCATGAGCGCCTTGGCAGTCTGTTCAGTGATGCCGAGCTTTTGCGAAAGCTCCAGCCCTGCCTCGTCATAGGCCCGGTAGAACGGCATCGTCAGCCCGTCCTTGATGCGATCCGGGATCGAGCGGGCCATGAGGTGGATGTCTTCACTCGGCGTGCGTTCGATTTCGGCGTCGCGCTCTTTGAGACCTTCGCGCATGGCGTTCATAGTCTGGCCGTTCAGCGCCTTGAACATGTCGCGGATAACCGTCTCGGCCTGCACGGCGTCGAAACGCTCCGAGCGGGCGAAGGCGTGCGCGTAATCGGTCAGCGCCTCGCGGAAGGAACCGGTCTTCTCGATCCGGCGCTTGACGATCCCGCAGATCATCTGCGCCTCGTCGAACTGGCTGCCGGTGAGGTTCCGCCCGGTGAAGCTTTCCCGCGCGGCGGCGATGCGGGCGTCGTCATCCTGTGCCATGGTCCTGATCCTTTCCGGTGTCAGCGTTAATCGAAGG
The DNA here is from genome assembly GCF_010500815.1 of Jiella pacifica. Classification (GTDB taxonomy): domain Bacteria; phylum Pseudomonadota; class Alphaproteobacteria; order Rhizobiales; family Rhizobiaceae; genus Jiella; species Jiella pacifica. Next base: position 75,422 of record NZ_JAAAMG010000017.1, read on the forward strand.
ATGGATTGATGCGGCGATCGCGGCCCGACCGACGATCTGTGGCGCGCCCGAACTCTTTCCTGGCCGCGCCGTCGAGCGCGCGCCGTTCGGTGGCTTCGCTCAGCAGGGTTTCGATCGCACGAACTTCCCTTTCATTGATCCCGGCGATGGTGGCGTCGTGATCGGCCTGGACGCGCCGATGTGCTTCCCGGTCGATCGCGTCCTTCCTAAAATTGTCCGTGCCGAAGGGCGGGCGGATATCGAACGTGCGGCTGGTCTTCTCGGCAAGGATATCGAGCCGCGCCTGTTCGACGCGCGTGCCGTACTCCTGACGATACCCTTGGTCCGCCGCCTCGCGGGCGCGATTGTGGCGCTCTTCGATGTCCTGAAGCGTCTTCCAGTCGTGGGATGTCTTGAGGACTTTTGCTTCGTGGCGGCGGATCGCCAGATCGAAGGTCTTGCCGAGTTCGCTTCTCAGATCGGAGCTCAAGGAAGCTCTCCTTCTCGTCATCAAATTTGCGTTGGAATCCGGCAGTTTGGTACGCTTGGGACATGCCGGATTTTGAACATGTCGAGGACGTCATCGAATGGCTTCAGCCGATGGGCTATGCCGCCTTTTGGGAGGAGACACGGCCCTATCGGCTCACCTTGCAGGACCGCGCATCATGCGATGCGCAGATCGCGCGGGGAGACGTACCCGAGGCGCTGGTACTGCGTGGGCTGAAAACGCTCGCCCGCGTCGAGCTGACCCGCAAACTCGGGCTGGAGCGCCGTATCTGGCATCCGCCCGGCGCGCCTCACTGACCCGCTCCGTTTTTGAGGAAGCGAACCCATCCGCATTTGGCGCTCTCGGCCGGGACGGTGATGGCGCCATAGGGACCGACGAAGGTGCAGGTCAGATAGTGCCTTGCCACGCTCAGATCGTGCGGATGGCCGTTGTCCCGGTAGCTGTATTGGAAGATGACGTGCGGCAGGCCCCAGCCGGCATAGATGCTGAGGGCCGCCGCTGGCGCGGCGACCCACAGGATGAGCGAGAGATAGCGAAGGACGATTATTGCGCGTCCTCCCGGCCCGGCATCCGAAAGGTGAACTTCGGATCGGGCGTCAGGCGGCCGCCTTCCAGATCATTGGGGCGGATCATGTGGCAGAACGGATCGATATTCTGCATGCCCGTCATCAGGCCCGTCCCGAAGCCAAGCCCCTTGGCATGATAGAGAAAATGGCCGCGCGGCATGGCCATGAGTTCGGCGCCCGTCATCACCGGTGCCTTGCTGGTCTGGAAGGTACTTTGCAGGCGCACATCTTCATGACCGGCGCTCAAGTTCGACGAGACGACGATTTCCTCGCCCATCGCCTTGGATACGCGCGCGGCTTCGTCGAAGGACGAGAAACCAAACCATTGTTTGATAATGGCGTTCTCTTCGATGGTCTGGGTTTCCAGACGCCCGAACCGCCGTTCGATCTCGGATCGGCTCTGGGCGATGCCATGGAATTCCGCCCCGAAGGCCCGCAGCGTTGTGAGAGACTCGACCAGCGGCTTGAGCGGCGCGTTCGTGAACTCGTCCGCAATCATGGTCAGCGGGCCGGCACCGCCGTACAACGCCTCGCAGAAACTCAGAATGTGCAGCGCGTAGTAGTTGCCGAGACGATTCATGAAGGCTTGCGGGCCGACGAGAAAGATAACGGCCGGCTGGCGGATGAGATCGGCATGAGTGGTGCCCGTATCGAGACCGGCGCGATGCAGCCGTGATCCGGCAGCGAACACCCGAAGCGCCTTCAACGCGGCCGAACGATGTTGCTCCCAATGCTCATGATCGGCCATGCCGAGTACATCCAGGGCGAGCGCCTGCAGCATGTCCTCGCCCTCTTCGGCTTCGACCGCCGCCACCTTGAGGAGCATCTCCGGGTTCGAGATTAGACCCCAGATGCCGCCCGGCGTGGCAAGCCGAGTACTGCGCTTCAGCAGAGCCAGAGTACAAAACTCATTAATTGTCTTAGGTTGATCTCGAAAATACTGGTTACGGGCATCGTTTGGTGGATCGGGAATAAGAGCTTGGTTGGCATTTTCGGTCGCGAAGACGAGGTCTCCTGGATTATTCTCGTAGGATGAGATGACACCGCCGAATGGGTTGAGCGAAACCCGGTAAGGGTTATCAGCCCCGAGCACGCCCATATCGTCGATGATTGCGACCGGAATGCCCATCTCGGCGATCATGGGGGCAGCCTGGGCGGCCACTTCTCCATTCTTGCTATCGAAGACGAGGATTGCCGGGCGCTTTCTCGAAGAAAGTAAAGAATAGAACCAGACCATCGCGCCACACGTGGTCTTGCCGCCGCCGTTCGCACTCAGAAGCAGTGAATGTCCCTTGGGTGCCCAGATCGGCTCGCCTGCGAACGTCGTCCCGAGGAGCCGCCGGCCTTGCGGATCAATGACGGCTTTGGCAGTCGCCGGAACAGGGCCGGGTTTGGATTTGCGGAAGGGCCAGCTCATTTGATGACCCCCTCATTGCGCAGCGCGTCGGAGGTAACGAGGCCATCGGATTTCGGTGTCGCGCCCTGGCGGCGATAGGCGTTGACGCGCAGATCACGCATCACAAAGCCCTTGATCTCACCAAGCGCCGTCGTGAGCAGCCCCACCGCCGCAGCGGCGGTGAGACCTGCGATCAGGCCGAGTTGCCACCAGACAACCGACATATTCGCCCAGGAGAGCCACGCCACGCCCGCAAAGGCGAGGCCGAAAGCGATCTGGATATTGATACGCAGGATGGCGCGCAGGTTCGGACCGCCGGGGATCATGGCCGGCCTCCCGTCTGCAGGCTGCGCTGGACGGAGAACACCTCTTTGCGCACGCGGTTGAGATGGCCGTAGGTGCCATAGATCGCGCCGGCGAGTTCCGAGCCGCGCAAATCTCGGCTCAGGAACTGCAACTGTCCGATCATGAGACCGCCGATGAGCGAAACGACGGAAACGCTGCCAATCGCCAGGCATTCGGACAGATAGAGCAGATCGGCATGAACAAAGCCGAAGGCGGCCGTACCGGCCGCGACCGTGGCGCCGACGGCAAGAAACGGACGGCGGACCGAGAAGACGCTGAGGTCGGCGATCCGGTAAGTGTCTTTTTGCGTGTGAACGGCGTGGCCGTCGATGGTGACAGTGCCGAAGATCATGGATCAGTCCTCCAGTTTCGCGACGCCCGCGCAGGCGGGGCTGGCGAGGGATTCGAGCAGCGAGGCGCGGAGATTGGCGACGGATGCCGGGATGACGGTGCGAGCGGTTCCGGCCGCGATGGCGAAGTTCCAGCGCTTGGTCATGGTCATGTGCGAAACGGCGCAGGCGCAGCGCGATCCGGACTCGGCCGCCGCGCGTTCGATGCGCTGACGCTTCAGCTCGGCCAGGCGGCGCTTCTGGATTTCGGCGTAATCGAATGCCTCGCAGGCCCGGCCCATGCCGAAGAGGTCCAGCACCCGCCGCTGTTCGCCCGGCAGGACGCCGAGCAGATCACCGCACTGGAAGGTGAACTCGGACTCCGGCACCGGCTCGCGGGTCTGAATGTCGGCGGCGATCCGCTGTTCGCAGTCCGAATACCAGCCGATCCGTTCGGCGCTGCGTTCGGCGACCAGCGGACCGAGCACGAAGGCCGAAGCCCCCGCCCAGACCGCGCCAGCGACGAGCACGCCCCCTGAAATCGGAAGTGAGGAGAAATCGATGGGCATGACGAATGCCTTTCCTGATGACTGCAAAAAGCCGCGCGCAATGCCCGGCCAGTCATCGGTAGGAGGTTTCGTCAGCACCCATCGGCGGGGTTCGGGCGGAATTGGCAATACGCCATTCGGTCACCCTGAAATCGAAAGATCGGGGGGCCAAAAGGCCCCCCGATCAAAAAGCATCGTGGAAGTTCGCGTCAGCGGGCGCGGCCCCGGCGAACCGGCGGCGCGTCGTCGACGTCCGGATCGTCGTCGTATTCGACAACCTTCCGCGCGCGAGAACGCTTCGGAACGTCGATAGGGCGAAGCGTGGTCAGATCGTCGAAGTCGCTCTCGCGTGGAGGCGGGCTGTCACCCTCCGGGTTGGCCTGATACCGCGCCCACAGGAGCGAGAGGACCGTGTAAACCCACAGGACCAGGGGAAATACGAGCTCCACTGCCAGCACGAGGAGAGCCACTGGGGCGAACTCCCCGATGTATGACAACGTCTGGATCGCTCCCGTACGCGGCGGGAAGACAGGCCGCTCGATCCTCTCACTTTCAGCCTGACCCAAAACCGCTTCGAGGTTTGCGGCATAACCCGCCAGCAGCGCGTTAAGACGGCCCGTGACGTCAGGCTGATCCGGAATGGTCACGCCGGCCCGCAACTCGCCGGCATACGCGGCGAGCATCGCCGTCGGGACGGCTTCGTCCAGACGGTTCAGGACCTGCTCAAGACCGGCATCGAGTTCCCGCAAGGCCGTCCGGCGCTCCCAGATGTCCCGCTCCTCATCTGCAAGGACCGTTTCCATCCGCGCCAGATGGTTCGCGAGCTCGCTGCGAATAGCCTCACGCTGCTGCAGACCAGATGAAGCCTCATCCCGAACCGCCGCCGCACGGCTCGCAAGCGCTTCCAGCGTTCGCGTCGTGCTGCCATAGCCGCCGGAACCGCGCAGCGAAACGCAGGAAGTCGCCTTCTCGCATTCCGTCTTGGTATTGAGATCGGAAGCGATCGCCATGACAACCGGGACGACACGCCCCGCCTGCGCGGCCTCCGTCATCCTGTGATCTGCGTAGCGGGCGGTTTCGGTGGCGTAGACCTGCAGGCGGCGCTCCTCGACTTCTTTTATTATAAGCCCCGGAAGCGTACCTAGATAAAGACCCGCACCGACGATCAGAATCGAGGAAATTCCGACAACGCCAGCCAAAATATATCCGACCGAAAAAAGCGTCGCTCCGCGCTCGATGGCGAGCCTATACACGGTGTACGCAACGATGAACGCGGCGACCGGCAGCAACAGCGTCTTCAAGAAGCCGGTGAACCCGCCTCCTGCCATACCGATGTTATTGAGAGCGACCCAGAGCATAATCGCAGAGATTAGCGGCAGGATCACCAAAACGACGCTGAGATAGGGCGCGCGCTCTGGCTTCTTCAGCCGGTCGGGTTTCTTAGGGTTATCGTCAGTAGTCACTTCTCTGTCTCCTTCCGAGGGGTGGTGAGACCCTGGTTTTGAAGGAGGCACCGAATGTTTGAGGGCTCGATCCGGGCGTTATCTTCGATTTCGACGCGCTCGAAGCCGCAGCTCCGATGCGCTCTCCCGGACCCAGGCGGAAGCACGCAGTCGGCAAGGATGTCTTCGGTTTGCGCCGCGAACTTTTCGGCCTTGCTGACCATGACGTGGCGTTCGATCCGGAAACAAGCCCCTCTCGGGGGTACGGAAACATCGTGATACGGGTGGGCAGTGGCCGGACGGACAACAGGCCGAGAATGAAGCGACCGGGCCAATCGACGATCGGCCCGGTCCAAGACCTGTTAAACGGTCAATGCAGACGCCTTAGGAAATCTGCCGCGCGCAGAAGCTCGGATATCCGATGCGAGCAAGGAAGCACTTCCTCGCCAGCGACAGATAGCAGATGCGCCAAAGACCACGCTCCTGAAGCAAGTATTCCCTTGGCGCCTCAATCCGCTCCTTGAGCCGGTTCATCGTCCGTCGCGGAGCGAAGCCGAACCGGTCGCAGATCGATACTTCATCTTCCGGGTTTCGTGGCAACGCATCCCGTTCGATAAACCGTTCCGTCCAATCGAAGAGGTCGCCGTTCGCCCGGTCAGTGACGTTCTGATACACGAAATTGAACCGCGCACTGCCAGAACGTCCGCAAAAGCGCGCCGCGACGACCGTCTCCATGAAACGGGCGAGGCTCTGTTCGTAGGCCGGCTGTGCGATTTCCTCCTTCGGATCGCACCAGATATCGCCGTCCCAAACCTTAAGAACCGGTCCAACCGGTCGAACCCACTGCCCGTCAGGCAGGAGAATGCGTCCACGGTTGAGTTCAAGTTCGTCTTTCCAGTACCCCATCGTTTTCTCCTGAGGGTTGGAGAAAACGGGCCCGTTCTCGGTGCTAGCTTTGTGTTTCCGGGAGTTGGCCAACCCGTTGCTCAGACAGGGTTTTGGCCCGTCCAAGAATGAGATTGGCGGCAGGATGAGCGGAAGGCTTCCCCAGCGATCAGGGAAAAAGTGGGGAAGACCGTGGAACGGCAGGGAATTGCGACGATGGTTGAAAACGAGACCAATATTGCAATTTGACACTGTATTTGCTACTATTGAGTGTGAAATACGTCAAACCCAGCGAGGATGTTTACGTTACCGAGACCGTGTATGACCGAGACACTGGTTTACGGACATTTCAGCGCACCACCTTCAATGGATTGCGGCAGAGTCCGCCCGATGACTCACCATCGGAGATCGTCTTCGACAAACTTGGACGGCCGCAACAACTCGAATGGCATCATAAGGATGAACTCCACCGGACCACGGGCCCGGCGACGGTCTTCAGAAATACGGAGAGCGGTATTCATACTTCGGAACGGTTTTACACCGCTGGTCGCCCCCGCGATCCATTACTTGGACCACAGGTGATTCGTCGCGATTCAAGAACCGGGGAGATCAAAGCGCAGGGCCGCGAGTGTGACATGGACTACGAAACGCCGTTTACAAAACCCGCCAACACCCCCAAACCTACTCTATAAGTTGTACACCCCAATCGGGCTTGCAAGCGGAGTGGATTATGTCTGCCGATGAAGCCGACCACGTCAAAATAATTGTGACGTTTGAGAAATTCCGTAACAAAATCAACGAAATAATCGATGAAAGTGTGAATGCTAAACTTCGCTCATTGTATGTAGAAACGATTGGCGTTCAGGCAAAAGCCTATAGAGATAATCATTTTGCAAAATATGTTGGGACAATAGATGAAAAATGGGAAAATTTTGTCACAAAAACAAAGTCCATATACGGTGATTATTTCAATTCCCTAGGACAATACGACGCAGAAAAAATCAACGGTATGGCTACCAAGGGTGCCAGTTTCAAAGACGCTCTCGGTATCCACTACCGATTACACTACGACCTGGATCATCCTGATTACGCCAAAAAAATTGACGACGTCATATTCGGTGAAAGCTACCTAGACAGATTTAAGACACCGATATTCGAACGCGTCGATCTTGAACCAAAGCTGAGCGACGCCGAATACCGGTCGGAATTCTATAACTACGGGTACGACCGCGACGATAAGATCGCGTTCCGTGGACGCTCCGATCAAGTCGCGCAGTTGAGGGCCTTTCTGGGCGGCGAGGCTGGCTTTCAATGGCTACAACTGGCCGGTGCCGCCGGACAAGGCAAGAGTCGGATGGCCTGGGACCTCATCTTAGAGGCTCGCGACGAACTCGGCTATAAGGCGGGCTTCATCGACGCCGAGGACCTCCTTGCATTTAAAAAGCATTGGGCAGACTGGACTCCGGTCAGACCGATCCTGATTGTTATCGACTACGTCATCGAACGGGACAAACCTGTCGGTCAGATGATGGCCCACCTGATCGCGCGATCGGAAAAGTTCCGCCACAAAGTCCGCCTCATCATCCTGGAGCGCCAGCGGCGCGATCGCGGCGGCATTCGCAAAGTCTCCAAACAAAGCGTCAGCATCTCAGGCGACAAACGCATCGCTGTCGAACCCGTGTTTCAGTTGTCCGAGCACGAGACCGCCGCATGGTTCGATGAACTAGTCACCGATGCGAAATCGGTCGACAAGTCGGTCGCCTTGACGAAGAAGCCCATCATATTTGGTGATGACGGCATCATCGAACTGAACTCGCTGGATGACACCGATTTGGTCGCGATAGCCGAGGATGTTGTTCGCAGGCGATCTCGGGACGGTGAGACATATTATTCGAGCGATTTCATCTTATCCGCGATCAAGCGTTTCGACGGTGCGGGGAGACCGCTCTATGCTTATTTTGTCGGTATCGCTCTAGCTGGGGATAACTACAACGCTGCATGGGAACGCGAGGACTTGCTGAATTATGTTCTGACGGCCGAACGCGAGCGCCGTTGGAAGAGGAAATTTGGCGAGTCAGCACCTCGCCTTTCGGCAAACAAGCCATCAATACACATTACCGCTCTAGCGACCATCCTAAGATCGGTGAGCCGGTTCAAGCTGCAGACTCTTGGCGGCTGGACAGAGTTGTCTGACGAGGATTTTGAAGCGGCGCTGATACTCGTCGGCGGTCCCGTGGCAACCGGCACTCAATGGCCTGGCTCTATCCTACCCGGCCTCTTTCCCGATCTATTGGGAGAGTGGTATGTACTGTCGGTTTTGGAAAAACAGGCCCATCTACTTCCTGCACTGATGGAAAAGGCGTGGGCGCTCGATCCAAGCGCTACAGCGGGGTTCCTGCAACGAGTAGCGCAAGATTTTCCGAGCTATGAGGTCGCTCTCGCTGTCTTGGATTTCGTGCCCAGTCATGAAAGTGCACACCTGGAGTACCGCGCAAGTGCGGTCCGGATTCTGGATGATCTATATTCAGCCAAAATTGGCAGGCCTCCGCAGAATTTGTTCGAAACCCTTAAGTCGGCAGCAAGCGCGGAGTTTCCGCCGGCAATGCATCTGCTGGGCTTCTTCTATTCGGCAGGCTATTTAGTAGAAAAATCTGATCGCCTTGGATTTCACTGGAAAAACCGGGCGGCAGAAGCCGGAGAACCAGCTGCGTTATGCAGTGCTGCGTTAGATTATCTAGAGGGCGAACGCACAGAAAAAAACGACAACAAAGCGTTCGCACTATTAGAAAAGGCTTACAGATCAAATTACCATCGTTCTTATACCTTGATGCACTACTTCTATAAGTACGGCATTGGCACCAAATCCGATAGCAAACGCGCTGTCGAGTTTTTGATTGAAGGACTGAATTTAGGCTCAACCGCATGCATATTAGAACTTGGTTACTGCTATGAATCGGGCGAGGGCATTGAGCAAAATACGACACAGGCCATAGATCTGTACCGTCTGGCGGCAGAAAAAGGCAACGAACATGCAATGACAGCACTAGGCAACTGCTACATACATGGTACCGGCGTGAAGAAAAATCCTGCCGAAGCCGTGAAATGGTATCAAAAGGCAGCGGACAAAAACTCCGTCGATGCAATGGAGCGTTTAGGTGCCTGCTACGAGCAAGGCAATGGCGTTAACAAAGACCTCACTCAGGCTTTTAAGTGGTACTGCAAAATTCGCGAAAGCGGCATTTATAGGAGAGGCCTATGCCTGGCAGTTCTCTCCTCTGTATTCCACAACGATTTTATGGAGACATTGTATAGTGATATCGGAGTTACATCAGTGGCAAACATTCCATCCGAGCCTAGCTGGAATGAACGCCCTTGGCTCGCGAATGACTGGTCAAACGTTCCGATTATTGAAATGAACGATATCATGCGGAAAATATCACGTGCAGCAACGCTGGAAGGCTACGCCCATTTATTTTCAGGACTTCGCATTACGGCGATGCGCCAATCGAAGCTCTCTTGCTATTCCGGATTCGACCTGATTGACGTGCGATTTATAAGAGTTTTCAGCAGCGAAGAGCTATTCCTTAGCGCTCTTGTGTCGAAGAAAGGCGCCGTCTTGATGGACAGATCAAGAGAGCGCTTCGACATTTTAAATAATGTAGCGTTGACGCTATATGATTACCATCATTATGTGCAATACCTACATTTTTTCTGTCAAATGTTCTACGTTGATGACGGCCCGTTTGCGATTTTGTCTTCGGTTGACGACATTCACTTTGCGAACGATACCGCGCTCGGTAAATTCCTCGACAGCAAAATTTCCATTTCTGCGCCATCAATGGTCCGACGGTCTGACGATTGCTGGTCAACTAAAAATTTCTGTATATCCGCCTTCGTGATTGCTGGCGATAAATTGTTTGAAGCTGAGTTCCACGTCGCCAGAGACGGCGCAATCGAAATTAACCGAAGCTCGCTTGTGGCTGAAAATCTTCCGGTCAAGGTCCATAAATACGAGAGATATTTTAGGAAAGGCTTGAGGCTGAAGGACAAAATTTAGCCGCAAGCACCTTATTCTAAAGAGTAGAGCTGATCCAGCCTACGCAATGCGCGCGCAAGATGTGTGGGGGCAGACCCCACCATCTCGGCAAGGGAGGCTTAGCCTCCCGTTGCATCCCTCTGGAGGAGTCGTGAAGAGGACGTGTTGCCCAGGCATCGGGCGAACCTGCTTCACGAAGAGCAGCACGCGCAGATGACGCTGAGCGGAAGCCTATCAAATTGCACCGAGGGTGGAACACTAAATTCCAGAAATGAGCGTCATCATTATTTCGGACTACGTATGCGTGCTTATCTGCTTATCTGGTATGGCTCGCGTTCCGCTTAAGCAAGCGCATCCTGTGAGAATATATCCGCCTCAGGGAATATCCCAAGCCCGCGAATATGCACTACCGCCGCTGCTGGATCGGGCACAAAAAGGACGACCACTAGGTCTTGCCGAGCGCGTGTGCAACAAACATAGAACAACCGCCGCGTTCTCTCTACGCTTGTCTCGCCGCCTTCCTGCAAAACTTTCCTGTCGCGCGCAGAAAGCTCTTTAAGACCTAAGTATTTCTCGTAAGAGAATTGTACATGCGTGCCTTCATCGTCGTCGAGGACAACTAGCACACGATCGAACTCGGCCCCTTTAACGCCTTGCTGGGTGGAAAAAGGCGATTCCTCGTTGACGTAAGCTTGATACGGTCGAAGCTGATTAGCCGGACAGGCTAGGAATGCGGCCATTGAACGGATCTCGCTTGAAAGTCCTTCTTCGCCTTCGTCTAAATTTTCATCGGTTTCGGATTCGTTTGCAGCAACATCTTCCAAATACGCGGACAGACGGGGGTCGAACTCCACCAAGCGACTTTCCTTGGCAAGTGTCAGCACGTCACGGATGGTCGCCTGCGACTGAGACCCCATCAGCTCGTCGACCTGATTGCTCACCACCTGAAGTTCTTTGAGGCGCTCGGCAATGTTCACGCCTTGGAGGTTGGCCTTTGCTAGTAACGGCGAATGGAGCCGAAGCAGCCGCATCGTATCGAAGTCTCGCCCTTCCCGAACGGCGTCCGCAAGCGGCAGTAGCAACGACACCAACGGGCGCAGCGGCCACGCGGACGCGTCCAGAAAACCATTCTTGAAGGCCTCAGGCGCTTTATCGTTGAGCGCCGCATACAGGTCGCCGAATCCCAATCGCTTCGCCGCCATGCGATGCACGATCACCAGCATTTTAACCTGGTCGTTCTTGAGAGCGGGCTGCCACAACTCGTCATCGTTTGCGTTCGCAATCCATGCTCGAACCTGCGCAACGCGTTCGTCCCGATGAGCATCTGTCGGCAAGACAAACAATCGCGCCGTTCCGACCACCGACACTTCCTGCTCACCATTTTTTTCCTTTCGGCCACCGATCTGAACCAGATCGTCACCGTCACGCCGAATGGCGTTTGCCAGGTTCAATATCGAGGTTGGCGAACGGAAATTTTCTGGCTTGGGGATCGCCCGCCAATCGTCGGGTTTGGGAACCGTGCCGATACCGGTGGGATAGATGCGCTGCATCGGGTCGCCGAAGAACCCGAGGCAGAAGCGGGCCCGCTCCTGCTGCTGGACCGCCATAAACGCTTCGACGATAATGGGAAAGGTATCTTGGCTCTCATCCACGAAAACGAACGGGAATTGTTGTGCGACGAGAGTTCGGAAAAGCCGCCGTTGAATCATCAACTGCGAAGCCATCTTGATGATGTCATCGTGGCCGAGGATACCTTTGGCGTAGTCACTTCCTGTTCCATAAGTGAAGCTGCGAACTTGAGTAATGGCCTCACGCTGCTGCTGGTAGCGCGTGATTTCGCGGGCGTTCTTGTCTCGCGTTTTCTGCTGAACGCGTGGACCAAAATTGGCGGCATCGTGCTGCAACTCTCTGAGCCTCTCGTCGATCCTGTTTGCAACCCAGGCGGCGATGTCTTGTTGGAAGCCGCGTGCGAGCGACCAAAGAAAACTATGAATCGTGGAGACGTGGACGAGAGGATTGCTCCCCACGTCCGCCCAAATCTCTCCGGCAGCTATCTCTGTATAGGTTATGCAGGCCACGCGTTGCCTGCGTAGTCGCAAACGTTTGCCATGGATAGCCAGGATCGAGGCGAGCCCCTTGATCAGCGAAGTGGTTTTGCCCGACCCGGCCCCGGCGACCATGTTAAAACTGGTCGGCGGCTGAGATTCCAAGCACTGCCGAAGATCTATGTCGGCTTGTGTGTCGGGCTGTTGCGCGCGGCTACTCACCGACTACACCACCTTCCAGCTCGGCCTCAACTTCGAGATCGACCTGTGCCTTAAGCCAAACCAGACCGTCACGGATATATGTCGGAACCTGCCACTCTTCCGGTTGGGCCGTAAGCACTCCAAGCGCGAACTTGGTTTTGTCGAACTTATCGGCGCTGACCCTCTTATGGAGCCCGGCTGCCAACGCCGCCGGGTCCGCCAATGCACCGCGTAGGCGTAGACCCAATTTCGTCTGTTCCGCGCTCTGGCACCATTCGGCGTTTTCCAGCCCGAAGGCTTCTTCCAACGTCCGACCAGCCAGCTCTACGTTCTGACCATTCCATACGACTGGAACGGGCGTTTGATACGTCACGCGGACACGGGGCGTGACATCCGTCGGCGTTTCTTTCTCCTGCTCCGTTGCTGCGAAAAGCTCGTCGATCGACAGCTTTGCCGGAAGCCACTTCACGAGAGTCTGGTTGGACGTGACTGCCCCGGCTACACCAGGCAGGCACTTTTTTCCGTAACGACGGGCGGGCGCAGGATCGGCGGTCTCGCCAGCTTGTGCAGCCGGAGCGTCACCGCCGAGCAATTCATTGAAATCGTTCGCGGCGTCCACTTCAGGGGCCTCGACTTCGATCTCAAGCTCGTCATCGTCGTCATCATTGCCATTATGGTCGGCAGACAACAATGTAACGCTGTCCACGTCAGTGATAATCAGTGTGACGATCCCGAGAAATTCTATCAGGGATTTGAATTTGTGGCCGAAAGCACCGCCGACCTCCAGGATGCAGATACAAGAAGATCGTAACGATGCCGCCACCTTCGATATCATGATCGGGAGTAGCAATCGCTCAACATTGCCTTCCACGAGCACTGCGGCGTCAGAAAAAAACAGATCGCAATGGGTGAGTTTCAGATACCGTTCTAGGAAATCTCGGTGTTCGGTTTCCTGCGCATAGAACGCGGAGAGGTTGATCACTTCAGTAATTTGATCGTTTCCGACCAAATCACGCCGGAAGTAGCGTATCGGCTGAAAGCCACGCTCGTATAAGATGTGCGGCGAATGCGTCGTGATAACTGCCTGTGTGGCGAACGACCCTCCAGCCTCACCTGGAATGACCAGCAGGTCGAGAATGTTGCGAATGAACACCTGCTGGAGCTGCGCGTGAAGATGTGCTTCCGGTTCTTCGATAAAAATGAGATGGAGAGGCGCACGTTTCTCCTCTTCGGCCTTCCACCGCTCCTGAAGGTCGAGTACTTCAACGACCATATAGATCAGGTTTTTGAAGCCAAGCCCGTTGTAGGTATCAGGTAGCATTACTGTTTGCGCGGCTTCCCCCACGACGTAGTGGACGCGCGCATCCTGTGTCATGATCGATGCGGGGTTCAGCGCCGATTTGATTTCGAGCTTCGGGTTGTTGAGGCCGGGATAACCCAAATGTTGCAATCGCTCCAACGTGCCTTTGAAAACTTCTGCAAGGTGCTTGTCGAGGCCGACCTCAGAATCGAACAGTGCTTTGAGTGCTTGGTGGTCGTCCTGACGCTGATCAAGATTACGTTGATAGAAGCGGCTTAGACGCTTTGACAAATCTTCTGAGCGTCCGCCACCGGATGCAGTTGATGGGTCCGCGAGGTGCCGCTGCGCATTCAGAAAATCGACCTTGATAAGCGATTGTAGTACAGCACTACCGCCCGGCTCGCTGCCCAACGGAAGCGGCTGATAACCCTGCACCGCCTGGAATTTCGAATCAAACTGCGTGTGGTCGAGGACGTAGTATCGTAACTCGTACTCGTGCCTCAGTTCCTTCAGGAGATAAGCCGATAGCGATTTTGGCCAGGGCACATAATCGCCTGCGCCGCCAACCAGTGCTGCTGCTTTTGCCCGACCATCGTCGCGAGCGGCGCGGTAACGCTGAATCAGTTCGGCGATGTTTCTAGGCGCGAGTTCGACACGGATGCCGACAAGCGTCCCGGCCCACTCGGTCGAAGGCAAAATGGGGATTACTAGATATAGGTCCTCCGCCCCTACCTCAAACCAGAGATCGAGCGAGATGGTAGGAAATTCAGCCTCAGCGACCTCCCCCTCTCGTTCGCCAATCTCATCAAGGAGCGGCCAAGCGTGCGAGCTAAAATCGTACAGCGAGAAAGCATTTTTACCCCCCGTGAGAAACATCTGGATCGCCTGCGTCGCAGACGTCTTGCCGCTGTTGTTCGCTCCAACAAAAATGGAAATGTCGGATGCAAGCTCGACATGAACGTCCGCAAGCCGCCTGAAATTTCGCAGTCGATAGGAATGTAGATGCATCGCGTCTCCCCCAACACGAAGTCTAACGAATGATATCCCACTTGAAAATATCAATTGCACGCCATTTGGCGTTTATTGCGGAGTTGCGTGGGATTAGGCTGAAACTTTCTAGAGCAAATTCATTGCTGTGGTAGGTAGAACAAGGCGGCGCGGTGTGCCGGTTAGACGCCGGAAACCGAACCCCTCATAGAAGGCAGCGGCTTTCTCGTCCTTCGCTTCGACGATCATGCCGAGGATGCCGATCTGGCTCGCAGCCTTGCGGGTTGTGTGGAAGGCATGGACGATGAGCGCATCGCCATAGCCCTGGCCCTGCCAGCGTCTATCGACGGCGAGACGCCCGAGGAGAAGAAACGGAATGTCTTCGTACGGCCCAGCCTGGATATCGGCGGGCAGGTTGTCGCGGCGGACGGAATGAGCGCTGATCGAGTAATAGCCGATGATTGAGGGACCGTCGGCGAGGACATAGATGCGCGTCAGGCTGCGTTTGAGGTCCTGGTTCGCGTAGCGCTGGAGATATTCGTTCAGCGCCGGAACGCCGCAATCGAATGACTTGCGGTCGTGGCCCTTCGGATCGAGCGCGGCGAATTCCACCTTGCCGCTGCCTGCTCAGCCTTGAATGTCGCGGAATTTCGCCGCCGCCTTCTTCATGCGCGGCGTCGGCGCGGCGGGCGCATCGAGCGCGCCGAAGAAGGCCGTCCAGTCCTCGGCGGAAAACCGCGTCTTCTGGTGCTCGGCAATCACGGCCTCCGCCTTCTCGCGGACGCTCTCCCGGATGAACTTGCTCTTGTCGAGTTTGAGATAGGCGCGCGCGGTGTCCATCATCGACAGCGTCACCGCGTCCATGCGCACTTTCAGCATATCGCCCTTGTCTGGCGTGTTGGTCATCGTTCGGTCCATTGTCGCGCTCCCTTGATGATTATACCCACAAATGTGGGCTTTTCGCAATAAGATTCAAAAGTTGGCTGCCTCGCGCCCTGTGGCGCACCGCGCTCTATTCCGGCGGCGGGCCGCCTTCACCGAACCCGCGCGGGGCGGTTTCGGCCCATCCGGGTGACGATCGCTGGCAGGAAAAGAAGATGGACGGACTCCGCCCGAACGGAGCCCGGCTTTTGTCTGTGGCGCGTTTACACACGCCGGGAACCCCTCATTCCAGCTTACATGAAATCCGAGGACGCCTACGGCTGTGGGTCAACGGCCTTCCGCCGTAAGGCGGGGCTAAGGCGCGGTATCCGCACCAAGCCCGCCTAACGGTTCCCGAGAAGACCGTTGACCCATCCCCGGAATTTCATCGAACGCCCCGAATGCGGTCGCGCGCACGCGCGCGCCTCTTTGCTTTTGGTTTTTCGGGTCGCTCGCCGCTGGGCAGGGGTTCAGGCGCGAAAGGAAGATCCCTCCCGGAGGGGGAAGAAGTCTTAGCGCCAGGACATCAACCCCTTACGGCGAAAAGCGTCACCCATGAAACAGGATATCTATTTGAAGATCACCAGTCACATTATTGCCGATCTGGAGTGCGGCGTCAGGCCGTGGATTAAGCCGTGGAGCGGCGAGCATGCCGCCGGGCGCATCACCCGTCCCCTACGGGCGAACGGGCAGGCCTATCGCGGCATCAACGTCATCATGCTGTGGTCGGAGGCCGTGACCAAGGGCTTTTTGGCACCTATCTGGATGACCTTCAAGCAGGCGCAGGAACTGGGCGGGCATGTGAAGAAGGGCGAGCGTGGCAGCCCGGTCGTCTATGCCAGCACCTTTTCCAAGACTGAGACGGACGAGGCCAGCGGCGCGGAGACTGAGCGGGATATTCCCTTCATGAAGGGCTACACCGTTTTTAACGCCGAGCAGGTCGAGGGGCTGCCGGAGCGTTTCTACCAGCTTGCCGCGCCGCAGCTTGATCCGGTCGAGCGTAACGCCGAAACGGAGGCCTTCTTCGCCGCCACAGGCGCCGATATCCGCCATGGCGGGAATTCTGCGCAGTATTGCGGCGGGACCGACCATATCCAGATGCCGCCTTTTGAGGCGTTCCGGGATGCGGAAAGCTACTATGCCACGCTGGCCCATGAGGCGACCCACTGGACCAAGCACAAGGATCGACTCGACCGCGATCTGGGCCGCAAGCGCTGGGGCGATGCCGGTTATGCCGCCGAGGAGCTGGTTGCCGAACTCGGAGCGGCGTTCCTTTGCGCCGATCTGGGCATCACCCCGGAAGTGCGCGAGGATCATGCCGCCTATATCGGCCACTGGTTCACCGTCCTGACGCAGGATGCCCGCGCGATCTTCACCGCCGCCGCCCATGCGCAGAAGGCCGCCGATTACCTGAATGCGTTCAGCGCGGCGGGTGACGGCGAAGACACCGGAACCGATGTCCCGCCCCAGCAGGCAGCGGCGTAAGGGGGCGGCCATGACAATCCACATCGCCCCGCAACTCGGCTTCGACGATCTGCTCGCCGAGGCCGCCGAAACCAACCGCAAGTCTGCCTTCGAAAGGGAGACCGGGCATTTGCCCGGCTCCATGGAGGCGGCGGTCCCCTATCTCTTCGATCTCATCACCGCGCATCACGCGGCGATGCTGACCGCCGATATCGACGAAGCCTTGCGCCTGCGCGGCGAGGCGCATCGTCTCGCCGAAAAGCTCAATGGCGGCGAACGTGGCATTCTCGCCGGGCCGGAGGCGCCGGGCTGCCGCCTCGAACGGCTCACGACAGCAGAAACCGGTGCCGTGCCACTCTGGGGCCAGACGGGCAGCTTTGTCATCGAGACCAACGGCATCCGCGCTCGGATTGAAATGCACGGCCTGTTCGGGATCGGCGCCGGTTTCTCAACATGGCTCGGTTTTGCCGCTCAGGCTGTCGATTGGGACAAACCCTTCATCTCGCAGACCGGCTATCGCAGTTTCATGGGGTTTCAGGCCGAGCCCGCGCCTGGGCTGACGCCGGAAACATTTGCGGCGAAAGTCGTTGCCGCGCATGTTGAGCAGGCATTGAAGGGAAAGCCCGTCCCGATCCTGCCGGATTACCGTAAGGCGTAGGGCGGCCATCCCGAGGAAAAAATCGCGCCGGACCTACCGGTCCGGCTCATTGTCCGTGTCGTCTCGGTCGCGGTCCATCTCCGGCTCAATCTCAGCCGCGACGCACGACGTCATGGGCGTGTAGTCTGCGGGAGGGACGCGGCCCAGACTAGCAGAAATCGGAGGGATGGCCTGGCAGCTTCCGAGCCTCCCAAAGCGAAAGACGCCGTTCGGCTCTCTGCCCCAGCTCTTCGTCGCCCTCATAAGCAGCCGCTGCTTTTAATCTTCGCCGGATTGAGCTCGGAACCAACGACTCGGTATTGGCCGTTCTGTGTACGCAAAAAAAGAAGTGGAGCAAATAGGGCGTCCAGCTTGACGTAGTGACCTCCGATAGGCAGGTTTCTACTATGAGGACCTCAGGAGCATGCTGCGGTTCATTATCCGCTGCAGAAGCCTCAGGGGGAGCCTCTTCTAGGTCTACCATGCCACTTATTCGACCGCGCCTTACTGATCATCATGGTATTATGGCTCCACAGGCGGAGCTCGATTTCGCGATCCCATTTTTTGACGAAGATATACCGCTATACGTTGATCCATTCATGCTTTGGCGATCGCCATCGCAACAGGACCAGGCCCTTCATACCAGCCTGATAAACGCCTTCAATCACCTTGGCTATCTCGTCTCGCAAGGCGAGGAGGCACAGGCAATGGCTACCCTTATCGCTGCCTCTGAATGTGATGAGGTTGGACTTGGAACGTCCGTAACACGAAAAGGCAAACGTATAGGAGCAACCAAGGCGAAGGAGATTTTGACACTCTTCAAGCGTATTCCGTATTACGCACAGCGAGGATTCCGGCACTTCGAAGAGATTCAATTTTTCGTCGACGGAATTTCGAAAGATCGTATTAGCGACATAAGCTGCAGTTTTCTTAAATCTTTCTTGATAGACTTCACTATTCAGCAATGTGAAAAAATTGGAATTCCGCGGGAAGATGTCAATGTCTTAAACGTCTACGATTATCGGAAGAACACATTCGAAACGCAGAATGGTCTAGCCCTCCCTGTGAACCCGATCAATGGAAGGCCGCTTCTATTTGTTCCGAAAAGATGGCTGCGCTTCGTACCTTGGATTAATTACGACGAATACTTTTCGACGTACTGTCCTCAGGACGAAATCTCGCACAAACCGGACGAACTACTCCGAGTGGAGGTTCTGGACTATAACCGGGACCACTACGGTGTTGTTGATGCATATATCAAAGCGAAGGAGCGCACCTTCGAAGACTGCAAGAACGATCCTCTTTTCTCGCAAATCCCTGTCACTTCGGCCAAGCGCAAGTTTGCCCTTATAAAAAAATTGCCCTCAGGGAAGGAAGACAACGCAGACAAGAAATATGAAAACGCAATCGGTCAGCTTTTGCCATCAATCCTTTATCCAAAACTCGATTTTACACAAGAACAGGCACGTACAGATAGTGGCGTAAGTATACGTGACCTTATTTTCTACAACACGGCTAGCACGCCATTTTTACAAGATATGCATAATGACTACGGATCGAAACAGATCACGCTGGAGATGAAGAACGTTGCCGAAGTGGGAAGAGAGCACGTCGATCAGTTAAACCGATACCTCTCCGAAGAGTTGGGCAAATTCGGTATTTTTGTTACGCGAAATCCGATGAAGAAAGCCATTCTTACAAGAACAATTGATTTATGGTCTGGTCAACGCAAAGCAATTATATCACTTACCGACGAAGATGTTGGTCAGATGGTAGAACTATTTGAGAGCAAGCAGCGCGATCCGATTGACGTGATCGTTAAAAAATACAATGAATTCAGAGCAAGGTGCCCGTGAGGAAAATATGGATTCGCAGAAAGATATAGAAGCCTTAGAAAAGCTTGTTGTTCAGTTGCAGGGGCTGCACGATGAGATTTCGCAACTCGCGAAGAAATCTCCGAATGATGGGCTTAACAAATTCAAATTAAAAATTGTTAATAAGGTCCTAGTAAGTGGCAATGAGATACTCAAAGGACGGTATCGACCGTTTGATGATTTTTCCGTATTTGCGGAGGACGATTTACCCACCAATAGCGACGTGACGATGATTCTCACGCAGTACATTGAGCAGGCCGAACGTTTTCGATCTGACAACGTGATCTATAGCGCGCATAGATGGCAGTACATTCTCAACGGCGTCCCTAGCAACATTGACGCTAAGATGGCGACAAAAGTAGGGGGCGATAAAAAATGACTTATTCGACGGACGACTTTGATCATATCACTACAAATGCGGCCGTATCCATTTACGAGGCCAGCAGTCCTGTTTTTGAAGGAATCATCCGCGAGGTTAGAGAACTCTCGAAGAAAAAACCAGAAGCTACAATGAGCTCCAGCAAGGTAAAACTCGTGAATCGAGTTTTGAAAGATTTGCTGGAAATCTTGAAGAACGAGCCAGCTGGGAAGTACCTTATGGAGCTGGATGAAGATTCCCTTCCGCAGATGAGTGACGCGGTGCTGACGATGGTTCAATTTGAGACGGCCTTGGGATCGTTTCACACTCGCTATCGAAAGTATTTGCCGGATTTTGGTGAAAATTATTGGATCACAAGTGAATCTATCGAGTATTGGCGTCAAATCAGCGAAGAAGATGTATAATGGCACGGGTGTGCGGTCTGGTTACATCCTAATTCTTGGCGCGGCGTACGTCTTCGAGGCGCCCGGCTTCTTTTGATCCAGCGTCAACATCATTGAACTGCGTTCTATCTCGGGGGCGGTGTAAAAGGTAGCTGCCTTCCTATGCCGTGTCATGGCGACGTATGCGAGATGTGTGTCCAACGTCCGGCTGGAGAGGACGAAGCTGCGATCGACCGTGCAGCCCTGTGAGCGGTGGATGCTGACGGCAAAGCCATGATCGAAGAACGGGAAGTGGCTCGGCGAGAAGCTGACCCTGCGGGCCTCGCCCTTTTCGTTCGGATCAAGACAAACAGTGAGTTCGTCATCATCGAGCTTTTGGACCGTGCCAAGCATCCCGTTCCGCACGTTGAGCGCGCCGTCGTTGCGGGTGAAGAGCAGGCGGTCGCCCTCGGCGAACGCGCGTGGACCGTGAATCGTGTCGAAAAGGCTTTCGATCCTGACGCCTTCACGCTCTCGGAGCCCCATCTTGATCGCCTGATTGAGGACATGAACGTCCTTGCGGCGATGCGCGAGGGCGAGGCGTGAGACGGCCCCGCCATTGGCCCTCCGGTCCTCCAAATAGTCCTCGACCAAAGCGGCGATGGCTTCGTCGCGGCCGTTCTCCCGCTGGACGGCATTGTGATCGGCATACGCCTGCATGGCTGTGCCGATATCTCTGGCGGCAAAGGCACGCGACGCGTCGCGCTGCCAATCGACCTCCTGGCGGCGGATTTCGGTAAGACGGGTCGCTCCGGTGGCTTCGACAATCTCTTTGAACGGTGTTCCGGCCTCGATCGGTTGAAGCTGATCGGGATCGCCGACGAGCACGAGCTTGCAGCCGCGTTCATGTAGCGCCTTGGCGACCCGCTGCATTTGCCGCGTTCCGACCATACCCGCCTCGTCTATGACGACGATATCGCGGTGACCGACCGGCTCATATCCGGCCTTCCAGCTTGCTTCGAGGGAAGCCAGCGTTCGGGCGGAAATGCCCGATGCCGATTGCAGGCTATCCGCCGCCTTGCCCGCCAAGGCGGCGCCGTGGACGCGGTAGCCTTGTTCTTCCCAAGCTTGACGCGCGACTGACAAAAGCGTGCTCTTGCCCGCACCCGCAAGGCCGACGACGGCAGAAAGCTGGTTGGGCTTCAAGACATGCCGGATGGCCGCGACCTGTTCGTCGCTGAGCCGCGCGCCCGACCGTCTTCCTAGACGAACGTTTTCTTTTTCGATCGCGTTTTCGACATGATGCGCGCCGACGCCGAAGCCACCGGCGTTCGCCATCTCTCGGGCGGTCGTCGTCAGTTTGGTTTGGGCGTTCTCAAAATCATTGGTCGAAAAGGTTTGCGGTGCTGAATCCAATAGCCAGACCAGCTTGTCCGAGCGGAACACAGTGTCAGTCGCGGTCTGGAGCGTCAGCGGATCATCAATGAAGTCAGAAAGCCGCGTTATGATCTCAGCGCGGGTGAAGCGTGCCTTCCTGTCCGACAGCACGTCGAGAATGCGCTCGGGCTTGGCCTTAATCTGCGCCTTGGTGTACGGCGCATCGTCCGGCGGCAGATAAAGGGGCTGTGCCGGATCGGGGCGGTAGATGCGCTTGCCGTCCTTGGACTCCCGATCACGAAATGCGCGTTCCAGCTCTTGCCGGAAGCTCGGCGTATCGAAGTCGCGCTCCAGTGCTCGCCGTTCGGCAAGGTGCCGGTCGATCAGGGTTTGGGTTTCACGACGATCGCGCTCGGCGCTGGCAGCCGCATCGCGCTCCAGCTTTTTTAAAATCCGCTTATCTTGCCCGGTCAGCCGCGCCCACGTGGCCCGTAATCCTTTCGGCAGGGCCGCTTGCCGCACTTTGATTTCCGCAAGGCGCCGCTGCTCTTGCTGCTTTTCCAGCACCGATCGTTCCGCTCGCTGGCGGCGCACCAGATCGATGAGACGATGGCTGAACGTTTCGCTATGGGCAGCGCGCGGTTTCGCATTGTGCGGATCCCTGGCCTGTCCTTCGCCGGCGAAGAAGGCGTGGGCTTCCTCAACGGTGGGGAGATCATCTGGCTCACCGAACCGGGCGCGCAGTTCTTTCGGCTTCACGCCGCACCATCGTGAGAGGGAATAGACCTCGCCATCGGCATCGACGGCGACAAAGCCGCGTCGGTCGCCGCGCGCCAAACAAAATCCCTGTTCGCGCAGCGCCGCCGCGAAGGCCACGCGGGAGTCCGAACCCTCCCAGCAGGTCTTGAAGAGCGTCTTGAGCGCAGCGGGATCACGCTGGACCCGGCTTGCCTGTCCGGCTTCCGCATGGGTGAAGGAGGATGGGGCGCGGTCGTCGGCATTCCTGAAGCCCGGCGGCATCTCCCAGCCATGCTCTTGATAGAGCGTCCGAGAAATATCCATCAGCCGAAGCTTGTAGTGCGGAAGGTTTATCGCCCGCATCTTGCCAATATCGATCCGCGACCAGACGCAATGTGCGTGGCGGCGGCCCTTCTTCTCGTGAAAGACGATTGCGCGCGGCTGACCGCTCAATCCGAGACGCCGCTCAATGTCGGCAATGGCCTTTTCGAAATCCTCGACCGGGACGTTAGCTGATCGCGGCGGGCTGAGGCTGAGTGAGAAGAGATATTGCTGGCATTTCGTGCCCAGCGAGATCGCTTCGGCTTCCTTGAAGGCGCCGATCAGATCATCAGCCAGGAACCCGCGTAGCTCATGAACGACGGCGTGCTCATTGTCATCGACGTTGAGCAGATGGAGCGCCAGATCGTGCCCGTTGGCGCGCTGGTTGCCCTTGAGGATCATCCCCGCCGCCCGAGCGCCTTCAGGAGCAGGCACCGCATGGCGAAGATCATCTGATAAGTCTCATCGATCTTCGACCGGCTCTCGTCATCGATCGCGAGCGTCCCGACATTCGCGTGATAGGCGAGCTGGTTCAGATTGTTCGCGATCCGGGACTCGCCGAGCAGGCCGAGGATTTCGGCGACAGCGGCCTTATCAGCGATTGATGCAGGAGAACGCGAATTGCGGCGGTTTAACTCTTCGCCGAGCGCCATCGCGCGCACATAGACGCTGAGCGTCATTCCATCCGCCAGCGTCTGCAGGCGTTCATAATCTTTCGGCGAAAATCGGACTGTCACGCGCGGGCAGTCACGCGTGGTTTTGTGATGTACCCTTTCGGGCGTGTCGGCACTGCCATCGCCCGCGCAAGGGGAAGTAGCTGCGGTAAATTCCTGGCGCAGCACACTCATAGCGACGGTCCCCGCGTCAGGGTCGGGCGCTTCTTGATTTTCTGCGCTGACGGGTCGGTCCGCCGCTTCTCATCAATGACCAGAAGTTTCTGCGCAATCGCGGGATCAGCGCGAAGGCAAACCTCCCAATCCTTCAACTCGTCGAAGACTTTCGACAGCGATTCCGGTTCTATGCTACTCGGCTTGCGTGCACCATTCTCCGAGGATGGCGGCATCCGCCGAAAACGCCGGCTCGTGACGGGGGCGTCCGTGCACATGGCCGGGTTCGCCCTCGGTTCGCCGCCGGCTGGTACCGAGCAGCTCTCTTGCAAGGAGTGCTCTCCGGGCCGCCGGGTCCATGAAGCGACCGCTTGGTCGCTTCAGGTTTGCAGTCGGCTCGATCGCCGCTCCGGCGGATGGGCATGCTCACCGAAGCAATGCTTTCATGTGCATGCCGCTCTCACGCAGGGATGCGCTGGATCACCTCGAATCCCTCGAATTCTGGATGGCCGAGATAGAGTCTCGGTCCGCCGCGGCCGGCGTTCGCGTGCGAGGCGCGAAACGCCTCCGACCGGGTCCAGGCTTCGAAGGTCTCCCGGCTCTCCCAGACGGTGTGGGAGGCATAGAGGACGTGGTCGTTCTTGTCTTCGCCCTTCAGCATGTGAAATTCGATGAATCCCGGCATCTGATCGAGATGGGACTTGCGTGTCCTCCAGAGTTCCTCGAACGCCTCGGTGCTCTCCGGGACGACCCTGAAGCGGTTCATGGCAATGTACATCGTCGGTTCCTCGTTTCGGTGATTGGCCTCGTCGGCCGACCGGCGGTGCGCCGCCGGGCCTCGGTGATCTTCGATGGGAGCGGTCGGTCGTCGGCACCGCGCGGAAGCGGCAGAGGGCGTTGCCGCCTGCCGCTGAAGGGTCACGCCTGTGCCGGGATCGGTTCGGGGCGTCAGAACTGATAGGTCAGCGTCGCCCTGAAACTGCGCCCGGGCTCGGTATAGAATTCCTTGGCCTGAATGGCGCTGTCCGGAATGTCGAGGGCATCGTAGTATTTCTCGTCGAAGACGTTGTAGAGCCCGGCCTGCAGCTTCACGCCCTCGATCTGGGTGGGCTTCCACCAGGCGGTGAGGTCGAGGAGGGCATAGCCCGGCGTCTTCGAGATGTCGTTCTCGACGTCGTTGCGCGCCGCCGCCAGCGTCAGATAGGCGTCGCCGCCCCAGATGCCGTTGTCGTAGCCGAGATTGAGGATGCCCTTGGCGGCCGGGATCGAATTGAGATGCACGTCGGTGTCGATGTCCCGCCCGATGTAGCTGGCGACGCTGAGGGCGCTGTGCCACAGCGGGTCCATCTGCCAGCGCGCCGAGGCCTCGACGCCATAGATCTCGACATTGGCGCGGTTGTAGTAGCGGGTGATGCCGAAGGGATAGTCGCCGGGCGAGAGCCCCAGCACCGACGGATCGACGGTCTCGGTGTCGATGAAGTTCTTGTAGCGATTGTAGAAGGTCGAGACGCTCCAGTCGAAGTCCGCATGCTTGGCCCTTAGCCCGACCTCGAAGCCGTCGCTGGTCTCGGCCTCCAGATCCGGGTTGCCGATGGAGAGATACGTGCCGGGGCCGCCGTAGCTGAGATAGAGTTCCTCCGCCGTCGGGGCGCGGAAGCCCTTCGCCCACTGGGCATAGACCGTGGCGTTCGGCGTGACGTCGAACTCGGCCCGCAGCTTCGGCGAAACGGCGCTGTCGCTGGAGGATGCGGGCAGGCCGGTATAGGTGACGTTGTCCTCGTAGGCGGCGGTTTCCTGCGGGTTCTGCTCGTAATAGTCGAAGCGGATACCGGGCGTCAGGCGGAACTTGTCCGTCACCGCGATCTCGTCCTCGACGAACAGGCCCAGCGACGCGCCGTGAACCTCGGGCATGTCGGCTTGGTTGGTGTGCAGGAAGTTGCAGCTGTTGAACGGCGGATAGGGCGGCGGGGGACAATTGTCCTCGCCCTCGGCCATCTGCTCGGTGCGATTGCCGAAGGCCTGGCCGCCGACCGAGATCTTGTGGGTGAGGCCGCCGACGTCGAAGTGCTTCATGACGCTGCCGTTGATGCCGAACGTCGTGTCCTCGATGTCGTTGAGGCGCGCGTAGGCGCCGGTCGGCGACGATCGCCGTTTGCCCCACAGATCGTCGGAAAGCTCCTGGCGCTGCCAGTAGACCACCGCCTCGGCGGCATCGAGCCAGGCCCCCGCGCCGGCGCCGAGTTCGTAACTGGCCGAGATGCGCTTCCGCCTTTCGACCTCACGCCTCGTCACCGAGCCCGCCTCGTATGTCGACGTCGAGGAGCTTCGTGAATCGATGTCGTCGTCGCGGTCGTAAAGCTCACCGGTCACGCCGAAGACCTGATCGACGCCGAAATGCTGGCGAAGCTTCACCAGGACGTTCTTGCGGTCGTAGTCGAGCGGATCGGGCTCGGTCCGCGTCGCGCCATAGCCGCCGACGTCGCCCCTGTTGTCCTCTTCGTGTCCGGCCCGGTAGCCGCCCTGCAGCAGCATGTAGGTGTCGCCCATCCGCGCAGCCAGCGCCTGATCGACGCCCCAACTCTCGTCGGCGCTGTCGAAGGAGGCGCGCGACAGGCCGCCGAAGGTCTTGTCGCCGGGCAGGAGGTCCTCCGGGTTCAGGGTCCGCACGGCGACGATGCCGCCGAGCGCGCCGGCGCCGAAGACGCTGGAATCGCTGCCCTTGACGATGTCGAGCGCCGACAGCGTGTCGAAATCGAAGGTGCTGCTGCCACCTTGGACGCCGCGCGCGCCATCGTTCAGCCAGGGAATGGGAATGCCGTCCACCGTCGTCAGGACGCGGGCCTTGTCTAGGCCGCGAACGCTGAAGCTGCCGTTCGAGCTGTTGTAGCCGACGCCCGGGTCGAGGCGTGAGATGTCGTCGGCGTCGAAGATCTGCGCGCGGTCGAGTTCGTCGCGGGTGATGCGGGTGGTCAGCACCGTCGCGGCCCGCGTCGCGGTCTGGTTGCCGGGATCCTCGTCGGCGCGCTCGCCGGAGATGATCACCGGATCGAGCAGGACGGAGGTGTCGCCCGCGGCATCGGCCTGCTGGGCCGTCGCCGCGTTGGCGAGAACGAACGAAATGACGATGCTGGACGCTGCGCCGGCAAGCAGGCGCGAATGACGAGCCATGTGGATCCCCTCGATTTTGAGATGACAGGGACCTGGCTGGCGTCCGCGCTGGCGCGGTCCGGCGTGCTAACGTCCTCGATCGGCGAGCGAACCCCCTCGGTTCGCGCCATCACCGTTGACGTGGATATTTAATATGATAATCAGAGTCAACTTCTATTGCCTTGAAATTGCTGCGTAATTGGAGCGGTTCTAAAGTGGGTGACGACGTCGGGCGGCACGATGGGGAAGCGCAGGATCGAACCGTGCAGACAGCCGCCGAAAAGGGGCGGCGCGTCCTTTCCGCCGGTGCGTTGCTGGGCGAGGCAAGGGAAGTCGAAATTCACCACGGCGATGCCGTCTATCGCTTGCGGCTGACCAAGGCCGGCAAGCTGATCCTCACGAAATGAAGCTCACAGCCATGTCGATCCGAAAGCCGCTCCATCCGGCCCTCCGCGCACTTCTTCCTCTCGCATTCGCCATTGCGGCCTTGCCGGCGGCGTCGCCCGCAAGCGCGCAGGCCCAAGAGGCACGGCGCATCGTCGCCATCGGCGGGGCCATCACCGAGACGCTCTATGCCCTCGGCGTCGAGGACCGGATCGTCGCGATCGACACGACCTCGGTCTTTCCGCCCCGGGCGGCAGAAAAGCCGAATGTCGGATACATGCGCGCGCTGTCGGCCGAGGGCGTTCTCTCCCAATCCCCCGATCTCGTCCTGATGGAGGCGGGGGCCGGCCCGCCACCGGCCATCCAGCTCCTGAAGAGCTCCGGCATCGCGGTCGAGACGATGCCGGACGGCCATGGCGTCGAAGCCATCGCGCAAAAGCTCGAGGCGGTCGCCGCAGCGGTGGGAAAGCCCGAGGCAGGCAAGGCGCTCGCCGAGGGCGTCGAGGGCGATCTCGAGCGGCTCGAGAGCGAACTGGCGAAGGCGGGGCCGAAAAAGCGCGTCCTCTTCATCCTGTCGCTGGTGGACGGTCGGCCGATGGTGGCCGGCTCGGACACGGCCGCCGACGCGATGATCGCGCTGGCGGGCGGCATCAACGTCTTTTCCGCCGCTAACGGATACAAGACGGTTTCGGCGGAAGCGGCGACGGAACTCGCACCGGACGTCGTCGTGATGATGACCGGGGCCGGCCCGAACCACGCCACCGTCGATCCCTTCGCCATCCCGGCGCTGAAGGCGACGCCGGCCGGCCAGGCCGGCGCTCTCGTGCGGATGGACGCGGCCTATCTGCTCGGCTTCGGCCCGCGCACGGCGGATGCGGCGCGCGATCTCGCCGCCCGGCTTTACCCGGGGGCGATCGAGCCGGCGGAATGAGTGCGCTGACGGGGTCCTCGCCGCTGGCCCGGGCGCCGGGCGAGCGTTCGCTCGTCCAGGCCGTCGCCCTGGCGCTGCTCGCCTTCGGCGTCCTGGCGACGGCGGTGCTGGCGATCGGCATCGGGCCGGCGGCGATTTCGCCTTCGCGGGTGATCCAGATCCTCGCGGCGGGGCCGAAGACGACGGCGTTTCCGCTCGGCGACGTCATCATCGTCTGGCAGATCCGGCTGCCGCGGGCGATCATGGCGGCGCTGATCGGCGCGATGCTGGCGCTCGGCGGCACGGTCATGCAGGGGCTGTTCCGCAATCCGCTCGCCGATCCGGCGATCCTCGGCGTGTCGAACGGCGCGGCGCTGGGCGCGGTGTCGATGATCGTCCTCGGCGGCGGCGCGCTGGCGCCGGTCAGCGCCATCCTCGGCGGCTATGCCCTGCCGCTCGCCGCCTTCGCCGGGGCGCTGACGGCGACATTGATCCTCTACGCCATCGCGACGCGCGAAGGCCTGACCTCGGTCGCGACGATGCTCTTGTCCGGCATTGCGCTCGCCGCCTTCGCTGCCGCCCTGATGGGTTATCTGGCCTTCCTCAGCGACGACACGCAGTTGCGCGACATCACCTTCTGGAATCTCGGCGGGCTCGGCGGCGTGACCTGGGAAAAGGTCGCGATCTCCGGCCCGATCATGCTTCTCGTCCTCGCCGCGGCGCCGATGCTTGCGCGTGGACTTGATGCATTGGTGCTCGGCGAGGCGGAGGCGTTTCACATGGGGTTGCGTGTCGAGCGGCTGAAGCGGCTGGCAATCCTCCTGGTCGCGGCGGCGACGGGTGTCGCCGTCGCCGTCTCGGGCACGATCGGCTTCGTCGGCATCGTCGTGCCGCATCTCTTGCGGCTCGCCGTCGGCGCCGACCACCGGTTCCTGCTGCCGGCCTCCTGTCTCGGCGGCGCGCTTCTCCTGCTCGTCGCCGACATCGGCGCACGTCTGCTCGTCGCCCCGGCCGAACTGCCGATCGGCATCATCACCGCCGCGATCGGGGCGCCGTTCTTCCTGTGGCTCCTGATGCGCCGCCGCGACTTCGAAGGATTTTGACCGGCATGGGACTGGAAATCGACGACGTCGGTGTCGTCGCCGGCGGACGCGCGATTCTGCACAAGGTGACGGCCCGGATCGGAGCCGGCACGATGGTTGCCGTGATCGGTCCGAACGGTGCCGGCAAGTCGACGCTCGTCAAGGCGATCAGCGGGGAAAGACGTCCGGCCCTCGGGCGGGTCCGCCTGCATGGCGACGACGTATCGACCCTCGCTCCGGCCGATCTTGCGACGCAGCGGGCGGTCCTGCCCCAGGCGACGTCGATCGCCTTTCCCTTCACGGTGTTCGAGATCGTCGGCCTCGGCCTGCGCCAGCGGGCCGGCATGGACGCCGCAGCGCGCCGGCAGGAGGTGCAGCGGGCGCTTGCTGCGGTCGACCTCGAAGGCTTCGGCGAGCGGCTCTACCAGCGCCTGTCCGGCGGGGAGCAGCAGCGGGTCCAGCTCGCCCGCGTCCTCTGCCAGATCGGCAAGCCGGTGAAGGATGGAAGAGCCAAGCTGCTCATCCTCGACGAGCCGACGTCCAGCCTGGACGTCCGTCATCAGATCGCCGTGCTGTCGATCGCGCGGCGCTTCGCCGACGGGGGCGGCATCGTCGTCGCAGTGCTCCACGACCTCAATCTGGCGGTCAGCTTTTCCGATCGCCTCATGGTCCTGCAGCGCGGCCGGCTGGTGGCCGACGGCGCGCCGGAAGAGCTTCTGGAAGGGCCGATGCTGGCGGAAACCTTCGGCACCGGCATGGTCATCATGAAGCCGCCGGGCTGGGCGCGGCCGGCGGTTCTCCCGGATCTTCCCCGGATCCTTCCATAGCGCGGCCCATAGCGCGCGGCGCTATGACCTCCGACCGCTCGCCCTGACGGCGTCGGATCACCGACCAGACGGATGATCGCCGTCGCGAGGCCCCGAAAAATCGCAGCACCTGCGCGGACGGCGAGGATCACGCACGCCGAACCGTCAGCCCGGTTCGTCGATGGCAACCTATTGATTTAAAAGGAAAAATGGAGCGGGCGAAGGGATTCGAACCCTCGACCCCAACCTTGGCAAGGTCGCTGGCACGTATTCTCTGCATTATCCGGATTTACGATGTGGCGCGATAAAGCGATATAAAGCAGTTGATTATGGAGGATATAGGGCCGTCATATCCTCGCCATGGTAGCCGCTGACTTTCCAAAAAGTGCTTGGATTCTGCTTCGATCGGGGTATGATCGGATGGATCTAAGCAGATATTGAGCAAGCTGCTGTCATGGCACCGGAAAAGCTGACGAAGCGAGTCGTGGACGCTCTCAAGGCTCCAGAACCTTCCCAGGTTGGGGTCAAGGTTCGGGAGAAATTCCTCTGGGATCGCGACCTGCGCGGTTTCGGCGTGCAAGTGATGCCATCGGGGCTCAAGAGCTTCGTCATCCAGTACCGCACGCCGGAAGGTAGGAATCGTCGATCCGTCATTGGCCGCTATGGTCTGATGACGGTGGAGGAGGCTCGCGTTCTCGCGCACGAAAAGCTGGTCCTCGTCTCAAAGGGAACCGATCCTGTCGCCGAGGAAGCAATTGCCGCCGGACAGCAGACGGTCGCCGAGGTTTGTGACTGGTATCTTGCCGAAGCAGAGGCGGGACGGATCCTCGGGCGGCGTCGACGTCCGATCAAGGCGTCCACGCTGGCAATGGACAAGAGCCGGATTGAAGTTCACATCAAGCCGCTGCTGGGGCGAAAGCGGGTCAGTTCGCTGAAGCTCGGCGATATCGAAGCGATGCAGGCCGATATTGCCGCGGGCAAGACGTCAAAGCCCCGCGTTGGAGGTCGAGGCGGCGCCACGACCGGCGGCGATGGCGTCGCTGCGCGCACGATTTCGACGCTCCACTCCATCTTTGAACATGCGGCGCGCCTCGGGAAGATCGACATCAATCCTGCGAAGGGAGTCCGTCGACTGGCGGGCGCTCCGCGGGATCGCCGGCTCAGCCGGAGCGAGATCGAACGGCTGGGCAAGGCGCTTGGTGTGGCGGCTGAGGGTGGAGAGCATCCGAGGGGACTTGCGGCGATCCGCTTTCTCCTGCTCACCGGCTTCCGGCGCATGGAGGGGCTGGGGCTGCAGCGAGCTTGGCTCGATGAGGAAGAAGGCGCGATCCATTTCCCGGAAACCAAGAGCGGCGCTCAGGTCCGCGTGATCGGCACGGTGGCCGTCGATCTTCTTCGCAACCAGCCAAAGACCCAGTCGCCGTTCTTCTTCCCCGCGGATTGGGGCGATGGCCATTTTATCGGCGTGGTGCGAGTTCTCGATCGTATCTGCCAGAAGGCTGGGCTTGCCGATGTGACCCCGCACACGCTTCGCCACACCTTTGCCAGCGTGGCCGGCGATCTCGGCTTTTCCGAACTGACCATCGCAGCACTTCTCGGCCATTCCGCTCGCGGCGTCACGCAGCGCTATGTCCACATCGATGAAGCACTGAGGCTGGCTGCGGACCGCGTGGCCGGCGAGATAGTCGATATCCTGGAAATCGCGGGTGGTTTATCACGGGCCCGAAAGTTGCAGAAGAACCGCGTTGATGAAAGCAACCGGCAGAGCACTGTAGCGAGCTACTCCGACGCGTCCTAAGCCCCAAGTGGGCCGAAGAACGAGCCCGCTCGCGGGGGATGGGCGGCGGCTTGGCCGTTTGCGGAATGATACAAGCGTTATGCGCTGATTGAGCGTCGCCCGGTGCGGGCGGACGATCCTGGCTTCCTTTGCTCGTCTGTCATTCCACTGTGCTCATGGCGTGACTGAGCATGGCGAAGCGCTTCAGGCGCCTGGTTGCGGCGCATGTCCTTCACTTCATCCTGCATGGCGAGAAATGTTTGTCTCTGCCCAGTGTACCGGTGAAGCTTTGCTCGGACCTGGTTGGCCGCACCGGCCAGCTCCGTGTGTCGCTGAGCTCTTTTCTCGCTGCCTTTCGATACGAGTTTGGCGCGGTCGGCCGTATAGGCATCGACGAGCTTCTTCTTCTTCGCCACCTCCGCCTCGTAGCTGGCGACGAGTTTCTCCTTCTCCAACTCCGTACTGATGCGATCAGAGATCTGGGCGACAGCCTCGGCCTCTCTGGCGCGAGCGAGACGATGCCGTGATGCTCGCTGTTCCAACAGCTCTGCAAAATTCAGCGCGCCGTCCCGGGTTTCATCAGGATGCGCCTCGAAAATCACACGCTCGATTTCCCGGAGCAGCCCGTTGGTCAGGCCGGTTGACGAGCAAAGCTCCTCGACAAACTGCTGAGACAGATATCGCACGCGTTCATAGCTGAACGGACCGTTGGCGTCCGAGCCATCAAGGGCGCGCGTTTCGGGGTCTCCTGCTGCCCACGTCACCCTCACCTTTGCGTCACCCACAAGCGGGCGAGCGCGAACAAGGAAGGAGGGGTTCGCCCACTCGTCGGCTTTCCAGGCATCGTCAGGGATCGAATCGCAGCCAGCTGCGATCATGTCTGCCAGCGCCGTCTTGCCAGAACCGCGGGCCCCGATAATCGCTACCAGGCCCGGATTGAGCGGTATGGTCGACGTCTTCATCCATGGCGCATCGAGAACCTCGAGTCCGGCAATCACCTGCGAAGGCGTTGCCGACGCTGGCGGCTCGCTCCCGACATGCGCCCGGTCGCCCGGGTCGATACATGCTTGCCGCAGCGCGTCGAATTCGAGCCCACCCTTGATCCAGGAGAAGCGGTCCCCGAACGGAGAAGCAACACTCTCGAGGTCATGTGCGTCGCTTCCATGCAGGCACGGCTTCAAGCCACCGTACACTTTACGAATTTCATCTGCAGACATTGAGGGTTTGCGGCCTAGCCAGAATTCCCGCTGCGCCTCGCTGCTGGCGAATATCACATGGGCAAACCCTTCGATCTCACGTCGGATGGTTTGGTCGGCGGCCTCTCGAACGCCCGATGTTCCATCGTTCGCCCCGCCTGCCACGCCGATCAGAATGTTCTTTTTCGCCCAGCCGCTCTCCGCATACACCTCCCGAAGCTGCTGAAAATTGATCTTGAACTGGCTAGCGCCATAGGCGAGTGCGGCTCCATCGTCGGTAATATTCGGATCCGCCTTCTTGCCCAGCCTGATCAGGTCGGCGCGCGTGCAGTCGAACCGATCCTGCATCGCGTTGAACTGCAGACGAGACAATAGCCGTTGCAGCTCATCGATGTGCTGGGGATCTTCGGGGCTGACGAACAGGTGCAGATTGACGAAGCCTCCTTTCGAGGTCGCAACGTCGAGCCTTACCTCCACGTTCGGAAAGATGAGGGCTGCGTTCGGGAGCCTGCCCGCATGCCGGTGTCGCAGGACTTCCCGATAAGTGTCGGTCACGTAGTAGTCAGTGACCGCAATCGCCTCGATGACCGGCGTCGCCTGTTCAAGCGCTGTGAGATAGTCATCCCATGCGCTCGGCCCGCTGAACTGATTGTTCATGATGGTACCCGGCGCATGGACATGTGGCTCCCATCTCCGCCACTCCGATCCACGATTCAGCATAACCCCCCCCCTAATACATTTCGTCCCTGAGTATTCGTTTCAACGCAACCCTCCACTCTACTAATATACTAGTATCGCCCGAATTCGTTGGCTCGACTGGCCTGTGGCATCAAGAAGCCGGCGAGTTCCTCAAGAACCAGCGCAAGAGATCCTGGATCAACCGCAACATCCTCAACGAAAGCCCGCCACTGCCTCCGTTTCTGTTCATCCGCAGCGAATGCCTGCGTCAGCGCGTCGGGCGGTTCGATCGGAATTGCCGTTCCACGCCGCGCAAACGTGGCCGCGATGGCGCGGGCGAGCCGGTCATCATCGAAGCTGAACGACCGCTTGAGAATCCAGATGTCGTAGAAGTCCTTCATCCGGCTGTTCGCCCGCCCAAGCGCCACCATCGCCTGGAATTTCTCGGCGATGACCGTCTCTCGCGCATAGGCGCGCAGCCTCGGCGCGGGGAGATCGAGCATGACGGGGTAGTCGACGACTTCCGCCCCAGGCTCCAGCGCATCGCCAAAGCCGATATCGATCGTCAGGTTGATCCGGGCGCCGCCGACCGAAGCGATCGCACGCAGCCGGAGACCGCCATAGTCGAGCTCCTCGCGAATGCGGTCGACACGCAGCGTGTCCGGATCGAACACGACGCCGTCGTCGGCGTCCTGAGCGAGGATGTCCCGGAATGTCGCTAGCATCGCAGCTTCGCTCGGGTCGCCGAAACCAAGGAGATCAAGATCGCGCGTCCCGCGGTGCGGATCGTCGAACCAGCTCATCATCAACATCGCGCCTTTCAGCACAAAGCGGTCGGCATGGGGTGACTGGCTGAGCCGGAACAGAAGGCGCTCCAGCGCGAAGCGCGTGAGCACCAGATCGAAGCTCTGTCCGTTCGCCTTGGAGAGGTTGAGGAGCCGGGCGCGCACCGAGGCGCCGATATTCTTGATCTCCTTAGCCATTGGCGGTCAGCGCCTCCAGATAGGGGCGGATGACCGTGCCGGCCCCGCCTGTATCCGCCGCCCTCGCGATCTCTGCCGGCGTGACTTTGCGTTGACGCAGGGCTTCCTGCAGGCCCTCGAGCGCGACAGGAAGACCGATCTTGCCGCGATGCCGGAAGCAGTCCGCAACGGTCTTCGCCACGCCGAACACCTTTACCGATACGCCTTCGATCACGTGGGTTTCCACGCTGTCGGCAAGCAGATCGTCCGAGAAACGCAGCACACGGATCGGCATGTCGCTCGGTTTCGGCGTCCAGTCGTTCCGACCGATCGCCATCCACACCTTCTTGGGGAATTGATCCGTGAGTTCATGAAAGGCAAGCGCCGAGACGAGGCAGATCACGCCCTTGGGGAAACGCTTGGCCGCCTCGGCGAGGCTGTGGTTTGCGTCGAGTTCTGCGTCGGGAAGCTGGTAGAGCCCGCGCGCCAGGCGGATGACCTCGCCATCCTTCTCCATGCGGCTGACGGTTGCGGCGGTCACGCCGGCGGCCCTGAGTTCCGCAAGGCGCAGAATCCCACGCGCCGCGAGAAGGTCGCGGGCTATCTCGCGCTGGGATCGGGCCTGAGACATAGATACATACTCTTGCACTTCAACATCCATAGTGCGAGGTTTTGTATCGCGTGGAGCACTAAAGGAAAAGACCAACGAGGTTGTTGAATCGGCTGATTGGAAGCCACCGCGCCGCGGATTGGAAGCGAATGGACCGCGACGTGGAAAGCCCGGGAGGGGAAGGCCTTCCCCTGCGGCCGAGCCTGTAGTCTCCGCCGACCCCTTCTGCGGGGACACCCCGCAACGCCCCGAGAGTGAGAGTGCGGACGGGTTTGCCGTGACGGGTTGGAAGCCGAGGGAGAGGCCCTTGGCGCCCGTCGCGGAGACCCGCGATGTCCAGACACAAGCGAAACGCCGGCGCCAGGCGCGACCGGACCAATCTCTATTCCGAAATCACCGACAAGATCATTGCCGAGCTGGAGGCCGGCGGTGTGCCCTGGGTCCAGCCATGGGGCACGGCGGCGGCGAAGGCGCCGCTTTCGATGCCGCAGAACGCCTCGACTGGCCGGACCTATTCCGGCATCAACGTGTTGCTCCTCTGGGGCGCCGTCATCGAGCGCGGCTTTTCCGGCCAGAGCTGGCTCACCTTCCGCCAGGCGCTGTCGCTCGGCGGCAATGTCAAGAAGGGCGAGCGCGGCACCACCGTTGTCTATGCCGACCGCTTCGTGCCCGAAGACGAGAAGCGGCGCGCTCACGAGACCGGCGAGGACGCCCAGGCGATCCCGTTCCTGAAGCGCTTCACCGTTTTCAACACCGACCAGTGCGAGAACCTGCCCGACGATGTGGCGACTGCCGCGCCGCCGGCACCGACGGGCTTGATCGAACCGCGCGTCGAGGCGCTGATCGCGGCGACGGGGATCGATTTCCGAATCGGCGGCAATCGGGCCTTCTACGTGCCCGCACATGACTATGTGCAGGTGCCGCCGCCGCAGGCCTATTTCGAAGCGATCAACTGGCACCGCACGGCGCTGCACGAACTCGGGCATGCCAGCGGCGCCCCCCACCGGCTCAACCGTGATCTCTCCGGCTCCTTTGGATCGAAGAAATACGCCTTCGAGGAACTGATCGCCGAGATCAACGCCGCCTTCTGCTGCGCGTCGCTCGGCATCGAGCCTACGGTCCGGCATGCCGACTACATCGGGTCCTGGCTTGAGGTGCTGCGCGAGGACAATCGCGCCATCGTTCGCGCCGCCAGCCAGGCGAGCAAGGCCGCCGACTGGCTTCTGGCCTTCCTGCCTCAAGACGAGCAGCGGTGCGATGGGAAAGAGCTCTCTCTCGACAGGAGGGTGGCATGATCCTCCTGATCGACGACCAGCGCGATCTCCTGCTCGCCAATGGTCGGCAGCGCGATGTCGACCACGTGCCGGTGGTCAAGTTCTTCAACCCGCTGGGCGAAGGCGTCTGGCTCGCGACCGAGCTCGACGCGGACGGCGATACGCTCTTCGGCCTCGCCGATATCGGCTATCCCGAATTGGGCAATTTCTCGCTCGAGGAGCTGACCTCGATCCGCTTGCCGTTCGGCATGGGGATCGAGCGCGACATCCTCTTCACCGGCGATTTCCCGATCTCGGTCTGGGCGGAAGCCGCCCGCGAGGCCGGAGGCATTCGCGCGGCCGAGCGCATCCTCCATCGCGCGGCGCAGCCTCCTCGTGATGGGGGGTGACGCCCTTCCGTCCTGAAATCCGCGAAGCCGGGGATGCGCGTATCCGCGTCTCCGGCTCTGCGCGTCTCCGGATCGCCGGCAGGCGGCGCCGTCCTCAGAGGTAGAGGGCGGCGCTTCGCTTCGTGACGGGTTTAGGGCTGAGAGAGAGGCTCTCGGCGCCCGTCGCGGAGTAAATCCCCATGGCGACTGCTGTAAAGAAAATCGCCCTGTCGTCCTCGCGCGACATCCCCTTCAACAAGCTTGTGCTTAGCCAGTCGAATGTCCGGCGCGTCAAGGCCGGCGTCTCGATCGAGGAGCTGGCGGCGGACATCGCCCGGCGCGGGCTGCTGCAAGGGCTGAGCGTGCGGGCCGTTGTCGACGAGGCCGGCGCCGAGACCGGCATGTACGAGATCCCCGCCGGCGGCCGCCGCTATCGCGCCCTCGAACTGCTGGTGAAGCAGAAGCGCCTCGCCAAGACGGCGCCGGTGCCCTGCGTGATCAGGGAGGGCGGCATCGCCGAGGAGGACTCGCTGGCGGAGAATGTCCAGCGCGCGCCGCTGCATCCGCTCGAACAGTTCCGCGCCTTCCTCGCGCTTCGCGAAAGGGGCCAGTCCGAGGAGGAGATCGCCGCCGCGTTCTTCGTCTCGGTCAACGTGGTCAAGCAGCGGCTGAAGCTCGCCTCGGTCTCACCGGCGCTGCTCGATATCTACGCCGAGGACGGCATGACGCTCGACCAGCTCATGGCCTTCACCGTCTCGGGCGATCACGAGCGCCAGGAGCAGGTGTTCGAGCGTCTGAAGGCGTCTTACGACAAGCAGCCCTACGTCATCCGCCGCATGCTGACCGAGGGCGCGGTGCGAGCGTCCGACAAGCGCGCCGAGTTTATCGGCGTCGATGCCTACATCGAGGCCGGCGGCACCGTGCTTCGCGATCTGTTCCAGGGCGACGACGGCGGCTGGCTTCAGGACGTGGCGCTGCTCGACGAGATGGTCGCGGCCAAGCTGAAGGCGGAATCCGAGGCGATCGCCGCGGAAGGCTGGAAGTGGATCGAGGTCGCGCCCGACTTCGCCTACGGCCATACTTTCGGCCTCCGTCAGCTACGCGGCGAGCCCGTACCGCTCACGGCCGAGGCGCAATCCACGCGCGACGCCCTGCAGGCCGAATACGATCGCCTGGTCGCCGAGCACGAAGACGCCGACGAACTGCCGGACGATGTCGATGAACGGCTCGGCGAGTTGGAAACGGCGCTCGAGGCCTTTTCGGAGCGGCCGCTGTCGTTCGATCCCGACGAGATCGGCCGGGCCGGCGCGTTCGTCAGCATTGCGCCCGACGGGCGGCTCCGAGTCGAGCGCGGCTATGTTCGCCCGGAGGACGATCGGTCGGTCGAGACGGATCCCGAGGAAGACGATAGCGGCCAAGACTCTGGGGCCGAATCCGGCAATGACGGCGAGGAGGATCCTGAGACCGAGGCCGATACCTCCGCGCCGGAGCCTGAGGAGGACGAGACGCTGTCGCCAATCTCCGACCGGCTGATGACGGAGCTGACCGCTCATCGCACGCTCGGCTTGCGGCACGCACTCGGCGAGCATCCGCAGATCGCCTTCCACGCGGCGCTCCACGCGCTGACGCTCAGGGTCTTCTATCACTATGGGTCGGACAGTTGCCTGGAGTTGGACCTGAAGAGCGTCGGCTTTGGGACGCAGGCGCCGGGGCTGAACGGCAGCGCCTCGGCCGAGGCGATCCGTGTCCGGCACGAGACTTGGGCGAAGGTTCTGCCGAAGGACTCCGCCGACCTCTGGGACGCGCTCCAGGAGTGGGATGGCGACAGCCAGGCGATGCTCTTCGCCCATGTCGTCAGCCTGTCGGTCAACGCCGTGCACGAGGCCTGGAACCGGCGGCCGCGCGCGCTCGCCCACGCCGACCAACTGGCGCGAGCGGTCGGGCTCGACATGGCTGCGGCCGGGTGGCGGCCGACGGTCGATACGTTCCTTGGCCGCGTCACCAAGGCCCGCATTCTCCAGGCTGTCGCTGAAGCCAAAGGCCAGCGTGTCGCCGACCGGATCGAGCACCTGAAGAAGGCCGAGATGGCGGAACAGGCGGAGACGCTGCTGGCCGAGACTGGGTGGCTTCCGGAACCGCTGCGCACGCCGGGCCGCGAAGCGCCGGAGGCCGTGGAACCCGCCGCCATCGATCCCGCCGAAGCGGGCACCGATACGACGGTCGAGGAAACGGCGGCAACGGGTGGCGAAACGGCCATGGCCGAAGACGAAGACATGGCGGAGGATGACTCGGTCGCGCTCGAACGCCTCGCGACCGCGGCCGAATAACCAAGGAGCCAACTGCACTGTCAGGAGCCGCCAGCGATGGCGGCTCCTTTTTCGTTTCGGAGGACACGATGCCGGAGAACGCATCCGAACTGGCGCAGCGTCTCGCCCGGGAGGCCGAGGCGGTGTGCCGCGAATATCTGTCGAACGGTTACAAATCCGGCCGGTACTGGATCGTGGGCGACGTGCGCAACACCAAGGGTCGCTCGATGTTCGTGCGGCTGACCGGTCCCGAAACCGGAAAGGGTGCGGCGGGCAAATGGACCGACGCCGCGACAGGCGAATACGGCGATTTGCTCGACGTCATCCGTGAAAGCTGCGGTTTGACGGAGTTCAGGGAGGTGGCGAACGAGGCGCGGCGGTTTCTCAGTCTGCCGCATCCCGAGACGGAGCCGGCATCTTCACCGGGGCGAAAGTCACCCGCGCCAACGGGTTCACCGCTCGCAGCCAAACGTCTGTTCTCGATGGCGCAGCCGATTATGGGCACACTCGCAGAATCGTATTTCCGTATGCGCGGCATTACGGCTTTGCACGGAACAGGATCGCTGCGGTTTCACCCGCGTTGCTATTACCGGCCCGACAAGCACAGTCTGACCGAGACTTGGCCCGCGCTGATCGCGTCGGTTACCGATCTCGGCGGTCGCCAATCCGGCGCACACAGAACCTGGCTCGATCCCGACGGGTTCAGCGAGGCGACTCTCGGCAAGGCCCCGATCGAGACGCCGCGACGGGCAATGGGCGACCTGCTCGGCCATGCCGTCCGGTTCGGTGTTGCGGGCGAGGTCATGGCGGCGGGCGAAGGCATCGAGACCATGCTGTCGCTGCGATGCGTCTTGCCCGAGATGCCGATGGCGGCCGCACTCTCCGCAGCTCATCTTGCCGCCATCCTGTTCCCGGACACGCTGCGCCGACTCTACATTGTCCGCGATGACGATCCGGCGGGCGACGGCGCACGGGACACGCTCGCCGAACGGGCCGATGCGCTCGGCATAGAAGCACTGCCGCTCTCGCCGATGCTGGGCGATCTCAACGAGGATCTGCGCCTGCGGGGTCTCAACGCCTTCCGGGCCTCCATCCGGGTTCAACTCGCGCCGCAGGATGTCGCCAGGTTCATGGAGTCCGTCCTGTCCGCCTGAACGGGGCAGCGGTGCGGGCTATGGCGGTGACGACGCAGCCTTCGTCAACGGCTCCCAGTGAATGCCGGAGAGGGCCGCGCCCCGGCCTTCCTCAGAGGCGACCGGACAGCAGACAGCCCGGTCCGGCAATGGCTGCGGCCAACGATTTTCCGGCGGCCCTGCGGGCCTTTCCATCGCGAAACAAAATCGCCGGCCTTCGCCATCCTCCGCTGACGCTCCGGTCCTTGCGCTGCCGCTCCAGGATGCAGGCCCGGTCCGCCCGCCGTCTTGTCTGCCCATGAAGGCCGCGGCGGGCGCGGCCGACCGACAAAGGGAGCCACCCGATGACACTCGACGACGACACCTTCGAACCCCACCACGATTCCTCGCCGACCGAGCACACACTGAACGAACTGGAACTCCATGGCTACCGCCATGACGGGCACGGTCCGGACCCACGCCTCGTCCCGGAGGACAACGTCATCACAGGCGCCGTCTCCGACATCTTCGACGCCCTGATCGCCACCATGGCGGATACCGCCCTCGACGGAGAACTCGACGATCTGCTCTGGTCGACGGTCAACATGTTCCACCGTGCGGCCGACCGGCTCGAACGCAAGCTCGACGACAACGAGCAGGCCCTAAAACGCGGGCAGCGCGAACAGGACGGCTCCGAAATCAAGGCCGTCGAGCTCGAGCGCCTTATCGAGACCGGACAAGGCCTCATCGAACGACGCGACAGCCTGGAGGTCTTCCGCGACAGTGCCGCCGAGCATTATCTGCGCACCACCGGATCGCCCTGGTCACCGCGCACCGGTTCGCAGGTGAACCATCGTGCGCTGACATCGGCGATCATCGACAGCCGGGACTTCATCGCCGAGCGCAAACGCGCCAACCGCGAGGTGCTATTGCCTGCCGGGCCTAAGGTCGCCGTCTCCGGCGGCGCCGACTACAACGATCACAAGCTGATCTGGGACAAGCTGGACCAGGTGCATGCCAAACACCCCGACATGGTGCTGATGCACGGCAAATCGCCGAAGGGCGCCGAGAAGATCGCCGCTCGCTGGGCCGATCACCGTAATGTCACGCAGATCGGATTCGCGCCCGACTGGACCAGGCACGGTCGCGCCGCGCCGTTCAAGCGAAACGATCAGATGCTGGATGTGCTGCCAATCGGCGTGATGGTGTTTCCCGGCACTGGTATTCAGGAGAACCTCGCCGACAAGGCGAGGAAGCTCGGCATCCCGGTCTGGCGGTTCGAATGAACCGCCACGCCCCACACGACAATGTTCGCGTCCGCATCAGTCGATTTCATCGGCGCGGCACGTTGACCTGCAAAGGTCCGAGCGATACGTATTTATACAACGTATAAATAAGGAGATCGAGATGATCACCGGGCACGTTTTCATCGCGACCAGTCTGGATGGTTTCATCGCCCGCAAGGACGGCGACATAGCTTGGTTGCTGGAGCGCGACGATCCGGCAGAGGATCACGGATATGACGCCTTCATCGAGAAGATCGACATCATCCTGATGGGCCGCGGCACGTTCGAAAAAATGCGAGATGAACGCCCGTGGTTCTACACACGCCCGGTACTTGTCCTCTCAGCGTCGCTGAAAGACCAAGACATACCGGCAGATCTTGCCGGCAAGGTGCGGATTTCAGACAAATCGCCTGAACAGGTGATGGAGATGCTCGAAGCCGAGGGGCACCGGCGCGTCTATGTCGATGGCGGAAAGGTCATCCAGTCGTTCCTGCGCGCGGGGCTGATCGACGACATGGTTATCACGAGCGTTCCGGTGCTGCTTGGTGAGGGGCGCACTCTGTTCGGAGCTACCGGCTCGGACATACCGCTCGTGCACGAGGACACCAAAAGCTTCGCCTCGGGGCTTGTCCAGTCACGCTACCGGATCGCGGCATGAGCCGGCCACGAGGACGCCCGCATCGGGAGAAGGCACCTGCCTCGCGCGAGCAGATTCTGACGACTGCGCTTGAACTATTGGATACCGGCGGCGTCGAGGCCTTCACAATGCGCGCGCTTGCCGATCGTCTTCAGGTCAATCCGATGACCATCTACCATCATTTCGGGGATCGCGACGGCTTGATCGACGCCTTGTCCGAACATGTCTATGCAGAGGTTTCCGCGCCAGCCGCTGGCACGTTTCACGACCGGATAAGATCACTTCTGCTTGCCTATCATGACCGGGTGTTAAGCCACCCGGGCCTTACATTGCTCATCTTCAGCCAGCCGGCAGTCTTTCCCCGGCAGGCACAGCGGATAACCGATGACATTGACCGGCTTCTGGTCGAAGCGGGATTGCCGTCGGCACGGTCCAGGCTTTGGCTGAACATACTTGTCGATTTCACCCACGGCGCGGCTATCGCAGCCGCGATGGGCGATAGGTCAAACTCCGTCGTCTCCGGCGCGAAGGACGACTACGACAATACGCTCACGGAGTTGCTCAAAGGAATTGAGACCTGACCGCGACACACATTGCCGGGGAAGCGCCCTGCCGTTGCAGAAATGGTGAGGTTACACCAAATCGAGGCTCGTCCGCGAGTGTGTTATACTGCTGAATTGCGCCATGGTGGTGGTGGAGGCGCGACCGTTCGAACCTCATCTTACGGAGATGCCACCATGATTATTCCAATTCTCGGATCGATCACTGCAATTGCAGTCCTCTGCTGGTTGCTGTTCACGCTCGCCATCTACGCATTGCCGGCGCTCGGCGGCGTGGCGGCAGGTATGTGGGCCTATCAGACCGGCGCGGGCCTGCCGGGCAGCGTGTTGGTCGGACGTGTCGGCGCGGGACTCGTGGTAGGCCTTGCGCAGTTCCTCATCCTGTTCGCCCGGCCCATGTGGGTGAAACTCGCCGTAGCGCTCGCCTTCGTCGCACCTGCCGCCGTTGCAGGCTTTCACGCTACCCACGGCATCCTCAAACATCTCATACCGTCGGAAACGTGGCAGGCCGTCTTCTCCGTGATCGGCGCGGTGGCGGTCGGCATCACGGCGTTCGTGCGCGTTTCTGCGATGGCCTCGCCCGGACCTGCCGGGCAGAATCCCGCCAGCGTCTGACAGACATCGCAGGCGGTGCTGGTAAGGTAGGCTGAGATATTCCGCCGCGCCCCGTAGCGAAGTCTGAGCGAGGTGAACTCACGGCAAGTGTCGAACCGACGATTTCGGCCGAGAATCGGCGCCCCCCGGACGGCATGGCTTAGTGTGCCCCGAACAGCGCGACCGGTGACGGACGCAGAGTGGCTTGGTCTCGCATCGGGTTGCATCGCTGGAAATGAAGCCGACTGGCCTGCAGGGCCACAGACGATTTCCGTGCCTTCACCGGACTCAAACCGGGGTGTTCGGTGTCGCCAATCTCTCCTTGAACGTTCCCTGGGAGCCGACCGCTCCTAACGGCCTCTTTAATGGGCTGATCTGGCCGAAGGCCGGCTGCGCCTCGATCGCCAATGCCGCAATGCCGCAATGGCGCCCGCCAAGTTTCTTCCCCTGCCGGCTGCGCCGTCATTCCTCGCGAGCCAAGAACCCCCCCGGATCGCCATCTTCCGCTGACGCCGCGGTCGCAAGCGATGCGCCGTCGATCGCCTCCGG
Source organism: Jiella pacifica (assembly GCF_010500815.1). Classification (GTDB taxonomy): domain Bacteria; phylum Pseudomonadota; class Alphaproteobacteria; order Rhizobiales; family Rhizobiaceae; genus Jiella; species Jiella pacifica. The sequence continues at coordinate 119,127 of NZ_JAAAMG010000017.1, forward strand.
CCTCTCCGATCGCCATCGAGGCTGCAATGGTGCGGGCTCGAAACCAGTAATCAAGGACAGTTCTGATGCAGCAGCCCGTCGTCATCGGCATTTCGATCGGCGCCGCCATCGCGGCAAAGGGAGCAGCCAACCAGACCGACCTTCTCCGCCGCGCGGATGTCGCCCTCTACCGGGTCAAGAATTCGGGCCGAAGCGGCTTCCTCCTTTTCGAGGAGCGGATGACCCGCGAAAGCGATGAGATTGGCCCGGCCATCGCCTGATGTCAGGGCTGATGATCTGCGGGGGGTCGAGGTCGAGCGAACTGGCGACAACCGCGCGGTCCGGCTTCTGATGAACAGACCGGCTCATCGTGCAACAGGCCGAAACCAAGCGATTTTAGTTAGCCGCCAATATATTTTCATTGGCGACACCCATCTCTGCCCTTCTAAAAAGAGCAGTGAGCGACCGGCGTCCAGACGCGCCAGCCGAAAGATCCTGTCATGCTGATGAGCCTCGGACTTGAACGATGTCTGACATGGTCGCGGCCTGACGAATTTGGAGCAGTGTCGGGGTCCTGCCGGGGGGCGCGCCAATAGCTGCAAAAGCAGCGATCCCATGATTGCTCTGCTGTGAGTTTTGCCGCTCCAGCGAGGACGGAAAGACAGCGCGCAGCGCGAGTGCTGAACGAGCGCAGGGGAGCTAAACGTGATGATCGTCGAAGGCGCGTATAGCTGGCTGCTGGTCGTTCTCTCCGTCTGTATCGCGACAGTGGCCGCCTATACCGCTCTCGATCTCGCAGGCCGTGTGCGCAGTGCGGCAGGATGGGTCCGGGTCGGCTGGATCGCGACGGCAGCGATCGCCATGGGTGGCGGCATCTGGGCGATGCACTTCGTTGCCATGCTCGCCTACAGACTGCCGATGGAGGTCGGTTACGACCTCACTCTCACGGCGCTGTCGCTCGCCTTGCCGATCATCGTGACGGGCATCGGATTCATGCTTCTCTGCGATCGTGCGGTGGGCTGGTCCGTTCTTGTCGCGGGCGGCTTCATCATGGGATGCGGCATCGCGACAATGCACTACCTCGGCATGCATGCCATGCAAATGCAGGCGTCGATCGCCTATGATCTGCGATTGGTCGCGGCATCGGTGGCCATCGCCATCGCGGCTTCCATAGCCGCGCTTTGGCTCGCATTTACCGGAACGGTTTCCTCCCGAAAGCTTGCGGCTTCCGGTGCCATGGGCCTCGCGATCTCCGGAATGCACTATACGGGAATGGCGGCCGCGACGATTACGATGCATGCCGATGCTGCCGAAATGGTGAGTGCTCCGGCGCTCGATCCCATGACGCTCGCATCCGCCGTTGCCGCCCTGACCTTTCTGATCCTGTTCCTGGCTCTGCTCGCGTCGATCGTCGATCAGCGCTTCGCCCTCGCGAATGCACGCGAAGCAGCCGCTGTGCAGAGAAGCCAGGAACGCTTCGTCACCCTTTATCGGCGCACACCTCTTCCACTGCACGCCCTCAATGAGAACGGCTGCATCGAACATGTCAGCGACGTATGGCTCGAGGTGCTCGGCTATGAGTTGGATGAGGTCG
>NZ_JAAAMG010000018.1 GCF_010500815.1 Jiella pacifica
TACAACTTCCGCCGCATCCTCGCTTGGCTGGAGCTTTTTGTCGCCTTCATCCAGATCGCGATCATCAGCCTATTCGGCACCCGTCAAACCGCCGACGCCGCTTGACGAGCTTTCTTCACGGACGACCAGCGAGGTCCAAACCTTGAGAATGACAAGAGAGGGGTTTCACCGCGTCGATCGCCGCGAGCATCGACCAGTGACACCGCAATGAGGTCGGCGACGTCGGCAAAACCGCACCCGGTGAAACCCCTCTCTTGCGATTTCTATCACTTGGCTTCGCCAAGACGATGAAATCGCTTTCTCTCCCACAAGGGGGAGAGAGGCGCCCACGCCCGGGGCTGCGTGCAGTCCCTCCCAGGTCGGGCACGCCCCCCTCCGCTTCGTCATCCTCGACCGGCAAGGTCGGGATCCATGCCGGAGCCGCACGACCCCCGCTCCACTTGAGTACGGCGGCACCAAGCCCTCCACCTTTCATCCTCAAGACCGCGATTCAGGTTTCGCCATGCCGTGCAATGCGCCTAATGTTCTCCGCAGTAAGACCATCTTCCTCGCCGAACCCAATGACCCGCCTCGCCGACCCGAGCGGCACAAACGGCTTCAGCTGTTCCGGCAGCTCCACGGTCTCGACCGCCTCTTCTCCGCTTGTGGCGACGGCGAAATGCCTGACCCATTCCGGCTCCTTGCGCAACAGCTCCGCCAGAACCGGATAGCGAATGTCGAGGATTGTCCAGCGCGCCAATGCCTTCCGAAATACGAAAGTGATGTCTTCGCCTTCCAGCACGGCGGTGGTCCGCCGCATATCGTAGGCGTTGATGATCCTTTTCATCAGCCGCGGGTTCGGATCGATGACATCGCTGAAGTCCGACAGCATGTGGATCGTTTCCCGTTCGACCGCCGCCGACGAGCTGAGCTCAACGGCGATGGCCGCGCGTCTGACGTCCGATGTCTCCTCGCCCAGCATAGCCTCGGCCGCTTCTGACGTCAGTTCTCCCCCGGCCTCCGCTCGAACCTCGGCTCGGAAAGCTGGCAATTGCCCCTCCAGGGTGGCTGCGACAGTCTCAGCCTCGTCGTCGCCCCGTTTCAGCAGATGCGCCCAATAGCGGCGTCGGATCTCCGGCGACATCGTCGGCACTTCCGTCGAAAGCTGGAATATCTTGTCCATGAAGAGATAGCCGAGCGGCTGGCCGGCATCGCCGATCGTCGGCTGGAAGGTCTCGTATTTCTTCTCGAAACAGGCCCGCAGCCAGTCGCGATCGGCCGCGACGACATAGGCGACATTCGGCGCCCGGAACGATGTCTGGATGCCCTCGAACAGCGTCACCACGGTATCAGGCTGACAGCGGTCGAGGTCGTCGATGAAAATGCAGACTGGCCGCCGGACCCTTCGAACCATCCGCTGAAACTCTTTTGAAACGATCTCTACCGGATCGCGCGAGAGCGCGTCGTAGTACTGATCCCCCTTGCTTGACCCGAATACGAAGCGGCGGGTTAGCGTTTGAATTGCAAAAACTGGGGTGAGGAGTCCGACAACCAAAGCAAGAAGGCCAGTCAGGCTTTTACCTAAAGTGCTCAACAAGTCAGTCGGTGGTGCGGGTGTTCGAGGTTGCGAGAGATTCAGAAGCGTCTGCCAGGGACCGAGTGTTCGATTTTGTGGGGCCTCTGAAACGGAGATTGAGAGCGAGTCCCAGGCAAACAGTGCCATAAGAAAAACTACCGCTGCAGCGAAAAGCCATAGGGCGGAGTCCACTTTCAGGCGCCATACGATCCACTGAAGCCGATGGCGCGAGGCTGGAAAAGCAGTTCGGAACCTTCGACGGAAGTCGCCTGATAGTCGTTTCTTGACCAGCAATTTGGGCGAGGCGAGAAGTTTTAGCCAACGCAAATGCAAGCGACGCTCGAGGCCACCCCGATCGAGCGAGCCGTAACGCATACGACAGCCCTGGCGGACAGCCTGCATCAACGGCCACCATGGCGGATTGCGCCGCTCATGCTGCCACGCATTAAACTCGACAACAGCCCAGCGCTGTCCTGGTCTACGGGTGTGCTCCCGCATGATCTCTGCCATCATCTTCATGACGGAAGATTTTCCCGCCCCCCAAGGCGCATAAAGGTGAACCGCAAAACCGTCGGGCGTGCCGAGCATCTGATCCATCCGCTCAACCAAAGCCCGAGCGAACGGACGGCGCTGGAGTCGATCTTCGACCGTCGGCGCATCGGCCGCCATGGAAACGCTATCGACAACATGCGGTCCCGGTTCAGCTTGAGACCGATCAGTTTTGGAAGCCGGTATGGTAGCGCCGGTTCGATGCCGCTCCACGATCTCCGCGATCGCCTGCATCACCTCGTCAGGATCGCCTTCCCAGAATTCGTTGGGCTGTGTGGCGATTTCGAAATCTGCCGCTTCTCCGAAGGCGCTACGAGAGGGAACGGCGTCAGCCAGCAGCCGCCGATACCAGCGCGCCCACAAGCCCCAGGGCGTCTGCTGAACCGAGCGTTGAGGAGCATAAGCATCGAGCGGCTCTCGAACCCAATCCGGAATGTTAATCCGGAAACGGGACTGCCCACGGACTTCGTTGAGCCAGAGGGGCTGCGATATCAGACCGGAGCTGCTCGATCCGGGAAACAATGACGCACAATCCGCGTCGATGCTTTCCCACATCGCGGCGGCGGCGTAGGCGGCAGCGTTGGCGGCGGCGGCGGCGGCGTTGGCGGCGGCGTTGGCGGCGTAGGCGGCGGCGTTGGCGGCGTAGGCGGCGGCGTTGGCGGCGGCGGCGGCGGCGTAGGCGGCGTCGGCGGAGACGTTGGCGGCGGCGGCGGCGGCGGCGGCGCCCTTGATTTCGTGGGCTGGATATTTGCGCGCAGCCCAAGAAATGAACAGACATCGACATGTTATCAGTATTAATCTCGATGCAAGAATCGGTCGTTTTTCGTCGCTGCTCCTTCTTTTGTGCAAACCTAAGACGACCGGCATGACACGCAAGGCAATGCGCACGGCCATAACCTGCGCAACCTCGTGCGGCTGCCCCTCCAGCCAGAGCTCGAAGCTTTTGCGATCGGTGATCTTTTCGCGCTCGCTCGCTGCCACGCCGTCGCTCCCTACACTTACGGAGTGTGCAACGCCTCCCAGTTGCAGAGCAAGAGTGCCAATGCTGCCAGCTTGTCGCCGCAGAACAGCACATCTCGACAGACGTCGATTTAACACCATTCCGGAAACAGGCCGCCCTCTCTCCAACAAGAGGGAGAGAGGGCGGCTCCTCCTGCCCCCGCAGATATCTCTCCCCCCATCTCCCCCCAACCCCTTGATTCCCCTCACTCCGCAAAAATTCCCATCCCCGCCCCCTCCCCACGCCCCCATACTCCCCCCATCGCCGGTCCACCCGACACCAGTCGACGGGAACCGGGCACGGGCGCTCGCCGGGAGCGTCTGCGGGCCGGCGATGCGGTCTCCGCGCCGTCCGCCCTTCCGGAGGGCGGGCGTCCCGGACGGCCTCCCGGCGCCGCTGGCCCCTCGCGTAATACGGCGCGGGTGCGGATCGGTCCGCTTGAGGTCGCCGCGCTGAAAAGGCGCGGCGGGTGAAGCGCCAGCCGCCACCGGAACCCGTCGATCTGGCGGGCGACGGTCCCTGGGAGGTCGCACAAAGCCGCGCGGTGCGCCGGAGGCGAGCCGGATTGTTGCATAAACGGAGGGCTTGCCTCCGGTGCACCGCCGCCCGAGTGCCAGTGGCACGATGGGCGGCAGAGGAGAATCGGCTTCACCCGCCCGCAAAAAAAGCGGCGCGGGAACGGGAAGCCGTCCGCGGAGGAAACCATGGCCAAGGCGAAGGACGAGGACCCGGCGGCACGGCCCGTAACGGCCGAGGAACGGGCCGAAAGCCGCGCCATTGCGCGGGCCCATATCAGCGCCTGCCGCGCCGCGCTGATTGCCGCCGGCATCCGCCGCGCGCCGCCGCGGCGAAAGCACGGCAAGGCGGAACGGGCCGAGGGCACCGGCGACGAAGCACGGGGCCCGGCCGACGGCGAAAAGGCGCTGGCGGCGATCGCGCAAGGGCTGACCCGGCATTGCCGGCGCGGCGACTGTCGGCGGGCCTTCACCTGCCGCTTCGGCACGCGGCGGGGCGAATCGGAGACCATCGCGCCGCCCTGCCTCGAACGGCTGCCGCAGGAGGCGGTGCTGGCGCTGCGGCTCGGCGCGATGCGTCTCAGAACGCCGGAGGCGTTTCGCGAGGCACGGCTTGTGAAGTTCGAAGCGGGGGTGATCCGCCAGCGCGCGGCCGAGGCGGCGGCGTTGACCGGGGCGAAGGACGGCGGTGGAATGGCATGACGGCCGGCCGGGGATCAGTGGCCGGCCGGCCTCCGCGCGGCGGTACGAGGAAACCACCCTTGCGCGGTGCCGGCCGGCCCCCCACGGGACCCAGGAGATGCGGCGGACCTGAGCATTCCATGGGGTTTTCGAAGGACCCGAAATCGTCGGTGGGCCCTGCAATTCCCTGGCCGAACACTTGCCCAGAACAGACTCGAATGCAACTTCGCCGCAGCCGGGAAGGGGAAAGTTTTAGCAACAGGGTTAAGACGGCGCCAACCGCGCCGGCCGATCGGGCGGGCTTGTCCACAAGTCCTTGCGGTCGCGGCGACGGCTCGAGGCGTCAGGCGGCCTCGGCCATGCCGATGCGGTTGCGCCCGCCGCGCTTGGCCTCGTACAGCGCCGCGTCGGCGCGCTTCAAGAGCGCCTGGCGCGGCTCGGCGACGCCCGCCGCGACCGCGACGCCGGCGCTCACCGTCACCGCCAGATGGTCGCCGGAGATCGGAAACGGCGCTTCGCAGACCGCCTGGCGGATCCGCTCGGCCACCGAAGCGGCGGTCTCGGCGTCGGCGCCGGGCATCAACACGGCGAATTCCTCGCCGCCGAACCGGCAGGCGAGATCGCTCGCCCGGATCGCCGTCTTCAGGCGCCGGCCGAATTCCTTCAGCACGGCATCGCCGGCATCGTGGCCGAAGCCGTCGTTGATCCGCTTGAAGTGGTCGATGTCGAACAGCGCCAGGGCGAAGCCGCTGGTTCCATCGGCGCCGCCGGCGGTCCGCGCCAGATGGATGTCGAGAAAGCGGCGGTTGTGCAGGCCCGTCAGCGGGTCGGTGACGGCAAGCTCGATGGTCTGCTGCAGCGACCGGCGCAGGCCCTCGTCGTAGCGCTTGCGGCGCAGCTGGGTTCGGAGCCGCGCGGCGAGCTCGTTGCGGTCGATCGGCCGGGAGACGTAGTCGTTGGCGCCGAGCTCCAGCGCCCGCGCCGCCCGCGCCTCGTCGCCGGCTTCGGCCAGCGCCAGGATCGGCAGCAGCCGCGTCGCCTCGGCCGAGCGCAGCTGCGAGATCAGCCGCAGCGGATCGTTGCGTTCGGCGGCAAGGTCGATCATGATGACGTCGGCGCCGCCCGCCGACTGGAGGAGCGCCGCCGGCTCGGTGACGACGGTCAGTTCCGTTTCGGTCCTGAGGCGCCTGGCGATCGAGCGACCCTCCGCTTCGGTCTCGATATAGGCGAGCGTCCGCGATTTGGCGGTGGTGGCGAGCTGGCGCAGCATCTCCATCTCGCCGCCGACCAGCTGCATCGCCGTCTCCGCCCGGCTCCGGAGCTCGTCGGTGATCCGCTTCAGCCGCGTCAGGCTGCGCACGCGGGACATCAGAGCTAGATCGCCGACCGGCTTGGTGAGGAAATCGTCGGCGCCCGCCTCGAGCCCGGTCAGCCGATCTTCGGGCTGGTCCAGCGCCGTGATCAGCACCACGGGCACGTGCATCAGCTGCGCCGAGGCCTTGATCCTGCGGCAGACCTCGAAGCCGTCGAGCCCCGGCATCATCACGTCGAGCAGCACCAGGTCGAAGGGCTGACGGTCCAAAAGCGCCAGCGCCGCTTCGCCGCTCTCGGCACTCGCCACCTCGTAATACTCGGCCGCAAGCCGCGCCGTCAAAAGGCGGAGATTCACCTCGATGTCGTCGACGACCAGAATGCGCGCGGTCATCGCCGTGCTCAGGCGTCGTCGAGGAAGGAGCGGATCACTTCCATGAAGCGATTCACCGAGATCGGCTTGGAGATATAGGCCTCGCAGCCGCCCTGGCGGATGCGCTCCTCGTCACCCTTCATGGCGAAGGCAGTGACGGCGATGATCGGGATCTTGAACAGTTCAGGATCGGCCTTCAGCTGCCGCGTGACGTCCAGCCCCGAGATCTCCGGCAACTGGATGTCCATCAGGATCAGATCCGGCCGCTCGGCGCGGGCGAGATCCATCGCGTCCAGACCGTTGCGGGTCTGCACCGTGTCATAGCCGTGCGCGACGAGGAGATCGCGGAACAGCTTCATGTTCAGCTCATTGTCTTCGACGATCATGACTTTCTTCGCCATCGTCGATTCTCCTTGCCTCGACCGGGCCACGAATTTCGATTACCGCTGAGTATGTAAGCGGATTTCATTAAGAATCGGGAATCGCCGCAGTGAATTTCGTTAACGATCCCCGGAGCATTCGAGAACCGGCTGCAGGCCGCGCACCGCTCGGCCGGGAAAAGGCCGAATCCATCGCCATCGAAGGCCTGACCTTCATCGCGGCGGATCCGGTGTTGTGGCCGCGTTTCCTGGCCGTTACCGGCCTCGATCAATCACAACTTCGGGATGCTGCCCGCGCCGCCGGGTTCCTGCCGGGCGTCCTCGATTTCATCCTCGCCCACCAACCGACACTCGAATCATTTTGCGAGGCACAGCAGGTCTCGCCACAGTCGGTCTCCGCCGCGCGGCATCTCTTGACCGGCCCGGAAGACCTTTCCGATTGAAACGCAGGTGCGCCGCGCGATGCGATCTGCTGCAATGACACACCCTACCGCAGTCGCGGCTCTCACGCGATCCGCTGCGAGAGGCGGCGTCGTCCTGTCCGGGTCGCACTCCAATCTTGGGTTCTTATGAGCAAGTCGTTCGAAACAAGAGGGCCGGCGATCGCGGATCTGTCGCAGCGGCATAATGCACTTCTCGTCCTCGATGTCGATGAAGTCGTCCTCCATTTCATCACGCCATTTCGTGAGCTACTCGCAGATCACGGTGCCAGACTACATCCCGAGAGCTTTCGACTGACCGGCAACGTGCGGGAGATTTCGACCGGCGCCGCCTTGTCCGGCCATCGGTTGGACGACATCACCGAGCAGCTCTATCGCGAACAGGAGGTGCGGCAGCGCCCGGTCGATCGCGTCCACGAAGCACTCGACGGGCTTTCGGGCCGCGCCGACATCGTTTTTCTCACGGCGATGACGCCGAGCCATTACGACAGCCGGCGTCGGACGCTCGACCGGAGCGGTCTGGCCTATCCGATGATCGCGACGGAGCGGTCGAAGGGCGCCGTCGTTGCCGAGTTGTGCAGCCGCTGGAGCGGTCCCGTGATCTTCGTCGACGATCTGCCGCCCAACCTCACTGCCGTGCAACGCAGCGCCCCTCACGTGCGGCTTCTGCACTTCATGGCGAACGACGTGTTCCGCCCGCATCTGCCGGCTCTGCCGCAGGGAGCCGAAAGCGCTACGGACTGGCCGGCCGCGGCGGCACTGATCGGAACGTGGCTCGAAGACTGACGCACCGGCCGAGGACGATCGGCTGCGAGCATTCGACGCCAGCCACTCGCCGCCTTGCCGCAAGCGGGCTATGATCGTCAGGGTTTACGGACGGCGCGGATGACGGCTCTTTCTGTCAGATCGATCTTTTGTCGCGACTGCTTCACGCCGGTCAGATCCGGAGGACGGCGCTGTCCCGGATGCGGCAGCCCTCGCCTTCTCGACCATCCCGAAGCCGCCCTTCTTTCTATCGCCCACATCGACTGCGACGCCTTCTACGCCAGCATCGAGAAGCGGGATCGGCCGGAGCTCGCCGACAAACCCCTGATCATCGGTGGCGGCCGACGCGGCGTCGTCTCGACCGCCTGCTACATCGCCCGCACCCGAGGCGTGAGGTCGGCCATGCCGATGTTCAAGGCGCTCAAGCTTTGCCCGGACGCGGTCGTGCTGCGGCCGGACATGGCGAAATATGTCGGTGTCGCCCGATCCATCCGGGTGCTGATGGGCGAAATCACCCCCCTCGTCGAGCCGCTGTCGATCGACGAAGCCTTTCTCGATCTTTCCGGCACCGAGGCACTGCATCGCGAGCCGAGCTCGATGACGCTCGCGCGGCTCGCAAAACGCATCGAGACGGAGCTCGGCATCACCGTTTCGATCGGCCTGTCCCACAACAAGTTCCTCGCCAAGATCGCCAGCGACCTCGGCAAGCCGCGCGGCTTCTCGGTGATCGGCAGGTCCGAGACGACGACGTTTCTCGAGGCAAGGCCGATCAGCCTGATCTGGGGGGTCGGACAGGCGATGGAACAGAAGCTCGCGCGCGACGGCCTTCGACGAATCGGTCAGCTGCAAAGCATGGAAGAGACCGACCTGATGAAGCGCTACGGCGATACCGGCCGCCGTCTCTGGCGCCTGTCGCGCGGCATCGACGACCGCCCGGTCAACCCCCGTTCCGAAGCAAAGAGCATCTCTGCCGAAACGACGTTCAACACCGACATCGCCTCGCTCGACGAGCTGACGCCCATCCTGCGCGACCTGTCGGAGAAGGTCGCGACGAGGCTGAAGAAGACCGACCTCGCCGCTTCGACCATCGTCCTCAAACTCAAGACCGCGGATTTTCGTCTGAGAACCCGAAACCGCAAGCTCTCCGATCCGACGCGGCTCGCCGACCGGATCTTCGCGGCGGGACGTGCGCTGCTGAAGAAGGAAACCGACGGAACACGCTTCCGGCTGATCGGCATCGGCTGCGCGGACTTTTCCGCCGCAGCGAGCGCCGACCCGATCGACCTCGTCGATCAGGGTGCCCTGAAACGCGCCAAGGCGGAAGCTGCTCTCGACAGGCTCCGGGGCAAGTTCGGCGACTCTGCCATCGAGACCGGCATCACGTTCAAAAATCTGGAACGCAGGCGGGGAAGCAAGACGCCAGTGGACGGCGATCCCAAGTCACCCAGCAACATCAAGCCAAACTGACGGCGGTATGTCTCACGTCACCGGATGAGGAGCCGCGGTAAGCATCACCTGCTCGGTATTCGCATCGCGAGCCCAACGGACAGCCACCGCGTGCCAGGTGGCGTTGAACCATCGGGCCCTTTGCCGGACATGCGCAAGGGACGCGGGCAACCTTGCAAACCCATCGCCAATCGGCCTTCGCCGCTACAGCAATTCCACCTCGATGACCCCCGGTGCGGCCTTGACCGCGCTCGCCATCTGCGGCGACACGCGGTAGCGGCCGGGCAAGGTGATTTCCACCTCGCGCTCGCCTCCGTCCCGGACAAGCACGAACGAGACCTCGCTGTCGCCCTCGCTCGACAGCTGGCTGCGAAAGGCAGCCAGGGGCTTGGCGTCGCGCATGAAAACGCGCAGTGCCTTTTGCGTACGCACCGCTTCGTCCTCGAGCGACTGGACCTGCTGCGCCCGCAGAGAGATTCCCTCCGGACGCTCTTCGGCGGAGACCGTCACGATCACCGAGGCGCCCGGTTCGAGCGTGTCGCGGAAAGCCACCAACGCCTCCGAAAACAGAACGACCTCGTACTGGCCGCTGGCGTCCGACAGCTGGACGATGCCGATCTTGCCACCGTTGCGCGTCTTGCGTTCCTGGCGCGACGTCACCGTTCCTGCCAGTCGTCCCGCCGTCGCCCCCCGCTTCACGGCGGCCACAACCTCGGTGTGCGACTGGACCCTCAGCCGCTTCAGGACATCCCGATATTCGTCGAGCGGATGGGCCGAGAGATAGAAGCCGACCGCCTGAAACTCCTTCATCAGCTTCTCGGATGCCGTCCACAGCGGCGCGGCATTGAGGGCCAACGGCTCGGGCGCGCCGCCGAGGGCGGCACCGAACATGTCGTCCTGGCCGAGGGCGCGCCCCTGGGACATCCTCAGCGCGTAGCCCATCATCCGTTCGACATTGGCGTAGAGGAGCGCGCGGTCCTGGCCGAAGCAGTCGAACGCCCCCGCCGCGACGAGAAATTCGAGCGTCCGCTTGTTGACGATCTTCGGGTCGATCCTGGCGCAGAAATCCTCGAGCGAGGCGAACGGCCTGTCGCCGCGGCGCTCGACGATGTGCACGACGGCATGTTCGCCGACGCCCTTGATCGCCGCAAGCGCGTAGAAGATCTTGTTCTCGCCGACCTCGAACGCCTTGTGGGACGTCTGCACCGACGGCGGCACGACCTCGATGCCGAGGCGCCGCGCATCGGAGCGGAAATCGTTGAGCTTGTCGGTATTGCCGGTATCGAGGGTCATCGAGGCGGCGAGAAACTCGACCGGATGGTTCGCCTTCAGATAGGCGGTCTGATAGGCGACGAGCGCGTAGCAGGCGGCGTGCGACTTGTTGAAGCCGTAGTCCGCGAACTTGGCGAGAAGATCGAAGATCGTGTTCGCCTGACCCTTTGCGATGCCGTTCTTCACCGCCCCGTCGACGAAGCGAACGCGCTGCTTGTCCATCTCGGCGCGGATCTTCTTGCCCATGGCGCGGCGCAGAAGATCGGCCTCGCCGAGGGAATATCCGGACAGGACCTGGGCGATCTGCATCACCTGCTCCTGATAGATGATGACGCCTTGCGTCTCCTTCAGGATCGGCTCGATCATCGGATGGAGGAAGTCGGCTTCCTCCTCGCCGTGCTTGCGAGCGTTGTAGGTCGGAATGTTCTCCATCGGGCCGGGGCGATAGAGGGCGACGAGCGCGATGATGTCTTCCAGACAGTCGGGCCGCATGCCGATCAGCGCCTTGCGCATGCCGACCGATTCGACCTGGAACACCCCGACCGTTTCGCCCCGCGTCAGCATCTCGTAGGTGGGCTTGTCTTCCAGCGGCAGCGCCGACAGATCGATCTCGATGCCCTTGCGGGCGATCAGATCGACGGCGGTCTTCAGCGTCGTCAGCGTCTTCAGGCCGAGGAAGTCGAACTTCACCAGCCCTGCCGGCTCGACCCATTTCATGTTGTACTGGGTGACCGGCATGTCGGATCGCGGATCGCGATACATCGGCACGAGCTTCGACAGCGGGCGATCGCCGATGACGATACCCGCCGCATGGGTCGAGGCGTGGCGATAGAGGCCTTCGAGCTTCAATGCGATCGAGATCAGCCGGTCGACGACGTCCTCGGCCCTGCGCGCCTCGGCGAGCCGCGGCTCCTCCTCCAGCGCCTGGGCGAGCGTCACCGGATTGGCCGGGTTCTGCGGCACCAGCTTGCACAGCTTGTCGACCTGGCCATAGGACATTTCGAGCACCCGGCCGACGTCGCGCAGAACGGCGCGGGCCTGCAGCGTACCGAAGGTGATGATCTGCCCGACCTGCTCGCGGCCGTATTTCTCCTGGACGTAGCGGATCACCTCCTCGCGCCGATCCTGGCAGAAGTCGATGTCGAAATCCGGCATCGAGACACGCTCAGGATTGAGGAAGCGCTCGAACAGCAGGGAGAAGCGCAACGGGTCGAGGTCAGTGATCGTCAGGGAATAGGCGACGAGGGAGCCTGCGCCCGAGCCGCGGCCCGGCCCGACCGGAATGTCCTGAGCCTTCGCCCATTTGATGAAGTCCGAGACGATCAGGAAGTAGCCCGGGAACTTCATCCGCTCGATGATGCCGAGCTCGAACTCCAGCCGTTCGCGATAGGCCTCCGGCGAGACGCCCGGCGCGCAGCCGAGCTTGGTCAGCCGTTGTTCGAGCCCCTCGAAGGCCTGCCGCCTGAGCTCGGCCGTCTCGGCGGCCTCGGCCTCGGCCGGATCGGAATCGGCGCCGGCAAAGCGCGGCAGGATCGGCGCCCGGGTCCGCGGCCGATAGGAGCAGCGCCGGGCAATCTCGACGGTACTCTCCAGCGCCTCGGGCAGATCGGCGAACAGCGCCGCCATTTCCGCCTTGCTCTTCAGGCAGTGATCGCGCGACAGCCGGCGTCTGTCCTCCTGGCTGACCAACCGGTTGCCGGCGACGGCAAGCAAGGCGTCATGTGCTTCGAAATCGTCGGGGCACGCAAAATACGGCTCGTTGGTGGCGACCAGCGGCAGGTCGAGCTCGTAGGCGAGCGCCACGGTCTCGGCTTCGATCCGACGATTGAAATTGCCCTGGCGTTGCAGCTCGACATAGAGGCGATCCCCGAACGCCGCCGCGAGCCGTTCCAGTCGGCTGCGCGCCACGGTTCCGCGGTCCGCGGCCAAGGCTGCGCCGATGGCGCCGAGCGGGCCGCCCGAAAGCGTCACGATGCCCGGCGCCCGGGCCTCTACCCATTCCCATTTGACCAGTGGGCGGTCATTCTCCGGATCGCCGAGATAGGCCAGGGAGACGATCTCGACGAGATTGGCATAGCCTTGCTCACTCGTCGCGATCAGGGCCAGCTGGCCGACCGGCGACAGTCCGCGCTCGCTCCGCCCCGGACGGGTGTCGACCTCGCAATCGGCGAAGTCGACGTCGAGCTGGCAGCCGACGATCGGCTGAATGCCGGCCTTCGACGCCTTTTCGGAAAACTCGAGGGCACCGAAGAGATTGTTGGTGTCGGCGATGCCGATCGCCGGCGCTCCGTCGGCGACGGCGAACTTGATGATCTGGTCGAGCTTCAGCGCCCCTTCGAGCAGCGAATAGGAACTGTGCACCCGCAGGTGAACGAAGGGCAAGGTGGCCGTTGCCGACCCTGGAACGCTGGGTGCTTGCGTCATGGCGAGACCTCGATCTGCATCATCCACCGAGCCACGCGCGCCGCTGCTTTTGGCGGACGGGGGCATCGGCATAGTCGGCCCGGAACCGGCCGCCCCCTAGGGGTAGGACGGCGCTCCGCCCGAAGAAAGGACCGCGCTTTCCCGATCCCCAGGAAAGCGCCCTCCTCCACCGCATAATCCGCCTGTCCGGCGGGAGTGTCAGGAGGAACCGCTCCCGTCACACGGCGTGAACGATCAGGCTGAGCGCGAAGAGAAAGCTGGATATGGCGAGCAGGGACAGGACATCCTTGGCGACGGTGAGCATGGCAGGGCCTTCGTTTTTGTTTGCGTCCCTATTTGTTCCTTTTTTGTTCTATTGGTCAAGCGAACTTCGCCACGCCGAGAACACGCGTAACGTAGCTGGCTATCGAACTCCGCGTAACCGATTGATCACCCACTGTTTCGATGAGGCGTGAGAGGGCGTGGCCGTATGGCCGCACGAATGCGCCCGCCCCGCATGTCGGGGGGCCGGCGATCCATGGCAGATCCTCGGCTTTGAAAACGTCGTCGGGAGACTGTCGCCGCGGGCGGTCAGTGCATCGCGAGCGGCACGATCCTGCCCTCTTCCAGGGTGATCGCATGATCCATCCGCCGGGCGAGGTCGTGATTGTGGGTGGCGATGAGCGCGGCGACGCCGGACTGGCGCACCAGGGCCGTCAGCGCGTCGAAGACGTAGCCGGCGGTGGTCGGGTCGAGATTGCCGGTCGGCTCGTCGGCGAGGAGGACGTGCGGCGAGTTGGCCACGGCGCGGGCGATGGCGACGCGCTGCTGTTCGCCGCCGGAGAGTTCGGCCGGGCGATGCTCGGCACGCGCGCCGATGCGCATGTAGTCGAGCAGCTCCTGCGCCCGCGCCGCGGCTGCCTTGCGCGGCAGCCCGTCGATCATCTGCGGCAGCATGACGTTCTCCAGGGCGGAGAATTCCGGCAGGAGATGGTGGAACTGGTAGACGAAGCCGATCGCCTGCCGGCGCATGGCCGTGCGGGCTTCGTCGCCGAGCGTGCCGCAGGCGACGCCGCCGACATAGACCTCGCCCGAGCCCGGCCGGTCGAGCAGCCCGGCGATGTGGAGCAGCGTCGACTTGCCGGCGCCGGAGGGGGCGACGAGGGCCACCATCTCACCGGGAGCGATGGTCATCTCGGCATCCTTCAGGATGACCAGCCGGTTCTCGCCCTGCCGATATTCCTTGCCGACGGCGTCGAGCCGCAGCGCGTGATTTTCTGCCATCATTCGTAACGCAACGCATCGACGGGATCGAGCCGCGAGGCTCGCCAGGAGGGAAGGAGCGTCGCCAGGAAGGACAGGCCGATCGCCATGGCGACGACGAGGACCACTTCGCTCGGATCGACCTCGGCGGGAAGCTGGCTGAGGAAATAGAATTCCGGATTGAACAGGACGACGCCGGTCACCCAGGAGAAGAACTGTCGGATGTTCTCGATGTTGATGCAGAACAGCAGCCCGAGAACGAAGCCAGCCAGCGTGCCGGAGAAGCCGATCGACGCGCCGGTGATCAGGAAGACGCGCATCACCGCGCCCTTGGTGGCGCCCATGGTACGCAGGATGGCGATATCGCGCCCCTTGTCCTTCACCAGCATGAACAGGCCGGAGATGATGTTGAGCGCGGCGACGAGGACGATCAACGTCAGGATGATGAACATGACGTTGCGCTCGACGTTGAGGGCCGAGAAGAAGCTCTGGTTCTGGGTCTCCCAGGTGACGGAGTAGACCGGCCGCCCGGCGGCCGCCTCGATCGCCGGCTGCAGGGCCTTCACCTGATCCGGCCGGTCGACGAAGATTTCAATCGACTGAACCTGGTTCTCCTGGTTGAAGTAGAGCTGCGCCTCGGGCAGCGGCATGTAGACATAGGCCGCGTCGTATTCCGACATGCCGATCTCGAAGATCGCCTTGACCGGATAGGCCTTCACCCGCGGGCTGGTGCCGAAGGCCGTGACGTCGCCATCGGGCGAGATCAGCGTGATCATGTCACCGAGCCCGATGCCGAGCGAGGAAGCGAGCCGGCTGCCGACGGCGACCCCGTCGCCGGTGTCGAAGCCTTCGAGGCTGCCGAGCTTGACGTTCTCGGAGACCGGCGCGAGCTTCGTCAGGTCCTGCAGGCGGACACCGCGAACGAGTGCGCCGGTCGAGCCGGAATTGGGACCCTGGGCGAGCACCTGCCCCTGCACCATCGGCATGACGAACTCGACGCCGTTAACCTGCCCGATGCGGTCGGCGACCTGTTCGTAGTCGGTCAGCGGACGATCGATCGGATAGAGGATGACATGGCCGTTGACGCCGAGGATCCGCATCAGGAGTTCGCCGCGAAAGCCGTTCATCACCGACATGACGATGATCAGGGCGGCGACGCCGAGCATGATCCCGACGAAGGAGAAGCCGGCGATGACCGAGACGCCGGCATCGCGGCGGCGCGAGCGCAGATAGCGCCCGGCGATCATCCACTCGAAACGCGAAAACGGCCGGCTGCCGCGGGAGGCCTTTGCGGCCGCCGGGCTTTCCGGCAGGCTCACGCCGACACCCTGGCGACGACCGAGGCGAGCGGGATCGTCTCCCGCTCCCCGGTGGCGCGGACCTTGATCTCGGCCTCGCCGGCCTTGGCGCCGCGCGGACCGACGATCACCTGCATCGGCAGGCCGATGAGATCCATGCTGGCGAACTTGGCGCCGGCCCTTGTGTCCTGGTCGTCATAAAGAACATCGAAGCCGGCCGCTTCGAGTTCCCGGTAGATCGTCTCGCAGGCGGCGTCACAGTCGGCGTCGCCGGGCTTCATGCTGACGAGACCGACGTCGAAGGGCGCGACCGACTTCGGCCAGACAATGCCGTTCTCGTCGTGCGATGCTTCGATGATGGCGGCGATCAGCCGGCTCGGTCCGATGCCGTAGGAGCCGCCGTGGACCGGGGTCTCCTTGCCGTCGGGCCCCGTGACAAGCGCCTTCAGCGGCTCGGAATATTTGGTGCCGAAATAAAAGATGTGGCCGACCTCGATGCCCCGCGCCGCGACCTTGTCCTCGGCCGGAACCGCGCTCCATGTCGCCTCATCGTGCATTTCGTCGGTCGCCGCGTAGGGCGTCGTCCAGGTCTTGACGACCTCGGCCAAGCCCGCCGCATCGGAAAAGTCGACCGATGCATCCGGCACCTTCAGCCCGAGGAAGTCGCGATGGCAGAACACCTCGCTCTCGCCGGTCGAGGCCAGGATGATGAATTCGTGGGAGAGATCACCGCCGATCGGACCGGTATCGGCGCGCATCGGGATGGCCTGCAATCCGCAACGCTGGAACGTCCTGAGATAGGCGACGAACATGCGGTGATAGGCCGTCTCGGCCGAGGCCTGATCGATGTCGAAGGAATAGGCGTCTTTCATCAGGAATTCGCGGCTGCGCATGACCCCGAAGCGCGGCCGCACCTCGTCGCGGAACTTCCACTGGATGTGGTAGAGATTGAGCGGCAGATCCTTGTAGGAGCGCACATAGGACCGGAAGATGTCGGTCACCACCTCTTCGTTGGTGGGGCCGTAAAGCATGTCGCGGCCGTGGCGATCCTCGATCCGCAGCATCTCTTTGCCGTAGCTGTCGTAGCGCCCGCTCTCGCGCCAGAGATCGGCCGACTGGATCGTCGGCATCAGGATCTCGTTGGCACCGGCACGGTTCTGCTCTTCGCGAATGATCGCGCAGACCTTGTCCAGAACGCGCTTGCCGAGCGGCAGGAAGGTGTAAGATCCTGCCGCCTGCTGGCGGATCATGCCGGCCCGCAGCATCAGCCGATGAGAGACGATCTCCGCCTCTTTCGGATTTTCCTTGAGGATTGGCAGAAAGAACCGCGACAGACGCATGCGTGATCCGATCAGATCGAGAGTTTATGACGCGCAACACGCGCCGAACCGGCTCTTAACCGGTCGTAACGGCAATGAAAAGGCGGGAATTCGGCGCAACGGCGCATCCGTCGCCAAGCTCTCGTCAAAGCAGCGCCGGGCTCGGACCGCGCGCGATCATCGCAGCCATCGACGTAACGTCGTTTCCGGCAAAGCGGCCCGGGCAATCTCCGGGACAGGAGATGAGCACCACGTCATCGAGTCGTCGTGCCCACCCTCGCCGGAAGACGTGCGAGACGCGCGCGGAGAGTCTTCCGACGAAGCACCGGGGCGGCAGTCGCCTCGGCGGAGACGACCCGTCGAGGCCAGATCACGATTGCCTTCCGATTCGATCCCACAGGAAAAATTTACGTGACAAGTGGGATGGTCGCAGGTAACGTCCTGTTGCATAAAAACGCGCCGTCAACGGCGCGAAATCAAGCGGTCTAGTCTCGGGAGGACGTGATTTCCGGCGCGGCTTTTCAGTCGCAGCCCCGGCAAAGCCCGGTGCGAAATCCAGGCGCGCGAATTGAAATGCAAGGTGAAAGCCTTGCATTTTTTTTGTGCAAAAGTCGCCGGTGAGGCCGTTTCCGCCAGACGATCAGCGGCGGGCATTTTTCTGATTGGACCGCGGAGTTTCCTGCCGGTCCCGAACGGCGACAGACCCAGCGCGATCAGGTTCCCGGAATGAGATGCGGCAGGTCGTCGGGACCAAAACCCCAGACCTGCGTCACCAGATAAAAGACGGCGAAGACGATCGTCGCGAGGATGGTGGTCAGGATGACCTTGTATCCCATCCGGGCGTTGATGGGCGCGCTGTCGGCGGTGCCGAGTGCCCTCTCCCCCACCTCGTGCTGCGACTGATTACCGATCGGCAGGACCGCGAAGAGCGTCGTCCACCAGATGATGAAATAGACTGCCAGACCCGATATGATTCCCATCGCTGCCTCCCCCGCCGACAGCCGCTCCTCTCAGTGGAGCGCGCCGGGTGCTTTTCCTTGTCCGTCCGTCGTAACGACGGGATGCGGAGATTTGAAGATGGCGAAGGCGAGATGATCACCACATGCCGGGGATTGTTCGACCCTCGCGGCGTCGATCGCCGTCCACGGCAAGACGGGCGACCTCACACCTGTTCGAGCTCCGTCAGGGTGCCGTGAACGTCACCGGGATGGAGGAAGAGCACGGGCTTGCCGTGGGCGCCGACTCTCGGCTCGCCGTCGCCCAGCACCCTCGCCCCGGACGCAACCAGACGATCGCGCGCGGCGACGATGTCGGCAACCTCGTAGCAAAGATGATGCATGCCGCCTTTCGGGTTCTTGGCCAGAAAGGCGGCGATCGGCGAATTTTCCCCGAGCGGCTCGAGGAGCTCAATCTTGGTGTTTTCCAGTTCGACGAAGACGACGGTCACCCCGTGCTCGGGGAGCGACTGAGGCGCGGAAACGCTCGCCCCCAGCATCGAGCGATAGGTCGCGACGGCGGCTTGGAGATCCGGCACCGCCAGGGCGACGTGGTTGAGACGCTGCAGCATCGAAGAACCTCCCACCTCTCGGGCGCCGCCGACGAGCGACGCACCGTCGATTGTCTCATCACTTCCGCAGCCTGGCGTCCGGGACCCGACTCACGGCTTCGAGACGAACACAGTGACGATCGGCTTCTTGCCCCATGCATCGGCCGCCGCGAAACGGACCGCGCGGCGAACCGCCTCACGCACCGTTTCGACGTTGCCCCGGCGCTTCGGCGGGATGCTCTCGAAGGCGTCGACCGCGGCGTCGATGAGGATGTCCTCCATCGTGTCGCCCTCCTCGTCCTCCTTCGGCAAGCCAAGGACGACGACGTCGGGATCATCGCGCAGGACGAGCTTGGACGTCATCTCGACATGCACCGCGACATGGCCGACGAAGGAGAGCCGCCGACGCTCGACGATACCCATTTCCTCGGGCGTTCCAATCAGGCGCCCGTCCTTGTAGAGCCGCCCGACCGGAACCTCGTCGATCACCATGGCCGGCCCAGGCGCGAGCTGCACCATGGCCCCGTTGCGGACGGACAGGACCGTCTTAACACCCGCCTCGCGGGCGAGCGCCGCGTGGGCGACGAGATGGGCCGCCTCGCCGTGGGCGGGAATGGCGATCTGCGGCCGCACCCACTCATACATCTGCTTCATCTCGTGGCGCCGCGGATGGCCGGAGACGTGAACGAGGGTTGCGCCGTCCTCCAGGACGGTGATGCCACGGTCGATCAGCGCGTTCTTGATCTCGATGATGCCTTTTTCGTTGCCCGGGATCGAGCGCGACGAAAAGATCACCATGTCGCCCTTCGACAGGCTGACGGATGGATGTTCGTCGCGCGACAAGCGGGCCAAGGCTGCGCGCGGCTCGCCCTGGCTGCCGGTGAGGATGATCACGGCCTTCTCGCGAGGGATGTAGCCGAAGTCCTGCTCGGTGAGAAACGGCGGCAGGCCCTCCAGATATCCGAGCTCGTCTGAGACGTCGACGACGCGGCGCATCGACCGGCCCATCAGCAGCGCCTGGCGGCCCGCATCGCGCGCCGCCTCCGCCACCGCCCGGATGCGCCCGACATTGGAGGAAAAGGTGGTGATGGCGACACGGCCCGGCGCCTCGGCGATCACCTTGGCGAGCGAGGCCGACACCTCCCGCTCCGACGGGCTGATGCCCTCGCGCATGGCGTTGGTGGAATCGGCGATCATGGCGAGGACGCCCTCATCGCCGATGGCTCTCAAGCGGGCCTCGTCGGTGGGTGCGCCAAGCACCGGCGTCGCGTCGATCTTCCAGTCGCCGGTGTGGAGCACCGTGCCCGCTGGCGTGCGGATGGCCAAAGCGACCGGCTCGGGAATCGAGTGGGTGACGTTGATCGCCTCGATCTCGAACGCACCGACCCTGAAACGATCGCCCGCCTTGAACAGCGTCACCGGGATGTCAGGTGCACCAGGCTCACCCTCGCGCTTCGCCGCCAGAAGTGCGGCGGAGAACGCCGTGGCGTAGACGGGCGCCTTCAGCCGCGGCCAGAGATCCAGAAGCGCGCCGTAGTGATCCTCGTGGGCGTGGGTGATCACGATGCCCTTCAGAGCGAGACGCTGCTCCTTGATGAAACGGATGTCCGGCAATACGAGGTCGACGCCCGGCATGTCCGGACCGGCAAAGGAAACGCCGCAATCGACGACGATCCACTCGCGCGCCTCTTCCGGACCGAAGCCGTAGAGCGCGAAATTCATGCCGATCTCACCGACGCCGCCCAGGGGGCAAAACACCAGTTCGCCGCTTTTATCGTTGTTCATCAAACGTTTGCCTTCAAATTCTTCACCGACGCGACAGCGCCGAAATGTACGTCTCCCGCCGCAACCCTCGTCATATGTCCATTCGCCTCGCGGATGACGAGATGGCACTCGGCGTCGATGGTCTCGAACACCCCGCGCACGATCCTGCCGCCCGTGTCGACGGCGATCTCGGCGCCGAGGCCGGCGGCCGATCCGAGCCACTTGTCGCGCACCGCCGCAAGTCCGGCGCCTCCCCGCCAGAGGCGGAGATTGTCGACGAATGCGTCGGACAGGGCATAGAAGACGTCCGCCGCCGTACACGCCACCCCAAGCGCGGAAAGATCCGTCGCCGGATAGGGCGTTTCATGCGGATGATCAACGACATTGACGCCGATGCCGATCGCCACCGCGATAGCGTCCGTCCCGGCTCCCATGGTCTCGAGCAGGATCCCTGAGAGTTTCGCTCCGTCGCCGAGGACGTCGTTCGGCCACTTCAGGGCAAAGCGCCCGCCGCTCGCCAGATCGCCGCCATCGGGCGCGATGGCGAAGCGGCTGCGCGGCATCACCGCCTCGAGTGCATCATGGAGCGCCAGCGCCGCGACGAAACCGAGCGAAGCCGCGGTTGCGAGGTCGACCTTCGGCCTGAGCAGCAGGGTCGCGGCGAGATTGCCCCGCCGCCCCTCCCAAGGCCTGCCGCGCCGCCCGCGCCCGCCGGTCTGATGATCGGTGACGAGCCAGAGTCGCCCGGGATCGCCCTCCACTGCGCGTTGGAGCGCCAGCGCGTTGGTCGAGCCGATCTCGGTGAAGGACTCGTACCGGAAACCGTCGCCAAATGCCGTTGGTGAGAGGTTGAAACCCGGTGCCACCGTCAGAAGAAGGTCTTGGCCGCGGCTTCGGCAGCCGCGAAGATCGGCCCGCCGACGAAGATGTAGAGCGGGAAGACGATAAGCCCGGTCACCCACAAAACGGCGCGCAGTTCGATGGCCATCGGCACGAATGCCTCGGCCGGCTCGTCGAACCACATCACCTTCACGAGGCGTAGATAGTAATAAAGGCCGACGACGGAGGCGAGGACGCCGATGATCGCCAGCGGCCAGAGCCCCGCCTGCACCGCCGCCATGAACACGAAGTACTTGGCGATGAAGCCGGCGAGCGGCGGCAGACCAGCGAGCGAAAGCATCATCACCGACAGGAACACCGCCATCACCGGATTGGTCTGCGACAGGCCGGCGAGGTCGTCGATCTCCTCGACCATGCCGTCGCGCCGACGCATGGCGAGGATGACCGCGAAGGTCCCGAGCGTCATCACCAGATAGATCGTCATGTAGAGGATGACGCCGCGGACGCCCTCCACGCTCGCGGGAGCAAGACCGACGAGCGCGTAGCCCATGTGGGCGATCGAGGAATAGGCCATCAGCCGCTTGATGTTGTGTTGGCCGATCGCGGCGAATGCGCCGAAGACCATGGAGGCAATCGAGATGAAGACGATCACCTGCTGCCACTGATCCGACAACGGTTCGAAGCCCTGCACCGTGAAGCGGGTGAGCAGCGCCATCGCCGCGACTTTCGGCGCGCCGGCGAGGAAGGCGGTGATCGGCGTCGGCGCGCCTTCGTAGACGTCCGGCGTCCACATGTGGAACGGCACGGCGGAAATCTTGAAGGCAAGGCCGGCGAGGACGAAGACGATGCCGACGACGAGGCCGAGCGAACTGCCGCTCTCCGCCGCGACGCGGGCAATTGCAGTGAACTCGATGTGGCCGGTGAAGCCGTAGACCATCGACGCGCCGTAGAGCAGCATGCCGGAGGACAGAGCGCCGAGGACGAAATATTTCAGGCCAGCCTCGGTCGAACGGACGCTGTCGCGGTTGATGGCGGCGAGGACGTAGATCGCCAGCGACTGCAATTCGAGGCCGAGATAAAGCGCGATCATGTCGCCGGCGGAGACCATCATCATCATGCCGGTGGTCGACAGAAGCACGAGCACCGGGAACTCGAAGCGGTTGAAGCGCTCGCTCTCGGCGAAGCCGACCGACATCACCACCGCCGCGGCGGAGCCGACGAGGACGAGGATCTTCATGAAGCGAGCGAAGGGATCGAGCACAAAGGAACCGCCGAAGCCGGTGCCGAGCGGTGTGATCAGGATCAGCCAGAGCGCCGCGATGATGATCACCGCGACGGACAGGCCGGTCACCGTCTGCGAGCTCTTTTCGCCCATGAAGACGCCGATCATCAAAAGGATCATCGCACCGACCGACAGGATCAGTTCCGGCGCGGCGATCGAAAGGCTGCTCGTCAGCATATCGGGCATCATGGGCGGTTGGCCTCAAAGCTTGGACTTGGCACGCCCGGCGGGCAGTCTGGCCCGCCCGCCGGCGTCGGTCGTAAGTATGTCCGGCGGGGCGAGCGAGCCGCCCCGCCGCCGATCAATGCAGCGCCGCGACGCTGCCGGACGCGGCGGCGTCGAGCGCCGCGGTGTAGCTGTTGACGAGGCTCTCGACCGAGGCGGCCGTCACGTCGAAGACCGGCATCGGATAGACGCCGAAGAAGATCACCAGCGCCACCAACGGATAGAGCAGCAACTTCTCGCGGCCGGACAGATCGAGGATCGAGCGCAGGCTCTCCTTCTCCAACGCGCCGAAGATGACCCGGCGATAGAGCCACAGCGCGTAGCCGGCGGAGAGGATGACGCCCGTCGTGGCGAAGATCGCCACCCAGCTGTTCACCTGGAAGACGCCGAGGAGCGTCAGGAACTCGCCGACGAAGCCCGAGGTGCCGGGCAGGCCGACATTGGCCATGGTGAAGATCAGCATCACCACCGCGTAGTGGGGCATCCGGTTGACGAGACCGCCATAGGCCGAGATCTCGCGGGTATGCATGCGGTCGTAGACGACGCCGACACAGAGGAACAGCGCGCCGGAGACGAGGCCGTGGGAGAGCATCTGGAAGATCGCCCCCTGAACACCCTGCTCGTTGGCGGCGAAGATGCCCATGGTCACGAAGCCCATATGTGCGACGGAAGAATAGGCGATCAGCTTCTTGATGTCCTCCTGCATCAGCGCGACCAGCGAGGTGTAGATGATCGCGACGACCGACAGGGTGAAGACGAAGGGCGCGAAGTCCGCGGAGGCGAGCGGGAACATCGGCAGCGAGAAGCGCAGGAAGCCGTAGCCGCCGAGCTTCAGGAGGATGCCCGCAAGGATCACCGAGCCTGCCGTCGGCGCCTCGACGTGGGCGTCCGGCAGCCAGGTGTGGACCGGCCACATCGGCATCTTCACCGCGAAGGAGGCGAAGAAGGCGAGCCACAGCCAGGTCTGCATCTCGGCCGGGAACTTGTGCTGCAAGAGGTCCGGGATCGAAGTCGTGCCGGCGTTCCAGTACATCGCCATGATGGCGATCAGCATCAGCACCGAACCGAGAAAGGTGTAGAGGAAGAACTTGTAGCTCGCATAGATGCGGCGCTTGCCGCCCCACACCCCGATGATCAGGAACATCGGAATGAGGCCACCCTCGAAGAAGATGTAGAAGAGGACCAGATCGAGCGCGCAGAAGACGCCGATCACCAGCGTCTCCAGCACGAGGAAGGCGATCATGTAGTCCTTCACCCGCACCTTGACGCTCTCAAAGCTCGCCAGGATGCAGAGAGGCATCAGGAATGTCGTCAGGATGACGAACAGCATCGAGATGCCGTCGACGCCCATGTGATAGGTGATCGAGCCACCGATCCACTCGGAGCGCTCGACCATCTGGAAGCCGGGATCTGACGCATCGAAGTTGATCCAGACCCACAACGAGACGATGAAGGTGAACACCGTCGTGAGCAGCGCGACGTTGCGCACGTTGCGCCGGGCGAGCTCGTTGTCGTCCTTGATGAACAGGATGAGGAGAGCCCCGACCAGCGGCAGGAAGGTGACGGTCGAAAGGATCGGCCAGTCGGTCATCAGCTTGCTCCCCCGAGCATCATCCAAGTGACCAGCGCGGCAACGCCGATCAGCATCGCGAAGGCGTAGTGATAGAGATAGCCGCTCTGCAGCTTCACCACCCGGCCGGTGACGTCCATGACGCGCGCCGATACGCCGTCCGGTCCGAACCCGTCGATCACCTTGCCGTCGCCGGTCCTCCAGAGGAAGCGACCGACGCGCTGCGCCGGCTGGACGAACAGGAAGTCGTAGAGCTCGTCGAAGTACCACTTGTTGAGCAGGAACTGGTAGAGGCCGCGATTGCGATCCGCCGTCTGCTTCGCGAGGCTCGGCCTGGCGATGTAGAAGAAGTACGCGGTGACGAACCCGACGACCATGCAAAGGGTCGGCAGGAAGGCGATCCAGAACGAGATCTCGTGCATGTCGTGGAGCACGTGGTTGTCGCTGCCGGTGAACAAGGCGGCGTGCCAGAACTCGCCGTAGCCCTCGCCGATGAAGGCGCCTTCGAACAGGATGCCCGCGAACAACGCACCGGCAGCGAGGACGAACAGCGGCACCAGCATGACCCACGGCGACTCGTGGATGTGATGCATCACGTCGGCGGAAGCGCGCGGCTTGCCGTGGAAGGTCAGGAAAATCAGCCGCCAGGAGTAGAAGCTGGTCAGCGCGGCGGCGATCACCGTCATTCCCCAGCCATAGAGGGCGAAGGAATTGTGGCCGACGAAGGCCGCCTCGATGATCGCGTCCTTGGAGTAGTAGCCGGCGGTGAAGGGAAAGCCGGTCAGCGCCAGCGTGCCGATCACCATCATCCAGTAGGTCTTCGGGATGTGCTTTCTCAGGCCGCCCATCCGGCGCATGTCCTGCTCGTCCGAGACGGCATGGATCACCGAGCCGGCCCCGAGGAACAACAGCGCCTTGAAGAAGGCGTGGGTGAACAGGTGGAATATCGCGGGGCCATAGGCGCCGACGCCGAGCGCGACGAACATGTAGCCGAGCTGCGAGCAGGTCGAATAGGCGATGACGCGCTTGATGTCATTCTGGACGAGACCGATCGTCGCCGCGAAGAAGGCGGTGGTCGCGCCGATGAAGGTGACGAAGGTCAGCGCCGTGGAGCTCAGCTCGAAGAGCGGCGACATGCGGGCCAGCATGAAGACGCCGGCGGTGACCATGGTCGCGGCGTGAATGAGCGCCGACACCGGGGTCGGGCCTTCCATCGCGTCCGGCAGCCAAGTGTGGAGGCCGATCTGGGCCGACTTGCCCATGGCGCCCATGAACAGGAGCAGGCAGACGACGGTCAGCGCGCTGCCCATGGTGAGGGCGTAGCCGGCGAAGTTCATGACGACGTCACCGGTGGCCGCAGCCGCGCCGTGGGACGCTGCTTCGGCACCAGCCGCAGCGGCGTCGTGCCCTGCCCCGCCGAGCGAACCGGCGACGTCGGCCGCACCGGCGAAGATGGTGTCGAGGTTCACCGAGCCGAACAGCGCGAAGACGCCGAAGATGCCGAGGGCGAAGCCGAAGTCGCCGACGCGGTTGACGACGAAGGCCTTCATCGCCGCGGCGTTGGCCGAGGGCTTCTTGTACCAGAAACCGATGAGCAGGTACGAGGCGAGGCCGACGCCCTCCCAGCCGAAGAACATCTGGACGAGATTGTTCGACGTCACCAGCATCAGCATGGCGAAGGTGAACAGCGACAGATAGGCGAAGAAGCGTGCACGATGCGGATCGTGGTGCATGTAGCCGATCGAATAGACGTGCACGAGACTGGAAACGGTGTTGACGACCACCAGCATCACCAGCGTCAGCCGATCGATCCGCAGCGACCAGGCGACGTCGAGCGTACCCGATTGCATCCACTGGAGGAGCGGGACCCTGAGCGTCTCGCCCTCGCCGAACCCGAAGGAGATGAAGGCGATCCAGGACAGGATCGCGGCCACCACCATGAAGCCCGACAGCGTGTATTCACAGGCCTTGGCGCCGATCGACTTGCCGAACAGCCCGGCGATCAGGAAGCCCGCGAGCGGCAGGAGGACGATGATCGTGTACACCGCGATCAGCCTTTCATCGTGTTGACGTCGTCGACGGCGATCGAGCCGCGATTGCGGAAGAAGACGACCAGGATGGCGAGGCCGATGGCGGCCTCTGCCGCCGCGACGGTCAGGATGAAGAGCGCGAAGACCTGGCCGACGAGATCGCCGAGGAAGGCCGAGAAGGCCACCATGTTGATGTTGACCGCGAGCAGGATCAACTCCACCGACATCAGGATGGTGATGATGTTCTTGCGGTTCATGAAGATGCCGAAGACCCCCGTGACGAAGAGGATCGCGGCGACTGTCAGGTAATGGCCGAGACCGATTTCCATGGCTTTACGGTTCCTTGTCCCTCAGATGCCCCGGCCGCTCTCGACCTTGCGGATCTCGATGGCGGTGGCGGGCGTGCGGCCCACCTGAGCGGGGATGGACTGGCGCTTGAGGCCTTGCTTGTGGCGGAGCGTCAGGACGATCGCCCCGACCATGGCGACGAAGAGGATGAGGCCAGCGAGCTGGAAGAACAGAATGTAGCGGGTGTAGAGCACGCTTCCGAGCGCCCGGATGTTCGACATCTCGTAGAGCGGCGGCATCGGCAGCGCCGTCGATTTGGCGAGTTCGGGCTGGTAGACGCTGCCCGTCCCCGCGACCACCAGCTCGGCCAGGAGGACGAGGCCGATGATCAGGCCGAAGGGGGCATATTTCAGCGCACCCTTCTTTGCCTGGGCGAGATCCAGATCGAGCATCATGACGACGAAGAGGAAGAGGATCGCCACGGCGCCGACATAAACGACGATGAGGATCAGCGCCAGGAACTCGGCGCCCGCCAAGAGGAACAGCCCCGCCGCGGCGACGAAGGTGAGAATGAGGAACAGCACCGAATGGACCGGGTTTCGCGCGAAGACGACCATCAGCGCGCCACCGACGGCGATGAAGGCGAAGATATAGAAAAAGAATGCCTGAAGGCCGAGCATTCTCGGGCTCCCCTCATGTTCCGGTCCGCGGCGGATGCCGCGTCGTTCAATCTATCTGCCCGACTCTCGGACGGCTCGTCACGCGATCGGCCGACCGATTAGCGGTAGGGCGCGTCGAGCGCAATGTTGCGTGCGAGCTCCCGCTCCCAGCGATCGCCGTTCGCCAGGAGTTTCGCCTTGTCGTAATAGAGCTCTTCCCGGGTCTCGGTGGCGAACTCGAAGTTCGGTCCCTCGACGATGGCATCCACCGGACAGGCTTCCTGGCAGAAGCCGCAATAGATGCACTTCACCATGTCGATGTCGTAGCGGATCGTCCGGCGGGTCCCATCGTTGCGGCGCGGCCCGGCCTCGATGGTGATCGCCTGGGCCGGGCAGATCGCCTCGCAAAGCTTGCAGGCGATGCACCGCTCCTGGCCGTTAGGATAGCGCCGCAGGGCATGCTCGCCGCGGAAACGTGGCGACACCGGGCCCTTTTCGAACGGATAGTTCAATGTCGCCTTGGACTTGAAGAAATAGCGCATGGACAGCGCGAACGCCTTCGCGAACTCGATCAGAAACAGCGAGCGGACGGTCTGGGCAATCTGGGACATGAGCTCTGCCCTTCCTTTTTCTTCTCAGGCGGCGAAGGTCTGGCCGACGAACCAGCCCAACACCGGAAACAGTACCAGTTGCGAGATCCGAGCGACGTTCAGGGCGGTCTTCGCCCCGAGCCGTTCCGACGGCCGCTCCCGCGTCATGCGCTCCATCACGGCGCCGATGACGAAGTAGTCGGCGACGCAGATGACGAGACCGAGGAGAGCCCCGACGATCGCCGGATCGATCGTCATGCGGCTGCGCCGGCCCAGCCGGTCAGCTGCAGGACGAAGGCGACGATCACGACCATCGCCAGCGACAGCGGCAGGAACACCTTCCAGCCGAGACGCATCAGCTGGTCGTAGCGGTAGCGCGGCACGAACGCCTTCACCATGGCGAACATGAAGAACACCAGCGCGACCTTCGCCAGGAACCAGACGACGCCCGGCACCCAGGTGAACGGCGGCAAGTCGACCGGCGGAAGCCAGCCGCCGAGAAAGAGGATCGTCGTCAGGCAGCACATCAGCGTGATGGCGGCATATTCGCCGAGCATGAACATCATGTACGGGGTCGAGCCATACTCGACCATGAAGCCGGCGACGAGTTCGGATTCGGCTTCCGGCAGGTCGAAAGGCGGCCGGTTCGTCTCGGCGAGCGCCGAGATGAAGAACACGATGAACATCGGGAACAGGCTCAGCCAATGCCAGTCGAGGAACGAGCCCGGCAGGCCGACCATGGTGCCGAGTCCGACCGACTGCGCGATGACGATGTCGGTCAGGTTGAGCGAACCGACGCAGAGCAGCACGGTAACGATGACGAAGCCGATCGAGACCTCGTAGGAAACCATCTGTGCCGCCGAGCGGAGCGCGCCGAGGAACGCATACTTCGAGTTCGACGCCCAACCGCCCATGATCACGCCATAGACCTCGAGGGAGGAGATGGCGAAGACGTAGAGAATGCCGATGTTGATGTCGGCGATCACCCAGCCGTTGGCGACGGGCACCACGGCGAAGGTGGCGAGCGCGAGCGTCACTGCGACCAGCGGCGCCAGCAGGAACACCACCTTGTCCGAGCTCGCCGGGACGACCGGCTCCTTGAGCATGAACTTCAACAGGTCGGCGAAGGACTGGAACAGGCCGAAGGGCCCCACCACGTTCGGCCCGCGCCTCAGCTGCACCGCCGCCCAGATCTTGCGATCGGCCAGAAGGATGTAGGCGATCAGGACCAAGAGAACGACGAGGAACAGGACGCTCTGGGCGAGGATGATCAGCCCCGGGACGACATAGATGGAGAAGAAGTCGGTCACGATCGCCCGTCCCTATTCCGCTGCTTGAAGTTTTTCACCGGCGGCGAGCCGCGAGCATTCGGCCATCACCTTGGAGGCCCGGGCGATCGGGTTGGTCAGATAGAAATCGCCGAGCTTCGAGCCGAGATGGGCCGCGCCAAGAGAGCCGGCCCGGTCCGCCAGCGCCAGGATGGCATCGTGACCGGCAGGCTCGACGCGGTCACTGCGCATCCATGGAAGTGCCTGATACAACTCACGCTGCAGCGCGGCAAGCGAGTCGAAGGGCAGCGTTTTTCCGAGCACGGCGGACAGGGCACGGACGATCGCCCAGTCCTCGCGCGCATCCCCCGGAGGGAAGGCGGCGCGGGACGAGACCTGCGCCCGGCCTTCCAGATTGACGAAGGTGCCGTCCTTCTCGGTATAGGCCGCGCCCGGCAGGATGACGTCGGCGCGGTGGGCGCCGCGATCACCGTGGGTGCCGATATAGACGACGAACGGCCCTGGCGCGATCTCTACCTCGTCGGCGCCGAGATTGAACAGCACGTTGACGCCGCCGGAGGCCATTTCGCCGAAGGTCTTGCCGCCCTCACCCGGGACGAAACCGACGTCGAGGCCGCCGACGCGGGACGCCGCCGTGTGGAGGACGTTGAAGCCGTTCCAGCCGTCCGCGAAGGCGCCGACCTCACGGGCCAACGCCGCGGCCGCCGCGAGCACACCCGGACCATCGTCCCCCGTGAGCGCGCCTGAGCCGACGATGATCATCGGCCGCGCAGCGTTCTTCAGGGCGTCGAAGAAGCCCTGGCTCGCCTTCGCGACGTCGGAAAGTGTCTCGGTGCCGGCACCCAGATAGGTGGTGTCGTAGCGCAGATTGGCATTCTCACCGATGACGCCGATCGGGAAGCCGCCGAGCCGCCAGCGCTTGCGGATGCGGGCATTGAGGACCGCCGCCTCGAAGCGCGGATTGGCGCCGATGATGAGAAGCGCGTCGGCATCCTCGATGCCGGCGATGGTGGTGTTGAAGAGATAGCTGCCGCGGCCATTCGCGGGATCGAGCATGGCGCCGTCCTGGCGGCAATCGATCGAGGTCGCGCCGAGGCCCGCCATCAGTTGCTTCAGCGCATACATTTCCTCGACGGCGGCAAGATCGCCGGCGACGGCGCCGATCTTTTCCGGCGCGGTCTGGTCGACCTTCGCCTTGATCGCGGCGAAGGCCTCCTGCCAGCTCGCCGGCTGCAGCTTGCCGTCGCGGCGCACATATGGGCGGTCGAGGCGCTGGGTGCGCAGCCCGTCCCAGACGAAGCGGGTCTTGTCGGAGATCCACTCCTCGTTCACCGCCTCGTTGACCCGCGGCAGGATGCGCAGCACCTCGCGGCCGCGGGTGTCGACGCGGATTGCCGAGCCGACGGCATCCATGACGTCGATCGTCTGCGTCTTGGTCAGCTCCCAAGGCCGCGCCTGAAAGGCATAGGGGCGCGAGGTGAGCGCGCCGACCGGGCAGAGGTCGATGACGTTGCCCTGCAGCTCGGAGGTCATCGCCTGTTCGAGGAAGGTGGTGATCTCGGCGTCCTCGCCGCGGCCGACGAGGCCGAGCTCGGAAATGCCGGCGATTTCGGTGGTGAAGCGGACGCAGCGCGTGCAGTGGATGCAGCGCGTCATGATCGTCTTGACCAGCGGGCCGATGTATTTGTCCTCGACGGCGCGCTTGTTCTCCCGGTAGCGGGAGGAATCGACGCCGTAGGCCATCGCCTGGTCCTGCAGATCGCACTCGCCGCCCTGGTCGCAGATCGGGCAGTCGAGCGGATGGTTGATCAGCAGGAATTCCATCACGCCCTCGCGAGCCTTCTTGACCATCGGCGTGGTGGTGAAGACCTCCGGCAGCTGGCCCTCCGGCCCGGGGCGCAGGTCGCGCACGCCCATGGCGCAGGAGGCAGCGGGCTTCGGCGGCCCACCCTTCACCTCGACCAGGCACATGCGGCAGTTGCCGGCGATCGACAGCCGCTCATGGAAACAGAAACGCGGAATCTCGGCGCCGGCCTCCTCGCACGCCTGCAGCAGCGTGTAGTGATCCGGGACCTCGATCTCGTTGCCGTCGACTTTCAGCTTCGTCATGATCAGGCTTTCTCTTCCAGACGGGAGACGCGCTCTTCCAGCGTCTTCAACCGTTCCGCCACGGTGGCGTGGCGGACGTTTGCATGCACGGCAGCGCCGGCGACCGTGTAGAGCGTCTCACGGAATTCTTCGAGCCGCTGGTCGATGTGATCCAGGCGGTTGCCGACGAGCATGAACTGCTCCGTGTGCTCACCTTGCGTCTCCCGGATCTCCCGCAAGAGCTGAAGCACCAGATTGTCCGGCTCGTCCGCCATCGTCCCTGCTCCCTACTCCGCCGCTTCGAGCACGGGGCGAACCTCATGCGCGTTGTGCGAGTACTCGTCGATGCGCCGTTCGATCTCCGCGCGGAAATGCCGCACCAGGCCCTGGATCGGCCAGGCCGCCGCGTCACCGAGGGCGCAGATCGTGTGGCCCTCGACCTGCTTGGTCACGTCGAGCAGCATGTCGATCTCGCGCTTCTGGGCGTGGCCGGTGGCCATGCGCTCCATCACCCGCCACATCCAGCCGGTGCCTTCGCGGCACGGCGTACACTGGCCGCAGCTCTCATGCTTGTAGAAGTAAGAGATGCGGGCGATCGCCTTCACGATGTCGGTGGACTTGTCCATGACGATCACCGCCGCGGTGCCGAGCGAGGTCTTGATCTCGCGCAGTCCGTCGAAGTCCATCGGCGCGTCGATGATGTCGGCGCCCGGTACCAGCGGCACCGAGGAGCCGCCTGGGATCACCGCGAGGAGATTGTCCCAGCCGCCGCGCACGCCGCCGCAATGCTTCTCGATCAGTTCGCGGAACGAGATGCCCATTGCCTCTTCGACAGTGCAGGGCCGCTCGACATGACCGGAAACGCAGAACAGCTTGGTGCCGGTGTTGTTCTGGCGGCCGATGCCGGCGAACCAGGAGCCGCCGCGGCGCAGGATGGTCGGGGCAACGGCGATCGACTCGACATTGTTGACCGTCGTCGGGCAGCCATAGAGGCCGACATTCGCCGGGAACGGCGGCTTCAGCCGCGGCTGGCCCTTCTTGCCCTCGAGGCTTTCGAGCAGCGCCGTCTCCTCACCGCAGATGTAGGCGCCGGCGCCGTGATGGACGATGATGTCATAGTCCCAGCCGCACTTGTTGTCCTTGCCGAGATAGCCCTGTTCATAGCACTCGTCGATCGCCCGCTGCAGCGCCTGCCGCTCGCGAACATACTCACCGCGCACATAGATGTAGCAGGTGTGCGCCAGCATGGAGAAGCCGGCGATGATGCAGCCCTCGATCAGCGTGAACGGGTCGTTGCGCATGATCTCCCGGTCCTTGCAGGTCCCGGGTTCGGATTCGTCGGCATTGATGACGAGGTAATGCGGCCGCTCGCCCACTTCCTTCGGCATGAACGACCATTTCAGGCCGGTCGGAAAGCCAGCGCCGCCGCGACCGCGAAGGCCGGAGGCCTTCATCTCATTGATGATCCAGTCGCGGCCCTTGCCGATGATGTCGGCAGTGCCGTCGAAATGCCCGCGCTTCAGCGCCGCCGTCAGGCTCTTGTCGCGCAGGCCGTAGATGTTGGTGAAGATCCGGTCCTTGTCCTGAAGCATCACGCCTCTCCTTCACCCTTGCCGGGGCTGGCGTCCGACCCAGCGCGCAAATCCTTTGCCTGCTGAATCCACTGTTCGCGGACGGCCCGGCCCCGGAAGTTCAGATAGTCGTCGATCCAGATCAGCTCGGTCTCACGCCACTCGGCGATCTGCCAGAAATGATAGACGCCGAGATCGTTGAGCTTGCTCTCGATCACCCGCCCGATTCCTCGGATCTTCTGCAGATCGTCCTTTTCGCCTCTCGGGCTCGAAAGCAGATCTGCAGGCTTGTCGCCCGGCCGGGAGTCCGGCTTCGGCTCCTGGGCCTCGCTTTCGAAATGATCGGCATGCGCGGGGCCTGGCGTGACATCGGAGGTTTCGGTGCGCTCGCCCTCAGTGAGGTCGCCGCCCCGCCGACCGGTCAGCACCTCGACGGCGGCCTCGCCCTCGCGAAGTCGCGGCGGTTGCCGACCGGCGGCGTCGTCGAGCCGACTGCGATCGGGAATCACCGCGTCTTCGGCTGCCGCCTCGGCGCGGCGCAGATCCCCGCCCGTCTTCGCGTCGACTTCGTCCGGAACATTGCCTTCCTCGGCGTCGGTCGCGCCCTGGCGCGTGCCGCCTTCCCGGCCGGCTCCGGGCTTGTGGCCCTCGGCGGCGAGTTCGTCGCTCTCGCGATCCTCGACGCTTTGGTCGACCTTGGCATCGGTGGCGGCGCCGGGCGTCGGCAGCGTGGGATCGGTCTGCTCCGATGCGGTATCCGGGCGGCCAGCCTCCGATGGCGGCGTCGACACGGCCTGACCGGCGCCCTCGCCCTGCGGCGTCGAACCGTTCGCCGGACCGTGACCGGCTTCCTGCTTATGCTCGGCGATCAGGTCGTCATAGTCCTCGGTCAGCGACGTCAAGCCACCAAGCGGCGCCGATAGATGCCGTCCGTTCTGCGGCCCTGGCTTCACTTCGCCGCGCCGGCCCGCCTCGAAGAGATCGATGAGCTCTTCCAGACGCTCGGGCGTGAGGTCTTCGTACGTATCCTCGAAGATCATCACCATCGGCGCATTGACGCAGGCACCCAGGCACTCGACCTCTTCCCAGGACAGCGTTCCGGCGTCGTTGCGGTGGAACTGCTCGGCATGGATCTTCTTGCGGCAGACTGCCTTCAGATCCTCGGCGCCACGCAGCATGCAGGGCGTCGTGCCGCAGACCTGGACATGGGCCCTGGTGCCGACCGGGTTGAGCTGGAACTGCGTATAGAAGGTCGCCACTTCCAGGACGCGGATCAGCGGCATGTCGAGCATCTCGGCGACATGCTCAATCGCAGCCTTGGTCACCCAACCGTCCTGATCCTGCGCTCGCATGAGCAGCGGGATGACGGCGGACTGCTGCCGACCTTCGGGATACTTCTTGATCGTCGCTTCAGCCCAAGCGGCGTTCTCTTGGCTAAACGCGAAGCCGGCTGGTTGCACGGCCTCTTCCGCGAGACGTCTGACAGACATCGGACCTCGATCTTAGAGCGATTCAACACGCGATGTTGCGGCGCGTTCTATCACAAGACGGACAAAAGGCCAGTGGCCGATGACCGCAGTTGAAGATTGGCTCCCATGCCGGAAAGGCGGGGTTCAGCCGGCGAAAAGCGCCTCGACGGCGATGGTGATCCCGGGCGGCGTCAGTTCGATCGTCGCGTCCCTGCCGAGGATGCGGCTGACGATCTCGCCCGGCGTCTGCGAGCGAAACTGGTGGAGCACCCTCCCCTCGGCGGGAAACAGGACGAGGTAGTGTTCGACCGATGCCAGCGAGAAGTAGTCGAGCGTCTTCTTGCTCTCCGGGCTTTGCGGCGAAGCCACCTCGACCACCACGACGGGGTTCTCCGCGATCAAGGCGTTCGGATCGTAGGGCCCACAGTGGATGAGCGCGTCCGGTTCGCGCAGGGTCGTTTCGTCAATGCGGACACTGACGCCGTCGATGAAGGCGTGGCAGTCGCTCCTGCCGGCCCTTTTGAGTGCCGACTTGAGAGCCACCACGGCCGAAAACTTGGTCTCGGCGTGGATGATCCTCTCGGACTCCATCCGCGCCAACCTGCCGCCGACCAGTTCATAGCGCTCGCCCGCCGGCAGGTCCTGCGACCAGGCCAGAAACTCGTCCACACTCATCGGTGCCGTCGGCAGGGCTCGGGTGTTCATCCTTTCAATTTCGCATTCCGTAACGTCGGCCGCAACGTCAGCGATCGACCTCGCCGAACACGATGTCGAGCGTACCGAGAATGGCCGAGACGTCCGCCAGGAGATGCCCCTTGCACAAGCCGTCCATCGCCTGCAGATGGGCGAAGCCGGGCGCCCGCACCTTGCATCGATAGGGCTTGTTGGTTCCGTCCGAGACCAGATAGACGCCGAACTCGCCCTTCGGCGCCTCGACTGCGGCGTAGACTTCGCCCTCCGGCAGGTGGAAGCCCTCGGTATAGAGCTTGAAGTGATGGATCAGCGCTTCCATCGAGCGCTTCATCTGGCCCCGCTTCGGCGGCACCAGCTTGCCGTCGGTCGCCGCGACGGGGCCCTGCCCGTCGGCGCTCGACAGCTTCTCCACGCACTGCTTCATGATCCTGGCGGCTTCGCGCATCTCGACCATCCGGATCAGGTAGCGGTCGTAGCAGTCGCCGTTCTTGCCGACGGGAATGTCGAATTCCATTTCGTCGTAGCACTCGTAGGGCTGCGACTTGCGCAGGTCCCATGCCGCGCCCGATCCGCGCACCATGACGCCGGAAAAGCCCATGGCCCAGGCGTCTTCGAGGTTGACGACGCCGATGTCGACGTTGCGCTGCTTGAAGATGCGGTTGTCGGTCAGAAGCTCCTCGAGGTCGTCGCAGACCTTCAGGAAGGGATCGCACCACGCCCCGATATCGTCGATGAGCGCCTGCGGAATGTCCTGATGGACACCGCCCGGCCGGAAATAGGCCGCATGCAGCCGCGAGCCCGACGCGCGTTCGTAGAACACCATCAGCTTCTCGCGCTCTTCGAACCCCCAGAGCGGCGGTGTCAGAGCGCCGACGTCCATCGCCTGCGTGGTGACGTTGAGCAGATGCGACAGGATCCGGCCGATCTCGCTATAGAGCACTCGGATCAACTGGGCGCGCCGCGGCACGGTCACACCTGCCAACCGCTCGATGGCGAGGCAGAAGGCATGCTCCTGGTTCATCGGCGCGACGTAGTCGAGGCGGTCGAAATAGGGGATCGCCTGGAGATAGGTCTTGTGCTCGATCAGCTTCTCGGTGCCGCGATGGAGCAGCCCGATATGCGGATCCACCCGCTCGACGATCTCGCCGTCGAGCTCGAGCACGAGGCGCAGAACGCCATGGGCAGCGGGATGCTGCGGACCGAAGTTGATGTTGAAGTTGCGGACGTCGATCTCAGCCATTCGGCTTGTCCTCTGCGGAGGCGAACTGGGCCAGGAACTCGGCCCCGGTCATCGACTCCGTCTCGTTGGCGAAGGCATACCAGTCCGGCTTGGAGTCGATGAAGATCTGCTTCGTCAGCACCGCCTCCGTCAGATCATCGAAAGCCATGGCCGAAATGGCGTAGTGGGCGGCATCCTTGGAGCGCCAGAACAGCGTCGAGCCGCAGCGGTTGCAGAAGCCGCGCTCGCCCCAGCCCGAGGATTCGTAGATGCCGAGAAGATCGGTCCCCGCGACGACGACGTTTTTCGACGCCTCGACCGCCAAAAAAGGTCCGCCCGCCCAGCGCCGGCAGATATCGCAATGGCAGGCGCCGACCTCCTGGTTGTCGAGATCGGCGTCGATGCGGACGCCGCCGCAAAGGCACTTGGCCTGGAGTTGCTTGGCAGCCATGGCTTCCTCCGCTCTTTATTGTCGCTTCGCCTTCTCGTCGCCCGGCAGCACGTATTCGGTGCCTTCCCAGGGCGACAGGAAGTCGAAGTTGCGGAACTCCTGTCTGAGCTCCACGGGTTCGTAGACCACCTGCTTCTTCTCTTCGTCGTAATGCACTTCGACGAAGCCGGTGAGCGGGAAGTCCTTGCGCATCGGATGGCCTTCGAAGCCGTAGTCCGTCAGGATGCGGCGAAGGTCCGGGTGGCCGGTGAAGAGGATCCCGTAAAGGTCGTAGGCCTCCCGCTCGAACCAGTCGGCGGCGGGAAAGACGTCGGAGATCGACGGCACCGGATCGTCCTCGGCGGTACGGACCTTGACGCGTACCCGCTGGTTCTGGCGCGGCGACAAAAGGTGATAGACCACCTCGAAGCGCCTCTCCCGGCCCGGATAGTCGACGCCGCAGAGATCGATGAAATTGACGAACTGGGTCTGCGGGTCGTCGCGCAGGAGCGTCATCACCCGGACGATGTCCTGCGGGGCGACGACGAGGGTCAACTCGCCGAAGCGATGCTCGCTCGAATCGAGCTTCTCGCCGAGCGTCTCGGCCAGATAGTCGGCCATGTCGGTGGTGGCGAATTCACGCATGACGCGGCCTTCTTACCGTTCGATGGTGCCGGTGCGGCGGATCTTCTTCTGCAGGAGCAGGACGCCGTAGAGCAACGCCTCGGCGCTCGGCGGACAGCCCGGCACATAGATGTCGACGGGCACGACCCGGTCGCAGCCACGGACCACGGAATAGGAGTAGTGGTAGTAGCCGCCGCCATTGGCGCAGGAACCCATCGAAATGACGTAGCGCGGCTCCGGCATCTGGTCGTAGACCTTGCGCAGCGCCGGCGCCATCTTGTTGGTCAAGGTGCCGGCGACGATCATCACGTCGGACTGGCGGGGCGAAGCGCGCGGTGCG
This sequence comes from Jiella pacifica, assembly GCF_010500815.1. Classification (GTDB taxonomy): domain Bacteria; phylum Pseudomonadota; class Alphaproteobacteria; order Rhizobiales; family Rhizobiaceae; genus Jiella; species Jiella pacifica. The sequence continues at coordinate 37,088 of NZ_JAAAMG010000018.1, forward strand.
AAGCCGAACCGCTCGGCGTCGTAGCGCGGCATCGACATCTGCATCATCTCGACTGCGCAGCAGGCAAGGCCGAAGGTCATCCACATGAGCGAGCCGGTGCGCGCCCACTGGATCAGTTCGTCCGTCGAGGTGACGAGGAAGCCCTTGTCGGCCAGTTCCTCGTTGACTTCGGTGACGAACGGATCCTGCCGCTGGGCGATGGGCAGGCCCGGCGCGGCGGCGGCCGCACCCGTCCCCGCCTCGGGGGCGAGCGAAGCGAAGGGCTTGTCGCCGATGATCAATCCCATTCCAGTGCGCCTTTCTTCCATTCGTAGACGAAGCCGACCGTCAGGACGCCGAGAAACACCATCATCGACCAGAAACCGAACCAGCCGAGGGTCCCGAAGCTCGCCGCCCAGGGAAACAGGAAGGCGACCTCGAGATCGAAGATGATGAACAGGATCGACACCAGATAGAAGCGGACGTCGAACTTCATGCGCGAGTCGTCGAAGGCGTCGAAGCCGCACTCGTAGGCCGAGAGCTTCTCGTCGTCCGGCGCCTTGAAGGCGACCAGGAACGGCGTGACCAGCAACGCCAGGCCGATGACCAGAGCGACGCCGACGAAGATCACGATCGGCAGATAGGAGGCGAGGAGTGCGCTCATCGGACCATTTTCATCCTCGGTGACGGTCGAGGCTGCGGACGAGACGTCCGCGCCACAAGGATCGGCGGCCGGAGGACGAACCGCCATGCCGCATTGCGGCGAGGGTTATCCCCTTCTTAGAATGTGTGCAAGGCGTCTCTGGCGCAAGGATCTGAGGGCAATCGGTTTTATCGTGTCCGGGAGATGATTTGCGATGGCCGCCAGACGTTTATGCGACCTCCGGCGGAAGGCTTGCCAGGCGCGGTCGATCGCCGCAAGGATAAGCCCGTCCCGGTGACGGGTGCCGGGCAACGCACAGGAGGCGATCCGATGACGGATTCGGCGAAGGGCGGCTGGTTGCCGATGGCGACGGCGAGACGGGACGGCGAGCGCATCCTGGTGACGGTGCGCGGCGGCGAGCAAGGGGCGGCGGAGGTCGACACGGTGCGCTACCAGACGATCCGCGGATCGGACGAGCGCGGCTGGGTGGCGACGGATACCGGCCCGGATGCGCTGGTCACCTATGACGAGGACGAGCTCATCGCCTGGATGCGCTGGCCGCAGCCGACGGCGCATTCGCCCGCTCTCGATCTCCCCGCACCAGCCGACGCGGCTGACTTCGAGGATGCCGGGTCGGGCATCTGAGCCGCGGGTGTCCGGGCGACACCGTTCCGGCCAAGCCGGCAAGGCGCTCTGGCAGCCGTTCGGATGACGGACGGGATGCTTGCCGCGCGCGACCGGCCGCCTTCGCACAGAGCGAATTACGGTTGATGGCACTTGACCTGATTTCGAGGAGGCAGAAGAAGAAATGGCGCGAGTGACGGGGCTCGAACCCGCGACCTCCGGCGTGACAGGCCGGCACTCTAACCGACTGAGCTACACCCGCGCTTCGCCGCCCGGAGGCGGCTTGTGAGGCGGTCGTTTACGGAGAAGCGGGGGCGCTGTCAAGCGACATGGCGCAAACGTTTCACGACGACCGCACAAGCCGACATGAAACCTTCATGCAAGGCCTCTTCAGGCGGTTTTGGAAGACTTCGGAGAGACACGAGCAAACGAATCGGGCCGGGCGGGCGGGCGCGAATCGCTTCTCGATTCCCGGCACACGACCGATGCCAACCGATTCTCTCATCGGCAAGGCGACGGCGTCGTCGTTTGGCCCGAGCATTGTGCGAGGAAGGGCACGATCGGACGGGGGCTGACCGGTCTCGCCTCGCCCGGTCGCGCGCCATTCTGTTTTCCGGCCACATCGTCTATGAGGGCCCGCTGATCGAGCGCAGCGAACATGCAGATGTCGCCGGTGACCTCGCCTCGAAGAGCAGCTGCCGAAGTGAGCCGGCAGTCGTTGACGGCGGCTGTTTCGACGACGCCGGCAACGGGCGCCACCAGGAGAACATCCGGGCCCACTGGAAGCAAAGGAGCGTACATGACCCCGCCTCGGCCGAATCCGCTGCTGACGGCCGTCTCCGCGCCGCCCATCGCCCAGGCCGTCAAATGGGCGGGCGCTTATGACGGCCGTCTCGGAGCCCTGATCAACTGCAGCCAGGCCGTACCGAACCATGCGCCACCAGCGGCGTTTTCCGACCGCCTCGCGGAGGCCGCGGCCAGCCCGGCTACGGCTCGCTACGGCGACATCCTCGGCGACACGCCGCTGCGGACGGCCTATGCCGAACATGTCTCCGGCATTTACGGCACACCGATCGGCGCCTGCCAGATCGCCATCACAGCGGGCTGCAACCAGGCCTTCTTCGCGGCGATGATCGCCGTTGCCGGGGCAGGCGACGCGGTCGTCCTGCCGACGCCCTGGTACTTCAACCACCAGATGACGCTGGACATGCTCGGGATCGAGAAGCGCGCGCTGTCGACGCAGGCCGAGAACGGCTTTCTGCCCAATCCGGAGGACTTCGAGACGCTGATCGACGGCCGAACCCGGGCGCTGGTTCTCGTCAGCCCGAACAATCCGACCGGCGCGGTCTATCCGCCGGCGCTCATCGCCGAACTCTTCCGGATCTGCGTGCGCCGCGGGCTCTATCTCGTCCTTGACGAGACCTATCGCGACTTCTTGCCGCCCGAGGCAGGCGCACCGCACGCGCTGTTTGCCGATCCGCGCGCCGAAACCAACCTCGTCGGGCTCTATTCCTTCTCGAAGGCCTATGCGATTCCCGGTCACCGGATCGGCGCACTGATTGGCGGCGGCACGATCGTCGGCGAGATCGAGAAGGTCGTCGACAGCTTGCAGATCTGCGCGCCGCGGCCGGCGCAGGCGGCACTGCCATGGGCGATCGAGGAACTGGCGGACTGGCGGATCGCGAACGCTGCAGTGATCGCCGCGCGGGCGCGCCTGTTCGAAGCCATGATCGCCGATGTTCCCGGCTGGACGCTCGACCAGATCGGCGCCTATTTCGCCTATGTCCGCCATCCTTTCCCCGGTCGTCCGGCCGCGACGGTGGCTGCCGAACTCGCCCACAATTGCGGCATCCTCGCCTTGCCCGGCTCGTTCTTCGGTCCTGATCAGGAAGGGCATCTGCGGATCGCCTTCGCCAACGTATCGGAGGACGGTATTGGCGAGATCATGCGGCGGCTTGCGCTCGGCGGTCTCGGCGGCGCGACCGGGCAGACAGACCCCACCAAGGAGGTTTCGGCCCATGGATGACGACAAGCTCGCGACACTCCGCCAGCGCTTTGCCGGCGACAACGAGCGAAAGATCTACGACGCGGGCTTTGCCGCCGTCGCCGACCGCCTGTTCGATCCCGAAGGGCACCCGCGTCGCACCCTATGCAGGCCTGCCGACGCTGCTCGACGTCGCTTACCGGGCGATCGACTGGAATGCGCCCGACTTCGGCGATCTCGCCGTGGCGATGATCGGCGTGCCGATGGATCTCGGCGTCACCAACCGCAACGGCTCGCGCTTCGGGCCGAGGGCGCTGCGGACCATCGAGCGCGTCGGGCCTTATAACCGCGTCCTGAAGACCATGCCGACCCACGAGATCCCCGTGGCCGATATCGGCGACGTGCCGTTCCGCTCGCGGTTCGATCTGGCGACGTCGCACGAGGACATCGAAAGGACGGCAGCAGCGATCGCCGAGGCCGGCGTCCTGCCGCTCTTCGTCGGCGGCGATCACTCGATCTCCCTGCCGATCCTGCGGGCGCTCGGCGCCCGGCGACCGGTCGGGATGATCCACATCGATGCCCATTGCGACACCTCCGGCCCGTTCGACGGCTGCAAGTTCCACCATGGCGGCCCGTTCCGCCAGGCCGTTCTCGACGGCGTGCTCGATCCCGAGCGGACGATCCAGATCGGCATCCGGGGCTCGTCGGAATATCTCTGGGAGTTCTCCTACGAGACCGGGATGACGGTGATCCACGCCGAAGAGATCGGCGATCTCGGCATCGCCGCCATCGTCGAAAAGGCCAAGGCGGTTGCAGGCGACGGCCCGGTGTACCTGTCCTTCGACATCGACAGCCTCGACCCCGCCTTCGCACCCGGCACCGGCACGCCCGAGATCGGCGGACTGACGAGCCGTGAGGCGCAGGCCATCCTCCGCGGGCTCGCGGGCGTCAATCTGATCGGTGGCGACGTGGTCGAGGTGGCCCCGCAATACGACGCGACGACTAACACCGCCCATGCCGGGGCGCAGATGCTGTTCGAGCTTTTGAGCCTTGCCCGGCTGTCCCCTGCCCTTTCCGGGCGGGGATGAAGTTCCGCACGGTATGACGAGCATCGGCCGCGCCGTCGACGCCGCGACCGAAAATCCCGGAAGGATGGCCCGAAATTCCTCCCTTCTCCGCGCTTGCCGGCAGTCCAGATTGCCGCCGAAAAGGGCCGGGATGCGGGTGCCGAAACGAGCAACCCGACCGCGAGGATTTCTCTCGCGATCGGGTTCCGTCACGCCTGGAGGTCGGCGAGCGACGCTGGATCGGACGCGTGTCCGAGAAGCGATCTGGAGCCGGCGGCGATGGGTCGCCGCCGGAAGGTTCGGTGCCTATTGCAGATATTTGGTCGGATCGACCGGGGAGGAGTTCTTGCGCACCTCGAAGTGCAGCATCGGCACGTCGGCATCACCGCTCATGCCCGACTGGGCGATGACCTCGCCGCGCCGAACGTCCGCGCCCTTCTTCACCTTCAGGTCGTCGGCGTGGCCGTAGACGGTGATGAGGCCGTTGTCGTGCTTGACGAGAACCGTGTTGCCGAATTCCTTGAGCCCGTCGCCGGCATAGATGACGACGCCGTTCTCGGCGGCCTTGATCGGCGTTCCCCGCGGCACGGAGATGTTGACGCCGTCATTGCGGCGACCGTCGACCTTTTCGCCGAAGCGATTGATGACGCGGCCCTGCACCGGCCAGCGGAACTGCGAGATGCCTGTGGAGTTCGGCGCCACCGCCGCGACTTCGCGCTCGGCTGCCTTCTGAACGGAACCGGTGGGCGCCGGATCGACGCTCGGCGCGGGAGACGCGATCCGGCTGCTCTTCTCCGCAACTTCCGGCTTCGACTGGGTGCGGACTTCGGCGACCTTCGTCGTCGTCTCGCTGGGCGTCGCGGCGGCAGCCGGCGAGGCCTTCGCTGCGGCGACGTCCTGCGTCCTTGCAGCCGGCATCTTGCCGCCAGCCGGGATCATCAGGGTCTGGCCGAGGCGGACCATGTCGGAATCGAGATTGTTGGCGCGGCGGATCGCATCGGCCGAGACGCCGGAACGGCGGGCGATGCCGCTCAGCGTGTCGCCCGAGGCGACCGTCACCGTGCCGGCAGCGGCACGCGATTGTTCGCTGCGCGTGGCGGCGGCGCCGCTGCGCTCATCCATCGGGCGCGGCTTCGGAGTGGCGAGGTTGCCCGCCTGCTGCTGGAGGGTCGTCGGCGGGGCGCCGCGGGTCGCCGGAACCTGCGAGGGAGCGGCGGCGGGCTCCAGGCGGCCGGCACTCGCCTGCGCCGAGCGAACCGGCTGCGGCGCGTTGACGGCATAGCCCGGCTCGCTACGGACCGGCGCCGGCTGGCCGCGGTAGGACGGCTCGGTCGGCGGCGGCAACTGGCCGCGCTGCATCGACTGGTTGCCGGCGGGATAGGCCGACGGCTGCGGGCCGGAGAGATAGCCGCCGCCGGAGGCCGGAGCGATCGCGCCGGTCGCCATGCCGTCCACCTGCCCTGGATAGGGCTGGGCGGCCGGGATCTGCTGCGACGGGACGGATTGGGGAACGGAACCGGTGTAGAAGCCGTCGTCGAAGCGAACGACATCGCCACTGCAGCCAGCGAACAGGCCAGCCATCGCGATGGCGGCAACGGAACCGAACATGCGTCGGCGCGAACGACTCAACACAGGTAAGCGCATTACAGTCCCTTTATCGAAAGCGTATTCCTTGGGGATCATTGAAGCGCGTTAATCTTACTGCCCGGTTAAGTCCGTTGACCAAAAGGTGAAATAAAAACAGCCGGCGGCCATCGAGGCCCCTCGTTCACAAGACGTCGGCCTTGCCGAAGGCGATCGCCTGATAACGCACGGGGCCGATATCCTCTCGCTCGAAGCGGCTGCCGATCTTCTTCAGCCGGACCAGCATTTGTTCGCCATCACCCGGCCCGATCGCGCAGATCAGCGACCCGTGCGGCGCCAGCTGGTCGAGAAACTGCTTGGGCGGCGCCGGAAAGGCGCTGTGGGTCACGATCCGGTGGTAGGGGCTGCCGCTGGCGAAGCCGTCGCGTCCGTCCTCGAAGATCGGCGTGACGTTGGCGATCCCGATGTCACGAAAGCGCTGGGAGGCGGCCTTGAGCAGTCGGCGATAGCGCTCGAAGGTAGTGACGTGGCCGACGATGCGCGCCAAAAGGGCGGTTACGTAGCCGCTGCCGGTGCCGATCTCCAGGATACGCTGCTCCGCCTCCGGCTCCATCGCGGCGACGATTCGGACGGCCGCGAGAGCGCCGGGCATGGTCTCACCGCAGGCGATCGGAGCCGTGCGGTCCTCGAAGGGATCGTCGATTCCAGACGGCAGGAACATCCGCCGGGGCACGGTCTCGACCGCCTTCAGAAGCGCCGGAGAGACGCCCGGCTCTCCCCTGAGGCGCACAAGGAACTCGGCAAGCCTTTCGCGGTCCACCCCCTCTGCCGGCGTCATTTCAGCGCTTCGGCCAGCCTGCCCCGCAGCGCCTCGGCCGTCAGGTCGAGCTGCAGCGGCGTCACCGAGATCATCCCGGCACTGAGGGCGGCAATGTCCGATTCGGCCACGTCCGGCCCGGCCTGTCGGCCGAATTTCAGCCAGAAATACGGAAAGCCGCGGCCGTCGTTCCGCTCTTCGATGCCGAGCGAATAGTCGAGCTTGCCCTGGCGGGTTACCGCAATGCCCTCGACGGCGTCGGCTGCGACGGCAGGGAAGTTGACGTTGAGTAGATGGCCGGGCGGCAGGTCGAAGGCCGCCAGTCTGTCGATGACGCCGGCGGCGTGGGTTTCCGCCGTATTCCACAGCGCGTCGCGGCCGGTTCCGGGCCGGAATGCCTGGCTGAGGGCCATGGAGCGGATGCCCAGCATCATGCCTTCCATGGCGCCCGCCACTGTGCCGGAATAGCTGATGTCCTCGCAGATGTTCTGGCCGGCATTGACGCCGGACAGGACGAGATCGGGCATCCCGTCCATCACCTTGCGCACCGCCATGATGACGCAGTCCGTCGGCGTGCCGCGCACCGCAAAGCGCCGTTCGCCGACCTTGCGCAGGCGCAGCGGCGAGGACAGCGTCAGGGAGTGCGACAGGCCGCTCTGGTCGGTTTCGGGGGCCACCGTCCAAACGTCGTCCGACAGGCTGCGGGCCACGCGTTCAAGAACGGCGAGACCCTCGGCCTCGATGCCGTCGTCATTGGTCAGGAGAATCCGCATGTCTCAGACCACCGCGAGCTTTTCGATACCGCCCATATAGGGCCTCAGAGCCTCGGGGACGGTGATCGATCCATCCTCGTTCTGATAATTCTCCATGACGGCGATCAGCGCCCGGCCGACGGCGACGCCGGAGCCGTTCAGCGTGTGGACGAAGCGCTGCGCCTTTTCGCCGGCGACCTTGTAACGGGCGTTCATCCGCCGGGCCTGGAAGTCGCCGCAGACGGAGCAGCTGGAGATCTCGCGATAAGTGCCCTGCCCCGGCAGCCAGACCTCGATGTCGTAGGTCATGCGGGCGCCGAAACCCATGTCGCCGGTGCAGAGCGTGACGACCCGGTAGGCGAGGCCGAGGCGCTTCAGGACCTCTTCGGCGCAGGCGGTCATCCGCTCGTGCTCCTCGACCGAGGAGTCCTCATCGGTGATCGACACCAGCTCGACCTTGTAGAACTGGTGCTGGCGCAGCATGCCGCGTTGGTCGCGCCCGGCCGCCCCCGCCTCGGAACGGAAGCAGGGCGTCAGCGCGGTGACGCGGAGCGGCAGTTCGGCCGCATCGAGGGTGCGCTCGCGCACCAGATTGGTGAGCGGCACCTCGGCGGTCGGGATCAGCCAGCGGCCCTCGGTGGTGTGGAAGAGATCCTCGGCGAATTTCGGCAGCTGGTTGGTGCCGAACAGCGCCTCGTCGCGCACCAGGAGCGGCACCGCGGTCTCGGCATAGCCGTGCTCGCCGGTATGGAGGTCGAGCATGAACTGGCCGAGAGCCCGCTCCAGCCGCGCCAGTTGGCCCTTGAGGATGGTGAAGCGCGAGCCGGAGATCTTCGCCGCCTGCTCGAATTCCATCATGCCGAGGGCTTCCCCGAGCTCGAAATGCTCCTTCGCCTCGAAGGCGAAGCGTGGCGGCTCGCCGACCCGCCGGATCTCGACGTTGTCCGCCTCGTCCCGGCCGACCGGGACGTCGTCGAAGGGAATGTTGGGGATCCGGGCCAGGACGTCCTCGAGGTCGGCGTCGATGCGCCGTTCGATCTCCTCGCCGTCCTGGATCTCGGCCTTGAGCTTGCCGACCTCTTCGATCAGCACGTCCGCCCGGGCGTTGTCGCCGGAACCCTTGGCCTTGCCGATTTCCTTGGACGCCTCGTTGCGTCGCCCCTGCAGATCTTGAAGGATCTTCAGGTGGTCACGGCGGCGTTCATCGAGCTTGATGAGATCGATCGCCGCCGGCGGCGCTCCGCGCTTTGCCAGCGCTTCGTCCAGCTTGGCCGGATTGTCCCTGATCCACTTGATATCGAGCATGTTTCCCTCGTCAAAGGCGGCGAGGGAGAGCGCCCGACAAAGCCAGATCAGGCTTGCGTCTGGGCCTCGCGCTGGGCGGCTTCTTCCGCCCGCTTCTTCTCGATCATCCGCGCCGCCAGGATGGAAATCTCGTAGAGAATGATCGTCGGCAGGGCAAGGCCGATCTGGGACAGGGGATCGGGCGGCGTGAGGATCGCCGCCGCAATGAAGGCGAGCACGATCGCATATTTGCGCTTCGACGCGAGCCCCGTCGACGAGGTCATGCCGGCCCTGACCATCAGCGTCGCGACGACGGGCAACTGGAAGACCAGACCGAAGGCGAAGATCAGCGTCATGATCAGCGAGAGATATTCGGAGACCTTCGGCAAAAGCTGAATGGTCGCTTCGCCGCCGGTGCCCGCCTGCTGCATCGACAGGAAGAACCACATCACCATCGGGGTGAAGAAGAAATACACGAGCGCCGCGCCCAGCCCGAACAGCACGGGCGTCGCCACGAGATAGGGCAGAAAGGCGCCCCGCTCGTTGCGATACAGCCCCGGCGCGACGAACTTGTAGATCTGCGTCGCGATGATGGGGAAGGCGAGAAAGAAACCGCCGAACGCGGCGATCTTCACCTGGGTGAAGAAGAACTCCTGCGGCGCAGTGTAGATCAGCCTGACGTCGTCGCCGTCGAGGCCCGCCCAGTTCGTCGCGATCTGATAGGGAATCACCAAAAGGTTGAAGATCGGCTTGGCGAAGTAGAAGCAGATCAGGAACGCCACGAAGAACCCGACGATCGACCAGATCAGCCGCTTCCTCAATTCGATGAGATGCTCGATCAGCGGCGCCGAAGACGCTTCGATCTCGCTGTCGTCGCGGGTACTCACGCCACGTCCCTCGCCTTCGCGACGCCATTCGCCTTGGCATCATGGGCGGGCTCGCCGCCGTTGTCCGACAATTTGGAATCAGATGCTGCGGACTCTGCCGAAGCGGGACCAGCCGGCGCAGGCTTGGCTTCGCCCTTTGCCGGTTCGGCCCCGGTCGCGCCATTCTTGACCGGGTCGCCCTCGGTCTTCGGCCTGTCCGACGCGCTAGGCACCTTCGGCTCCGGTGACGCGGTCGCGCTGTTGAGAGACGAGCGGATCTCGTCGCCGATCGCCTTCATCGGGTTCATCGCCTCGCGGATCGAATGACGGGGATCGAGCGAGCGAACGTCGTCGATGCCCTTGCGAACGTCATCGAGCTCGGCTTCCTTCAGGGCGTCGTCGAACTGACGACGAAAATCGCCGGCCATCGACCGGAACTGCTTCATCACGCGCCCGAAAGTGCGCAACATCCCCGGCAGGTCTTTAGGGCCGACGACGACCACGAGGACCACCGCGATTACCAGAATTTCGGACCAGCCGAGATCGAACAGCACTACTGAACTGCCTAGGACGTCGCGACGGCCCGGCCGCCACGACTTCGAGGAAAGACCCGCCGGAGCCTTCAGACCCCGGCGCTACCCGCGCGGAGCGTGATCAGCCCGCCGTCTTTTCGGTGTTCACGTCGCGAGCGACGACATCGCCCTCGCGCTGGTCGAGCGAGCGACGCTCGGCCGCCTTGGGCTCGGCGTCCTCGTCGGACATGCCCTTCTTGAAGCTCTTGATGCCCTTTGCGACATCACCCATCAGTTCCGGGATCTTGCCGCGCCCGAACAGGAGCAGCACCACGGCCAGAACGATCAGCCAATGCCAAATGCTGAAGCTACCCATACTCTTATCTCCCTCGAACGCGTTGATCGCCGTTCTTCGTAGCTAGCGATCCTCGGGTGTCTTTTCAAACACGATAACGTCCCGAGGATCAATGGAAACGACGACGTCGCGCCGATTTTCCGAAACGAGCCCCGCGCGCATTCGTGAGCGCAGCGGCTGGTCGAGCCCTTCGACGGCGACGGTGAACAGCTCGACACCGCCGAGAAACCGGCGCGCGACGATCCGGCCCTCGACCCCTCGGTCGGTTTCGTCGAGCCGCAAGCCCGTCAACCTCAGGGCCACAGTGACGCATGTACCGTCAGATGATGGCGAATCGGCGACGGGTCCGATCGGCGTGACGACACGGCCCGACCGGACCTCGCCGTCGAGGACGTTGAGTTCGGAAAAGAACCCGGCGGCAAAAAGACTGGCCGGCCTGCCGTACAGTTCCGCAGCGGTCCCGATCTGTACCAGGCGGCCGTCCTTGATCAGCGCGATCCTATCACCCAGGCGCATCGCCTCTTCGGCATCGTGGGTGACGATGATCGCCGTGGCGCGGCTTTCCCGGAGGATCTGCAACGTGTCGGTCCGGACGACGTCCTTGAGGCGGCTGTCGAGCCCCGAGAAGGGCTCGTCCATCAACAGCACCGACGGCCGCGGCGAAAGAGCCCGCGCCAGGGCGACGCGCTGCTGTTCGCCGCCGGACAGCATGTGTGGATAATTGCGCGCGGCATGATCGAGCCCGACCCGCTCCAGCGCCGCCATCGCCTCGCGCTTTGCCGCCGTGACCGAGAGGGCGTTGAGGCCGAAGCGGACATTGTCGAGAATGTTCATGTGCGGGAACAGGGCGAAGTCCTGGAACATCAACCCGACGCCGCGCTTTTCGGGCGTCACGAAGACGTTCGGACCGGCAATCTCACGCCCGTTCAGAAGCAGCCTTCCGGCCATCTGACGCTCGATGCCGGCAGCGATCCTCAGCATCGTCGTCTTGCCGGAGCCGGACGGCCCCAGCAGGCAAAGGATCTCGCCGGGCTTCGCCGCGAGGCTTATGCCGGAGAGAATCTCCGTCGAGCCGAAGCGATGACTGACGTCCTCGAAGGCAAGACTTGCGGCAAAGCTGACGCCGGCGCTGGTGCGCGGCCGCGCATGATCGCCGGTCTGTGCCTCGGATAAGGATTCTGCGCCCACGTCTCGCCCAACGGCTCCTGGAAGTCCGGCTGCCTGATTTCGCCCTGCGACCCGGACTGGAGCGCGGTGAGACGACGAAGTGCAAACCCGACGCGACCGGCTGGCCAGGCCGTATCTTGCCGATCCCCGTCCGTGCTGCCTAGCGACTCGGCCGACCCGGCGCAAGCCGGCCCGCGCTAGCCGACTTTGGCCATCAGCGATGTGTATTCGCCGCGGAGCGCTTCGAGGTCGGCCGTACCGGCCCCTCGCGCAATCACCGCCTCGCAGGCGTCGGCCCGGCGCTTCGCGTCGCCGGCCAGCGGCTGAGCGGCCCGGGCGACCCGACGCATCTCGTCCATCTCGCCGTTGCAGTGGAGAACCACGTCGCAGCCCGCCGTGAGCGCCGCTGCCGACAGATCGTAGAGATCGCCCGAAAGCGCCTTCATCGACATGTCGTCGCTCATCAACAACCCGTCGAAGCCGATCTCCGTACGGATGACCGAATCGATGACGATCGGCGACAGCGTCGCGGGAAAGGTCGGGTCGATGTCCGTGTAGAGGATGTGCGCCGTCATCGCCGCCGGCAGGGTGGCGAGCGCCCGGAACGGCGCGAAGTCGCTTTTTGCCAGATCGTTGCGTGCGGTGGCGACGCGGGGGAGTTCGAGATGGCTGTCGGCATTGCCGCGACCGTGGCCAGGAATATGCTTCATCACCGGCAGGACGCCGCCGGCCATCGCGCCGTCGGCAATCGCCCGTCCGAGCGTCGCGACGGCATCGGGATCATGGCCATAGGCACGGTCGCCAATCACCGAATGGGCGCCGGGCACGGGGACGTCGAGGCAGGGCACGCAGTCGGCGTTGATTCCATAGGCCATGACGTCGGCGGCAAGGAGCCGCCCCTGCAGCCAGGCGGCGCGCTCGCCCGCCTTCGGATCGGTGGCGAACAGCCGTCCGATATCGGCCGGCGTCGGATAGGCCGGCGCCATCGGCGGGCGGAGCCGGTTGATTCGTCCACCCTCCTGATCGATGAAGATCGGGGTGGTCTTTCTGCCACCGACGTCCTTCAGGGATCCGACGAGATCCGAGAGCTGTTTTTGCGAACCGATGTTTCGGCCAAAGAGGATGAAGCCCCAGGGTCGCTCGGCCTCGAAGAAGCGCCGCTCGTCGGCGGACAGCGTTTGGCCCAGCGGCGCGGCAATGAAGGCTTTGGAACCAGTCATCCTCTGTCTCGTCCTGAGGGAATCGGCAGACGGGGCCGGAGTGTTCCCTCCGTCCGCGCCGTCATTCGTTGCAATGGAATCGTCATCACCGCCGGCAAGGCGGGCGAGAAGTGCCGCCCCGCTGAGGCCGGCACTGACGCCTAACGCGACACGAAGCAGCTGCCGCCGGCGGATTTCAGGTCTTCGCAAAGCCGGGCGCCCTCGGTCTTGGAATCCACCGGAACCCGGACCCGGTAATAGGTACCCTTGCCCGGAATGTCGGCCGACTGGATGACGACGCTGCGGCCGGCGATGACGCTGCTGTAGCGCTGGCTGAGATTGCGCGAAGAGGCCTGCGCCGCGTCCTGCGAAGGCTGAGACGAGATCTGCACGTAAAAGCCGTCGTGAGACGAGGCGGCCGAAACGCTCGGCGCCGCCGGCTGGGGCTGCAGCGATGCCGTCTGCATCGGCTCAGGCTGCGGGGCGGCTGCGACGGGCTGTGCGGAGGCGACCGGAGCCGGCGCCGCGGCTGAGACCCGCGGCGCGTCACCGCCGCCGTTTCTCGGCCGAAGGGTCGGCACCGGCACGTTCGGCGCCGGAACGCCGGCTTCGGCCGCCGGGGTTGCCGTCTCCGTGCCTTCGCCTGCCGCAGTATCTTCACTGCTGGCGGCTATCGCGCTGACCGTCTCGTTGGCGACGCCCTGGTCGCTCTGCGACGCGCCGATCGTCTGCGCCACGTCGACCGGACGCGCGGCCGCCTGGATCAATGGGCCGCGATCTTCCTGGGCGGCTTCGCCGACCACCAACGTTCCATCGGGTCGCACCGAATAGGTCTTGGCGCGCCGGGGTGAAAGGACCGAGATGGCCGAGGCCTCGCTGTAGGAGTCGGCACCGCGGGCCGAAGCATCCGCGCCTTCGGTCTGCTCCGCCGCGTTCGCTGCGCCGACGCCGATCTCGACCCCGGGGAGATCGGAGATCGCCGCTTCCTCGCGCGGCAGGTCGATCGGCGTTTCCTCGGCGCTGACGAGCTGCTTCTGCTGGGGCGTGATGATCGCATCGCCGTCTTCGACGCGGTTGTAGACCATCTTGTTCTGGTTGGGGATCTCGCGACCGCCGGGGTTCTCAGGCTTGACCTTGACCGGATCCTGGTCGGCGCGAACGATCAGCACCGAACCATCTCCCGCCGTCCCCTGACTACCGCCAAGGAAATAGTACGCCCCGCTCGCCGCAAGCATCAGGGCGACGGCGCCGATGCCGGCGCCGACGAAGCTGCTCCGTGCCGCCGAACCACGCCCGGCGATGGCTGCCGCGCGCCGCGTCTCCCGCATCTCCTCCTCGTCGGAGAAGTCGCCGGCTTCCGGGTCTTCGGCGCCTTGAGACGGCGTCTCCAACCTCGATGCCCATTCGGGTGATTCCTTCGGCTCGGCCGCATCGACGGCATGGACGAAGGCGCTTTCGCGCGGCGCTTCCTGCTTGATGGCAGCAAGCTCGCTGGCGATGAGCTCGTCGAAATCGTCGAAGATCCGCGCATCCGCATTGTCTTCGGCGACGCTCGGCACGCGCTCGGGTGCGAAGGCTTCGGCATGATGAAACGTCGCCTGCCGAGGATTGGCCGGCTCAGAAAGGCCGAACAAGGCCTGCTCGAAATCGCGGTCGATCTCGCCAACCTGCTGCCCCGTCTTCGCGGCTGCGGCGGCTGCAGCGACGGGAACTGCAGCGACGGGGGCTGACGCCCTGGTTCGGGGAAGCGGAGGCTTTGCAGCGTCCGGCTGGCCGGCAACAGAGGCTGACGGCTGCTTCGGCGCGGCCGGCTGAGCGACGGGTTGCACTTCGGGCTTGGCGGCGGATGCGGCCGCGGCCGGTACGGCCTTCGGCGCAGCCGGCTGTTGAGAGGCAGCCGATTGAGCAGCAGGCTGAGCTGCGGGCTTTGCGACCGGTGCGGCCGCTGCAGGGGCAGGCTTCGGCGCGACCGGCTGCTGGGCTGGCGCCTGCGGAGCGGCTGTCGCGGCGGCCTTTTCGGCGTCTGGACGGGCCGCAGGTTGAGCAACAGGCTTCACGGCAGGTGCCGCCGCTGCCGGGGTTGGCGTCGTTGCTGCGGGCTGCCCGGCAGACGCGGGCTGAGCGACGGGCGCTGCCGCCTTCGCCGCATTGGCACCGGCAGGCGCGAGAATTCCGTTGGCGGTGTTGAGATCGCTCGTCGGCGCCTCGGCGCCTCGATCGTTTGATCCGACGCCATCTGTCGGGAGCGTCTCCATGTCGGAGACGGCGAGCTCGAGAGCGTCGGACAATTCCTGCGTCAGCGCCGCATTCATCGCGCTTTCGTCGAAGGCGTCGGCCTCGTCGCTCGACGGGGCTTCGTCAGGCTGAGACGGGGCGGGCGGCGCCGCCGTGCTTCCCGCAGCAGCTGGCCTCGCAGGAAGCTGAGCCGGCGCCACGACCATGGGCTCGACACGGCCGGAACCCGTTGTGCCCGGCGTCGCAGCCGATCCTTCGAGAATGCGCGCGAGCTCTTCGAACGGGTCGGCGAGTTCGGCGTCGAACGACTGCCCGCCCTGACGGGCGGAACCGTTGTGGTCCCCCAGCGACATGTATATCCCCGCTCTTCCCCTCATGGAGGTCCCTACCCCCACGGATTCGATGGCTAGGCGAGGAAATTGGCCAAAGCGTGATGATCTAGCGCATTTCGTTCGGCGCATCGGCGCCGATCAGATCGAGACCGACGGACAGAACGGTCGCGACCGCTTTGACGAGTCCAAGCCTCGCTACCGACAGTTCTTGCTCATTCTGGTTAACAAACCGTAACTCAGGCATATCCTTTCCACGGTTGTACTGGGCGTGGAATGCGGCCGCGAGGTCGTTGAGATAGAAGGCCAGGCGATGCGGCTCCTTGGCGTCGGCCGCCTGGCGGACGAGCCGGGGGAACTCCGCGAGCTTGCGCAGAAGGCCGATCTCGCCGACGTCGGTGAGACCCTCAAGCGTCGCCAAATCGACCTTGTCCCAGGCCGGCAAAGCGATTTTGCTCTCGGCCGCCTGGCGGAAGATCGCCGCGGTCCGCGCATGGGCATACTGGACGTAGAAAACCGGATTGTCTTTCGACTGTTCAGTAACTTTCCTGAAGTCGAAATCGAGCGGCGCGTCGCTCTTGCGATAGAGCATCATGAAGCGGACGGGATCGCGGCCGACCTCCTCGACCACCTCGGCGAGCGTGACGAAGTCGCCGGAGCGCTTCGACATCTTCACCGGCTCGCCGTCGCGATAGAGCTTCACCAGGTTGCACAGGACGCAATCGGCGACGGCCGAGCCGCCGGAGATCGCCCGCGCCACCGCCTCCAGCCGCTTGACGTAGCCGCCATGGTCGGCACCGAGGACATAGATCATCTCGGAAAAGCCGCGCTCGAACTTGTCGCGGAAATAGGCGACGTCGGCGGCGAAATAGGTGTAGGCGCCGCTCGACTTCACCAGCGGCCGGTCCTGGTCGTCGCCTACTTCGGTGGAACGCAGCAGCGTCTGCTCACGGTCCTCCCAATCCTCCGGCAGCTGACCCTTCGGCGGCGGTAGCGTGCCCTGATAGATGAAGCCCTTGGCCCGCAGGTCGGCGATCGTCGCGGCGATCTTGCCGCCATTGCCTTCATGCAGCGTCCGCTCGGAGAAGAACACGTCGTGCTCGACGCCGAGAAGCTTCAGGTCGGCGCGGATCATCGCCATCATCGCATCGATCGCCCGGTCGCGGACGATGGGCAACCACTCGGCCTCGTCCATCTTCACCAGCGTTTCGCCGTATTCCTCGGCGAGCGCCTTGCCGACCGGCACGAGATAGTCGCCGGGATAAAGGCCGGCGGGGATGTCGCCGATCTCTTCGCCCAACGCCTCGCGGTAGCGCAGGAAGGCGGAGCGGGCGAGGACGGAAACCTGCTCGCCGGCGTCGTTGATGTAGTATTCCTTGGTCACCGCGTCGCCGGCGAAGTCGAGCAGCCGGGCGATCACGTCGCCGACGACGGCGCCGCGACAATGACCGACATGCATCGGCCCGGTGGGGTTGGCCGAAACGTATTCGACATTGACCTTGCGGCCGGTCGGGGCGCCGCGACCGTAGCTCCGGTCCGCCGCGAGCAGCAGCCTCAGATGGGCCGTCCAGAAGGCCTGCTTCAGCGTCATGTTGATGAACCCAGGCCCGGCGATGGCGACGCTCTCGACGTCAGAATCAGCGCGCAGGCCTTCGGCGATCTTCTCGGCCAGATCGCGCGGCTTCATGGCAAGCCCCTTGGCCAGCACCATCGCCGCGTTGGTGGCGAGATCGCCATGGGCGGCATCGCGCGGTGGTTCGACCGCCAGCTTGGAGAGATCGATCTCTTCGCCAGCGGGAACAATCGCTTTCACCGCGTTCTTCACCCGGTCTTCGAAGTCGGCAAAGATGTTCATCGATCGATTTCTCCGTGAGGCGGGTGGCGGTCATTTCGGATGGCGGGAGACATCGGATATAGGCCTCTTCGGTGCCGGGGATGCGACCGCCGCCGCATTCGGCAGGCCGTAGCGTCGCGCCGCCCCCTCGCGCCCCGAAGGCCCGTCTGCGTCCATCCGTCGACCTGCCGCGGTCCGGCGGCTAGCGCAATTGCGGCACCGCGTCAAACAGGCGCCTGTACTCGTTGATCGCGTAGGTATCGGTCATGCCGGAGAGATAGTCGGCGATACGCCGCGTCAGCCGCTCCTGGGAAAGCGCCCCGACGCCGACCGCCCAATCCCGCGGCATGAGATCAGGCCGTTCGTGGAACCGGTCGAACAGCGCTTCGACCACGCCTTCGGCCTCGCGCATCACCCGCATGACGCTCTCGCAGCGATAGACCCGCTCGAACAGGAAGCGCCGCGTCTGATCGACGGCCATCACCATCGCCGGCGAAAACCGGACGATCTGCCGCCCGGCATCGCGGACGTCGTCGGCACTTCGGGGATCGATCTCGGCGAGCCCCTTCGCCGTCTCCGAGATGACGTCCTCGACGAGGCGGGTGATATGGCGGCGCATGATCTCGTGGATCGTTCGGGACGGGTCGAGGGCCGGATATTTGCCGCGCACCTCGCGAAGGATCGAGCCGGCCAGATCGAGGCCCTCGATGTCGGCAAGCTCGATCAGCCCCGCCCTCAG
Organism: Jiella pacifica; assembly: GCF_010500815.1. Lineage (GTDB taxonomy): Bacteria > Pseudomonadota > Alphaproteobacteria > Rhizobiales > Rhizobiaceae > Jiella > Jiella pacifica. Next base: position 55,058 of record NZ_JAAAMG010000018.1, read on the forward strand.
CCCATCGTCGAGGTCGTGGGTGTTGTAGGCGATGTCGTCGGAAATCGCCGCCGCCTGGGCTTCGAGATCGGCGAAGCGATCGAGGCCGAGCGGCAGGAGGGCGTCGAAGTCGAGGATCGGCCGGGGAACGGGATGGGGGACCCGGGCATGCGGGCCGGTCAACGGGCCGTTATGCTTGACGAGCCCCTCCAGGGTCTCGAAGGCGAGGTTCAGCCCGTCGAAATCGGCATAGCGGCGCTCCAGCGTCGTCACGATCCGCAGCGACTGGGCGTTGTGGTCGAAGCCGCCGAAGGCCTTCATCTTCCGGTCGAGCGCCCGCTCGCCGGCATGGCCGAAAGGTGTGTGGCCGAAATCGTGGACGAGCGCCACCGCCTCGGTCAGGTCCTCGTCGAGCCCGAAGGCCCGCGCCAGGGCTCGGGCGACCTGCGAAACCTCGATCGTATGGGTCAGGCGCGTGCGGTAGGTGTCGCCCTCATAGGGCACGAAGACCTGGGTCTTGTGCTTCAACCGGCGAAAGGCGGCGGAGTGGACGATGCGGTCGCGGTCGCGCTGGAAGGGTGTGCGGGTCGGGCTGGCATGCTCGGCGACGAGCCGCCCGCGCGACGCGGCAGGGTCCTCGCCATAGATCGACCGGCCGAGCGGCAGGTCCGGTCGTATGATCGAACGCTCCGTCATGACCCTGTTTCGCTTCCCTGCCCCGTCGTGGCGATTGACCGGCCATGCCGGCATCCATAACTAATGGGTCTGTAGCAAACAAGGAGCGGCGCGAGGCGGAAACGCGGCGTCGTCGATCAGATGAGCGAGACACTTTCCCAGCCGGTGGTCCTGTCGGACAGCGCGATCCGGCGGATTTCCTCGATCCTTTCGAAGTCCGAGAGCGGTCGGAGCCTGCGCATCTCCGTCGAGGGCGGCGGCTGCTCGGGCTTTTCCTACAAATACGACCTGACCGACGAGCGGGAGGCCGACGACCTGATGATCGAGCGCGATGGCGCCCGCGTCGTCGTCGATCCGGTGTCGCTGGTCTATCTGGAAGGCTCGGTGGTCGATTTCGTCGACGACCTGATGGGCCAGTCCTTCCAGATCCGCAATCCGAACGCCGTCGCCTCCTGCGGCTGCGGCACCTCCTTCTCGATCTGACCGCGCCGGATGCTGATCGCCACCTGGAACATCAATGGCGTCAAGGCGCGTCTCGACGCCCTTCTCGCCTGGCTCGAAGCCGCCTCGCCCGACATTGCCTGCCTGCAGGAGATCAAGTCCGTCGACGAGACTTTCCCGAGAGCTGCGATCGAGGCACTCGGCTATCACGTCGAGACCCATGGACAGAAGGGCTTCAACGGCGTCGCCCTGCTCTCCAAGACGAAGCCGGCCTCGGTGCTGCGCGGCCTGCCGGGCGACGAGGCCGACGAGCAGTCCCGCTACATCGAAGGGCTTTGGATCCTGGGCGGACGGCGGCTGCGCGTCGCCTCGATCTACCTGCCTAACGGCAATCCGCTCGGCACGGAGAAATTCGCCTACAAGCTCGCCTGGATGGACCGGCTGATCGCCCATGCGAAGTCGCTCATGGACGGTGAGGAGGATCTCGTCCTGGCAGGCGACTACAACGTCATCCCGATGCCGATCGACGTGGCGAACCCGCAGGCCTGGCTCGGCGACGCGCTGTTCCAGCCGGAAAGCCGCGCGGCGCTGCGCCGGTTGGTCAATCTCGGCCTCGCCGATGCCGTCCGCCTGACGACCGACGAAGCCAAGATCTATACGTTCTGGGACTATCAGGCCGGCGCCTGGCAGAAGAACAACGGCATCCGCATCGACCATCTCCTGGTCTCGCCCGAGGTGCAGGACCGGCTGGTCTCCGCCGGCATCGACAAGCATGTCCGCGGCTGGGAGAAGCCATCCGACCACGTGCCGGTGATGATCCAGCTCGGGGCTTGAGGCCCGTCAGTTGTTGGCGCTCACCACCGCGCCCGCCGTCGGCCCCACCTGCCGGTCGACATAGGCCTGAGCCTGCCGCCGCACGTCTTCGCTGGCCACCGAGAACGTCTCTTCCTGCAGCGGGCGGATCCATTGCTGATCGCTCGCGCCAGCATCCTTCAGCGCCATCGTCAGCATGGCGAGACCGCGCACCGGCTCGGGCCTCAGCGAAATCGTCTTGCCGTCGAAGAGCAGATAGCCGAGCAGCGCCTCGGCGCCGACATGGCCCTTTTCGGCAGCAAGGTTGAGCCACCTCGCCGCCTGGCGGGGATTGGCACGGCCACCCTCGCCGTTGAGCAGCATCCGCCCGAGTTCGAACTGCGCCTTGGCGTCGCCGAAGAACGATGCGGCGTGGAAATAGAACTGCCGCGCCCGCGGCAGGTCCACCGTCACCGGGCTGTTCGTGATCCCCAGCCGGAGATAGTCGGCCAAGGCGACGACGGCGCTCGCGACATAGGCGGCGTTCGAGTAGTTGCCGGTCTCGTCATCCTGGTCGCGAACGATCTGCTCGAAGATCTTGAACGCCTCGTAGTCGTTCTCGGGCACGCCGTCGCCCTCGGCATACATCTTGCCGAGCTTCCAGCGGGCCCCGGGATGACCCTTGTCGGCGGCGTAGCGCAATGCTTCGAAGGCCTCGAGCTTCTCGCCGCGCTTATAGGCCTTGAAGCCGAACGAAAACAGCTCGAGCGGCCCCGCATCCGGGTTGACCTGCGCGTCCGGATCGAGCGCCAGGGCGCCCTGGCCGAACGACAGCAACGCTGCCGAGGCCAGAGCGAGAGCCAGAAGACGTCCCTTAAATGTCTGCATAGCAGTGCTTTTCCGCAGTGCCGCCCGGATGGGTCACCGCGCCCTTGCGGGCCGTGCCGACCTGCTGCGCATATTTCCAGATGGCGCCGGTGGGATACTCGGTCTCACGCGGTGCCCAGTCGGCCCTGCGCCGGCCGAACTCCTCCTCGCTGACGTCCACCGAGATCTCGCCCGTGGTGGCGTCGAGGGTGATCATGTCACCGTCCTTGATCAGGGCGATCGGACCGCCGACGGCTGCCTCCGGGCCCACATGGCCGATGCAGAAGCCGCGCGTCGCGCCGGAGAAGCGCCCATCGGTGATCAGCGCGACCTTGTCGCCCATGCCCTGGCCGTAGAGGGAAGCCGTGGTGGACAGCATCTCACGCATGCCGGGGCCGCCCTTCGGCCCCTCATAGCGGATCACCAGCACCTCGCCTTCCTTGAACTCGCGCTTGTCGACGCACTTGAAGCATTCTTCCTCATTGTCGAAAACGCGGGCCGGACCGACGAAACGCAGGTTCTTGAGTCCTGCGATCTTCACGATCGCGCCGTCGGGTGCGAGATTACCCTTGAGCGAAACGACGCCGCCCGTGGTGGAAATCGGGTTCGACGTCGGACGGACGACATCCTGGTCCTCGTTCCACTTCACGTTGGCGAGATTTTCGGCAACGGTCTTGCCGGTGACCGTCATGCAGTCGCCGTGCAGGAACCCGCCGTCGAGCAGCGCCTTCATCACCAAGGGGATGCCGCCAGCCTCGAACAGGTCCTTGGCGACGTATTTGCCGCCGGGCTTCAGATCGCCGATATAGGGGGTCTTGCGGAAGATCTCGCCGACGTCGAAGAGGTCGAACTCGATGCCGGCCTCATGCGCCATCGCCGGCAGGTGCAGCGCCGCATTGGTCGAGCCGCCGGTCGCGGCCACCGTCATTGCGGCGTTTTCGAACGCCTTGCGGGTGACGATGTCGCGCGGCCGGAGGTTCTGCTCCAGAAGCACCATCACCTGCTCGCCAGCCATCGAGCAGAAGGCGTCGCGGATCTCGTAGGGCGCCGGCGCGCCGCAGCTATAGGGCAGCGCCAGGCCGATCGCCTCGGCGACCATGGCCATGGTGTTGGCGGTGTACTGGCCGCCGCAGGAACCGGCCGACGGACAGGCCACACGCTCCATCTCGTCGAGCGTCACGTCGTCCATCTTGCCGACCGAATGCAGGCCGACCGCCTCGAAGAGATCCTGAACGACGATGTCGCGGCCCTTGTAGCGGCCGGGCAGGATGGAGCCGCCATAGATGAAGATCGACGGCACGTTGAGCCGGATCATCGACATCATCATGCCCGGCAGGCTCTTGTCGCAGCCGGCCATGGCGACCATCGCGTCATAGGAATGGCCGCGCATCGTCAACTCGACCGAATCGGCGATCACGTCGCGGCTGGCGAGCGAGGACTTCATGCCGGCATGGCCCATGGCGATGCCGTCGGTGACGGTGATGGTGGCGAATTCGCGCGGCGTGCCGCGATTGGCGGCGACGCCCTTCTTGACCGCCTGGGCCTGGCGCTGCAGCGAGATATTGCAGGGCGCGGCCTCGTTCCAGGCCGTCGCGACACCGACCAGCGGCTGGTGAATTTGCTTGTCCGTCAAACCCATGGCGTAGAGATAGGAGCGATGCGGCGCGCGCTCCGGTCCCTCGGTCACATGGCGGCTCGGCAGCCGCGATTTGTCGATCGATTTGACGTCCATGTCTTCCCCCTCGTCTTTCAGCCGATTCCGGCGAAACATCGGCCAGGATCGGGTGACGGCGTTTTGTGGCGGCAACGGGGCGCCAGTGCCGTCTCTCCGACTATAGCCGGTGCAGGGTTGCAATAGTGTTGCGGTGAAAGCACACGGCATTTTTCGCAGAAAGTCGCTGGAACCTTTTATTGCTCAACGAAAAAGGCGCGCCGAGGCGGCGCGCCTTCAATGGATGGTAAATCTGCCACAGTGTCTGCGAGCAATCCCGGCTTATGCCGGATGCGTATCTCGCTTCAGAAGGTGAGTCTCAGCGATGCGTTGATGCCATAGACCATGTCGTCGCCGACCGTGGCATTGTAGTAGCTGTCCTGCGAGGTCGATTGGTCGCCGCTCGTCCAGTAGCCGACGAGGCCGCCGAAGCGCAGCTCGGCCATCTTGTTGGCCTTGAACGAAACGCCACCGGAGAGGGTGTAGAGGTCGGTGTAGGTCGTCTCCGCGCCCGTCGACACACCGCTGTCGTAGCCGACGGCCACGGCAGCGGAGATCTGGTCGTTGAAGGCATGGCCGACGCCGATCTGGGCTGTGTAGCCGTCGCGCCAGTGATAGGGGGCGTAGGAAGACGAGGAGATACCGAAGTTCGGATTGGAGATCGAGCTGACGCTCACCTCATTGGTCGACCAGTCGGTCCAGCGGAAAGAGCCGAGCAGCAGCCAGCCGGGGGCGATGCCGGTCTGGGCTTTGATGTCGACGAACTGCGGACTGGTCGCCTCGCTGAGAGCCGATTCGACGGTAATTGGCGTTATCGGCGCATTGAGGAACGTGACGGTGCCATCGCCCGTAATGTCGTCGTGTTTCACCTCAGACCGGTACATCGCTTGGATGCGCAGAGCATATTCCGGAATTTCGTAAGCCGCTCCGATGCGGAAACCAGCCTTATAGCCCCCGTCGCTTTCGACCTCCACGCGGGTGCGGAGGCCTGCCTGGGGGCCTCTCGTAATGGTCCCGAAACTGGTCCCCTCGAAGTGGAAGTCCTCGACGAAGACGCCACCGAGCAGACTGTAACGGCCCGAATCGGCCTGGTAACTGACACGGCAGGTCAGACCGAGTTCCTGAGATTCGAACGCCAACCGCTGAGTTTGCGAGATCGAGGTCGCCGTTGCGAAGTCAAGCCGATCGGCCGTCGACGTGCTCTGCGTCGAACTGACTTGGCTCGGCAGCGCGCCGCCCGGCGCACCGGAGTAGTCGGCGTTGGCGGCGAAGGATTCCGTTGCAGTCCCGGCGCAGCCGAACACTTCGTTGCCGAAGGAAACCGAATAGTTCGGGATCAGGTAGTCACCGGTGTAGTCGCCGAAGTCGCCGTCCTGCCCGTTGATCGACGTCAAGCCACGCTGCGGATCGACATAAGTCAGGCTGACGCGCGTGTTCATGGTGCCCGGCTCGAACAGGATGTCCGTGTCTGCGGTGCCGCGTTGAAACCCGCCGGCGAACGCCGTGGTGCTGCACGCTGCCGCGAGGACGAGCGCGACTGAAATGCTCTTGCGATGGATTGGCATGAATTCCCCCCACTCTTCCGACGCCCGGCCTGTTTCGGCGTTGCATGGCGTCATCCAATCCATACAGCCTAGTGCAAAACTGACGAGGTGGGTACATGGGATGAATGGTCGAATCGCCACAATTATTCTTGCAAGTCTTAATAAAAGCGGCCTCCGATGAATTAGTTACGTTATAATATACTTTCATGATGGGAATAGCGTGACCAAAACCGGCGGGATCGGTCGCGAGGGATCAGGGAAATCGGGGTGCTCCGGACACAATTCCGCACGCTGCGTGGCGGAAATGTGACAGAAATGACCGCTTACGAATACGTCAAAGACGGTGTGTTCAGTATTCTCTATGAACTTGCAATCCAACATCAAAAAAGTCTTGGCTGACGCTTACGTCAACGCCGCTGGCGGAGGCGAATAGGGATGTGTCAGACGGACCTCATCACCCTGACGGCCTCGGGATCAAACACGGCCCGCGCGCCATCGCGCCGAGTTCTTGCGAAGAGAGCAGAGTTGCGATCGATATACGCTCAGCACCGAATAAACGTGCCGGTGCCCCGGCAGCACGTGACGAGCAGCCGCCATCCGCCGATTCCCGACGGCGAAAAAGGAGCCGAATCCTCACCGACTCTCGGCCGGCTCCACCACCCTGCCCGGGGCAAAGCGGCCCAGCCGCTTGATCTCCCACTCGAGCAAGAGGCTCGAGCTTTCCCGCACCCGCTCGCGCACGGTCTCGCCGAGAGACTCCAGATCGAAGCCGGTGGCCGCGCCGGTGTTGATCATGAAGTTGCAATGCATCTCGGACATCTGCGCACCGCCGATGGTGAGCCCCCGGCAGCCGGCCTTGTCGATCTCCTTCCAGGCGGAGGAGCCCGCCGGATTCTTGAAGGTCGACCCCCCGGTTTTTTCACGAATCGGCTGGACGGTCTCGCGATGGGTCTGGACCTCGTCCATCTTCGCGCGGATCTCGTCCCGGTCGGCCGGATATCCTTCGAAGACGGCGCCGGTGAAGATGAGATCGCGCGCGGCTTCGGAGTGGCGATAGGAGTAGCCCATCTCCGCATTGGTCAGGACATGACGCCGCCCCCTGCGGTCGAGCGCATGAACCTCGACGACGCGCTCCATCGTCTCGACAACGTTGGCGCCGGCGTTCATGCGCAGCGCGCCGCCGAGCGCACCGGGAATGCCGTGGTAGAAATGAAAGCCGCCGATGCCGGCTTCGAGGGCCGCCGCGGCGAGCCGCTTGTCCGGCAGGGCCGCGCCGGCGAAGAGCATCGTGTCCGACCGCTGCTCGACGTTGCCGAACCCTTTGGCCGACAGCCGGATCACCACGCCTTCGATGCCGCCGTCGCGCACCAGAAGGTTCGAACCGACCCCGACGACGAGCACCGGGATTTCGTCCGGCAGCCGCTCGAGAAACAGTGCGAGGTCGTCTTCGTCCGCCGGCTGGAACAGAAGGTCGGCCGGGCCGCCCACCTGGAACCAGGTGAGCTTGGACATCTCGGCATCCGGCTTGAGCCTGCCCCGCAATCCCGCCAGCCGGTCGCCCAGACGATCGAGCAGCGTCATGCGGCGCCGTCCTCGCGGCCGAGGCCGAGCTTCTCCAATTCCTTGGGCAGCGCATAGGCCCAGGCCGTGATCGAACCCGCGCCGAGGAAGACGACCATGTCGCCGGCATCCGCGAGTTGCTTGACGAGCGGCGCGATCTCCTCCGGGCCGTCGATCAGACGGGCATCGCGATGGCCGCCGAGCTTCAGCCGCTCGACCAAGAGCTCGGAGCTGACGAAGGGGATCGGCTCCTCGCCGGCGGCATAGACCGGCGCGACGACCACCGTGTCGGCATCGTTGAAGCACGAGGCGAAGTCGGCGAACAACGACTGCAGGCGCGAGTAGCGATGCGGCTGCACGATGGCGACGACCCGCCCCGGCGCAGAGGCACGGGCAGCAGCGAGCACCGCGCGGATCTCGACCGGATGATGGCCGTAGTCGTCATAGACGGAAATGCCCCCGACGACCCCCGTCAGCGTGAAGCGACGCTTCACCCCGCCGAAGCCCGCAATGCCCCTGCGGATGGCGTCTGCCGAAATGCCGAGGCGGTGGGCAACGGCGATCGCCGCGGTCGCATTGGAGACGTTGTGGCGGCCCGGCATCGGGAGTGCGAGGTCTGCGATCTTCTCGATCTTCCCCGTCACCCGGTCGCGCAAGGTGACGTCGAAGAGCGACTTGCCGGGCTCGAAGCGCAGATTCTCGAAGCGCATGTCGGCCTGCAGGTTCTCGCCATAGGTGATGACTCGCCGGTCCTCGATCTCTCCGACGAGGGTCTGCACCTCCGGGTGGTCGAGGCACATCACGGCGAAGCCGTAGAAGGGTACATTCTCGACGAAGGCGCGGAACGCCGCGCGCACGGCATCGAACGTGCCGTAATGGTCGAGATGCTCGGGATCGATGTTGGTGACCACCGCGACGTCGGCCGGAAGTTTCAGGAAGGTGCCGTCGCTCTCGTCGGCCTCCACCACCATCCAGTCGCCGCCGCCCATCCGGGCATTGGTTCCGTAGGCGTTGATGATGCCGCCATTGACCACGGTCGGGTCCATGCCGCCGGCGTCGAGCAGCGTCGCGACCATCGAGGTGGTGGTGGTCTTGCCGTGGGTCCCGCCAATGGCGATCGCCTGGCGGAAGCGCATCAGCTCGGCCAGCATCTCGGCGCGCCGCACGATCGGCAGCAGCCGCTCGCGCGCCGCCGACAGCTCCGGATTGCTGCGGCGGATGGCTGTCGACACGACGACCACCTCGGCCGTCCCGAGATTGTCCGCTGAGTGGCCGATATGGACGGTCACGCCCTTTTCGCGCAGGCGCTGGACGTTGGCGTTCTCGCTCTGGTCGGAGCCCTGGACCGTATAGCCGAGATTGACCAGCACCTCGGCGATCCCGCTCATGCCGATGCCGCCGATCCCGATGAAATGCACCGGCCCGATATTCGGCGGCATCTTCATGGCAGTTTCCTCATTTGCGTTGGCGTTTCAACGATTTTCGCTCACGCCGGGCATAGAGGCAACGAGGTCGGCGAGCAAGGCGGCGGCGTTCGGCAGGCCCGTTGCCTTCGCGGCCTCCGCCATGGCCGCGGCGCGCCGCGTGTCTTCGGCAATGCCTTGGATGAGAGCGGCGAGACGCTCCGGCGTCAACTCCGCCTGTGCCGCGACGATCGCCCCGCCGGCGGCCTCGATCTTGGCGGCATTGGCCGCCTGGTCGTGATCGAGGGCATAGGGGAACGGCACCAGGATGGCCGGGCGGCCGATCACGGCGATCTCAGAGACGGTCGAGGCGCCAGACCGGCTGACGACGAGATGGGCGGAGCCGATTCGCGCCGCCATGTCGGCGAAGAACGGCGAGACTTCGGCTGGGATGCCCCGTTCGCCATAGAAGGCGCGCACCCGCGCCTCGTCTTCCGCCCTCGCCTGTTGGGTGACCTTCAGGCGTCGCCGGACGCCATCCGGCAGGCATGCGATGGCCTTGGGGACAGCCTCGGAGAAGAACGCCGCGCCCTGGCTGCCGCCGAAGACGACGAGATCGAAGGTCTCGTCCGGTCCCGCCGGCTCGTAGGCCGTCTTCGCCGCTTCGATCACCGCGGGGCGCACCGGATTTCCGGTGACGGTGATCTTGCCGGCGAATGCTTCGGACGCCTTCTCCTGGGGGATGCCGGCGGCGATCTTATCGACCCGCGGCGCGAGGAACTTGTTCGCCCGACCCATGACCGCATTCTGTTCGTGGATGATGGTCGGGCGACCGGCGCGGATCGCCGCCATCAGCGGCGGCACGGTCGGATAGCCGCCGAAGCCGACGACCACAGCGGGCCTCAGCTTGCGCACCAGCGCACCCGACTCGCGAAAGCCGCGCCAGAGGGTCCACATCGACTTCGCCACCGCGAAAGGGTTCTTCGAGGCGAAGGTGGCCGAGCGGACGCGGTGAACCTCCTGCACCGGAAACCGCTCGGCAAAACGCCCCGCCCGCTCGTCGGTGACGAGTTCGACGGTGTAGCCGCGGGCAATCAGCTCATGGGCGAGCGCCTCGGCGGGAAACAGATGGCCGCCGGTGCCGCCGGCGGCGAGAAGGATGGTGGTCATGGACGCTCGCGGAAAGGCGGATCAAAAAAAGCTCGGCTCCTCGTTACCGCAAAATGCGGCAAAAGCGACACGCCGCCTTTCCGCGAACGACGGATTTCCGCCCGCCATCCACCTGGCCCGTGGTCGGCAACGCTTCGAAGCACTCGCCTACGACGGCTTGCGGGGCGCGTCAGCAGCTTGGCGCTTCACACGGGCATGCGCTTCATGGGTTCCGGATTGTCCCCGGCGGATAGAAGCAGTTGCGCAGCGCCGATATGCCCGACGGAGTTTCGAGCTGTGAGATCGCTGAAGCCGCCACCAGGCCAAAGGACAGACGCGGGACGAGGCGATCAGGTCGTGATCGCGACCTTCAGGACACCGTCTCGCTGGTGGGCGAAGAGGTCGTAGGCCTCCTCGATCCGGTCGAGCTTGAAGCGGTGGGTGACCAGGGGCCGGGTGTCGAGCCGCGAGGAGGCGATCACCGACATCAGCCGCCGCATTCGCTCCTTCCCCCCGGGGCAGAGCGTGGTGACGATCTTATTGTCGCCCAGGCCGGCGGAAAATGCGCCGAGCGGGATCTTCAGGTCGGACGAATAGACCCCGAGGGATGACAGCGTACCGCCCGGCCGCAGGACCCTCAGCGCACCTTCGAACGTCTCCTGCCGCCCAAGTGCCTCGATGGCGACGTCGACGCCGCGCCCGTCCGTCAGCGCCATGATCTGTTCGACAACGTCGCCCTTGGTGAAGTCGACGACGTGGTCGGCGCCCATCCGGCGGGATATCTCCATCCGAGCGGGGACCGATTCCACCCCGATGATCGTCGTCGCGCCCATCAGCTTCGCGCCGGCGGTCGCGCAGAGGCCGATCGGCCCCTGCGCGAAGACCGCCACCGTATCGCCGATCCGGACGGCGCCGCTCTCGGCGCCGGAAAAGCCGGTCGACATGATGTCCGGGCACATCAGCACCTGCTCATCGGTGAGCCCGTCCGGGATCGGCGCGAGGTTCGCCATCGCATCGGGAACGAGCAGGTATTCCGCCTGGGCACCGTCGATGGTGTTGCCGAAGCGCCAGCCGCCCATCGGCTTGAAACCGTGCCTGGTGCCAGCCCCGTCCTGGGAATGGCAACCGCACAGGCAGGCGTTGGAGTGGCCGCTCGGCGTGATGGCGCCGGCGATGACGCGCTGGCCCTCACTGTACCCCTCGACGGCCGAGCCGAGCTTCTCGATGACGCCGACCGGCTCGTGGCCGATGGTCAACCCACGCTCCACCGGATACTCGCCCTTCAGGATATGCACGTCGGTGCCGCAGATCGTCGTCGTGGTGATCTTCACCAGCGCATCGAGCGGGCCGACCTCCGGGATCGGCTTCTCGCCGAGGACGATGCGGTTCGGCTCGATGAAGATGGCGGCTCGCATTGAGGCCATAGGTCGTCTCCTTGCGTTGTGGCTGCCGGATCGGGAACCCCGCCGGCGTCGCTCCGGCCCCTGGGGCCATCTTGTCGACGGGCGCCGACCCGGCTTCGATGCTCTTGCGCTTCGTTCTCCGCGACAGAAGCGTGCAGATCTGCGATCCGTCGCGAAGGTCGCGGGTCAAGCCGCCGAATGGGATTCTCGCGCCCGCGAATGTCCATGGGCACCGCCGACCAGAAGATCGGCAGCCCCGGCCACCGCTCATGGCGATCTCCCCTGCCCAGGCGACGACACCATCACTTTGCCGGCGGCGCCGGGCGGCGGCCTTGACCCAGATCAAGCTGTGGCACGAGGCGAGTGCCAGGAGGGCTCAGGCGGCGGGCGCCCGGGTGGGCGCAGAGACGGACGATCGACCGCGTACATTTGCGTCGCGGTCCGCGGACGGCTCCGTCGGCCGCAGATGGCTGCAGGCCCTACGGCCAAGGGATGCGCGGTTGCTCGGCGATTGTCAGCCCGCCCCCAGCGCGCGATAAATCTCTTACTCCTGCGCGAAGTGAAGCGGTCGTGACCTGCGCACTCAAGCCACATCCACAACCAGGCTGGCGGTGGAAACGATGCCATCGTTCGCGCCGAGCACCGCAGCACGCAACCAGACGGCGCAATGAACCATGCGGATCTCGTCATGCGAGAAGCGGCTCATGCAGTGGTTCCTTCAAGAGACTTCGCTTGCCCAGAGGGAGCGGCCGACGTTGCCGGTGGAGCGGGCTCGCGGGGCATGATGCGCAGCGCCCGTAGCGCGTTCAGGATCACTGCGACGTCGATCACCTCCTGAAGGAGTGCTCCCTGCACTGGCGTAAGGTAGCCGCAGGCGGCGGCGATCATGCCGAGCACCGAAAGCCCGATCCCCGCAACGACGCTTTCGACCGCGATCCGCCTCGATGCGCGGGCAATCTCCATGCCGGACCCCAGCCGGTCGATCCGGTCGACCAGAAGGACCACGTCGGCCGCCTCGGCGGAGGCCGCAGCCCCCCGTGCGCCCATCGCCACGCCGACATCGGCCGCGGCGAGGGCCGGCGCGTCGTTCACGCCATCGCCGACCATCATCACTGGTCCGTTCTTGCGCTCGGTCAGGACCAGCAGAACCTTCTGGTCGGGAGTCAGACCGGAACGCAGCCCGTCGAGGCCGAGTCCCTGCGTCACGCGCTCGGCCACCTCGGCCCGATCACCGGTCGCGAGCAGAATGCGCTGGATCCCCTGCTGTCGAAGCCCTTCGATGGTCAGGCCCGCACCATCGCGCAGCGGGTCGGCCATCACCAGATGCCCGGTCATCCGGCCATCCACCGCAATTGCGACAAGGACGGAGCCCGCCGGAAGAGCGGAGATGTCTCCAGCGTTGTGCCCGACATGCCCCGCGACGAACCCCTCGCCGCCCACGACGACGGCTCGTCCCTCGACCGTACCCACAACGCCCTCGCCGGGGAATTCGGAGACGTCGGAGGGAACCGGCAATGCGAGACCCCGCGCTTTGGCTGCCGCAACGATGGCTTGGGCGACGGGATGCTTCGAGGCCTGCTCCAGCGTGGCCGCGAGGCGCAGGATTTCGTCCTCGCCCCTCCCGTCACGGCTGTCGATCGACACGATCCGCGGGCGTCCGTCAGTCAGCGTGCCGGTCTTGTCGAGGATCAGGGTGCGGATGCGCGCCATCGCCTCGAGCGGCCCGGCGCCCTTGATCAGCACGCCGAAATGCGCTGCGCGCGATAGGCCTGCGACCAGTGCGACCGGAACTGCGAGGATCAGCGGACAGGGCGTGGCGACGACCAGCACGGCGACGGCCCGGATCGGATCGCCGGTGAACCACCAGGCTGCGAAAGCGATTGCGACCGTGACCGCCAGGAATCCCAGCGACCAGCGATCCGCCAGCCGGGACATCGGCGCCTTGGAGGCCTGGGCCTCCTCGACCAGCCGGACGATCCCGGCATAGGTGCTGTCCTTGGCAGGCCGCGTCGCGATCAGGTCGAAGGCCTCCCCCGCATTGGTCGAACCGCTCATGGCGTCGACCCCGCGCGCCAGCCGCACCGGAAGGGATTCGCCGGTCAGGGCCGAGGTGTCCACGAAGGCCGTCTCGGATACCACCGTGCCGTCCACCGGCACCACGTCGCCCTGCCGGATCAGCAGCCGGTCGCCCGGTGCGATCTCGTCGAGGCGGACCTCCTCCAGCCCGCCGCTCCCGTAACGGGCCGCAGTCCTCGGGACGCGGGACAGGAGGTCGCGCATTTCGCGCCGGGCGCGGCCTTCGGCGAAGCTTTCGAGAAAGGTGCCGCCCGCATACATCACGGCGACGACCGCTGCCGCCAGGGTCTCGCCAAAAGCGAGCGCCGCCGACATGGAGAGGGCCGCAACGATATCGAGCCCCACTTCGCCGGAGCGCAAGCTGCGCAGAATTTCGACCAGGAGCGCGGCGAGTGCTGGAACGACCCCGGCGATCCACACGAGGTTTGCGATGCCGGACTGGTTGGCGAAGTAGAATCCGAGCCCCGCGATCAGGCCCGTCGCCGCCAGCAGCAGGATGGCGGTCTTGAAGCGATCGGTACCAGTCTCTTCCACGCGGTTCATCTCCCCCAGCGGAGGCGATTGCCGCTGGCTCTTCGGAGAAAAGTCGTCCGACTCCCACGCCTCTCAGGGTCCGGCATCATCGCGCAGGAGGAACGGGGCGTCGAGCCCGCTTCTTCTTGCGAGCGCGGAGCCTCCGTCGGGACGAGGCCGACGGTGACGAGCCGAGACCGACGAGAAGCGGCGAGGCGCCTCCATGCCGAACAGATCGTCCTCGCCGGCATAGCGCTCATCCCACCGCATCGCCGAGCACTCTTCCGGTTGCCCCCTCGCCGGGGCTGGAAGAGCGGTTTCCTTCGCGAGGACCGGCCAGTTGCAACTCAGCTCGCAGGCCAGCCGGCTTCCTGCGGCCGAGGATGAGGCGGCCGCCGAGCTTCTCGGCGCAGATTTCGACGATGGCGAGGCCAAGCCCGCTGCCGATCGGCGTATGGTTGCTGCCGCGGAAGAACCGGCTCGTCGCCCGCGCGATCTCGTTTTCCGGCATGCCCGGGCCTTCGTCTTCGACGGCGACGCCTCTCCCCGTCCACGACAGGCGCACCGTCCCGCCCGGCGGAGAATGATTGACCGCGTTCTCGACGAGGTTGCGCAAGGCCAGCGCCAGCAGCGTCCCATTCGCCTCGATCTCGATTCCGTCGAGGGACGGGTCGAGGCGGAGCGTGCCACCCTTGGCCGTCAGCCGCGCTTCCTGGCCGGCGACCGCCTCCCGCGCCACCTCGGACAGGCGCAGCGGCTCGACGTGTGCTGCCGGCACCGCCTCCGCTTCCGCCATGGCGAGGAGCTGGCGCACCAGCCGCGCCGTGCGCTCCACCGCCGTGACGATCTGGTTCAGCGCCAAGGTCCGCGTCTCGGGGCGGTCGGCCTTCAGGGCGATCTCGGCCTGGGTCTTCAGGCCGCTCAAGGGCGTGCGCAATTCGTGGGCGGCATAGGCGAGGAACTGGCGCTCGCGCTCGCGGGCCTCCCCCACCCGGCCGAAGAGGCCGTTCAGCGCCGTGACGACGGGCCGGATCTCCGACGCCGTCTCGGTCTGCGGCAAGGCGTGGAGGTCTCCGGCGGCGCGATGCTCGAGGCCCGTCGCCAGCTGCGACAGCGGCCTGAGGCCGCGCCCGACGCCGAACCACAGGATCGCCGCCAGCGCCGGCATGACCAGCGCCATCGGCAAAGCGAGGCCCTTCACCATGTCGCGCACCAGCCGCGCGCGGATGTCGAGATTGTCGCCGACCAGCACCTGCACGCCACGCGCCTCGTCGCGGATGGCGTAGACGCGCCACATGTCGCCGTCGATGCTGCGTTCCGCAAAGCCGTCCGGATGGTCGGAGAGGCGCTCGGCGGGGGCTCCGTCCGACTGGCCGATCAGCGTGCCGGTCAGCGACCAGATCTGGCAGGAGAGCTGGCGTTCATAGGGGCTGTGCCGGCGGTCCGGCATGACGTCCGGGTCGAGCGAAGCGACGGCGGTATCGATCTCCTGGCTCTCGATCAGCGACGCGACCATCCGCGCCGCCTCCATCAGCCGCGCGTCGAGCACGTGCTCCACCTCGGCACGGGTGCTCAGATAGACCCAGGCGGTCGCCGACAGCCAGACGAGACCGGTGGCGGCGATCAGGATGAGAAACAGACGGGCGCGCATCGATCGCATGGGTCAGCCCTCCCGCAGCCGGTAGCCGACGCCGCGCACCGTCTCGATGAAGCGGCTGCCGAACTTCGCCCGCAGATGATGGACATGCACCTCCACCGCATTGCTCTCGACGCCCTCCTGAAAGCCATAGAGCCGCTCTTCGAGCTGGGCCCGCGACAGGATCGCGCCCGGATGCTCCATCAGGGCGTGGAGGATGGTGAACTCCCGGCGCGACAGGCCCACCGCCCGATCGTCCACCGCCGCCTCCATGCGTGCCGGGTCGAGTGTCACCCCGGCAAACTCCAGATGCGCCGTCAGCCGCCCGGCGCCGCGCCGAACCAGCGCCCTGAGCCGCGCCGCCAGTTCGTCGAGGTCGAAGGGCTTGCCGAGATGGTCGTCGGCGCCGCCGTCGAGGCCCTGGATCCGGTCGGCGACGCCGTCGAGCGCCGTCAGCATCAGGACGGGCGTCGCGTCGCCGCGCCGGCGCATCAGGCGCAGGAGGTCGTGGCCGTTGCCGTCGGGCAGCATGACGTCCAGGGCAACCGCCGAAAAGCCGCCGGCGAGCAGCGCCGCATCGGCCTCGGCGACCGAGACGGCGAGGTCCGGCGTGAAGCCGTGCATCGCAAGCCCCACCGTCAGCCCGTTGCCCAGAATCTCGTCGTCTTCGACGATCAGAATGCGCATTCGCTCGTCCGTCTCACATCTTCGTTTCCCCTCGCCTCGCCCGCCCGGCTTAAGCCTGCCTTAAGCTCATCGGGTGATCCGGCAACCCGACGACACGTCAGGGGGCTGGAATGTCGCTTTTCAGGCGAACTCTCATCGCATTGCTGCTGATTGCGCTGCCGCAGGCGGCCGTGGCCGAACCCGGCCGGCCGCTCGACGTCGCCGACGCCTTTGCATTGTCCGCACGTGCAACGCCGTCCGGCGCCCTGACGCTGAACTGGCGGATCGCCGACGGCACCTATCTCTACCGCGACCGGATCACCCTCGAAACCGCCGATGGCCGGCCAGTTCCGATCGAGACGCCGGAGGGCGAGCCGAAGGACGACCCGTATTTCGGCCGGCTCGAAGTCTATCACGACGCGGCGGCGGCGACCGTCTCCGCCCGGGCACTGGCGGCCGTGCCGAAGGGCGAGACGCTGTCGCTCACCTATCAGGGCTGCCAGGACGGCGGCATCTGCTATCGGCCGCAGACCCGCGACGTCGATCCGGCAAATCCTGCCGCGCTCGGTGCGCCAGAGGCAGCGGATGGCGCGGCAGCGACCCTCGGCCGTCTGGCGCAGGCCTCCCGAGTGTCCGAACCTTCCAGCCCGTGGGCGCAGGCCCCTTCGGCAAGCGCGAGCGGCGGCTCCGCATCGTCGTCGGCCCCCGAAGACGATGCCGCCGATGCCTCAGATGCCGCCTCCGCCGGCGATCTGCGGACCGTCAGCAATCTGCCGGCCGCAGCCGAAGCGGGCTCGGCAAGCTCGGCGAGATCGGTCGGCATCACCCTCGCACCCTCCACCAGCCTCGTCGACGGGCTGCTCGGCGAAGGCGGCAGCCTCTGGGCCGTCGCCGTCTTCTTCGCGCTCGGGCTCGGGCTCGCCTTCACGCCTTGCGTGCTGCCGATGTATCCGATCCTCGCCGGGCAGTTGACCCGCAGCGGCGAACGGCCCTCCCTCGCCCGCGGCTTCACCCTGTCGGCAACCTATGTCCTCGCCATGGCCTTCGCCTTCGCCATCATCGGTTTCGCCGCCGCCTGGTCGGGCCAGAACCTGCAGATGGCGCTGCAATCGCAGTCGGCCATCCTCCTCGTCTCCGTGCTGTTCGTCGTTCTCGCTTTGTCGATGCTCGGCCTGTTCGAGCTGCGCCTGCCCGCCGCCTGGACGAACGCGGTGGCCGGCCTGCCGTCGCCCCGCCGCGGCAGCCTTGCCGCCAGCGCCGGTCTCGGCTTCACCTCGACGCTGATCGTCGGCCCGTGCATGACCGCGCCGCTCGCCGGCGGCCTCCTCTACATCGCCCGGACCGGCGACGTCGGTCTCGGCACCGGCGCGCTGTTCGCGCTCGGCCTCGGCCAGGGCGTGCCGCTGATCGTCTTCGGCACCCTCGGGGTGAGAGCCCTGCCCAGGCCGGGGCCGTGGATGACCCGGGTCACGCAGGGCTTCGGCTTCGCCTTTCTCGCGCTCGCCCTGTGGATGGTCTCCCGCATCCTGCCCGATGCGGCGGTGCTGGTCCTCTGGTCGGCGCTGCTGATCGGTGCCGGCGTCTTTATCGGCGCGCTGGACGTGCTGTCGCCCGACAGCGGCCCGCGCCGTCGGCTGGCAAAGGCCACGGGTCTCATCGCCATCCTCTACGGCGCGATCCTGGCACTGGGAGCTGCCGCGGGGGGCAGTGACCCGCTGCGCCCGCTGGCGCAGATCGCCTCGGCCAAGGTCGCTCTCGAGGCTTCGCCGCAATTTCGCCCGGTGGCGAGCGCCGCCGAGGTCGCGAACAGCCTGAAGGATACCGATCGCCCCTCGCTGATCTACGTCACCGCCGAGTGGTGCGTCTCCTGCAATGTCATCAAGCGCGATGTCTTCCCCGACCCGGATGTGCGGGCGCGCATGGCCTTGATGCAGCTTCTGGAAGTCGACGTCACCGATGCCGGCCAGAGCCGCGACAGGCTGATGCGCGACCTCGCCGTCGCCGGCCCGCCGACCATGCTGTTCCTCGACCGGAACGGCCGGGAAGCGCCCGGCTCGCGGCTGATCGGCGATGTTTCGCCGCAACAGTTCATCGCAGCCGCTGACCGCGCCGGAGGTCGATCATGACCACCCTCACCCTCGGTCCGCTGGTCTTTGCCGGCGAACGCCTCGCCGCGGTGATCGCCATCGTCGTTTTCCTGGTGATTTCGGCGACCCTCTCGGCCCGGCTCGACGCGCGGATCGGCGGCTGGTCGATGGGGGCGCTCGTGGTCGGTGTCGTCGCGGCGCGGATCGGCCATGTCCTTCTCAATCTGCCCGGCTTTGCCGCCGATCCCTGGCGCATTGCGATGATCTGGCAGGGCGGCTTCTCGCTGCCCGCAGGTCTCCTTGCGGTGGTGGTCTACAGCCTGTTCCAGTTGCGCGAGACGCACACCCGCATCGGCTCCCTCGCGGCCCTCGCCGCGGCGCTGATCGTCTGGAACGTCACCTTCCAGCTGGTCGCGACGACGACCGCCATCGCCGCGGCGCCCGCCACACTGGCGACGCTCCAGGGGTCAGAGGTGAAGCTCGCCGACTTCAAAGGGCGCCCGGTCGTCGTCAATCTCTGGGCGACCTGGTGCCCGCCCTGCCGGCGCGAGATGCCGGCGCTGATGCGAGCGGCGGAGAAGCGGACCGACACCGCCTTCGTCCTCGCCAATCAGGGCGAAGACGCCAGCGCCACCGTCCGGTTCCTCGGCACCGCTGGCCTTGCGGCGGACCACGTGGTGCTCGACCAGGAAATGGCTCTGGCCCGGCACTATGGCGTCCAGGGCTTCCCGGTCACCCTGTTCCTCGATAGGCGGGGCATTCTCCGGACGATGCATTTCGGCGAGATCTCTCCCGAAGCGCTGAACGCGGCGATCGACGCCCTTCACGAATGAAAGCCAACGACATGTCTCCATCCCGCGCCCCGACGGCTGCTGTCCTTGCCGTCATTGCCCTGGCCCTTTCCGGCTGCTCGACGGTCGCCGGCGTTGGCCGCACCGCGCTCGCCTACGCGGCACCCGGCCCGCTCGACGCGCGCTACGCCGGCTTCGAGGAGGACGGACACAGGGTGCCGGCGATCCCGGACCGATATCTCGGTAACGACATGACCCGCAGGGAAGTCGCCTATTTCGGCCCCGAGGAGCCGGGCACCATCATCGTCGATCCCGCGGCGCATGCGCTCTACCTCGTCCTCGATGGCGGCAAGGCGATGCGCTACCGGGTCGGCGTCGGCAAGGCGGGCTTCGCCTTCTCCGGCCGGGCGACGGTCGCCCGCAAGGCCGACTGGCCCGGCTGGACGCCGACCTCCAACATGCTGCGGCGCGAGCCGGATCGCTTCGGCCCCTATGCCGGCGGCCTTGCGGGCGGTGTCGGCAACCCGCTCGGGGCCCGCGCCCTCTATCTCTACCGGGGCGGCCGCGACACCTATTACCGCATCCACGGCACCAACGACCCGTCTTCCATCGGCCACTCCGTCTCCTCGGGCTGCATCCGCATGTTCAACCAGGACGTCGTCGACCTCGAGCGCCGGGTCGCGCCGGGGGCGCAGGTCATCGTCAGGGCTGCGGGCGCATCGGTCTGACCGCCATTTTTCCAATCAGCAGAGAACAACCCATGACATCGAAGACCTTGCGGGCCGCCGGCCTGATCGCGGTGGGGCTCGCCGCTGCCGGCTGCTCGACGACGCAACCGGCGCCGCAGACCCTCGCCTATCAGCAGCCAAAGCCGCAGCCGGATCCGCGCATCGCCCGGATGTACGGCGCCGAAGAGGATCAGGGCTGGCGGATTCCCGCCGTCGACCCGCAGAAGATCGAGCCGCGCAACATCCGCCAGGTGGTCGACTACCGCACCGACGAGACCCCCGGCACCCTCGTGGTCGACCCCCATGCCCGCTTTCTCTACCTCGTGATGGAGAACGGCAAGGCGATGCGCTACGGCGTCGGCGTCGGCAAGGCCGGGCTGGAATTCACCGGCACTGGCACGATCGCCCGCAAGGCGGCCTGGCCGCACTGGACGCCGACGCCCGGCATGATCGAGCGCGAGCCCGACAAATACGGCGGCGAACTGCGGAACGGCATGGACGGCGGCATCGAAAACCCGCTCGGGGCGCGCGCCCTTTATCTCTACAAGGACGGCCGCGACACGCTGTTCCGCATCCATGGCACCAACCAGGAATGGTCGATCGGCAAGGCGGTCTCGTCCGGCTGCATCCGCATGCTGAACCAGGACGTCATCGACCTCAACCGCCGCGTCCCGACCGGCAGCAAGATCGTCGTCGTCGGCATGGATCGATCCACCGCAGGGAATCTCAACGGAGAACCGACGTCATGACGTTCACACTCGATCGCCGGACTTTTCTGACCGCGACGCTCGCAGGCGGCGCGGCCCTTGCCGGCGGCGCGGCGCTCGTTGCCGGCCCCGCCCTTGCCGCCCCCGATCCGATGTCGAAAGCGGCCGTACTCTTTGATGCCGACGCGCCGATCCTCGGCAATCCGCAAGGCAGCGTCACCCTTGTCGAGTACTTCGATTATCAATGTCCGTACTGCAAGAAATCCTATCCCGAGATCATGGATCTCGTCAGCCTCGACGGCGACATCCGCTATGTCATGAAGGACTGGCCGATCTTTGGCAGGGAGTCCGTCTATGCCGCGCATCTGACGCTGGCAGCCGGCAGACACCGACCGCAGGCGCTCGACGCGTTGATGAAGACGAACGGCCGGCTGACAAAGCAAATGATCGACGCGACGCTGATGAGAGCCGGCTTCAACGTCGCCGTCTTGAAGCAGAACTATCGGCAGGACGAGGCGAAGATCGACGGGCTGCTCCGCCGCAACGACGCACAGGCTGGTGGCTTCGGCTTCAACGGAACCCCCGCCTTCGTCGCCGGCACCGTGATCTTTCCTGGTGTTCCGCGGATGGAAGACCTGAAATCCGCCCTGGATCGAGGGAGAGCCGCCAAGTAGCAGGACTTGGCGCTCTGCGACGCCGCAGCGAAGGCCGCGTCGCTATGATGAGAGGTCGCGGCGAATCGCAAAGCCGGGACGCCTGCCGGCAATCGGAGCGCTCGGACACGGGGGCGATGAACAGCACGAATCGCCTCAGCGAAGCCGAGCGTGAGTATCCGGAGGGCGACCGAGAGACGCTCGGCCACGATTGGCGGCGGATTTGGACGGCGCTGAGCTGAGTGCATTTCCGAACGCAAGGCAATCAAAGGATCCTGCTCAGAAAGTCCCGTGTCCTTGCCTCCTTCGGATTGCTCAAGATATCGGAAGGCAGCCCTTCCTCGAGAATTCGTCCGTCATGCATGAAGAGGACGCGGTCGGCGACGTCGCGGGCGAAAGCCATCTCGTGAGTGACCACGAGCATCGTCATTCCCTCGTCAGCCAGGGAACGCATTGCGCCCAACACCTCGCCGACCAGTTCGGGGTCGAGCGCCGATGTGGGTTCGTCGAAGAGAATGGCTTTTGGACGCATGGCCAATGCGCGTGCGATCGCGACGCGCTGCTGCTGTCCCCCGGACAACTGCGGGGGATAGGCTTGCGCCTTCTCGGCCAACCCCATCCGTTCAAGCAACGCCAAACCACGCTCGCGGGCCTCGTTCCGAGGCTCGCCTTTGACGTAGATCGGTCCTTCCGTCACGTTCTCGAGCGCTGTTCGGTGCGGAAACAGATTGAAACGCTGGAAAACCATCGTCACGTGAGTGCGCAGCGCGCGAATGTCGGGGCTGCGCGCATCGACGGTGGTGCCGGCAAAGACGATTTTGCCGGCCTCATAGGTTTCAAGTCCGTTCACACAGCGCAGGAGAGTCGATTTACCCGACCCCGAAGCGCCGATCAGGCAAACGACTTCCCCCTCCTCGACAGTGGTGTCGATCCCTTTGAGCACCTCCAACGCCCCGAAGCGCTTGTGCAGGTCGCGGATCTCGATCATTTGGCGCCAAACTTTCTTTCGAGCCATCCAGCCAGAACAATCAACGGCACACTCATGCAGAGATACAGGGCTGCCACCAAAGTGTAGATCGACATGTTCTCGAAGGTTGACGCCGCCAGCATCTTGCCCTGGAAAGTCATTTCGGCAACCGTGATGACGGAGGCCTGCGAGGTGTCCTTCAACAGCATGATCATCGTATTGCCGTAGGGCGGCAGGACGGTGCGCACCGCCTGGGGCAGGATGACCCGCCGCATCATCAATCCCCAGCCCATGCCGATGGATTGGGCCGCTTCGAGCTGTCCGTGATCGACAGCCTCGAGGCCGGCGCGGAAGTTTTCCGCCATGTAGCAAGAATAGGCGATCCCCAGGCCGAGGGCGCCGGCCTGAAACGCCGTGAGGTCGATACCGAATTCCGGCAGAACGAAGTAGATGTAGAAGAGTTGTACGAGGACGGGGATTCCGCGTACCACGTTGATGAAGGATTTTGATATCGTCGAAAGGATTGGGTTTCCGGAATAGCGCATCAGCGCGAGTATCAACCCGACGAATGTCGATATCAGCAGCGCGCAAATCGCCAACGCGACAGTGATTTGAGCGCCATGAAGGAGGATGGGCAGGTAAACCTGCGCATCCATGATGAACTTTTCCATGTGCTGGACGCAATTCTCAGTTGAGCTTCCACTTTTTGGCTAGCGCGTCCAGCTCGCCATTTTCCTTGATGGTTGCCAGCCCGGCATTGATCCGCGCCAGAAGCTCCGGCTGGCCCTTCTTGATGGCCACGCCGATCGGCGCCGAGATCTGCGACTCGTATCCTTCGACCATCTTCAGGTCGGGAAACTTGCCGATGCCGATCTGGTAGCTCATGATCGGATAGTCGGCGAGGCCGACGGCGATGCGGCCCAACTGAACGTCGCGCATGATATCGGCGATGTTCTCATAGACCTTGATTTCGCCAATCCCTTTCCTGGCCTCCAGCACTTTATGAAAATTGGTTCCCTGCTGTACGCCGATCACCTTGCCGACCGTTTCATGCAGATCGGCGCTGTAGCGGGTGTCGTCATCGGCACGGACGACCAGGCCTTCACCATAGGGAAAGATCGGATCGGAGAAATCGACCACCTTCTTGCGGGCGTCGGTGATCGACATGGCGGCGGCGATCATGTCGATGCGTCCCGACTCCAGGGCGGGGATCAGGGACACCCAGTCGACGGACTGGACGTCTGGCTCGAACCCGGCATGGTTGCCGATCGCCTTGACCACGTCCACCATCATGCCGGTGATTTCGTTCTTGCCGACATCGAGAAAGGTGAACGGAATGCCGGTCGCGGTTGAGCCGACTTTCAACGTCTCGGCCTGGGCCGTGCCAGCTGTCAGGGCAAAGACGGCGGCGGCAACAAGGTATCTGATTTTCATAAATAATTCCCTTCGCGCAGTGAAGCCCGGCCGAGCTCGGAGCAGGATCTCGAACCCAGGCCTGGGGTCACAGGAATAGCCTGGCAATTCAGTGTTGGTTAAAATGGAAGAGCTGAAATGCCGAAGCTCCGTCGGCTTTCGACACTCAGTGCCGATAACGCGCTGCACCGTAGAAGATCGTGCCGCTCCGTTTTCGAGCTCTAGGAAAGAAGCTCGGCACCTCGAAGAACCGTGATTATCGTGTACTGGGAAAGTGCGATTCATCCGTTTGGGCAGAGGGCGATCGAGCACCTTTCAGGATCGCGCCGGCCCTGAAACGTCACGCAACGGGATCCGAGGAAATCGCGGCCCGCCCAAACTGCCGTTTTCTCCGGCCTACTCGGTCGGATCATCCGTTTCGGCATCTTATACGACATAGGATATGGCGCATGTCGGCTGAAGAACATGCGTCGACCGGCTCGCGCTTCGCGTCACAGCTGTCCGCTCGCGTGACGTTGGCGCGGCGACAGCAGCGTCGTTTCGGGCCTGACCGCCATCTTCAGGCCGAACGCCGAAGCGACGGGCGTTCTGCCGTTTCAAAGGTATCCGGGATGATCCACATCAACGAAGATGAGTCAGCCGCCCTCGTGACGCATGAACTCGCGTTCGAGGCCGCGCGGAGAGCACTGGTTGCCGCCGCCTCGGGCGGAGGCCGCGTCTTTCCGGCCGTTCTCGGACGTGCGCTGGAGGCCACCAATACATTCTCGATCAAATCCGGTTCGTCTGACGATCTGACCGGCGTCAAGATCGGATCGTTCTGGTCGGGCAATCCGGCGCGCGGGCTGCCGCGCCACAACTCCACGATCGTGCTGCTCGATCAGGACACCGGGCAACTGGCCGCGGTCATTGAAGCCGGCAAGGTCAACGCCTATCGAACGGCCGCCGCCGACGCGGTCGCGGCCGACTTGCTGTCTCGCCGAGACTCGAAGGTTCTGGCGATCTTCGGCGCAGGCAACCAGGCGGGTTTCGAAGTGGCCGCCCTCGCCCGCATCCGCCCGATCGAAACCGTCCTTGTGGTCGCCAATCCTTCGCCGCGTCGCAACGCCTTCATCGACCGAATAGCTGAGCTGGACCTCACGGTGCGCGCCGCATCGGCCGAACATGCCGTGCGCTCGGCCGACATCGTCGTCACGGCAACGCCCGCCCGCGAGCCGCTGTTCGATGCAGAATGGGTTCGACCGGGAACGCATGTGGTCAGCATGGGGTCGGACGCTCCCGGCAAACATGAATTGCCCAATGAATTGATGTCGAAGGCCAGTCTCTTCTGCGACTTGCCCTCCCAGTCCCTTCAGATCGGCGACTTCCAGCATGTGCGCGAGGAGATCGAGGCTGGCAGGCTGACTGTGTCGCCGATCGGCGACGTCGTTGAAGGGCAGGCCCCGGGACGACGCTCAAACGACGAGATCACAGTCTTCGACAGTTCCGGCATCGCCTTGCAGGATCTCTACATGGCCGACGCGCTGATCCGGGTGAAGGCGTCGCTCGCATCGGCCTGACGATCAGGCGCGATTGTCGGGAAGCACGATGCGTTGAAAAAACAGTGCGTCCTCCGTCATTCCTGGGGACGCACGGCGCGCTGTTAGGGAGCGCCAGACAAAGATCGCGACCTGAGACCTGGATCGGCCCGCCAGACCGGGGCCGGCCGGGGATCAGCAGCTTCACCTCGAAAGGAAGCGGACCGCGGCCACAGGCTGTCGATCGCAGCAATCTGCGGCCGACACACTCAGCGCTTTTCCCACTTATCCAGGAGACCATAATACCGGACCGCGATGGGCAGGAACCAGGATGTTCCGTTGAAATAAGGGCGCCCGCTGAACTTCAGATCGGAATAGACGGTTTTGCCTTCTGGCAATCCGAGCATCTGGTGGGCCACCTTCTTGCCGAGCCAACTTGCCCGCGCGACGCCCGTCCCATTATACGCCCCGGCGAAGAACACCCCGTCGATGTTCTTGACATGCGGGAAGTGATCGAACGTGAAGCCGAGCAGACCATGCCAATAATGACTGATCTTCGTGCTCTCGAGCTCGGGAAAGACCTGTAGCAGCAGGCTGCGAAGATAACGCGCATTGGCCACGTTGATCTTCTCTTTGCCGCTCATATCGAGCACCCGGCCCCCGAAAACGATCCGCGTACCGTCCGGCGAAGGGCGATAATAGGTTACGACCCGCTGGCTGCCCGCGAGCATCCGACGCTTCGGCATCAGTCGGTCCATCACCTCCGGCGGCAGAGGCTCGGTCGCGATGATACCGCTGCCGATCGGCATGATGCGGCGCTTGAGATAGGGCGATACCGTTCCACTGAAGCCGTTGGTGGCGAGAAGAACCTGAGACGCGGTCATGTCTCGTCCGTTGACCTTGAAACGAAACCCATTAATCGTCGAAGACAGATCGGACACGCGGGCGTTGCTGTGGATCTTGACGCCGAGCCGCGTTGCCGCGTCAGCCAGTCCTTTGACGTATTTGGCCGGGTGAAGCCCCGCATAGCCCGGCATCACGACACCGCCGTGGTAGAGGTCGGTTCCGATCTCGGCATGCTGCTCGACCCGCGGCACCATGTAAGCGTCGCACGCCGCGGCCTTGCTGATGCGATCGATCATGTGGCCGAGCTTGTCATAGGCCCGCGGCGAAATCGCGCCCTTGAAATAGCCCACGACCTTGAGATCGCATTCGATATTCTCGCGGGTGACCGTCTGCTTGACGTGCTCGAGCGCCTCGGCGCTTTCCTCCAGGACACGGCGCGCGACATCGAGGCCATATTGCTTGACCGCCCCGTCGAAGAACGCCCAGCCTGGGCCCAACAGGCCACCGTTGCGGGACGAAGCGCCGAAGCCCGGTGCCTCCGCCTCGAAGACATGCACCTGTTTGCCGGCGCGGGCCAGCACGATCGCGGCGTTCAGCCCCGTGAAGCCGGCGCCCACGATCGCGACCTCCGCCCGGGCCGGAAACTCGTCGAGCGACGCGGGCGAAGGCTTCGCGGCCTCCCACCAGTAGGGCGTATCGACGGCATCACCGGTCAGGAACTCGGCACTGAGGCGAGGCATGATCATCGCTTTCCGTTGGAGGCGTGGCACGAGGCCGATGCCTGGAGGGAGATTTCAAATAAGGTGACGAGACATTGCATGGCGTTCCCGGATCTCGTGGGCCAAAGCCTCCGGATGGTGCATTGCTAGGGATAAAAGCCCAACATGGCTTTGGTCTCGAGATATTCTTCCATCCCTTCGTGCCCGTATTCGCGGCCGTTGCCGGACTGCTTGTATCCCCCAAAGGGTGCCTGGGGGTCGAAGGCCGGCGCGTTGATATGAACCTGGCCAGCCCGAATTTGAGCCGCGACGGCACGCGTCCGGTCCATGTCGGCGCCATAGACATGCGCGCCGAGGCCGTAAACCGTGTCATTGGCGATCTCGACCGCCTCCTCCACCGTGTCATAGGGCAGGATCGCAAGCACAGGCCCGAAGATTTCCTGTTGCGCGATGGCCATGTCGTTGCTCACTTCGGAAAACACGGTCGGCCGTGCGAAGAAGCCGGCCTCCAGCCCATCCGGTCGGCCTGGACCGCCGATCACGAGCTTGGCCCCTTCGGAAATCCCGCTCTCGATCATCGTCTGGACGCGCTGGAACTGGCCACGGTTGGCGATCGCGCCATGGGTCGTCTCCTCCCGCGCCGGATCACCGACGACGAAGGCTTCGACCGCTTCTTTGGCCAGAGACTCGACCTCGCCCAACCGCTCGCGCGGCACCAGCATGCGCGTCGGCGCGCTGCAGGACTGGCCGACATTGCGCATGGCGGAAGCGACCCCGAGTGCCACGTAGCGGGCGAAGTCGGCGTCGGGCAACATGATGTTGGGTGACTTGCCGCCAAGTTCCTGCGCCACGCGCTTGACGGTCGGGGCAGCCGCCTGCGCCACCTGGATGCCGGCCCGGGTCGAGCCGGTGATCGAGACCATGTCGACTTGTGGGTGGGACGCCAGCGCTTCGCCCACCACCGGCCCGGAACCGTTGACGAGGTTGAAGACCCCGGGCGGGCATCCGGCCTCGTCCATGACTTCGGCGAAGAGCAGCGCACTCAGCGGCGAAAGCTCGCTCGGCTTCAGCACCACCGTGCACCCGGCCGCAAGCGCGGGACCGACCTTGGCGGTGATCTGGAAGAGCGGCCAGTTCCAGGGCGTGATCAGCGCGGCAACGCCGATCGGCTCCTTCGCGATCGCGGTGGTGCCGCGTTGCGAGAGGAAGGGAAAGTCGGCGAGGTTGTCGCGCGGGACGCGGATGTGCTCGGCGGCGAGCGGCACCTGGGCTTGTCGGGCATAGGTGATGGGTGCGCCCATCTCGATGCGGATCGCTTGCGCGAACTGTTCCGCCCGCTCCAGGATCAGGGCATGGATGCGGGACAGGAGTGCGGCACGCTCCTGCGGCACCTTCCGGGACCAGCTGCGAAAGGCGCGCCGGGCGGCGGAGACGGCCCGTTCGACATCGGCCTCGTTGCCGAGCGCAATCTCCGCGACTTCGGCCTCCGTTGCCGGGTTGACGACCCGGGCGCGCTCGGCTCCGTCCGGCTCGCTCCAACTGCCATCGATGAAGAAGCGGCTGAGATGGTTCGCCTCGGTGAGATGCAGAATTGGGTCAGTCATAGGTAACGGTCCCTCATGCGATGTCAGGCTTCCAGACAGGAATGGGCTTACCAGCCGCGAATGCGTGGCCATTCGGCCGTCACCGTGCCCTCGCAGCCCGAGACAACGTGGTAGCGTTCGTGCTGCGAGCCGGTGGCGCAGGCGTGGTTCGGCAGTATGCGGACCTTGGCGCCGACCGGCAGGTCGGGCAGCGGCTCGGAGGAGCCTGAGCGTATGGCAAGCGTGCCATGCTCCTGGCTCGCGAAAGCGACGACGAGGTCGCGATAGACCCGTCCGTCGAGATCGCAGACCAGGCCATAACCCTGGTCAACGCGCTGGGCGGCGGTGCCGCGGTCGCGCGACAGCGCCATCCAGCCGGCATCGATCATGATCCAGCCTTTTTCGGGTTTGCCGCCGATGACCGTCGACAGGACCGACAGCGCGAGGTCGTCGGTCGAGCAGACACCGACGCCGTGCATGACGAGATCGAAGAACATGTAGACGCCGGCACGCATCTCGGTGACGCCGTCCAGAGACTTTGCAAAATGGGCGGTCGGGGTCGAACCAACGCTGACGATCGGACATGCGAAGCCCGCCGCCCGCAGGCGTTCGGCAGCGTCTACGGCGACGGCCCGCTCGTTCTCGGCCGCGGCCTCCAGCGCCTCCGGCGTGTCGAGCGCGTAGGATTCGCCGGCATGGGTCAGCACGCCTGCGATCGCGACCCCGTCCGCCTGCAGCGCCGCCGCGACCTCAAGGAGCTTGGGATCAGGAGCCAGGAGCCCACCACGATGTCCGTCGCAGTCGATCTCGATGAAAGCGGATGGCGTCACACCTGCGGCCCGACCTGCCTCTCCAACGATCAGGGCTTGCTCGACCGTGTCGAGAAGGATCTTGATGTCGGCACCGTCCTTGCGCAGGCGCATGGCGCGCTCGGCCGTGTGCGGCGCGATGCCTACGGCATAGGTCAGGTCATGGAAGCCGTACCCCGCGAAGTACTCGGCTTCTGCCAGCGTCGAGACCGTAATGGCGCCTGGCCCATCGGGAAAGGCGCGCCGGGCGACGTCGATCGACTTTGCCGTCTTCATATGCGGGCGAAGCGTGACGCCGATCTCCGCCATGCGGGCTGAGAGACGGTGCAGGTTGCGGTCGAGCCTGTCGGTGTCGAGAACGAGCGCTGGCGTCGGCAGAGTCTCGAGGCGTGGAAAACGAGACATGCGGGATTTCCTTAGGTTCAACCGTTGGGCGGAAAGGGCGAGGAATCGGCTCGGCCCGCGCGGGGCAATCTGCCGCGAACCGTGACCAGCCCACCGACGGCCTGCAGAGGTCGACCACAGTGAACGTTGGCCAAGCTGCAAGACGAAGGCCCACTCCTCGATTCGCTCAGGCCAACCAATTTCCTGGTAGAGCTTGAGGGCGCCGGAGAGATGGTGGGATGCGACGAGACTGAAGCCCCGCGTCGCGGTAAATTATTGTTTGCTGGTGACGTTTTCTGAAATGACATTCGAACAGTCCGCAGCATGCTCGAACGGAGCCGGGAGCATTCCTTTCGGGTCGCAGGGTGATCGGAAAGCGGCCTGAGATTCTACGGCAGATCGGTCTGCTTTCGGTATCATCTTTCAAAGTTTGCCGATTTACAGCACGAACCGCCCAGGCGGGTCTTTACGCTGAGCGCGATCTCGATGGGGTGCGTAGCGGTGAAGGACATCCTGACGAGACCGATCGCCCTCGTCCCGGCGGCCTTGCCCGCACCCATCGTCCTTTGATTGTCACGCCTCGAGAAAGGCTTCGTCCATGACCGGGCGTCCGGTGTTCTTGTGCAACTCGACTGCCGAACGCGCGGCCACGTTCCGCCAAGCCTTTGCGCGGGATCTTCCTGAGATCCACTTCGCCGAGGATGCGGATGCGGTCGAGCCGGACGATGTGTGCTACCTCATCACTTGGACGGTTCCACC
This sequence comes from Jiella pacifica, assembly GCF_010500815.1. GTDB lineage: Bacteria > Pseudomonadota > Alphaproteobacteria > Rhizobiales > Rhizobiaceae > Jiella > Jiella pacifica. Next base: position 85,433 of record NZ_JAAAMG010000018.1, read on the forward strand.
CGACCTTTCGCGCTACGGCAAACTGGAGATCGTCTTCTCGATCGGAGCCGGCGTCGATCAGTTCAATTCGGCCGGCCTTGCGCCGCAGGTCGCCTTGGTGCGGATGGTCGAGCCGGGCATCATCCGAATGATGCAGGAATATGTCGCGCTCGCCGTTCTGATGCTCCACCGCGATTTTCCGGCCTATGGCATACAGCAAGCAAAGGAGATCTGGCGCGCGCTCCCGCCGCGGCAGGCAGGCGAGCAACGGGTTGGATTTCTTGGTCAGGGCGTTCTGGCGCAGGCGGCGATGGATCGTTTGCGGCCCTTCGGCTTTGGGCTCGCCGGCTGGAGCCGTTCTCCGCGCACGATCGAGGGCGTCGTGAGTTTCCATGGCGCTGGCCAGCTCCCTGAATTTCTGGCGCAGACGGACATTCTCGTCTGTCTGCTGCCGCTGACGGACGAGACACGCGGCATGCTGAACGCGGAGCTGTTCGATCGGCTGCCGCAAGGCGCCGCCTTCGTCCATACCGGACGCGGCCCCCAACTCGACACCACGGCGCTTCTGGCATCACTCGACGCGGGGCACCTGTCAGCGGCGGTCCTGGACGTCACCGATCCAGAGCCGCTGCCTCGAGGCCATCCGCTCTGGAGCCATCCCAAGGTGGTGCTCACGCCGCATGTGGCGAGCGTGACGCAAGACGACACGGCCTCTCGCGCCGTCATCGACAATATCCGCCTCCATCAGGCCGGTCGGCCGATGGTCGGCCTGGTCGACCGGGCGCGCGGTTACTGACATCCGCAATCGCAATCACAGGAGATCCAATCATGTCGCTGATCGTTCCGATCGATACCGATCCTTCCTTCGAGCCCAAGCCCGGTGTGCCTCTTCCGGAGCGCCTGATAGCCGGCTCGCCGACCTTCAAGACCTGGGCGCAGGATCTCTCCAAGGACGAGACGATCAAGACGGGAGTATGGGAAGCAACGCCCGGCGAGACCCATTCGATCAAGGGCACGACGTTCGAGTACTGCCACATCCTCTCCGGGCTCATCGAAATCGAGGAGAAAGGTGGCCCGACCTACACTTTTCGCGCCGGGGACAATTTCGTAATGAAGCCCGGTTTCGTGGGGATCTGGCGCACGATCGAGACGGTTCGCAAGATCTACGTCATCGTCTCCTGATGACGGAACATTGTCAGCGGGCTCCAGCGTTCTTTTGGGACCCCTGACCTGCCCGTGACGATGCCCCGGACGGCGTCAGCTTGCGTCGAGTGCCGGCTCTCCAGCAAGACTGGGATGACCCGCTTCAGCCTTGGCAAGCCGATGGCGTACCGTCCGGTATGGGCGCAGTGACCATGTCTGAAAATGCGCCCCTTCATGTTCGAATGTGCGCTATCGCTCAATCAGGCTCGCCTTGCATGATTCCCGCACATGCCATGAGACGCTGGTCGGTCCTCGCTTCGAGGTGGACCGCAGCGCGCTTTCATAAGGGATGACCAACCGTCATGGACCCGCTGCTTCAGCCCCTCGTCGTCAACGGCCTTTCCTTGCGCAATCGGGTGCTGAGTACCAGCCATGCCATTGGCTATGTCGACGACGGTTACCCGAGGGAGCGTTATCAGCTTTACCATGAAGAAAAGGCCAAGGGTGGCATCGGGCTGACCATGTTCGGCGGCTCGTCCAACGTGTCGGCCGACTCCGGTTCTGTCTTCAGCCAGATCGACGTGACGAACGACGCAATCGTCCCGATCTTCAGGGAATTCGCCGAGCGCATCCACCGGCACGGCGCGGCGCTGATGTGCCAGCTGACCCATCTCGGCGCGCGCAGCCACTGGCGCGCCGACCGCTGGCTTCCAACAATAGCGCCGTCGCGCTACCGCGAGCCCGCCCATAGGGGCTTTGCCAAGGCCGCGGATCATCATGACATCGCCCGGATCGTGGCAGATTTCGGTGCCGCCGCGCGACGCTGCCGCGAGGGCGGACTTGATGGGCTCGAAGTGCATGTTCCAGGCCATCTCGTCGGTCAGTTCTGGTCTCCGGACATCAACCGGCGCGAGGACGAGTTCGGCGGCTCTCTGGAAAACCGCTGCCGCTTCGGCATCATGATCCTCGAGGAAATTCGCCGGCAAGTCGGCGCCGACTATCCGGTGGGCCTGCGCATGGCCGTCGGCGACGGCGGGTCGAGCGGGCTCACGGACGACGATTACGTCGACATCGCGAGGCTCCACGACAACAGCGGCCTCGTCGACTTCTTCAACCTGACCCATGGCCGGCTCGACACCGATCTCGGCCGGGCCGAATACATGCCGGGCATGTATGTGGGGCTGGCACCACAGCTGGGCCGGGTCGCCGCCTTCAACGCCAGGGCCAGACTGACCAAGCCGATTTTCCATGCGGCGCGGATCAACGATCTTGCAACCGCCCGCCACGCGCTGAGGGAAGGCATCGTCGACATGGTGGGCATGACCCGCGCCCATATCGCCGATCCCCATATCGTCGCCAAGATCGAGCGGGGCGAGGAGGAGCGTATCCGCCCCTGCGTCGGCGCGACCTATTGCTCCTGGAAACGGCGCTGCATCCACAATGTCTCCGTGGGACGAGAAAAACTTCTGCCGCACGAGGTGCCGAAGGCCCCGGCCGGCCGACGGGTGGTGGTAGTGGGCGCAGGGCCTGCCGGCCTCGAGGCTGCGCGGATCGCCGCCGAGCGCGGCCATCAGGTGAGTGTTCTCGAAGCCGCGCCCAAGGCCGGCGGCCAGGTCCGGCTCGCCGCGATGGTCCCTGCCCGACGCGACCTGATCGGCATCGTCGACTGGCGCCTTGCCGAGCTGGAACGGCTCGGTGTCGAGATCCGCTACAATGTCTTTGCCGAAGCCGAAGACATCCTCGCCCTGGAACCGGAGGTGGTGATCGTCGCCTGCGGCGGTCTGCCGGACCGCATGGAAGAGCGCGTGCCGGGCGCCGAAACACTTGCCGAGACGGTCTGGGAACTTCTGGAGGCCCCCCGCGCGATCGGCCAGAAGATTCTCTTCTATGATGCCCTTGGCACCTCGGCTGGCACCTCATGCGCCGAGATGCTGGCATCGGAGGGCATTTCCTTCGAACTCGTCACGCCCGACAGCGGCGTCGGCGAGGAGACGAGCTATCTCGATCGGCCGTTCGTCATGCGGGCGCTCTACAAAGCCGGTGTTCCGATCCATCGCGACCTGCATTTGAAAGCGCTGCGGCGGCGCGGCAACCTCATCGAGGCCGAGTTCGTCAACGAATTCACCGGCGAGGCGACCATCCTCGAATGCGACCGCTTCGTCATGGATCACGGCACCGTGCCGATGGATACGCTCTATGAAGAGCTGCGTGGCGGCTCGCGCAATCAGGGTGTCACCGATCTCGACGCGCTGACCGAGGGTCACAGCCAGAGCGAGGTCGCGCCGTTGGCTCTGGACGGTGGTTACGAGCTCCATCGCATCGGCGATGCGATCTCGTCCCGAGACATCCACGCCGCCATGCTCGACGCGGCGCGCCTTTGTACCGCCTTGTGAGCGTCTCGCAATGGGGAAGACGACGGCTAGGCCCTCGGCGAAATCTTCGCGATCCGCGGCCTTCCAGACAGGCAAGTCCCGACGGTTTGTTTGCTTGGTCACCGCCGAAGCCAAGAGGGTTTGGTCGCACGAGGAGGCCGTCGAGATCGACACAATCGCCGTCCTGCCTGGCCGATCGGAGCACGAAATCGGTGCTGATCGCTCTTTGAAACGAAAGGAACAAAAGCCATGAGGTCCCACCGCATCGCATTGATCCCCGGCGACGGGATCGGGCCCGACGTCGTCGAGGCGGCCTGGAAGATTGGTGAGGCTGTCGCGGCGAAAGAGAGCTTCGCCCTCGAACCGACACGCTTTCCCTGGTCCTGCGAGTTCTACACCGAGACCGGCGCGATGATGCCCGAAGACGGCATCGAGACGCTGCGGGGCTTCGACGCAATCCTGCTCGGCGCCGTCGGCTGGCCGGCCCGCGTGCCGGATTCGGTGTCGCTGCACGGCCTGTTGCTGCCGATCCGCAAGGCATTCGTGCAGTATGCCAATGTCCGCCCGCACCGGCTCCTGCCCGGCGTCGAAGGACCGCTGAAGTCGGAAGGCTTCGACATTCTGTGCATTCGCGAAAACACCGAGGGCGAATATTCCGGCGCCGGCGGCCGGGTCCATCAGGGCGGACGCGATGAGGTGGCGGTGGAGACCGCGATCTTCACCCGCACGGGCGTCGAGCGCATTCTGCGCTACGGCTTCGAACAGGCCCGGCTTCGCAGCGGGCGACTTGCCTCGGTGACGAAATCGAACGCCCAGAAGCACTCCATGGTCTTCTGGGACGAGGTCACCCGGGAACTGGCGAAGGAGTATTCCGACGTCGAGGTCACCTCCTACCACATCGACGCCATGGCAGCGCGCATGGTGATGGCGCCGCAGTCCCTCGACGTTGTCGTCGGCTCGAACCTCTTCGGCGACATTCTCACCGATCTCGGCGCCGCCATCCAGGGCGGCCTCGGCTTTGCCGCCTCCGCCAATATCGACCCGACCCGGGCCTGCCCCTCGATGTTCGAGCCGGTCCACGGTTCGGCCCCCGACATCGCGGGCAAGGACATCGCCAATCCACTTGCGACGATCTGGTCGCTCGCAATGATGCTCGACCATCTCGGCGAAAGCGCAGCCAGCGAGCGTGTCATGCGCGCCATGGAGGCCGCGACCGCGCGCGGGATCGGAATTCGACCGGGCTCGCACACCACTGGCGCGATCACCGACGCCGTCTTGAATGCCATCGAAAAGGACTGAACGAATGGACGCAATCGAAACCATGACCCTCCTTTGCCAGAAGGGCTTCGTCGCGGGCGAGTGGATCGGGTCCGACAGTGGCGAGACGCTCGACGTCACCAATCCGGCGACGGGCGAGACGCTCGGAACCGTACCCGCCATGGGCGCGCCGGAAACGCGGCGGGCCATAACGGCAGCCGAGGCCGCGTTCCCGGCTTGGCGCCGGCGCACCAACGCAGAGCGGGCCGGCCTGCTGATGGCCTGGTACGATCTGATGATCGAGAACGCCGAGGAGCTCGCCCTCATCCTCACCCTCGAGCAGGGAAAGCCGCTGTCCGAAGCGCGGGGCGAGATCGGCTATGGCGCCTCCTTCGTCAAATGGTTCGCCGAGGAAGCGCGCCGGATCGGCGGCGGCATCATCCCCTCGCCGACGCCGGACCGGCGCATTGCCGTCCTGAAGGAACCAGTCGGCGTGTGCGGCATCATCACGCCGTGGAATTTTCCGAACGCGATGATCGCCCGCAAGGTCGCGCCGGCGCTCGCCGCCGGTTGCACGGTGGTGGTCAAGCCCTCGGAGCTGACGCCCTTCTCGGCTCTCGCTATGGCGGCTTTGGCTGAAAGGGCCGGGATTCCCGCCGGAGTGATCAACGTCGTCACCGGAATGCCGACGGCGATCGGCGGTGAACTGACCGGGAATCCTGTGATCCGCAAGGTGAGCTTCACCGGCTCGACCAAAGTCGGAGCGCTGCTGATGGAACAGTGCGCGCCGACCATCAAGCGTCTCAGCCTGGAACTCGGCGGCAATGCCCCCTTCATCGTGTTCGACGACGCCGATCTCGACAGGGCTGTCGAAGGAGCGCTGATCTCGAAATTCCGCAATGGCGGCCAGACCTGCGTCTGCGCCAACCGCATCCTCGTCCAGTCCGGCATTCACGATGCCTTCGTCGAGAAGCTCTCGGCGCGCGTCGTGGCGCTGAAGGTCGGTCCGGGGACCGAGGAGGGCACCGCCATTGGTCCGATGATCAACACCGCGGCGATCGAGAAGATCAACCGCCATGTGGAGGACGCCCGCTCCAAGGGCGCGCAGCTTGCGACGGGAGAGACCGCCCTGCCCAGGGGACCGCAATATGTGGCACCGGTTGTGCTGACCGGGGCGACCACCGAAATGCAGCTCGCCTCCGAAGAGACCTTCGGGCCGGTCGCGCCGATCTTCCGCTTCGAGCGTGAGGACGAGGCGATCGAGATCGCCAACGGCACGCCCTTCGGCCTCGCCGCCTATTTCTTCACCCAGGATCTCGCCCGGAGCTGGCGGGTGGGCGAGGCGCTGGAATTCGGCATGGTGGGTCTCAACACCGGCCTGATCTCCACCGAGGTCGCGCCCTTCGGCGGCGTCAAGCAGTCCGGCCTTGGGCGCGAGGGCGCCGAGATCGGCATCGAGGAATATCTGGAAACCAAGGCCTTCCACATCGGCGGCCTTGGCTGAGGCATGTTTTAGGAAAGTGCGAAGGGCCGGCGTGTTGACGCGCTGGCCCTCGTCGCGAATGGCGCGGGCCGCTCTTACTGGATGCGGTCGAGCAGCTTGTAGTAAAGGCCCACCGCAGGCAGGAACCACGGCTTGCCCGAATAGCCCGGCACCGCATCCCAGGCGAGACCCTTGAGCGGATTACGATCGGGCTTGCCGGCAATGATCTCGCCCATGATCGCGCCCAGATGCGTCGAAAGCTGCGCGCCGTGGCCGGAATAGCCCATGGCGTAATAAAGCCCATCCACCTCGCCGGCACGCGGGAAGCGGTCCTTCGTCATGCCGACCAGCCCGCCCCAGCAATAGTCGATTTCGATACCGGCGAGTTGGGGGAAGATTTCCGTGAGACTTTGCTGGAGGATCCGGCCGGAAATCGCGTCCGAGGCCGCGTCCGAGGTCGCGGAAAAGCGGGCCCGACCGCCGAAAATCAGCCGGCTGTCATCCGACAGGCGGAAGTAATTGCCGATATTGAGCGAGGTGACGCAGGTTCGGTTGCCTGGCATGGTCGACGCCACCTCCTCCGCGCTCAAGGGCCGCGTCGCGAGAATGAAACTGCCGACCGGAACGATCCGGCGCTTGAAGTGGTCGAACGGGCCTTCGGTATAGGCGTCAGTCGCCACGAAGACGTTCCGGCAAGACAGCTGACCTCGAGGCGTTTCAATCAGCCATTGCCCCCCGCTCTTGGTGCGGGCGGTGACCGGAGCCTCCTCGAATATCGTCGCGCCGTGGCGCGTTGCCGCTTCGGCCATGCCGGTGACGAAGCGCCCCATGTGCATCATGGCGCTCTTCTTCGACAGCATCGCGCCGTGAAAGGAGTGAGAGCCGATTTCCGGGCGCAGCTCGTCGGCTGTCAGGAGCGCGGTCTCGGAGTCGACCTCGCGGTTGACGACCTCGAAATTCTTCGCGATCGCTTCGAAATGCTTGGGCTTGGAAGCGAGCTTCAGCTTGCCCGAGCGGCGAAAGTCGCAAGGGATGCTCTCGTCCGCGACGATCCGCTCGATCGTGTCGATCGAATCGTCGAGAGCGCGGTAAAGCGCCTTGGCACGATCCTCGCCCAGATGCTGTTTGGCGGAGGCATAGCCATGGGCAAGACCGTTATTGAGATGGCCGCCATTGCGCCCGGAGGCGCCGTATCCCACGTGGCGCGCCTCCAGAAGCGCCACCTTGGCGCCCTCCCTGGCAAGGGTGCGGGCCGCGGATAGGCCGGTGAAGCCGCCGCCGACCACCGCGACGTCGAACTTGCCTTCCACCGGTCCCTCTGCCCCGCCGGCAAAACGCGGCGCGGTCGCGTGCCAGTAGGACTTGAACTCCATCGCCTCAAAGACCCACGACGCCCGGAAGGCCGGAAATGTCCTTGATCTCGGTATAGCCGTAATAGGGGTTGGCCGGCTCGTGGCCGCGGTTGACCCAGACTTTGTTGGTTATGCCGAGGTCGTGGGCCGACATCAGATCGTAGCGGAAGGACGAGGAGACGTGGAGAACGTCTTCCGGTCCGCAGCCGAGCTGGTCGAACATATATTCGAAGGCCTGGAAACGCGGTTTGTAGGCATTGGCCTGCTGGGCCGTGAAGACATGGGCGAAGGGCGCGCCGAGCTTCTCGACATTCGACATGATCTGCTCGTCCATGGCGTTCGACAAAATGACGAGCGGGATTTCCTTGGCGACTTTCGAAAGGCCGGCGGGAACGTCGGAATGCGGACCCCAGGTTGGCACAGCATCGTAGAACTGGCGGGCCTCGCTTTCGTCGAAGGCGACGCCATTGCGTTTGCAGGTGCGTTCTAGAGCATTGTGGAAGACCTGATCATAAGGCTTCCAATCGCCCAAGATCTCGTCAAGCCGATAGCCGGCGAAATTCTTGATGAACCGATCCATGGCCTCCGGTGCGAGTCGCGCTCCGAAAATCTCGCGGGTTTTTTCTGCGGTCTGGAAATTGGTGAGGGTGCCGTAGCAATCGAAGGTAATGAATTTGGGGCGGAACACGGGCGCGGTACCTTTCCTGGCAGATGGGCAGCGGCCTTTGGGAGCTGGCCGACCGGGTGCGACGTCCAGGATCGTAGCGCTCCTTCGAAGGGCGGTTTGTCGCTTTCGCACCTGCACGGAAAGCAGAATCTCTCGAAAGCGCGGGACACCACGGCAAGGGCTGCCGCTCCTTTCGCGGCAATCTGGCCGCAACCGGTGATGAGCCGGGACGTCGAAAAGCCCATCCGATCGAGAACCGCCGATGAACCCGCAAGCCATGCTCTCGAGCCTCGTCGCCTTCCCGTCCGTGGTCGGCACACGCAACGGGGCGCTCGTCGACTACGTTCGGGATTATCTGGCTTCGCTGGACGTCGCCTCGGCCGTCATATCGGGGCCCGAAGGCGACCGCTTCAACCTCTTCGCCACGATAGGACCGGCGGATGTTCCCGGCTACATCCTATCTGGCCATGTCGACGTCGTGCCGGCCAACGAGCCGGGCTGGCGAGGCGATCCATTCCATCTCCGCGCGGAGGGAGACCGGCTTTACGGACGCGGGGCGGTGGACATGAAGGGCTTCGTCGCAGCCGTCCTGTCCGCGGTTCCGGAACTTGCGGCGATGGATCTCGCGCGACCGATCCACATTGCGCTGTCCTATGACGAGGAGGCCGGCTGCCGCGGCGTGCCCCATCTCATCGAGAAGCTTCCAACGCTCTGCGCCACACCGCTCGGCTGCATCGTCGGCGAGCCGTCCGGGCTGGTGCCGGTGCTCCGCCACAAGGGCAAGGCGGCGGTGCGAGTCACCGCCCGGGGACGTTCCGGACACAGTTCCCGCCCCGATCTCGGGCACAATGCAATCCATGCTCTGTTGCCGGCCCTCGAGGCGATCGCCACCGAGGCTGCGCGCCAGCGTCAGGACGGGCCGACCAACGCGCATTTTCTGCCGCCCTATTCGACGCTGCAAATCGGCAAGATCTCCGGTGGCGAGGCGATCAACATCATTCCTGAAACGGCGAGCGCCGATATCGAGGCGCGCGCGATCGCTGGCGTCGATCCGCTGGCACTTCTCGAGCCGGCGCTGCGGGTCGTTGCGGCCGACGAAGCGCTCTCGGCCGAAATCATCGCCAGCTATCCGGGCCTCGCCCTCGACGACGACCATGCCCTCGCCCGGCTCACGGCCAGACTTTCCGGCAGCTTGCCGCTAGCAGCGGTGAGCTACGGGACGGAGGCCGGACTGTATCAAAAGGCCGGGATTCCCGCCATCGTCTGCGGCCCCGGCGACATCGCGCGGGCTCACAAGCCGGATGAATACATTACCACCGGCGAGCTGCTTGGAGCGCGGGAAATGGTGCTGCGCCTTGGCCAAGAACTTCGTGTCAGGGAGGGGACCGTGGCGGCCCGGTAAGCGGTACACGGCGGGTCCGCCCGCCGCCACAAGCTGCGCCGGATGCATGGCGGCACGGCGGAAAATCCCGTCGAGCTGCCGATGGCCGGAAACATCTTCCCCGCTTGCCTTGCTACGACTGAGGAATGCGATGAATGAGGTTGCCCGTAGAATGACCAATCCGGAGATTCTTCCGTTTCAAGACAGACATCTGCCCGAAGCCGTCAGGTTGTCGGCCCATGAAGGCTGGCCGCACAAGGCGGACGACTGGGCTCTCGTCGCGGCGATCTCCCACGCCTTCGTCGCTTGCGAGGGCGAGAAGACCGTCGGCACGGCCTTCTGCACGCCCTTCGGCGATGATGTCGCGATGATCAACATGATCATCGTCGACGAGACGATGCGCGGACGAGGCCTCGGCCGCCGGCTGATGGAGACGGTCATGGCACAAGCGGGCGAGCGCGAGTTGCGGCTGACCGCGACAGCAGCCGGGCTGCCGCTCTACACCAAGCTCGGCTTCGTCCAAGGCGGGCGGATTCTTCAGCATCAGGGCGAGATCGGCGCGATCGCCGCGCCAGAGGACGTCAAGGACGCGGCGTCCGAGGATTGGGAGGCGATCGTGGCGCTCGATCGGGCGGCGACCGGCGCCGACCGCAGCTCGCTGTTCGCGCGCCTGCGGGCCGTCGGCGAGACAGTCGTCACCCGCGGCCCTGAGGGTCGAGTTTCAGGCTTTGCCATCTGCCGCCCCTTCGGCCGCGGATACGTCGTCGGCCCGGCGGCGGCGGCCGATGTTCAAACGGCCGAGCGGCTGATCGCGGCGCATCTTCATCGCCATCCCGGCAGCTTCATGCGGGTCGACACGACGGCAGAAAGCGGCCTTGCGCCCTGGCTCGCCGCGCAAGGGCTGCCGCATGTCGGCGGCGGTGTCGCGATGACCTGCAGAAGCCAGGCGTCCAAACCCCAATCGCCCCCGTCGAAAGACGTCCACACCTTCGCGCTGGCCGCCCAGGCCCTCGGCTAAGATCTACTGGAAGGAAACGACATGCTTGCCAATTCCCTCGTCGAGCTTGATCGACGGCATCTGATCCATCCCCTGAGCTCCTATCGCGGCCATGAACGCGACGGCGTGCGCGTCCTGCGCTCGGCCAAGGGCGCGACCCTGACCGACAGCGAGGGCCATCAGCTTCTCGATGGATTTGCCGGCCTTTGGTGCGTCAATGCCGGCTACGGCCAGGAGAGCATCGTCGAGGCGGCGGCCGAGCAGATGCGCCGGCTGCCCTATGCGACGGGGTATTTCGATCTCGGCTCGGAACCGGCGATCCGCCTCGCCGCCGAGATCGCCGATCGCGCCCCCGGGGATCTCGACCACGTCTTCTTCACCCTCGGCGGATCGGACGCGGTGGACAGCACGGTCCGCTTCATCCGCTATTACAACCACGCCCGTGGCACGCCACAGAAAGATCAGTTCATCTCGCTGACCCAGGGCTTCCACGGCTCCTCGACGGTCGGCGCGGGCCTGACGGCGCTGCCGGGCTTCCATGCCGGCTTCGGCGTTCCTTTGGACTGGCAGCACAAGATTTCGTCCCACTATGTCTATCGCAACCCGGTCGGCTCCGATCCGCAGACGATCATCGCCGCCTCGGTGGCCGAGCTGAAGGCCAAGGTCGAGGAAATCGGACCCGATCGCGTCGCGGCCTTTTATGCCGAGCCGATCCAGGGCTCGGGAGGGGTGCTGGTGCCGCCTCGGGGCTGGATGAAGGCGATGGCCGAGACCTGCCGGGAGCTCGGCATTCTCTTCGTCGCCGATGAAGTCATCACCGGCTTCGGCCGCACCGGCCCGCTCTTTGCCTCTGAGGAAGAAGGCATCGTTCCCGACTTCATCACCGTCGCCAAGGGGCTGACGTCGGGCTATGCGCCGCTCGGTGCGGTGCTGATGGCCGACCATGTCTATCAGGTGATTGCAGAAGGCGCCGGCGATACCCTGATCGGCCATGGCTACACCTATTCCGGTCACCCGGTCAGTGCGGCCGTGGGGCTCGCTGTCCTGAAGCTCTATGAGGAGGGGCTTTTGGACAATGGCCGCAAGGCCGGCGAGCGGCTGATGGCCGGCCTCCATGGCCTGTCGGACCATCCCCTCGTCGGCGATGTTCGGGGACGCGGCATGCTGGCGGCGATCGAGCTCGTGACCGACAAGGACGCCAAGACCCCCCTGCCCGCTGCAAGCGAGCCGTCGAAACGTGTCTTCGACCGGGCCTATCGCAACGGCCTGATCGTGCGCGCCTTTGGCAACGGCGCGATCGGCTTCGCCCCACCGCTTTGCTGCACCACTGAGGAGATCGACGAAATGGTGGCGCGCACCCGCCGCGTCCTCGACGAGACCCTCGAAGATGCCGACATTCGCGCGGCGATGAAAAGCACGTAAGCGCCGTGGCGCTGCTTTATCTATCAAGTGCCGAGCGGGCCGCCGTGTGGCGGCCCCTTTTCGAGCGTGAGCTGCCGCAAGTGCGCTTCGTCGAAGGAGAACCTGCGGTCGAGGACCCGGCTTCGATCCGCTACCTCGCCGCCTGGACGCTTCCCGACGGCGTCATTGATCGCTACCCCAATATCGAGATGGTCGTGTCGGTGGGTGCCGGGGTCGACCAGCTCGACCTCGCCAGACTGCCGGAGAATGTTCTCGTCGCGCGTTGCGTCACAGAGAGCATCGGCCAGATGATGCGCGACTATACGGTTCTCGGCGTCCTCGCCATGCACCGGGATCTGCCGCGCTACATCGCCCAGCAGCGGCGCGGCCTGTGGGAGAGCGGACCGGTGGCGCTCGCCAGACGCCGGAAGGTCGGCGTCATGGGCCTCGGACAACTGGGCTTAGCCACGCTCGAGGCGCTTCGGCCCTTCGGGTTTCGCCTGGCGGGTTGGTCCCGCACGGCGCGTGGAATTGCCGGAGTCGAGACGTTCTCGGGAAAGGACGGGCTTCTCCCGTTCCTGGCGGACACGGATATCCTGGTCTGTCTTTTGCCGCTCACCGAAGACACCCGCGGCATTCTCGATGCCGAGCTTTTCGCGGCCCTGCCGGAGGGAGCCTGCCTCGTCCATGCCGGCCGCGGCCGACAGCTCGACCACGCGGCACTTCTGAATGCGCTCGGCAGCGGTCATATACGCGGCGCCTTTCTGGACGTTACCGAGCCCGAACCGCTGCCTGCGGATCATCCCTTCTGGTCCCACCCGGCGGTCGTCCTGACCCCGCATGTGGCGACGATCACCGATTTCGAGGAAGGCGCATTGTCCGCCATCGCGAGTCTTCGAGCCCATCTGAACGGCGGACAGATCCAGGGGCTCGTCGATCGTGAACGCGGCTATTGAAGGCTCCGCCGAATCTTCCGCCTGACGCAGATTTTCGAAACAAGATGCCGCCGGGGCTATCGGTTTTGACGTTTCCGAGAGGCCGGCACCTGCGAAAGTCTTGTGCAGAAAAGCCACTGCACATCCTGTATGCACCGCAGCAACCACCTCGAAAGCCGAGGACAGAGGGCTCTCAGGAAGTGGTGCCCGCAAGTGGAGCTCACGGCCATGAGGGACTTCACGGCGCGAAAGAAAATGCCGATCCGCAACGTCGGCCATCGAGCCCTAATCTGACCGGAGGTTCGCCCTTGCAACTAACGCCCGCCAGTTTCAAGGTTCTCACATTCGACGTCGTTGGTACATTAATCGACTTCGAGACCGGGCTGACCAACGGCCTGCAGGCGATCGCCGAGGAGAGCGGGGTCGACCTGGACGGCGAGGCTGCGCTTGCGCTCTACGGTGAGTGCCGCCGCGATCACCGAGCCGGCAAGTTTCCCGACGATCTCGCTCGCTGCTATCAGATCATCGCCGCCCGCTTCGGCCTGCCCCCAGGAGACACGCAGGGCGCACGGATGGTCGAGGCGGTCGCCGCCTCCCCCGCCTTTCCCGACAGCGTGGCAGCGCTGAAACGGCTCGGCCAGCATTTCCGCCTCGTCGCCATGACCAATGCGCAGCGCTGGGCGTTCGAGCGATTTTCCACCGCGCTTGCCGATCCGTTCTGGAAGTCCTTCACCACGGACGATACCGGCACAGAAAAGCCTGATCCGGCGTTCTTCGAACACGTCTTCGCCGATCTGTCCGGGGACGGCATCGCGAAAGCCGATATCCTGCACGTCGCCCAGAGCCAGTATCACGACATCGGAATCTCCCGGCGGCTCGGCCTGACAAACTGCTGGATCGAGCGCCGCCATGGCCGAGCGGGCTATGGCGGAACCATTGCGCCCGAAAGTTTCACCGAACCGGATTTCCATTTCACGTCGCTCGCCGCACTGGCAGAAGCAGTCGAAGCTTAATGCAACCGCCACAAGCCTTATCAAAGGGGCTGGGGGCTTCCTGACACCAAGAGGAGTCGACAGATGAGCCATGACAAAGTGACGGACTGGACCGGCCGCGATGACCAGATGGTCGAGAATGCCATTCGCCGCGGCGCCACGCGTCGCGAGCTTCTCCAGCTTCTGATGGCGAGCGGCATCGGCCTTGCGGCCGGCGGCACGATCATCGGCCGGGCGACGAAGGCGTTCGCCGACACGCCGAAATCCGGTGGCTCGATCACGGCGGCGGGCTGGTCGGCCTCCACCGCCGACACGCTCGATCCGGCCAAGGCCTCGCTCTCGACCGACTATGTGCGCTGCTGCGCCTTCTACAACCGCCTGACCTTCTTGGATGATGGCGGCGAACTGAAGATGGAGTTGGCCGAGAGTATCGAAACCACGGACGCCAAGACCTGGAAAGTGACGTTGCGTCCAGACGTGATTTTCCACGACGGCAAGACGCTGACCACCGACGACGTGATCTACTCGATGAACCGTCACAAGGACGAAAGTGTGGGTTCGAAGGCCGCCGCGATGGCCAAGCAGATGGAGACCTTCCGCAAGATCGACGACCGGGTGATGGAGATCGAGCTTTCCGCCGCCAATGCGGACCTGCCGATCATCCTGTCGCTGCATCACTTCATGATCATCGCGGACGGTACCACTGATTTCTCCACGGCAAACGGCACGGGCGCCTTCAAATGCGAGGTCTTCGAACCGGGCGTGCGCTCCTTGGGCGTAAAGAACGAGAACTACTGGAAAGATCAGCTTCCCTATCTCGACAGTTTCGAGTTCATCGCGATTTCCGACGAACCGGCCCGCATCAACGCCCTGCTTTCAGGCGACATCGCCCTCGCAGCGGCCATCAATCCGCGCTCGATGCGGCGACTGGAGACGGTGGACGGCGTCGAGCTCTCCGTCTCGACCTCCGGCAACTATACCGACCTCAACGTCCGTCTCGACATGGATCCCGGCGACAAGGCTGGTTTCGTCGAGGGCATGAAGTATCTGATGAACCGCGAGGTCATCAAGCGCTCGGTCCTGCGCGACCTGGCGGTGATCGCCAACGACCAGCCGGTGTCGCCGAACGACAAATATTACAACAAGGATCTCGTTGCCCGGGAATACGATCCGGAGCGGGCGAAGTCGCTGTTCGAAAAGGCCGGCGTCTTCGGCCAATCCATTCCGATCGTGACGTCTGACGCGGCGAATTCGGCGATCGACATGGCCACCGTCGTGCAGCAGGCCGGCCAGGAGATCGGCATGCCCTTCGACGTGCAGCGCGTTCCCTCTGACGGCTACTGGTCGAACTACTGGTTGAAGGCGCCGATCCATTTCGGCAACATCAATCCGCGGCCGACGCCTGACATCCTGTTCTCCCTGCTCTACACGTCCGACGCGCCCTGGAACGAGAGCCACTACAAGTCCGAGAAGTTCGACAAGCTCATGGTCGAAGCGCGCGGTTCGCTCGACGAGGCCAAGCGCAAATCGATCTATGACGAGATGCAGGTGATGATCTCGAACGAGGCGGGAACGATCATCCCGGTCTGGATGTCCAATGTCGACGCCCTGTCATCCAAGCTGAAGGGGATGAAGGCGAACCCGCTCGGCGGCATGATGGGCTATGCCTTCGCCGAGCATGTCTGGCTCGACGATTGATCCCATGCCATTGTGGCTGGGCGCTTGGCGCCCGGCCACTTTGTCGGTCCAGTCGTCCGGGAGCCAGCATCATCATGAACGCACTTGTCGCGCGTCTCGTCGCCAAGCGCCTGGGAATCATGCTGATTTCCCTTCTGATCATCGCTTTCGCGGTGTTCTTCGCAACCGAGCTTCTGCCTGGCGACGTCGCCGAAATTCTGCTCGGTCAGTCCGCGACCCCCGAAGCGGTGGCCGGGCTTCGCAAGGCGATGAATCTCGACCAGCCCGCCTTTCTGCGATTTCTGTCGTGGCTCGGCGGCCTCCTGACCGGCGACCTGGGGCGTTCCTACGCCAATAATCGCGAAGTTGCGGACCTGATCGCCGGACGGCTGGCGAATTCGCTCGAACTTGCTTTCGTCACCACGCTCTTCTCGGTTCCGATCGCGCTCACCCTCGGCATCACGGCGGCGATGTTCCGGGGGTCCACCTATGACCGGTTCGTCTCGGTCTTCACCGTTTCGGTGATCTCGATCCCCGAATTCATGGTGGCGACGCTGGCGGTCCTGATCTTTGCGGTCTACCTGAAATGGTTGCCCGCCCTGTCGGTCGCCAACGACGTTCAGGGGATAGGCGAGCTTTTGCGCATCTACGCGATGCCGGTCATCACCCTGTCCTTCGTCGTCTCGGCCCAGATGATCCGGATGACGCGGGCGGCGGTGATCGACACGCTGGACACCGCCTATGTCGAGATGGCGCTGCTCAAGGGCGCCTCGCGCCCGAGGATCGTGCTGAGACACGCGTTGCCGAACGCGCTGGGCCCGATCGTCAACGCCATGGCCCTCTCGCTCTCCTATCTTCTCGGCGGCGTCATCATCGTCGAGACGATCTTCAACTATCCGGGCGTGGCCAAGCTGATGGTGGACGCGGTCTCCACACGCGACCTGCCGCTCATCCAGTCCTGTGCGATGATCTTCTGCGTCAGCTATCTCCTCCTCATCCTGATCGCCGACCTCGTCGCGATCCTGGCCAACCCACGGCTGCGGAACCAGTGACGATGACGATGACAGCTCCCGCCCGCAAAGGCCACTTCGGCTTCCACGTCAATGCCGTCGGCATCATCGGTGCCGCGATCATCCTGTTCTGGATGGTCGTGGCGATCGCCGCGCCCTGGATCAGCCCCTACCCTGTCGGCCAGATCGTCGATTTCGACTATTACGGACCCATCTCGTCGCAGTTCTGGTTCGGCACCGACTATCTTGGCCGAGACATGCTGTCCCGCGTCCTGATGGGCGCGCGATACACGGTCGGCATCTCGCTCGCCAGCGTTACCATCGCCTGTTTCATCGGGGTGACACTCGGCATGATCGCGGCGGTCATCAGCGGCTGGTTCGATGCAATCCTGTCGCGCTTCCTCGACGCGCTGAACTCGATCCCCTCCCTGATGTTCGGCCTCGTCGTCGTGGCCGCGGTCGGCAGCTCGATTTCCGTGCTCGTGCTCACGATCGCCGTCCTCTACGCTCCCGGCAGTTACCGTTTCGCCCGGGCGCTCGCCGTCAACGTCAATGCCATGGACTTCGTCACAGTGGCGCGGGCTCGCGGCGAAGGCACCCTCTATACGATCCGCGAGGAGATCTTCCCCAACATCATCGGCCCGGTGCTGGCCGATTTCGGCCTGCGCTTCGTCTTCATCGTGCTGCTCCTGTCCGGCCTGTCCTTTCTCGGACTCGGCGTTCAGCCGCCGAACGCGGACTGGGGCGCGCTGGTGCGCGAGAACATTGGCGGGCTGTCCTTCGGGGCGCCGGCGGTGATCGTGCCCTCGATCGCCATCGCCAGCCTGACGATCTCGGTGAACATGCTGATCGACAACCTTCCCCAGCGCATCCGCGACAGGAGCGAGTGATGGGCAACGTCATCGAAATCCGCGACCTTCACGTCAAGGCGAAGACCGATTCCGGCCGCGTCGTCGAGATCATCAAGGGCGTCGACCTTTCGGTCGCCGACGGCGAGATCGTCGCGCTGATCGGCGAGAGCGGCTCCGGCAAGACCACCATCGCCCTCACCCTTCTCGGCTACACACGCCCCGGATGCGCGATCGCCGGGGGTAAGGTCGTCGTTGCGGGGCGCGACACGGTGACGATGAGCGAGGCCGAGAAGCGTGCCTTGCGTGGCACGGAGGTCGCCTATGTCCCGCAATCGGCGGCGGCCGCCTTCAATCCGTCGAAGACGATCATGGATCAGGTGGTCGAGGTCGCCAAGATCCATCACCTGATGCCGATGCCCGAGGCCCGTCGCAAGGCGGTGGATTTGTTTGAGGCTCTCGCTTTGCCGGAGCCCGAAACGATCGGCCGGCGCTATCCGCACCAGGTCTCCGGCGGCCAGCTGCAGCGACTGTCGGCGGCCATGGCCCTCATCGGCGACCCGAAGGTGATGGTCTTCGACGAGCCGACGACGGCGCTCGACGTGACGACGCAGATCGAGGTCCTGAGAGCCTTCAAATCGGTGATGCGCGAGCGCGGCATGGCCGGCTCTACGTCTCCCACGATCTCGCCGTCGTCGCCCAGATCGCCGATCGGATCGTCGTTCTGAAGGGCGGCGAGGTCCAGGAGGAAGGCACCGCCGAGACGATCGTCCATCAGCCGACCCACAGCTATACCAAGGCGTTGATCGAAGCGTTTCACCCCAAGGGGCGGGATCCGAACGCGCGGGCCGAAAATGCCGAGCCGCAGCCGATCCTGAAAGTCTCGGGTCTCACGGCCGGATATGGCGCCGTCGGCAGCGACGGCCTGCCGAAATTCGTGATCCTGAAGGACATCGACCTCGAGCTGGAGCGCGGCCGAAGCCTCGGTGTCATCGGCGAATCCGGCAGCGGCAAATCCACTCTGGCGAGGGTCATCGCCGGCCTGCTGCCGGCGGCGAAAGGCAGCGTCGCGATGGACGGCATCACCCTCGGCCATGGAACCAGGGACCGATCGAAGCAAGAGCTGCGCAAGCTTCAGATCGTCTTCCAGCTGGCCGACACGGCGCTCAACCCCAACAAGCCGGTCGGCGCCATCCTGTCGCGGCCGCTGACCTTCTATCACGGGATGAGCGGGCAGGCGCGCGAGGCGGAAGTCGACCGCCTTCTCGACCTGGTGCGCCTGCCCAAGGCGCTCAAGCACCGGTTGCCCGGGGAGCTTTCGGGGGGACAGAAACAGCGGATCAATTTTGCGAGGGCACTGGCGGCTCGTCCCGAGCTCATCCTATGCGATGAAATCACATCGGCTCTCGACACGGTGGTCGCCGCCGCCATTCTGGATCTACTGGACGAATTGCAGCGCGAGCTTGGCCTCACCTACATGTTCATCAGTCACGACCTTTCGACGGTCGAGGCGGTCTGCGACCGGGTCGCGGTGATGTATCAGGGCGAGAAGGTCGAAGAGATGCCGACAAGCCGGATGCAGTCGGGCGCCGAGCATCCCTACTCGAAACTCCTGATCTCATCCGTCCCCAAGCTTGACACCGGATGGCTGGATTCGCTGGGCCAGGACCGGACCTTTGCAGACGCAGCGGACCGCCACTGACGGCACCAGCCGGTCGTAGAGAGATATTTCAGGCCGCAGGCTCCAGATCGCCGAAAAGCTTGTGCAACGGCAGGTTCGACTTGATGAAAGGCGTCTTGATCACGACGAAACTGAAGTATTTGTCGATCCCGACGTCCTGATCGAGCAGATTTTCGATAGTCGTCTGGTAGTGGATGATGCCGGAGGTGATGAACTTCAGGAGATAATCGTAGCCGCCCGAAACGAGGTGACACTCCATACAGGCGTCAATCTTGCGGACAGCGGCCTGAAACCGGTCGAAATCCACGTGACGATGATTCTTCAGCGTCACTTCGGTGAAGACGGTCAGCGTCTCCCCGAGCTTGGCAATGTCGATCTGGGCCGAATAGCCGGTGATGTAGCCTGCCGCCTGCAGGCGCTTCATGCGCGTCAGGCACGGGCTCGGCGACAGATTGATCAGCTCGGCCAATTCGACGTTGGTGATCCGTCCGTTCTTCTGGAGTTCGCACAAGATCTTCACGTCGATCATATCGAGTTTCGTGCGCGTACCCGTCATCGCCACCAATCCCCTCGCGCGGCAGAATAAACTGTGAGAGTGGCCCTAATGTTCCCAACTGACAAGCCGCGCTCCCTCTTCTTCACGGAAATCAACTGCCAAACCGCGGGGCACCTGCGGCATGAAATGCCGAAGGACGGGCGGATTAGTCGCATTTTCGCGCCCGGCCCGGACTATGTTTCGGCCAGGTAGAGGAATTCAGAAATGCCCGCACCCCTTCTCGTCGTTCCCTCATCCGAAAAGCTCCCCGACAGCGTCGACGCGGTGGTCATCGGCGGCGGGATCGTCGGCGCCTCATCGGCCTATTTCATGGCTCGTCAGGGCTTGAAGGTCGCGCTTGTCGAAAAGGGTCGCGTCGGCGCCGAGCAATCCAGCCGGAACTGGGGCTGGTGTCGCCAGCAGAATCGCGACGCGCGCGAACTGCCCATGGCGACCCAGAGCCTGGCGCTGTGGGAGGAGATGACGGCGGACATCGGCGAGGATCTCGGCTTTCGCCGGTGTGGCCTTCTCTATCTCTCCGACAACGAGGCCGAGATCGCCGGCTGGGCGAAATGGCGCGACTTCGCGGCAACGCAGGGCGTGACGACGCATATGCTGAGTGCGGCGGAAGCTGGCGAGCGCGGCGCTGCCACAGGCAAGCCCTGGAAGGGCGGCGTCTTCTCCCCGAGCGACGGCATCGCCGATCCCTCCCGCGCCGCGCCGCTGATCGCAGGCGGCGTGGTCAAGCATGGCGGGACGATCCATCAGTTCTGCGCCGCGCGCGGCATCGAGACCGCGGGCGGCCGGGTGAGCGGCGTCGTCACCGAGAACGGGACGATCCGCACGAGCCGCGTCGTCCTGGCCGGCGGTGCCTGGGCGTCCTCCTTCTGCCGGCAGCTCGGCATCTCCTTCCCGCAATCCTCGGTGCGCTCGCCGAGCCTGTCGCTGATGCCCGGCGCCAAGGGGCTCCCGGACGCGTTGCACACCGCGGAGGTGTCGGTGACGCGCCGGGGCGACGGCGGCTATACGCTGGCCGTCTCCGGCATGGCGAGCGTCGATCCGACAGCTCAGCAGCTTCGCTACGCCAGAAGTTTCCTGCCGATGTTCGCCAAACGCTGGCGGGTTCTGACGCCGGGCAATTTGTCGGGCTTCGCGGCGGGGCACGAAACGCTGAAGCGCTGGGCGCTCGACAAGCCGACGCCGATGGAGCGGATGCGGATTCTCGATCCCATCCCCTCGGCTCGCGCCATCGAGACGATCCTGATGCGCGCTCGCCGGCTCTTGCCCGA
The DNA here is from genome assembly GCF_010500815.1 of Jiella pacifica. Classification (GTDB taxonomy): domain Bacteria; phylum Pseudomonadota; class Alphaproteobacteria; order Rhizobiales; family Rhizobiaceae; genus Jiella; species Jiella pacifica. The sequence continues at coordinate 106,432 of NZ_JAAAMG010000018.1, forward strand.
ACTGACGGTCGTCCCCGTCCAGGCGGCCTGGGCCGGCTACATCGATTCGACGCCGGACGGTGTGCCGGTGATCGATGACGGGGTCGGGCCGAAGGGCTTGTTGCTGGCCGCCGGCTTCTCGGGCCACGGCTTCGGCATCGGCCCCGGCGCCGGTCGCCTGGTGGCCGATATGGTGACGGGCCGGACGCCGAGCGTCGAACATCGCCATTACCGTCTGTCGCGGTTCGGAAAAAGCGCCTGGGGCCGGGTCTCCGAGTTTTGACGATCGCACGGGACCGTACGCGCAAAGGGGGCCCGTCGCCGACCATGGCGCGGCCTTCTATTGTGGGCGCCCTGTCTTCGGAGGTCTGAGTCATGCGTGCTCGCCAATTGGAAGTGTTCTGTGCCCTGATGCGGGCGGGAACGGTCACCGGAGCCGCCGCCACCCTCAACATTTCTCAGCCGGCGCTCAGCCAGATCCTCCTCCACGCCGAAGACCAGCTCGGCTTCAAGCTCTTCCATCGGGTGAAGCGGCGACTGGTGCCGACCGAGGAAGCGCTGGAGCTCTATCCGGAAGCTGAACGGATCTTCGGCGAACTGGCGGCGTTGCGGCGCCGCACGGCGGACATGCGTCGAGGCCGAACCGGCCTGCTGCGAATAGCCGCGTCAGCACCGCCCGCCATGGCACTCATCCCGGGCGCCCTGGCGGATTTTCGCGCGTCATATCCCGACGTCGTCGTACGATCGCAGATCGCGCCGATGCGCCATATCGTCGACATGCTCCGTGACGGCGACATCGCGCTCGGCATCGTCATGAACGACAAGCCCCATCACGGCATCGACGTCGAGAAGATCGGGGAATCGCACCTCGCCTGTCTGGTGCCGGGGGAGCATCCCCTGGCCAGCCGGGCCAGCATCGGCTTTGCCGACCTCGCCGCCTATCCCTTGATCGCTTATCGCCCCGAAGTCCTTCCCGGCCTGCTTCTCTCGGCAATCGCCGATGCCGAGAACCTCGAATACGCGCCGGCGATCGAAATCGACGTTTCGATCAGCGCGCTGCCCTTCGTGCAGAGTGGACTTGGCATTGCGATCGTCGACAGCCTCCTTCCATGGGGCCTCTTCAGCGGCGTGAGGATCGTTCCATTCGTGCCGAAGACGGCCCTGCCGGTGGCGATCCTGACGAGGACGAACCATCCCATCAGCGGCGCCGCCAAACTCATGCGCGAAAAGGTGTCCCTGGCCTGGGCAGGTTACAGCGCCGGCTCAGGCTGAAAGCGCTCATGCCAGAACGGCCTCTCGAATGCCTCGCCGACCGCGTTCGCTGAAAGATCTCGGTCTCGCAGATGCCGGCAGACATGCGTTGCCGGTGCGGCTGCAAGCAACGCATGAGAATCGGCGCCTGATTGGGAATGAGAGATCGGCTCGCCCTTCAACCCCGATCGCGCCTCAGCCCGAGCCCAGAGTGCGGGCCGAAGAGGCTTGCCAACCCCGTTGATAGGCGCGGCTTATGTGTCGCGCATTGATTCGTATTGGACGGTCAGGCGCACAGCTTTACGATGACTTTCTCAATCGAAATGGCTCAATCTGGATAATCCGAAAGACAAGGTAAGAATCCTTATCGACAGTGTATTGGGTACATCTATTCGGAATTATTACGCCGTGCTGTGAATTCGAACGATCAGGATAGGAAAGATACATGTCGATTTCGAATAGAATTGGGCTTGGCTCAGGAATCGCGGTGCTGACGGGCGCGCTGGCCATTGCGTCTTCAATTTCCGGATTCGCGAACGCCGCCGACGTGACATTGCGATTCGCGACGATCCAGTCGCCTCGACATGAGCTTTCCCTGAGGCTGCAGGACGCCTTCGAGCGTATCGAGAAAGAAACCGACGGGCGCGTGGAGTTCGAGGTCCATTACGGATCGGAATCCGGCTTCCAAGCCAAACAATATGTCAGCGCGCTCGAATATGGCATGCTGGATTCGGCGCTGATACCGACCAGCGCATCGGCGCTGGAGTATCCGTGGCTTGGCGTCTACGGGCTGCCATTCCTGTCCCCGGACGCAGACGCTCGTGAGCCGATGCTGGCTGCGACGAAGCCGATGCTGGAGGAGTTCTCCGGTGAGCATCATATCGTTCCGCTCGCCTATCCGCTGCATCCCGACAAGTGGCTCGTCATCTATCTGAAGAACGGCGTGAAGTCGGTCGATGATTTCTCCGGAAAGCTCGTCCGCACCTACGATCCGAACACCAATGCCATCGTCACGGCCCTGGGCGCCGTGCCGACCTCGCTCCAGAAGTCCGAAATCTACATGGGTCTTCAGCGCGGGACGATCGACGGCGCCATTACCGGCATTACGGCCTTGAAAGAGATGAAATTCAACGAGGTCGTCGACAATGTCTACCAGCTCGACCTGATGTTCCTGCCGCACATTCTGGGGGTCAGCGAGCAGGCTTGGCAGCGTCTCGACGCCAAGGATCAAGAGATCGTTCGCGCCGTCTTCGCCGAGTGGGATAAAGCCTACATGGCCGATCTGTCGAACCCGGACGCGTCCGGTGACCCCTATGCCTATGCCAATGAGCATGGGGTCAAGATCATCGTTCCGGATGAGGCGGCCAAGCAGGTCTTCTCGAAGATCCATGAGGACGCCGTCGCCGAGTTCGTCGCCCAGGACGACATGTCGAAGAAGGCTTACGACGCAATCGATGCGGTGCGCGCATCCGCCTCGAACTGAGCCGCGGCGAGACTGTCTCTCGTGGGAGGGGACCTTCTCCCCTCCCTCATCCAGCCTCGGCAGACGACCGGAGTTCAAGACTTGAAAGACATCGTCCTCGCGTGCAGTCGGAAAGCCGATGTCTTTGCCAAAATGGCGGAATATCTGTCTTGGCTGGTGCTTCTGGTCTGGGTCGGGCTGATCGCAGTCGGCGTGGTGATGCGATATGTGTTCGCTGCGCCGCTCATCTTTCAGGGTGATCTCGTCTCGGCTTTGCTGGTGGTCTTCGCCTCGCTCAGCTTTGCCAGCCTGCTGGTTCGCGAACAACACATACGCGTCGATCTGCTGACCCGCCACTTCAGCTTGAAAGCGCAGTATTACTTAACGGCATTTTCGTATCTCGTGACGTTGCTGCTGTCGGCCTTGATGATCACTGCGTCCAAAAATCTTATTTTTCTCTCCTACATGATGAATTCGCGGTTCGATGTTTCCGGCATCATCGCCTGGCCCTTCCAGGCAGTGTTCAGCTTCGGATTCCTGCTGTTGGGAACCGTCTCCCTTCTGCGGTTCCTCGAAATGGTGGTCGACCCGAATGGTCGGCTGAGCCCCGGCCAATCCCGCTGACACGCATCTGGTCGATCCACGCGGCCACGCTCTCCGGGCGTTCGGATGTCGCGCGAGCGGACCTGCCTTCCCCAAGAGCTTTTCTGGAGACCTGAACCATGGACTTGCTGCACCTGGCGGGACTGGTTGCCTTGCTGTTCATCGTTCTCATGGCGAGCGGTGTCTGGATCGGGGTCGCCTTGGGGCTGAGCGGAATCGGCCTGTACCTGCTTCGCGATGGTTGGTCGGGTTTGCAGGCAGTCGGGTTCGTCGCCTTCAACAGCATGAACAGCTATGAGTTCGTCGCTCTTCCGCTGTTCGTTTTCATGGCCACCATCCTGGCGTCATGCGGCATCTCGAAAAAGCTCTACGACAGCAGTGCGGCTGTCGTCGGCTGGATGCCGGGCGGTCTGCTGCACGCAAACATCGCCGGCTCGGCCCTGTTCGCGTCGATCTGCGGCTCGACGGCGGCCACCTGCGCCGCCATGAGCACGATCGGCCTGCCGGAGTTGCGCAAGCGCGGCTATCCCGATGCCCCGGCGCTGGGGTCTCTGGCCGCCGGAGGCACACTGGGGCCGATGATCCCGCCGAGCCTCGGCTTCATCATCTACGGTGTGATGACCGACACGTCGATCGGTCAGCTTTTCATGGCGGGCGTAGTGCCCGGCCTGATCATCGCGCTCCTGTTCATGGCCTACATCGTCCTGCGCTCCGTGGTGCTGCGGGACCACCTGCGGGAACCCTGGCTTGGGCCGGCAAGAACCTTCGCTCTGGTTCTGAATGTCTGGCCGGTCATCCTGCTCTTCGCGATGGTTCTGGGAACGATGTATTTCGGCATCGCGACGGCCGTGGAGGCCGGTGCGCTGGGATGTCTCGGGTCGCTTCTCGTCGCCGCAGCCTATCGTACCCTCAATTTGGAAACGCTTGGACACGCCCTGCGCGACGGCGTGACGATCAGTACGCTGATCTTCTTCGTCCTCCTCGGCGGAATGATCCTCGGTCACGGCTTCTCGAATATGGGCGTGCCGCAATATCTGATCGGCCTGGTGGTGGAGTATGATCTCAGCCGCATTCAGTTCCTGATCATCTGCACCCTGCTGTTTTTGTTCCTGGGACTCTTCATGGACGGTGCGGCGATGATGGTCGTGACCCTGCCGCTGATGTTTCCCGTCATCCTGGCTCTCGACATCAATCCCGTCTGGTTCGGGGTCATCATGGTTCTCTACACCGAAATGGCGGCCATCACGCCGCCCGTCGGGGTCAATCTCTTCGTCCTGCAGGGTGTCACCAACAGTCCGTTGGAACAGATATCGAAAGGCGTCTTTCCGTTCCTCGTGGCCCTGCTGGTGGCGGAAGTCATCTTCATCATCTGGCCGGGCGTCGTCCTGGCATTGCCCGAGATGATGTACTGAGGAATCAGATTGGCGTGCGTGGACCGAACCGTCGGCCCGGTCTTCGACCGGCGCCAAGGGGTTTACGCTGGATCGCCGCGCGGGCTCCAAACCAGCGGTCCGGGACTCGTTCTCCCGGACCGTTCTTATAAGACGGGTTTGCCTCTAGGAGCGGGCGGATGCGGTCGGGCCTGATCGACCGGAGACCGATCACGCACGAGCAACCGCACGGCCCACGACCATCCCTTGCATCGGAGCCGAAGCTCGGCAGGGATCAGTCCGCCGTCACGGTGGTGCTGGCGCCGTTGAACCGGGCGATGTCGAAGTCGGCGATCGGCGTCTCGGTTCGGCCCGTCGCGATCAGCTCGGCCATCACGTCGCCGACGCCGGGGCCGAGCTGGAAGCCGTGACCGCAGAAGCCGAAGGCATGGTAGAGGCCGGGAGTCGTCGCTGATGGGCCCATGACGGGCAGGTCGTCCGCGACATAGCCCTCGACACCGGACCAGGTGCGGATGACCGAGACGTCGGCCAGCGCCGGCAGCAGCGGCAAGAGCGAGGCGAGTTGCCTGGGCAGGCGCGCAGGATCGGCCGTGGCATAGCGGGTGCGCTCGAGATCGACATGGGTGCGCACCGCGCCGCCGCCGAAGACGATATTGCCGCGCTCCACCTGCCGCAGATAGCCGTTGGGGCGACCCGCCGCCCACATGCCGACGACCGGGGCGATGCGATAGGGCAAGGGCTCGGTCACGCCCATCTGCGGGCCGCGCGCTTCGATCGGCACAGTCTCGCCGAAGCGCGCGGCGATCTTGGCGCCCCAGGCCCCGGCCGTGTTCAAAAGGACTTCGGCTTCGAAACGGCCAGTCGAAGTGGTCACGGAAAATCCGCTGCCCGTGCGGGCAACGTCCAGAACCTCCTGCTCTTCGAGGATGGTGGCGCCGAGTTTCTGCGCAGCGGCGGCAAAGGCCGGGCAGATCAGACGCGGATTGCCGTTACCGTCCGTCTCGGCGAATGACCCGCCGATCGCGTCCGGCCCGATGCCCGGAAATCTGGCGCGCAGCTCGTTCTGGCCGATCTCCTCGGGCTCGAAATTCCAAGGCCGGGCAGCTTCGATGAAGCGCCGCATGTCCTCCCGCCCCTTTTCGTCGAACACTAGCCGGAGATGCCCGGTGGCGCGGAACTCCACGTCCCGGCCCAGCATCCTCTCGGCTTCGCCCCACAAGGCGCGGGAGCGGTGCGCCAGGGGCAGTTGCGGCAGGTAGCGCCCCGTTCGGCGAACATTGCCGAAGGATGCAACGGTAGCCCCGGTGCCCACGCGTCCGCGCTCGATCAAGGTGACTTTCACGCCGCGCCGGGCCAGGAAAAAAGAGGCGGCCGTTCCCATCAGCCCGCCACCGATCACGATCACGTCCATCCGCTCTCTCCTTTGCCTCCTTTCTGTGGTCTGGCGGACCGCAAGGCAAAGACGCAAATGCGCAAGCTGCATAAGGCCTCCTTATGTCGGACGTCGCTTTGTGTCTTGGACCCGCTCGTCAAGCTCTGTCAGTTTCCTGCAACGTTGAAATGCGGAGAGGCATCATGGACGCTGCTGCCGGACAGGCGGACTGGAAGATCGGGGTGGATATCGGCGGCACCTTCATTGATTTCTGCGCTCTGGAAACGCGCTCGGGTCGGGTCGCCTCGTTGAAGGTGCTGACGACGCCCGACGATCCGGGGGCGGAGCTGATGACGGGGCTGACGCTTCTCGCCGAACGTGAAGGCCTGGACCCGGCCCAGGTCAGCCGCTTCGTTCACGGCACCACGGTCGGGATCAACACCATCATCCAGCGGCGCGGCGCCGACCTGGTGCTGATCACCAATGCCGGCTTCGAGGATGTGATCGAACTCGCCCGGCTGCGCATGCCGGAAGTCTATTCGCTGTTCTGCAGTCGCCCCGACCCGATGATTCCCCGCGATCGCGTTTTCGGCATACCAGTTCGTATGCGATCCGATGGCCGCCAGACGCGCGAGCCCGACATGGCCGCTGTCGCAAAGGCCGTCACGGCCGCTCGCGAGAGCGGCGCCGAGGGGATCGTAGTCGCCCTCCTCCACGCATGGCGCGACGGATCTCACGAGGAGGCCGTTAAGGCCGAGATCGGCCGGATCGCGCCGGAACTCTTCGTGTTCACTTCGTCCGAGGTCTGGCCGGTCATCCGCGAATATGAGCGTACGACCACGGCCATCATGAATGGCTACGTCCATCCCCGCGTCGCCGGATATCTGACCGCGCTCGAGGCCCGCCTTACCGAAAGAGGGGTGCCCGCGCGAGCGATGCTGACAAAGTCGAATGGCGGAGTGATGAACGCCGCCGAAGGCAAGCGCGCCTGCGTAAACATGCTTCTGTCCGGCACGGCGTCCGGCGTCATGGGGGCGGCCTGGCTCGCCCGACAGGCGGGAGAGAGTCAGATCCTGACCCTCGATATCGGCGGCACATCGGCCGATTTCGCGCTGATCATCGACGGCGCACCACAATTCGGCACGGGCGAGCTGATCGGCGAGTTCCCGCTCTATGTCCCGTCGATCTCGGTGAGCTCGATCGGTATCGGCGGTGGGTCGATCGCCTCGGTCGACGAGCGTGGCGTTCTGCGCGTGGGCCCGGAATCGGCGGGCTCGACACCCGGGCCGGCCTGCTACGGGCGGGGAGGAACGCGGGCGACCGTGACCGACGCCATGGCAGTCTGCGGCTGGCTCGGTCACAGCCAGATGGCTTACGGCCAGCTTCAGATGAACGTCGATCTGGCGCGCACTGCGGTGGGAGAACTCGCCGACAAGCTCGACCGCAGCCTGGAGGAAACCGCCCAGGCAATCCTCGACATCGCCGTGTCCGAGATGTTCGTCGAAGTCGAGAAGCTCGCCTCCCGCTCGGGCGTCGATCTCAGGGACTTCACCTTGATGCCCTTCGGCGGCGGCGGCCCGATGCTGGGCGCGATGCTCGCCCGCGAGATGGGCGTCCGCCGGGTCATGGCACCGCGCCGACCTGGCGTCGTCTCGGCGCTTGGCGGCCTCGTCGCCGATCTGCGCGGCGACTTCATCCGCACGACCTTCCAGGACCTCTCCGAGAATGCGCTCCGGGAACTGCGTCAGGTTCTGACGGACCTGGAATCCGAGGGGCGGAACTGGCTCGCCGCGCAGGGCCATGTCGGGGCGCTTGACCTGCAGTTTTCGGCGGACATGCGCTATGCCGGTCAGAGCTACGAGATCGAGGTGCCGATCGAGGCGCAATGGTTCGAAGGCGCGGACCTGTCCGCCATTGCAGCAGCGTTTCACAGGCTGCATGATGCCATCTACGACTTTCATGATCCCGAAGGCCGGATCGAAGTCGTCAACCTGCGGCTCTCCGCCGTCGGCGCCGGCCCGGCTCTCGATTTCCCCGAAGAAGCCGAGACGGCACAGGAAGCGATCGCACAGCGAATGACGCCGGTCTTCGTCGATGGGGCCCGACGCGACATCGCGCTTTTTGCTCGGTCCGACCTTCATGCCGGTTCGCTCTTCGAGGGCCCCGCGGTCGTCGCCCAGGAGGATACGACCTTCGCGATTCCCACGGGCGTCACGGCAAGAGTCGACCGCTTCCTGAATCTCCACCTCAGCTTCGCGGAGTAAACCGATGTTCGATCGCACGAACCTTCAGGTTCTGGCCAACCACGCCCGCGCGGCCGCCGAGAACATGGGCTTCACCCTGCAGCGCACCGCCCATTCGGCCTTCGTCAAGGAGACCGAGGACTTCACCGTCATGCTCTTGAACCGCAAGGGCGAGACCTTCGCGGTTCCCATGGACCTCGGCGCGACATGGTATTGCGGCCTCACTTTCGGCCGGGCGATCGAGATGATCGAGGACTACAAGCCCGGCGACGTCGGCTTCACCAACGACACCTATTCCAGCCATGTCGCCACCCATACGCCCGACGCGGTGCTCTGGAAGCCGGTCTTCTACGAGGGCGAGATCATCGCCTGGACGGGCGGGCACATCCACAACACCGACATGGGCGGTGCCGTCCCCGCCTCGCTCAGCCGCGCTTTGACCGAGATCCACCAGGAAGGTATCCGATTTCCGCCGATGAAGCTCGTCAAGGAAGGGGTCTATGACGAGCAGATCCTGAAGATCATGACCGCCAACGTCCGCAAGCCCGACCTCAATGTCGGAGACATCAAGGCGATGGTGGGGGCATTGAAAACCGGGGAGCGCAAGATCCTCGCCATGGTCGAGAAGTTCGGCAGGGAGGCATTCCTCGAGGGCGTCGAGGCGTTGATGGATCACGCCGAGGCGCAGGCCCGCGACATTCTGCGGGCGATGCCCGACGGAACATGGGAATTCTCCGACTACGCCGACGAGGATTCCGTCGAGGCCAATCCCTGCCGCCTGAAGCTCACCCTGACGATCAAGGGCGACGAAGCGATCCTCGACTTCACCGGCTCGGATCCGCAGCTCGGCTCCTCGTTGAACGTCCCGTCCGGGGGCGATCCGCGCCATTCGATGCTACTCGTCGGGATCTACTACATCCTCTACACGCTGAACCCGCGCATCTATCTGAACACCGGCCTCACCCGTCCCTTCACCTGCATCGCACCGCAGGGCACGGTGCTCAATCCGGTCAGCCCTGCCGCGGTGGGCATGCGCTCGCTCACCTGCGCCCGGCTGCGCTCGGTGCTGTTCGGCGGCTTCAGCCAGGTGGTGCCCGATCGCCTGCCGGCAGCGCCCGCGGGCAACAACTGCATCGTCAACGTGATGACGACCGACGAGCGGAGCGGCCGCACCGTCATTTCCGCCGTCAATCCGGTGGTCGGCGGCGGCGGCGGCATGCCCCATCGCGACGGCACCAACGGGTCGGGCGCCGACGCGGCCTATCTCCGGAACACGCCGATCGAGATCACCGAGACCGAGACACCCATCGAGTTCCTCAGATACGGGCTGGCCCAGGATACCGGCGGCGCCGGGCGCTGGCGTGGCGGCCTCGCCACGGAAATGGTGTTCAAGGTGTTTGCCCCCGACACGAAGGTGACGGCGCGAAACCGCGACCGCTCCCGCTTTCGCCCCTGGGGCGTCCTCGGCGGCAAGGCGGCGGGGCTTTCGGATCTGTGGGTCAATCCCGGCCGGGAGGACGCCCGCCATCTCGGCAATATCGATACCGCCACGCTCCAGCCGGGCGACATCCTGTCCATTCGCTCGGCCGGCGGCGGCGGGCGCGGCGACCCGATGGCGCGCGAGCCCTGGCGCGTCGCCGAGGACGTCGCGCGCGGCTATGTCTCGCAGGATGCGGCGCGCAAGGATTACGGCGTGGTGCTGGTCGACGGTGTCGTGGACGAGACGGCGACGCAGGCCTTGCGTCAGGCACGACCGGCGCCAAAAGGTCACTTCGACTTCGGCGCCGAGCGCAACGAGTACGAAGCCCAGTGGACGCCCGAGGCCTATGCGCTTCTGACCGAAACGCTGAACGCCTTGCCGATCCACTGGCGCTTCTTCGCCAAGACCGAGATCTTCCGCCGCATGGAGGGCCGTTCGGGCGCCGCCGGCGTGGCCGAGGCGCTGGCAGAGGTGCTCAAGCGCTTTCCGGAGATGCCGCTGCCGCAACAAATGGCAGAGGCCGCGCAATGAGCACGGAAGGCCGCATCCGGCGTCTGGCGGAAGAGGACCGACCGCCGGTCGAGTTCGCCCTGGACGGGCGGGACTGCCGGGCGCTTCTCGGCGACACGGTGCTGACCGCCGTTCTGAGTAACGCGAAGACCTTGCGACACTCCGAATTCGGTCCCGAAGGCCGGGCCGGATTCTGCCTGATGGGCGCCTGCCAGGATTGCTGGATGTGGCAGGAGAGCGGGCCGCGCATTCGCGCCTGCTCTACGCCCATTGCCGAGGGAATGCGCCTCATGAGCATGCCACCGCGGGAATGGCCATGAGCGAGCGCGTCGTCATCGTCGGCGCCGGCCCGGCCGGCATACGGGCGGCCGAGGTCCTGACGAATGCGGGCCTGCGCCCAACGGTCGTCGACGAAGGCATGCGCTCCGGCGGCCAGATCTATCGCCGTGCGCCCGAAGGCTTCAAGCGGGCGGCGGATAAGCTCTACGGATCCGAGGCGAAAAAGGCGCAGGCCCTCCACGCCTGTTTCGACCGGATGCTGGCCGAGGACCGGCTGGCCTATTTTCCGCTGAGCTCAGTCCTCGCGATTGCCGACGATGGATTGCAAGTCCTGACGGCCGACGGCCTGCAGCAAATCGCTTTCGATCGCCTCATCATCGCGACTGGCGCCACAGAGCGCCTTGCCCCTGTCCCGGGATGGGAAAGTGCCGGCGTGTATGGTCTCGGCGCCATGCAGATCGCGCTGAAAGCGCAAGGGGTGGCGCTCGGGCGGCGGATCGTCCTCGCCGGCTCCGGCCCGCTCCTGACGCTCGTCGCGACGCAGCTCGAGGCGGCAGGGGCCGAGATCGCCGCCGTGCTCGACACCTCTTCGCTGGCAAAGCAGCTGCACGGCCTGCCGCAGATGCTCGCCCGTCCAAGGCTCGTCGCGCGCGGCATGGCGATGCGCGCACAGCTTGGTCGACGCTACCGGGCGGGCGTGCGGCTCGATCGGATCGAAACGTCGTCCGAGGGCGTCGAAGCCATATCCTGGACCCATCGCGGCACGACCCATCGCACCGAATGCGACGCAGTCGGCCTCGGCTGGCATTTGCGGGCTGAGACGCAGCTTGCCGGCCTCGCCGGCGCCACCTTCACCTACGACCATAGTTTCGCCCAATGGCTTCCCAAGGCGGACGCCATGGGTCGCGCAGGTGAACGCCTTTATCTTGCCGGCGACGGTTTGCGGATCCGTGGCGCCGACGGCGCGGAGGTGGCTGGGCGCCTCGCTGCCGTGGCCTGCCTCGAGGACATGGGCCTCTCCGCCCCCGACGCCCGAGCCGACGCCAGGCGAATGCGCCGCCTCGATCGCTTTGCCGAAGGTATCGCCCGCGCCTTTCCCTGGCCCGCCGAGGTGGTCCGCCAGCTTCCCGACGACGCAGTGGTCTGCCGCTGCGAAAGCATCACGGCCGGCGCCCTGCGCGATGCCGTGGACGCCGGCGGCAGCGAAGCAAATCGCGCCAAATCCCTCAGCCGGGTCGGAATGGGCCGCTGTCAGGGCCGGTACTGTCAGCTGGCCGGAGCAGAGATCGTCGCCGCACAGGCCAATCTGGACGTGGCGACGGTCGGACGCTTGCGCGATCAGGCCCCTGTGCGCCCGGCGCCGATCGGCGCCATGCGCTCCCCTGATCACTCAACACGAAGCGGGCGAAACAATTAAATCGTCACGAAGCGAAAACCTCCAGTTTACCCCGATATCTCTTCCTTATATCCTCCGATTGATCATGCCCCAGCGCCGGATCAATACCATCATCTTTCTGAGGTTCGTCGGCCATGGACTCGACAAGGTCGATGGCGCAAGGATCATATATCTGCGCGCCGCGATCGATCACCGCTTGCGGCGACTGAAGGCCGGATCGACTCACTACGAATGATTTCAAAATTTCATCGAGCCAGGAGCGAAAAGCGTTCTTGAAGAACTACGGGCTCGGTGACCGAAAACTGCAGATGTCAAATGAACAGGATGAAGGCGCAGGCCTGCTGACCGGCGCCGGACCCGCTTCACAGAGCAATGCCCAGGCCGAAGCTGCGGCTTTGCGGCGAAAGCCTTCGTTTCCAATTGAATCCGATGCTCACAGCAAGGCTGTACGCATCGCGTCGAAAATCCAATGACGACCAACTCCTATCGCCGCAACCTGGGCCGTAGGCCAGTCGAAACCGTCATGTCATTCATCAGTCAAGAAGCTTAAGTGGACAGTTCGCCCGAGAGAGAGGACGAACCGATGACGGGGAAACGGAAGCGGTATTCGGCGGACTTCAAGGCCAAGGTGGCGCTGGAGGCGATCCGAGGTGAGATGACGCTGGCACAACTTGCCGCCAAGCA
>NZ_JAAAMG010000019.1 GCF_010500815.1 Jiella pacifica
AGGCGGCCGCCCGCACTCTGGACCAACTCTGGCGGGCCGTCGGCGACATCTGCGCCCTCTTCACACCCGACGAATGCTGGAACTACTTCAAGGCTGCAGGCTGTGTTGCAGATTAAACGCCCGACGCTCTAAAGAAAGCAATGCGAAGGGGAGAGCGCCATGGCCGACTTCGTCATCCTGTCGGGCTGCTCGGGCGGCGGTAAGACCACGCTATTGGCAGAACTCGCGCGGCGCGGCCACCGCGTCGTCGAGGAGCCCGGGCGGCGCATCGTCGCCGAGGAACGGCAGGGGGACGGATCGGCCTTGCCCTGGATCGACCTTGCAGCGTTCGCACGCCGGGCCATCGCGATGGCTCGAAGCGATTGCGACATGGCGTCTGCCCTCGACGGCGTCGTGTTCTTCGACCGCGGACTGATCGATGCCGCCGCGGCCCTGGAACACGCGACGGGAGAGAACTGTCTTTCAGGCGTGGCGGATGCCCGCCGCTTTCATCGCCGCGTCTTCATGACGCCGCCCTGGCCGGAAATCTTCGCCGGAGACGAAGAGCGGCGACACGGGCTGCCCGATGCCGTCGCCGAATACGAACGGCTGCTGGTCGCCTATTCCGGCCTCGGCTACCGGATCGACGTCTTGCCCAAAACTTCGGTCCCGGAACGCGCCGACCATGTTCTCTCGGTTCTGCAGCGGGACGGTCTACTCCCGGCAGACGCCCCCGCTCATGCCGGAGATCTCGTCACCCCGCATAGGTGACGAGGAGGTCCTTGGCGTCGATCTGCGAGCCGGCCTTGACGTGGACGGCCTCGATCTTGCCGTCGCGCTCGGCGTGTATCGCGGTTTCCATCTTCATCGCCTCGATGGAGAGGAGCACGTCGCCGGCTGTGACTTCCTGGCCGGCGGCGACGGCGAGCGTCGAGACGACACCCGGCATCGGCGCGCCGACATGGTTGGCATTCCCCGGGTCGGCCTTCGCCTTGGCGCCGTTGCCGGTGGCACCATGGGCCCGGTCCGGCACCTTCACCCGGCGCGGCTGGCCGTTCAGCTCGAAGAACACCGTGCGCATGCCCTTCTCGTCGGTCTCGCCGAAGCCGAGGCAGCGGATGACGAGCGTCTTGCCGCGCTCGATCTCGACCAGCACCTCGTCGTCCTGGGCGATGCCGTAGAAGTAGCTCAGTGTCGGCAGCATCGAGACCGGGCCGTATTTGTCGGCCGCCAGCGCGTATTCGGTGAAGACCTTCGGGTACATAAGATAGGAGGCGAACTCGGCGTCGCTGACCTTGCGCTCGATCTTCGTCTCGATCGTCTCGCGCTCTTCCTGAAGATCGGCGTCGGGGATCAGCGAGCCGGGGCGGACGGTGATCGGCTCCTTGTCCTTCAACACCTTCTTCTGGATGTCCTTCGGCCAGCCCGAGGGCGGCTGGCCGAGATCGCCGTGCATCATCGAGACGACGCTGTCGGGAAAGGCGATCTCGCGCTTCGGGTCCATCACGTCGGCGACGGAAAGGTCCTGGCTCACCATCATCAGCGCCATGTCGCCGACGACCTTGGATGACGGCGTCACCTTGACGATGTCGCCGAACATCTTGTTCACGTCGGCATAGGTCTGGGCGACCTGGTGCCAGCGGGTCTCGAGGCCGAGGGAGCGGGCCTGTTCCTTGAGGTTGGTGAACTGGCCGCCGGGCATCTCGTGGAGATACACTTCCGAGGCCGGCCCCTTCAGGTCGCTCTCGAAGGCGGCATATTGGGCGCGCACCGCCTCCCAGTAGAAGGAGATCCGCCGGATCGCCGACGCGGACAGGCCCGGATCGCGGTCCGAGCCCTTCAGCGCCTCGACGATCGAGCCGAGGCAAGGCTGCGAGGTGTTGCCGGACAGCGCGTCCATCGCCGCGTCTACTGCATCGACGCCGGCCTCGACCGCGGCCAGCACGGTGGCGGCGCCGATCCCCGACGTGTCGTGGGTGTGGAAGTGGATCGGCAGGCCTACCTCCTCCTTCAGCGCCTTGAACAGGACCCGCGCGGCGGCGGGCTTGAGAAGCCCGGCCATGTCCTTGACGCCGAGGATATGGGCGCCGGCGGCCTCCATCTCCTTGGCGAGGGCGACGTAGTATTTGAGGTCGTACTTGGCGCGGGCCGGATCGAACAGGTCGCCGGTGTAGCAGATCGCGCCTTCGCAGAGTTTGCCCGCCTCCTGCACCGCGTCCATCGAGACGCGCATGTTCTCGACCCAGTTCAGACAGTCGAAGACGCGGAAGAGATCGACGCCGCCCTTGGCCGCCTCGGCGACGAAATGCTTGACGACATTGTCCGGATAGTTGGTGTAGCCGACGCCGTTGGAGCCCCTGAGCAGCATCTGCAGGAGGATGTTCGGCGCCTTTTCGCGGACGAGGGCGAGCCGCTCCCACGGGTCCTCGGTCAGGAAGCGCATCGAGACGTCGAAGGTCGCGCCGCCCCAGCATTCCAGCGACAGAAGCTGCGGCAGGCCGCGCGCATAGGCCTCGGCGATGGCGACGATGTCGTAGGTCCGGGCACGGGTCGCGAGCAGCGATTGGTGGCCGTCGCGCATCGTCGTGTCGGTGATCATCACCTCCGGCTTGTCGCGCAGCCAGTCGGCGAAACCCTTCGGGCCGAGCTCGTCGAGCTTCTGGCGTGAGCCGGGCGGGATCGGCGCGTCGAACAGCGGCGGCACCGGCGGGGCATGATCCTCCGCAGGCATCGGCCGGTTCTTGGTCTCGGGGTGGCTGTTCACCGTGACGTCGGCGAGATAGGTCAGGAGCTTGGTCGCCCGGTCGCGGCGCTTGACCTGCTGGAAGAGTTCCGGCGTCTCGTCGATGAACTTGGTGGTGTAGGAATTGTCGCGGAACTTCTCGTGGCCGATGATGGCCTCGAGGAAGGTGAGGTTGGTCGCGACGCCGCGGATGCGGAACTCGCGCAGCGCCCGGTCCATGCGGGCGATCGCCTCCTGCGGCGTCGGCGCCCAGGCCGTGACCTTTTCGAGCAGCGGGTCGTAGAAGCGGGTGATCACCGCGCCCGAATAGGCCGTGCCGCCGTCGAGCCGGATGCCGAAGCCCGTCGCGCCGCGATAGGCGGTGATGCGGCCGTAGTCCGGGATGAAGTTGTGCTCGGGGTCTTCGGTGGTGATCCGGCACTGCAGGGCATGGCCGTTGAGCTTGATGTCGGCCTGGGCGGGAACACCCGATTCGGGCGTGCCGATCGCATGGCCGTCGAGGATGTGGATCTGCGCCTTGACGATGTCGATGCCGGTCACCTCCTCGGTGACCGTGTGCTCGACCTGGATGCGCGGATTGACCTCGATGAAGTAGAAGGAGCCGGTGTCGGCATCCATCAGGAACTCGACCGTGCCGGCGCCGACATAGGACGTCGCGTCGGCGAGCTTGCGCGCATGGGCGGCGAGTTCGCGGCGCTGCTCGTTTGAGAGATACGGCGCCGGTGCGCGCTCGACCACCTTCTGATTGCGGCGCTGGATCGAGCAATCGCGCTCGAACAGATCGACGACGTTGCCATGGGTGTCGCCGAGGATCTGCACCTCGACGTGGCGGGCCCGCTCGACCAGCTTTTCCAGATAGACCTCGTCCTTGCCGAAGGCGGCTTTCGCCTCCCGCTTGGCCTCGATCACTTCACGCTCGAGGTCCTTCTCGGCGCGGATGACGCGCATGCCGCGACCGCCGCCGCCCCAGGAGGCCTTCAACATCACCGGAAAGCCGACCTCGGCGGCCATCCGCCGGACCTCGGCCATGTCATCGGGGAGCGGCGGGGTCGCCGGAACCACCGGCACGCCCACCTCGACGGCGAGATTTCGGGCGGCGACCTTGTTGCCGAGCCGGCGCATCGTATCGGCCGACGGGCCGATGAAGATAAGGCCGGCCTCATGGCAGGCGTCGACGAATTCCGGGCTTTCCGACAACAGGCCGTAGCCCGGATGGATCGCATCGGCGCCGGAGAGTCTCGCGACCCGGATCACCTCCTCGATCGACAGATAGCTCTCGATGGGACCCATGTCCTTCGGGAGATGAGCGCCCTGGCCGACCTGATAGCTCTCGTCGGCCTTGAAGCGGTGCAGCGCCAGCTTGTCTTCCTCCGCCCAGATCGCGACCGTCTTCAGGCCGAGTTCGTTGGCGGCACGGAACACGCGGATGGCGATCTCCGAACGATTGGCGACGAGAATCTTGCGGATGGCCACGGACAACACCCTCCCGAACTGTTCCGATGGGCCGCCGAATTATCCTGCGCGGCACCAATGCACAAGATTGCGGCGCGGCGCGGGATTTCGCAAGTGCGAAAGCGGTTTGCAGAAGCGCGGCCCGGCGTCGAAATGTATGCGGCTGGCCTACCGGTTTCTGACCAGCGGCGTCTTGTCCGGCCAGACGGTCTTTTCCTTCTCGCGCACGAAGGTGAAGAGCCCGGAGACCGCGACCAGCGCCATTCCGGCCATGGCGATGCCGTCGGGGAACTCTTCGAAGAACATCACCCCCATCACCGTCGCCCAGACGATCTGGCTGTATTGCGTCGGGGCGACGCGGGCAGCGGAGGCGAACCGCGTCGCCAGGACCAGCAGCAGGTGGCCGATGCCGACGACGAGGCCGCCGAAGACCAGCAGCGGCCAGAGATCACGCGAGGGCGCCACGTATTCCGGCAGCATCAACAGGCCGTTGACGAGGGTTGCGGCGACGAGGACTGCGCCGATCAGCGTCACGCGCCGCTCGCTCGGCCCGAGGACGCGCAGGACGATGACGGTGATCGCCCCGCAGATCGCGACGCCGACCGCCGCGAAATGGCCGGGCAGGACCTCGCGAAATCCCGGCCTGACGACGAGCAGGACGCCGATCAGCCCACCGAGGACGGCGAGCCAGCGCCGCCAGCCGATCTCCTCCTTCAACACCAGCCAGGAGAACACCGTGACGAAGATCGGCAGAAGGAAGATCAGCGCATAGGCCTCGGCGAGGGGCAGGGTGGTGAAGGCGACGACGCCGAGAATGCCGCCGAGGGTGCCGCTCACCATCCGCACGGCGAGAAGCCCGGGCCGCTTCGGGACGAAGACGTTCGACCAGTTGTCCTCGGGCCGCTTGGTGAAGAGCGCCGGCAACAGCGCGATCAGCGAGAGAAAGAAGCCGACCTCGAAGATCGGCAGCCGATCGCCCACGGCCTTGATCGTCGCGTCGCCGCAGGCAAACGCGAGATAAGCCGCGAAGGCAAGGATGATGCCGGTCTGCATGGGGAGTGGTCCGGGAGGAAAACGAAGCTTGGGCGATAACGCCTAAGTGGCCGCCGGGGCAAGCCTCGTTTGTCTCCCGCACGATTTAGCCGTGCTGTGTGGCTGCGGGGACGGGCCGAAGAGCAGACACGAAAAAGGGCAGCGAGGGGGGAGCTGCCCTTTTTCGTCTGCATGTTGCGATCGAGGGGGATGATCGCTTGGGGGTGCCTGATTAATGCACCGGCCGAAGCGTGGTTCCCGCGGCGCAGATTTTTTTTTGGTCCATCGATTCCATCGTTCACGGCATAGCGCCGACGTCCATCGGTGGCGGTCCTTCGCACCCTCGCCGATGCCGGCGGAAGCGGCTTCTTCGGCGCCTGTGCTGCTGCGACAAGCACGTGGCCATTCTCGAACAAGCAGCCTCCGGACGGTCTCGCGCGCCGAAGAAGTTCGCGCTCGGACGTCGCGTAAGCGGGCGGTGTTCAGGGAGGGCTCGGCCCTCGATTACCGAAATGTAATCCCTCACCACATGCCGCACCCGATTTTCATCTTGGCGCGCCGCTCGTGGGGTGCTTACTGTCCGCTGGACGCTTTTGCCAGGCGGAGCCGGGGAGGTCTTTTTGGTCGCGACGTTTCACTCGCTGGTCGATGCGGGGCGGGAGTTGCAGGGCTGGCCATGCCGGATGCAGGTCTGCGGCCAGTCGGAAGCGCGGCGGTTTCAGGCCGAGCTGGCGGCGACGCACGTCTTGTCGATTCTCACGCCCGGCCGTTCCTATCTCGGCCCCCGTGACGTCGCTCCGGCCCACCACCTGAAGGTCGAGTTCGACGACGTCGAGGACGACACCCGCCCCGGTGGCCCGAGCCTCGATCTCGTCCGCTCCATTGGCGAATGGACGGCTGCACTGCCGGACGAGGCGCGATTGTGTCTGCACGGCCTGCAGGGCGTCCGGCGCGCTCCGGCGGTCGCGCTGGGCATTCTCGCCGCACGGGTGCCGCCGGCCGACGCCGTCGCCGCGCTGGCCCGCTTCTGCCGGCACGCGCCGGATCCGAATCGCCTCCTCGTCCGACGTTTCGACGAGGCGCTCGGCCTCGGCGGTGCGTTGAGCGCGGCCTGCGCGTCTCGTTTCGCCGGCTGTGGCTCGGCGCTGCAGCGACGCGACCAGGCGGACGGTGCCGATTTCAACTTCGACATGCTGGCGCTCGACGGCGAGCGAGCCCAGGGCGGCTGAAGAGCCGGTCGGTCCACCCCCCCAGTTCGTCATTAGCCTGCCAGCCCGTCAGACCGCGGGTGTGACGGGCCATTGCACGTCGTTTCCCGACAGTTCGGGCCCCCGTCGTCGGCCTCGCGATAACCTTGCGGAATGTCGCATTTGTAATCACGTCTTTGGCAATTGCTTCAGCGCGCTGTCCGAATTAGGCTTTTTCGGGGCGAAATAACGACGACGTTTTGGCAGGAGTGGTGTTTTGAAGAAGTTTGTTCTGGCGATCGCGCTGACGGTCGCCTCCTGTTTCGCCATGGTCACGGGTGCCGAAGCGGGCATCGTCGCGAGGGTCGATCTCTCGTCCCAGACGCTGACCGTCATCAACAACGGCAAGGTGATGTATCGCTGGCCGGTTTCGACGGCTCGCAAAGGCTATCGGACGCCGACGGGCAGCTGGAAGCCCAAGCGCCTGCACCGCATGTGGTACTCGCGCAAATACGACATGTCGCCCATGCCCTATTCGGTGTTCTATTCCGGAGGCTACGCCATCCACGGCACCGGCGCGGTGAGCCGCCTCGGCCGCCCGGCCTCGCATGGCTGCGTGCGCCTTCACACGGCCAACGCCAAGGTGTTCTACTCGCTGGTCAAGCAGGCCGGCATGGGCAACACGCGGATCGTCGTCCAGCGCTGAGCGGCGACGGCACCGGAAGGACGATGCCTCCCGGCTGCCCGCCTCGATCGTGCGGGCGACGTCGGAGGGACAGCCGGAGGGATCGCCGTGCAAAGACGACGCGCGTTCGATCCTCCCCGGCGTTGACGTGGTGGAAGTGCGCTTTCCTATGCGAACGAGCGTGTGGGCTTGCGCTTCCTGCGCTTGACCATGATCTGCCAGCGGTCGTGGAACCACATCCACTGGTCGGGATGTTCGCGCACCCAGCCTTCGACGACGTCGTTGAGTGCCTGGCAGCTCCCCTCGACGTCGACGTCGCCGCTCGCGTCACGCGGAAGATCGAGCCGCGGCTGCAGTTCCAGCCTGTAGCGACCGTTCGGCAGCCTGATGCAGCGGGCCGGATAGACCTCGGCGCCATATTGACGGGCAAGCTTCGGCAACAGCGGATTGGTCTTCACCGGCAGGCCGAAGAAGGTCGACGCGACACCCTTGCCGAACTTCTGATCGACGAGGACGCCGACCGAGCCGCCGCCCTTGAGGATGCCGGCAAGCGACCAGGCGGCGCCCGCCTTGGAGGGGATCAGATGGCCGCCGGCGGTGCGCCGCGCCGCCTGGACGCGCTTGGCGACATAGAGGTTGTTCGGCTGGCGGAACAGGGCGGTGAATTGCAGGCCGAAGGCGGCCGCGCCGATCGGCAGAAGCTCGAAGCAGCCGAGATGGCCGGTGAAGAAGATGAACGGGCCCTTTCGTTCGCGCAGCTCGATGAAGATGTCGATGCCGGCGACCTCGATACGGCCTTGGTTCGGCCGATCCGGATCGAAGTCGAAGAGGTCGTCGAGATAGACGAATTCCGCGGCGATCCGGCCCATCTGGCCCCAGTTGGCCAGCGCCGTCGCCTCGATCCAGGCCTCGTCCTTTTCCGGAAAGGCCCGCGCGAGGTTCTTCTTCGCGAGTTGGTGGCGAGAGGAGAGGGGGCCGAGAAGCCGCGCCGCCCGGTCGGCGAAGGCGAGGCCCACGGGCGCCGGCAGAAGCCGCAGCACTCTGAGCGTTCCGAACAGTGCCTTGGCGACGATGAAGTCGCCGGCGCGTTTCGCCCTGATCGCCAGTTTCCAGAAGCGCGGGTTCATGCGGCGGTGGCTTCGCCGCCCCCGCCGCCGGCCGGGCCCGTCGCTCCGTCAGAGGCCTCGTCGAGCCGGAGGATGATCTTGCCGAAGACCTCGCGGGCCTCCATGCGCTTCAGCGCGAGGTCGATGCCGTCGAAGCCGATCTCGGTGTCGATCACCGGATGGACGATGCCGCGGGCCATCTTCTCCATGGCGTTCGCCATGTTCTCCATCCGGCAGCCGAAGGAACCGAGAAGCTTCAGCTGCTGCTGGAAGAGCTGCATCAGGTTCATCTGGGTCGAGACGCCGGAGGTCGAGCCACAGGTGACCAGCCGCCCGCCGCGCTTCAGGCACAGCATCGAGCCGGCCCAGGTGTCGGCGCCGACATGTTCGAAGACGACGTCGACGCCCTTCTTCTTC
This sequence comes from Jiella pacifica, assembly GCF_010500815.1. Classification (GTDB taxonomy): domain Bacteria; phylum Pseudomonadota; class Alphaproteobacteria; order Rhizobiales; family Rhizobiaceae; genus Jiella; species Jiella pacifica. The sequence continues at coordinate 8,602 of NZ_JAAAMG010000019.1, forward strand.
GTCAGCTTGCGGGTGACGCCCTCGAAGCGGTCCGCCCGGTAGTTGATCACGTGGTCGGCGCCGAGCGCCTTGGCCTTTTCCGCCTTGTCGTCCGAGCCGACCGTGGTGATCACCGTGCAGCCCATGCGCTTGGCGAGCTGGATCGCGGCCGAGCCTATGCCCGAGCCGCCCGCATGGATCAGGATCGTTTCGCCGGGCTCGAGCTTCGCATTGTCGAACAGCATGTGCTCGACGGTGCCGAAGGTGACCGGGGCGAGCGCCGCGCCGACCGCGTCGCAGCCAGGAGGAGCCGGGACGAGCAGCCGGGCCGGGACGTTGATCTTTTCCTGGGCGAAGCCGTCGAGGTGAAAGCCGTACACCCCGCCGACGTTTTCGCAGAGATTGTCGCGGCCGGCCCGGCAGTGCCGGCAGAGGCCGCAGGTCCTGGCGCCATAGACCGACACCAGCTGGCCCGGCAGGACGTTGGCGACGCCCGGGCCGATCGCCTCGACGACGCCCGAGGCCTCCGCGCCGATGGTGAGCGGCAGCTTGCGCTTGGCAAACGCCATGCCGCGCCAGCCCCATACGTCGATGTGGTTGAGCGCGACGGCGGCGATCCGAAGCGTCACCTCTCCGGCGGCAGGCGGCGGAGGCGGCGGAACGTCGACGGCTCGAAGGTCGCGGTCGGCGACGAGCTGGAGTGCGCGCATGGTCGTTTGGCCCTGAAAATGCTTCGGCCGTCCTCAGGCGCTGGGGGCGCGGCCGAGGACGAGGCAGGCGTTCTGCCCACCGAAGCCGAAGGAGTTGGAAAGCACCGCGCCGATGTCCTGCCGCCGTGCCGTATTGGGAACGACGTCGAGGTCGATGGCCGGATCCGGATTGTCGTGGTTGATCGTCGGCGGCAGGATACCCTCCTTGAGGGAGAGGATCGAGAACACAGCCTCGATGGCGCCCGCCGCAGTCAGGGTGTGGCCGATCATCGACTTGTTGGAGGAGATCGGCGTCTGCTTCAACCGCTCGCCGAACACGGCGGCAAGGCCGTTCGCCTCCATCCGGTCGTTTTCCGGCGTCGAGGTGCCGTGGGCGTTGATGTAGTCGATGCCTTCCGGCGGAAGCCCCGCATCGGCGAGCCCGGCCTTGATCGCCGCGATGATCGGCGAGCCGTCGGGCTTGGAGCGGGTGCGGTGGAAGTCGTCGGCGCGTTCGCCGCAGCCGAGAATGAGACCGTAGATCGTCGCGCCACGGGCCTTGGCGGAAGCGTAGGATTCCAGCACTAGCGCGCCGGCGCCTTCGGCCATGACGAAGCCGTCGCGATCCTTGGAGAAGGGCTTGGAGGCCCTTTCCGGCACGGCGTTGTTGGTCGACAGCGCCGACAGCAGCGAGAAGCGGATCAGCGATTCCTGGGTGATGGAGCCGTCGGTGCCGATGGTGATCGCCCTGTCCGTCTCGCCGCGCCGGATCGCCTCGACGCCGAGCTGGATGGCGCTGGCGCCTGAGGCGCAGGCTGTGGACAGGGTGATCGGCAGGCCGCGCGTGCCGAGCCGGTCGGCAAGCATCTCGGAGATCCGGCTGCATTGGGTGAGGTGGTAGATCGACGGGTCGGGATGTTTGCGGGCGATCTCGAGCAGCCGGTCGTAGCCGGCAGCCTCGATGTCGCCCCCGTCCATCGCGTCGAGCTTCAGGCGGTGCTGCCACTCCATCTCCACCGGCGGCGCGGCGAGGAAGAGCGGCGCGCCGAAGTCCTCGTCGTCGAGCCCGGCCATCCGGATCGCCTCGGAGCCGGCGGCCTCGGCCATGGCGTAGGAAAGGCCCGTCGAAGTCTGGCCCATCTCGCCCATGAAATCGACGCTGCCGGAGATCGTCGTGCGCAGGCCCTCGGTGGAGAAGCGGTCGATGCGGTGGATGCCCGAGCGGCCGGCCGTCAGCGCATCCCAGTTCGCCTCGACGCCTCTTCCGAGCGAGGAGACGATGCCGACACCGGTGACGGCGATGATCGGCCGGCCGAGAAAATCGGTGTCGCTGGCGCTCATGGACATTTCCTCCGATCGAACGGACTTGCAAATTTGCGGATGTGACCGGCCGGCGATCTCACGACCATACGGCCACGCCGGCGATCACGACACGGCACCTTCGATGGCCTCGAGCAGGCAGACGCCCTCGCCATGGAGATGGCCGATGCTGGTGACGACGACATGGCGCGGCGCGCTGTCTGCCGGCCGCTCCTCGCCGCTGTCGAAGGGCGGGATCGCGGCTCTGCGGGCGAGTGCACCGGCAGCGAGCGCGACGCCGGCGGGCATCTGCGCCTCGAAGGAATGGCCGAGCATCGTGCCATAGGCGCGGATCGGCGCCCCCGGCAGGCGTTCGGCGAGGACGCCGCGCTCGATGTCGACGAGATCGCCGAGCCCGGTCGCGCCGGAAAGGACGAGGACGTCGCCGCTTGCCGCAGACGTGTTCGGCAGGAGATCGGCGAAGCGCTTGGCCGTCCGCTCCCGGTCGCGGCGACCACGATCGCCGGTAGCCGAAACGAGCCGGGCATAGGCGCGCGCGGCGCGTCTGGCGGCATGTTCCGGCGACTCCAGGACGAGGAAGGCCCCGACGCTGCCGATCGCGATGCCGCTATGGGCCCCGGCACGGGCGAAGACCGGCCGCCACTCGTCCTTCAGCATCAGCTCCGCGAGGTCGAAATTGAGGATCAGATCCTTGCGCTCGGCCGAAAACGCGCCGCCGACGAGGCAGATCTCGCTCTGGCCGGAGGCGATGCGCGCCCTGGCGGAATAGAGCGCCGAAATGCCGGCGGCTTCCTCGCCCATGAAGGTTCGGGACGAGCCGGTGACCTTGTGGACGATCGAGATGTTGCCGGCGAGAAGGTTGGAGAGCTGGGCCAGGAACAGCGTCGGCCGGAGCTCGGTCGACAGCGTCTCGTTGATCACCGCCCCGACGTCGTTGGAGCCGCGCGCGCGGTCCATCACCATGGCGTCGACGGCCGCGTCCCGCTCGCCTCCGCCCGCCGCGACGATCATGTCGATCTCGCCCCGCACGGCCTCGTCCATCGGGATGCCCGCATCCTCGAGCGCCAGCCCGGCCGAATAAGTGCCGAGCTTCTGCCAGGTCTCCATCTGGCGCTGGTCGCCCTTCTTCGGGATCTGCCGCGACCAGTCGATCGGCGGCAGCCCGTGGACGAAATAGGGCGCGTATCCCTCGCTCTTGATGTTGGGGTGGATACCCGGCCCCATGGCGAAGAGATCGAGATGCGTGCCGATGCCCTCGCCGAGGGAGGAGACCAGACCGATCCCGGTGATCAGAACGTCCCTTGGCGTGTCAGTCATGAGAAGGTTCCGTAAGTCTCGACACCCGCGGACGGGCGGGCAACATCATCGACGCCGACCCGCGGCGGGCAAAGTCATTCGAGCGCCGCGCCGGCATCTTCGCGACGAGGGGAGCGTCGGCGATCGGCCGCGTTCAGCCGGCGGCCTTCGCGGCGCGCAGCTCGTCGATCTTGGTGCAGAGGTTCTTCAGGACGAAGTATTCCTCGGTCGGAACCTGTCCCTCGTTCACTTCCTGCGTCCATTTCTCCAGGGGGATCTTGATCCCGAATTCCTTGTCGATGGCAAAGACGATGTCGAGGAAATCGAGGGAATCGATGCCGAGATCCTCGATCGTGTGGCTTTCCGGGGTGATCTCAGCGCGGTCGATCTCGCTGGTTTCGGCGATGATGTCGGCGACCCGGTCGAATGTTGAGGACAAGGACCCATCCTTATGCGCTTGGTCTGTGTGGATTGGCGCGATGCTATAGGGAAAAGGCAGCCGAAAAGCAAAGTCTCTTCGGCGCCACGGGCGGCGAAGCCTCTGCACGCACTTCGGCTGGGGGATTTTGACGGAGCCGTGTGTGCCTGCACGATCGTCGGAATACCCGCTGATTTCAACAGTCTCGACTTGAAAGTCGAGAGGAAACTGCGCAAAGCTGAAGTTGCGCTAGCCGGGGATCAACCCTCCTGGCTTGCACGAAGGTTCGGCAGCAGATTCAGTTCGGGAGGCAATGAACTGAAAAATCGGCCGAAATCAGGATCAAGCGGGCCGATAGCAGGAAGCATTCGTGGAAGACTAAGAACCAAAACAAGCGAAAGGAACGGACGATGGGAGGAGTGACGCATCGAAATCAGCCTAGTCTCGTTTCGAATCGATTGATTCGCGCCGCCACAGCGCTCGGCCGCATCACGTCGCGCGTCCACAAGCGGGAGCAGGGGCTGACCTCGCCGGAATTCGCTGTCCTTCTGGCCCTTGGCGGCGAGAGTGCCAAACTCACCTCGTCCGACATTGTCGAACTCACGGCCATGGACAAGACGAAGGTAAGCCGGGCCGTCGCAGCGCTCGATCAGCGCGGGTGGGTGATGCGCGAGCGGGCGACCTCGGACAGGCGCTTCGAGTATCTCACCCTGACCGAGGCGGGCGGAGTGGCGCTCGGCCATCTCATGCCGAAGATCTTCGAGGCAGAAACGGCCGTCCTCAAGGGACTGTCCGAAGAAGAGCGGAACGGCCTCGAGGCCGGCCTGACGGGCCTCGACCGCGCCATCAGTCACTGATCCTGGGGGCGGCGGCAGGGCAGGCCGGCGCGGGCGCGCGGCGAAGCCTCGTGTAGCCGGCGACGTCGAGCCGCGGCTGCTGCAACGATCGGGCCACCGAGGGGCTTCGTCGTCGCGACGCCGCGAAGCCGATGATCGGCGGATGCGGCTTGCGCCGGTCGGCGCCTTCAGCTCGAGCGCGACTTGCTGTCGCGACCCATCCATGCCGCCGCTGCGTAGCGGATATCCCAAAGAAAAGGCCTGCCGTCGACCGATCGATGGTCGAGGCAGGCCTTCGTATGTTCCGATCCTTCGGGCCAAACCGCAGCGCCGGGCTCTCCGGCACTGCGAAATCGCGGATGGAGCGATCAGTTGGCCTTCTTGTCCGTCGCCATGGCATCGTCCTTCATCATGCCACCGGCATCTGCGGACTCGACGTAGTCGTACTTGCCGTCCTTCCACTCGTAGACGACGTAGCCGGGCAGCGTCACGTCGCCCTTGTCGTCGAAGGAGAGGTCGCCGATCACCGTGGTGAAGGTGCCGTCGTCGAGCGCCTTGACGACCGGATCGAAATCGGTGGAACCGGCCTGCTTGACCGCCTCGGCCCAAGCCTGGATCGCGGCGTAGGTGTAGAGGACGTAACCCTCGGCGGTCTTGCCTTCGGCCTCGAGTGCGTCGACGACGGGCTTGGCGGCCTCGTTCTTGCGCGGATCCGGCGAGAAAGTCATCAGCGTGCCCTGGCCGGCATCACCAGTGATCGCCCAGTACTCGTCGGTGACCAGCGCGTCGCCGGACATGATCGTCGTGTCCATGCCCTGCTCGCGCATCTGGCGCGCCATCAGGCCGGCCTCGGTGTGGTAGCCGCCGACATAGACGAGCGTGACGCCCGCCTGCTTCATCTTGGTGACGAGCGAGGTGTAGTCCTTTTCGCCGGCCGTGTAGGCTTCGACGAGAACCGGCTTGCCGCCGGCTTCCTCGTAGTATTTCTGCGTCTGGTCGGCGAGGCCCTTACCATAGGCCGTCTTGTCGTTGATGATCGCGACCTTGGCGTCCGGGAAGTTCTTGTAGATGTAGGCGCCGGCAACTTCGCCCTGCTGGTCGTCGCGGCCGCAGACGCGGAAGATACCCTCGCCGGGACGCTTGTCGGTGAAGTCCGGATTGGTCGAGGCCGGGGAGATCTGGACGATCTGCTCGTCGGCGTACACCTGGCTCGCCGGAATCGAGGAGCCGGAGCAGAAGTGACCGGCAACGAAGGAGACGCCCTCGGAGGCGAAGTTGTTGGCGACGGCGACGGCCTGCTTGGGATCGCAGGCATCGTCGCCGACGGAGAGCTTCAGCATCTCGCCATTGACGCCGCCAGCAGCGTTGATGTCCTTGACCGCCTGCTCGGCGCCCACCTGGAGCTGCTGGCCGAAGCTCGCATACTGGCCGGTCATCGGGCCGGCGACGCCGATCGTGATGTCGGCAAAGGCTGCGCCCGCAAAGACCAGATTGAGCGCCACGCCTGAAAGAAGTGCCTTCTTCATACGAACCTTCCCTGTGTTGATCGTTTCTGCGGCGCTGAGGCCGCAGCAGGTAGTAAATTCTCCCCCTACCTGACAGGGATTAAAGCCCGGATCTTCCCGCTATGGAAGCAGAAACGGGCCTCATGTCGCAAGCTTTCCCGCCTCAGGCCGATTGCCGGTCGAGAAAGCCGTATTGCCGCGACATCTGCTGACCTCGCACGAAGACACGGCCGCAGGCGGCAATGGCGAACAGCACGATATAGTCGACGATGCCGTAGTAGAGGCCGGTTCCGAAGGTCGAGAGCGGCAAGAAGAACGACCCGTTGAACAGCGCGAAATGGATGAACCGGACGGCCAGCGCCAACAGCACGATGTAGAAGGCGAGGAGCCCCCATCCGCTCCAGGTGAGCGCGGTCGAGCGGCCGACCATCCAGGCGCCGCCGCCGCCGAGAATGACGGTGACGAAGAGGAATTCCGAGAATGTGACTTCCCAGATGAGGCTCATTTCCGGCGTCATGTCAGTGTGCTCCCCCTTCGAGATAGGCGCTACGGACCTCTTCCCTGGCCAGGAGCTCCCGGCCGGTGCCGGACATGGTGATCGAGCCGTTGACCATGACGTAGCCCCGGTGGGCGAGACGCAAGGCATGGAAGGCGTTCTGCTCGACGAGGAAGACGGTCAGGCCCTCGTTGGTGTTGAGTTCGCGGATCGCCTCGAAGATCTGCTTGACGACGAGCGGCGCCAGGCCGAGCGAGGGCTCGTCGAGGAGAAGCAGCTTCGGCCGGCTCATCAGGGCGCGGCCGATCGCCAGCATCTGCTGTTCGCCGCCGGAAAGCGTGCCGCCGCGCTGGCCGCGGCGCTCCTTCAGGCGAGGGAACAGCGTGAAGACCTTGCGCAGGTCGTCCTCGAAATTCGCCTCGTCCTCGAGAATCGCCCCCATCTGGAGATTCTCGATGACCGTCATGCGCGGGAAGATGCGGCGGCCTTCCGGCGACTGGGCGATCGACATCGACATGATGTCGTGGGTCGGCAGGTTGGTGATGTCCTGGCCGTTGTAGACGATCTGGCCCGACCGCGCCTGCGGATTGCCGCAGATGGTCATCATCAGCGTCGATTTTCCGGCGCCGTTCGCCCCGATGAGGGTGACGATCTCGCCGCGATGGACCTCGATGTCGACGCCGCGCAGGGCCTGGATCTTGCCGTAGAAGGTCTCGACGCCGCGCACCGAAAGCAGCGTTTCGGCGGCCTGCCGGTTGTCTGTCTGCTGTGCCACGCTCACAAGGCACCTCCCTGGACGGGGGTGTGAGCGGTCGCCACGTCGAGATCGCGCTCCACTTCCTCGACCTCTTCATCGTCGACGCCGAGATAGGCGGCGATGACCTTCGGATCGTTGCGCACCTCGCTCGCCGTGCCGTCGGAGATCTTCTTGCCGTAGTCGAGCACGACGATGTGGTCGGAGATCTCCATGACGACGCCCATGTCGTGCTCGATCAGGAGCACGGAGACGCCATGCTCGTCGCGGATGTATTTGAGCAGCGTGTTGAGTTCGGCTGACTCGCGCGGATTCAGACCGGCGGCCGGCTCGTCGAGGCACAGGAGCACCGGATTGGTGCAGAGGGCCCGGGCGATTTCCAGCCGGCGCTGGGCGCCATAGGGCAGATCGGCGGCCGGATCGTCGGCACGGTCGAGGAGATCGACCCGGCGCAGCCACTCGATGGCCTTTTCCTTGGCGGCTTCGGCGGCGCGGCGATAGCCGGGAAGGCCGAGCAGCCCGCCGATCGTGTAGCCGGAAGCGCGCATCAACTCGTTGTGCTGGGCGACGAGCAGGTTCTCCAGCGCCGTCATGCCGCCGAACAGGCGGATGTTCTGGAACGTGCGGGCGACGCCGGCGATTTCGGTGATCTTGAAGTCGGCCATCCGCTCCAGAAGGAAGATCGAGCCGTCGTCGGCGCGGCGGTACTGCTGCCCGCCCCGCGTCAGTTCGGCCAGCGCCGCGTCGGAAACGGTGCCCTCCCGGCGCAGGGCGATCCGCCCCTCGGTCGGCTTGTAGAAGCCGGTGACGCAGTTGAAGACGGTGGTCTTGCCGGCGCCGTTCGGGCCGATCAGGGCGGTGATGTCGCCGCGGCCGACGTCGAAGGACAGGTCGTCGACGGCGACGAGGCCGCCGAAGCGCATCGTCAGATGCTCGACCGAAAGGACCGGATCGACAGCCCAGTTGCGATTGTTCTCGTTCATCAGTGACCCTCGCCCTGTGCGACGAGATCGGCGCCGATCGTCTTCTTTTCCTTGTAGATGGCCGAGGGCGTTCGGGTGGAGACGAGGCCGCGCGGCTTCCAGACCATGATCAGCACCATGGCGAGGCCGAAGATCAGCATGCGGTACTGGGTGGGATCGAAGCCGGCACCGAAGATCGCCTGGAGCCCGGTGAGATTTCGCAGGAGCTCGATGCCGCCGATCATCACCACCGAGGCGATGACGACGCCGAGCTGCGAGCCGAGACCACCGAGAACGACGATGGCGAGGATGATCGCCGATTCGATGAAGGTGAAGCTCTCCGGCGAGATGAAGCCCTGGCGGGTGGCGAAGAACGAGCCGGCGAAGCCGCCGAACATCGCACCGGTGGCAAAGGCCGTCAGCTTGACGTTGACGGTGTTGATGCCGAGCGAGCGGCAGGCGATCTCGTCCTCGCGCAGCGCTTCCCAGGCGCGGCCGACGGGCAGCTTGCGCATGCGCATCGTCACGAAGTTGGTGAGGAGCGCCAGCGCCAGGATGATGTAGTAGAGGAAGACGAAGCGCTGGATCGAGGAATATTCCAGCCCGAAGAAGTCCGAGAAGGAGCCCTCGCCGCGGGAGAATTCGAGGCCGAAGAGCGTCGGCTTCGGAATGCCGAGAATGCCGTTCGGCCCGCCGGTGAAGTCGTACCAGTTGAGCAGGACGACGCGGATGATCTCGCCGAAGGCGAGCGTCACGATGGCGAGATAGTCACCGCGCAGGCGCAGCACCGGGAAGCCCAGCATGACGCCCCACAGCGCCGCAAAGAGCCCTGCCATCGGCAGGCAGATCCAGAAGCCGAGATCGAAGTTCGTCGCGAGAAGCGCGAAGGAATAGGCGCCGACCGCATAGAACGCGACGTAGCCGAGATCGAGGAGGCCCGCGAGACCGACGACGATGTTGAGGCCCCAGCCGAGCATGACGTAGGTGAGGATCAGGATCGACAGGTCAAGGAGATAGCGGTCCTGGCCCGGCAGCAGCGTCATCAGAAGGAAGGGCAGCGTCAGCGCGATCAGGAGAAGGGTGATGCCGAGCACCTTGCCGATCGGCCAGCGGGCGGACGCGGCCGCCACCTTCTTCCAGCCGCCGATCGTCGGGCGCTCGCCGGCGAAGACGAAATAGGTCAGCAGGAACCGGCCGGCGAAAGCAATTCCGACGGCGATGATCCAGGATTTCGGATCGACCGTCAGATTGAGGCCGCCGACGGCGATGTCGGTCCGGAAGAAAAAGAAGAATAGCGTCAGGACGGCGACGAGCCCGGCGGTGACGCCGGCTTCCTTGAGGGCCCGGACGAGGCGGGTGTCGTCGGTCGGCGCCTCGACGAAGGGCGGTTCGCCCCGCATCGCCTCGCGACGCTCCTCGGACAGCCGCTCGGCGCCTTCCGGTCGGTTGGCGCTGGCGGAAGTGGTGCTATTTGCCATCTCGATCAGACCTTCTCGACCTCGGGCCGGCCGAGCAGGCCGGAGGGCATGAAGATCAGGACGATGGCGAGGATCGAAAACGCCGCGACGTCCTTGTACTCGACCGAGAAATAGCCCGACCAGAAGGTCTCGATGAGACCGATGGCAAGACCGCCGAGCATCGCGCCGGGCAGCGACCCGATGCCGCCGAGAACGGCCGCGGTGAAGGCTTTCACCCCGGCGATGAAGCCGATGTAGAAGTCGATGACGCCGTAATAGAGCAGGAACATCATGCCCGCGACGGCGGCAAGGCCAGCGCCCATCACGAAGGTCAGAGAGATCGTCCGGTCGACGTTGACGCCGAGGAGCGAGGCCATCTTGCGGTCCTGTTCGCAGGCGCGCTGCTGGCGGCCGAGCGAGGTCTTCGAGATCAAGAGCGAGAAGCCCGCCATCAGGACGACGGTCATCAGGATGATGATGATCTGGATCCAGGAAATCTGCACGACGATGCCGCTCGGCGAGTCCATCAGGGTGATGCCACCCTGGATCTGCGGCGGCAGCGGTTTGACTCGCGCGCCCTGCGTCACCTGGACGAAGTTCTGCAGGAAGATCGACATGCCGATCGCGGTGATCAGCGGGGCGAGGCGGAAGGAACCGCGCAGCGGCCGGTAGGCGACCCGCTCGATCGTCCAGCCCCAGGCGGCCGTGCAGATCATCGCGACGACGACCATCAGCAACAGGACGAGGGGCAGGAACGTGATTCCGATCGCCGCCAGGGCGAGAAACACCGCCAGGGCGATGAAGGAGCCGATCATGAAGATCTCGCCATGGGCGAAATTGATCATGCCGATGATGCCGTAGACCATCGTATAACCGATGGCGATCAATCCATAGATCGAACCGAGCGTTACCCCGTTGATCAACTGCTGCAGAAAATATTCCATCGACCGCCTTTGTGCCGGTTCTTATTGGTCAGGATGATCGGCGCGGCATCTTTTCGAGGTGCGCCGCGTCCGTGTGCATGATGAATTCCATAGCAGGGACGGCCGTGGCAAGCCACGTCGGCGAAAAAAGTCTCGCGCGCCGCAAAGGCGGTGAACGCTGGGGAAAACTCAAAGAGCGGCTCACCGCGACCGGAACGGCAGGTTGCGCTGTCCGATCGCGGCAATTCGAACCGCTTGGGCCGTGCCGAACGGATTGAAAGCGCCGCCCGCCTGCGACGAAAGTCTGAGGGCGGCGAGCGACGAATTGCCGCCTCCGACGCTGCAGGCGGCCTGCGACTCGGCGCGTCAGTCGCGCGCGGAGGCGCGCTCCTCGGTCGCTGATCGGTGCGCGGCGTGGTCGTGGGGGGGCGTTGTCCTCTCGTTCACTTGGGCAAGGCGGGCGGCGTCCTGGCCGCCGGCATCCGGGGGGCTGGCTTCCACCGCGCCGCGGCTTTCCAGCCACGTGGCGAGCAGCCACCACATCAGCGCCCAGGCGGCGCCCGCCGTCCAGCCCGCCAGCACGTCCGACGGCCAGTGGACGCCGAGATAGACCCGACTGATGCCGATGATCACCGTCAGGAAGACCGCGAGCCCGATCAGGAAGGCCCGAACCCGCCGGCGCGGCTCGACGCGGGAGAGCAGGATGCCGAGCGTCAGATAGGTGACCGCCGACATCATCGCATGGCCGCTCGGAAAGCTCGCGGTGTAGACGTAATCGCCATGGGGCACGAGGTCGGGCCGCGCCCGGTCGAATGTGCGCTTGAGGATCTGGCTCATCAGGAAGCCACTGGCGATCGCCGCGACGACCATCACCATCGAACGGCGCCTGCCGGAGATCCACAGATAGATCGCCACGAAGGCGGTGAGCATGATCAGGATGCCGGTGCCGCCGAGGGCGGTGACGTCGCGGCCGAACTCCTCCACCCAGCGAGGCCCGATCGGATCGGAAACGTCAGTGCTGGAGCGCAGGGAGAGCAGGATGTCGCGATCGAACCCCTTGGTGTCGCCCTCGACGACCTCGCCGGCGATGGACACGAAGGTCCAGATCGCCGCCGCCGTGAGGAGCGCGCCAACGAGAGTCCAGATCTCGACCTTCTGCCAGAGCCACAGGGAGAGCCGCTGGAGCCGCCGGGATGCGTCGCGAGTGTCGATCATGAAGAATGTGCCATTGGATGAAGTGTCGGAGAGTGCAACGCGCCGGCCGTTCAGGCGGCGGCAAGTGAAAGTATGCGCCGCGCCTCGTCGGGCGTCGCTGCCCGCCGGCCATGGGCCTCGCATCGCTCCACGGCAAGCCGCACCAGCGCGGCGTTCGACGGCGCGAGTTCGTCGCGGGACAGACGGACGTTGTCCTCAAGCCCCGTCCGGCAATGGCCACCCTCTTCGAGGCTCCAGTCGATCAGCGTCGTCTGGTGGCGGCCGATGCCGGCGCCGGTGAAGGTGGCGTCAGGGGCGAGGCGGTTCAGCGTCTTGGCGAAGAACGCAAAGCTATCCCGGTCGGCCGGCATGGCGTTCTTCACGCCCATGACGAACTGGACGTGCAGCGGCCCGGCAATCCGGCCGTCCTTCGTCATGGTGGCCGCTTGGAAGATCATCGACAGATCGAACGCCTCGATCTCCGGCTTGACGCCGTATCGGAGCATCTCCTCGGCCAGCCAGTCGACGAGGTCGGGGGCATTTTCATAGACGCGGGTGGGGAAGTTGACCGAGCCGGTCGACAGCGAGGCCATGTCCGGCTTCAAGGACAGCATGCCGCCGCGTTCCCGGCCGTTGCCGGAGCGGCCGCCCGTCGAGAACTGCACGATCATGCCGGGGCAGTGCTTGCGCACCCCTTCCATGAGACGGGCGAATTTCTCGGGATCGGAGGACGGCGTCTCGTCGTCGTTCCGCACGTGGCAGTGGACGAGGCTCGCTCCGGCCTCGAAGGCTTCGTGGGTCGATTCGATCTGCTCGGCGACGGTGATCGGCACCGCCCGATTGTCGGCTTTCTTCGGAAGGGATCCGGTGATGGCGACGGTGATGATCGTTGGTTGGCTCATGCTTCGATAAGTGGCCGTGCGGCGGAAAAGGGAAAGACCGAAACGGGCAGATGCGGGGTAAGCGTCCGCGGGCGAGGATAGGCGACCACAAAAACCGGCCTGAGCCAGATAGCCCTCGACCATGCCGCGGTAGCCGGAGCCGAAGAGGTTGAGATGAACGAGCGCTGGCCACAGGGCGTAGACCGGCGCGCGCTCGCGATGGCCGGCGGGAAGAGCGCCGTAGGCCTCGAAGAACGCCCCGGTGGGGCGCGCGAAGAGGCCGAGCATGGCGATGTCGATCTCGCCGTCGCCGTGATAGCAGGCCGGATCGATCAGGCCGGAGATCCGGCCTTTCGAGGCGAGCACGTTGCCGCTCCACAGGTCGCCGTGGAGGAGGGACGGCCTCGGCGTCTTCGGCAGGACGTCGCCGAGCCGTCGGCATAGGGCTTCGACTCGCCGCTCGACATCCGCGCCGGTGCCCCGGGCCGCTGCGAGCAGCCGGTTCTCGGCGTAAAAGCGCGGCCAGTCGTCGGAGGCCGTATTCCTGATCGCCAGTCTGTTGAAGGCGTAGTCGTCCTCCCAGCCATAGGCCTCGCCCGTCGTGTCGTGCAGCTTGGCGAGGACCCGGCCGAGATCTGTCCAGGCATGGGAGAGCCCGCCGTCGTCCGGAAGACGTTCGATCGCCAGCACCACGTCGTCGGCCGCGAAGACCTCCGGCGCGGGGACGCCCGCCGCGCGGATCGCCTGCAGCATCCGCGCCTCGGCGCGGGGCGAGGGGCTGGACTTCACCAACATCTCGCGGCCGTCGGCGAGCCGCAGGAACTCGATGCTCGACAGCGAGCCACCGGCGAAGGGACGCGTCTCTGCCACCGTGCTGCCGAGCAGGCCGGCGGCACGTTCGGCAAGATCGCTCATCGGCTCGCGGCTTCGGACTTGAGCCGTTCGACGAGTGCCTCGGCCCCCTCGCAGGCGTCGCTCCAGGCATCGTCGAAGGCCGAATCCTCTTCGTAATAGGGGTCGGTGACGGACTGGCCCTCCCGGCCGGGGACATGGTCGAGGAGGAGGCTCACTTCGGCTTTGCCGTCCGTCGGGGCGAGGCGACGTAGCCCGGCGAGATTTTCTGCGTCGAGGCCGACGACGTGGTCGAAACGGTAGAAGTCTTCCCGGGTCACGAGCCGCGCCTCTCGCGCGCCGATGTCGATGCCGTTCCTTCGCGCCACGGCCACGGCCCGCGGATCCGGCGGATAGCCGAGATGCCAATGGCCGAGCCCGGCGGATTCGACATGGACGTCAAGCCCCTCACGCTCGGCTGCAGCCCTGAAGGCGGCCTCGGCCAGCGGCGACCGGCAGATGTTGCCGAGGCAGACGAAGAGAACGGCGGGGGTCTCGCTCATGAGGGCTCCATCCGACGGCGGCGGGGTTCGGTCGTTCGGACGAAAGAGGTGGGGCGGGAGGGCCGATGGGCAAACCGCAACTCGGTGCGAGGCGATCGAGCGAAATGCCGCTCAGCCGTCGCACCGGAGCCGTTCGCGTCACCCCGGCAACAGACCGGCGACGCGGTAGCTTTCGATCAACGCATCGAAGAGCGAGACGTCCGCGCGGCTTCGCGCCAGAAGTTGCGCGCCCGCGACGGCGGCGAAGATCGCACGGGCCCGCGCTTCGCTCTCCCCGGAACCAGGCCCGGACGCGGCTGACAGCGCCCCGCTCAGCCACGCCACGTTGACGTCGGCGAACGTCTGGACCTCGTTCTTCACCGCCTCCGGCAGATCGTCGTATTCGGCCGCCATGAAGCTGCAGAGGCACATGCGATTGCCGTTTTCGAGCGCCTTGCGAAACAAGGCGGGATACTGGCGCAGGCTGCGAACCGGGTCCGAGTCTTCGGCCGAAAGGCGGTCGAGTTCGGCTGCCGTGTCCTCCCAGTAGCGCCGCGCGACCGCTGCGCCGAGCTCCGCCTTGGTCGGGAAGTGGTAGTGGATGCTCGCGGCCTTGATCCCCACCTCATTGGCGAGGTCGCGGAAATTCAAGCCGCCATAGCCGTGAGCCTGCGCGCTCCTTCTGGCAGCCGTCAGGATCGCCTCCCGAGTGTCTGATCTCATGGCGGAACCTCCACCCCAGTATGCTCACCTACCAAGTGGCAGATAAAACTTGACGGCAAGAATGGGAAGCGTAGGCTCATTCTACCATGTGGCAGGTAGATGGTAAACGTTGATGAGAATCCATGATTGGCCGACCGGTCCATACCCGGCCCGTGTCCGGATCGCTCTCGCCGAGAAGAACCTGCAGTCGCAGGTCGAGTTCGTGACGGTTGATTTGCGCAAGGGCGAACACAAGAAGCCCGAATTTCTCGTAAAGAACTACTCAGGGACGCTGCCGGTGCTCGAACTCGACGACGGAACTTTCATTGCCGAATGCACGGCCATCACCGAATATCTCGACGCACTCGACGGGACTCCCGTACTCACCGGTCGGACACCGCGCGAGAAGGGCGTCATCCACATGATGAGCAAACGCGCCGAATTGGAGCTGCTCGACGCCATCAGCGTCTATTTCCACCACGCCACTCCAGGTCTCGGCCCCGACGTCGAGATCTATCAGAATGCCGAGTGGGGGCTCCGTCAGCGCGACAAGGCCATCAGAGGCATGCACTACTTCGACGGTGTTCTGAGACGGCAGCGCTTCGTCGCCGGCGATGACTTCTCGATGGCCGACATCACGGTCATCGGCGGCTTGATCTTCGCTCAGATCGTGAAACTGCCGGTCCCGGTGGAGTGCGACGCTCTCGGGGCCTGGCACGAAAGGATGCAGGACCGACCCAGCGTGCAGAACTGGGCGGCGATGTCGGAATCGGCCGAGGTGCCCGGCTGAACCCAGCCGACTGGGTGAGAGCCCGGGCAGCGCCGATTGCCTGCCGACGCCCCTGACAAATTCGCGACGGGATCGCGATCGGCTCGCCGCTGATCGGTGGCCTGGGTCTTCTCACGGTCCAGGAAAGCTGCGGCAAAGCCCGTGCGTCCATCGCGGAAGCACCGCTTCAACATGTCGCGCGGCGGCAGCGCGGATGGATCATAAGCAAAAGCTCGGCCCGCAAGCGCCCGCAGATCCTCGCCGAGATGCGGAGGAATGCCTTAAGCAAACCGCAGCGCTGGGCGTTCGCATTTTTGGGTGGAAGTGGCTCCCCGGGCCGGATTCGAACCAGCGACCGATCGATTAACAGTCGAGTGCTCTACCACTGAGCTACCGGGGAATACGCCTGACGACGTTGACGCGGCCTATAGCAAAGCCTCTCGGCCTTTGCCAAGCCTTCGATGGAAAAAAGGCGGTTCATCTCGAGAAAAGGGTGCCAGCGGGCCGGGCGTCCAGGGGCGGTGCACGTGCCCGGAGCCATAGCCGTAGCGGGCGCGGCATGGATTGCGGGCGGCGCCCGGCCTGCCCATCTTCGCCCGAACGGGTTCAACGGCCCATCGGAGACTACGAATGGTCATGACGTCAGGCGATGCGAAGCGGCCGGACGGACGGGCGAATGCTTCGGAGGGAAGCGAACGGCCTCTCGCGGGCGGTCATCCGTCCCGCGCGGGAGAGGCGACCGATCACGGCGCGCCCGGCGAAGAGGCGGCGGCTTCGAACCCGCGTCCCAGGCTGAAGCTGTTCGGCCGGCAATTTCCGCTGCCGGCCTCGCGCCCCTGGCGCATCGCGCTCGGCGCTTCGCTGGTCGGCGGCGGTGTCCTCGGCTTCCTGCCGATCCTGGGTTTCTGGATGCTGCCGCTCGGTCTCTTCGTCCTTTCGGTCGACTCGCCGCTGGTGCGGCGGGGGCGGCGACGCAGCGAAGTCCGGTTCGCGCGCTGGCGCAACGCCCGCAGGGCTCGCCGCGCCGGGGCCGCCGAGGGCCGCGGTGCAGACACCGGGAACAACTGATCCACACGTCGTCAGGGGCTTTCCGCCTCGGCCATTCCTCGAAACGACGGCAGTTCCTTCACGCTTCGTTTGCCAAAGTGGGCGATAGATCCCGCGAATCGCTGGCCGGAACGGAGGCTTCAACCACCTCGAAACCGTAAGCGTCCAGAATGTCTCACGGAAGGGAGCCGGGCCGATGTCTCGCCTCCGAATGGGAGACTGTTCCTTGGACGCTCGCGTCGACCAGAAAGACCGTCCGATCTTCGTCGATCTCGACGGCACGCTGATCAAGACCGATCTGTTGTGGGAGACGCTGTTTCTCACGGCACGGCAATCCCCCGCACGGCTTCGCCATGTCTTCGGCTGGCGGGCGCAAGGCAAGGCGCGGCTGAAGGCGGGGCTCGCCGACGGCATCGAGTTCGACGCTGCGCTGCTGCCTTATCGCGAAGAGGTCGTCGAGGCACTGCGCCGCGCGAAGGCGGACGGCCGGCACATCGTGCTGGCCACCGGGTCGAACGAGCGGCTCGCCCATGCCGTCGCCGCTCATCTCGGCCTGTTCGACGCGGTCATGGCCTCCTGCGACGCCGTCAATCTCACCTCCAGCCGTAAGCTCGAGCGAATCACCGCCACATGCGGCGAGGACGGCTTCGACTATTTCGGCAATTCCCACGACGACCTCTGCCTGCTTGATGCCGCCGCCGAGGCGACCGTCGTCGCCCCGGATCGGGCGGCGCGCAAATGGCAGCGAGAGAACGGCGCGGAACTGATCCCGGCGAGCGGCAAGCCGGCAAGGGCCGCGCTGAAGGCCATGCGCCCGCATCAATGGGCAAAGAACGTCCTGATCTTCGTGCCGATGGTGCTGACCCACGAGTTCTTCAACGTCGCCATGCTCTTCGAGGCGCTGGTCGCCTTCCTCGCCTTCTCCTTCGCCGCCTCGGCGGTCTACATCCTCAACGACCTCGTCGACCTCACCGCCGATCGCAAGCACAAGACCAAGCGCAATCGCCCCTTCGCCAGCGGCACGCTGAAGATCCCGGACGGGCTGAAACTGGCGGGGGGGCTGTTCGGGGCGTCGCTGCTCTTGAGCCTCCTCCTGCCCTGGGCCTTCCTCGGCGTTCTCGCCGGCTATCTCGTGGCCACGACGGCCTATTCGCTGTTCATCAAGCGCATGCTGCTCATCGACGTCCTGACGCTGGCGGGGCTCTACACCACCCGCATCATGGCCGGCGTCGCGGCGACGGACGTCTCGGTCTCATTCTGGCTGCTGGCCTTCTCGCTGTTCTTCTTCCTGTCCCTGGCGCTGGTGAAGCGCTACACCGAGCTGATGGATTTCGGCACCGGCGCCGAGCGCTCCAAGACCGGCCGCGGTTATGTCGACGCCGACCTCGAAACACTTGCCCAGGCGGGGATGACGTCGGGCTTCGCCGCGGTGATGGTGCTGGCGCTCTACATCAACAGCCCGGAAGTGACGACCCACTACAACATTCCCTGGCTGGTCTGGCCGCTCTGCCCGATCCTGCTCTACATCATCGTCCGGATCTGGGTGCTCGCCCGGCGCGGCCACATGCATGACGACCCCGTCGTCTTCATGCTGCAGGACTGGCGCAGCCAGATGATGATCGCCGTCGGCGGCCTGATGTTCCTCCTGGCGGCCTATGCGTGAAGCGTCTTCTGACGGCCAGGGCAGCCGGGACCACGACAGCTGGGGCCGGCTGAAGCGACTGGAGCGCGCCGCCATGCCGGCCGCGGCCAGCGGGTGGCGGGTGGCGGGCAAGGGCGGCTTCCTGCCCTATGGCAATGGCCGCTCCTATGGCGACAGCTGCCACAACGACGCCGGCGTCCTCCTCGATACGCGGAACGGCGGGGCGCCGCGGATCCTCGCCTTCGACGCCGAGACCGGCCGTCTGACGGCAGAGGCGGGCGTGCTCTTTTCCGAGATCACCCGCCATGTCGGGCCCCATGGCTGGTTCCTGCCCGTCACGCCGGGCACGCAGTTCGTCACCCTCGGCGGGGCGATCGCCAACGACATCCACGGCAAGAACCATCATCGCCGCGGCACTTTCGGGCGCTGGGTCGAGGCGATTGAGCTTGAGCGCTCCGACCGCGGGGTCCTGGCACTCTCGCCGACCGAAAACGCCGACCTCTTCGTGGCAACGATTTCCGGAATGGGACTGACCGGGCTGATCCGCCGCGCGACCATCCGGCTGATGAAGGTGCCGTCCCTGTCGATTGTCGAGACGACGACTCGCTTCGGCGGGCTCTCCGACTATTTCGCCCTCGCCGAAGAGGCCGATGCGCGGCACGAATATGCCGTCGCCTGGATCGACTCCCTCGCCGGAGGCCGAAGTCTCGGCCGGGGGCATCTCATCTGCGGCGACCACGCGAGGGACGGCGACAGGTCGGGCGAAGCGTCCGGCCAGCTTGCCGGCGTGCCGTTCACACCGCCGGTCAGTCCGCTCGCGGGACCCTTCCTCAAAGCCTTCAACGAGGCCTATTTCCGCAAGGCGAAGGCCGGTACGCACAGCCGCACGGTTCCCTTCGCCGGCTTCTTCTACCCGCTGGATCGGATCGGCGGCTGGAACCGGCTCTACGGTCCGCGCGGGCTGCATCAGCATCAGAGCATCGTGCCCTTCGCCGATGCCGAAGCCGTGGTGCGCGCGCTGATCGAATGCGCCAAGTGCCATCGCCACGGCTCGTTCCTGACGGTACTGAAACGCTTCGGTGATCTGAAGAGCCCGGGGCTGACCAGCTTTCCGCGCCCCGGCTACACGTTGACCCTCGACTTCCCCCATCGCGGCGAGACGACGCTGAAGCTCCTTGCCGAACTCGACCGGATCACCATCGAGGCCGGCGGGGCGGTGAATCCGTACAAGGACGCCCGCATGTCACCAGAGACCTTCGCGGCGGGCTTTGCGAACTGGCGGCGGCTGGAGGCACAGCGCGACCCGGCAATGATGTCGGACTTCTGGCGGCGGACGGCGATGCGTCTTCCGGCAGGCGAAGCCGGATTCTTCACCGATACGGACAAGTCGACAGTTTCGCGGGAAACTTCTTTTACCATCCATGACGTAAAAGCCGGCGCCGGCGCCTGAGCCGCGAGGCGTCTTAACCCATCACTGAACTTCAGGCGCTATGACCATTCGTCAGTTAAGCCGCCTTCTGCTGGGATGAAAAGATCAGGCCGATGACAAAATACATCCCCTTCATTCTCTTCACCGTGCTGACCAACGCGGCAGCGCAGGTGATGCTGAAATACGGCATGATGCAGCTCGGCACGCTGAGCTTCGTCGGCGTCAATCCGATCCTGAAGATCCTGCAGATCGTCTTCAACCCTTGGGTCTTCCTCGGGCTGTGCACCTTCGTGATCTCGATGGCCTCGCATCTCTTCGTCCTGTCGAAGGTCGATCTGTCCTTCGCCTATCCCTTCCTGTCGCTGGCCTACGTCGTCGTCGCGGTCTTCGCCTATTTCGTCTTCCGCGAGGACGTGAACGCCATGCGTATCCTCGGCATCGCCCTGATCTGCGGCGGTACCTTCTTCATCGCCTGGAGCGGTGGACCGACCCACGCCGAAAGCGTCGACCGACAGGTGGCCGACGCCGTCACGCCCCTTTCCGACATTGAGAACGCTTCAAAGGTTTCGCAATGAAACACGTCATCTTCGGCGGCGATGGTTTCGTCGGCCGCCACCTCGCCAAGAAGCTCGTCGCCGACGGCGAAGAAGTCCTCGTCGCAGACATCGTCAAGAGCGAGTTGCCGCACTACGCCAGCGCCCGCTTCGTCCATTGTGACGTCACCGAACCTGCGGCCGTTGCGGCCGTTCCGATTGCCGCGGAAGACATGGTCTACAACCTGTCGGCCAAGATGCTGTCGCCGATCCAGGTGCGGGCCAAGCGCCACGACTTCTTCTATCCGGTGAACTATTTCGGCACCGAGAACATCATCCATGCAATGGACAAGGCCGGCGCGCCGAACCTCGTCCATTTCACCACCGACATGATCTACGGCCACACGGTCACCTATCCGATGACCGAGGAGCATCCGGTCTCGCCGCTCGGCGAATACGGCCAGTCGAAGCTCGACACCGAGATCCTCGCCGGTAAGTGGCGCGAGAAGGGCATGAACATCTCGCTGTTCCGCCCCCGCCTGATCATCGGCCCCGGCCGGCTCGGCATCCTGGAGAAGCTGTTCAAGCTGATCGACCACAATCTGCCGGTCCCGATGATCGGCTCGGGCAAGAACCCCTATCAGTTCATCTCGGTCTTCGACTGCGCCGAGGCCGCCCGTCTCGCCTGGAAGGCGGGCGTTCCGAACGAGGCCTACAATCTCGGCTCGCTCAACCCGCCGCCGGTGAAGAAGCTCCTCGGCGACCTGATCAAGCACGCCGGTTCGAAGTCGATCCTCATCCCGACGCCCGGGTGGGCGGTAAAGCGGACGCTCGATCTCCTCGACGCCCTCAACATGCCGCTGATGGATCCCGAACAGTATCTCATCGCCGACGAGGAATGCGTGCTCGACGTGTCGAAGGGCGCGCGCCAGCTCGGCTGGGTGCCGCAGCACCGCGACGAGGACATGCTGATCGCCGCCTACAGCGAATATCGCAACAAGCTCAGCGGTGCGGCCGGCAAGGTCGCCCCGCACGCGCAGCCGGCAGAGTGAGGGAAAGACCATGCTCGATCGCCCCGTGAATGCCACGCTCGACGCCGCGAACCGCCGTGGCCCCGCCAAGCCTCAGCTCCTCTCCGTCGAGGACGCCAAGGCGATGTCCGTCGAGACGATGGCCGATCTGTTCAAGGATCACATCAATCCCGGCCAGTTCCACTTCATGAAGCTGCTCGGCTTCCACAAAGTGAAGATCGAACGCGCCGAGGGGATGTTCTACACCGACCAGAACGGCCGGAAGATCCTCGACTTCTTCGGCGGCTTCGGCTCGCTGGCCCATGGCCACAACCATCCGCGCGTCCTCGCCGCCCGCGAGCGCTTCCAGGACGAGAAGCGCCACGAGATCGCCATCGCCTTCCTGTCGCAATATGCGGCGGCGCTGGCGAAGAATCTCGCCGCCTGCTCGCCGGGCGAGCTCGACATGGTGTTCCTCGGCTCGACCGGCTCGGAAGCCATGGAAGCGGCGATCAAGGTGGCAGAGCGCGCGTCCGGCCGGAAGAACTGCAAGATCGTCCACGCCGAGAATTCCTTCCACGGCAAGTCGAAGGGCGTCCTGTCGATCACCGACTCGACCCTCTATCAGGGTGATTTCCGCCTGGTCGACAACCGCGTCAAGGTGCCGTTCGGCGATCTGCCGGCGCTGAAGCGGGCGATCGAGAACGACTCAGACATCGGCGTCGTCGTCCTCGAGACGGTGCAGGGCGGCGGCGGCATCATCGGTGCGCCGACGGAATACTGGCAGGGCGTCCGAGCCCTCTGCGATCGCCACGACGTCCTGTGGGTCGCAGACGAGGTGCAGTGCGGCTACGGGCGCACCGGCAAGTTCTACGCCTTCGAGCATCACGGCGTCGTGCCGGACGTCACCGCTCTCGCGAAATCGCTCGGTGCCGGCAAGGCCGCCGTCGGCGCGATGATCGCCAAGCGCAGCGTCTACATGAAGGCCTATGGCACGCCGAAGACCGCGATGATCCACGCCCAGGCGACCTTCGGCGGCATCGGTGAGGCCTGCGTCACGGCGATCGAGGGCCTGGAGGTCCTCTATGACGAGGACCTGATCGGCAATTCGGCCGAGACCGGTGCCTACCTCTTGTCGCGGCTGAAGACGATCCAGGCGAAATATCCGCAGATCATCAAGGACGTGCGGGGGCAGGGGCTGATGATCGGCCTCGAATTCCACGATTTTTCGCGCACGCTGCCGCTCGCGCTCCGGCCGATGGTGGCGATGCTCGACGACAAGCTGAAGGGCTCGCTCTCCGGCTTCATCGGGGCACTGCTCTTGCGCGACTACGACGTCCTCGTCGCCTTCACCGAGTACAATCGCAACGTCATCCGCCTCGAGCCGCCGCTGATCTGCGGCGAGGACCATGTCGACCAGTTCTGCGACGCGCTGGACGATCTGCTCGGCAAGGGCATCGTCTCGATCGTCAAGGACTTCGTGAAGTCGCAGTTGGGCTGAGCGAAACCATTTCCGACAACGTGCCGCCCCGAAGACGGGGCGGCACCGCCAGCGCGATCAGCCGCCGTCGTCTGATGCTGCCTCGATTCTCGCTTCGGCAAGGTTCTGCTGGACGCGGATGAGATAGCGGCGAAACGCCTTGCGTTCACGGTCGGTGAAACCGGCGAGAGCTCGTCGCTCCAGACTCTTCTGGGCCTTCTGGACCTTTTCGACGAGGGCGGCACCCTCGTCAGTCAGATAGGCCTGGCTCTGGCGAAGGTCGGTCTCCGACGAACGCTTTTCCACGAGACCCTGCGCCACCAACCGATTGACGGTCTTCGTCACCGTCGGCGGTCGGACTGCGAGCCTTTCCGCCAGATCCCTCAGCGTGATCCCGCCGCTCTTGCCGATCGTGATCAGCACGTTGTCCTGACCGGGATAGATTTCCGTCGTGTCGAGGCTGTGCAAAAGGGCGGTTCTTGCGCTGCGTGCCGCGAGGACGAGCTGGCCGGTAACCGATCCCTTCTTCTTCTTTCGAGCCATCGTGCTTTTCGATCCTCGAAGTCCGTTGCAGATTGATCCGGCATCCGGTGTCTGTAAGGTTCGGACAAAATCCGTGGACAAGCGCCCGGTGAGATGTCGGGAACGGCTTGCCGCGTTATCTGAACCGGCGACGACGCATGGCGCCATGCACTACCAGTTCGAATGGTCGGATCAAAATGAAAACGCCTCGGCGCTACGAAGAGCTGACCAGTCCGGACATTGAGACGCTCGCGCCGCAACTTGGCGCGATGGTCGCCGTCCTGCCGATTGCGGCGATCGAGCAGCACGGGCCGCATTTGCCGCTCGGCACCGACGCCCATCTGGCCGACGCCATGGTGGAGACCGTGATCGCGCGGCTGCCGGACGATCTTGCCGCGACGTTCCTGCCGACCTTCCGCTTTGGCAAATCGACCGAACATACCGGTTTTCCGGGCACCCTCAGCCTCGACTGGCGGACGATGACCTCGGCCCTGATCGAGATCGGCGAGGGCCTCGCCGATGCCGGCTTCCGGCGCATCGTCATCGTCAACGCCCATGGCGGCAACACGCCGGTCATGGACACGGCCGCCCTCGAACTGCGCCGGTGCCGCGGAATGCTGGTCGCAACCTGCTCCTGGCTGCGCTTCGGCTATCCCGAGGGGCTTTTGCCGCAGGACGAGATCGACCTCGGCATCCATGGCGGCGCCGTCGAGACCGCCTTGATGCTGCATTTCCGGCCCGAGCTGGTTCGGCGTGAGAAGATTCAGCACTTCGAGACGCTGCAGGAGCGGCTCGCCGAGCGTCACACGCATCTGCGGGCCCATGGGCGGCTCGGCTTCGGCTGGATGGCGGGCGACCTCAATCGCCAGGGTGTCGTCGGCGACGCGCAATTGGCGACGCCTGAAATGGGCCGGGCCATTGCCGAGCACCAGGCGGAGGCTTTCGTCGCCTTCCTGCGCGACGTTCTGGCGTTCGATCTGAACGATCTGGCTCCCTGAGCGAGCCCAGCCGGAGCGATCCGGTGAAAGGAGAGCAGTCGATGGTCGATCACAAAAGTTCAAAGGGCGGGGGATCTGCCTCTCGACCCCACCGTCTCTGGCTGAAGGACCCGTTGGCGATTCTCGCCGAGGGTGCCGGCAGCGGCATCGTCGTTGAAGCTGGCCGCATCGTCGAACTCGTGCCGGCCGGCCTGACGCCGAAAGCGGCAATCGACGAAACCTTCGACGTCTCCCGCCACGTCGTGCTGCCGGGGCTGATCAATACCCACCATCATTTCTACCAGACGCTGACCCGGGCCCATCCGGCTGCGATGGACAAGGAGCTGTTTCCCTGGCTCCAGAGCCTCTATCCGATCTGGGGGCGGCTCGATGCCGAGAGCCTGCGAGTTGCCGCCCGGCTGGCGCTGACCGAGCTTCTCATGTCCGGCTGCACGACGGCCGCCGATCACCATTATCTCTTCCCGCAAGGGCTCGACGAGGCGATCGACATCGAGGTCGAGGAGGCGAAGGCACTCGGCATCCGCGTGACGCTGACCCGCGGCTCGATGGATCTTTCGCAAAAGGACGGCGGCCTGCCGCCCGATCACGTCGTCCAGGACGCCGACACGATCCTCGCAGACAGTGAGCGGCTGATCGGGCGCTATCACGATAGGTCGGACGCTTCGATGGTGCAGATCGCGCTCGCGCCCTGTTCGCCCTTTTCGGCGACCAAGCGGCTGATGCGCGAGTCCGCATTGCTCGCCGAGAAGCACGACTGTCGGCTCCACACTCATCTCGGCGAAACCGAGGACGAGAACCGCTTCTGCGAGGAGACCTTCGGCTGCCGGCCGCTCGACTATCTGGAAGAGGTCGGTTGGCTCGGACCTCGCACGTGGCTCGCCCACGGCATCCATTTCACCACCGAGGAATGCAAAAAGCTCGGCCGGCACAAGGTCGGCGTCTGCCATTGTCCGGCCTCCAACGCCGTGCTCGCCTCCGGTCTCTGTCCGGTCAAGGAGCTGACCGACGCGGGGGCGCCGGTGGGCCTCGGCGTCGACGGCTCGGCGTCCAACGACGGCTCGAACATGATCGCCGAACTGCGCAGCGCCCTGATGGTGCAGCGCTTGAACCATCGCTCCGCCGCGGCCTTCACGGCGCGGGACGCGATCGCCTTGGCGACGACCGGCTCGGCCACCTGCCTCGGCCGGCCGGAACTCGGCCGCATCGCCGTCGGGGCGCAGGCCGATCTCGCCCTGTTCACCCTCGACGCACTGCGCTTTTCCGGCGCCCACGATCCGATCGCCGCGCTCGTCCTTTGCGGCGCGCAGGGCGCCGACCGGGTCATGGTGGCCGGGCAATGGCGTATCGAGGACGGCATGCCGATCGGGGTCGACCTTGCGGCACTGCGCGAGGCCCATGGTCGGGCGGCTTTGGGCTATCGCTGAATGCGGCGAGGTGATGAGGGGCCGTTCGCGACGCGAATCGAGACGTGAAAGCGGATCTCGGACCAACGACTTTTCTGAAGTATTTGAATCGATGACAGTAATATCACCTTATTGTCGGTCATAATTCGGGTCATCCACTAGTTGCGACTCAGACATCGTCAATCCTGGTGTTAAAATCTTTGTAATTGAAAAGTACAGACGGAGATTGCCGATTTGTAAAACATCCGGATGTATCAATGGACAAAAGGCTCCATGGGATACGGGTCGGACTTGTTTCGCAATCGTCAAACCGTTCAGGATTGCGCTCCGCAGGCGCCAAAGGAAGATGACGAGAGGCTCGATCCGCTTCTCGGGTTTCCTGCCAGGGTCGCTCGCCGCTATGAAGCGGATTCGCGGCAGGAGCGGATCCGTCATCTGCGCACTGGCATCGTGGCAGGCATCCTCAGCTACAACAGCTACGACCTGATCAGTTTCTTCACCTTTCCGGACGTCGCGAACCAAGCGATCGTCTTGCGCCTGATCATCACGGCGCTTGCTGCCGCTGTCTGGTACTGGCTTCCCCGCCTGACGGCCTTCGGGCGCGAAATGCTGCTTCTCGGCGCGATGCTGGCGGCCTGTGCCGTGCCACTTTATCTGTTCGCTGCGACGAGGGCGCCGAACGGCGCGCTCAGCTTCATCGATTTTCTGCTGACCATCGTCTTTGGCATCGCCATTCTGCAACTGCGCTTCCCGGCCGCGATCGCGCTGACGGCGGTGTGCTGGACGGCCGGTCAACTGGTTGTGATATTTCGACCGGAGTTGACCTTCGATGCCCGCCTTGCCCTTTCCATGCAGCTTCTGATGGCGAGCTATTTCCTGCTCTTGAGCAGTTGGTTGATACAGCGGAGCCACCGCCAAGCCTATCTCGCCAACCTGCGCGAAACGGAGCGGTCACATGGCCTCGAGTTGGCGCGGCAGAGCTTCGCCGAACTCTCCATGACCGACGCACTGACCGGCCTCGGCAATCGCCGCTGCCTCGACGAGGTGCTGTCCGACTGGTTGGCGGAAAGTCGGTTGGGCCGCATGCAGTTTGCCCTGATCATGATCGATGTCGACCACTTCAAGGCCTATAACGACCGCTACGGGCATCCGGCGGGTGATCAGTGTCTGCGACAGATCGGTATCACGCTCGCCGGATTTGCGCGGCAGGGGAACCATGTCGTCGCCCGCTACGGCGGCGAGGAATTCGTCGTCCTGATGCGGGATGTCAGCCGTCCCATCGCCATCGACAGGGCGCGGGATATCGTCGGCGCGATCGCCGATCTTGCGATCCCTCATGCCGCCCGGCCAGACGGAGAGCGCCGCGTCACCGTCAGCGCCGGCATGACACATGTCGATATTGGCGCGGACCGCAGCGAGCAGGACGTCTTGGCCGAGGCAGACATCGCCCTCTACGGCGCGAAGCGGGGCGGCCGCGGGCGAACCGAACTGGCAGCCAAGAAGGTCGTCGAACTGGTGCCGAGAGCGCTGGCTTGAACGTCCTGTGCGCCTCAATCGCCGGCGACGAAGAACTGCAGTTTGCCGTCGGGCGTGATACCGAGGCGGTAGAAATTGTAGGCGCCGAAATCCACCATCGACTGGTAGTCGCCGGCGGTCACGATCTGTAACAGCTCGACGAGTTGGGGCTTGGTCAGCTTGGCGACGTCGACTTGGGTGAAATACGGCCAGACGTAGATTTCGTCGGGCGTATTCCGCTCGATCCTGGCGTAGCCCGAGGAAAGCAGGTCGAGAATGATGGCAAGGGTCTCGACGCCTTCGCCGTCGCCCGAGTTCTGTTTGAGAAACGCGATTGGGTCCGTCGGCGCATCGCCAAAGCTCAGTACCGTGCCGTCGTCACCCGTCTCGATCAGTGGTCGCAGCCGTTCGATGTCGCCTGTTCGGGCAACCTCGATCAGCTTGAGACGCGTGGCTTTCACCGGAGCGGGCAGTTCCACGTCGCCATGTCCGAACTCGGCGGCGAGCGGCACTGCGGAATCGGCATTGCCGGCGTAGGAGGCGCCGTCTTCGACGGATGGCTTGCCGACGCGCGGTCCGGTCCCGTCACGGATCGGTGCCGCCGGCTCGGCCTGATACCGGACCGGCGCGGAGGGCGAGCCTTCGCCTTTGGGTGCCTCCGGCCGAGCCCGTGTGAGGCCGCCGGTTTCCTCGTCCTCGGGAGAGATCGGCACCTCGCCTTGATCGGTACCTTCCGCATCGCCATCGCCTGATTGGCCGCGGCTTCCCGGCGTCGCACCGCCCCGATGCCGATCTTGCGACGAGGGCGTGTCCTTGCTCGGCTCACCGGCGGGAAGGTTCGGGCCGGATCGCTGCCGCTCGGTTCCAGGCAGGGGCGGGAGCGGCACCGCAATGATGCCGTCCTTGCCGCCGCCGAACCGGCCGCTGTCGCCCTCAAACTGGGAAAATGCGGCGGCGCTGTCGGCCGCCAAAAGCGACAAGCCGATCGAGGCGAAGCGAAAGAGCCTGTTCAGGGAAGGGGGCATCGTTGCGGCTGCCTCTGCTGCGAACGTGTCTTGACGGCAAAATGCGCCCCGAACATCCTGCCTGCCAAAAAAAGTGCCGAGCGGTGCGCGTCTTACTATTGGATCGTCCGGTCGGCGCGGAATTCGCCGTATTCCAGGCGCTTCCTCAGGGTCTCCATCATGACGACGACGTCGTCCTCCCCGTGCAGGCGTACGAGTTCGGTCAGAGCGGTGGTGATGGCGGTCTCGGCCAGGATCTCCGCCTCGATGCCATCCGACATGCCATCGGCCCATGCCTCGTTGTGATATTCGAGGGCAACCTGCTTCTTTTCCGCCTGGATCATCTCCTCCAACTCGGCGCCTTGTACATCGATCATGTGACCCCCTAAAATTCCCGGCCCCGTTTTCACCAGTCGTTAAGACCTAGCATGATCCGACGCGCTGGAGCGGGCAAAACCCAAGCGATCGTTAATCGAACGTTAACTGCCGTACCTGGACCCGATCTCCCGCGCCAGGGCGGCCCCCTCCTGCCGATAGCGGTTGACAGCGATCCGGGCTGCGCTGGTGCAACTGCGATAGGTCGCCGCGAAGGTCCGATAGCCGTTGTTGAAGCTGGCGATCAGCTGCTTCTTCTCAGCCTCGGCGGGTTCCTGTGCCGCGATCAGCTCCTGCATCTTCTGGCGCCAGATCTCGGCCTGGGGATCCCCGCACAGCTTGCGCAGGAAGTGCATCGAACCGAGGATCATCGCAAGGCGGCCGAGCGGCTGCATGTAGGCGGCCTCGCCCGGCTGCTCCGGAGCCGCTTCGCTCTGCGACTGCGCAGACGCGGCCGGGATGGCGGCCGGCACCATCAGAGCCAGGAATGCGACGACGAAGAGTCGGATGACGGACATGAAGACAGAATTCACCATTCGCTAACCATGCTGCAAGCGCGAGCAACAGGAGAGGGGCGTTATTCCCAGCCCTGCGTCCCGATGGCAACAGCCGATGCGCTAACAGGGCTAACGAGCCTTGCGCAGGCGGAGTCAGACGGGGTCGGATCGGCCGCGGCGCATGGCAAGGCAGCGCTCGATGACGGCGACGAGACCGGGTGTCGTCTCCCCGGCAGCCTCCCGCCGGGCGACTTCCGCAAGGTTCAGGATCTCCAGCGCCTCGGCGTCGTCTGCGGCTCGAGGCAGGGCGTCTGCGGCGAGATCGCCGGCGAAAACGGCAATGACGGCATGGGACCGTTCGCCGATCGCTTCGTGCAATGTGATAAAGTCAAGGTCGCCGGCGACGATTCGGGTTTCCTCGAAGAGTTCTCGCTTGGCGGCGCCCCGAAGGGCCTCGCCGAATCGAACCCCGCCGCCGGGAAGGCTCCACAGGCCGCGATAGGGCGTCTTGCCGCGCCTGACGAGAAGAACGTCCTCGTCCTTCGACAGACAGACGGAAACGCCCAGCAATGGTCTTTCGTGGCTCTCCAATCCGGTCTTCTCCCTACGCGTTGCGGACAGGTCGCTCGCCCGCGCGGCGCCGACGCGGCGACGCGGGGAGAGCCTGAACGATGCCCGGCCGCTTTGCCTTGACTGCAACGCCAGAAACGGTGGCGCGATGCTTCGGCCTTCAGAGGATCGACGATTTTCCGCCGCGCCCGGCTATCCTGCCGACACAGCCGATCATGGTGGTGCTCGGCGGCAGGGAGGAAAGGGCGGAAGCTTTTGCCGACGGGCCGGCCGCGCAACTGGTGCGCTGGGGACTGATCCCTGGCTGGTTCAAGGCGAGTGGGCGATTGCCGGCCATGTTCAACGCGCCGGCCGAGACGGCGGCGGGCAATCCGGCGTTTCGCGGCGCGATGCGCCATCGCCGCTGCCTCGTCCCGGCGACAGCTTTCTATCGCCGGACGGGCGGCAAGAGCCGGACGGAACCGTTGTCCCGCTTTACCCTCGAAGATCTACCGGTGTTTGCGATGGCGGGGCTGATGGAGCCCTACATGGCGGCGGATGGAAGCGAAATCGACACGGCGGCAATCCTGACCGCGCACGCCCTTGCGTCTGACGTGGGGCAAGTTGACCGGCTGCCGGTCATCGTGCGGCCGGCAGATTTCGGCCGCTGGCTGGACTGTCGCGGCAATGGCCCGGGAGATGTCGCCGATCTCCTCCGGCCGCTGGCTGCGGCGGACTTCACCGTCGAGACTATATCGTAGCGAGCGAGGGCCGAACGTGCCGGCCGTCGCCATCATCTCAAAAAGCGCCGAAGACGTCGGGACGAGGTCCGTTGCGCGGACCGTCCGGGAACTACTCCGCTGCGATCAGCGAAACGGTCTCGGCCTCGTCCGAGCGGCGCGTCGCCGGAGCGACCTTGCGGCTGGCATGGCTGGCGGCGGCGATCGCCGGGATCGCGATGGCGCGGTAGTTGCGGGCGAGGTCGATCTCGTTCTCGCGTTCTCGCCTGGAGCGGAATTGCAGGTTGTCCTGGGTCGTCATGTCATGCTGCTCGCATCTTCGGGGTTGATCGGTCCACTCAAGACCGTCGATTGCGCCAGATTGAAGACATTCGCTTACACTTTCTTGCCGCTGATTCCATCGGCGCGAAGGAGCCGGCGAACGTGACCCGTCTGCGACAGCCAAGGCGCTGAAAACGGGCAATATTTTCTGCTGAATCGGCAGATGCAAGCGTTTCTTTTCGCACGGCTTCGAGGGCTCAAATTCTGTGTCGATCCGAAACGAATCGTCAGGCTGACGACGCCGCATGTGACGGTTTCGTGAACCCCGGATCAGGAGCGGGAATCGGCCTCCTGTAGCTCCCGCGCCGCCACGGATCCTTCGGCGCCGTCCGGGGCCGCGAGAATCGCCATTGCCGGCGACATCCTGTAAGGCGTGGCGAAATCGAAAAAGGCGAACCGGCTGCGGCGAGCCGCCGCGGAAATGGGGCGGGACATGAGCGAAGACGACGGCTTTCTCGGGCTGAAACTCTACAACACCATGACGCGGACGAAGGAGGACTTTCGGCCGCTCGACTGGCGCAGTGGCGCGATTGCCGAAAAGGACCGGCGCGTGCGCATGTATGTCTGCGGGCCCACCGCCTACGACTACGCCCATATCGGCAATGCCCGGCCGGTCATCGTCTTCGACGTCCTGTTCCGCCTGCTCCGCCACCTCTATGGCGCCGATCACGTCGTCTATGCCCGCAACATCACCGACGTCGACGACAAGATCAACGCGCGGGCGGCGCGGGATTATCCGGGTGTTCCGCTGAACGAGGCGATCGGGCGGCTGACGGCCTGGACCGCCGAACAGTTCCACGCCGACGTCGCTGCGCTCGGCTGCCTCGAGCCGACCTTCGAGCCGCGCGCCACCGCCTATGTCAGCCGCGACGACGGCCACGACATGATTTCGATGATCACCGCGCTGATCGAAAAGGGCCATGCCTATCAGGCCGGCGGCGAAGTGCTCTTCGACGTCACCTCGATGGCCGATTACGGGCGGCTGTCGAACCGCAAGCTCGACGACCAGAAGGCCGGCGCCCGTGTCGCGGTGGATGCCCACAAGAAGAACCCGGCGGATTTCGTCCTGTGGAAGCTGTCGTCTCCCGAGGAGCCCGGCTGGGATTCGCCCTGGGGCCGGGGCCGGCCGGGCTGGCACCTGGAATGCTCGGTGATGTCGGAAGCGCTGCTCGGCGAGACCTTCGACATCCACGGCGGCGGCCTCGACCTGATCTTCCCGCACCACGAGAACGAGATCGCCCAGTCGCGCTGCGCCCATGGCAGCGGGACGATGGCCGAGGTCTGGATGCACAACGGCTTCCTCCAGGTGGAAGGCCGGAAGATGGCGAAGTCGGAGGGCAACTTCGTCACCATCCGCGAGCTTCTGGAGACGGAGAAGTTCGGCGGGCGAAAGTGGCCGGGCGACGTGCTGCGGCTTGCGATGCTGATGACGCATTACCGGGAGCCGATCGACTTTTCTGTGCGGCGGCTGGAGGAGGCGGAGGCTGTTCTTGCGCGCTGGCGTCGTGTCGCGACTGACGAGGGTGCAACATCAGGAAGCGAGTTCTCGTCAGAGTTTGTCACCGCCTTATGCGACGACCTCGACACTGCGCGAGCGATGCAAATTTTGCATCGGCATTTCAATCTTGGTCGCTGGGCTGAAGACCCCATGCTCCGACACGAGAAAGAGGCTGTGTTCGGGTTTGACAACTCATCTTCAGGTTTCACAGATCCCGCCCAGCGAAAGGCCGCAGCTTCGATAGGTCTTTCGTGCCTAAATCTCGTGGGTATCAAGCTCAATACGTCGAACGAGCTGGAGGAAGGTGAGATGGCGCAAATCGCCAAACGCCTCGCCTTCATCCGCGACAAGAACTGGGCTGAAGCCGACCGCATCCGCGACGAGCTCCTCGAAAAGGGCATCCAGCTGAAGGACGGCAAGGACGCCGCGACGGGAGAGCGGACGACGACCTGGGAGGTCAAGCGCTGAGGCTACCGGCGTGAGTTCGGACGGGGTTGCGCGAGGCGCCCCCCTCTGTCCTGCCGGACATCTCCCCCACGAGGGGAGATCGGCTGCTTTGTCGCCGCCGCCTTTTCGGCGGGTAGCCGCAGGAGCCGAACAGCGTGGGCGAGGCGCGTTGTTTGCAGCGTCGGCGAGACGGGGCGTTTGACGGGTTAGGCAGGGCGCCGATGCAGGATCGATCTCCCTCCTTGTGGGGGAGATGCCCTGGCAGGGCAGAGGGGGGTAAGCAGCCGCCGCATCTTCGGCGAGCAGGCGATCGGCCCGGCGTCGCCTCGCTTGTGCAATGATCGACGCTCGAAACCCGACCGATTTGTAAGGTTGCACCCGCTGGTGTAGAGACAGCCGCGAAGAAATGACGGCGTTGCGGATCGCTCGTCGGGAGGGGCCGCCCCTTCTTGCCGCCACAATGGCAAGGGACTGTGGCACGGTCCCCCGCACAGATCCCACCCGAACCCCGACGAACTCGGCCGACGACCGGCCATCAGGAGCGCTCATGGATCGCATTCGCATCAGAGGCGGTAACGAACTCAACGGCATCATCCCGATCTCCGGGGCGAAGAACGCCACGCTGCCGCTGATGATCGCCTCGCTCCTGACCGACGACACGCTGACGCTGGAGAACGTGCCGCATCTCGCCGACGTTGAGCAGTTGACGCGCATTCTCGGCAATCACGGCGTCGACTTCTCGGTCGCCGGCAAGCGTTTCGGCCAGGATTCCGGCATCGGCCGGACGATCCATTTCAACGCCCGCAACATCGTCGACACCACCGCGCCTTACGAACTCGTCTCC
The DNA here is from genome assembly GCF_010500815.1 of Jiella pacifica. Lineage (GTDB taxonomy): Bacteria > Pseudomonadota > Alphaproteobacteria > Rhizobiales > Rhizobiaceae > Jiella > Jiella pacifica. Next base: position 42,010 of record NZ_JAAAMG010000019.1, read on the forward strand.
AAGATGCGGGCGAGCTTCTGGGTGGTTGGGCCGCTGCTCGCCCGCATGCACGAGGCGAAGGTCTCGCTGCCGGGCGGCTGCGCCATCGGCACCCGGCCGGTCGACATCTTCATCGACGGCCTGCGGGCGCTCGGTGCGGACATCGAGATCGAATCCGGTTATGTCGTCGCCAAGGCGAAGGGCGGCCTCACGGGCGACCGCTACCGCATGCCGAAGGTCTCGGTGGGGGCAACCCACACCTTGATGATGGCGGCGACGCTGGCCAAGGGCGAGACGGTCCTCGAAAATGCCGCGCGCGAGCCGGAGATCGTCGACCTTGCCCAATGCCTCACCGCCATGGGGGCGAAGATCGAAGGCGCGGGCACCTCGACGATCCGCATCGACGGCGTGCGTTCGCTGTCGGGCGCCCGGCACCGGGTCCTGCCGGACCGGATCGAGACCGGCACCTATGCCATGGCCGTCGCCATGACCGGCGGCGACGTCACGCTGACCGGCACCAGCGCCGACCTTCTGCCGACCGCGATGGAGACGCTGGCGCGGGCGGGTGCCGCGCTGACGCCGGTGGAAGGCGGCATCCGGGTCTATCGCAATGGCGGCGGAATCGCCCCGGTCGACGTGACCACCGATCCCTATCCCGGCTTTCCGACGGACCTTCAGGCGCAGTTCATGGCGCTGATGACCAAGGCGGACGGCACCGCGTCGATCACCGAGACGATCTTCGAGAACCGCTTCATGCACGTCCAGGAACTGGCGCGGCTCGGCGCGAAGATTCATCTCTCCGGCCAGGTCGCGCGGATCGAGGGCGTTGACAAGCTGAAGGGCGCACCTGTGATGGCGACGGACCTGCGGGCCTCGGTCTCGCTCGTCATCGCCGGACTGGCCGCCGAGGGCGATACGCTGGTGAGCCGCGTCTATCACCTCGATCGCGGTTTCGAGCGGTTGGAAGAAAAACTCGGCAATTGCGGCGCCGAGATCGAACGCATCTCCGGCTGATCGCGAGGACCTACGGCGCGGGCTTTCGGCCAGCCGGCGATTGCTCGCAGGCAGGCTTGCATTTTGTGGCGTTTGCGCCGATTTAAGGGGCGCTTTCCAGTTGACCGCGCCCGGCGCGGCGCGCGCGTGGCCGAACGGCAGCCTGCCGCAAGGACAGTTCCGAGGGACGATCCGCCGTCGAGGTCGCCTGCCGTCCAAACGAAATGAACGATCGACACGGTGAGGTCTTCGCCGATGCCGAGCACCCAAACGAAGCGCGGCCGCCCGAAGCGGGCCGCGACAGAACGAAGTCTAGGATCGAACAGCGTATGGCAAAAGAAGAAGTTCTCGAATTTCCGGGCGTCGTGACCGAGCTCCTGCCGAATGCGACATTTCGGATCAAGCTCGAGAACGATCACGAAATCATCGCCCACACCGCAGGTCGGATGCGCAAGAACCGCATCCGCGTCCTGACCGGCGACAAGGTGCTCGTCGAGATGACGCCTTACGACCTGACCAAGGGTCGTATCACCTACCGCTTCAAGTAAGCCTGCAGCCGCGCCGGAATGTCGTCTCCCCAACACCTGGTCCTTGCCTCCGCTTCGCCGCGGCGTCTGGCGCTCCTCCAGCAGGTGGGCGTCGAGCCGGACCGGCTGATGCCGGCCGACATCGACGAGACGCCGCAAAAGAGCGAGCATCCCCGTTCGCTGGCCAAGCGCCTGTCGAAGGGCAAGGCCGAGGTCGCGACCCGGCGGCTGCGCGAGCTGGACTACGGCCCGGCGACCGTGCTCGCCGCCGATACGGTCGTCTCGGTGGGCCGTCAGATCATGCCGAAGGCCGAACTCGAAGAGGACGCGGTCGCCAATCTGCGGACGCTGTCCGGCCGCACCCATCGTGTCTACACCGGCGTCTGCGTCATCGGTCCGAACGGTGCTCTGCGCCAGCGGCTGATCGAGACGCGGGTCAGGTTCAAGCGGCTCTCGCGACTCGACATCCAGAGCTATCTCGCCTCGGACGAATGGCGCGGCAAGGCCGGCGGCTATGCCATCCAGGGGCTGGCCGGTGCCTTCGTGGTGCGCCTCGTCGGCTCCTATACCAACGTCGTCGGCTTGCCGCTGGCCGAGACGCTGGCGCTGCTCGCGGGGGAGGGATACGACATCCATGCCTCCTGGCGGGCGCCGCTAATGCGCGTCGACGACGAGGATTCAGATCCGGACGACGACGAAGGCGAGATGCGCTCGCGAGGCGGGTTGTCGCGACGCTCCCTCCGGGACGACGAGGAAGACACGCTGATCGATACCCAAGAACTGATGGCGGACGATGTCGACGACGACGAGCGCGCCGGGCGGCATGGGCGGGTGGAGAAGGACGTCCGCGACCGCTTCGGCGCCAAGCCCGCGTCGGGAGGCTCGGCCGACCAGCCCGCGGCGCAAGGTCCGATGATCGGCCACCGGCCGCCAACTTCCGCAAACGAGGGCTCTCGGCCGGCCGTACCAGCGGTGGGCAAGCCCGCCGAGGGCGGGCGCGAGACCGATATCGAGGGTGAGACTGGCCCCGCCGACCTGTCGGCCGGCCCGGACGAGGCGGGGTCCCGCCTAGAGGCAGACCCGGGCGAGCGCAAGCCCGTCCAGGGCGGAAAGCGCGAGGACGAAGCCGGAGGAGAGGAGCGATGAACGGCGAAGCGACGGCTCCGACCCCCATGCGCCCGACCCGGAAATGCCCCGAATGCGGCCGCCTTTCGCGGCGCGAGACCTTTCCGTTCTGTTCGCCGCGCTGTCAGGCGGTGGACCTCAACCGCTGGCTCTCGGGGCGATACGTCATCCCCGGCCCGCCCCTCGACGAGGTGTCGGACGACAACGAGCGCTGATCTCGATCGGAAGTCTTGCGGGATGGTCGCCAATGCGGGGCCGCGAGAGAGCTCTGGAGAGCCCAGCCGGGATCGTCCCGCCGGATCGGCGCGAAACATTCGCCGACCGAGTTTCCCGCGTGCAGCCGACGAAGCGGCTGGCGCCACGCCCGAGTGGTTCAGCGCTGCTCGTCGCCTTCATGCAGGGGCGCGTCGAGTGCTTCGATGCGCGGACGCCCGTTGTCACGGCGCAGCGCCGATACCGCATCGACCATGCTCGGGGAACGTTCGGCGTTCGATCGCGTCGCCGCGATGCCGAGCGCGCGAAGGGCGCTCTCCACTTGTTCGGCGAGGTCTTTGTCGTCATCGATCCGCATGACAGTCCCGATGTTAGAACGACGTTGCCGGAATGGACCAGCCACCTTTGGTCTTCTTGGGATGCCGATCCCCATTTGCCGGGGACGGTCCCATGGTTGGGACTTCCGCCGCGCGACGAGGGGATCGGTTCGCGGCGGTGACGTGGGCTGCAGGGCACAGGGAGAGGTCGAATTCTGCTCCCCACCAACGGCCAATCTAGGGTGCCTTCCCCGAGGCGAATATCAATCAGTTTAAGAACCGCCAAATTCTTTGGGCAGGCACGAATCAGCGCGCTCCGCGGCCAGCTGATTTCGGCTAATTCCGGCCCGGCATCCATCGCCGATGCCGAAAGCCTCCGCCGCGTGGAGAGCGACGAAGGCGTCGGGATGGCGGGATGTCGCGAAAGACTGCGGTTCTAGCGGTCGACGGCGCCGACCAGCACGTCGCGTCCGTTGGCGATGCGGTTCCATTTGCCCGGGTCGCCCGTGTTCTGACGTTTCAGGAACGCGTAAGGCGTGTCGCTCCACAGCAGGACGCGCCAGTTGAGATTGTCGAGGATGAAATCGCCGTCGGTGGTATGGAGGGTCAGCACTGCGTGGCCCTCGCCATTGGTCTTCTTCACCACCGTGATGAGAAGATTGCCGAGATCGATCTTGGCCTCCTCGTGCAGCCGCTTGCGCTTGCGAAGAACGAAGTCCTCGCAGTCGCCGGTGGATGCCGGATAGGTCCAGTATTCCTCGACGCCGTAGATCTTCTCGTCGGATTCGGGCTTGATCTGCGCGTTGACCGAGACGTTGATGGTGGCGATCGTGTGGATCAGCGATCGGGTCAACACCAGAGGCTTTGCCTGGCCAGGTTGCGCGACAGGACGGCATTCGGCGGGACTGCGCTTGCACAGGCCCTGTTGCCCGATGGGGCGGGGCGCCTCGACGCCGATCTGCATGAATGGCCCCCGAGCCTCGACAGCTTCGGCGTTGCCGGGCCCAAAAGCTGCCGTCAGGCAAAGCAAGAGCGTGGCGCCAATTGCGCGAAATCCCACCATGCGTCCCCTCGATCGCAGGTTAATTTAGCTGATCTGCCGATGTTCTATGCAATGGCGAAATGAGTCAATCCGTTGTGCACTGCGCAACGGCGCCGGCCGATAGCCAGACACAAGATTGGCGACGGCCCGGCGCAAGTTGCGCGCTCAGGTGACGCGGAAGCTCACCTGTCTTCGGTTGCAAAGGCTTGCGTGAAAAGGAGATTCCGGGCTCGGCTCGCAGATTGTGACGTTTCGATCACACTGGCGGGCAAGAAGGGCCGCGGACTCTCGACGCCAACAGGCTTCAGCCCATGTCGTCAGCCGCCCTCACGAGTTCCGACAGGCTCCGGGTAATGAGATCAAGGTCCTGCGGGCGGGAGAGCCGGTGATCGCCATCCCTGACCAGGCTGAGGATCACCGCATGGTGGGGCAGGTGCTCGACGAGGGTGAGGGCGTGTTCGTAGGGCACGTCCGGATCGGCCATTCCCTGAATGATGGTGACCGGGCATTTCGTGTCGATCAATCCGTCGAGGACGAGATTGGCGCGGCCGTCGTCGATGAGAGAGAGGGTGTAGACATCCGGCTCGTCGGAATAGTCGGACGGGGCGAGAAGGCGGCCGTTCGCCTCGATTTCCTTCCGCTGCTCGGCCGAGAGTTTCGGCAGAAGCAGCCGCTCGGTGAAATCTGGCGCCGGCGCGAGAAGCAGCATGGCGCCGATGCGCTCCTCGACGCCGAAACGTTCGGCCCGCCTGACGAGGTTGAGCGCGATCCACGCCCCCATGGACGAGCCGACGAGAACGAGCGGGCCTCGGCCGATTTCGTGCAGGACGGCTGCCGCCTCCTCGGTCCAGCGCCCGATGGTGCCGTCTTCGAAATCACCGCCGGACTCGCCGTGGCCGGAATAGTCGAGGCGGCAATAGCCGTAATCGTGCCGTGCGGCAAAGGCGAGAAGATGCTCGGCCTTGGTGCCGCGCATGTCGGAGCGGTAGCCACCGAGCCAGACGATCGTCGGGGCGCTCGCGCGGGCGCCGCTGCGGCGAAGGCGGTAGGCGATCTCGCGCATGGCCGCACCCTCTCCGACAGCCAACCGCCCGGCGATCTCGTTCGCCGCGTCGGCGGCGTGTTCAGGGGACGTGACGTTTGAAGCCATGGTTGGATCACCGAAATCTCGAGTGGCTTTGGGTCTCACGGCAGTGAGGCCATTGCAAGTCGCCGGGTTCCCGGCACCATGCTTGTCACGACAGCAGCGTCGAAGCCCCCGTTGGAAGGGGTGACAATCCGAAACCGGCTCACCATGTCTCTTCTGGGAGGCAAGTTTCGTTCGTCGCACGGAGATTGCCGGCCGAAACAGGTGCGGCGAAAGCGGCTTGCCGCAGGTGTCAAGCCCGACGATTGGTGCTATAAGGAAAGAGGGCGTGCCTCCGATCGCTTCGAGCGAACAGGGTGACGGGCGATCGAACCGATCCTCGACCTAGCGCGTTCCAGACAGATCAATCCGTCGTCAACAACTGGAGAATACGACCATTCGCAGACCATTTCGCGCACCGCCGGCTCAGAAGGAGGGCCCCCGCTCGAATCGTGAGATCCGGGTTCCGGAAATTCAGCTCATCGACCACGAGGGCCAGAATCGCGGTCAGATCTCGACGCAGGAAGCCCTTTCCATGGCAGAAGAGGCCGGCCTCGATCTCGTCGAGATCGTTCCGACCGCCAATCCTCCTGTCTGCAAGATCCTCGATCTCGGCAAGCTGAAATACGAGAGCCAAAAAAAGGCGGCCGAGGCGCGCAGGCGCCAGAAGACCATCGAGGTCAAAGAGATCAAGATGCGGCCGAACATCGACGAGCACGACTACGAGACGAAGATGAAGTCCGTGCGGCGCTTCTTCGACGAGGGCGACAAGGTGAAGGTCACGCTTCGCTTCCGCGGTCGCGAGATGGCGCACCAGGAACTCGGCATGCAGCTTCTCAATCGTGTCAGGGAAGAGACTGCGGAGTATTCGAAGGTCGAGGCCGAGCCGAAGCTCGAAGGCCGTCAAATGATGATGGTGCTGGCGCCGCGCGGCTGAAGCTCGCGCGAAACGCCGCCGCATCTGGAGCACGACCGAAGTCGCAGCGGGCCACGCTGCATCCGGCAATGTTCCGTCAGCCATTGGAAAGACGCCGCCGGGCCGACCGTCCAGGCGGCGTTTTCGTCTCGCGGCGATGGCAGAACCCGCGACACCGTCCTTCGGCATCTCTCGACCGGAACGGGCGGACGGCGTTCCCTGCTCTTTCATCCGTGCCCTGCCGGTCTTATCTGCCATGCGCGGACGAAGGCAGTGCGAGAGAGGATCGACATGAGCGGGACGCCGAACGGAGCGCTGGGGCATGGCCGGGCGCCGAGCCTCGAAGAGATCGAGGAAATGGCGGTCGCGGCCTATGGCGATCTGCCGGAGGAATTCCGCACGCTCTGCGGCGACATCCGCTTCATCGTCGCCGATTTCCCCGACGAGGAGATCATCGATGCGATGGGCCTCGACAGCGAGTTCGACATTCTCGGCCTGTTCGAGGGCCGGCCGGTCGGCGACATGGGAGTGCCGATCACCGGCGAGATGACCAACCGCATTCTCCTCTATCGTCGGCCGATCATCGACTACTGGGCCGAACACGAGGAAACGCTGGAGGCGATCGTCCGGCACGTGCTGATCCACGAGGTCGGCCACCATTTCGGTCTCTCCGACGACGACATGGAAGAGTTGGAGCGCGAGTCCGAGTGAGGTTTGCCGAGCGCTGCACCGGTAATTCGTCCCGGTGCAGGTCGAGCGACAGGAAGAGGAGTTGCGGCAGCGGCGTCCACCATCCGGTGGTGACGCCCGCCCGACGCAGCATCGCCGCGGCCCAGCCATTGCAGTTGGCGAGGATGTGGAAGCGGCCATGTGCTTCGTAGAACCGGTCGAACGCGCCATAGGCCGTCCCGGTGATCTCGATGGGCTCGTCGCCCGCCCCGCGGGAAAAGGTCGCCAGTACCGCCGATCGCAAGGCGTCGTAGTCTTCCTGCGTCAGGTCGAGCGTCTTGACGTCAGGGCTCGCCGCGTCGATCGGTCCAGCCAGCGCGACGTGCAGCGACGAGGCATCGCCGACGAGGGTGCGTAGGACCGGCATGGGTTTTATGTCCGCCCATGTCGGCGTCTCGGTATAGAAGCTCCGGCCGCCCCAGCCGACGGTGATCCACCGGACGTCCGGTCGATCGACGGGCAGTCCGGCATCCGCCAGAAATGCGAAGTCCCGGCGCGTCCGTGGGGTGGCGGGGAGGGCGATGTCGCTATGGATGAGCCCGGCAAGAAGCAGGATCCGGTGGGAATTGGCGCCGGAGGATCCGCCGGAATCGGGCGCAGCGCCGCGCGGGACCGCAACCCCGAGAACCAGGCTGGCGAGGCCGGACGATAGGAGCAGCCCGGCGGCGCCCAGGCCACGGACGAGAAGGCGCCGCCTCGGTTTCACCACGAGGCATCGTGCCCCTGACCGCGAAGCAATGCAGTCGAGCGCGGATTGCCGCAGGAGGTCTTGGAGGCCGCGGCGAGCCCGTGGTGAGCGGCCATCGCGAAGACCCGGCCCCGAACAATCCGATCGAGGCCGAGGTCGCCGAGGACGGGGATGCGCGTCGCGCCCATATCGGCGCTCCGTTCGGATCCCGCGCCCCGGCCTCGGGACGCGCGGCGGGGCGTTCTCGGCCCCAGTTACTGTTCCCCGAGATTCATCTGGGGATCGTAATCCTCGCGCGGGACGGACTTCGTCACGGCTTGGCCGCAGCGCATGGTCTTCGCTACGTCGTCGAAGGCGTAGGTCGGTGAGCCGTAGAGCTCCCAGCCTTTCGACAGGGCCAGGGACACCTTGTGGCAGAAGCTGGAATCGTCAGGCCCGGTGAGCATGCGGTAGAGTTTCATTGGATCACGCGTCGTTGGAGGGAGTTTCAAAGGATCGCGTAGCGATCTCGTCACGTCGCAACAGCACCCGGCGCGCCTGGGTCAGATGCAGCCGCTCGACCATCCGGCCGTCGAGCTGAATGACGCCGCGACCGGCGTTGTCCGGCCGTTCAAAGGCGGCGACGATCGCTTCGGCTTCGCCGATTTCGGCCTCGCTCGGACCGAATGCCGCATTGGCCGGGTCGATCTGCGCGGGGTGGATCAGGGTCTTGCCGTCGAAACCCATCCGCCGGCCGGCGGCGCATTCGAGCCGAAGGCCTTCCCCGTCACGAAGATCGCCGAAGACGCCGTCGAGGACATAGAGGCCGTTCGCCTTGGCGGCGAGGACGATCTGCATCAGCCACGGCAACAGCTCGGTCCGGCCGGCGTCCGGCTGGATGTCGGTGGCGAGACGGATGTCGTTTGTCCCGACGACGAAGGCCGACAGTCGTCCGCGCACGCCCTTTCTGGCGATCTTCTCGGCCCGCGCGATACCGCGCGGCGTCTCGATCATCGCCCAGAGCCGCAGTCCCGCCGGGGCGTCCATTTCGTCGAGCGCCCGCGCAGCAGCCTCGAGCATGTCGCCGTCCTCGACCTTCGGCAGGAGCACGGCATCGATGCCGGACCCGCGCGCCATCAGGAGGTCCTCGGTTCCCTCGCGGGTCTCGATCGGATTGATGCGAACGATCTTCAGCCCGGGAAACCGCGATGCCGCAAGATGCTCCCGCAGCTTTTCCCGCGACGGACCTTTCGCCTCCGGAGCGACGGCATCTTCGAGGTCATAGATGATCCCGTCGGCGGCAAGGCCGTCGGACTTCTCGAGCGCACGGGCATTGGCGCCGGGGACGTAGAGAATGGAGCGAAGCAGCGAGCGCGTCTTGGTCATGGAGATTTCCTTGCCGAAAAGCGCCTGCCACGCAAGCCTTGGACGGCCGCTGAGATGGCGCCGATCTCAAGCTCAGTCTCGAGTTCAAAATTTATAATGGTTGAATTATACAGCGAAGACCGGGCATGGCGAAAGTATGTCAGGTAGCCGACGAAATAATAACCCGTCATGGACAAGGGAACGAGGTCTCCTGAAGTTGATTTACTAGGCATACATCAAATCAATGAGGAGGCACCCATGGCGACGACAGTCGGTCAGGAACGGGAAATCGAGACTCTCGTCCAGGATCTGATCATTCTCGAACGTGACGCGATCGCGGCCTACGATTCCACGATCGAAAAGTTGTCGGACGCAGCGTTGAGTTCGCAGATCGCCCAGTTCCGCCGAGATCATCTGCAGCATCTCGACGTGCTCAACGAGATGGCCGCCGAACTCGGCATTCCGGCGCCGACCGAAGGCGACGCCAAGCAGATGCTGACGACGGGCAAGATCGCGCTCGCCCAGTTGATGGGCGACAAGATGATCCTCAAGGCGATGAAGACCAACGAGGACGACACCGTCACCGCATATTCGCGCGCGGCGAACCATGCGGATGCGATCGAAAAGTCGCGAGCCTTCTTCGCCAAGGCGCTTGCCGACGAAGAGCGCCATCGCGCCTGGATGGAACAGACGGCCGCAGCTCTCTGAGACGAGCCTCGACCGAGAGCTTCGAAAAATCCGGCGGACGACGCGTTCGAACAGATGGTTTGGCTCGCCGCCGCCTTTGGAGGCCGATGATCGCATGGCCGCCGGCCGACCGCCAGCGTGTGCTGCAGCCGCAGCACGCGAACGACGAGGTGCGCCCAAATCGGCGCGCCGCTTCCGCAGCAGAACCAAAGGGACGATCATGTTTCACCATTCTTCCAAGCTTCAGTATACCGTCACCGTCGACACGCCGGATCCGCAGTTCGCCAAGCTGCTCCAGCAGGCGATCGGCGGCGTCGAGGGCGAGATTCGCGTCGCCATGCAGTATTTCTTCCAGGCGATGGGCGCCCGCGGCGACGATCGGATCCGCGACCTCTTGATGGCCACCGCCACGGAAGAACTGTCGCATATCGAATTTCTCGGTCATGCGGTGGCGCTCAACCTCGAAGGTGCGCCCGTCACCGTCCAGGAGGAGGCGGCCAAGGACCCGGTCGTCAACGCCATTCTCGGCGGCGCCAACCCGCGCCATCTCCTGTCCTCGGGCCTGTCGGCCATGCCGGTCAACGCCAACGGCGTGCCCTTCGACATGAGCCACGTCTACGCCACCGGCAACATCGGCGCCGACATGCTGGCCAATGCGACCGCCGAGGCCGGCGGCCGGGTTCTCGCCTCGCGCCTCTATAATCTCACGGATGACACGGGCATGAAGGACATGCTCTCCTTCCTCATCGCCCGCGACAGGATGCACCAGCAGCAGTGGCTGGCGGTGATCGAGGAGCTGGGCGGGCTGTCGGCCTCGTTGCCGATTCCGAACTCGACCCCCGAGAACCACGAGGCGATGCAGCACTCCTACTATTTCCTCAACACGCTGCTCGACAAGGAAGCGCCGCAGGGCCGTTGGTCCTCGGGCCCCTCGCTCGACGGACGCGGCGAGTTCTCCGTCAAGCAGCAGCCGGAGCCGGAAGGTCAGGTTCCGAGCCTCGGCAAGGCCAGGCCGAATTCCGGCGCCCAGACGGAACAGATGTAAGGTCCTTTCCTAGACCGACGCAGCGAGCGGCGGCGCGCCAGCGCCGCCGTTTGCATGTCCGGATCGGGCGACGAGCCAGAGCAACCGAAATTGTTCAAACCGCCGGAAGAGCGTGCTATCGGTCGGGCTCGACAATGCAGAACCAGGTTCGAGGCAAGCCATGCAGAAGTTCGACAAGCTCACGGGCGTCGCCGCGCCCTTGCCGGTCGTCAACGTCGACACCGACATGATCATCCCGAAGGAATATCTGAAGACGATCAAGCGCACCGGCCTCGGGTCCGGCCTCTTCGCCGAGATGCGCTACAAGGACGACGGCTCGGAAAACGAAGACTTCGTCCTCAACAAGCCGGCCTATCGCAACGCCGAGATCCTGGTCGCAGGCGACAATTTCGGTTGCGGCTCGTCGCGCGAACACGCGCCCTGGGCGCTGCTCGACTTCGGCATCCGATGCGTGATCTCGACGTCCTTCGCCGACATTTTCTACAACAACTGCTTCAAGAACGGCATCCTGCCGATTCGCGTTACGCCGGAGCAGCTGGCTCTCCTGATGGACGATGCCGAGCGCGGCTCGAATGCGCGCCTCACCGTCGATCTCGCCGAGCAGACGATCTCCGGGCCGGATGGCGGCCAGATCACCTTCGAGATCGATTCCTTCCGCAAGCACTGCCTCATCAACGGTCTCGACGACATCGGCCTGACCCTGGAGCGGGCCGACAAGATCGCCGATTTCGAACAGAACCTCGCCGGCGAGCGCCCCTGGGCCTGAGACGCCCGCGTGCACAAGCCCCCCCGATTCGCCGTGCTGCCGGTTCATCGGGGGGCGATGATGGCGTGAAACTTCGCATGTTGCGCAAGCCCGGCGCCAGCCGGCAAGTGTACAGGGCGTCGTCATGGGCAGGGGCGTTTCGGCGCTCCACCGTCTTTCCGACGAAAGCCGCCGATCGGGTGTTGACGCGCCGGGCGGAATCATCGAAGAAGGCCCCCGAAGCGCTGTGGTAGCTCAGTGGTAGAGCACTCCCTTGGTAAGGGAGAGGTCGAGAGTTCAATCCTCTCTCACAGCACCATTTTTCCGACGAAAATTTTGACTCGGTATCGACGCAATCGGCGGCGCGGCTTTCGGCGTCAAACGCGCTTTGAAGGGCTCATACCATCCCGCGAAATGCAATGCATGCCGCCGGCGGCCACGGTCGAGCATCTTGCGAAAAAGCGGCACTGCCCGAAGGCAGACTTGCTTTGATGCATTGCCGACAGAGGCTATGAGTCGTCCGAAAGTCGGGCGCGCTAATGCCTATCGCCCCCGCCTCAACGCTCGATCCGGGAGCCACTCATGGCCATCACGCTCTACGAACTCGTCGGCCGCGACGCCGCGCGGCCGTTTTCGCCGCATTGCTGGAAGGTGCGGCTCGCCCTGCGCCACAAGGGTCTGGACTTTCAGTCCGCGACGGCGGGCTTCACCGAAATTCCGGGCCTCGAGGGTGGCTGTTCGAAGATCGTGCCGATCCTGAGAGACGGGGAAACCCTCGTCGCCGCTTCCTTCGCCATCGCCGAGTATCTCGAAGAGACCTATCCGAATCGGCCGAGCCTGTTCGGCGGTGAGGGTGGACGGGCCTTGTCGCGCTTCGTCGAAAGCTGGTCGCAGCGCACCATCCACCCGGCGCTGGCTCGGTTCGCCGTCCTCGACATCCACGACGTTCTCGGTGAGCCGGATCAGGCCTATTTCCGCGAAAGCCGCGAGAAGGCCTTCGGCACGACGCTGGAGAGCTTCGTCGCCGACCGCGCGGACAGGGTCGAGCCGCTCCTGAAGTCGTTGGAGCCGCTGCGCGCCATCGTCGCCAGGCAGCCTTTCCTCGGCGGCGACGGCCCGCTCTTTGCCGACTACATCGTCTTCGGCGGCTTCCAGTGGGCCCGGGTTTCCTCGCCATTCCAGTTTCTGCCGGCGGAGGATCCGGTGGCACTTTGGTTTGAGCGCTGCCTGGCGCTTTACGACGGCGAGGGGGCCAAGGTCCCGGCCGCTGCCTGAAATGAGCCACCCTGGCTCGGCTTGCCCTGGGGAAACGGGCTCGCTATAGGTCGCGCCACATCCCCAACAGGTCGAAGACAAGGAACTTTCATGGCGCTCGAACGCACTTTCTCGATGATCAAGCCCGATGCCACGCGTCGCAATCTTACCGGTGCGATCACCAAGAAGCTCGAAGAGGCGGGCCTGGCCGTCGTGGCGTCGAAGCGGGTTTGGATGAGCCGCCGGGAGGCCGAGGGCTTCTATGCCGTCCACAAGGAGCGGCCATTCTTCGGCGAACTGGTCGAGTCCATGTCGGCCGGCCCGACGGTCGTCCAGGTCCTGCAGGGCGAGAACGCCATCGCCAAGAACCGCGAGATCATGGGCGCGACCAATCCCACCCAGGCGGCCGAGGGCACGATCCGCAAGGACTTCGCCCTGTCAATCGGCGAGAACTCGGTACACGGCTCCGACGCGCCGGAGACGGCTGCCCAAGAGATCGCCTACTGGTTCTCTGAGACTGAAATCGTGGGCTGAAGCCTGTCGTCTCAGCGGCCGGCTGCAGTCGGTTTGACGTTGCAAATTGGATGCCCGGGATGGTTCACCGCCCGGGCATTCGTCGTTTCGGGGTCAGGCCTCAGCCCCGAAGAACGACGCCAGCACCACGATCAATATGAGCGTGTAGGCCGCGACCGAGCCGGCGACCAGCAGGATCTGGTAGTTCCGCCCGACGGTCGTGCGCGTCACCTCCCGCGCCTGGTGCAGGAGGTTCGGCCAGGTGTAGGAAACGAAGTCGCCCTGCGTCATGATCGACACGACCCGGCCCTGATCGTCGACGATCGGCAGGCGCCGGAAGCGCTCGTTCGACATCACCCGCATCCATTCGATCAGGTCGTCGTCGGCCTTCGCCGCCCGCGGCTTGGCGGTCATGATCTCGCGCAGCGTTGTCGTTTCCGGATCGCGCTTGGCACCGACCAGACGTTTCATGACGTCGCGCTCGGTAACGACGCCGATCAGCTTCTCGTAGTCGTCGACGATCATCACCGAGCCGACGTTCCTCTCGGTCATCGCCGTGACGGCCGTCATCGCCGTGGCGTCTGGCCCGAAGCACAAGGGCTTCGGCTTGTCGCGAAATTCCGGCCGGTCCTTGATCTTCATGGGTGCCCTCCCTGTCCAAAAAGGGAAAGCTAGGCGCCTCATGCGCGTTTGATAGTGTCCACTACGGATGACATCGCAAAAATCGATGTTGCAAGGCAAGATGTTCTTGCTGTCTTGCAGTATATGAAAAGCAACCGTCGCCTCTGTAATGGTTGTAGCACTGTCGCTACAGCCGATGCCAGCGGTCGGCCGCCGCATCGTCGGTATCCTTGGCTTCCACCCAGCCACCCATGGTGCCATCGACGAGATGCTCGCGCTTCCAGAAGGGGGCGGATGTCTTCATGAAGTCCATCAGGAAGCTCGCTGCCTCAAAGGCGGCGCCGCGATGGGCCGAGGAACAGGCGACCAGGACGATCTCCTCGCCGGGCGCGATCAGTCCATAGCGGTGGATCGCCGCGCAACCGAGGATCGGCCAGCGCGTCGCGGCCTCGCGGGCGATCTTTGCGATCTGTCGCTCGGCCATGCCGGGATAGTGTTCGAGCTCCAGCGCCTTCAGCCGGCCGCCCTCGTCGCGGCAATAGCCGGTGAAGGTGACGAGCGCCCCGACGGCGCCTGGGGCGGCAAGTGCCGAGGTGACGGCACCGGCATCGATCCGTTCGGTCTGGACCCGAATGTCGAGACGGATTCCTGCCGTGCCGTTCTCGGCTTTCCCAGAGTGCGGTGCACTCGCGGAGTGGGTGGTCTCCCGCGCACCATCATACATGGTGGCGGCGAGGTCGGCGCTGTTGCGGGTCTCCGCCATGGCTCAGCCTCCGGTCATCGGCGGGAAGATCGCGACTTCCCGGGCGCCGCCCAGCGGTTCGGAATGGTCGACATGCTCGTGGTCGATGGCGACGCGAATGATCTCCGGCGCCTGCAGCGCCGCGTCGTAGGTCTCGCCGCGGCCCTTCAGCCAGTGGAGCAGGTCGCCGACCGTCACGATACCGGCCGGCAGCGCCACCTCTTCCTCGGCGATGCCGATCCGCTCGCGCACCCAGGCGAAATAGGCAAGTTTCATCGGGCTAGCTCCTGTCGTCCTCGACCGGAGATGGCGGGCGAGGCGCAGCTTGTCCAGTGCAAACGTCGCGCAGCATGGCGGTGCCGATCGGCCGTCGTCGCTCCGCCGACTCTGTGCCTTGCAATTCCCCGGGCATGCCAGGGGTTGCGAAGAGGAGCTTGCCACCATGAAGAACTGCCATCTCTCAGCCGAATCTGCCGCCGCTTTCACCGGCGTGCGCATCTGGGGCGACCGCAAGCTCGCCTCGGCCTATGCGCCGGAAAAGACGATCGGCTCGCTGTCGCGCTGCCGTCACGAACTGACGCTCAACCTTCCGGCGGACGGCTTCAGGCGACGGACCATCCAGCCCTCGCCACCGAGGCAGGGATGATCACGGCGCGGCGGGCGACCGACGCGTGATTGCTGCCGGGCTTGGCTGTGTCAGGGCGGCTCAGTCGTCGATGTGCCGCAGCCCGGCGCGAAAATAGTCGTAGCCGGTGTAGAGGGTGACTAGGGCCGATACCCAGAGGAGGACGAGGCCGACTTCGGTGATGCCCGGCATGAACCGGTCGCCGGCGGGACCGGCCAGGAGGAAGGCGATTGAGACCATCTGCATCGTCGTCTTCCACTTGGCGAGGCGCGTCACCGGGACGGAAACCTTCAGTTCTGCGAGATATTCGCGCAGGCCCGAGACGAGGATCTCGCGGCACAGGATGATGATCGCCGCCCACAGGCTCCAGCCGGCGATGCTGCCCTCGGCGGCGAGGAGCAGGAGCACGGCGGCGACGAGCAGCTTGTCGGCGATGGGGTCGAGCATCCGGCCGATGGTCGAGGACTGGTTCCAGGCCCTGGCCAGATAGCCGTCGAAATAGTCGGTGATCGAGGCGGCGACGAAGATGCCGAGCGCCGTCCAGCGGGCATAGTCGGGACTGCGCAGCTGGCCTTCGAGGAAGAAGCACATCACGACCAGCGGGACGCAGACGATCCGCGCATAGGTCAGGATGTTGGGAAGGCTGAGGGCCTTTGACGCCATGATACGCTTGCCTGCGGAATTTGGGGGTTGGGCTTTTCAAAGCGCGGGCGGGCCGGTCGCGTCAACCGGCCCGGCGGAAAGATCCGATACTCTGCTGCAAACGTGACGATTGTTTCATCGGCTCGCCCGGAAATGGTCGTAGATCGATTGCGCCATCGCCGCAGAGATGCCCTCGACCTCGGTCAGGTCACTGAGCGCAGCCCGCGAGATCGCTTTCGCCGTGCCGAAGTGATGCAGAAGCGCGCGCTTGCGCGACGGCCCGATGCCGGCGATCTCGTCGAGCGGGTTTCGGACGAGCTCCTTCTTCCGCTTCGCCCGGTGGGTGCCGATGGCGAAGCGATGCGCCTCGTCGCGCATCCGCTGGACGAAATAGAGCACCGGGTCGCGCGGCGGCAGCGAGAAGGGCTCGCGGCCTTCCATGACGAAGCGCTCGCGCCCGGCGTCGCGGTCGACGCCCTTGGCGATGCCGATGGCGGTGATCCGGTCGGCGATGCCGAGTTCGTCGAGGATGGCGCGCACGGCCGACATCTGGCCCTTGCCGCCGTCGATCAGGACGAGGTCCGGCCAGGCCGGCATCGCCGCGTCGTCGGCGAGATCGTCGGCGCCATCGCCCGGGAGGATTTCACCTTCCGAGACGTCGCCCTGCGAGGCCCCGCCCGCAGCGTCGGCGCCCTGCGGCGGTCCGCCGGGTGCCGCATCGACGGCGCGCGCCGTGTCGGCCGTCGCCGGCATGGTCTCGGCGTGTTCCTTGATCAGCCGCGAGAAGCGCCGGCGGATGACCTCCTTCATCATGCCGAAGTCGTCGCCGGGGGTGATGTCTTCGCCCTTGATGTTGAACTTGCGATACTGGTTCTTGGCGAAGCCCTCCGGCCCGGCGACGATCATCGCGCCGACGGCCGCCGTCCCCATGATGTGGGAGTTGTCGTAGACCTCGACGCGACGCGGCGGGCGCTTCAGGCCGAAGGTCTGCTGCAGGCCGTCGAGCAGCCGCGCCTGGGTCGAGGTCTCGGCCAGGCGCCGGCCGAGCGCCTCCTTGGCGTTCGAGGCGGCATGGTCGACGAGATCGCGTTTGGCCCCGCGCGAAGGCACCTCGATCCGCACCTTGCGCTCGGCCCGCAGCGACAGCGCCTCGGCGAGCAGCGCCTCGTCCTCGACCCTGACTGGCAGCAGGATCAGCCGCGGCGCCGGCGTATCGTCGTAGAACTGGCCGAGGAAGGCCGCGAGCACCGCTTCGGGCTCCAGCGAAGGATCGGCCTTTGGGAAATAGGCGCGGTTGCCCCAGTTCTGCCCGGTGCGGAAGAAGAACACCTGGATCGAAGTGAGCCCGCCCTCCTGATGGATGGCGAAGACATCGGCCTCCTCGATGCCCTCCGGATTGATGCCCTGATGGCCCTGCACGTGCGACAGCGCCGCGAGCCGGTCGCGATAGACGGCGGCGCGCTCGAAATCGAGATCTTCGGAGGCCGACTGCATTGAGTGCGACAGCATGGTCTTCACGTCGCTCGAGCGGCCGGACAGGAAGGCCGTCGCCTCGTCGACGAGTTCGGCATAGTCGGCTTCGCTGACCTCGCCGGTGCAGGGGCCGGAGCAGCGCTTGATCTGATAGAGCAGGCACGGCCGGGTGCGGCTGTCATAGACCGAATCGGAACAGGTGCGCAGCAGGAAGGCCCGCTGCAGCGCGTTGATCGTCCGGCCAACCGCGCCAGCCGAGGCGAAGGGGCCGAAATAGCGCCCTTTTCGCGACCGCGCGCCGCGGTGTTTGAGGATCGCCGGCGCCGCATGGTCCTGGCTGATCAGGATGTAGGGGAACGATTTGTCGTCCCGCATCAACACGTTGAAGCGGGGGCGCAGCCGCTTGATGAGGTTCGCCTCGAGCAGCAGCGCCTCGGTCTCCGTGCGCGTCGTCACGAATTCCATGGCCTGCGTCTTGGCGATCATCCGGGCGATGCGCTGGGTATGGCCGCCCGACCGCGAATAGCTGGCGACGCGCTTCTTCAGCGAGCGCGCCTTGCCGACATAGAGGATCTCGCCGTCGGCCCCGAACATCCGGTAGACGCCGGGCGAGTTCGGCAGCCGCTTGACCAACGCGCCGATCAGCTCGGCGCCCTTGAGATCGCCGGAGACCTTGTGCCCGGCATCGTCCCAGTCGATCGCCTCGATCAGCGCCGCACTGGCCGACGGTGCGGCAGGGGCAGGGGCGAGGTCGTCCTCGTCGTGGTCCAACGCATCATCCGCCGTCGCAGCGTCTGCGACGATCATGCCGGCTTCGTCGTCGGCGTCGTCGAAACCCGCCGGGCCGGCCGACGTGTCGTCCGCGGCGGATACATCGACGTCGTCCCGCGGCTGCAATGCCCTGGCGCTATGGCTCGAATATCGTTGCGGACGCGAGCGGCCCAACGTCTTCTCCTCGTCGTGTTCCATCGTGCGAAGACCAGCGCCCCGGTACGACCATCCGTCATATATGACCGTCGCCGCCGGATATGCAGGGGCGGAAGGCCTTCGCTGGGCCTGACGGCCGGTTCGGCGAGCCACGGCCCGGGCGGTACGGGCTGATCGTGACTGAATTGCAACAGCCGCGAAAAAGATTCGGCGAATCGATCGCGACCTTCTCGCGGAGTCCTGTTTACGCCATCCGCAGTCTCCACTTGTAGGGGGAAGCGACGTCATCGAAGGATGACGGAGGAGTGTTTTGCGGCTTCCGGGCGCCACTTGTCGTCGTGGGAAGGCGCGCATTCGTAAGGAACGGTGGACCCGATGATGAGGCCAGGCTCGGTCCGATCATTTGCGCTAGTCCTGTTCGGTGCCCTGGCCTGCTCGGTTGCGAGCGCTTCGGCGGCCGATGTCGTCTACGAGCAACCGGTCTCTGCGCCGTCGCCCGAAGCGCCGTCCTCGCCGATCTACGTCTGGTCCGGGCCCTATGCGGGTGCCTTCGTCGGCTACAACTTCGCCCGGTTCGACGATGCCGGTGGCGCGTCCTTCGACGCGGACGGCCTCGTCGGCGGCGTCTATGTCGGGTATAATTTCGAGACCCCAACGATCGTCTACGGCATCGAGGCCGACATCGGCGGTTCGGCGGTCGACGGCTCGGCCTTCAGCTCCTCCCTCGGCGGAGACGTTGACGGGGAGCAGAACGTCTTCGGATCGCTGCGCGGCCGCGTCGGCGTCAAGGCCGATCCGTTCCTAGTCTTTGCGACGGGCGGTGTCGCGGCGTCGCGCACCGAGCTTTCGCTCGGCGGCAGCTCGGACAGCCAGACGAGCGTCGGCTACACGGTCGGCGCCGGTGTGGAGGCGAAGTTCGGCGACGATCTCACCGGCCGGCTCGAATATCGCTATTCGAAATTCGGCAACGAGACCTACGATCTCGGCACCACCAGCGTCTCCTCCGGCTTCGACGAGCACTCGATTCGTGCCGGCGTCGCGCTGAAGTTCTGACGCGGCCGCACCGACGGTCGAGCTTCGTCTTCGTAAACTTCTCTGCGCAGGTCCTGCCCCTTACCGGTTGCCATTCTTTGGCGCCGGGCGGGGATTGCGCCCATGCGGCGGCGTAGGCCGATCTGCCGTGCAAGCACAGCAGGGCGTCGTCTCCCGTCCCACATCCATGATGCGGGATGCACCGTTAAGGCGTTCATTAAATCACTCGCCCTGATCGTTTCATGCGAGATTTTCATCAATAAAAACAATGAGTTGAGACGAATTTTTGCCGATTGCCGTTCATCGTCTCTTAAGCGGTTGGTTGCAGTTCTAACGAAACCCGCGTTGCCGTGGCATCCCGGCCCGCTGATGTTTCGAAGGACGAGCACATGAGGTTGAACCGCTTCTCAATCGCCAAGCGCTTAGCCGCAGCCTTGCTGCTGCCGTTCGTCTTCATTGCGGCTCTCGGTGGGCACGAGGTCGTAGGGTTCTATGGCAAATACGCTGAAATGAGCGCGGTCATCGAGACCGGTTCGGATCTCGACTCGATCGGCACGTTGGTTCACTGGCTGCAGGTCGAGCGCGGGACCTCCTCGGGATTTCTCGGCTCGCGCGGCACCAAGATGCAGGACAAGATGCTGGCCGCGCGCGGCAAGGTCGACGAGGTCATCGCCGACTTCCGTGCTCATGAAGCCAGCCTTGCGGCGAGTGGCGGCGAGGGGCGGAGCTTCGTGGAAGCATCGGAGCAGGCGCTGGGCCGTCTCGAATCCGTTCGGCGGGAGGTCTCCGCACTTTCCATGCCCCGCGAAACCGCCTTCGACTATTACAACGGGACGATCGGCTCACTGAAGGGCGTGATGGATGCCATCAGCAAGTCCGACACGGCGACCCAACTGGCCGACCATCTGTTCGCCTACAGCAATCTCGTCGCCGCCAAGGACGTCGCCGGCCGCGAGCGGGGCGAGGGCGCCGGCATCATCGCCTCGGGACGTCTCTCGCAGGTCGGCTTCGAGCGGTTCCGCGAGCTTTCTGGCGAGTTCAACGCCTCTCTTAGCCGATTCATCGCGCTCCAGCCGATGGATCAGGAAAGCGAGCTCCGCAAGCGCCTTGCCGATGCGGGGCTCGCCGAGGTGAGGGCGGTGAGCGCCAGAATTCTCGAAAACGGCGTCGGCGGCGACCTCTCCGCTCTCAACTCGGGCGAATGGTTCGCGCTGACGACGGGCGTCATCGAGGAACTGGCGAAAATCGAGAAGGAGACGATCGGGCGGATCAAGACTCTGGCAGCGGCGGAGAGCAGCAGGAAGTGGACGAACTTCGTGCTGCTCACGGCCCTCGTCCTCGGCACGGCGCTGTTCATCGTCCTCGGCTCCGCGATCATCGCCAGATCCGTGACGAACCCCCTCAACGCTCTGATCGCGTGCATGACTCGTTTGGCCGAGGGCAAGGTCGAGATGAGCGGTGTCGATACGACCGGACAGGACGAGGTCGCCCAGATGGCGCGGGCCGTCGAGAGCTTCGCCGCCGCCACCGAGGCAAACGCAAGGAAGAAGCTCGAGGAGGATCGCCGATACGTCGAGGAGCGGGCGGCCCAGCAGCGGCAGGTGGAGGCCGAACGCGCCGAGCGGGCGCGCGACATGGAAACGGCGATGGCCGAGATCGGCGGCGCGCTCAAGCGTCTGTCCGGCGGGGACGTCTCCTATCGGATCGCAACGCCGCTCGCCGGCGTCTACGATGCCCTGCGCAATGACTACAACGAATCCGTCGCGCTGCTCGAGGCGACGATCTTCAGCGTCAAATCGGTGGCGGATGGCATCGAGCACGGCGTCGACGAACTGCGGGCCGCATCCGACGACCTTGCCAGGCGAACGGAGAGCCAAGCGGCGTCGCTTGAAACGACGTCGGCGTCCATGGCCGAGGTCTCGACCACTGTCAAATCGACGGCCGCGCGGGCGGCGAAGGCCGGCAGCTATGTCGCCGAGGCGGCGGAATACACCCGTTCGTCGAGCCAACTCGTGGAAGAGTCTGTCGCCGTCATCGGCAATATCGCGGCCTCGTCCAAGGAAGTTTCGCAGATCATCTCGGTCATCGACGAGATCGCCTTTCAGACCAATCTTCTCGCGCTCAATGCCGGGGTCGAGGCGGCGAGAGCCGGCGAGGCGGGCAAGGGATTTGCGGTGGTCGCGCAGGAGGTGCGGGGCCTCGCCCAACGCTCGACCGAGGCGGCGCGGGAGATCCGCGGCCTGATCGACCGGTCGGTCACCTCGCTTGAAAGCGGGATATCGCTTTTCGAGCGCACGGGCGGCGCGCTCCGCGGCATTCGCGAAAAGGTCGAGACGATCCGCGACGAGGTCAGCGCTATCGTCGGGGCCTCGCGCGAGCAGGCCGATTCGGTCGGCCACGTCAACGAGACCCTGGCGCAGATGGACACGACGACGCAACAGAACGCCGCCCTCGTCGAACAGGCGACGGCCGCGACTCATGGGCTCGCCAGCGAAGCCGCGAAATTGGCGGCGCAGATCGCGGCTTTCAAGCTTCAGGATCGTGAGCCGGAACGTCTGCCTCGCGCGGCATGAGCGCGAGACACGGCTTCCTTGTCGTTGATCGTGGCGACGAACCTCCCCGGTTCCGCCGATTTCTCATGGGCGGCATGACCGCAGTAAGGTGGCCGCCGATCTCCGGTCGTGCTCAGCGCCCGGCGACTTCCATGCCGGGCCCGCATCCGAGCGGGCCGGGATCCTTGCTGCCATGGATGTTGGCATTGAGGTTTCGGACCATCTTGACGAGCACGTGCGAGGACAGATGGCGCTTCAACTTGCCGGTGTCGCTGGCCGCAGCCGACACCAGCACGGTATAGGCCTTGGTGAAGGTGATCAGCGTGATCTGGCGGTTGTCGTCGGAGGTGCCGGTCTTGGCCGCGACATCGTTGACGAAGCGGCTGCCATTGGCGGTGCCGATCGGCCCGGTCGTCGCCTGCAGCATGGCGTGCAGGGTGCCGAAGGCGGTGGTCAGCCCGGCATTCCGGGGCAGGGCCTCGGCCTTTTCCACCAGCACGACCGCCTGGGTCCCGCGATCTCTGGCCTCTTTCAGGATCAGCGGACCGTTCGACACGCGCCCGCAGGTGGCGACGGTCACATAGGCGTCGAGGAGGTTCATCAGCTTCACCGGCTCGGCGCCGAGCGCCAGCGAGCGGTCCTTGGCGCCGGAAAAGCGGAATTTCGTGTCGATGCGCGTCAGAACGTCGTTTGCGCAGCCACGCCCGAACGTCCGCATCATCCGGACGAAGGGCGGATTGCGACTGGCGGCCAGCGCCTGTTCCAGGCTGATGCGGCCGAGATAGCGACGGTCGCCATTCTGCACGGGCGGAATGCCGAAGGGCGAATCGTCAACCCGCGTCTGTGCCGTCCAGCCTTTTTCGACGATCGCGCAGAGGCTGAGAAGCGGCTTCACGGTCGATCCCGGATAGAGGCTGGCGCCTGGCGGCGCGACGATCGCTTCGACACCGCCGCTGGCGTTGTTGACGACGACGGCGGTCAAGCGGTCGTAGCCGGCGCGGCGGATCGGCGGGTAATATTTCTCGATCGCCGTTTCGAGATAGAGCTGCGTCTCGGATGAATAGAAGGTCACGACGTCGAGGCTGGCCTTTCGTGCCTCCCGGCCGCGGAGCTTCTCGTCGAGGCGCTCGACGGCGAGATCGCGGGCCGAGCCGAACTGATCGGACAGCCGCCGATCCTTGGCGAAGGCGTGGCGGGCGAAGCGGCGCGGCAACTTGGCGTCGGCGACGGCCTTCTCGGTCAGGACCTGCGGTTGGATACCCATGACGAGGAGCAACCGGCGCGCTTCGACCATGTTGCGCGGCTTGGTCGGATTGCCGCTCGTCGGGTTCTTGATCGTCACGGCGAGGCTTGCCGCGATGTCCGGCGTGAAAGCGACGCTCTGGGCCCGCTCGCGCTTGAAGGAATAGCCGAAATAATAGCGTGCTGCCGCTTCGAGCCCCTTCGTATTGTGGCCCATGAACGGCGTGTTGAAGTAGATCTCGAGAAGCTCGCGCTTGGTGAAATGCCATTCCAGCCAGAGCGCGATGGCCAGTTCGTCGAACTTGCGTTTGAAGTCGCGGCGGCTGCCGACATAGACCTGCTTGGCGATCTGCTGGGTGATGGTCGAGCCGCCGCGCGGGTCGTCGCCGAACTGGCTGAGCAGCGCCTTGCCGATGGCGATCGGGTTGAACCCCGGATGGTAGAAGAACCAGGAATCCTCGCTGGTCAGCAGGGCCTCGCGCATCACCTGCGGAACGTCGTCGTAGTCGACATACATCGCCTCCTCGATCGGCGCGTTCCATGGCTTGTGGCGGTGGCGCGGCAGATCGACGATGAGGCGGTTCGAATGGACGCGCTCACGGGTCGTCTCGACGGTCGCGCCGTAGCGCTTGGCCACCTGGTCCACCCAGGCGTGGACGCCGACGAGCGTGGATCCGAAGATCATGATGGCAAAGGAAAGAACGAGCCAGATCGTCCGGTAACGGGGAGCCTGCTGGTCCGCTTCCATATGCCGCCCCTCGTCGTTACGGTTCGTTAACCATCGCGATATGGGTGCGCCGAAACGTGGCCGCAACGAGAGCCGCCGCGGTGGAGGCCCGCCCCTCCCATGGCCGGATGGTCCGGTCTCTGCCGGTCCGGGGGCAGTGGAAAGTTCAGACGGGGTGCCAGGTCGGCGGCCTCCGCGACGGTTGCTGCCGGGCTCAGCCGAGGCCGAAGCTGTGCCGCATCCAGCTGTGGGGCACGGCAACGGAGATCAGGGTCAGGAGAAGGGCAAGGGCTCCGATCGCCCACATCGCTTCCTGCTGCCAGGCATGCAGCAGGAAGACGCCCGTCACCGCGCCGGCCAGCATGCCGAGCCAGGGCAGCATCTGGACGAGGAAGCCGAGCCGCATTTCGCCGCACAGGAACCGCCCGAGGCCCTTGCCGAACCGCGACAGCGCCCCGGTCACGTAGGTCAGGCCGATCGGCTGGCCGGCGACGTTGTCGACCGCGGCATTGAGCATGCCCATGGCAAAGACCAGCGGCAGGTAGGTCCACGGGGATGGATCGGCCGCGGCGAAACCGGCTACGAGGCCGGTCGTGGCAGTCACGACCATGAGGAGCGGCCATTGCCGCTGGCCCGTGCCGCGGACGATCACGACCCCGGCGGCATTGCCGACGACGAAAGCGGCGAGGATCGAGGCGAGGCGGGAGACGTCCGCTCCGTGGCCCTCGCCGACGGCGATGGCGAGCCGCGTCGTATTGCCGCTCATGAAGGAAAGAAAGTCGCCGGCACGCAAAAATCCGATCGCGTCGGTCATGCCGGCGAGGAACGACAACAGCGCGACGAAGCCGAAGCCGAGAGCCCGCTGCCGGCGTCGCGGCTCGCGCTGAATGTTGACCTCGGCGGGCGGTTGCCCGGACCGGACCGGACCTTGCCGCGATCGTTCCGCCGTTCGAGCGGAATCGCTTTCGCCGGACATCACCGCCTTACTGCCGGAGGCGCGTCGGCTCGCCGGGTGCGGCAGCCTCGATGGCGAGGGCATGGACGCCGCTGGACAGTTCCTCCGCAAGAACCGCGTTGACCGCCCGATGGCGGGCGATCCGCGACAGTCCGGCGAAGGATTCCGCAACGATGCGGACGCGAAAATGCGTCTCGCCCGAGCCGTCGAACGCGGCGTGATGATCGCTGCCTGCATGATGATGGCCGGCATGGAGGTGGCTCTCGTCGATGACCTCGAGAGCCGCCGGTCGAAACGCACCGGTGAGCTTTTCCTCGATGCTCGTCTTGATGCTCATGTCGCCTCTTTCGCCAAATTTCCGCGACCCTCGCCCAGCCAATGTTGCGCCGGGCTTGCGGGACCATTCACGGCCACTGGAATTTCCGGCTTTTTCACGCCTGTCAATTCTTGTTCCCATCGGCGGCGGGCCCCATAATCGCCCACGATGAAGCTCGACTCCAAATATTTCGACGCGATCCGCGTCAAAGGCAAATCCTCGGCAAGGGCCAAGCCGAAGGCGCCCAGCTGCGCCTGGGAAGGCTGCGAGGAGCCCGGCGTCTACAAGGCGCCGCTCGGCCGCGATTTCGAGGGACAATACCTCGAATTCTGCGTCGACCACGTTCGCCAGTACAACAAGTCGTACAACTACTTCTCCGGGTTGAACGACGACGCCATCCAGAAGTACCTGAAGGACGCGATGACCGGCCATCGCCCGACGTGGTCGATGGGCCGCAACGGCGGAATGCCGAGCTCGGCCCGCAGCGGCCGGGCGGGAGCGGCGCGTCCCAAGGATCCGTTCGGCCTGTTCGGCGAGGATGGCGCGGCCCGCCCCGAGGCGCGCCGTCCGAAGGTGCGTCCGCTCGAAAAGAAGGCTTTCGAGAACCTCGGTCTCGAGCCCGGCTCCCCTGGCGAAGAGGTACGCCGCCGCTATAAGGAACTGGTGAAGCAGCTCCATCCGGACGCCAACGGCGGCGACCGCAGTCACGAGGACCGGCTGCGCGAGGTGATCCAGGCCTACAAGCTTCTCAAGCAGGCGGGTCTTTGCTGAACGCTGACGCGGGCGTTACGCCCGCGTTGCGCTGCAGCGCGCGATGGGCCATCGTCGCGTGATCGTGCGTGAGTCCAGGCCTCCGGTACATGGCTGTGGAATCGTCCGTGGCGCCGTTCGTCGGCGGTGCGGCGGCGCAAAATGATTGACCCGCCCGGCGGCGTTCCGATTATTCGACACGCGGCCCGAAATGGGCGAATGGGAAGCATGACGGCGCAAGGCGGGGGTTCCGCCGGGCAAGCGCCCTTGGAGGTATGATGAGTGCAGCGGAACAGGAAGTGGCCCCATTGCCGGACGCCACCGTCTCCGTCCGTGAAACCTTCGGTTTCGACAGCGACTTGAAGATCCCGGCCTATTCGGAGCGGAATTCGCACGTGCCGGAGCTCGATCCGGACTACATTTTCGACCGGCCGACGACGCTGGCGATTCTCGCGGGCTTCGCCAAGAACCGCCGCGTCATGGTGTCGGGCTATCACGGCACCGGCAAGTCGACCCATATCGAGCAGGTTGCGGCGAGGCTCAACTGGCCCTGCGTGCGCGTCAATCTCGACAGCCACGTCTCGCGTATCGATCTCGTCGGCAAGGACGCGATCACCGTGCGCGACGGGATGCAGGTCACGGAATTTCGCGACGGCATCCTGCCCTGGGCCTATCAGCACAACGTCGCGCTGGTCTTCGACGAATATGACGCCGGGCGCCCGGACGTGATGTTCGTCATTCAGCGGGTGCTGGAATCCTCCGGCCGCCTGACCTTGCTCGACCAGAGCCGGGTGATCCGGCCGCATCCGGCCTTCCGTCTGTTCGCCACCGCCAACACGGTCGGCCTCGGCGACACCACCGGCCTCTATCACGGCACCCAGCAGATCAACCAGGCGCAGATGGACCGCTGGTCGATCGTCACGACGCTGAACTACTTGCCGCACGATACCGAAGTCGGCATCGTTCTCGCCAAGGCGAAGAGCTTCAAGACCGACGAGGGACGCAAGACCGTCTCGAAGATGGTCCGCGTCGCCGATCTCACCCGCTCGGCCTTCGTGAATGGCGACCTGTCGACTGTGATGAGCCCGAGAACGGTCATCACCTGGGCCGAGAATGCCGAGATCTTCGGTGAGATCGGCTTTGCGTTCCGGCTGACCTTCCTCAACAAATGCGACGATCTCGAACGGCCGCTGGTGGCGGAGTTTTACCAGAGGGCGTTTGGGGAGGAACTTCCGGAGAGCGCGGCGAACCTCGTGCTGGACTGACGGGGGGCGGCATTTGCCGCTCTTACGCTCGATAGGGCATAAACCGTGGGCAAGACGATCGAACGGATGCGCGCCAATCCCAAGGCGGATTGGACCATTGACGACATCGAAAGGGCTTGCCGAGAGGTCGGCCTCGTCTGCATCCGGCCGAGCCGGGGTTCTCATTGGAAGATCGGCGAGGCGGCAGGCGGGCGACGCTATACGATCCCAGCTCGGCGGCCTATAAAGCCGAAATACATTGCCGAATTTCTCAAGTTTCTGAATGAGATTGGGAGGGCATGATGTCTGACCTGGCGCTCAAGACTGCGGATGGCCGTCCCTTCGATCCGTCGGCCTATGAAGTTCGTCTTCGCCCGCTGACCCACGACGAGGGAGGCGGCTGGTTCGCCACGATCCCGGATCTTCCGGGTTGCATGGGCGACGGCGAGACCGAGATCGAGGCGATCACCGACGTACGGGCTGCTGCGCTCGAATGGGCCGACGCCGCGATCGCAGCTGGCGAAGTGCTGCCGGCCCCGTCATACGAGATACAGGAAGCAGCCGAGTAACCCATGGCATCGATCGGCGACAACAAGCGTCCTCCCCAAGGCAAGTCCCAGGACCGCGAGCCCTTCCGGCGCGCGGTCGCAGGCGCGTTGCGGGCGATTTCCGGCGATCCGGAAATGGAAGTCACCTACGCCACCGACCGGCCCGGCCTTGCCGGCAACCGGGCGCGGCTGCCGGAGCTGCCGAAGCGGGCGACGCAGAATGACGTTTCCGTCACCCGCGGCCTCGCCGATGCCATGGCGCTGCGCAAGGCGCGGCACGACAGCCGCCTGCATGCCAGTCTCTCGCCCGACGGCAAGAGCGCCCGGGCCGTCTACGACGCCGTCGAGCAGGCCCGCTGCGAGGCGATCGGCGCCAACGCCATGGCCGGCGTCGGCGACAATCTCGCCTCGATGCTGGAAGACAAGTACTTTCGCTCGAACCTCTCCGACGTGACCGACCGGGCAGAGGCGCCGATCGAGGACGCGGTCGCGCTGATGGTGCGCGAGAAGCTGACCGGCCGCGCGGTCCCGGACAGCGCGCGGGCGCTCGTCGACGTCTGGCGCGACTTCATCGAGGACAAGGCCGGCAGGAATTTCGAGAAGCTGCCGGATGTCCTCGAAGACCAGCAGGCCTTCGCCCGCGCCATGCGCGACATGCTGGTGTCGCTGGAAATGGCCGAGCAGCTCTCCGACGAGAGCAACTCGGAAGAGGACGAGGACCAGGAGGACGAAGAGGGCGACAACCAGAGCCGCGACAACGACGAGAGCGGCTCGGAAAAGGACGCCGGCAGCGAGGAGGCGGAAGCCGAGGAATCGGAGACCGAAGGCGAGAACGAGGAGACGGCCGAGGCCGAATCCTCCGAGGTCACCGCCGAGGATCCGGTCGACGACGACAGCCAGGACACCGAGACGCCGGGTGAATCGCGCCGCCCGAACCAGCCGCTCGACCGCGATTCCCCGCAGTTCGACTACAAGGTCTTCACCCCGCAGTTCGACGAGATCGTCGGCGCCGAGGATCTCTGCGACGAGGCCGAACTCGACCGGCTGCGGGCCTTTCTCGACAAGCAGCTGTCGACGCTGCAGGGCGTCGTCGGCCGGCTCGCCAACCGCCTGCAGCGGCGCCTGATGGCGCAGCAGAACCGCTCCTGGGACTTCGATCTCGAAGAGGGCTATCTCGATTCGGCGCGTCTCGTCCGCATGGTTATCGATCCGATGCAGCCGCTCTCCTACAAGATGGAGCGCGATACCGACTTCCGCGATACCATCGTCACGCTCCTCATCGACAATTCCGGCTCGATGCGCGGCCGGCCGATCACCGTCGCGGCCACCTGCGCCGACATTCTGGCGCGGACGCTGGAACGCTGCGGCGTCAAGGTCGAGGTCCTGGGCTTCACGACGCGGGCCTGGAAGGGCGGCCAGTCGCGCGAGGCCTGGCTGAAGGCCGGCAAGCCCACGAAGCCGGGCCGGCTGAACGATCTGCGCCACATCGTCTACAAGTCGGCGGACGCGCCCTGGCGGCGGGCACGGCGCAATCTCGGCCTGATGATGCGCGAGGGGCTGCTGAAGGAGAACATCGACGGCGAGGCGCTGATCTGGGCGCACAACCGGCTTCTGGCGCGACCCGAGCAGCGGCGCATCCTGATGATGATCTCGGACGGTGCGCCGGTCGACGATTCGACGCTGTCGGTGAACCCCGGCAACTATCTCGAGCGGCATCTGCGGGCGATCATCGAGGAGATCGAGATGCGCTCGCCGGTCGAGCTTCTGGCCATCGGCATCGGCCACGACGTGACGCGCTACTATCGCCGCGCCGTCACCATCGTCGATGCTGAGGAACTGGCCGGCGCGATGACCGAGCAGCTCGCCGACCTCTTCGAGGAGGAGGGCCGCCGACGCGCGGCGGGCAGCACCTATCGCCGGGCAGGCGCCCAGAGGTGAGCTTTTCGGTATCTGCGGCCGTCAGGACTGGCAGGTGCCTGCCGGGGGGATTTCGTCGGGGCTGGCTCGCGTGCGGGCTCGTCATCGGTTGCACCTTGCCTGGCCCCTCGGCATTCGCCGCGCCGATCGTGGCGGGGGCCGGCGAGCCGATCACCGTCCGATCGAGCGAGATCCGGCGCTTCGACAAGAACTCCGACTCGGCCCGCTTCGGGGCGCTGACGTTTCTCGGGGGCCTGCAGTTCTCCTCCTCCGACGGCCGGCTGCACGGCATCTCGGCGATCCGTCTGATGCCGGGTGGCGAGCGGTTCGTTGCGGTCACCGACAATGGCTGCTGGATCACGGGCGCGATCGCTCGGGACGACGACGGCCGGCCGACCGGTCTTGCCGACGTCGCGGCGACCCATCTGACAGATCTCGCGGGCCGCCAGATCGCCGGCAAGGCGCTCGGCGACGCGGAATCCCTGGTGATTGACCTGGACAGCCGTACCGCCGTCGTCGGCTTCGAGCAGCGCCACCGGATCTGGACCTACGATCTCGACGATCTCGGAACGGGGAGTGCGCGCAATCTGCCGCTGCCGTTCCCGGTCGGCGAGCTTCGCGTCAACAAGGGGCTGGAGACGCTGGCGATCGCGCCGAAGGGGTCTTCGCTCGGCGGCCGGATGGTGACCGTCGCCGAGCACTCGATCGACGAGGCCGGCAATCTTTTCGCCGGGATCGTCGGCCGGGACGGAGGGCATGGCAGCGTCTTCAAGGTGCGGCGGGACGAAGCTTGGGAGGTCTCGGACGGCGACTTCCTGGCGAATGGCGATCTCCTGCTGCTGGAACGCCGGTTCCAGGGCATCTTCAGCGGCCTCGGCATCCGCATCCGCCAGATTCCCGGCGCGTCGATCCGTCCGGGCGCACTGGTCGACGGACCGGTGATCTTCGAAGCGGATCTCTCAAACGAAATCGACAACATGGAGGGGCTCGACGTCTGGCAGGACGACGCCGGCCGCACGCGGCTGACGCTCGTCTCCGACGACAACCGATCGATCTTCCAGCGCAATATCTATTTGGAATTCATCTGGAGCGGCGAGAGCGATCAGCCGAGCGGCTTTACGAGCAGTCAGTAGGCCCAGAGTTCCGACGGCCTGTTCCGTTGGCGAACCATCGCCGACGACGCGAAAGCGCGAAGCTTCGTCATCCCGGCCTTGAGTCAGGATCCGTTCCGAACCGTTGAAGCTGCCGAAAGGTTGCCACGGCGCTTCCAAACGACGACGGCGCGGCTCCTTACGGAACCGCGCCGTCGTTCATTCGGTGATCGAAGCGGCGGCTGAGCCCGCCCTTCGACGATCGATCAGGCCGCGACCTGGGCCTTTTCGCCGGTCGGGACTTCCGAGATCGTCTTCAGCACCTGCGAGGCGATGGCATAGGGGTCGCCCTGGGAGTTCGGGCGGCGATCCTCGAGGTAGCCCTTGTAGCCGCTGTTGACGAAGGAATGCGGCACGCGGACCGAGGCGCCGCGATCGGCGATGCCGTAGGAGAACTTGTTCCACGGTGCCGTCTCGTGCTTGCCGGTCAGACGCATGTGGTTGTCCGGGCCGTAGACGGCGATGTGATCGTGCAGGTTCTTCTCGAACTGCGCCATCAGCGCCTCGAAATAGTCCTTGCCGCCGATCTCGCGCATGTACTTGGTCGAGAAGTTGCAGTGCATGCCCGAGCCGTTCCAGTCGGTGTCGCCGAGCGGCTTGCAGTGATACTCGATGTCGATGCCGTAGCCCTCGGTCAGGCGCTGCAGCAGGTAGCGCGCGATCCACATCTGGTCGGCGGCCTTCTTGGAGCCTTTGCCGAAGATCTGGAATTCCCACTGGCCCTTGGCGACCTCGGCGTTGATGCCTTCGTGGTTGATGCCGGCCGCCAGGCACTGGTCGAGATGCTCCTCGACGATCTCGCGGGCGACGTCGCCGACGGCGCTGTAGCCGACGCCGGTGTAGTACTTGCCCTGCGGCTCCGGATAGCCCTGGGTCGGGAAGCCGAGCGGCCGGCCGTCCTTGTAGAAGAAGTATTCCTGCTCGAAGCCGAACCAGGCGTCGTCGTCGTCGAGAACCGTCGCGCGGCTGTTGGTGGCATGCGGGGTGACGCCGTCCGGCATCATCACTTCGCACATGACGAGGGCGCCGTTGGTGCGGGCAGGATCGGGGAAGAGCGCGACCGGCTTCAGGACGCAATCGGAACTGTGGCCCTCCGCC
The DNA here is from genome assembly GCF_010500815.1 of Jiella pacifica. Lineage (GTDB taxonomy): Bacteria > Pseudomonadota > Alphaproteobacteria > Rhizobiales > Rhizobiaceae > Jiella > Jiella pacifica. The sequence continues at coordinate 73,815 of NZ_JAAAMG010000019.1, forward strand.
TGCATCGTCGACGAGCCGTCGAAGCCCCAGAGCGGCAGCTGCTCGAGGGTCGGGAACTCGGCGAACTCCTTGATCTGCGTCTTGCCGCGCAGGTTCGGAACCGGCGTGTAGCCATCCAGCCAGATATACTCGAGCTTAAATTTCGTCATCAGTCATCTTCCATGGGTGGACGCGGCGGGCGCGTCGAAACACATCGATCGGTCCGGGGGCTCGAAAAGAGCGCGCCGTTCGGAGCCGATCAAGGCAAAGCATTTTTCGTGCCAGTCATGCCGTTGCATAGGCGGCCAACCGTTTTCACGACTCGGCGCGTTTCATTCGCCCTGGGAAGACGGACGTCGCGCGAGGGATTGGCAGCCGGCAGAACCGTTCCTGAGACGAGAAGCGGGCAACCCTTCGGCCTTCACCTCCGTTGTCCCGGAGGCCATAACGCAGACGGACGGGCATTTCCGTTTTCCTGAGCGCTCGAGCGGATCGGCAAGCAACTCCGCTGATGATCGGCATAACGGCACTTCTCTGCCTATAAATTCGGCATATTGCATAAGCGATATGCATACCTATCTCGGGGATGATATGTTGGTGAAAACCAAAACTAGGGAGAGGAACCGAACCATGCAGCCGAGAGAAAATCGCCAGAGCGCGGAAATCCTGCAGTTTCCGATCGAGGCTCGTCGCAACGCCGTCGAAATGTCCCGCCGCTTCTCCAAGGAACGGCTGCCCGATTTCGTCGAAGTCGCCATGGGCGGCGCGTCCTACCACGAGGATGCGATCCGCGAGGAAGCCGAACGCAATCGCCTCGGCCATTGAGCAAACGGTTTCGAGCACGCCTCGGCGCCGGTGGCGGGAACGTACGTTGCGGGACGCTGCGCTCTTGCCGCTGACGGGCAAGTCCCTTTTCCAATGTCGCTCAGACATATGAGCGACGGCGGCTCCGAGGGAGGCAAGCGAGCCGATCCAGCCGAGAAGGCGAGGTGAAGCTCCGATTTGGCCTTGCCAAGGGCATGAACCCGTCGCATCACCCGCTGATGGCTGACATTCAACCCAATCGCCTGCGTCTCGACGCCTGTCTCGTCGAACGTGGGCTCGTGAAGACGCGATCCCGGGCACGGGATGCAATCCAGCGCGGACACGTCCGCATCGCCGGACGGATCGAGACCAAGGCGAGCTTCGCGGTCGCGGTTGATGCCGAGATCTCGGTGGACGACCCGGCGCAGGCCTACGTGTCGCGGGCGGCGCTGAAGTTGAAGGCGGGTCTCGACGAATTCGGTGTCGAAGCAGATGGCCGGGCTGTGCTCGACATCGGAGCTTCGACCGGGGGCTTCACCCAGTTGCTGCTCGAGCGCGGGGTAGCGCATGTCGTCGCAGTCGACGTCGGCCACGGTCAGATGCACCCCGCGATCGCCGCCGATCCTCGCGTCAGCTCCATCGAAGGCCTGAATGCCCGGGAACTGACGCGGGACGACATCGACGGCCGCACATTCGATCTCCTTGTCGCCGACGTCAGTTTCATCTCCCTGATCCTCGTGCTGCCGCCGGCGCTGGAACTCGCCGAGCCGGGAGCCGACGCGGTCCTTCTGGTCAAGCCGCAATTCGAGGCTGGGCGGGAAGCGATCGGCAAGGGCGGGATGTTGCGCGATCCTGGAACGGCGGTGGCTGTGGCCGAGCGCCTGCGAGACTGGCTGGGTGCGCAGCCCGGGTGGCAGGCCCTCGAACTGATCGACTCCCCCATTCCCGGCGGCGACGGCAACCGCGAATTCCTTCTTCACGGACGAAAGACCAGCTCTTGCGGGTGACCATCGAAAGCCTCGGCGCCAAGGGCGACGGCATCGCGCTGGGCGAAGGCGGACCGCTCTACCTGCCCTTCACGCTGCCGGGGGAGGTGGTCGAGACCGGGGCTGAGGGCACCCCCGCCGGGAACGACTTCACGCTTCTGGAAGCCTCGCCGGAGCGCCGCGATCCGGCCTGTCCGCATTTCGGCGATTGCGGCGGCTGCGATCTCCAGCATGCGAGCGACGAGGTCTATCGCGACTTCAAGCGCGGGCTCGTGATCCACGCCCTGCAGCGCGAGGGCATCGAGGCGGAAGTCGGGCCGCTGGTCACCTGCCGCCCGCGCTCGCGACGGCGGGTGACATTGACCGCGGCAAAGGCCGGAAACCGTGTCGTCCTCGGCTACAACGCCGCGCGGACCAACCGCGTCGTCGGGATCGAGACCTGCCCGATCGCCCATCCGGCGATCGAGAAGGCTCTGCCCTTTCTCCGGCGGCTTTCCTCGCTTCTGATCGATCGCAAGCGGCCGCTGAAGCTCGCCGTGACGGTGACGACCGCCGGCCTCGACGTCGCCCTGAGCGATACCGCGCCGCTGTCTGAGAAGCTGCGCCAGCCGGCGGTGGCGATGGCGCTCGAAGCGGGCATCGCCCGGTTGAGCCTCGGCAGCGAAATCCTCGTCAAGACGCGGCCGCCGTCGATCGACTTCTCGGGGATCGCCGTCGAACTTCCGCCCGGCGCTTTTCTGCAGGCGGTCGAGAGCACGGAAAACGCCATGGCCGATCTCGTGCTCGCCCATCTTTCCGGTGCCAAGCGCGTCGCCGACCTGTTTTCCGGCTGCGGCACGTTTTCGCTGCGGCTCGCCCGGCATGTCGCCGTCCACGCGGTCGAGAGCGACGCCGCGGCTCTTGCGGCCCAGGACCGGGCGCATCGGGCGGCCCCCGGCCTGAAGCCGCTGTCGATAGAGCGCCGCGACCTGTTCCGGCGGCCGATCCCGGCGAAGGAAATGAAGGGCTTCGACGGCGTCCTTTTCGATCCGCCGCGAGCCGGTGCGGAAGGCGTCTCCCGCGAGCTCGCGGCCTCGGCCGTCAAGCGTGTCGCAGCCGTGTCGTGCAACCCGGTCACCCTTGCGCGAGACCTGAAGATCCTGCTCGACGGCGGCTATCGGCTGGTGTCGGTGGCGCCGCTGGACCAGTTCCTGTGGTCCCATCACGTCGAGGCGGTGGCGCTTCTGGAGCGCGGATGAGCGGACGTGCGATGGCGCAAGGTCGCTTGCCGTTTCTTGGCGGCCGTGCGAGCGAAGACCTCTGAACGCCATTCCTGCCTTTCCAATTCAAGCGACGGGGCTGACGGATCTTGACCGAATATCTCGCGCAATACGGGTGCGGCCTGCTCTTCGTCGTGGTCCTGCTGGAATCGACGGGACTGCCGCTTCCGGGCGAGAGCCTGGTCGTCGCCGGCGGGCTCCTTGCCGGCGAAGGCTCGCTGCACATCCTGCTGGTCCTTGGCGCGGCGTTCTTCGGCTCGATCATCGGCGACAACATCGGCTATCTCGTTGGCCGGCGTTACGGACGCGCCATCGTGGTGCGCTGGGGCGAGCGCTTCGGCCTCGGGGAGAAGCGCTTCAAGATGGTCGAGGAGCGGTTTGAGAACTACGGCTTCGTCGTCGTCCTCGTCGCCCGTTTCATCATCATCCTGAGGCAACTCAACGGGTTCGTCGCCGGCACCATGCACATGAACTGGCCGGTCTTCCTCCTCTACAATTCGATCAGTGCGGCGGCTTGGTCGCTGGCCTATGGCGGCCTTGCCTTCCTTTTCGGCACGGCCTTCCAGACCTATTTCGCCGGCCACTCCACTTGGCCGCTTTATATTGCCGCCGTCGCGATCTGCCTCGTCGGCTGCATCGGAACCTACAAGTTCCTGTTCAAGGCCGACGAGGAGCCCGACAAGGACGAAGCGTCCGAGGCCGGGGCGAGCCAGAAGCGCTGATCATTCGGGAACCACCGGGGGGCCGAGCCTTGCCGACCCCTTCGCGTTTCCTGTCTTCCTACCTTGCCGCGGCTGCATCTCGGGGGCCGCCGCCTTCGTATTCGCGCCACGCCTGACGGAGGATCTGGACGGAGGAGGTGAGGAAGATGCCGGCCATGATTGCCGCCACTGCGAGGTCCGGCCAGGGGGTTGCCGTCGCGAAGACCAGAAGTCCGGCGCCCATCACCGCAACGTTGCCGATCGCGTCGTTGCGCGAGCAGAGCCACACCGACCGCACGTTCGCGTCGCCGTCCTTGTAGCGCACGAGGAGGAGGACGCTGGCGAGATTTGCCGCAAGCGCGAGGAAGCCGATCGCGCCCATCAGCCCCGCGCTCGGCAGGCCGAGGACCAGGGTGTGGTAGAGCGTCGAGCCGAATACCCAGATCGCCATCAGTGAGAGTGAGATGCCTTTGAACAGCGCCGCCGAGGCGCGGGTCTTTAGCGATGCGCCAATCACGGCGAGGCTGAGGCCGTAGGTGACGGTGTCGCCGAGAAAGTCGAGGGCATCGGCCTTGAGCGCCTGAGAACCGGCCAGTTCACCGGCGACCATCTCGATCAGGAACATGACGCCGTTGAGTGCGATCACCGTCCAGAGGATCGTCTTGTAGCGCGGGTCGACGCCGTCGAAGACGGGAACGCCGTCGTGGCAGCCGCAGCTCTCCTCCCGCTTCAGGTCATCTTGCCGCGGCGTGGCGTGGCAGCAATCGTCGGCCATCTGGAACTCCTTTCGTTTTACCGACGACCTATCTACGATCTCTAGCGACTAGAGGGTCAAGAGGAAAAATGGAATTTTCGATTGGAGAGCTGTCACGCCGCACCGGGGTGAAGGTGCCGACGATCCGCTACTACGAAGCGGCAGGGCTGATGCCACCGGCGCCGCGCAGCGAAGGCGGCCAACGCCGATATGGCCGGGCCGATGCGGAACGCCTGACCTTCATCCGCCATGCGCGCGAACTCGGCTTTGAGCCGGACGCGATACGGGAGCTGCTCGCTCTCACGGCCGAGCCGGACCGCTCCTGCTCAGAGGTCGACGCGATCGCCGTTCGGCATCTGCGGGACGTCGAGCGCAGGATCGCAAGTCTCGGCAGGCTGCGCGACGAGCTCGGCCGGATGATTGCAGAATGCTCCCATGGCCGCGTCGGCGACTGCCGCGTGATCGAGACGCTCGGCGACCATCAGCATTGCATCAGCGAGCACGGAGACGCGCGGGAGGCGGCGCCAGCATTGCGTTAATGACGCTCGGCACCGCCGCGGTCAGTCGCGCGCCAGGACGCCGCTCTCCCAGCCGAGCATCGCCCGCTTGCGGGTGATCCCCCAGTGATAGCCGGTAAGCGCGCCGCTCTTGCCGAGCACCCGGTGGCAGGGGACGACGAAGGAAACCGGGTTTCGCCCGACCGCCGCTCCGACCGCGCGGGCGGCTTTCGGCGCGCCGATCTTGTCGGCAATGGTCGAATAGGTGGTGGCCTTGCCGAAGGGAATCTCGAGGAGGTTCTGCCAGACGCGAATCTCGAAATCGGTGCCGATCAGGACGACCTTGAGCGGGCGATCCTTTTGCCAGTGCGACGGCTCGAATATGCGCTTGGCATAGGGCGCCGTGCGCCCCGCATCGCCGGCAAAGTGAGCCCGCGGCCAGCGACGTCGCATATCGTCCAGCGCCCGGGCCTCGCCGCCGTCGGTCGGATCCGCAAAGCCGATGCCGGCAAGGCCGCGGTCGGTGGCGACGACGATCGCAAGCCCGAAGGGCGAGGGGTGGAAGCCGTAGAAGAGATCGATGCCTTGCCCACGCGCCTTATAGTCGCCGGGCGAGACCGCCTCGTGCTTGACGAACAGGTCGTGCAAACGCGAGGGGCCTGAGAAGCCCACCTCGTAGGCGGCATCGAGCAGCGAAGCGCCGTCGTCGAGGAGGCGGCGGGCATGGTCGAGGGTGACGGCCTGCAGGAACGCCTTAGGCGTGAGCCCGGCCCATCGCTTGAGCAGCGTGGTCAGCGTCTCCTCCGACCGGCCGACAGCCTCGGCGACCTCGGCAAGGCTCGGCTGGCTGCGGTATTCGGTCGAGATGAACTCGATCATCCGGCGGACGGTCTCGTAGTCGGTCAAGGCAGCACGTCCGGACGGCATGATCTGGGGCAGGGGAACGGCATCGAGATGGGCATGAGCGAATGACAGCATGGCGGGATCTCCTTCGAGATCATCAGTGCATGCGAAAACATCCGCCGCCACCCGATTTCCGGAAACTGCCCTTCAGGAAAAGCAGATGGACAGGCGGTTCGGACTTCGACGATATCCATCGCCGCAATTTCCGGAAGCGTCATCAGGGCCCTCGCAAACGGCGTCGCACGAAGCTGACGACCTCACGGCTCGTCATGCAACAAGAAAGTTGCAGCGCTGATCCCACCTATCCTCGCTTCGCTCGCGCCAACGCGTCCTGGAAAGCCTCGGCGAAACTGTGCTTGTCGTCGGGATTGAGGAAGCTGCCGATCTCGGTCGAGACGTTTTTCGAATCGACGCTCATGCGGGTGATGCCGATCTCCTCGTGGCGAGCGACCGAAAACCTGGCGAAGAACGGATTGTGATGCGCCTCGCGCACGATCCCCTTGGGCGAGGTCTTGCGGATGGCGCAGTCGGTGCGGGTGACCATCACTTCCTCGTGGGCCTTGGCCGAGCGGTAGCTCGCCGAAAACGCCCACCAGACGATCAGGACGTCGAGGCCGAAGAAACCGACCACCGGCCAGGCGCCGTTCACGAGAAACAACACGCCGGTGACGAGGCTGACGAGGCAGAAGAAGCTCATCATCACCGTGAAGCCGCGGCGGCCGAGGGAACGGTAGGGCGTCAGCAGGGCCTGGAAGATCGGCCGGTCTGAGGAGGAGCGCCCCGCCTCATCGCGACGTTCCGCGTCCGCGGCCGGAATGTCGTCTCGATCGTCGTTGTCATCCATCGGCCGGGCTCGCTATAGGGCGATGATGAGTGAAAAGATCGACAAGCCGGCCCCCGGGGTCAAGCGCCAGAGCGCAAAGGCCGCAGCGAAAAGCCGGAAAGGCCGCCTGGTGGCTGCGCGGCCGCCGAAGATCCCCTATTCGGCGGACGAGATCGGCGAAATCTTCCGACGCCTTGCCGTCCAGCGGCCGGAGCCGCAGTCGGAGCTCGAACACACCAACTCGTTCACGTTGCTGGTCGCCGTGGTGCTTTCGGCGCAGGCGACCGATGCCGGCGTCAACAAGGCGACGCGGGCGCTGTTTGCCGCCGCCGATACGCCGCAAGCCATGGCCGCGCTGGGCGAAGACGCGATCCGCGAGCACATCAAGACGATCGGCCTCTTCCGCAACAAGGCAAAGAACGTCGCGGCGCTTTCCCAGGCGCTTCTCGACCGCCATGGCGGCGCCGTGCCGAACGACCGGGCGGCGCTGGAAGCGTTGCCGGGCGTCGGGCGCAAGACCGCCAACGTCGTCCTCAACGTCGCGTTCGGGGAGGAGACACTGGCCGTCGACACCCACATTTTCCGGATCGGCAACCGGCTGCATCTGGCGCCGGGCAAGACGCCCGACGAGGTCGAGGAAAACCTCCTCCGGGTCATCCCGCCGCCCTATCGGCGCCACGCCCATCACTGGCTGATCCTGCATGGGCGCTACGTCTGCAAGGCCCGCAAGCCCGAATGCGGGATCTGCGTGCTCGCCCATCTCTGCAAGGCCGAGGTCAAGACGACCGACGTTCCGGCCGAACTCGAGCCCCTGCCGCCCGGTCCGCCTCCAGGCTGACGTCGCCCCCGGCGAACGCGGCGAGGCCGCCGTTTTTGGCCGAGATCCGCTGGTGGAGATGCACCATCAGGCTTGCGGCGAAGAGCGGCGTCAGGAGGTTGACGATCGGAATGGCCATGAACAACGCGACGACGAGGCCGGCGAGAAACACCGTCGTCGAATGCTCGCTGCGCATCGCCTTGGCGTCCGCTTCCCCGCGATAGCGCATCGCCGCGAACTCGAAATATTCCCGGCCGACGAGATAGCCGTTCACCAGGAAGAAGGCGACGATGTTGATCCCCGGCACGAGCAACAGGAACAAGGCGATGACGTTGCCGACGATGACGATTCCGAAGAACTTCACCGACAGGACGGCACCGCGCCAGAACGCTACCGGCCGGCCGGCCGGCGAGGCGGGATAACCGTCACGCTCGACCACCTCGGCGACGTCGTCGAGGAACAGGCTGGCGATGATCGCGCTGATCGGCCCGATCAGGAACAACAGGCCGATGGCAAGCGCCAGGCCAGCGCCCCAGCCCGCCATGGTCCCGGCCTGGTCGACCCAGTGCGGCGCGTCGGGAAAGAGGTTGGACAGGAACGGCACCGCCAGCCACTCGAACACCGTCTCGACCCCGATCCAAAGGAGGATCAGAACCAGGGCCGTCAGCCCCAGCGACTTCCACAAGGCTGCGCGGAACGGCGGCGACGGAAGATCGGACAAGGCAAGGCGGGCGCTGGTGAAGATCATGGCATTCTCTCATCTGGCAGGGATGAGATAGGCGGCGGCGGGCCCGCCCGCAACGCGTCGCCGCAAGAAGCGTCTCGCCGGCCAGAAACGGCGCGGCCCCGCACAAGGGCAGGGCCGGCGTCGGAAATGTACTCAGGCAGGCATCGTCGCGCGGGAGCGCTTTGGCGCCCGCGATGCGAAGACGGCGGCTATCGGCAGTTCTGGATCGAATTCAGCGCCGCGGTCACGCCGGACAGGGAGTAGGTGTAGTTGGTGCTGGTGCCGCGCTGCGACGTCGCCGAGATGCTGAGCGAGCGTCCGGCGCGCATCGCCGTGACGAGTTGCGGCTCCTCGGCGGCATTTTCCATCCAGGCGGAATTCCCCTTGGTGAACATCGAGAACTTTCGTCCGTCGATGTCGACGATGACCTTCGAGCCATCCTTCAGGTCATAGCCCATCACCGCCTGCGGCTCGTAGGAGACGCCCTCGCCGGGCTTCTGCGAGACGAGGAAGAAGATGTCGCCGTGGTCGACATTGGCTGGAAGCAGCTTCTTCGGCGTCGACAGGATGTAACAGACCTTCCCGCCGGAGCCGGAATAGGAATAGGTCCCCCAGTCGTTGAAGGTGTTCATCCGTGTCGGCGTCGGGGCGGCGATGGCCAGATTCGACCAGATCAGGATTGCCGCCGCGGTGGTCAGGATGGTCTTGAAATTCATGGTTTCCTGCTCTCCGGTGTGCGTCTTTCGGGCGATTGCCTGGACCTCGCCGAGGCTCGGCGACCGTCGGAAAACGATGACTTTTCGCAAAACTAGACGAGTGCGGTTTAGCGTTGGTTAACGAACGGCAAAAGACCGCGAGGCGATTTCGGAGCCTGTGACGTCCCTGGACCGGCGGTCGAGCCTTGCCGGCCGCGGAGCAGCCAAGCTTCACAACCGGCCCCGCCAAGGCGGCGTCGTGCGAAAGATATGGCGGCCACGAGGGTCGGGGCCGCCTCTGCGAAGAAGGAAAGGAATCAGGCGAGAGTTTGACGCCGCGAAGGTTTGGGCGAGCCTGCGACGATCGGGACGCGATATACGGGCGAAGTGCGCGTGTCCCGCGAAGCGCGAAGACGGATCAAAGTTCGTCGAGCGTCTCGCGGGCCCGGCGGTAATGTTCCGGGCGAATGTTGCCCCGCACGGCGTTGAATGCGGTCAAGAGCACGGCGATGTCGTCGGTGAAACCGATGCCGAGCAGCATGTCCGGGATGATGTCGACGGGCAGCACGAAATAGGCGAGGGCGGCGATCAGGATGCCGCGGGTCGAGGCCGGCGTGTCGGCATCGATCGCGCAGTAGTAGGAGGCGACGACGTCTTCCATGAAGGGGACGTGCTTGAGCGCCCGGCGGACCGTGTCGAAGAAGGACGAGCGGACGCGCTTCTCCCGCTTGTCGAAATCCCTCTCGGATCCGATCCTGAGGATCTCCTCGATCTTCCGTTGGTCGATCCTCGGCCCGTCGATCGTCATCCTGCGTCTCCCATCCTGGTCTTCTGACAGAGATGGCGAAGAGGAGGGCGACGCTCAAGCCCCGGCGGCCGAGTCCCCGCCGGGTTTTTCGTTTCAGCCGAGGATCTTAGCACCGATCGGAAGGTGCGACGCTCCTCGCTGCCGCGGCTGTGCTGCCCTCGGCGCCTCAGCCGAAATCCGTCACCAAGGGCGCATAGGCCAGCGGTGTCGCCGGCACGAAGTCCTCGTGGCGGCGAAGGCCGAAGGCCTCTTCAAGGACATAAGGGCCGCCGCCGACCGAATCGCGCGAGGAGAACAGGCCGAACCGCTCGATCCTGAAATCGCGGCTGCGGAAACCGCCGCGAAGCGCGAGGTAGTGCGCGACGTCGGACGGCTTGGCGTTCTTCAGCCGCGCCAGGGTGACGTGCGGGACGAATTTGCGCTGGTCGGCCGGGAGCCCGAGCCGCTTGCAGGCCCTTTCGATCTCGGCCTGGAGGGCATTGAGGTCCGGCGAGGCGGCGACCTCGGCATGGACCGAGTGCGGCTTCTTGTTGCCGAAGGCGCCGAGGCCCGAGAGCGTCAGGCGGAAGCTGCGGCGTTCGATCCTGTCGAGGGCGGCGACGACCTCGTCGGCGAGCCGTGGCTCGACGTCGCCGATGAATCGCAGGGTCAGGTGATAGTTCTCCGGGTCGATCCAGCGGGCGGAGGGAAGGCCACCCCGCAGAAGCGACAGTGAAACGGCGACATCCTGGGGGATTTCGAGGGCGGTAAACAGTCGCGGCATCGGAACATCTCCGTGCGTCGTGCTGGCCCCGGACGCGCAAAACGCCTTATCGCGTCACCCGTTCGCGAGCCGTTCGACCCGCCCCGGGGCGTTTGTCATGAAATGCCCGGGAATTTACGCGAGCGAGTCATTCTTCCGACCATTCCGCCCACGAGACTTTCATCACCCAACCGATGTTTCAAGAAGATGGCCGGCGGCTGCGGCGTTTTTCTCTATAGCTGACTCGCTGTTTGCACAGATATCGGACGAGACCGATACTGAGACCGGTCTGCGAGGGGCCCCGTGTCGGTGGAGAGACGGCGGCGCTGCAGTACGAGAAGCGGACGGGCATTAACCGGCCCGCCCGCCGCATTGTCCTTGGCCGGGTGCCCGGCGTCCTCGTCACCCTTTGGCGCGATAGTCCGCCGGAATCTCATAGACTTCGTCGGCCCGGCCGTAGCCGCCATCCTTGACTTCCTCGATCAGCACCATGGTGTAGGGGCGGACACCCTCGCCGAAATATTCGGCGAACATCTCTGTCGTGCGATGAACGATCTCCGCTTTCTGCGTCTTGGTCAGTGCGCCCGCGGGCGTCTTGAAATTGGCGAATGGCATGGAAGTCTCCTGCTTTTGGCTTCGTTGAAAAGATGATCGATCGACGGGGGCTTAGCCGCGACAGGCGCCGTTCAGGCGACGCCGCCATTGGCCCGGATCGTCTGGCCGTTGACCCAGCCGGCGTCCGGGCCGGCGAGGAAGGCGACGACGCCGGCGATGTCTTCCGGCTGCCCCAGCCGCTTGAGCGGATTCATGGCGATGGTCGCGGCCACTTGGCTGTCGCTCTTGCCGCCGAGGAAGAGTTCGGTCTCGACCGGGCCGGGCGCCACGGCGTTGACGGTGATCGCGCGGGGCCCGAGTTCCTTGGCGAGGATGCGGGTCAGCGTCTCGACGCCGGCCTTGGTCGCCGCGTAGATGCCGTAGGTGGGCAGGTTCATGGCGACGACGCTGGTCGAGAAGCTGACGATGCGGCCGCCGTCCCGCAGCCGGTTCGCCGCCTCCCGCATGCCCCGGAAGACACCGCCGAGATTGACGTCGACCTGCCTGGCAAAATCTGCTTCGCCGGCCTCGGCGATCGGCGAAAGCGCCATGATACCGGCATTGTTGACGAGGACGTCGACGCCACCGAACGTTTCTTCAGCAGTGTCGAACAGTGTTTTCATGCCGTCGGAGGCGCCGATGTCAGCCTGAACGGCGAGCGCTGTCCCGCCGCTCCCTTCGATCTCGCGGACGAGGATGTCGGCCGCGTCCCGGCTCTGCGCATAGTTGACCACCACCGCAAGTCCGTCGCTTGCCAGCCGCCTGGCGATCGCCGCGCCGATGCCGCGCGAGGCGCCGGTGACGATCGCAACCTTTGGGGAAATTCCGGACATCGTCCTTCTCCTTCTGTCGTTGGATGACAGCGAGATAGACCATCGATCATCCGCTATAATCGCCGCAAAATCGGAAAGACTATTCGGCGGAACGGTACAATGGATCAGATTGACGCCATGCGGCTCTTCGCCCGGTTGGTGGAAACCCGCAGCTTCACGACGGCGGCCGGGGACCTCGGCCACTCCCGCTCGACGGCGACCGATGCGATCAAGCGGCTGGAGAAGCGACTGGGCGTCCAACTGCTGACGCGCACCACCCGGCATGTTGCGCCGACCGCCGATGGGGATGCCTACTATCGAAGATGCCTTCAGATTCTCGCGGAGATCGAGGAGGCGGATACGTTGTTCGCCGCCGTCAAGCCGAAGGGCCTCTTGCGGATCGACGTCCATCCGCGCATCGCGATGTCGTTTCTCCTGCCGAAGCTCGACGACTTCCTGACCCTCTATCCGGATATCGAACTGGTCATCGGCGAGGGCGACAGGATGGTCGACCTGGTGCGCGAGGGAATCGACTGCGTCTTGCGGGCCGGCGACCTCGGCGAGAGCAGCATGGTGGCACGGCGCGTCGCCTGGATCGAGGAGATCACCGTCGCGAGCTCCGGCTATCTCGCGGCAAAAGGCGCGCCCCGCCGGGTCGAGGAACTGGAAGGGCACGAGGCGGTTCGGTTTCTGTCGTCACGCACGGGCGCAGTGCTGCCGCTCGAATTCACCGTCGACGACGAGCCGCGCTTCGTCACCCTGCCCGGGCGGATCACCGTCAACGGTTCGGAGGTGATGGCCGAGCTCGCCCGCCGCGGCTTCGGCCTCGTTCAGGCGCCGCGCTATCGCTTCACGGAAGATCTTGCATCCGGGACGCTGGTCGAGGTCCTGCCCGAGCACCGGCCGATGCCGACGCCGCTCTGGGTGCTGTACCCGCAGAACCGCCAGCTTTCGCGCCGGGTCCGGGTGTTCATCGACTGGGTGGCGACGCTGTTTCCGGGCGGGAGGATCTGAACCGGCGGCCTTCGTTCCGGTGGCCAAGCCTCACGCCGCCGCCTTGTCGCTCTTCGGCCGCGACCGCCCGGTGTCTTCCAGATCGTGCTCGCTCTCCAGCGCCTCGAGGCTCGCCTCGGCGCGCGGGTCGAGCGAGAAGCTCGCCGGCGTCTGGACGCGGGCGAAGGGGATCGTCTGGAAGTCCGGCCGCTCGTCGGCTGGGATCGCGACGCGGCGAAAGGTCCGGTAGAAGGCGTAAGCGGCATAGATCGCCATCGCCGACCCCATGGCCTGGAACAGGCCGGCGGGGCCGACCGTCTCCATCAGCACCGCGGTGTAGATCGGTCCGATCATCGTGCCGACGCCGTAGAGGATCAGGAGGCCGCTCGAGACCTTCACGAAGTCCGCATCGGCGGCATAGTCGTTGGCATGGGCGACGGCGAGGGAATAGGCGGGATAGATGATGCCACCGAGGACGAAGGCGACGCCGAAGAGCGTGAGCGGCCCGGCCTGGTCGAGATAGACGCCGGCGACGGCCGCGCCGACGCCGATGATGCCGGCCGCTGACATCACGTAGCGCCGGTCGGTCTTGTCGGAGATCCGCCCGAGCGGGATCTGGAAGATCGCGCCGCCGAACATCGCAGAGACGGTGAGTGTCGCGATGTCGGTGGTCGACAGGCCGATCTGCTGACCGAAGACCGGCGCCATGTTGCCCCAGCCGGCCGACAGGATTCCGGCCAGCAGGATGCCGATGGCCGCGACGGGCGAATTGCGGAACAGCATCAGGACGTCGATCTTCACGGTGGCGATCGGCGACGGCGACTGGGCGCGCGACAGCGCCGTCGGGATGACCGACAGGGCGAAGAGGATGGCGCAGAGCATGAAGGGCACGGCGAGTTCCGGCCGGCTCAGCGGCATGACGTACTGCCCGCCCATCATCGCCGCCATGGTGACGATCATGTAGACCGAGAAGATGGTGCCGCGGGTCTCGTTGGTGACGCGCTCGTTCAGCCAGCTTTCGATGACCATGTAGCTGCCGGCGAGGGCGAAGCCCGACAGGGCGCGAAAGACCACCCAGGCGATCGGATCGACGGCGAGGCCACACAGGAGGATCGAGATCGCAAGAAGCGCGGCGAGGCTGGAAAAGGTGCGCACGTGGCCGGCGCTGCGGACGATCCAGGGGATCACCACACAGCCGAAGGTGAAGGCGAGAGCGTAACTCGTTCCGAAGGCGCCGATCTCGTAGCTCGTCCAGCCCTCGATCGAGCCGCGGACGGGCAGAAGGATGCCCATGAGCCCAGCACCCGCCATCAGGAAGAAGGTCGAGGTGAGGAGCGCTGCGATCGGCAGAAGGTGCATGTCGGGCTCGCGCTGGAAATGAAACCGGATCGGCGGCTGCCGTTGCGTCTTCGGTGTGCCTTACGGCCTCACCGGTGATTTGGCGAGGCTTCTAAACGAGCAATGTTGCAGCTTTCGGGCACGGGCCTCGGCCAAGCACAAACCGCTGCCGAGGCGGTCGCCGCGAGCGCGGCCGATGGCAAACGGGGGATGCGGATCAGTGTCCGGTGTTCTTGCCGCTCGTCTCCTCCAGCTTCGCCTTCAGCGCCAGAAGATCACGCCAGGCGAGGCGCTTCTGGGCGGGCTGGCGCAGGAGATAGGCCGGATGCAGCATGGCGATCGCCGGGATCGTCGAGCCGGGTGAAAGGTCGAAGCTGTAGCTCTGCCACTTGCCGCGCATCCGCAAGATCCCCTCGGCCGAGCCGAGAATCGCCTTGGCCGAGGGCGAGCCGAGGCAGACGAGGATCTTCGGCGCGACGAGTTCGATCTGCCGCTGGATGAAGGGCAGGCAGATCTGCGTTTCGGCCGGCGTCGGCGCGCGGTTGCCCGGCGGTCGCCAAGGCACCGTGTTGGTGACGCGGACCTTCTCGCGTTCGAGGCCGATCGCCTCGAGCATGCGGTCGAGTAGCTGACCCGAGCGACCGACGAAGGGAACGCCGGCCATGTCCTCGTCGCGGCCCGGCGCTTCACCGATCAGCATCAGATCGGCCGTCTGAGGCCCGTCGCCGAAGACGGTGTGCTTGGCGGTGATCTTCAGGTTGCAGCCCTCGAAACCGTCGAGCAGTTCCTTCAACTCGGCGAGCGTCGCCGCGGCGCGCGCCCGCTCCCTGGCATCGGCAATGGCGATTTCGTCGGGAATGGCCACCCTGGTCGAGGGGAAGGCCGAATCCGTCGTGCCGTTGCCCGCCGGTTCGCCGAAGTTGGGCCGGGAAGGAGAACCGCGATCTTCCGATCTCTGCGCCGGACCGGCGGCTTTTCGCTCGAGCGGAGGTGACGCCGGCTCGGCTTGTCTCTTCGCCTGGCGCCGCTCGATCTCGGCGGCCGTCTCGGCGAACCGGTCTCGCGGCGCGTCGAGAAACAGCGTCTCGATCCCCGCCTCGCGATAGAAGGCAAGGAGAGCGATCGCGGCGTCACGTTGGGAAGGGGCGTCGGACATGAAAGGTTCTTAGCCGATGGCCACGGAGAATGCAGCCGCCTCAATGCCCGAGCGTCGAGGAGAACAGGTTGATGACGAGGACGCCCGCGACGATCAGGCCGAGACCGAGGAAGCCGGC
The DNA here is from genome assembly GCF_010500815.1 of Jiella pacifica. Taxonomy (GTDB): domain Bacteria; phylum Pseudomonadota; class Alphaproteobacteria; order Rhizobiales; family Rhizobiaceae; genus Jiella; species Jiella pacifica. The sequence continues at coordinate 89,321 of NZ_JAAAMG010000019.1, forward strand.
GTAGTCGATTTGGACGCGGAACCAGAAGAGGTCGATCATCGCCAGGAGCGCGATGCCGCAGCCGGACCAGATGGCATAGACGATGCCGACCGGCATGGTGCGCAACGGCAGCGACAGGAAGTAGAAGGCGAAGGCGTAGAAAAAGACCGTCAGCAGCGACGGCCACAGCCGGGTGAACCCCATGGACGACTTCAGAGCACTCGTTCCGATGATCTCGCAGACGATGGCAACGCCGAGATAGACCGCATTCATGACACCTGCTCCGCCACCGAAAGACGTCGCCGTCTGTACCACCGGGCGAGGCGGGCGCGTCAATCCGATCGCGGGCGCCACGGCCGGCAATCGCCCCTTGCGCTTCGACCTTTCGAACGAAAGGACTAGAACAATCCCAAATCTGGCGGCTAAGAAGGCCGCAGGCGCACTCCGCCGAAGGCTCGTGGCCGGACGGGGCGATGAGAGAGTTCAAGGGAGACGACATGAGTGAAGCTGCGGAGTTGCCGGAACGCGAATCGATGGAATTCGACGTCGTCATCGTCGGCGCCGGGCCGGCCGGCCTTGCGGCAGCGATCCGGCTGAAGCAGATCGACCCCGAGATCTCCGTCGTGGTGCTGGAGAAGGGCGCCGAGGTCGGCGCGCATGTCCTGTCCGGCAACGTCCTCGATCCCTCCGCCCTCGACCGGCTGCTGCCGGAATGGCGACAGGAAGAGACTCCGATCAAGACCGCCGTCACCGAGGACCGGTTCTTCCTCTACGGGCCGCACGGCTCGGTCCGCCTGCCGAACTTCGCGCTGCCGAAACTGATGTCGAACCACGGCAACTTCGTCGTCTCGCTCGGCCTCGTCTGCAAGTGGATGGCCGAGAAGGCCGAAGCCCTCGGCGTGGAGATCTATCCGGGCTTTGCCGCCTCCGAGCTGCTGTTCGACGAGAACAACACCGTCGTCGGCGTCGCCACCGGCGATATGGGCGTGACGCGGACCGGCGAGCCCGGCCCGATGTATCAGCGCGGCATGGCGCTTCTCGGCAAATACGTCTTCCTGGGGGAGGGCGTGCGCGGCTCGCTCGCCAAGCAGGTGATCAACGCCTACGGCCTCGACCAGGGCCGCGAGCCGGCGAAGTTCGGCCTCGGCATCAAGGAGCTCTGGGAGATCGATCCGGCGAAGTCGAAGCCCGGCCGGATCGAGCATTCCTTCGGCTGGCCGCTGGACGACAAGACCGGCGGCGGCTCGTTTCTCTACCATCTCGGCGACAATCAGGTCTATGTCGGCTTCGTCGTTCACCTGAACTACCAGAACCCCTATCTCTCGCCCTTCGAGGAGTTCCAGCGCTTCAAGACCCACCCGGACGTCGCCGAGCTTCTGAAGGGCGGCAAGCGCATCGCCTATGGCGCCAGGGCCATCACCGAGGGCGGCTGGCAGTCGGTGCCGAAGCTGGTGTTTCCGGGCGGGGCGCTGATCGGCTGTTCGGCCGGCTTCGTCAACGTGCCGCGCATCAAGGGTGTCCACAACGCCATGACCTCGGGCATGCTGGCCGCCGAAAAGGCCGCCGAGGCGCTGAAGGCGGGCCGCTCGCGTGACCAGCTCAGCGATTATGACGAAGCGTGGCGCTCCTCGCCGATCGGCGCGGACCTGAAGCCGGTCCGGAACGTCAAGCCGCTCTGGTCGCAATACGGCACGCGCATCGGCATCATGCTGGGCGGCCTCGACATGTGGACCAACTCGCTGTTCGGTTTCTCCTTCTTCGGCACCAAGAAGCACGGCAAGCCGGACTACGCCTGCCTCGAGCCGGCGGAGAAGCACCAGGCCATCGCCTATCCCAAGCCGGATGGCGAACTGACCTTCGACAAGGTTTCCTCGGTCTATCTGTCGAACACCAATCACGAGGAGGACCAGTTGGTGCACCTCCAGGTGAAGGATCCGGCGTTGCAGAAGTCGTCCGAACTCGGCGTCTATGCCGGGCCGTCGCAGCGCTACTGCCCGGCCGGAGTCTACGAGTGGGTGAAAGAGAACGGCGAGGACAAGTTCGTGATCAACGCCCAGAACTGCGTCCACTGCAAGACCTGCGACATCAAGGATCCCAACCAGAACATCAACTGGGTCCCGCCCCAGGGCGGCGAAGGTCCGGTCTACGAGGTGATGTGAGTCGGTGGACGGGGTGGGGCGGGCTCGGTCCTGGCCTTGCGGAGCAAAGCGCCCCGTCCCATATCGCTCCACACCGGCCGGACCAGAGTTCAGCGCCGAAAGCCGCGCCTGTGGACGGTCTTCGCATTTACCATATGTTCACGACTTTTCGCATGGCGGGGGGCTTGTGAATCGTGGCGAAGGCCGCTAGAAAGCGCTTTCCTAAGGAAACGGCGCGTGGGGTGTTGAGACACTCTTCACGCGCTTTAGCCGTGAGCAGTTTATGGCCAGGACAAATCCCTTCAAATTTCTGGAGCAGGTGCGTTCGGAGACATCGAAGGTAACTTGGCCGACTCGGCGCGAAACCATGATCTCGACCGTGATGGTGTTTATCATGGTGACATTCGCGGCGGCGTTCTTTTTCATCGCGGATCAGGCGCTCGGCTATGCCGTCGGTCTGATCATGAATGCGGGCGTTTGACGCTGCCGCAGGAGATATCGAAGTTTTCATGACCGCCCGCTGGTACATCGTCCACGCTTATTCGAATTTCGAAAAGAAGGTGGCCGAATCCATCGAGGAGCAGGCCCGCCAAAAGGGACTCTCCGACAAGTTCGAGAAGATCCTCGTGCCCACCGAGAAGGTGGTCGAGGTGCGTCGTGGCCGCAAGGTCGACGCCGAACGCAAGTTCTTCCCCGGCTATGTCCTCGTCAAGGCCGAGCTGACCGACCAGGTCTTCTCGCTGATCAAGAACACGCCGAAGGTCACCGGATTCCTCGGGCCGGACAATCGGCCCGTGCCGATCTCCGAGGCCGAAGCGAACCACATTCTCAGCCAGGTTCAGGACGGTGTGGAGCGGCCAAAGCCGACCATGTCCTTCGACATCGGCGAGAATGTCCGCGTCTCCGACGGGCCGTTCGCCTCGTTCAACGGCGTCGTTCAGGAAGTCGATCAGGAGCGGGCGCGCCTCAAGGTGGAGGTTTCGATCTTCGGGCGGGCGACGCCGGTCGATCTCGAATTCGGCCAGGTCGAAAAGACCTGACCGGAAATTGGCGGCCGGCCCTGCGCCGGCGCCATGATCGTGCGGGAGGCGACGTGGGCTCTTCAAGCCGGCCCATCATCCGCCGCACCGCGCGGGCTGCGAACCGCCGGAGGCTCCGCGCCCCGGCATGAAACAAGAAGGCAGGAAAAATGGCTAAGAAGGTAGCGGGCCAGCTGAAGCTGCAGGTCGCGGCCGGTTCGGCGACGCCGTCGCCCCCGATCGGTCCGGCGCTCGGTCAGCGCGGCATCAACATCATGGAATTCTGCAAGTCGTTCAACGCGCAGACGCAGGAGATGGAGAAGGGGCAGCCGATCCCCGTCGTCATCACCTACTATCAGGACAAGTCCTTCACCTTCGCGATGAAGACGCCGCCGGTGAGCTACTTCCTGAAGAAGGCGGCGAACCTGAAGTCCGGCTCCAAGACCCCGGGCAAGGCCAGCGCCGGCTCGATCTCCCGCGACCAGCTTCGCGAGATCGCCGAGAAGAAGATGGTCGACCTCAACGCCAACGATCTCGACGGCGCGATGGCGATGATCGAGGGCTCGGCCCGCTCGATGGGTCTCGAGGTTACGGAGTAAGAACGATGGCAAAGATCGGCAAGCGTATCCGCTCCGCCCGCGACGGCATCGAGCGCACCAAACTCTACGGCCTCGATGAAGCGATCGAGATGATCAAGGGCAAGGCCAGCGTCAAGTTCGACGAGACCATCGAGGTCGCGATGAATCTCGGCGTCGACCCGCGCCACGCCGACCAGATGGTCCGCGGCGTCGTCAACCTGCCGAACGGCACCGGCCGCACCGTCCGCGTCGCCGTCTTCGCGCGCGGCGACAAGGCCGACGAGGCCAAGGCAGCCGGCGCCGACATCGTCGGTGCGGAGGATCTCGTCGCCGAGATCCAGGCCGGCAACATCAATTTCGACCGCGCTATCGCGACGCCCGACATGATGGGTCTCGTCGGTCGCCTCGGCAAGGTGCTTGGCCCGCGCGGCCTGATGCCGAACCCGCGCGTCGGCACCGTGACCCCGGACGTCACCGCCGCCGTCAAGGCATCGAAGGGCGGCGCCGTCGAGTTTCGCGTCGAGAAGGCCGGTATCGTCCATGCCGGCGTCGGCAAGGTCTCGTTCGGCTCCGATGCGATCGCGCAGAACATCCGAGCCTTCGCCGATGCGGTGAACAAGGCCAAGCCCTCGGGCGCCAAGGGCAACTACGTCAAGCGCGTGGCGATCTCTTCGACCATGGGGCCTGGGGTCAAGATCGACCCGTCGACGCTTTCGGTTCAGGCTTCGGCCTGACCTTACAATCGTTTCGCGCGCTTCCTATATCGGGGGCTTCGCGAACGACCAGAGTTCCGGGTTCGCCCGGGAATGGAAAGGCCTTCCGGGGCCTTTCAAGCATGCCTGTCCGAGATTGTGGGCGATCGCGGGTCTCTTCGAGGCGCCGGTCATAATCGTCAGAAAGCCTGCATGAGACGGGGAAGAACCGTATTCCCGGCGACGAGCCGGAAGCGGGTTCGAACTCCGAATGCCTTGCGCCGCCCGTAGGTTCCATCCTGCGTGTCACGGGCGAGGGGACAGGATCTCCGAGCGTCGTCCGGGTGATCCGGGCGGCAAAAGGCAATCCGGCCGAAACGTTCCGAAGGGGATGTCTCGGCCAACTGGAGAGAGGCAGTGGAAAGAGCGGAAAAGCGCGAATTCGTCACGACCCTCAACGAGACCTTCAAAGTCTCGTCGACGATCGTCGTGGCCCACTATGCCGGCCTCACCGTGGCGCAGATGAACGACTATCGTTCGAAGATGCGTCAGGCGGGTGGGTCCGTCAAAGTCGCGAAGAACCGTCTTGCCAAGATCGCTCTTCAAGGCACGGACGCCGAAGGCATCTCGAACCTGTTCGAGGGCCAGACACTGATCGCTTATTCGAGCGATCCAGTGGTGGCGGCCAAGGTCACCAACGATTTCGCCAAGGGTAACGACAAGCTCGTGATCCTCGGCGGAGCGATGGGGACCTCAACCCTCGATGCGGACGGTGTGAAGGCTCTCGCCTCGCTGCCGTCGCTGGATGAACTGCGGGCGAAGCTCGTCGGCATGATTCAGACGCCGGCTACGCGCATCGCCGGGGTGGTCCAGGCACCTGCGGCTCAGCTCGCACGCGTGTTCGGGGCATATGCCAAGAAGGACGAGGCGGCGTGAGGTTGGTTCCTCGCTGCTCAAACCAAAGTTCGAACCTGAAGGAAAATTCAAATGGCTGATCTCGCCAAGATCGTTGAAGACCTGTCGAGCCTGACCGTCCTCGAGGCGGCCGAGCTTTCGAAGATGCTGGAAGAGAAGTGGGGCGTCTCCGCCGCCGCTCCGGTGGCGGTCGCCGCTGCCGGCGGTGCGGCGCCTGCCGAGGCTGCCGAGGAGCAGACGGAGTTCAACGTCATCCTCGCTTCCGCCGGCGCGCAGAAGATCAACGTCATCAAGGAAGTCCGCGCGCTCACGGGTCTTGGCCTCAAGGAAGCCAAGGACCTCGTCGACAACGCGCCCAAGCCCGTCAAGGAAGGCGTCGACAAGGCCGAGGCACAGAAGATCAAGGACCAGCTCGAGAAGGCTGGTGCGACGGTCGAAGTCAAGTAATCGCGGCTCGCCCGCGGTTTGCGACGAAAATCCGGTGGGCGGGACGGCGGTTTGCCGTCCCGCCTTCCGTGCCTGCTGAATGGCTTGTCCGCGGACGATCGAACGGCAGGCGGAAGACTGCGATCGTCCACAGGTGGGACGGTTCAGGTGCGGGTCGAGGGACGGATCTCCCGACCTCCGTCGGTGCACATGGCGCCGGTGCGCTTCGCAAGGAGTGTGCGGAGGTTCGGAGATGCGGGCCTGAAGGCTCGAAGAACGACGCGGTCCCGCTCGCATGAGGGCGGGGTCGTTGCCGGCCGGTCCTGGTGACGCGGTGGGCGTCTCGGGTGATCCGGGATCGAAATCCGGCCTCGGCCGGCGCTGGGCGGAGAGCCCCGACAGTTTCACCGCGGCGACGCGGAAACCCCTCGCGTAAAGAGGGATAGCAGGGTCAGCCCTTGGGTCAAGGGCGAAGGCGTTACGAGAAGGAGCGACGATGTCCCAGACGACGACATTTTCCGGTCGCAGGCGGGTGCGCAAGGTCTTCGGGCACATCCCCGAAGTGGCACAGATGCCCAATCTCATCGAGGTCCAGAAGGCCTCCTACGATCAGTTCCTGATGGTTGAGGAACCGGAGGGTGGGCGCGGTGACGAAGGTCTGCAGGCGGTCTTCAAGTCGGTCTTCCCGATCTCCGACTTCTCGGGTCAGGCGATGCTGGAATTCGTCAAGTACGAGTTCGAGGCGCCGAAGTTCGACGTCGACGAGTGCCGTCAGCGCGATCTGACCTTCGCTGCGCCGCTCAAGGTGACGCTGCGCCTCATTGTGTTCGACATCGACGAGGATACCGGCTCCAAGTCCATCAAGGACATCAAGGAGCAGGACGTCTACATGGGCGACATGCCGCTCATGACGATGAACGGCACGTTCATCGTCAACGGCACCGAGCGCGTGATCGTCTCGCAGATGCACCGCTCGCCGGGCGTCTTCTTCGACCACGACAAGGGCAAGTCGCACTCCTCGGGCAAGCTGCTCTTCGCCGCCCGCGTCATCCCCTATCGCGGCTCCTGGCTCGACATCGAGTTCGATGCCAAAGACATCGTCTATGCCCGTATCGATCGTCGCCGGAAGATTCCGGTGTCGTCGCTGCTGATGGCGCTCGGGATGGACGGCGAGGAGATCCTGTCGACCTTCTACAACGTCCTGCAGTTCAAGCAGGACAAGAACGGCTGGCGGGTTCCCTTCTCGGTGGAGCGTGTGCGCGGTCAGAACGCCGCCGTCGATCTGATCGACGCCGATAGCGGCGAAGTGCTGGTCGAGGCTGGCAAGAAGGTCACCGCCCGCCAGGCCCGGCAGATGCAGGAAAAGGGCGTCAAGGCCCTGCGCGCCAGCGAGGAAGACCTCTTCGGCTACTATTTGGCCGAGGACATCGTCAACTTCGCGACGGGCGAGGTGTATCTCGAGGCCGGTGACGAGATCGACGAGAAGACACTGAAGGTCCTGGTCGACGCGGGCTATGACGAGTTCTCGGTGCTCGACATCGACCACGTCAATGTCGGCGCCTACATCCGCAACACGATCGCGGCCGACAAGAACGAGGGCCGTCAGGACGCGCTGTTCGACATCTACCGGGTGATGCGCCCGGGCGAACCGCCGACGATCGAGACGGCCGAGGCGATGTTCAATTCGCTGTTCTTCGACTCGGAGCGCTACGACCTTTCGGCCGTCGGCCGCGTCAAGATGAACATGCGTCTCGATGTCGACGCCGAGGACACGGTGCGCGTGCTCCGCAAGGAGGACATCATCGCCGTCGTCAGGACGCTGGTGGACCTGCGCGACGGTCGCGGCGAAATCGACGACATCGACAATCTCGGCAATCGCCGGGTGCGTTCGGTCGGCGAGCTGATGGAGAACCAGTACCGCGTCGGTCTGCTCCGCATGGAGCGGGCGATCAAGGAGCGCATGTCCAGTGTCGAGGTCGACACGGTGATGCCGCAGGACCTGATCAACGCCAAGCCGGCGGCCGCCGCCGTCCGCGAGTTCTTCGGCTCCTCGCAGCTCTCGCAGTTCATGGATCAGACCAACCCCTTGTCGGAGATCACCCACAAGCGTCGCCTGTCGGCGCTGGGACCGGGCGGTCTGACGCGCGAGCGCGCCGGCTTCGAGGTCCGTGACGTCCATCCGACCCATTACGGCCGCATCTGCCCGATCGAGACGCCGGAAGGCCCGAACATCGGTCTGATCAACTCGCTCGCCACCTTCGCCCGCGTCAACAAGTACGGCTTCATCGAGAGCCCGTACCGCAAGGTCGTCGACGGCAAGGTGACCAACGAGGTCGTCTATCTTTCGGCGATGGAAGAGTCCAAGCACCACGTCGCCCAGGCGAACGCGGTTCTTTCCGACGACATGACCTTCCAGAACGAGTTCGTGGTCTGCCGTCATTCGGGCGACGTCTTCATGACGCCGCGCGACAACGTCGATCTGATGGACGTGTCGCCGAAGCAGCTGGTTTCGGTCGCGGCCGCGCTCATCCCGTTCCTCGAGAACGACGACGCCAACCGCGCGCTGATGGGCTCGAACATGCAGCGCCAGGCGGTGCCGCTGGTCAGGGCCGAGGCGCCGTTCGTCGGCACCGGCATGGAGCCGGTGGTCGCCCGCGACTCGGGTGCCGCCATCGGTGCGCGCCGGACCGGCATCGTCGATCAGGTGGACGCGACGCGTATCGTCATCCGCGCCACGGAAGATCTCGAAGCGGGAAGGTCCGGCGTCGACATCTACCGGCTGATGAAGTTCCAGCGGTCCAACCAGAACACCTGCATCAACCAGCGTCCACTGGTCGCGGTGGGTGATCGGGTGAACAAGGGTGACATCATCGCCGATGGCCCGTCGACCGATCTCGGCGATCTGGCGCTCGGCCGCAACGTGCTCGTCGCCTTCATGCCGTGGAACGGCTACAACTACGAGGACTCCATCCTCCTGTCGGAGCGCATCGTCGCCGACGACGTCTTCACCTCGATCCACATCGAGGAGTTCGAGGTCATGGCGCGCGACACCAAGCTCGGGCCGGAGGAGATCACCCGCGACATCCCGAACGTTTCGGAAGAGGCGCTGAAGAACCTCGACGAGGCGGGCATCGTCTATATCGGTGCCGAGGTACAGCCGGGCGACATCCTGGTCGGAAAGATCACGCCGAAGGGCGAAAGCCCGATGACGCCGGAGGAAAAACTCCTGCGCGCGATCTTCGGCGAGAAGGCCTCTGACGTCCGTGACACCTCCAGCCGCATGCCTCCGGGCGCCTACGGTACGGTCGTCGAGGTGCGTGTGTTCAATCGGCACGGCGTCGAGAAGGACGAACGCGCCATGGCGATCGAGCGCGAGGAGATCGAGCGGCTCGCCAAGGACCGCGACGACGAGCAGGCGATCCTCGACCGCAACGTCTATGGCCGCCTGGTCGAGATGCTGGACGGCAAGACCGCGATCGCCGGACCCAAGGCCTTCAGGAAGGGGTCCACGCTTTCGGCCGAGGCGATGGCGGAGTTCTCCCGTTCGCAGTGGTGGATGTTCGCCGTCGAGGACGAGAAGCTCCAGGCCGAGCTCGAGGACCTGCGCAACGTCTACGACCAGGCCAAGAAGACGCTCGAGCAGCGCTTCATGGACAAGGTCGAGAAGGTCCAGCGGGGCGACGAGCTGCCGCCGGGCGTCATGAAGCAGGTCAAGGTCTTCGTCGCCGTCAAGCGCAAGATCCAGCCGGGCGACAAGATGGCCGGCCGTCACGGCAACAAGGGTGTCGTGTCGCGCATCGTGCCGGTCGAGGACATGCCGTTCACCGAGGACGGAACTCATGTCGACATCGTGCTCAATCCGCTCGGCGTGCCGAGCCGGATGAATGTCGGACAGATCCTCGAGACGCATCTCGGCTGGGCCTGCGCCGGCATGGGCAAGAAGATCGGCCAGATGGTCGAGGACTATAAGCGCGATCACGACGTCGGTCCGCTGCGCGACGAGATCGCCGGCCTTCTGGGCGACAACGATCGCAACGAGCCGGTGAAGTCCTATGACGACGAAAGCGTCATTACGCTCGCCAAGCAGATGACCAAGGGTGTCTCGATCGCCACGCCGGTCTTCGACGGCGCGAACGAGAAGGACATCGTGGAGTGGCTGGAGCGGGCCGGGCTGAACGGTTCGGGCCAGGTCACCCTCTATGACGGGCGCACGGGCGAAGCCTTCGACAGGCAGGTCACGGTGGGCTATATCTACATGCTCAAGTTGCACCATCTGGTCGACGACAAGATTCATGCCCGTTCGATCGGCCCGTACTCGCTGGTCACCCAGCAGCCGCTCGGCGGCAAGGCGCAGTTCGGCGGCCAGCGCTTCGGCGAGATGGAGGTCTGGGCCCTGGAAGCCTACGGCGCGGCCTATACGCTGCAGGAGATGCTGACGGTGAAGTCCGACGACGTCGCCGGCCGCACCAAGGTCTACGAGTCGATCGTCAGAGGCGACGACGCGTTCGAATCGGGCATCCCCGAGAGCTTCAACGTTCTCGTCAAGGAGATGCGCTCGCTCGGCCTCGACGTCGACCTGCAGAACAACGCCGGCGAACTGCCGGCGCCGCCGACCCGCACGGATCTTCCGGACGCGGCGGAATAACCGACGAAGCAAGCCTCGGAGGGTGTCATGGCATTGATGATGGGATCACTGTACGACGCCCTCCGTTCGGCAAATGTCGACGACGAGAAGGCGAGGAAAGCGGCCGAGGAGGTCGCGGACTTCCAGAAGCAGATTGCGGATGTCCGTGCCGATCTCGGCACGATGAAGTGGATGCTCGGATTTCTGCTCGCCGCAAATGCCGGCATCATTTTCTTGTTGCTTCGACTCGTCGCCTGAACTTTTGCCTGGATCGCAGCGGATCCAGCGGGAAACTCGGAATCGCCCAAGGGCGCTTCGCCAAAACGTTCTTCATGCATCGCTGAGCGATGCCGCAGAGGCCCGAGGCCTCGATAAGGAGAAAGCCATGAACCAAGAGGTCATGAACATCTTCAACCCGCAGGCTGCGGCGCAGACGTTCGACTCGATCCGGATCTCGCTGGCGAGCCCGGAAAAGATCCTCTCCTGGTCCTTCGGCGAGATCAAGAAGCCGGAAACCATCAACTACCGCACCTTCAAGCCGGAGCGCGACGGTCTGTTCTGCGCCCGCATCTTCGGTCCGATCAAGGACTACGAGTGCCTGTGCGGCAAGTACAAGCGGATGAAGTACAAGGGCATCATCTGCGAGAAGTGCGGCGTCGAGGTGACCCTCTCGCGCGTGCGGCGCGAGCGCATGGGCCATATCGAGCTCGCCGCGCCGGTTGCCCACATCTGGTTCCTGAAGTCGCTGCCGAGCCGCATCGGAACGCTGCTCGACATGACGCTGAAGGACATCGAGCGCGTCCTCTATTTCGAGAACTACATCGTCACCGAGCCGGGTCTCACCTCGCTGAAGGAGCACCAGCTCCTGTCGGAGGAGGAATATCTGATCGCCGTCGACGAGTTCGGCGAGGATAGCTTCACCGCGCTCATCGGCGCCGAGGCGATCCAGGAACTGCTTGGCTCGATGGACCTCGAGAAGATCGCCGGCGACCTTCGCGAGGAGCTTGCGACGACGACGTCCGAGCTGAAGACGAAGAAGCTGATGAAGCGGCTGAAGATCGTCGAGAACTTCCTCGAATCCGGCAACCGCCCGGAGTGGATGATCATGACGGTCGTGCCGGTGATCCCGCCGGATCTCCGCCCGCTCGTCCCGCTCGACGGAGGCCGTTTCGCGACCTCCGATCTCAACGATCTCTACCGCCGCGTCATCAACCGCAACAACCGTCTGAAGCGGCTGATCGAGCTGCGCGCGCCGGGCATCATCATCCGCAACGAGAAGCGGATGCTGCAGGAGGCCGTCGACGCCCTGTTCGACAACGGCCGCCGCGGCCGCGTCATCACCGGCGCCAACAAGCGTCCGCTGAAGTCGCTGTCCGACATGCTGAAGGGCAAGCAGGGCCGCTTCCGCCAGAACCTGCTCGGCAAGCGCGTCGACTATTCCGGCCGTTCGGTCATCGTCACCGGTCCGGAGCTGAAGCTCCACCAGTGCGGCCTGCCGAAGAAGATGGCGCTCGAGCTGTTCAAGCCGTTCATCTATGCCCGCCTCGACGCCAAGGGTTTCTCCTCGACGGTGAAGCAGGCCAAGAAGCTGGTCGAGAAGGAGCGTCCCGAGGTCTGGGACATCCTCGACGAGGTCATCCGCGAGCATCCGGTGCTGCTCAACCGTGCACCGACGCTGCATCGCCTCGGCATCCAGGCTTTCGAGCCCGTGCTGATCGAGGGCAAAGCGATCCAGCTGCATCCGCTGGTCTGCACGGCCTTCAACGCCGACTTCGACGGTGACCAGATGGCGGTTCACGTACCGCTGTCGATCGAGGCGCAGCTCGAAGCCCGCGTCCTGATGATGTCGACCAACAACATCCTGCATCCGGCGAACGGCGCACCGATCATCGTGCCGTCGCAGGACATGGTGCTCGGCCTCTATTACCTGTCGATCATGAACGAGAACGAGCCGGGCGAGGGCATGGCCTTCTCCGACATGGGCGAGCTCGACCACGCGCTGGCCACAAAGTCGGTGACGCTGCATTCGAAGGTCCGCGGCCGGTTCAAGACCGTCGACGCCGAGGGCAACCCCGTTTCCGGGATCCACGAGACGACGCCGGGCCGGATGTTGATCGGCGAACTTCTGCCGAAGAACCACATGATCCCCTTCGACATCTGCAACCAGCTGATGACGAAGAAGAACATCTCCAAAATGATCGACACGGTGTATCGCCACTGCGGTCAGAAGGAGACGGTGATCTTCTGCGACCGGATCATGCAGCTCGGGTTCCGCAACGCCTGCACGGCCGGCATCTCCTTCGGCAAGGACGACATGGTCATCCCGGAGGCGAAGGCCAAGCTGATCGCCGAGACCCAGGCGCTCGCCAAGGAATACGAGCAGCAGTACAATGACGGCCTGATCACCCAGGGCGAGAAGTACAACAAGGTCGTCGACGCCTGGGCGAAGTGCACGGACAAGATCGCCGAGCACATGATGGAGCGCATCAAGGCGGTTGAGTTCGACGACAATGGCCGCCAGAAGCCGATGAACTCGATCTACATGATGTCGCATTCCGGCGCCCGTGGTTCTCCGACCCAGATGCGCCAGCTGGCGGCGATGCGCGGCCTGATGACCAAGCCTTCGGGCGAGATCATCGAAACCCCGATCATCTCCAACTTCAAGGAAGGTCTGACCGTGCTCGAGTACTTCAACTCGACCCACGGCGCCCGTAAGGGCCTTGCGGACACCGCCCTGAAGACGGCGAACTCGGGCTATCTGACCCGCCGCCTCGTCGACGTCGCGCAGGACTGCATCATCACGCAGACCGATTGCGGCACCGAGAAGGGCCTGACGATGCAGCCGATCGTCGACGCCGGACAGGTCGTCGCCTCGATCGGTCAGCGTATCCTCGGCCGGACCGCACTGGAGGACATCGTCCACCCGCTGACGGGAGAAGTCATCGTCAAGGGTGGCGTGACCATCGAGGAGCCGGACGTCGAGATCATCGAGAAGGCCAGCGTCCAGTCGGTGAAGATCCGCTCGGCGCTCACCTGCGAGATCCGCACCGGCATCTGCGCCACCTGCTACGGGCGCGATCTCGCCCGCGGCACGCCCGTCAACATGGGCGAGGCCGTCGGCGTCATTGCGGCGCAGTCGATCGGCGAGCCGGGCACGCAGCTGACGATGCGCACCTTCCACATGGGCGGCACCGCGCAGGTTGTGGACTCCTCGTTCCTCGAGGCGTCCTACGAGGGCACCGTGAAGATCCGCAACCGCAATGTCGTCCGGGACTCCGGTGGCAAGCTGGTGGCGATGGGGCGCAACATGGCGATCCTGATCATGGATCCGAGCGGCAAGGAGCGCGCTTCGCACCGCGTCACCTACGGTTCGCGCATCTATGTCGACGATGGCGACGCCGTGAAGCGCGGCCAGCGCATCGCGGAGTGGGATCCCTACACCCGTCCGGTGTTGACCGAGCTCGAAGGCACGATCGACTACGAGGACATGGTGGACGGCATCTCGGTGTCGGAGCAGGCCGACGAGGCGACCGGCATCACCAAGCGTGCGGTCATCGACTGGCGTGCCAGCCCGCGCGGGACAGACCTGAAGCCGGCGATCGTCATCAAGGGCGACAATGGCGAGATACTCAAGCTCGCCCGCGGTTCCGACGCCCGCTACTTCCAGTCGGTCGACGCGATCCTGTCGGTCGAGCCGGGCCAGCGTGTCCATCCTGGTGACGTCCTGTCGCGTATTCCGATGGAAAGCGCCAAGACCAAGGACATCACGGGCGGTCTGCCGCGCGTCGCCGAATTGTTCGAGGCCAGAAAGCCCAAGGACAACGCGGTCATCGCGGAGATCGACGGCACGGTGAAGTTCGGCCGCGACTACAAGAACAAGCGCCGCATCATCATCGAGCCGCATGAGGATGGCGTCGAGCCGGTCGAGTACTTGATCCCGAAGGGCAAGCCCTTCCACCTTCAGGAAGGCGACGTGATCGAGAAGGGGGACTACATCCTCGACGGCAATCCGGCGCCGCACGACATCCTGGCTATCCGTGGCGTGGAGGCTCTTGCGAGCTACCTCGTCAACGAAATCCAGGAGGTCTACCGGTTGCAGGGCGTTCTGATCAACGACAAGCACATCGAGGTCATCGTCCGGCAGATGCTGCAGAAGGTCGAGATCGTCGAGTCGGGCGACTCGGGCTATATTCCGGGCGACCACGTCGACCGGATCGAGCTCGACGAGCTCAACGAGCGTCTCGTCGAAGAGGGCAAGAAGCCGGGCTCCGGCAATCCGGTCCTGCTCGGCATCACCAAGGCCTCGCTGCAGACGCCGTCCTTCATCTCGGCGGCATCCTTCCAGGAGACCACCCGCGTCCTCACCGAGGCTGCGGTCGCCGGCAAGACCGACTCGCTGCAGGGTCTGAAGGAAAACGTCATCGTCGGCCGCCTCATCCCGGCGGGCACCGGCGGCATGATGACCCAGATGCGCCGGATCGCCACGTCTCGCGACGAGCTCATCATCGAGGATCGGCGCAAGGCGGCCAATGCTGCCGAGACCGACCGGATGCTGACGACGGTGGAAGACGCCGCGGAGTGACGCTCGACCGGTAACCGTTGCCGGACCATCGACGTGACAGATAAGGCCGCTTCCGAAAGGAGGCGGCCTTTCGCTTTGTGGGACATGCTGGCATGACGCCTTCTTGGCGCAGGCATCGTGGGGTGTGATGGAGACGAGGATGAAGACCGGGTCACAACGTCCAGGGATCGGCGAGAGGCAACCCGAAGCCGTGAGAGCCGCCGACCTCGCCACGCTGCTCGCCCTCAACAACGACCATGCCGCCGAACTGTCGCTGCTCGACGCGGCGAGCTTCGAGCGCCTCCTCGGCAACGCCTTCCTGGCCCGCCAGAGCACGGGCGCGGACGCCTTCGTCGTAGCATTCGACGAGACCGGCGACTACGACAGCCCGAACTTCCTCTGGTTCAAGAAGCGCTACGAGCGCTTCCTCTACATCGACCGGGTGGTCGTCGCGCCGGCGGCGCGGGGGAGGGGCCTCGCGCGGGCGCTTTACGATTCGGTCTTTGCTGCAGCTGATTCTGCGGGAATCGGCCGGGTTGTCTGCGAAATCAACATAGACCCACCGAATCCGGCCTCTTTGCGCTTTCACGAGACGCTGGGTTTCCGCCAAGTCGGCGGGGCGACGCTCTATCCGAGCGGCAAGACCGTCGGATATCACGAGAGGACGCTCTGACTGGGCGCCGATCCGGCATTTTCCGTCGGAATGAGCCGCTAATACGCCGTTCAGCGCTTGACGACCCGGGTGTGACGGTTTAGGAACGCCCCAACAAAGCCGATGTGAGACCGATTTTTCCTGTCGACGCCAAGTCCGGGAAGCAGCCGCCTCAAACAAGGCTTCGTTCAACGAGACGTCAATCTCTGGCGCATGATCGCTCGCGGTCCTCTGCTTCTCGTCGGGCTGTTCGCTGAAGGAGGCGAACTCGTGCCCGACTTCGTGCATGGCGAAGTCCGCTTCGTCAGGCGCGTTGGCGCCTCGTTATGGACCTGGGACTGAAAGACTTAGAGGTAGGGTTGGATGCCGACCATCAACCAATTGATCCGGAAGCCGCGTGTCCGGCCGACCGAGCGAAACACGGTCCCGGCTCTCGAGGCGAACCCACAGAAGCGCGGCGTCTGCACGCGCGTATACACGACCACGCCGAAGAAGCCGAACTCGGCGCTTCGTAAGGTCGCCAAGGTGCGCCTCGTCAATGGCTACGAAGTCATCGGCTACATTCCGGGCGAGGGTCATAACCTTCAGGAGCACTCCGTGGTGATGATCCGCGGCGGCCGCGTGAAGGACCTTCCCGGCGTGCGTTACCACATCATTCGCGGCGTGCTGGATACCCAGGGCGTGAAGAACCGGAAGCAGCGGCGCTCGAAGTACGGCGCCAAGCGTCCGAAGTAAGCCAGTCGCGACCAGTTGAAGAGACGATAGAATGTCCCGCCGCCACAAAGCCGAAAAGCGTGAGATCAACCCGGACCCGAAGTTCGGTGATCTCGTCGTGTCGAAGTTCATGAACGCCGTCATGTACGACGGCAAGAAGTCGATCGCCGAAAGCATCGTCTACGGTGCCTTCGACGTCGTGCACGAAAAGACCCGGCAGGAGTCGGTGGCGATCTTCCATCAGGCGCTCGAAAACATCGCGCCGCATGTGGAGGTTCGTTCCCGGCGAGTCGGCGGTGCGACCTATCAGGTCCCGGTCGACGTCCGCCCCGAGCGCCGTCAGGCGCTGGCGATCCGCTGGCTGATCACCGCTGCCCGCAACCGCAACGAGACCACGATGGTCGACCGCCTTTCCGGCGAGCTGATGGACGCCGCCAACAATCGTGGCTCGGCCGTCAAGAAGCGGGAAGACACGCACAGGATGGCGGAAGCCAACCGCGCCTTCTCGCATTATCGCTGGTAATTCTGGCTTCCATCTGAAAGGCGACGCCCCATGGCACGCGAATACAAGATCGAAGACTACCGCAATTTCGGCATCATGGCCCACATCGACGCGGGCAAGACGACGACGACCGAGCGGATCCTCTTCTATACCGGCAAGTCCCACAAAATCGGCGAAGTCCACGACGGCGCCGCGACGATGGACTGGATGGAGCAGGAGCAGGAGCGCGGCATCACCATCACGTCCGCTGCCACGACGACGTTCTGGCAGGGTCGTGACGGCAAGAAGCGCCGTTTCAACATCATCGACACGCCCGGCCACGTCGACTTCACGATTGAAGTCGAGCGCTCGCTCCGCGTTCTCGATGGCGCGATCGCTCTTCTCGATGCCAATGCCGGTGTCGAGCCGCAGACCGAGACTGTCTGGCGTCAGGCCGACAAGTACCAGGTCCCGCGGATGATCTTCGTCAACAAGATGGACAAGATCGGCGCCGACTTCTTCCGCTGCGTCGAGATGATCAAGGCGCGTCTCGGGGCTCGTCCGGTCGTGATCCAGTTGCCGATCGGCGCCGAAAACGACCTGAAGGGCGTCATCGACCTGATCGAGATGAAGGCGCTCGTCTGGCGCGACGAGAATCTTGGCGCCCAGTGGGACATCCTCGAGATTCCCGAGGACATGAAGGCCCAGGCGGAAGAATATCGCGAGATGATGATCG
Organism: Jiella pacifica; assembly: GCF_010500815.1. Taxonomy (GTDB): domain Bacteria; phylum Pseudomonadota; class Alphaproteobacteria; order Rhizobiales; family Rhizobiaceae; genus Jiella; species Jiella pacifica. Next base: position 106,836 of record NZ_JAAAMG010000019.1, read on the forward strand.
AAGCCGCCGTCGAAGTCGACGAGCCGGCGATGGAGCGTTATCTCGAAGGGCAGATGCCCGACAACGACGAGATCCGCAAGCTGATCCGCAAGGGCACCTGCGACGTCTGGTTCACGCCGGTTCTTTGCGGCTCGGCCTTCAAGAACAAGGGCGTCCAGCCGCTGCTCGACGCCGTCGTCGACTTCCTGCCGTCGCCGGTCGAGGTCAAGCCGATCAAGGGTATCGACCCGAAGACCGAAGGCGAGCTGGTCCGCAAGTCGTCCGACGACGAGCCGCTGTCGATGCTGGCCTTCAAGATCATGAACGATCCGTTCGTCGGTTCGCTCACCTTCGCGCGGATCTACTCCGGCGTTCTGACCAAGGGCACGTCCCTGCAGAACACCGTCAAGGAGAAGAAGGAGCGTATCGGCCGCATGCTGCAGATGCACTCCAATTCCCGCGAAGATATCGAAGAAGCCTTTGCCGGCGACATCGTCGCTCTGGCAGGCCTCAAGGACACCACGACCGGCGACACGCTCTGTGATCCGCTGAAGCCGGTCATCCTGGAACGGATGGAATTTCCCGATCCGGTCATCGAGATCGCGATCGAGCCGAAGACCAAGGCCGACCAGGAGAAGATGGGTTTGGCGCTCAACCGTCTCGCAGCGGAGGATCCGTCCTTCCGCGTCAAGACGGACGAGGAAAGCGGACAGACGATCATCGCCGGCATGGGCGAGCTGCACCTCGACATTCTCGTCGACCGGATGAAGCGCGAGTTCAAGGTCGAGGCGAATGTCGGTGCGCCGCAGGTCGCCTACCGCGAGACCATCACGCGCCGCGCCGAAGTGGACTATACCCACAAGAAGCAGACCGGCGGTACGGGTCAGTTCGCCCGCGTCAAGATGACCTTCGAGCCGGCCGAGATCGGTGAGGGCTTCACCTTCGAATCGAAGATCGTCGGTGGTTCGGTGCCCAAGGAGTACATCCCGGGTGTCGAAAAGGGCATCAAGTCGGTGATGACTTCTGGCCCGCTGGCCGGCTTCCCGATGGTCGACGTCAAGGCCGAGTTGATCGATGGCGCCTTCCACGACGTCGACTCCTCGGTCCTGGCCTTCGAGATCGCCGCCCGTGCAGGTTTCCGCGAGGCCATCCAGAAGGCCAGCCCGCGGCTGCTCGAGCCGGTGATGAAGGTCGAGGTGATCACGCCGGAAGACTATGTCGGCGACGTGATCGGCGATCTGAACTCGCGGCGCGGCCAGATCCAGGGCACGGAGCCCCGTGGCATCCTCCAGGCGATCAACGCCATGGTGCCGCTGGCGAACATGTTCGGCTACGTCAACACGCTGCGTTCGATGTCCCAGGGCCGGGCGCAGTACACCATGCTCTTCGATCACTACGAGCCGGTTCCGAACCAGGTCGCGGAAGAGATCCAGAAGAAATACGCCTAAGGACCCTTTCAGGTCGGACCGGTTCGGCCCTTGTGGGCCAAGATGAAATGAATGGAGTGGCACTATGGCCAAGAGCAAATTCGAGCGTAACAAGCCGCATGTGAACATCGGCACGATCGGACACGTCGACCACGGCAAGACGTCGCTGACGGCGGCGATCACCAAGTATTTCGGCGAATACCGCGCCTATG
>NZ_JAAAMG010000002.1:0-135634 GCF_010500815.1 Jiella pacifica
CAACAGAACGGTCGCCACGAACGGATGCATCTGACCTTGAAGACGGAAACGACGCGACCGCCCGGCGCGAACATTCTGCAACAGCAGGCCCGCTTCGATGAATTCGTCAGCGAATTCAATCACGAACGTCCGCATGAAGCACTCGACATGAAGACGCCTGACGAGGTGTATCGTCCCTCTTCAAAAGCCTATCACGGGCTGCCGGAGGTCGAATATCCCTTCCACGACCGCGATATCCTCGTCACCGCCTGCGGGCGGATCTGCATGCATAGAAAGAAGATCAATGTCTCCACCTTCATGGCCGGTCAGAGGCTCGGCATCAAGGAGATCGACGAAGGCATTTGGATCGTCAGCTTCATGAGCTACGATCTCGGATACATCGACTTGGAACAGAGAACCTTGCAGACCATCGACAATCCGTTCGGCACGAGATTGTCTCCCATGTCTTAGGGACGTTCTGTTACCCATGTCTCCGGGTCGGACAATTTGAAAATTGGTCGGAGCGAGAGGATTCGAACCTCCGACCCCCTGGACCCCATCCAGGTGCGCTACCAGGCTGCGCTACGCTCCGACGAATGACTGCCTAACCAAACGGGACCGCCGACGCAAGATGTTTCAGCGCTGCCGGCCACCGGATTGGCCGGGAAGACCGGCGACAAACTCGCCGCCGTCCCGGCGCCTCAGGCGGTGGCTCGCTGCATCGGCGAGCCGATCCGCTCGATGTCCCAGCGGGGCGCCCAGGCCGCGCCAATGTCGACGACGCGGCGCATGTCGAAGATGTAGCGGCGCTCCACCACGGACTCGATCTCGCTGAAATCGAAGTTCTTGAAATCGGCCCATTCGGTCGCGACCAGGATGGCGCTCGCCCCTTCGCAGGCCGCGGCGACCGAATCGCACTGGCGATAGCCGCGATGGTCGACGGAAAATTTCGCCACGGGATCAAAGCTCCGCACGTCCGCCCCTTCCTCGAGCAGCGCGTGGACGATGTCGACCGCCGGGCTGTCGCGAACGTCGTCGGTATCCGCCTTGAAGGCGAGACCGAGCACCGCGAGGCGCTTGCCGGCAAGCTTGTCGCCCATCGCCGCCTCGATCCGCTTGAGGATGCGGAACCGCCGCGAATCGTTGATGCGGATGACGGTCTCGACGATCTGCTGCTGGACGCCGTGGCGCCGGCCGATGGTCGCCAGCGCCAAAGTGTCCTTCGGGAAGCACGAACCGCCATAGCCCGGGCCGGCGCGCAGGAACTGCGGGCCGATGCGGCTGTCGAGCCCGATGCCGCGGGCGACCTGATCGATGTCGCCGCCGACGGTCTCGACCAGATCGGAGATCTCGTTGATGAAGGTGACCTTGGTCGCCAGGAAGGCGTTCGCGGCGTATTTGATCGTCTCGCTGGTCGAGGTGTCGGTGAGGATCACCGGAATGCCGCGATCGGCGAAGGCGGCATAGCTTGCCTGCACCCGCTCCCGCGCGGCTTCGTTCGCCCCGCCGATGACGATCCGCTCGGGATTGAAGAAATCCTTCAGCGCCGTGCCTTCGCGCAGGAACTCGGGATTGGAGACGATGTGCAGCCGCTTCTCCGGATGATCGCGATCGAGCTTGGCCTGCAGCCCCGCGCAGGTGCCGATCGGCACCGTCGACTTGACGACGATGACCGCCCCGTCCCTGGCGATCCCGGCGATGTCGGAGACCGCCGCTTCGAGATAGTCGAGCCGGGCATTGCCGGTCCGCTCGCTGGTCGGCGTCCCGACGGCGACGAAGAACAGACCGGCCTGGCGTGCATCGGCGACATTGGCGGTGAACGAGATCATCCCGCGGTCGATCACGTCCGCCAGCGCTTCTTCGAGGCCCTCCTCGAAGATCGGCGGGACGCCCTTCCTCAGCATCTCGACCTTGCGGACGTCGAGATCGACGCATTCGACCTTCTGGCCGAAGCTTGCTAGCCCGACTGCCTGGATCAGGCCGACATAGCCGACGCCGACCACACACACTTCTGCTGCCGCCACTGCTTCATTCCTTCTTTCGACGTTGCTGCCGCGATACACCGGTTGCGGCGACAGTCAAGCCGAGTTCCGCCAATTCGCCGATATTGCCGGCCGGCGCGACAATCCCGCAACCATGGCCCCGCTGTTCCCAAAGGGAAGCCTCGAAAGTTGATTTCAAACCAGCCGGTGGTCAGACGAAATGCTTGGAGAGCTTCAGCCCCTGGGCCTGATAGTTGGAAGCAAGATCGGTGCCGTAGAGCCGATCCGGCCGCGCCGCCATCCTCTCATAGACTAGACGGCCGACGATCTGGCCGTCTTCGAGGATGAAGGGCACGTCGTGGCTGCGCACCTCGAGGACGGCCCGGCTACCCGCGCCCCCGGCCGGGGAATGGCCGAAACCCGGATCGAAAAAGCCAGCGTAATGGACCCGGAACTCGCCGACCAGCGGATCGAAGGGGGTCATTTCGGCCGCATAGTCCGGCGGCACGTGCACTGCTTCCTTGGAGACGAGGATGTAGAACTCGTCCGGGTCGAGCACCAGCTCGCCGGTGCCGCGCCGGGCAATCGGCTCCCAGTAGTCGGCGAGCGGATAGGCAGCTCGCCGGTCGACGTCGACGAGGCCGGTGTGGCGTTTGCCGCGGTAGCCGACGAGCGTGCCCGGGTCGCCGGACAGATCGATCGACAAGGCGATCCCGGCTTCGGAGATGTTGGCCGCTTCGGCCGTCGTCAGCCGCGCGCGCTCGTGCAGATCGGTCAGTTCGGAGGCCGACAACATCGGCTCGCCGCAGCGAAAGCGGATCTGCGACAGGCGCGAGCCTTCCCGCACCAGGATCGGGAAGGTGCGCGGCGAGATTTCGAGATAGAGCGGGCCGTGATAGCCGGCCGGCACCTTGTCGAACTCCTGAGTGTTGTCGGCGAGGACGCGGGTGAAGATGTCGAGCCGGCCGGTGGACGACTTCGGATTGGCCGTGGCGCGCACATGGTCCGGCAGCGCCAGCCGCTCGATCAGCGGCACGACGTACACGCAGCCGGTCTCGAGCACGGCGCCGCCTTCGAGGCTGAATTCGTGCAGCGCAAACCGCTCCAGCTTGTCGGCCACCGAATGCCCGCCCCCGGGCAGGAAACTGGCGCGGACCCGGTAAGCGAGCGGACCGAGCCGCAGATCGAGCGAGGCCGGCTGGATCTGGTCTTCGTCGCGCCCACGCGTGGACGACAAGGCGCCCGCCTGAAACAGCGCCGCGATCTCCCGATCCGGTAGAATGCCTTGCAACGTCGCGCTCACCGTCGAGCCGTCCTCTCGTCATCCGCCCGCCCCCCTGGCGCGGGCATCCCAAGTTTTCGCGGATTGACGCCTATCTGCATCGGAGCTATTTGCAAAGCCATCGTGGTGATTTGGCCGGCCGGCTTGCAGCCACGTAAAACAACTCGCTAAAGGGCCGATCCGAAGACGAGGACGTTTTTAGGGACCGGCGTTGCGATATCCGCAAAGGCCGGTTTTTTGCTGTTCGGAGAAGACGATGCTGAAGCCACGCGACAAGAAGCCCCTGAAACCCGCCACCTTGATGGTTCACGGCGGAACGACGCGGTCGGGATTCGGCGAAACCTCCGAGGCACTCTTCCTGACGCAAGGCTTCGTCTACCCGACCGCCGAGGCCGCCGAATCTCGCTTCAATGGCGATGAGCCCGGCTTCATCTATTCGCGCTACGCCAACCCGACCAACCGCATGTTCGAAGAGCGGATGATGGCGCTGGAAGGCGCCGAGGACGCCCGCGGCACAGCCTCCGGCATGGCCGCCGTCGCAGCCGCCATCCAGTGCCAGGTCAAGGCCGGCGACCACATCGTCGCCGCCCGGGCGCTCTTCGGCTCCTGCCGCTACGTGGTCGAGACGGTGATGGCGCGGTGCGGCGTCGACTGCACGCTGATCGACGGCCGCGACCTCGACCAGTGGCAGAAGGCGGTGCGGCCGAACACCAAGGTGTTCTTCATGGAGACGCCGACCAATCCGACGCTGGAGGTGATCGACATCGCCGCCGTCGCCGAGATCGCCCATGCGGCCGGTGCCACCCTCGTCGTCGACAACGTCTTCGCGACGCCGATCCACCAGAAGCCGCTCGATCTCGGCGCCGACGTCGTGGTCTACTCGGCGACCAAGCACATCGACGGCCAGGGCCGCTGCCTCGGCGGCGTCATCCTGTCGTCAAAGGACTGGATCGACGAGAACCTTCACCAGTTCTACCGGCACACCGGCCCGGCGCTGTCGCCCTTCAATGCCTGGACGCTGTTGAAGGGTCTGGAAACCCTGCCCCTGCGCGTCGTCGCCCAAACCGCCGCGGCCGCCACCGTCGCCGACCGCCTCGCCGAGCGCAGCGAGATCTCCCGGGTTCTCTACCCGCACCGCGAGGATCATCCCGACTACGCCATCGCGAAGCGGCAGATGGCGGCCGGCTCGACCCTCGTCGCTTTCGGCATCGCCGGCGGCAAGGCGGCGGCCTTCCGCTTCCTCAACGCGCTGGAAATCATCCTGATCTCCAACAATCTCGGCGACGCAAAGAGCCTCGTCACCCATCCGGCGACGACGACCCACAAGAACCTCTCGGCCGAGGCGCAGGCCGAACTCGGCATCGACGACGGTCTCATTCGCCTGTCGCTCGGGCTGGAGGACGTCGAGGACCTGTGGGACGACATCGAGGCGGCGCTTTCGGCAGTGTGAGGGGTGAGGTCGGCGCCTGGCGCCCCTCGCCCTTCGAGGCCGCCCTCGGCGGCACCTCAGGATGAGGGGCTATGTTACCGCTGCGCCCTGTATTATCGCCGCCGACCTATTATCGCCGCGTCTCTCCCTTCGATCGCCCGCCAGGCTTTCCATGTTGCATTCTCTGGGCGATCCTTGCGGCGAAAACTGAGCACCCTCATCCTGAGGCGCTCGCGCGCTCGCCGAGCGGGCGAGCCTCGAAGGGCGAGGGTGCGGGCCGCGACCCCGCGGAAGCTTCGAAAATCGGGGCGTAGGCAGGAAACGCGGTATTCTTGCCAGGGCAGCCTTCCCCCCTCACCCGAACGTCCTCACCGCCAGCCAGACCCGCGCGGCAAACGTCCAGGCCGTCATCCCCGCGAAGACGAGCGCGATGACCGGAAACCACCCCGGAAACAGGCAGAACAGGCAGAACGCGATGATCGTCTCGCTGGCTTCGGCTAGGCCGGTGGAGAAGAAGAACGATTTCGTCCCCCTGACGTCGGTGGCGATCTTCCGCTTTTCGGCGAGAATGGCATAAGCCAGAAAGCTTGCGCCGTTGGCGTAAAACGTCAAAAGCAGCACGGCAGCCGGCAGCGCATTCTGTGCCGGGTTGAGCACGGCAAAGCCGAGCGGGATGGCGCCGTAGAAGACGAAGTCGAAGACGATGTCGAGATAGCCGCCGAGGTCGGTCGGCCGGGTGTCTTTGGCGATCGCGCCGTCGAGTCCGTCACACAGCCGCGACAGGAGGATGAGCATCAGTCCGAGGAGCGGGCTGCCGAGGGCGATGGCTGCGGCGGCGGCAAGGCCGATGACGAGACCCGCGACCGTGACCGCGTTCGCACCCACCCCATAAGTTACGAGCAACGCCGCGAGCCGCGCCACCGGCGGGTCGATCCTTCGCCTCAGAACCGCGTCGAGCAATGGCCGTCCCTTTTCTCGCACCCTGCCGCGCCCAGCACTGACATCTGTTCACACTTCGTCGCCACGGCGCTTTTCGCAACATCGTCATGCCGATTTCGCGATGGCCCGCTCAGGAAACCAAGAACGCAGGATACCGCCACCGAGCGATGAATTCGTCGCAAGTTTGCGCTATCATTCCGGATCCGTGATCTCAGGGTTCCGAAAAGGCTACGAGCGCAATGTACCAAGCGACGACGCGGCAGATCGTCGTGACCGTGATGCCGGTCTTTCTGGACGAGCAGTCCGAGCCGTCCGAAGGTCGTTGGATCTGGGCCTATCGGGTCGAGATCGAGAATGACGGCGACGTCGCCGTGACGCTCGAGCAGCGATACTGGCACATCACCGATGCGAATGGTCACGTCGAGGAAGTCTCAGGGCCGGGTGTGGTCGGCGAGCGGCCGGTGATCCTGCCGGGCGACAGCTTCACCTACACCTCCGGCTGCCCGCTGCCGACGCCGTCGGGCATCATGCGCGGCTATTACTCGATGCGCTCCGACGGCGGCGAGATTTTTGAGGTGGAAATCCCGGCCTTCTCGCTCGACCTGCCGTCGGACGACCGGATTCTCAACTGAGCCCAGCTCTCGTCACCGTCCGGGCGGTCGCTCGGCTCGCCAGACGCTTTGCCAAGTTCGCGGCGTCGGTCTAGAAGCGGCGCGCAACCAACGGAGAGGGCGATGAACGAGCCTCAAAAGGCCGATCCCTCGCGGCTTTTGGAACTCAGGGCCAAGATCGACGCAATCGACGAGTCGGTTCATCGGCTCCTGATGCAGCGCGCCGCGGTGATCGACGAACTGATCAAGGTGAAGGGCACCGCCAAGAACGGTGCCGCCTTCCGGCCCGGCCGCGAGGCCGAGATGATGCACCGCCTCGCCGAGCGCCATTCGGGCCATCTGCCCGTGACCGCCGTGGAGCATCTGTGGCGCGAGATCATCTCGACCTTCACCGCGCTTCAGGCACCGTTTGAAGTATTCGCCAGCGGTGAACCGACCTCGGCCATCGAGACAGCTCGCTTCTATTTCGGCTTCACCGTGCCGGTGACGCTCAAGCCCTCGCCGGCCGAGGTCGTCGAGGCGATCGAGACCGGCGGCGACGACAGGCTCGGTGTCGTCGACCTTCAGGCAACGAGCGATCCATGGTGGGAGCGGCTGGAGAATGCCCAGGTGGTAGCGCGGCTGCCCTTCTTCGACGTACCCGGCCGACCGGCCGCGAGCCCGGCGCTGGTGATCGCGCCGCCGCTCGCCGATCCCGTACCGCCGGAAGTCGCCTGTTATGCTGTAAAACTGCCGGGTCCGCTGGCAGATCTCGGCGAGGCGGTCGACGTCGTCGCCAGCCTGTCGAGCGAGGACGTCACCCACGCGCTCGTCGCCTCGCGGCTGCCGCAGGAAGCCCTCGCCGCGCAGCTCGGCGGCGCCCTCGACATCCGACAGATTGGTGGTTATGCGGCTCCGTTGGCGCCGCAGCGTTCCTGACGGCTGCCACGACATCTCTTTCGAAGGCCAAGCGGCGATGAAACCTACTCCCAAGAACGGCGTGCTCGACATCGAGATCTATGTCCCCGGCAAAAGCCGCGCGCCCGAGGGGATCAAGCTTCACAAGCTGTCGTCGAACGAGACGCCGCTCGGTCCCCCACCCGCGGCGATCGAGGCCGCGCGCCGCGCGATGGCCGACCTCGCCTCCTACCCGGACGGCCAGGCGAGCGAGTTGAAGGCGGCGATCGCCGAGGTGCACGGACTCAACACCGCAAACATCCTCTGCGGCAACGGCTCGGACGAACTCCTCGGCCTGCTCTGCCAGTGCTATCTGGCACCCGGCGACGAGGCGATCCACACCGAGCACGGCTTCCTCGTCTACGAGATCCAGATCAAGGCAGCGGGCGCGACCCCCGTCGTCGCTCCGGAGAAGGACCGCACGGCCGACGTCGATGCCATTCTGGAGCGCGTGACGAACAAAACGAAGCTCGTTTTCCTCGCCAACCCGAACAATCCGACCGGCACGTACTTGCCCTTCGACGAGGTGAGGCGGCTGCAGGCCGGGCTGCCGGGCCACGTCATTCTCGTTCTCGACGCAGCCTATGCCGAATATGTCAGGCGCAACGATTACGGCGCCGGCATCGAGCTCGTCTCGGCCTGCGAGAATGTCGTGATGACGCGCACCTTCTCGAAGATTTACGGCCTCGCGGGCCTGAGGATCGGCTGGCTCTACGGGCCGGAGGCGATCGTCTCAACCCTCGACCGGGTCCGCGGGCCGTTCAACCTCAATGCCGCGGCGATCGCCGCCGGCGCTGCGGCGATCCGTGATCGCGCCTTCATCGAGGCGGCCGCGAGTTTCAACGCCGAATGGCTCGACTGGACGACCCGCGCGATCGAGGCGCTGGGGCTTCAGGTGACGCCGAGCGTCGGCAATTTCGTGCTGGTCCACTTTCCCGACGAGACCGGCAAGGGCGCGGCCGAAGCGGACGCATTCCTGACCGCGCGCGGCTTCATCCTCCGCCGGGTCGCCGGCTATGGCTTTCCGAACGCGCTGCGCATGTCGATCGGCAGCGAGGAAGCCAATCGCGGCGTGGTGGCGGCGCTCGCCGAATTCCTGAAGAGCCCGTCGGCATGAGCGAGCCTCTGTTTCGGCGCGTCGCGCTGATCGGCATCGGCCTGATCGGCTCGTCGATCGCCCTCAATATCAAGGCGAGCGGCCTCGCCGGCCATGTCGCGATCGCCACGCGGCGCAGGGAGACCCTCGACAAGGCCGAGGAACTCGGCCTCGGCGACAGCTACCATCTGGAGGCGAGCGAGGCCGTCCGGGACGCCGACTTCGTGATCCTCTGCGTTCCCGTCGGCATCTGCGGGGCGATCACCCGCGAGATCGCGCCGCATCTGAAGCAAGGCGCGATCGTCTCCGACGTCGGTTCGGTCAAAGGCGCGGTGATCGCGCAGATGGCGCCGCATCTGCCGGAGGGCGTGCAGTTCGTGCCGGCCCATCCGCTCGCGGGCACCGAGCAGTCCGGCCCAGAGGCCGGCTTCGTCGAACTCTTCCACAATCGCTGGTGCATCCTGACGCCGCCCGAGGGCACCGATCCGGCGGCGATCGCGAAGGTCGAGACGTTCTGGCAGGCCTGCGGCGCCAATGTCGAGACGATGACCGCGGAGCATCACGACCTGGTGCTCGCCATCGTGTCCCACGTGCCGCATCTCATCGCCTACAACATCGTCGGCACGGCAGCGGACCTCGAAGAGGTCACCCAGTCGGAAGTCGTCAAGTTCTCGGCCTCAGGCTTCCGCGACTTCACCCGTATCGCCGCCTCGGACCCGACGATGTGGCGCGACGTCTTCCTGACCAACCGCGATGCGGTGCTGGAGATGCTGGCACGTTTTTCCGAGGACCTCGCGACGTTGCAGCGGGCGATCCGCTGGGGCGACGGCGATGCGCTGTTTGACCTTTTCACCCGCACGAGGGCGATCCGGCGCAACGTCATCGAGGCCGGTCAGGATACGGCCAAGCCGAATTTCGGCCGCGAGCCGGCAGGCGGGGCGAAGCCCGGGCAGTGATTGCAACGAGCGGGCGCTCGGCGTCTCGACTCGTTGGCACGAGGCCCGGCGACGGGGTTTTCGCTCTTCGCGCTACGCCTCCTTGCTCCCGGATCGCCCTGGCGTCTCGCCGGGCCGTCCGGTGCACAAGCCGTCCAGGAAGACGTCGCTGAGGCGGACCACCGCCGCTTCCCAGCGCTCGTCGCGGCGGGCGAGGCACATGCCGACGACGGTCTGCGCGACATCCTCGCCCGAAACGTCGGCACGAAGCGTTCCGGCCCGAACCGCCGGCCCATGCAGCCGCTCGACGGCGGCAAGAAGCGTGATCTGCGAATAGTTGGCGATCTCGCAGGAGCCGTCCATGGCGATGGCCAGCGCCTTGATCATCCCCTTCTTCGTCGCGACCATTCCCACCAATTCGTGCAGGAAACTCCGCAGCGCCGCCACCGGATCGCTCGACCCTTCCAGCCGCAGCGACAGCTCGGCGAGCTGATCGATCTCGCGCCGATAGACCGCCTCGAACAGCGCCTCGCGCGTCGGAAAATGCCGGTAAAGCGTCCCGATTCCCACGCCCGCGCGTCGCGCCACGGCTTCCAGCGTGCCCTCGCCGCCCGTTTCGCGGAACACCGCGGCGGCGGCGCCCAACAGCTTCTCACGGTTTCGTAGCGAGTCGGCGCGCGGGCGCCGGATTGCCGGGGTCGGTTGTCTCTCCATCTGAAGAATTATAATCCTTCCAGCCTTGAAAGCGGAGGGAGCCTCCGTATAATTGCATCTCGGCAGGCGGCCCAAGCCGCCCGTTCCGTTCTTCCGCCGGCGGCCGAACCGCAAGACGAGCCCTTGCCCGCCCCGAATGCGGCGACTGCCGCCCGGCAATGCCGGCTCGAACGCCTGTCCCGATCATCCGATTCCTCGAAAGGTAACCTGATGAACCTTTCCCTGACACTCACGATCAACGGGAAGCGACGCGAAATCGTTCTCGACGATCCCCGCGTGACGCTTCTCGACCTGTTGCGCGAGCGGCTCGATCTCACCGGCTCCAAGAAGGGCTGCGACAGGGGCCAGTGCGGCGCGTGCACGATCCTCGTCCACGGCCAGCGGATCAATTCCTGCCTGGCGCTGGCGATCAGCTACGACGGCGCCTCCATCACCACCATCGAGGGCCTCGCGGACGGTGACGCGCTGCATCCCGTGCAGCAGGCCTTCATCGACCATGACGGCTTCCAGTGCGGCTTCTGCACGCCGGGCCAGATCATGAGCGCCGTCGGCCTCATCGCCGAAGCCCAGGCCGGCGAGGATGCCGAGCGCGTCCGCGAGGCGATGAGCGGCAACATCTGCCGCTGCGGCGCCTACAAGGGCATCACCGAGGCCGTCCTCGACGCCCAGGCGAAAATCTCCGCCGGCAAGGAAAGGGACGCGGCATGAATCTCTTCGAATACGTTCGACCGTCCTCGATCGCCGAGGCCGTCGCTGCCGCCGGCGAGCCCGGCTCGGCCTATCTCGGCGCGGGCACCAACCTCCTCGACCTCATGAAGGGCGGCGTCACCCGGCCGAGCCGGCTGGTCGACCTGACCCATCTGCCGGATCTCAACGGGATCGAGACCCTGCCCGACGGGTCGGCCCGGATCGGCGCGCTGGTCAAGAACTCGGCCCTCGCCCACGATCCGGACTTCGCCAAACGTTTCCCGGTGGTCGCCGAGGCGTTGCTTGCGGGCGCGTCGGCGCAGCTGCGCAACGCCGCCACCGTCGGCGGCAACCTGATGCAGCGCACCCGCTGCAGCTATTTCAACGACCCGGCCAGCGCCTGCAACAAGCGTGAGCCCGGCACCGGCTGCGACGCCCTCGGCGGCGAAAATCGTTCGCACGCCGTCCTCGGCTGGAGCGATCATTGCATCGCGGTCCACCCGTCGGACTTCTGCGTCCCGCTCGCCGCACTCGGCGCCATCGTCGAGATCGCCGGCGCGGGCGGCCAGCGGGAGGTTCCGCTGACCGACTTCCACCGCCTGCCCGGCGACACGCCCGACAGGGAGACGGTGCTCGAAGCCGGCGAAATGATCGTCGCGGTGCGATTGCCGGCGGACGCCGCCGCCTTCGCCGACCACCAGCGCTACCTGAAGGTCCGCGAGCGCACGTCCTACGCCTTCGCCCTGGCCTCGGCGGCGGCGGCCCTGAAGATCGAGAACGGCACGATCGTCGAAGCCCGCCTCGCGCTCGGCGGCGTCGCCACCAAGCCCTGGCGGGCCAAGGCTGCGGAGGCCCTCCTCGCCGGCGCGGCGCCTGGGAAACAGGTATTCGAGAAGGCCGCAGAAGCGGCCTTTGCCGAAGCCCGACCATCCGGCGACAACGGCTACAAGATCGAACTCGGCAAGCGGGTCGTCGCCCGCGTGCTGGCGATGGCCGCCGCCGGGACGCCGGACCGCATGCCGGCACTGCCCGCCTCGCCCTTCGCCCCCATTCCGGAAGGTGTCGTCAATGTCTGAGATCGCTTCGCTTCCCACCGGCTCGCGCCAGCGCCAGGGCTCCAACATCGGCCAGCCGATGACCCGGCGCGAAGGTGTCCTCAAGGTCACCGGCCAGGCCACCTACGCCGCCGACAACAATCCCGAGGGCCTGCTCTACGCCGTCGTCGCGACCGCCACCATCGCCCGCGGCCGGGTGACTCATCTCGACGTCGAGGCGGCAAAAGCCCATCCCGGCGTCGTCGAGGTGCTGACGCCGCAGAACCGGCCGCCGCTGGCGCTGGATCCGGACGCCAAGCTGCACGGCTTCATGTTCCGTCTGGATCTCCTGCAGAACGACGGCGTGCGTTATGCCGGCCAGCCGATCGCGCTGGTGGTCGCCCGGACGCTGGAAGCCGCCAACGAAGGCGCCGCGCTGCTGGCGCCGCAATACGAGGTCGAAGCGCCACGGGTCGACCTCGACGGTGAGAACTTCGTCCCCGAGGTCGTCGGTCCCGGCGCTCCGGCCAGGGCGGAAACCGGCGATTTCGACGCCGAATATGCGGGCTCGGCGAAGACCCTGGAAGCGACGTACGAGACCCCGCCGCAATATCACAACGCGATGGAGCCCCATTCCATCGTCGCGGCATGGGACGGCGACAGGCTGTCGATCGACATGCCGACACAGGGCATGGCGATGGCCATCGACCGGGTGGCAGGCCTGTTCGGCATCCCGGCCGAGAACATCCACATCCGCAGCCCCTTCCTGGGCGGCGGGTTCGGCTCCAAGGGCATGCCGGCGGGGCCGCAGATGCTCGGCATCATCGCGGCGAAGCACGTCGGGGCGCCGGTCAAGCTGGTGCTCAGCCGCCAGCAGATGTACGGGCCCGTCGGCCATCGCGGCCAGACCCGCCAGACGCTGCGGCTCGGCATGAGTGACGACGGCCGGCTGACGGCCATCGAGCACCACACCCTCGCCTCCACTAGCCGCTTCGACGATTTCGTCGAGCCCGCCTCCAACGCCTCACACACCCTCTATGCGGCGCCCGGGATCCGGACCACGCATGAAGGGGCCCGCATCGACATCGGCACGCCGATGTTCATGCGCGCACCGGGCGAGGCCAGCGGCTCGGCGGCGCTGGAAGGCGCCATCGACGAGGCGGCCTTCGCGGCGCGCATGGATCCGCTCGACTTCCGCCTCCTGAACTATGCCGAGGTCGAGCCGATCTCCGGCAAGCCGTTCTCCTCCAAGGCTCTGCGCGAATGCTACGCTAAGGGCGCGGAACGCTTCGGCTGGGCGAAACGCCCGCTCGAGCCGCGCTCGATGCGCGACGCCGAAGGGCGGCTCGTCGGCTGGGGCGTCGGCACGGCGATGTTCCCGGCGATCATGTTCCAGGCCGCCGCCCGCGCGGTGATCCGGGCAGACGGCAGCGGGCTGATGGAAACCGGCGCCCACGACATGGGCCAGGGCGCCTGGACGGCGCTCCACCAGATCGCCGCCGACGGCCTGGGCCTCTCCATGGACGAGACCGAATTCCGCGCCGGCTCCTCCGACCTTCCGGACGCTGGCATCGCCGGCGGCTCCGGCCACACGGCGACGGCCGGCATGGCGCTCCACCGGGCCGGCGAGGACGTCATCGCCAAACTGACCGAGCTTGCGGTGAACGACGAAAACTCGCCGCTCTACGGCGCCGGCAACGTCGGCGTCGTCGCCCGCAACGGCAGGCTCGTGCGCCAGGACGACGAGAGCCGCGGCGAACCTTATGCCGCGATCCTCCAGCGTGCGGGCCTCGCGGAGATCGAAGGCAAGGGCCAAGGCGTTCCGGACGCCGGCCCACGCGAAAAATACGCGATGGACGCCCATGGCGCGGTCTTCGCCGAGGTGACGGTCGACCCGGATCTCGGCCAGATACGCGTCACCCGGCTGATCGGCGCCTTCGCCGCCGGCCGGGTGATCAATCCCCGCATGGTCGAGAGCCAGTATTATGGCGGGATGATCTGGGGCATCTCCTTCGCCCTGCACGAGGAGGCGGTGCACGACAAGCGCTCGGGGCGGATCATGAATGCCAACCTCGCCGAGTACCGCGTGCCGGTGAATGCCGACGTGCCGTCGCTCGAGACGATCCTCGTCCACGAGGACGACCCCTACGTGAATGCACTCGGCATCAAGGGCGTCGGCGAGATCGGCGTCACTGGAACGGTGGGGGCGATAGCCGGCGCGATCTGGCACGCGACGGGGGTACGCGTTCGGCGTTTCCCGATCAACGTTGCCGACTTACTGGAGGGCGCCGCGGCCCGTTGAGGGGGCTTTACCCTCTTCACAATGAAGCCCGCCGGCAGATCATGCTGGCGGGCTTTATGCTTCCCACAGGCAGCTATTGGGAGGTTCGACCGGGGCCGCGAGAAGATCAGACGCCCGCAAGCTCCGCAAAGACCCTCGGCAGCATCGCCGGCAGATCCTCGGCGATCAACCCCGGCCCGAAGAATTCCGCAGCCTTGCCGTGCATCCAGACGCCGGCCGCGGCGGCTTCGAACGTCGGCGTTCCCTGCGCCAGTTGCGCGGCGATGATGCCGGTAAGGACGTCCCCCGTTCCGGCCGTCGCCAGCCAGGGCGTGCCGCTGGGGTTGATCGCCGCGCGACCGTCCGGCGCGGCGATCACCGTGTCGCGGCCCTTCAGGACGACGATCGCGTTCGAACGCGCCGCCGCCTGACGCGCGCGATCGAGCTTCGACAGGCCCTCCGCCGCCGAGAGATCGGGGAACAGCCGCTTGAACTCGCCGGCATGGGGGGTGAGGACGAGCGTCGGCTCGGCATCCTCGGGCGCCATTGCCGCATCGCCCGCCATCTCGAACAGCGCACCAGGATCGTCCTGATAGGCGGTGATCCCATCAGCGTCGAGCACCAGCCGCCGCCCGGCTGCCAGCACTGCTTTCGCATAGGCGCGGGCGCTCTCGCCCAGCCCAAAGCCTGGGCCGAGCACGAAAGCGTTCAATCTTTCGTCGCCGAGGCGCTCGTCGAGTTCTGCTGCGTCGTCGCAGCGCTTCAGCATCACCGCCGTCAGATGGGCTGCGTTGACCATGATCGCACTGGCCGGCGAGAACACCGTCACGAGCCCTGCCCCCGCCCTGAGCGCCGCCGTCGCCGCAAGCCGGGCCGCCCCCGTCTGGCTCGCTCCGCCGGAAAAGACGACGGCATGGCCGCGGTCGTATTTGTGTCCCGCCTCGATCGGCAGCACGAGCCGCTCGCGCCACAGCGCCGGCCGATTCTCGAATGCCCTTGGCCCGATCTCGCCCAAAACCTCAGCGGAAATGCCGATGTCGGCGACGACGACCTCGCCGCAATGAGAGCGGCCCGGCTCGAGCAGGTGCCCCGGCTTCTTGCGAAAGAAGGTGATGGTCGCGTCCGCCTCGATGGCCGCACCGAGAACCGCGCCGGTCTCGCCGGAGATGCCGGACGGAAGGTCGACGGCGAGCACCGGCGTCGCCGCCGCCTTCAGCCGCGCAACGACCTCCGCCACGTCCCCGTCGAGAGGCCGCGACAGCCCGGCGCCGAAGAGACCGTCGACCACGAGGTCGAAGCCTTCCGGTCGAAACCCCGACAGAACGCTGGCCGGCCCATGATAGGCCGCAGCGGCGATCGCCGCGTCGCCGGACAGCTTCTCCGGCGATACGAGATGAAACAGCTGCACGTGCCGCCCCGCCCGCAAGAGGTTCCCCGCCGCGGCGTAGGCGTCGCCGCCATTGTTGCCGGGTCCAGCGAGAAGCGCGATCCGCCTCGCCGCCGCAAAGCGTTCCATCGCCGCCGCGGCCACCGCGGCGGCCGCCCGGTCCATCAGCACGATCCCGGCCGTGCCGGCAGCGATCGTCAGCCGGTCCGCCTCGCCCATCTCGCGGGGAGTGAGTAAAGCTGCATCCGATGCGCGATTCTGCGCCATTTTGTCTGCCTTTTATTTCGTCAATTTGGGCAGCGAATAGGCATTGCCTGCCCGTGGATTCTGTCTGCTTCCCGTTCGAGATGATAGGGCGGCCTGCGAAGGCGAAAAATCGCCATGAGACGACGGCAATGGCCAGTCGGCTCCATTGCCCCCTGCCGCAGGCTCGCTATTTCGAGTATGCCTTCGGTGCCGCGCTGTTGGCACGACACCTGCATTGCCGGACGCGACCGGCTCAACGCCCGGCGCAACGAAGAAGTCATTGAAAAAGGTCAGTCGATGAAAAAGGTCGAGGCGATCATCAAGCCGTTCAAGCTCGATGAGGTGAAGGAGGCGCTTCAGGAGGTCGGCCTCCAGGGCATCACCGTGACCGAGGCCAAGGGATTCGGTCGGCAGAAGGGCCACACCGAGCTCTATCGCGGCGCCGAGTACGTCGTCGACTTCCTCCCCAAGGTGAAGGTCGAGGTCGTCCTCGCCGACGAGACGGTGGAAGCTGCGGTGGAAGCGATCCGCAAGGCGGCGCAGACGGGCCGCATCGGCGACGGCAAGATCTTCGTCTCGCCGATCGAGGAAGCCATCCGAATTCGCACCGGCGAATCCGGCACCGACGCGATCTGACCTTCGGCACCATCGCCAAAGATCGGGGCGGCCACCTCGCGGGCCGCCCGAACCGACGACGATCGGGATGGATCGCGAGCTCGCCATGGGATAACGAGCGGGCGTCCGGACCGGGACCAGAGAGACTCTTCAACAGGGAAGGAAGGCCATGACGAGCGCCAACGAGATTCTGAAGCAAATCAAGGACAACGACGTGAAGTTCGTCGACCTGCGCTTCACCGATCCGAAAGGCAAGATGCAGCACGTGACGATGGACGTCTCCATCGTCGACGAGGACATGTTCTCCGAAGGCTCGATGTTCGACGGCTCGTCGATCCAGGGCTGGAAGGCCATCAACGAGTCCGACATGGTGCTGATGCCGGATCCGGAGACGGCCTACATGGACCCGTTCTTCGCCCAGTCGACCATGGCGATCACCTGCGACATCCTCGATCCGATCTCCGGCGAGGCCTATAACCGCGATCCGCGCTCGACCGCCCGCAAGGCCGAGGCCTATCTCTCCCAGTCCGGCATCGGCGACACCTGCTATTTCGGCCCCGAGGCCGAGTTCTTCGTGTTCGACGACGTGCGCTACAAGGCCGATCCCTACAACACCGGCTTCAAGCTCGACTCGACCGAGCTTCCGTCGAATGACGACACCGAATACGAGACCGGCAATCTCGGCCACCGGCCGCGCATCAAGGGCGGCTACTTCCCGGTTCCGCCGATCGACTCGTGCCAGGACATGCGCTCCGAAATGCTGACGGTGATGGCCGAGATGGGCGTCGCCGTCGAGAAGCATCACCACGAGGTGGCGGCGGCCCAGCACGAACTCGGCATCAAGTTCGACACGTTGACCCGCAACGCCGACAAGATGCAGATCTACAAATACGTCATCCACCAGGTGGCGAACGCCTATGGCAAGACGGCGACGTTCATGCCGAAGCCCGTCTATGGCGACAACGGCTCGGGCATGCATGTCCACCAGTCGATCTGGAAGGGCGACAAGCCCTCCTTCGCGGGCAACGAATATGCCGGCCTGTCGGAGAGCTGCCTGTTCTACATCGGCGGCATCATCAAGCATGCCAAGGCGCTGAACGCCTTCACCAACCCCTCGACCAACTCCTACAAGCGGCTGGTCCCGGGCTTCGAGGCGCCGGTGCTGCTCGCTTATTCGTCGCGCAACCGCTCGGCCTCCTGCCGCATCCCCTTCGGCCAGTCGCCGAAGGCCAAGCGCCTCGAGGTCCGCTTCCCGGATCCGACGGCGAACCCCTATCTCGCCTTCGCCGCCATGCTGATGGCCGGCCTCGACGGCATCAAGAACAAGATCCATCCGGGCCAGCCCATGGACAAGGATCTCTACGACCTGCCGCCGGAGGAGTTGAAGGAAATCCCGACCGTCTGCCGCTCGCTGCGCGAGGCGATGGAGAGCCTCGATGCCGACCGCGACTTCCTGAAGGCCGGCGGCGTCTTCGACGACGACCAGATCGATGCCTTCATCGACCTGAAGATGGCCGAGGTGCTGCGTTACGAGATGACGCCGCATCCGGTCGAGTTCGACATGTATTATTCGGTCTGAGCCGGACCGGCCCCGCCTTCGGGGTCGACCCCAGCATCGAGAACATTGCGAGGGCGTCCGGCAACGGGCGCCCTTCGTCGTTCGCGACAGGCTGCAGCGACAGTTGCGGAGGGCGCTGGGGCGTAGCCCTTCCGCGACTTTTTCGTGGAAAAATGCTGAAATCCGCGCCAGAACGAGACATCGGGCGGGTCGCCGCCTTGAAGAACATTTCGTGAAAGTATAGCAAGGGGCCATGATCGCGTCGCAGCACGAGTCTCCTTCGACGACACGAGGATTTTTCAGCCGATGAGCGACGACCTGTTCTCGGGCAACGCCGCTCGCAAGCCCGCGGGCCCCAAGCCACCGGCGCCGGCCAGGAAGCCGGCCCAGGAATTCGTGCCGGGGGCGGATTACACCGCCGCCGACATTGAGGTGCTGGAGGGGCTGGAGCCGGTCCGCCGGCGTCCGGGCATGTATATCGGCGGCACCGACGAGAAGGCCGTCCACCATCTCTTCGCCGAGGTCATCGACAATGCGATGGACGAGGCGACGGCTGGCCATGCCAATTTCATCGAGGTGTCGCTCGAGGCCGACGGCACCTTGGCGGTGACCGACAACGGCCGCGGCATTCCGGTCGATCCCCACCCGAAATACAAGGACCGCTCGGCGCTCGAAGTCATCATGACGACGCTGCATGCCGGCGGCAAGTTCGATTCCAAGGTCTACGAGACCTCAGGTGGCCTGCACGGCGTCGGCGTCTCGGTGGTCAACGCCCTGTCGGAGCATCTCGAGGTCGAGGTCGCGCGCAATCGCAAGCTCTACCGGCAGACCTATTCGCGGGGCCTCGCCACCTCGAAGCTCGAAGAGGTGGGCGAAACCCAGAACCGTCGCGGCACGAGGGTGCGCTTTCGACCCGATCCGCAGATCTTCGGGGCCAACTGCCGGTTCCGCCCCGAGCGTCTGATGGCCATGGCACGCTCCAAGGCCTATCTCTTCGGCGGCGTCGAGATCCGCTGGTCCTGCGATCCCTCGCTGATCGCCGCCGATTCCGGTGTGCCGACGCGCGAAACCTTCCACTTCCCCGGCGGGCTCAAGGACTATCTCGACGTCACCCTCGGCGCGGAGCACCGCGTCACCTCGCAGATCTTTGCCGGCCGCACGGAGAAGGTCTCCGGCCACGGCGCGGTCGAGTGGGCCGTCTCCTGGACCGCCGACGACGGCTTCGTGCGCTCCTACTGCAACACCATTCCGACGCCGGAGGGCGGCAGCCACGAGGCCGGGCTGCGCTCGGTGCTGCTCCGCGGCATGAAGGCCTTCGCGGAAGTCTCGGGCAACAAACGCGCTTCCATCATCACCGGCGACGACATCATGCAGACGGCCTCGGCCATGCTGTCGGTGTTCATCCGCGAGCCGGAATTCGTCGGCCAGACCAAGGACAGGCTGGCCACCGCCGAGGCGCAACGCATCGTCGAGCAGTCGATGCGCGACAGTTTCGACATCTGGCTCGCCTCCTCGCCCCAGGACGCCGCGCGGCTGATCGACTGGGTGGTCGAGCGGGCCGACGAGCGCTTGCGCCGCCGCCAAGAAAAGGAGGTCAGCCGCAAGACGGCGACCCGCAAGCTGCGCCTTCCCGGCAAGCTGGCCGACTGCTCGCAGACAGGCGCCGCCGGCGCCGAGATCTTCATCGTCGAGGGTGACTCGGCGGGCGGCTCGGCCAAGCAGGCACGGGACCGCAAGCTGCAGGCGATCCTGCCCTTGCGCGGCAAGATCCTCAACGTCGCCAGCGCCGGCCGCGACAAGGTCACGGCCAACCAGCAGCTGGCCGACCTGATCCAGGCCCTCGGCTGCGGCACGAAGGCGAAATACCGGCAGGACGATCTGCGCTACGAGCGGGTGATCATCATGACCGACGCCGACGTCGACGGAGCCCACATTGCCTCGCTGCTGATCACCTTCTTCTACCGCGAGATGCCGGAGCTGATCCGCGGCGGCCATCTCTTCCTCGCCGTCCCGCCGCTCTACAAGCTCTCGGCCGGAGGCAAGACCTTCTATGCGCGGGACGATCGGCACCGCGAGGAGATCGTGGCGCGCGAGTTCAAGGGCCGGAAGGTCGAGGTCGGCCGGTTCAAGGGCCTCGGCGAGATGCTGCCTGCCCAGCTGAAGGAGACCACGATGGATCCGAAGCGGCGCACGCTGCTCCGTGTCATCGTCGACGAGACCCCCGAGGCAGGCACCTCCGGCGCCGTCGAAGCGCTGATGGGGAACAAGCCGGAATCGCGCTTCCGCTTCATTCAGGATCGCGCCGCCTTCGCCGGAGACCTCGACATCTGACGCGGCTGGCGTATCTCGCCTGTGCAAACGAAACCGGTGCTTCGCGGCTGAGCCGGGGCGCCCCCCTCGACATGCGACGCGCGCTGGCCGAAGCTGTGCGCCGCAAGACGTCAGCGCCCCCCAACGACGGCCAAGCCGTCCCGAGGTGAACACGATGACCAGGATCCTGCCGACCCTCGCCGCTGCCCTCGCCGCCTCGCTCGCTGTTGCGGGCACGAGCCTGGCGCAGGATGCCGCCACCACGGACACGCCGGCTGCCGCCCCTCAGGCTGGCGGAGCGGCCGCTGCGCCAGCCGAAGCGGGCGCCCAGCCCGCGGCGGAGCCGAGCGAATTTGCCGCTGCCGTCGAGAAGCTGTCGCCGCTCGTTCAGGACGTTCAGGTCGTCGGCCCGTGGTCCGAAGGCGACGAGCACGGCGTCTGGCGCACTGTGATGGTGCAACCCGCCGGCGACGATGCCAAGGCCCACTTCTTCATTCAGCAGCTCGACGCCTCGGGGCACGACGGCCTCGCGGTCCGCTCGACCACCGAGATTCCCGAGATCGCCAAGATGGACGGCCAGATCGTCGGCTATCGCGCCGACGATCCGAACGAGGCCGAGCCCAACAGTCTGTCGCTGTTCTTCGAGGTCGTGCCGAGCGACGGCGAGATCAGCGAGACCTACGAGCTGCACTTCATGCCCGGCCAGCCATACATGTTCGGCCCCGCATCCAACTGACCGCCCCAAGCAGGAGCGGCACTGAGTACAGTGCCGCTGCGCCGTTCCGAACGCTCAGGCCGCTGCGACCCGCGCCTGAAGCCCCGCCACGGCCGCGTGGGTCTCGCCCGGCGCCTCCAGCGGAACCATGTGTCCGATCTCATTGAGCATGACGAGGTCCGCTCCGGGTATCGCCGCGGCCATCTCCTGCGAGCGCTGCGGCGGAATGATCGCGTCGGCCGTCCCCGCCACAACCACCGTCGGCACGTCGATCCCGGCGAGGACCTCCTGCTGATCCCGTCTCGCGATGATCGCCTCCTGCTGCCGCGCGAAGACGTCGGTGCCGATCTCGCGGGCCATTTCGAGGTTGAGCCGACGAAGCGCTTCGCCGCCGCCCCGTGGGCCGAAGAGTTTCGGTTCCAGAAGCTTCGCCGCCTCTTCGATCCCCCGCCGCCGCGCCATGTCGATCAGCCTTAGGCGAACCGCCGTCTGCTCAGGTGCGTCGGCTCTCGCCGACGTTGCGATCAGCGCCAGTCCCGCAACCCGCTCGGGAGCCAGCCGCAGCAATTCCAGGGCGACGTAGCCTCCCATCGAGTGTCCGCAAAGTAGAAATCGTCCATGTGCCTCGTCGAGCAGCCGCCGCGCCATGGCTTCGATCGTATCGTCAAGTCTGGTTTCGGCAACGAAGACATCCTTGCCCAAGGCATCGATGAGTGGTCGATAGACGTCGGCGGTCGACAGCAGCCCCGGGACCATCACCATTTGCGAAATTTTCATGAAACTGACCTTCAAAACCCTCTCGAAGCCGCCCATATGTCGGGAAACGGTTGACTCGGTCGACCAGTAGTCCTATCGCCCCTTTGCAGACGGGCTGCCCCAGCGCGCAGCCGCGACGCTATCTCGTTCCTTAAGAGACTTGCCAGCTTGACACTATTCTCTGATCTCGGTCTCAGCGCCAAGGTGCTGGCGGCTGTCGAAGCCTCCGGCTACACGCAACCGACTCCGATCCAGGAAGAGGCGATCCCGCACGCGCTTGCGCGTCGCGACGTGCTCGGCATCGCCCAGACCGGCACGGGCAAGACGGCATCCTTCGTCCTGCCCATGTTGACCTTGCTGGAAAAGGGCCGGGCCCGCGCGCGCATGCCGCGTACGCTGATCATCGAGCCGACCCGCGAACTCGCCGCCCAGGTGGAAGAATCCTTCACCCGCTACGGCAAGGACCAGAAGATCAACGTCGCGCTGCTCATCGGCGGCATGTCCTTCGGCGACCAGGACAAGAAGATCGACCGGGGCGCCGACGTCCTGATCGCCACGCCTGGCCGTCTGCTCGACCATTTCGAGCGCGGCAAGCTGCTTTTGACCGGCGTCGAGATCCTCGTCATCGACGAAGCCGACCGGATGCTCGACATGGGCTTCATCCCGGACATCGAGCGGATCTGCAAGCAGCTCCCCTTCACCCGCCAGACGCTGTTCTTCTCGGCGACCATGCCGCCGGAGATCACCCGCCTCACCGAGCAGTTCCTGCAGAACCCGGTGCGGGTCGAGGTCGCCAAGCAGGCCTCCGCCGCGCTGACGGTCACCCAGCGCCTCGTCGCCAGCGGCGGCAAGGAGTGGGACAAGCGCGAGACGCTGCGGAGGCTGCTGCGCGAAGAGGACGAACTCACCAACGCGATCATCTTCTGCAATCGCAAGCGCGACGTCGCGACGCTGTTCCGCTCGCTTGACAAGCACGGCTTCTCGGCCGGCGCGTTGCATGGCGACATGGACCAGCGCGCCCGCACGGCGATGCTGCAGGGCTTCCGCGACAACCAGATCCAGCTGCTCGTCGCCTCCGACGTCGCGGCGCGAGGCCTCGACATTCCGAAGGTCAGCCACGTCTTCAACTTCGACGTCCCGATCCACGCCGAGGACTACGTGCACCGCATCGGCCGCACTGGCCGGGCCGGCCGTTCGGGCAAGGCGTTCACGCTGGTGACCAAGTCCGACAAGAAATATCTCGACTCGATCGAGAAGATGCTCGGCTCGGCGATCGAATGGCAGGGCCCCACGACCGCCGAACTGCCGGCCTCCACCGAGGAAGACGAGCGTCCGAAGCGCCGCAGCGCCACGCGCCGCACGACGACGACGGGCGAGAAGCCCGAGCGTGAGCGCCGCTCGCGGCGGCCGAAGCCCGAGCCGACGCCCGAAGTCGCCGAGACGGACGACGCCGTGATGGAACGCGCCGAGGCCGGCGAACTCACCGTCCCGGTCGAAGCCATCGCCGATCTCCCCGTCGCCGTGGATGTTCCCGTTGCCAAGGAGGTAACGCCTCGTCCGGCGCCGTCGAGCTACAACCGGTCTTCCGCCGGCACGGGGCGCGGCGGCCGTCCGAAGCGCGGCGCCGAAGGCAACAACAACCGCCAGCGCGGTGACGACGGCGGCCCCCAGCCTGTCGGCTTCGGCGACGACATCCCCGCCTTCATGCTGATCCAGACCGGAACCTGATCGACGAAGCCTCGACAGCCGCGAGTTGCCCGACACGCTGACGCCGAGCGTAGCGGCCTCAAGTCCTCGGATCACAGCGTTACCGTCTTGGTCCCACCCGGCGAACTCTTGAGGGCGTCGGTATTGGTATTGTCCGCTCAACCACGGATGCCGGAGCCCGATGCAGCGGACCCTGGGGCGGCCTCGTGGATTGGACGCGTGAAGTTGTTTGGATTCCGAGAGGCGCCAGAGTGTCCCGGTGACTGGGCAACCCGCTGCCGGTATTCTCAATCGGCTGTTGCACCATGCTGCGCGACGGCCTCTTCTATTGCCTTTCGGACCTGCAGTTTGTCGATGATCTCGATGCAATAGAGGACGGGCAGCGTCTGGTCGCTGCCGCTCTCGGACCGGATGATCGGGATCTCACCTTTTGCCATTTCCCGCTCGACGGATTTGTTGATCCCGGCAAGGCCGTCCAGCTCGATATTGCCGCGCTGGATGACAACCGAACCGACGGCATCGCCTTGATTCTCGAGGAACGGCTCGCTTTGCGCCACCAGGCAACTGGCAATGGCGTATTCCTCTGCGTCTCGTCTCGCGGTGGCGCTGTCCGCCGCAAGTCCTTGGGTGGGGATCGCCAGCACGAAGAGACACGCAAGATAGTTCGTCCAAGCGTGTCCGCGGTCAACTACCCCATTTCCAGAATTCGCCGCTGCGCGTTTTGACGTCACCGCGGGTCCCGCCAACATATGTCGAGTAGTCGTCATGGGTTGGTTCTCGAAATTTGTTCCCATTCCATAACGCGATATGGCCGGATGCATCGGCCCAATTCACGTTGAATGCGATGATCCCCATCTGGCCCAGAAACTTGTCGTTGAACGGCAAGGTCACGTCGACGATCGGATCGCCAAACACTTTGATGAGATATTTACGGAACGATTGAACTCGAAAGATGATCTTCGCTCCATCGCCGGTCGTGATGGTTTGAATACCGAGCGAAGCCGCGACCGACGGGTTGATCGGCATGCCACCGTTGTTGAAAGCGACGCTGAGCCGACTGGCGCAGGCATTCCCATTCGGGCCGAACCCTGGCGCCTCGATGTTCTGCCGAGCCTTCCCTCCGAGCCACGTATAGAGATCTTTCAACGTTGGATGGGCAACGTGATCTGGAAAGGCATTCCAGACACCCATGAAGCTTGGCCGCATGCCAATCTCTCCGGTCGATACCCTGAAACAATACTCGTATAAATTGCAATATAGACGCCGTTCCGACGAAGAGCAATCGCTCTCCGGTCAGGTTTGCCCGAACCCTTCATTGCTGCATCGGCGATATTCGGGTCGTAGGCAGGATACCGTCCGGTCGAGGAATCGTCGCCCCAATCGCGGTTCAGTGGATCGTCAGGCCTGTGGTCGAATCGCCGATCCGACGAAGCTCGGTCCTCGCCTGCGCGGTCATCTCCGCCTTCAGGTGCACGACGCCGTCCTCGCCGTCCTCGCGTTCGAGGATGGTGGCGTTGTCGTAGAGCCAGGAAATGAGGTTCATCGCCTCCGGCGCAACGTCGAGCGTGACGCCGGTGAGATGGCCGGCGATGCGCCGCTCGATGTCGGTAAGGAGCGCCTGCGTCCCCTCGCCCGTCACCGCCGAGACGAGATGCGCCGAAGCCTGATCGGCAAGGGATGCTCGCGCCCCCGTCATACGGTGCAGCGTGTCCTCGTCGAGCCGGTCGATCTTGTTCCAGACCTCGACGACATGCTCGGCGTCCTCGGTGTCGACGTCGAGATCGCGCAGGATCCGGCGCACGTCCTCGGCCTGTGCCAGCGTGTCGGGATCGGACACGTCGCGCACATGCAGGATCAGGTCGGCTTCCAACACCTCTTCCAGCGTCGCCCGGAAGGCGGCGACGAGATGGGTCGGCAGATCCGAGACGAAGCCGACCGTGTCGGAAAACAAAATCTCGGTGCCGTGTGGCAGGACGGTCTTGCGCAGCGTCGGATCGAGGGTCGCGAAGAGCAGATCGCGGGCCATGACATCGGCGCCGGTCAGAAGGTTGAACAGCGTCGACTTTCCGGCATTGGTGTAGCCGACCAGGGCGACGATCGGATGGGGGCGCTTGCGGCGCTTCTCCCGGTGTAGCTGCCGGGTGCGACGGACCTGGTCGAGTTCTTTCTCGAGCCGCTTGATCTTTTCCTGCAGCTGCCGGCGATCTGCCTCGATCTGGGTTTCGCCCGGACCGCCCATGAAGCCGGCACCGCCGCGCTGGCGCTCGAGATGGGTCCAGGACCTCACGAGCCGGCCACGCTGGTAGTTCAGATGGGCCAATTCCACCTGCAGCCGGCCTTCCTTGGTGCGCGCCCGCCGGCCGAAGATTTCCAGGATGAGCCCGGTGCGATCGAGCACCTTGGTGTCGAGCTCCTTCTCCAGATTGCGTTGCTGAACCGGCGTCAGCGGATGGTCGACGATGACGAGGCCAACGGCCTCCGCCGCGACGAGCCCCTTCATCTCCTCGACCTTGCCGCTGCCGAGCAGCGTGGCTGGCTGCGGCTTCTGCCCTGTGATGATGGCACTCGTCACGATGTCGAGGTCGATCGCCGCCGCCAGCCCGACGGCCTCGGCGAGACGCGCCTCGTCGCTTCGACGCACGGCCGCCAGGCCCGGCGTTCCGCGGCCGTCGGCTTCCGTCCGCTGCTTGAAGACCGGAACGAAGACGGCGGCGCGCGTCGCCACCTTTTCGTGCTCGATCGGCCCGCGCGGCCCTTTATCCTGAAACTCCGCCAATCAGGCCTTCCCGCTTTCGTCGACGCCCTCGTACATCTGTACCGGTTGCGATGGCATGATGGTGGAGATCGCATGCTTGTAGACGAGCTGCGAATGACCGTCCCGGCGCAAGAGGACGCAGAAATTGTCGAACGATGTCACGACGCCGGTCAGCTTGACGCCATTGACCAGAAAAATCGTCAGTGAAATCTTTTGCTTGCGAACCGTGTTGAGAAACAGGTCCTGAAGGTGTTGGGTCCGCTCTGGCATGCAGAAATGTCCTTTTTTGATTTGTGCTGCAGCCTGGTTGATGACGAACGCGGCCGGTCGGCCGCGAGCGTTATTCCATTGATACCGCAGGAGCGAACGAGTTCGAAGCCCCGGTCGATGCGAATCGTGACGAGATTTCGCGCCTGCTCACGAGAGTGGCATGCGGCGTGGTAAGTCACACGTCAAAAGAACTCCAGGCTGACCCGGAACATCTGCTCGACGTGGCGCACGGCGGCGGCGGCGGCGAAGATCACCACCCTGTCCTTGGCGCGGATTTTCGTCTGGCCCGTCGGTTTGACGTAGATGCCGTTTCTTAAGATCGCCCCGATCCGCAAATTGTCGGGCAGATCGAGGTCGCGCAGCGCCTCGCCCACCAGCGGCGAGGTCTCCAGCGCCTCGGCCTCGATCACCTCGGCGACGCCGTTCTGGATCGAATGGACCGCCCGGATGCGCCCGCGCCGCACGTGCTGCAGGACGCGAGAGATCGTCACCGAGCGCGGATTGATGAAGGCGTCGATGCCGAGCATCCGGGTGAAGCCCTGGTAGTCGGCATTGTTGAGGAGCGCCAGATTGCCCTTGCAGCCGAGGCGCTTGGCCATGACGCTCGACAGGATGTTGACCTTATCGTCGTTGGTGAGCGCGACGAGCAGGTCGCTCGTGCCGATGTCGGCTTCCTTGAGGATCGCCTGGTCGAGGCCGCTTCCATGCAGCACGATCGTGCGCTTCAGCCCGTCGGCGATCGTCACGGCACGGTCGTGATTGTCCTCGACGACGCGAATCCGAGCGCCGTAATTGCGCTTCTCGATCTGCTTGGCGACGTAGTGGCCGATATTGCCGCCGCCGACGATGACGATGCGGCCCGCTTCCGGCTCCTCATGGCCGAACAGTCCGAGGGCGCGGCGCACGTGCGTCTTCTCGGCGACCACATAGGCGACGTCGCCCGGGACCATGTGATCGTTGGAGCCGGGGATGAAGAGCCGGTCGCCCCGCCAGATGCCGACGACCGTGGCGTTGAGGTCGGGAAACAGGTCGGTCAGCTGGTCGAGCGGCGTGTTGACGACCGGACAGTCCTCCGCGCACTCGATCGCCACCATGGCGATGTGATCGTCGGCAAAGCGCACCGCATCCATCGCCCCCGGCAGGGCGATGCGCCGCAGGACCATCTCGCCGACCTCGATCTCCGGCGAGATGATCACGTCGATCGGCATGTTCTCGGTGGAGAACAGATCCTGCCAATGCGGCCGCAGATAGCTCTGGGAGCGGATGCGGGCGATCTTGGTCGGCACGTTGAACAGGGAGTGGGCCACCTGGCAGGCGACCATGTTGACCTCATCGTGCAGCGTCACGGCGATGATCATATCGGCCTGCTCGGCCCCCGCCTCGGCGAGGACGTCCGGGTGAGCGCCGTGTCCGACGAAGCCCCTGGCGTCGAGATTGTCGCGGATCGCCTGGACGAGGGTGCGCGAGGTGTCGATCACCGAGACGTCGTTGCGCTCGGAGGCGAGCCGTTCGGCGATGCCGTAGCCCACCTGCCCCGCGCCGCAGATCACCACCTTCATGTCGGCCGCTCCATCGCCATCCGATTCTGCGGCGCAGCCATAGCGTATCGGGGCATCAAATGCCGAGGGATTTCAGTTTGCGGTGCAGCGCCGAGCGTTCCATGCCGACGAATTCGGCGGTGCGCGAGATGTTGCCGCCGAAGCGATTGATCTGGGCGACGAGATACTCCTTCTCGAACACCTCGCGGGCGTCGCGCAGCGGCAGAGCGAGGATCTGGCCATTGGCCTGGCTCGGCGTCCGCGGCAGCATGTCGCCGACCTCGTTGGGCAGCATGTCGGCGGTGATCGGCTCGTCGCTCTCGCCATCGCGGGACAGGATCATCAGCCGCTCGACGTTGTTGCGCAGTTGCCGGACGTTGCCGGGCCATTCGCTCGACTGCAGGACCGCCATCGCCTCGTCGCTGATCCGCCGCGCCTTGATGCCGGTCTGCTCGGCGATCTGCTTCATGAAAGCCTCGATCAGCAGCGGCACGTCCTGGCGACGCTCGGCCAGCGGCGGCACCTGGATCGGCACCACGGCAAGCCGGTGGAAGAGATCCTCGCGGAAGAGCCCCTCGGCGATCAGCGAATCGAGGTTCTGCGAGGTCGAGGAGATGATCCTGACGTCGACCTTCACCCGTTTCGATCCGCCGATCCGCTCGAAGGTCTGTTCGGTGAGGACACGCAGGATCTTGTTCTGCGTCTCGCGCGGCATGTCAGCGACTTCGTCGAGATAGAGGACGCCGCGATGGGCCTCCTCCAACGCGCCGATCTTGCGCTCGGTGCCGGGCGGGGTCTCGTTGCCGAAGAGTTCGATCTCCATCCGATCCGGCGTGATCGCCGCCGCATTCAACGCGATGAACGGGCCGGATGCGCGCGGGGACGCCGCATGGATCGCCCGCGCCACCATCTCCTTGCCGGAGCCCGATGGCCCGAGGATCATCACCCGGCTGTTAGTCGGAGAAACCCGCTCGATGACGTTGCGCAGCTGGTTCATCGGCTGCGACTTGCCGATCAGCTCGGCGAAATCGGTGGAGCGGCGCTTCAGTTCGAGCACCTCGCGTTTCAGCTTCGAGGTCTCCAGGGCCCGCTCGGCGATCAGAATCAGCCTGTCGGCCTTGAAGGGCTTCTCGATATAATCGTAGGCGCCGCGCTTGATCGCCGAGACGGCGGTCTCGATGTTGCCGTGTCCGGAAATCATCACGACGGGCACTTCCGGGTGCTGCGCCTTGATGACGTCGAGGAGGTCGAGCCCGTCCAGCCGGCTGCCCTGCAGCCAGATGTCGAGAAAGACCAGTCGCGGCACGCGGTCGGTAAAGGCCTGCATGGCGGCATCCGAATTGCCAGCCGTGCGGGTCTCGTGGCCCTCGTCCTCGAGGAGACCGGCGACGAGCTCGCGAATGTCGGCCTCGTCGTCGACGATCAGGATGTCCGATGCCATGGCTCACCAATCCTTTCATCATCAGCATTGTTCGGTTGGCTCCCACCCGACGGGTTGGTGCCTGCCGGCAGAACGATCCGCACCATTGCGCCCTGCGGCTGATCCGGTGCGTCCTCGAGGGTAATCGTGCCGCCGTGGTCTTCGATGATCTTGCGAACGATCGCGAGGCCGAGGCCTGTGCCCTTCTCGCGGGTCGTCATGTAGGGCTCCAGCAGCCGATCGCGATTCTCCTTCGGAAAACCGCGGCCGTTGTCGACGATATCGATGCGGTAGACGCCGTCCAGGATCTTCGCCCGGATGGCGATCCGGCCCTCGACGCCCTCGGTCGCCTCGAGCGATTCCACGGCGTTCTTCACGAGATTGCCGAAGGCCTGGGACAAAAGCCGGATGTCGTAGGAGCCGAACATCGGCGTTTCGGGAATCTCGGCGGCGAAGGCGATTCCGTGATCGCCCATCTCGCGCATGAACACCGCTTCGCGCAAGGCGTCGCGCAGGTCCATGCGCTCCATCGTCGGTTTTGGCATACGGGCGAACGTCGAGAACTCGTCGACCATGCGGCCGATGTCCGAAACCTGGCGGACGATCGTCTCGATGCAGCGGTCGAACACTTCGCGGTCGTCCTCGACCCTTTTGCCGTAGCGGCGCCGGATGCGCTCGGCGGACAGCTGGATCGGCGTCAGCGGATTCTTGATCTCATGGGCGATGCGCCGGGCGACGTCGGCCCAGGCCGAAGTCCGCTGGGCGTCGACGAGATCGGTGATGTCGTCGATGGTCACCACCGAGGCGTGGTCGCCCTCGCTCTCTTCCGACGAGGTGATGCGGATGGCCAGCGTCCGCTCGCGCTCGCGGATCTTCAGCTTCACGTCTTCCTGATGCTCCGGCCGGCGAGAGGCCGAGGCAGCCCCGCGGATGCGGCCGATTTCTGGAAAGACGGAAGCGAGCTTGCGGCCGGTGACCTCGTCAGCGGCGACCGCGAGGATCCGCTCGGCCGACGGGTTGACCATCGAGATCGTGCCGTCGCGCTCGATGCCGACGACGCCGACCGTGACGCCGGAAAGCACCGCCTCGATGAAGCGACGACGCTCGTCGATGACATCCTTGGCGTTGACGAGCTCGGCGCGCTGGCTTCGCAACTGCAGGATCATGTTGTTGAAGGTGTTGGAGAGCGAGCCGACGTCGCCGTCGGACACGCGCACCGGCACCGAGACTGAGAGATTGCCCTCCGACACCTCGTCGGCCGCACCGATCAACAGCCGGATCGGCCGGACCAAGCGGTCGGCGACGCCGATGCCCGTCCAGATCGCCGACAACAGCACGATCAGCGTGATGCCGAGATAAAGCAGCGCGAAGGCGAGCTGCAGCCCGAAGCGGTTTTCCCGCAGGCTCGAATATTCGGCCGAGCGTTCCTCCATCTCGCGCAGCGCCGTGATCACCTCAGGGTCAACGGCGCGCACGGTGTAGAGATAGGCGTTGGAGATCTGCCTGAGACGGATGATCGCGCCGACGAGATTGGTGACGCCGGGTGGAATGAAGACGAGATTGCCCTCGGCGGCCTTCTGCAGGGCGTCGGCCGGCGGGACGGGCAGCGGCTTGCCCTGGTCGATGTCGGCCTTGAGGATCGGCTGGCCGTCGAGGCGCAGGACCTGCGCGCCGAGCAGCGAGCGGCCGCGCGCCTGTTCGGTCATCAGGTCCTGGAAGCCGCCTCGGTCGAGATCGAAAAGCTGGCGCTGCTGATCGAGATCATAGGCCATCGACAGGGTCGTCCCCTGCAGGTTGCGGGCGTTCTCGTTCACATAGGCCCGCGCCACCGAGATCGAGGATTCGACGATCGCCTGGGTCCGCATGCCGAACCATCGATCGAGGCCGAGGTCGAGCGTGACGCTGGCGACCATGGCGACGAGCAGCGCCGGCAGGATGGCGACGATCGAGAACAGGACGACGATCCGCACGTGCAGGCGCGAGGCCGCCCGGCCCTCTCGCCGAGCCCGCACCATGCGCAGCACCTCGCGGCCGATCAGCCCGCAGAGGAGCAGCACGAAGCCGCCGTTGACGACGGTTGCGATGGTGACGATCGTGTCGGTCGGCTCGATCGGCGTCAGGCCCATGAGCACGACGAAGGAAATCGCCCCGGTGATCAACGCACCGGCAACGGCCAG
Organism: Jiella pacifica; assembly: GCF_010500815.1. Classification (GTDB taxonomy): domain Bacteria; phylum Pseudomonadota; class Alphaproteobacteria; order Rhizobiales; family Rhizobiaceae; genus Jiella; species Jiella pacifica. The sequence goes on from NZ_JAAAMG010000002.1 coordinate 31,360, forward strand.
AAGGCCGGGAAACAACAGGAAGCGCCGCCGTTCCATGAGGAACGGGACCTGGGGCTCGCCTTGGATCTGGTGTGTCGTCATGCTTCGCGAGAACAGTTCCGATTGCCGTTGCCACAAAGCAACGGATTGTGTCTAAACTGCAACGAAGCCCTGAAAAAAGCCAGTCAACGGATCGAGCGGACGACGGAAATATCGAGGTCGCGGATCTTCTTTCTGAGCGTATTGCGATTGACGCCGAGAAGATCGGCGGCCTTCACTTGGTTTCCGCGGGTGGCGGCCAGGGCCGCGGCGATCAGCGGATATTCGACCTCGCGCAGGATCCGCCCGTGCAGCCCCGGCGGGGGCAGATCGTCGCCGAAGGATGAGAAATACTCGGCCAGATAGCGTTCGACCGAGGCACTGAGATCGATTGGCTTGCTGCCGTCCGTCTCAAGCCCCGGGCTCTTGATCGGGTCGTTGATGAGTTCGTGCTCGACGATCTCGCCGGAAATCTCGTCCTGGGGATAGAGCGCGGCGAGCCGGCGGATGAGGTTTTCGAGTTCGCGCACATTGCCCGGCCACCCGTAGCGGCGCATGACGTCGAGCGCGCCCTGGCTGAGGGTTTTGCGCGGCAGCCCTTCGGTTTCGGCGACTGCGAAGAAATGTCGCGCCAGATCCGGCAGGTCCTCGATGCGCTCGCGCAGCGGCGGCAGGCGCAGCGGCACGACGTTGAGCCGGTAGAACAGATCCTCGCGAAACAGGCCGCGCGCGATGAGCTGGCGCAGGTCCTTGTTGGTCGCAGCGACGATCCGCACGTCTGTGGCGATCGGCGTGCGGCCGCCGACGATGGTGTATTCGCCCTGCTGCAGCACCCGCAGGAGCCGCGTCTGCGCCTCCATCGGCATGTCGCCGATCTCGTCGAGGAAGAGCGTACCGCCCTCGGCCTGTTCGAATCGTCCGCTGGTGCGCGACTGGGCGCCGGTGAAGGCGCCCTTCTCGTGGCCGAACAGTTCCGATTCGATGAGGTCGCGCGGGATCGCCGCCATGTTGATGGCGACGAAGGGACCTTTGCGGCGGCGGCCGTAATCGTGCAGCGCCCTTGCGACGAGCTCCTTGCCGGTGCCGGATTCGCCGGTGATCGTCACCGTCAGATCCGTCTGCATCATTCGCGCCAGCGCCCGGTAGATGTCCTGCATGGCGGGCGAGCGGCCGACCAGCGGCATCGCCTCCTGCATGTCGTCGGGCGCGGTGACCCGAGGGCCCTGTTTCGGCTCGGACAGGGCGCGACGGACGATCGAGACGAGCTCGGTCAGGTCGAACGGCTTCGGGATGTAGTCGTAGGCGCCCTTCTCGGACGCCTTGATCGCCGTCATGAAGGTGTTCTGGGCGCTCATCACCACGACCGGCAGGTCGGGCCGCGAGTTCTTGATCTTCGGCAGCGTATCGAAGGCGTTGCCGTCCGGCATCAAAACGTCGGTGATGACGAGGTCGCCGTCGCCCGCCGATATCCACCGCCATAGGGTCGCGATGTTCGACGTGACGCGCACCTCGAAGCCGGCCCGCATCAGGGCCTGGGAGACGACCGTGCGGATCGCGGCATCGTCGTCGGCTACGATGATCTGCATTGCCATGGATATTTCAGCCCTGTTCGTCGGTCGCGTCACGCAGCGCATCGGGTTCGGAAAGCTCGCGCCAGGCCGGCATGAGAATGCGGAAGACCGTGTGTCCCGGCTGCGACTCGCACTCGATGACGCCGCCGTGATCGCCCACGATCTTGGCGACCAGCGCGAGGCCGAGGCCCGAGCCGCTCGGCTTGGTGGTCACGAAGGGATCGAAAATGTGCTCGCGGATGTCCTCCGGCACGCCGTCGCCATTGTCCTCCACGGCAAATTCCAGGGGCAGCGTCACCCGGTCCTTGGTGCCCGGCACCGAGAGGCGAACCCCCGGTCGGAACGCCGTGGTCAGGCGGATCTCCGGGTTCTCTCGGCCCTTCACCGCCTCGGCGGCGTTCTTCAGAAGATTGAGGAAAACCTGGACGAGCTGGTCGCGATTGGCGAAGACCGGCGGCAGCGACGGGTCGTAGAGTTCGAGGATCTTGATGTCACGGGCAAAGCCGTTGCGGCCCAGCGTCTTCACGTGCTCGAGCACGGAATGGATGTTCACCGCGGAGCGTTCGATCGGACGCTGGTCGGAGAACACCTCCATCCGGTCGACCAGCTTGACGATGCGGTCGGATTCTTCCTGGATCAGCCGGGTGAGCGCCCTGTCCTCGTCGCTGGCCGAGGCGGCGAGCAGCTGGGCGGCCCCCTTGATGCCGGAAAGCGGATTGCGGATCTCGTGGGCGAGCATCGCCGCAAGACCGGTGACGGTTCGGGCGGCGGAGCGATGGGTCAGCTGGCGATCCATCTTCTCGGCGATCGAGCGCTGCTGGATCATCACCACGACCAGCTCCGGCGCTTCCGGCATCGCCGAGACGTAGAGATCGACCAGCCGCTCGCCGCCGAGCCGGGGCGAGGACACGTCGACCCGGTATTCGCTGATGCGGGCGGATTCGGTGCGGGCCTGCTCGACCAGCGAGAACATCGGGCTGTCGCCGGGCACGAAATCCTGCAGCCTCTTGCGGGCGAGATAGGCCGAGCCAGCGGAGAAGAACTGCTCGGCATCGGAATTGGCGAAGCGGAACCGACCCGCCGCGTCGACGACGATCACCGGATGCGGCAGCGCATTGAGGATCTGGAACGCCTGATCGAGCAGGAAGGGGCCGCTGTCGGACGAATGGGACATGTCAGGCTGCCTCCGCCATCGGCGCGGTTGCGGCCGTCTCGATCTCGGCCAGCGTCGTGCCGGCAAGGAGAAGAGACAGCCTTTTGCGAACGTCGTTCGGGTCGGTTCCGGTCATGATCGCCCGGCGCTCGGACGGCGGGACGACGGCACCGGTCGCAGCATGGCGATCGAGATACCAGCCGAGATGCTTCCGCGCATGGCGAATGCCGGTCGGCAGGCCGTAATGGCCGAGCATCGTCTCGTAATGCTCTGCGGCGAAGTCGCCGAGATCGACGCGGGAAAGTTCCGCCATCGCGGTCGCGCCGGCCATCAGGCCGGGAAGCCACGGCCGGCCATAGGCGCCGCGCCCGACCATCACAGCATCGGCGCCGCTCGAGGCGAGCATCTCGCCGAGGCGGTCCGGCGAGACGAGGTCGCCATTGGCGACGAGCGGCACCGTGACGGCGCGGCGGACGGCGGCGATGGCCTTCCAGTCGGCGGCGCCGTCGTAGAAATCCATGCGCGTGCGGCCATGCACCGTCACCATCCGGGCGCCCGCCGCTTCCGCCCGCGCGGCGAGCCAGGGCGCGTTCATCGACGCGCGGTCCCAGCCGAGACGCATCTTCACCGTCACCGGCACGTCGCCCGCCCCCGCGACGACAGCCTCGACGATGGCAAGGGCAAGCTCCGGCTCGCGCATCAGGGCGGAGCCGGACAGCCCGCCCACCACCTTCTTCGCCGGGCAGCCAAAATTGATGTCGACAATGTCCGCGCCGGAGGCGGCAAGGCGCCGTGTGGCCTCCCCCATCGCCCGCGGATCGCGGCCCGCGAGCTGCACCGCATGGATGCCATGCCCGTCACGCAGGGCTCGAAGGGTCGATTCGCCGGCACCCTTCAGATATTCCCCGCTGGCGACCATCTCCGAAACGACGAGGCCTGCGCCGAAGCGCCGCGCCAGCCGGCGGAACGGCACGTCGGAAACGCCCGACATCGGCGCCAGGAGGACGCGATTGCCGAGCCGGCAGCCGCCGACCTGCAGCGGGACGGAAACATCCCCTCGCCTTCCAAATTCGCCTAAACCTTGAGCGTTCATCGCAACTGTCGATTCTTGCACCACCTGAGCTGTACTTAATCGGAGCATGCTCAAATGACAAGCAATTAGGTGCTTGCATTCTGTCATGGGTTCATGCTCCAGCACCCACGGGTTTCGAGCGAGGTCGAGCGGTATGGCGGAGAGCGTCGCGGCGATCCTGGTGGCGGCCGGTCGCGGCGAGCGGGCCGGCCATTCCACGGAGGGTCCCAAACAGTATCGGACCATCGGCGGGCGGGCCGTGCTCGCCCACACGCTGGCGCTTTTTCGAAGCCACCCGCGCATCGAAACCATCGTCCTTGTGATCCATGCGGACGATCACGCGCTCTGCGAACGCGCCCTCGGCAAAGAAGCCGCGCGCGTCCATCTCGTCACCGGCGGGGCGGAGCGGCAGATCTCGGTGCGGCGCGGGCTCGAATTCCTCCGGGCGTCGGATCGCCCCCCCGGCATTGTGCTGATCCACGATGCCGTCCGCCCCTTCGCCGATCACGCGACCGTCGACCGGGTGATTGCCGCAGCCATCGCCCATGGCGGCGCGATCCCGGCGGTTCCCATCGCCGACACGATCAAGCGGGCGACGAGCGACCTGTCGATCGCCGAAACCGTGCCGCGCAGCGGCCTCTACGGCGCGCAGACACCGCAGGGCTTTCGTTTCGCAGCGATCGTCGGCGCCCATGAGGCCGCCGCAGGCTCCGGCCGATCCGACTTCACCGACGACGCTTCCATCGCCGAATGGGCGGGCGCGAGGGTGGTGCTGGTCGAAGGAGCTGCGGGCAACGTCAAGCTGACGACGCGCGAGGACATCGCCGCCGCCGACGAGAGACTGGCCAACGAGAAACTCAAGGAGAAGCTGCCCGTGATCGACGTTCGGACCGGCAATGGCTACGACGTGCACCGCCTCGTTCCGGGCGACCACGTCACCCTCTGCGGCATAAAGATCGCCCACGACCAGCGGCTCGACGGCCACTCCGACGCCGATGTCGGCCTCCACGCCTTGACCGACGCGCTACTCGCCACCTGCGGCGCCGGCGACATCGGCGATCACTTCCCGCCAAGCGACCCGCAATGGAAGGGCGCAGCCTCGCACATCTTCGTCGAAGAGGCCGTCCGGATCGTCGCGGCCAAGGGCGGACGGATCATGAATGCCGATATCTCTTTGATCTGCGAGGCGCCGAAGATCGCGCCGCACCGCGAGGCAATGCGTCAGGCGATCGCGACGATGACCGGCCTGTCGCTCGACCGGGTTTCGGTGAAGGCGACGACCAACGAGACCATCGGCTTCGTCGGCCGCCGTGAGGGAATCGCGGCGATTGCCACGGCCTCGGTCGTCTACGGAGAGGGCAAGTGAGCGGCGGCGAGATCGAGGCCGACGGGCAAGCCGGCCCCGGTTGCGGTCGCAGCAACGAGATCGCCGCCCTCGCCCGCGCCGTCGTCGCGCGCTACGCCCAAGCCGGCTGGACGCTCGCGACCGCCGAATCTTGCACCGGAGGCCTCGTCGCCGGGGCGATCACCGACGTCGCCGGCTCCTCGGCCGTCCTCGACCGCGGCTTCGTCACCTATTCCAACCAGGCGAAGATCGACCTCGTCGCCGTCGATCCTGCGGCGCTCGCCGCCCATGGCGCGGTGTCGGAAACGGTCGCGCGCCAGATGGCGGAAGGCGCGCGCCGACGCGCGGGCGTCACCGTCGCCGTGTCGATCACCGGCATCGCCGGCCCCGGCGGTGGGTCGGCGGCAAAACCGGTCGGGCTGGTGCATTTCGCCTGCGCTGGACCGGCGGGGACGGTGCATCGGGAAGAGCTGTTCGGGGATCTGGGACGCGCGGCCATCAGACAGGCGTCGGTGGTGGTGGCGTTGGAACTGCTGGTGGCCGCGTCGGGAACGTGAAGGCATAAGCCGTTCTCAGACGATGGCTTTTTCCTAGCAGCGGGTGCCGCAGAATGAAGTTCTACCAAGGCTCGGCTCCAGGCCTCGGCCCGTCAGCGATTTCGTGGTCCCGTCAATGCGAGGTCGCGATTGGAACGTCGCGCAAGCAGGCGGGATGTGTAACCTTCGCCGAACGCTTGGCATAGAAGGTGCGGGCCAGCGCTCGAGGGCGACCCATGGTCAAAGTCTTATCCGGCATTTGGGCTCTTCTGGTCGGTATCGTCCTGATCATGCTGGGCAACGGCATGCATTTCACCCTCATCGGTCTGCGCGGCGGAATCGAGGGGTTTTCGGCCACGGCCCTCGCCATCGTCACCTCAGGGTATTTCGTCGGCTTCCTGTCCGGCGCTCATCTCACGCCGTCTCTCATCCGCAATGTCGGGCATGTCCGCGTGTTTGCGGCGCTCGGCAGTTTCATGTCGGCCGGGCTGATCACCTTCCCTCTGCTCGCGGAACCTTGGGCGTGGACATTGCTGCGGATGCTGATCGGCTTCTGCATGTCGGGCGTCTATGTGACGGCAGAGAGTTGGCTGAATGACGCCTCGACCAATGAGACCCGCGGCAAGGTGCTGTCCGCCTACATGATCGCGCAGACCCTCGGAATCATCGGAGCGCAAGGGCTACTCACGCTCGGCGATGCCCAGACGTCGGTGCTGTTCATCGGTGCGTCGATCCTCGTCTCGATATCCTTCGCACCGATCCTCCTCACCGTGGCTCCGGCCCCCAGGACAGACGTCACGCGGCCGATGGCCCTGAAGGCTCTCTTCGCCGAGTCCCCCCTGGGCACGGTCGGGATCTTTCTTCTGGGCAGCGCCTATGCGACACAGTCCGGCATGGGCGCCGTCTTCGGCACGCTGATCGGAATGAGCGCGTCTCAGATAGCACTGTTCGTGGCGATGCTGTTCGCCGGGGCGCTCTTCCTTCAATACCCGATCGGTTGGATCTCGGACCGCGTGGATCGGCGCATCCTGATCTTTGCCGTCTCCGTTATCGGATCGGCATCCTGTCTCTTCGGATGGATCGCTGGCGCCGGTCTGTGGTCGCTGATGGCATCGGCCTTCGTCGCGGGCGGCATGACGACCCCCCTCTACGCGCTGTTTCTGGCCTATACGAACGACTTCCTCTCATCGGAAGACATGCCGGCGGCGTCCGGCGGCCTCGTCTTCACATTCGGTCTCGGCGCCATCCTGGGACCGCTTGTCACCGGTTGGGCGATGGAATGGGCGGGGCCGTTCACGTTCTGGCTGGTCCTCAGCGTGACGTTCGCCGCCATCGCTCTCTACGCGCTGTATCGTATGACACAGCGGCCCGGCATTCCCGCGGGCCAGACCGAGAGCTATATCGGCGTCATTCCGACATCGTCACCGGTTGCCGTCGAAGCTGCGAGCGCCTGGGCCGTCGAACAGTCTGAAATCGAACGCGAACCCCCTGCCGAGGCCGAGACTCCGGCGCAGGGCTGACGTTTGCGACGGAACACATCGTCGGCTTCCTCTGCGCTGGAACCGGAGGCGTGACGCACCCATGCTACGCCGTCCTCACCCGTAGATCTTGTCCGCCCGCTCCTCGAAGGCGACGGCGAACCGCCGGAAGGCGAAATCGAACATCGAGCCCATCAGCATGCCGAGGGTGCGGCTCTTGAACTCGTATTCGATGAAGAACTCGACGTCGCACGAGCCCTCGCCGGTCGGTACGAAGTCCCAGCGATTGTCGAGGAACTTGAACGGGCCGTTGACGTAGGACACCTCGATCCGACGCTCATCGGGCTTCAGCAGCACCTGCGAGGTGAAGGTCTCGCGGACCATCTTGTAGGCCACCGTCATGTCGGCGACGAGAAGGCGCTTGCCCTCCTTCTCGCGCTCGGAGCGCACCGTCAGCGCCTGGCAGAGCGGCAGGAACTCGGGATACTTCTCGACGTCCGCGACGAGAGCGAACATCTGATCGGCGGAGTGGCGAACGTGGCGCGTCGTTTGAAATTTGGGCATGACGGGCGGATTAGGCGGCCGACTGGCGGGCGAGCCGCGCGGCCTTCAGGCGTTCGAAATCCTCCCCCGCGTGGTGGGAAGAGCGAGTGAGCGGGCTGGCCGAGACAACGAGGAAGCCCTTCGTCAACGCGACTTTCTCGAAAGAGGCGAACTCGTCCGGCGTGACGTAGCGAATTACCGCATGATGCTTCTTCGTCGGCTGGAGGTACTGACCGATGGTGAGGAAGTCGACATCGGCGGTTCGAAGGTCGTCCATCAGCTGCAGCACCTCGTTGCGCTCCTCGCCGAGGCCGACCATGATGCCGGACTTGGTGAAGATCGTCGGGTCGAGTTCCTTCACCCGCTGCAACAGCCGGATCGAATGGAAGTAGCGGGCGCCGGGGCGCACCGTCAGATATTTCGACGGAACGGTCTCAAGATTGTGGTTGAAGACGTCGGGCTTGGCCTCGACGACACGCTCGAGCGCGCCGGGCTTCCTTAAAAAGTCGGGGGTCAGGATCTCGATCGTCGTGCCGGGCGCCGCGGCGCGGATCGCCCGGATGGTGCGGACGAAATGTTCCGCTCCGCCATCGGCGAGATCGTCGCGGTCGACCGAGGTGATGACGACATGGTTGAGGCCCATCTTGGCGACGGCGCGGCCGACGCTCTCGGGCTCGCTCTCATCCAGTGCATGGGGCATGCCGGTGGCGACGTTGCAGAAGGAACAGGCCCTGGTGCAGATGCCGCCCATGATCATGAAGGTGGCGTGCTTCTTCTCCCAGCAGCCGCCGATATTGGGGCAGCCGGCCTCCTCGCAGACGGTGACTAGGCGGTTTTCCCGGGCGATCTCCCGGGTCTCGAAATAGCCCTTTGAAACCGGCGCCTTGACCCGGATCCAGTCCGGCTTGGGCGGGCTCGCCACGGCGTCTGGCCGATGGGCCTTTTCCGGGTGGCGGAGCCGTGGCTTCTCGGTTTCTGACGACCGGGTGTCGAGGAGTGTGACCATGGGGCCTACTTAAGCCTCCGGTTTTAGCGATGCAATCAGCTTCGACACCCGCATCGGCTCCTGCATGACGGGGTTGCCCGTCACGCAGGGATCCCTGTTGTCACCTCAGCGCCGGACGGCGCGGGCGATGAGGATCAGGAGGCAGGCGCCGACGAAGCCGGTGATGAGATAGGCGAAGGAGAATGACGCCGAAGCGCCGCCGCCAATGCCGGTGAGGCGCAGGATGAAGCTCAAGATGATGGCGCCGACGACGCCGAGGATGATGTTCATCATCAACCCCATGTCGCTCTTCATCACCTTTTCGGCCAGCCAGCCGGCAATGCCGCCGACGATGATTGCTGCAAGAAAGCTACCGATCATGTGAAATTTCCCGTGTCTGGGTTTGGAGAAGTCTGGACCGATAGTTAGAGCCGGCAACCTTCCGGCAAGAGGCACGGCGGTTCTTTTCTGCCGTGCCGCCACGATCGATGGACTCGAACACGGCCGGATGCCGCGTTCTTTCTCGTCACATGTGAATGACGCGCCCATACGCGTCGAGGACGCTTTCGTGCATCGTCTCCGAGATCGTCGGATGCGGGAAGCAGGTGTGCATCAGCTCTTCCTCGGTGGTCTCGAGGCCCATGGCGATGACGAAGCCCTGGATCAGCTCGGTGACCTCCGCCCCCACCAGATGCGCGCCCAGGAGCTCGCCGGTCTTGGCGTCGAAGACGGTCTTGACCATGCCGTCCGGCTCGCCCAGCGCGATCGCCTTGCCGTTGCCGACGAAGGTGAAGCGGCCGACCTTGACCTCGCGGCCGGCCTCTTTCGCCTTCGCCTCCGTCAGGCCGACCGAGGCGACCTGAGGCTGGCAGTAGGTGCAGCCGGGGATCTCGGTCTTCTTCATCGGGTGGACGTCGATCCCCTTGATCTTCTCGACGCAGATCGTGCCCTCGTGCTCGGCCTTGTGGGCGAGCATCGGCGGGCCGGCGACGTCGCCGATGGCGTAGACGCCCTCGACATTGGTCTTGCCATAGCCGTCGACCTTGACGATGCCGCGCTCGATCGCGACGCCGATCTCTTCGAGGCCGAGCCCCTCGGTATTGCCCTGAACGCCGACGGCGGAGATCAGCCGCTCGGCCTTCAGCGTCTGCGACTTGCCGTCCTTCGTCTCGACCGTGACGGTGACGCCGTCGCCGCCCTTCTCGACCTTCGACACCTTGGCATCGGTGAGGATCTTCATCCCCTGCTTCTCGAACTGCTTGCGGGCGAGCTTGGCGATCTCGGCGTCTTCCACCGGCATGATCTGCGGCAGCAGCTCGACGACGGTCACCTCGGCGCCCATCGTCCGGTAGAAGGACGCGAACTCGATGCCGATGGCGCCCGAACCCATGACGATCAGGCTCTTCGGCATCGCCTTGGGCTTCATCGCCTCGAAATAGGTCCAGATGCGGTCGCCGTCCGGCTCGATGCCCGGAAGGACGCGTGGGCGGGCGCCGGTGGCGACGATGACGTGCTTGGCCTTGTAGGTGCCCTCGCCGAGCGTTCCCTTCGGCACCGGGTTCTGCGGCTCGACGATCGGCTTCTTCATCTTGCCGACGGCGACCTCGACCGGGCCGCCCTTGCCGGCCTTGGTGATCTTCGCCTCGCCCCAGATGACGTCGATCTTGTTCTTCTTCATGAGATACCCGACGCCGCCGGCGAGCTGCCCCGACACCTGGCGCGAGCGCTTGACCACCGCTTCCATCTCGAAGCTCGGCTTCTCGATCTTCAGCCCGTAGTTCTGGGCATTCTCGGCATAGTGGAAGATCTCGGCGGAGCGCAGCAGCGCCTTTGTCGGGATGCACCCCCAGTTGAGGCAGATTCCACCGAGATGCTCCCGCTCTACGACCGCAGTCTTGAAGCCGAGTTGCGCGGCCCGGATTGCGGCTACATAGCCGCCCGGCCCGCCGCCGATGACCAGGATGTCGTAGGTGTCAGCCATGGGTCGTCTCTCCGCGGATCGTCTGACTGGGCGCTCTCAAGGCGCCGCTTGAAATCGGATTGGCACGGCCCGGCTCAGCCGAGTAGCGCCCTGATCGGCTCGACCAGCGCCTCGCCGAGGGCGCGGCTGTGCTCTGCCGAAAGATGCACGCCGTCGAGGCAGGAGGCTTCACAGACCTCGGCGGCATCGAACATCGCGCAACCATACTCCTCCGCCACCTTGGTGACGGCGGAGCGGAAATGCTGGCTCTCTTCGACCGCATGGCCAAACAGCAGCGAGAAATCCGGCTCCATCGTCTCGGCAAAGTGCGGCGGCGCGACGAGCAAGAGCTTCGGCGCGTCATAGCCGCGCTGATAGGGAAAGCACTGGACGATCTCGACCAGCCGTTCGAGCCCCTGCCGGCTCTCGAATACCCGGCCGCCGCCGGTGTGGCGCTTCAAGTCGTTGGTGCCGAGCATGATGACCACGAGATCGAGCGGCTGGTGGCTGTCGAGCAGCGTCGGCAGGGTCTTCACCCCGTTGCGCTCGGCCATCACCGTATGGTCGTCGAAGGCCGTGGTGCGGCCGTTCAGCCCTTCCGAGATCACCCGGACGCCGTGGCCGAGCGCCTTGGCGACGACATTCGGCCAGCGGTCGAAGAACTCGTGCCGCAGGCCGTTTTCGGGGTTGTAGCCCCAGGTCAGCGAGTCGCCGAAGGCGAGGACGGTTTTCATCGTCCTCCCCTCAGACCAGCATCGACATCGGGTTTTCGATGAAGTTCTTGAAGGCGGCGATCAGCTCGGCGCCGAGGACGCCGTCCACCGCCCGGTGGTCGGTCGACAGCGTCACCGTCATCACCGTCGCGACGGTCACCGCGCCGGCCTTCACCACCGCGCGCTGGTCGCCCGAGCCGACCGCGAGGATCGTCGCATGGGGCGGGTTGATGACGGCGGAGAAGTCCTTGATGCCGAACATGCCGAGATTGGAAACCGCGCTCGTGCCGCCCTGATATTCGTCGGGCTTCAGCTTGCGGGACCGGGCGCGCTTGGCGAGGTCCTTCATCTCGTTGGAAATCGTCGAAAGCGTCTTTTCCTCGGCCCGGCGGATGATCGGGGTGATCAGCCCGCCCTCGATGGAAACCGCGACGCCGACGTCGGCATGCTTGTGGATCAGCATGCCGCCCTCGGTCCAGGAAGCGTTGGCCATCGGCACGGCCTTCAGCGCCAGCGCGTGAGCCTTGATGATCATGTCGTTGACCGAGAGCTTGTAGGCCGGCCTGTCGCCGGCTTCGCCCTTGATCGTCGGCGCCGCGTCGTTGAGCTGCTTCCTCAGCGCCAGCAGCGCGTCGATCTCGCAATCGAGGGTGAGATAGAAATGCGGGACGGTCTGCTTGGCCTCGACCAGCCGCTTGGCGATCGTCTTGCGCATCCCGTCGTGCGGGATTTTCTCGTAGGAGCCCTCGGGGAAGAGCTTGAGGATGGACTCGTCGCTGGCCGCCTTGGCCATCGGCGCCGCGGCGGCCGGGGCCGCTTCGGGCTTCTTCGCGTCGGCCGGCTTTTCGGGCGCAGCCTTCTTGGCACCGCCGTCCTTCTTCGCCGCCTCGATGTCGGCCTTCACCACCCGGCCATGGGGCCCGGAACCGTCGACGGCGCCGAGCTCGATGCCGGCCTCCTTGGCGAGCCGCCGTGCCAGCGGCGAGGCGAAGATGCGGCCGCCCTTCTCGCCGCTTGGCGCAGCACCGGCCTTGGATTCGGAGGTGCCGTTGGCACCGCTCTTCGGCTCTCCACCGGAGGTGCGGCTGTCGCCCCGCATCGCGGGTTCTTTGGCCTCTTCCTTGGATCCCGTCGTTGCGGCATCGGCCTTCGGGTCGGCTGCCATCGCACCGCCCTTGTCGTCGCCGGCTGAGCCCTTGCCGTCACCACCGCTCGCGGCCTCGGAAACATCTTCGCCCTCGGCGGCGAGGATGGCGATCACGGCGTTCACCTTGACGCCTTCGGTGCCCGCCGGAACGACGATCTTCGCAACCTTGCCCTCGTCGACGGCTTCCACTTCCATGGTCGCCTTGTCGGTCTCGATCTCGGCGATGATGTCGCCGGCGGAGACCTCGTCGCCCTCCTTGACCAGCCATTTGGCGAGATTGCCCTCCTCCATGGTCGGAGACAGGGCGGGCATGGTGACGTTGATCGGCATGTGGGCGTCTCCGAAAGCGTCTTACTGCGCGTTTTGGGTGTCGGGGGCCGGGTTGAGCGGCCAGAGAATGGTCAGCGGGAAGGTGATCGCCTCGAAGGGGGCAGCGTTCACGTCATCCTTGCCGGAAAGTGTGGCATCCAGGAGCCACTGGCGCCCGGTTAGGGTAAAGGTTTCGAGCATCTCTAGACGAGGGTCGAGAATCCACAGGAACGGAACACCCGCATCCGCATAAATGCGCCGCTTGGTGCTGCGGTCATAGATCTCCGTCGAAGGTGATACGACTTCACACACCCAGTCGGGCGGCGTTTCTGCATACGCCTTGTCCGGCAAGGCTTGAAATCTCTCGAGCCGCCAACCGGCAATATCGGGAACCACCACCTGCGGCCCGAGGTGAAGTTCGGGTTCGTCAAGGATCATCCAACCTCCGGGCCCCGAACGGCCTCTCTGAAAGGCATCGTTCAGTTCGGCGCCGAGGGCGGAGGACGCGACGGCATGCTTCAAACGCGGCCGCGGATGGGTCACCAGCTCGCCATCGAGGATCTCGGCGACGAGATGCGGATGCACCGCTTCGAGATCGGCATAGGTCGCCGGCTTGCGGACCGCCGGGGAAAGCTGTTCGACCGTGGACATTCCCGCCTCCCTCATCGCCCGTCGCCGTCGCCCGAGGCCGACCCGTCGTCATGGGCAAGATCCTCGGCGAAGGCCACAAGGTTATCGAGATGGCGATCCCAGCCGGCGTGATGATCGAGAAGATAGGTCGCGCGATCCGGCTCCGCAGCCTTCTCCCATCCTTGGTGCTCGATCGTGACGCGGGTGCCGCTCTCGATCTCCGTCAGCGACACGGACACGACGGTGTCGAACTCCCAGTCCTCGTCGGCCCAGACCATGACGAAGCCTTCCGGCGGATGAAACGCCGTCACTTCCGCCCGCGTCGTGCGCTCGCGGCCGGACGGGTCGACCCAGGGCTCGACGAAACGGCCGCCGAGCTGCGGCTCGAATTCGAGATTGTCGCGCCACCAGACCTTGAAGCAGTCCGGCTGCGTCAGGCACCGCCAGACATGCGCCCGCGGCCGACGCACGTCCCTCGTGAGGACGAGCGTTCCCGCTTCGGACAGGTCTGAATGGCCCTCGGGCGTCATCGCAGCGGCGTTCCTTCCAGCTTCGGCCCTCGCCTCAATCCTTGTATGTCACGGCCTTCACCGCGTCGATCACGTCCTTGACCGAGGGCAGCGCCAGCTTTTCGAGATTGGCGGCATAGGGCATCGGCACGTCCTTGCCCGCGACCTTGAGCACCGGCGCGTCGAGATAGTCGAAGGCGCGGACCATGATCTCGGAGGCGATGTGGGCGCCGACGGAGCTCTGCGGATAGCCCTCTTCCACCGTCACGCAGCGATTGGTCTTCTTCACCGAGCGGATGACGGTGTCCATGTCCATCGGGCGGATGGTGCGCAGGTCGACGATCTCGGCCTCGATGCCTTCCTTCGCCAATTCCTCGGCGGCCTTCACGGCATAGGTCATGCCGATGCCGAAGGAGACGATGGTGACGTCGTTGCCCTTGCGGTGGATGCGGGCCTTGCCAATCGGCACGGTCCAGTCGTCGATCTTCGGGATCTCGAAGGATTGCCCGTAAAGGATCTCGTTTTCGAGGAAGATCACCGGGTTGGGATCGCGGATCGCCGACTTCAAGAGACCCTTGTAGTCGGCCGCCGTGTAGGGCTGGACGACCTTGAGCCCAGGCACGTGGCTGTACCAGGCGGCGTAGTCCTGACTGTGCTGGGCGGCGACACGGGCGGCCGCGCCGTTGGGCCCGCGAAAGACGATCGGGCAGCCCATCTGGCCGCCGGCCATGTAGAGGGTCTTGGCCGCCGAATTGATGATCTGGTCGATCGCCTGCATGGCGAAGTTGAAGGTCATGAACTCGACGATCGGCTTCAGCCCGCCGAAGGCCGCGCCGACCCCGAGGCCGGCAAAGCCGTGCTCGGTAATCGGCGTATCGACGACCCGGCGCGCGCCGAACTCGTCGAGCAGACCCTGGGTGATCTTGTAGGCGCCCTGATATTCGGCGACCTCCTCGCCCATGACGAAGACGCGCTCGTCCCGGCGCATCTCTTCCGCCATGGCGTCGCGCAGCGCTTCGCGCACGGTGGTCGAGACCATCTCGGTGCCCTCCGGGATCTCCTGGGCGAGATCACCCTCGGGATCCTCGGGGTCGGGATGGGTCTTTCCCTCGGCCGGAACGCGCCGAGCCGACATGTCCTTTACGGCATCGCCGCCGGAGGGCTCCGAACCCTTCGACGACTGCTTCTCGTCGGTTTCGCGGGTCGCCGACGTATCTTCGGCGGCCGAAGCCGGGGCACCGCGCGACTGGGAAGCGGCGCCGTTCTCTATGGCGCTCTCGTCCTCACCCTCGGCGAGAAGGATGGCGATCGGCGTATTGACCTTGACGCCCTCGGAGCCCTCCTCGACGAGGATCTTGCCGAGCGTGCCCTCGTCGACGGCCTCGACTTCCATGGTGGCCTTGTCGGTCTCGATCTCGGCGATGACGTCGCCCGGGGCAACGGCGTCGCCGACCTTCTTGACCCATTTGGCGAGCGTCCCCTCCTCCATGGTCGGGGACAGAGCCGGCATCAGGATTTCGGTCGGCATGAAGGTGTTTCCTCCTGAAACTCAGGCCTCTTGGGCGGGTCTTGTCTGGGGCGCGTCGTGGCGATCCCCGTTGCCGGCCCGTTCAAACCTCAAATAGCGGCGCAAGCTCGTTGCACCAATCGGCCGCGGAAGCCCGCGGCCGGATCGAACCCGCGCCTATTCGGCGGCCTGAGGAATGTCCTCGGCATAGATGTCGGTCCACAGCTCGGAGGGATCCGGCTCGGGATCGTTCTGGGCGAAGTCGGCGGCATCGGCGACGATGTCGCGCACGTCCTTGTCGATCGCCTTGACCTCGTCCTCCGACATGCCGTGATCGCCGGTCAGGCGCTTCTTCACCTGCTCGATCGGATCCGATTCGGAGCGCATCTTCTGGACTTCGTCGCGCGTGCGGTACTTCGCAGGATCGGACATGGAATGGCCGCGATAGCGGTAGGTCATCATTTCGAGGATGATCGGCCCCTCGCCCGAGCGGCAATGCTCGGCGGCGAGATCGCCGGCCGCCTTCACCGCCCGCACGTCCATGCCGTCGACCTGGAAGCCGGGGATCTTGAAGGACAGGCCGCGATGCGAGAAGTCGGTCTCGGCCGAGGCGCGATTGACCGAGGTGCCCATGGCGTAACGGTTGTTCTCGACGACGTAGACCACCGGCAGCTTCCACAGCGAGGCCATGTTGAAGCTCTCATAGACCTGGCCCTGATTGGCCGCGCCGTCGCCGAAATAGGTGATCGAGATCGCGTCGGTCTTGTTGTAGACGTTGGAGAAAGCGAGGCCTGTGCCGATCGGCACCTGCGCGCCGACGATGCCGTGCCCGCCGAAGAATTTCTTCTCCTTGGAGAACATGTGCATCGAGCCGCCCTTGCCCTTGGAATAGCCCGAGCGGCGGCCGGTGAGCTCGGCCATGACGCCGCGCGCTTCCATGCCGGTGGCCAGCATATGGCCATGGTCGCGATAGCCGGTGATGACCTGGTCACCCTCCTTCATCGCCATCTGCATGCCGACGACGACCGCTTCCTGACCGATATAGAGATGGCAGAAGCCGCCGATGAAGCCCATGCCGTAGAGCTGGCCGGCCTTTTCCTCGAAGCGGCGGATCAAAAGCATGTCGCGATAGGCGCGAATCTCGTCGTCCTTGCCGAACTTTGCCGGCGCCGGCGCGTCGAAATGCTCGAGCGTCCTGACGATCTCGCGGGCGGAACTCTCCCGGACCGTTTCCGGCTTGGCCGACGGCGAATCCGACCTGGACTTGTTTGACTTGGCCGCCATGACGTCTCCCTTGACCCGCGGTTTCGACGTTCCACGTCTGTCGTTAGACCACCAGTATATTGGAGGAGGATGGCGCTTCAAGCACGACAAATTGGTTTAACTTTATTCTGGTTCAAATTTGCCGCTGAGCTCGATTTAATTGGACGTCAGTTAAACTGACGACCTTCGGCTCGTTCGATCTGCATTGGCTGAAGAGAGAGTTCGTCGCACAGCCCTTGCATCATGAGGGGTCACGCCTTCCCATATGGCTGGCGTGCGGCGATGGACCCGGAGCCCTTCCGTCCTTTCAACACAGTTCGCAAGCGGCGATCTCGGCCGCACGGGCCGCACCGCCCGTGAGACAGGTCATCCGCCCTCTTCGCTGGTGACGAACTGGGCGAAATTGTGTTCCAACGACTGGAAACGATCCAGAAGACAGCGTCGCTTACGGTTGCCCGTCTGATCCCATGGCCTACAACTTTGCTTCGATGGCCGAACTTGTGAGAGAGCTAAGGGGGGCGGGGCTTGGCGCAGATCTTCCGGCAGCGCGCAAATCTGCTCCTGCCCGTCGCCCTCGTCGGAATTGCTGGCACCATCGCCTTCGCGGCGATCTCGGCCTACGCCTATGTCCGATCGAGCTACTACACCGATGTCGGCAATTACGTTCAGCAACCGGTTCCCTTCTCCCATCGCCATCATGCGGGCGAACTCGGCCTCGACTGCCGCTATTGCCACACCCAGGTCGAAAAGGCGGCCTTTGCCGGCGTGCCGCCCACCGAGACCTGCATGACCTGCCATTCGCAGCTCTGGACGAATGCCGAGATGCTGGCGCCGGTCCGCGTCAGCCTCGCGACCAACACGCCGATCCACTGGCAGCGCGTCCATGACCTCGCCGACTACGTCTATTTCGACCATTCGGTGCACGTCACCAACGGCATCGGCTGCTCCTCCTGCCACGGCGACGTCGCCGACATGCCGCTGATCGCCAAAGCTGAGCCGCTGTCGATGAGCTGGTGTCTCGATTGCCACCGCGATCCGGCCAAGAACCTTCGGCCGGAGAGCGAGATCTTCGACACGGCCTGGCAGAAGCCGGCCGACCAGGAGGAGAAAGGCGCCACCCTGCTGAAGCATTACGGCATTCGCCCCGACCATCTCACCGACTGCTCCGTGTGCCACCGATGAGCACCGCGAACGCCGCCCCTTATCGGACCCGCGAGGCCATGGTCGGCAAGACGGCCGGTCTCTTGCCGGTCGAGGACGGCGAGCTTCTCAAGGTCGCCCGGGAGGGTTTCGACCGCCGCTCCGTGCTCAAATTCCTCGGTCTTTCGGCCGCCCTGCCGCTGGCTGCCTGCGACGCGCCGCACGAGGAGATCGTCCCCTACGTCGAGATGCCGGAAGGTCTCGTCGCCGGCCAGCCGCAATATTTCGCCACCGCCTTCGACCTCAATGGCGTCGCCACGGGGCTTCTGGCCGAAAGCTACGAGGGCCGGCCGACCAAGATCGAGGGCAATCCCGACCATCCAAATTCACTCGGCTCCACCGACGCCTTCCACCAGGCGATGGTGCTGTCGCTCTATGACCCCGGCCGCGCCTCGCTGGTGCGGCGCGCGGGAGAATTCTCCACCTACGACGCCTTCCTCCAAGCCGTCGTCGCGCGCCGCGCCGAATGGTCCCGGACAGGCGGCGAGGGCCTGGCGCTGATCGTCGGCGAGAACAGTTCGCCGACGGCCGAACGGCTGCTGCACAGCCTGCAGCGCGACTATCCGAAGATGCGCATCTCCGTCTTCGAGCCGATCTCCCGCGAGAACCAGCGACAGGGCGTCGAGGTGGCCTTCGGCGCGCCTGGCCGCGTGCATCTCGTGACGGGCCGGGCGAGCGCCTTCGTCTGCCTCGACCACGACATTCTCGGCCCCGGCCCCGAGCAGGTGCGGCTGTCGCGCGGGGTGATCGACAGGCGGCGGGTCCGCGCGGGCTCGACGACCATGGCGCCGCTCCTCGTCGCCGAACCGGTGCTGACGGCAACGGGCGGCACCGCCGACGAGCGCCTCGCCTGCCGGCGCAGCCGCATTCCCGCCCTCGCCTCCGCCATCGCGGGACGACTTGGCCTTCCGGGGACCGGGCCGGTGGTCGATTTGGACGCGCGCGAGACGCGCTTCGCGAACGTCGCCGCCAGGGCCTTGCAAGCGGCCCGCGGAAGTGCCCTCCTGACGGTCGGTGAGGCCCAGCCACCGGCGGTCCATGCCCTCGCCCACCGGGTCAACGCCCATCTCGGCTCGCTCGGCGAAACGGTCTCGATCCTGCCGCCGAGGCTGTTGGAATCGAAGCTCCAGTCTTTGGCTGAACTGACTGCGGCGATGGCGGCCGGCGCGGTCTCCGACCTCTTCGTCCTCGGCGTCAATCCGATCTATTCGGCCCCCGCCGACATTGCCTTCGAAGACGCCCTGCAGAAGGTGCCGTTCACGGTTCATCATTCGCTCTACGAGGACGAAACCAGCGAGCAATGCCTGTGGCACGTGCCGCAGCTGCATCCGCTGGAGGAATGGAGCGACGGCCGCACGGCGACGGGCCTCGCCTCGATCGTCCAGCCCCTCGTCTCGCCGCTCTACGAAGGCCATTCGCCCCTCTCCGTCCTCGCCGCGATCGGCGGCCAGGTGAACCGCTCTGGCCACGAGATCCTGCTGGCCAACTGGCGCGAGCGCTTCGACTCTGGCGAGATCGGCGGAGGAACTGGTCCCGGTGCTGGACCGGTGGCCGGCGCAGCAGGTGCTGACGACGCCGGCGATTTCGAGACCTTCTGGCGGACCGTTCTGGCGCGCGGCACGATCTTGGGCACCGAGACCGAAACGGGCCGAGCCCCTGCCCTTTCCGCCGCGCCTGTGGCGCCGGCTCTTACCGAAACGCCGGAAGCCGGCGCCTTCGAGGCTGTCTTCCTGCCCGACCCCTCAGTCTGGGACGGCCGCTTTTCCAACAATGCCTGGCTGCAGGAGCTTCCCCGGCCGATCACCAAGGAAGTCTGGGGCAACGCGGCGGCGATGAACCCGAGGGACATCGAGGCGCTCGGCGTCGCCGACGGCGCGCTCGTCTCGATCACTGTGGCGGGCTCGGGCGATACGGTGTCTCGGCCGGTGCTGATTCCCGTCATCGCCGTGCCCGGCATCGCCCGCGGCACCATCGGCCTCACTCTCGGCTATGGCCGCCGCTTCGGCTCGGTCGCCCGCGGCATCGGCGCCGACGTCGGTCCCTTGCGAACGACCGACGCCCTGTGGATGCGTGCCGTCGAGGTGAGCGTCACCGGCGCCTCGGTGGAACTCGCCCTCACCCAGCACACCCACCAGATGCACGGCCGCGAGATCGTCCGGGAAGTCGCTCTGTCGGACCTCGCCGCCACGGAACTTTCGAACGAGGCCGAGGTCCCGCCGACGCTCTATCCGGAGTTCCCGCACGGCCCCTACGAATGGGCGATGGTGATCGACCAGACCGCCTGCATCAACTGCTCGGCCTGCGTCGTCGCCTGCCAGGCGGAGAACAACGTGCCGGTGGTGGGGCCGGCGGAGATCCGCCGCGGCCGCGACATGCACTGGCTGCGCATCGACACCTATTACACCGGCGACGACGAAGCCATTTCCACCGCCTCGCAACCGGTCCCCTGCATGCATTGCGAAAAGGCGCCCTGCGAGCCGATGTGCCCGGTCGGCGCGGCGATCCACGACAGCGAGGGCCTCAACGTCCAGGTCTACAACCGCTGCATCGGCACGCGCGACTGCCAGGCCAACTGCCCCTACAAGGTCCGCCGCTTCAACTTCTTCGCCTATAACAACGGCCAGGAATTCGCCGATCTTGGTGATCCCATGGTCCATGCCGTCCACAATCCCGACGTCACGGTGCGGGCCCGCGGCGTCATGGAGAAGTGCACCTACTGCGTCCAGCGAATCTCCGGCGCCAGGCGAGAGGCGATCCGTGAGGACGGGACGATCGCGGAGGGCGAGGTCGTCACCGCCTGCCAGCAGGCCTGTCCGACCAAGGCGATCAGCTTCGGCAATCTTTCCGAATCCGGATCGAGCGTCAACGCGCTCCGGCGCGAACCCCATCACTACGCGCTCCTGGAAGAACTCGGCACACGGCCGCGCACCACCTATCTCGCCAAGGTGACCAACCGCATCTCCGAAGACCGGGAGGGCGGATGAGCGAGACGTCCCTCTCCGGCCGCGACCTGATCGCCGAGCACGGCCGCACCCGCGACGGCCTGATGCCGGCGGAGATGGGATACCGCTCGATCACCGACGAGGTGGCCGGCGCCGTCTTCGCCAAGCCGACGCGGCTGTGGATGGCGCTGGTCGGCGTGTCGTTTCTCGGCGTCGTCCTGCTCTTCGTCTCGATCTGGGTGCTGCTTGCCGAAGGCGTCGGCATCTGGGGCATCAATTCCGACGTCGTCTGGGGCTATGCCGTCGCCAACTACGTCTGGTGGATCGGCATCGGCAATGCCGGCACGCTGATCTCCTCGATGCTGCTCCTCACCCGGCAGAAGTGGCGCGCCTCGATCAACCGCTATGCCGAGGCGATGACGCTGTTCGCGGCCTCGATCGCCGGCCTGTTCCCGCTCTTGCATGTCGGCCGGCCCTGGCTCGTCCATTTCATGACGCCCTATCCGAACACCATGGATCTCTGGCCGCAGTGGCGCTCGCCGCTCGTCTGGGACATGTTCGCGATCGCCTGCTACATCCTGTTTTCGCTGCTGTTCTGGTACACCGGGCTGATCCCCGACCTCGCCACCCTGCGCGACCGAGCGAAGACTAGGTTCGTCAAGGTCGCCTACGGTCTCTTCGCCCTCGGCTGGACCGGCTCGTCCCGGCAGTGGCGGGCCTTTAACGCCTATTACTACGCCATGGCGGCCCTCGGCGTGCCACTGGTCATCTCGATCCATTCCGTCGTCGGGCTCGACTATGCCGCGACGCTGATGCCCGGTTGGCAGGAAACGATCTTCCCGCCCTATTTCGTCGTCGGCGCGATGTTCTCGGGCTTCGCCATGGTGGTCACCCTGACGATCCCGATCCGCTGGGGCCTCGGCCTCGAGGCGATCATCACCCGCAACCATCTCGACGCCATGGCCAAGATCATGCTGTTCGGCGGGTTGGTAATGACATTTTCCTATTCATTCGAGTGGTTCAACGCCTGGTATCTCGGCAACGAGGTCGACCGTGCCCATGTCGTCGCCCAGTTCACCGGGCAGTACTGGTGGCTCTACTGGCTGATGCTGGCCTGCAACGGCGCCGTGCCGCAGCTCTTCTGGTTTCGCCTCTGCCGGCGCAATCTGGTGATCCTCTTCATCGCTGGCGTCCTGATCAATCTCGGCATGTGGCTGGAACGCATCCTGATCAACATGAACACGCTGAGCCACGGCTTCCTGCCAGCCACCGATTCCAGCTACACGCCGACCTTCTGGGACTGGTCGCTGTTTCTCGGCAGCTTCGGCCTGTTCTGCTTCCTGTTCTTCGTCTTCGCCAAGGTCATCCCGACCGCCACGATCCATGAGATCCGCGAACTCGCCCACAAGGAGGGCGCGGCGCGATGAAGCCCCGGATGCTCTTCGCCGAATTCTCCACCGCCGACGCGCTGACGGACGCCGTCCGGGCGATGGCGTCGGCGCAGAAAGGCCGGCGCTTCGAGACCTACACGCCCTACTCCATCCCCGACCTCGACGAGATTGCCGCGGCCCAAGGTGCCCGCCCCTCGCCGGTGCGCACCGTCATGGTCGCTGCAGCGGCGGTCGGCGCGGCGCTGATGTTCTTCCTGCAATATTGGTCGTCGGTGGAGGCCTATCCGTTCAACTCGGGCGGCCGCCCCTACAATGCCTGGCCGACCTTCATGTTGACGACCTTCGAGATCACCGTCCTGTCCGCGGCGATCGGCGGCTTCGTCACCCTCGTCGTCACCGGCCGCCTCGGCAGGCTTTACAATCCGGTCTTCGACTGGGACGGCATCGAGAGGGCCAGCGACGACCGCTTCATGCTGGAGGTCGAGCTCGATCCCGTCAGCACATCGGACCCGGTCGTCGATCGCGCCTTGAGCGATCTCCTCCGCCACCATGGCGCCCTGACGGTCCGGGAGCGGGTGGCATGAGGTGGCGGATGACGATTGAAGGGCGGCTTTGCAATGCCCGGAGACGGCGCTGGCCCGCTTTTGCCCGACACTTCAGGATGGGCACTCGCCTAGCCGCTTCGTCATTCTCGGGCCCCGTCCCGAGAATCCAGGGGCGGTTGCCGCAACCTTCCATGCCACGATGCCGTTGCCACGAGCCGCAATGGGTGCCCGACGATTCCTGGATTCTCGGGACGGGGCCCGAGAATGACGGCCGCGTGGATGGCACGGCCTCATCCGGCCAAGCCGCCGAAAGTGGACGCGGGAGGCGCTCGCCCGCCCCCAACGTCTCGGCAGTCACCGACGCACCGCTCGCCATCGCCGCCATGTCCGCCGTCCCCCGGCTAGCCTCCGCCGTGCTCGCCGTGCTCGCCCCCGCCTTGCTGTCCGCCTGCGAGCAGCAGAGCATGGAGACGCAGCCGAAGCTGAAGACCTATTCCACCGCCGCGGCCTTTCCCGACAATGCTGTAGCGCGCGAGATCCCCTTCGGCACGGTGTCGCGTAACGAACCCGCCCGCATCGCCGCGCTCGCAGACCGCCCGCCCGTCGACGAAGCGCTGCTGCGGCGTGGGCGCGAGCAGTACGAAATCTACTGCACGCCCTGCCATGGCCTCGCCGGCCACGGCGACGGCATCATCGTCCAGCGCGGCTTTCCGCAGCCACCCTCCTACATGGAGCCGCGGCTGCTTTCCGCCGATTCACAGCATTTCGTCGACGTCATCACCCATGGCTGGGGGGTGATGTACCCCTACGCCGCCCGCGTCGAGCCACGCGACCGCTGGGCCATCGCCGCCTATATCCGCGCCCTGCAGGTCTCCCAGACCGGCGCGCCGCGGGACGTCGCGGCGGCAATCCCTGCGAATGGTGCGCAAGGCACTCCCGAAGCAGGCGATGATGATGCACCATCCAGCAACCGGGAGGGCGCGCGATGAACCCGTCGGCCTGGATCCAGCGCAATCTCGGCGCCAACACCCCGGTTTCGCTGCGGCTGTTCGGGCTGATCGCGCTCCTGTTCGTCGCGCTGGCCCTGGTCTTTCCCGCCGCCGTCGCGAGAGCCTATGTCGCAGGCTGGATCGTCGCGATCTCCGCCGGCATGGGCGCCAGCATCCTCGTCCACACTCATAGGCTGACCCGCGGCTGCTGGGGCGAGGCCGCTCGGCCGGCTTTCGAAGGGCTGGCCGCCACCGTCCCGTTCCTCGCCATCCTCGGTTTCGTCGTCATCCTCGTGCAGCCGCTGGTCTGGCCCTGGGCGGACGGCTCAGGCCTCGCCGAAAAACCCGACGTCGCCGCGCTCTACCTCAACCCCGTGTTCTTCGGCGTCCGGGCGATCGTCATTCTTCTCGGCTGGTCGGCGATCGCCGTCCTGGCGGCGGGCTTCGGCCCCCAAGGCCGGCTCGCCAGCGGCCTGTCGATCGCCTTCTATGCGATCAGCGTCCAATTCGCCTCGATCGACTGGATCATGTCGCTGGAGCCGCACTGGTCGTCGACCACCTTCGGCGCGATGTTCGCCATCACCCAGATCGCCCTTGCCCTATCCCTCCTCGTCGCCACCGACGCCGGCGGCTCGCCCGGCCCGCGCGACGATCTCGCCAAGCTGCTGCTCGTGGCGATTCTCGGCCTCGTCTACATGCAGTTCATGCAGTTCCTGGTGCAATGGTCGGGAAACCTGCCCGAAAAAGTCGCCTACTACGTCCTGCGCAGCGAGTTTCCCTGGCAGGCCGTGGCGATCCTCGCCTCCCTCCTCGCCGCTTCGGCCTTCGCGATCCTCAGCCGAACCTCGCTCCGCCACGATGCGGCCTATACGAAGATCGCGGCCGACTGCGCGTTGGCCTTCGTCGCGCTCTTCGTCTTCTTCGAATTCGCCCCGCCCTTCCGCGACTGGATGACGGGCCTATTCGTCCTCGCCGCCGTTGTCGGTGCCATCGGCCTCATGCTGTTTCTGACCGTGGCGGCCATCGCGCCCCGATCCGCGTCTGAGAACTCGAAGCCGGAGGTCGCGCCATGAGCGGCGAAGCCCCGACGCCGGAACAGTTGAGCCCCGACGTTTCGGCTCGTCCGATCGTCGCGGCGGTTGCCCTCGCCTTTGCCATCGCGATCACCGTCATGTCGCTACTCGGCTTCGCCTTCTGGTACATGCTCGGCTATCTGCCGAACAATACCAGCCCCCAGGCGGTGACGGGGTTCCCACGCCCCCGCTTGCAGGTCGTGCCGAAGATCGATCTCGACCGCTCGAACGCCGCCGGCATCGCCCAGCTGACGCAGTCGGCGAATGTCCCGATCAACGAGGCGATGCGCCTCGTCGCTAGCCGGCCGGATCCTTACGCCCCCCTCCTGCCGGAGAGCGACGTGCCCGACGGAGCCGGCCTGAGGGCGATGAAGGCCCAGACGGCGCAGAGTCCTTCCGGAGGCGTGACTTTCGACGCCGGCGCCCGCACGGGGGCGATGAGCCCGCAGATCGAGGGCGCTCCGCCCCCCGGCCAGCCCGGTCTCGGCGAAGCGACTCGTGTTCCCACCGACGCCTTCGATGGAACGCCGAACTACCAGCCGCCACCGGAAGAAAATTCGGGGGTTGTTCGATGACGCCTCGCCAGCTCCGCAGACTGCCTTCCCTGTTCGCAGCCATTGCCATGTCCGCCCTCGCCGCCGCTCCCGCAGTCGCCGGCCTCACCCGCGACGAGCTGTCGTCGGTCGGCTTTTTCCCGACGGCCGGCCGCACCCTGCCGCTCGATGCGATGCTCGGCGATGCGCAAGGCGATGCCCGCACGCTCGGTGAACGGCTCGGTGGCCGGCCCGGCCTCGTCGCCTTCGTCGACTTCACCTGCACGACCATCTGCGGCGTTGCGGCAAACGTCCTCGCCGGCTCGGAGGAGGCCCTTGTCGAGACCGGCGCGCTTGACCACCGAACCCTCGTCGTCGGCTTCGACGCCCGAGACTTGGCGGCGGACCGCGACGCCTGGCTCGCCCGCAACCCCGAGGCGGCGACGCTCGGAAAGGCCGCCTTCGTCACCGCCGATCCAACGACGACTGAGCGTCTGGTCGAAGCGGCCGGCCTCAGGACCATCTACGACCTCGAGCACGACCAGTTCGCC
The DNA here is from genome assembly GCF_010500815.1 of Jiella pacifica. Taxonomy (GTDB): domain Bacteria; phylum Pseudomonadota; class Alphaproteobacteria; order Rhizobiales; family Rhizobiaceae; genus Jiella; species Jiella pacifica. The sequence goes on from NZ_JAAAMG010000002.1 coordinate 57,323, forward strand.
CATCCGGCCGGCGCGCTCCTCGTCGACACGAATGGCCGCATCCTGCGCGCCCTCGATCTCGTCTCGCTCGAGCCGGACACCCTGCGCTCGGCGCTGATCGAGGCTTCGAACGGCTCCGCCGGCAGCTTCGTCGAGCGGGCGATCCTCTCTTGCTACGGCTGGGACGCCGAGACCGGCCGCTACAAGCCGCTGATCGACCGAATTTTGATGATCGGTTGCTCGGGCACCGCCGCCGCCGCCGCCGGCTTCGTCGGCTTCATGCTCCTGCGCGAGCGGCGCAAGCAGGCCGGCCAGCAGGAGCAGACCCTGCCGGGAGGCCGCCATGGGTGAAGTCGAAATCGTCCTTCCCGCCGCCTCCTCGGCGGCCGTCTCGACCGACGGCAAGCTCCTCGGCCTGCTGGTCATCTCGGGCCTGATCACGCTCCTGGTGGCGAGCCTCATCGGGCTCTTCGCCGTGCGCTATCGCCGCGGTTCCAAGGCCAGCCGGGACCGGCTGCCGAACTGGTTCGCCCGCGACCTCGAAACCGTCTGGACGCTGGCGACCGTCGGCCTCTTCGTCGCGATCTTCGCCTGGGCCGCCTCGCAGGACTTCGCCCTCGCCGTGCCGCCGGCCAATTCGGTCGAGATCCACGTCGTCGGCAAGCAGTGGATGTGGAAGGCCGAACATCCCAGCGGCCAGCGCGAGATCAACGAGCTGCACGTGCCGGCCGAAGAGACGGTCGAACTCGTCCTCAACAGCCAGGACGTCATCCACTCCTTCTACGTGCCGGCCTTCCGGCTGAAGCAGGACGTGGTGCCGGGCCACACGACGCGCATGCGCTTTCATACCGAGAAGATCGGCACCTACCGGCTGTTCTGCGCCGAATATTGCGGCACGCAGCATTCGGCGATGATCGGCCGGGTCGTGGTGATGGCCAAGGAGGACTATGCCGACTGGCTGACGCGCCAGCCAGAAGGCGACGATCTCCAGGAAGACGGCAAGAAACTGTTCGTTGCCAAGGGCTGCGCCGGCTGCCACTACGGCTCGTCGAAGGTCCGGGCGCCGCGGCTGGCGGGCGTCTATGGGTCGCAGGTTCCGCTGTCCGACGGCCGCATGATCACTGCCGACGACGAATACATCCGCGATTCCATCCTGCAGCCGAAGCGCGACGTCGTCGCCGGCTTCGAGCCGATCATGCCGAGCTTCGCCGGCGCCCTCTCCGAGGGCGAACTGGTGAGCCTCACCGCCTATATCCGCAGTCTCGCCGAAACCGAGACGGCCCGATGAGGGGACGAACATGAGCGACATCCCCTACAGAGACGTCGACGTCGAGGGCGAAAAGCCCGGCTGGCGCATCATGGAGGAGAGCTATCTCGGCGAGAGATTCTCCATCTGGTCGTGGCTGACCACGACCGACCACAAGCGGATCGGCATCCTCTACCTGATCTCGACGACGCTGTTCTTCTTCATCGGCGGCGCTGCCGCGACGCTGATCCGGCTTGAGCTGTTTACCCCGGCCGGCGATCTCCTGACCGACGACGGCTACAACAAGGTCTTCACCCTGCATGGCGTGGTGATGGTCTGGTTCTTCCTCGTGCCGGTCATCCCGTCGGTGCTCGGCAACTTCCTCGTGCCGCTGATGCTGGGGGCGAAGGATCTCGCCTTTCCGCGCCTCAACCTGATGTCCTGGTATCTCAACATCATTGGCGGAGCCTTCGCCGTCTGGGCGATGCTGGCGGGCGGCGTCGATACCGGCTGGACCTTCTACACCCCCTATTCGACCGCCTTCGCCAACTCCCACGTCTCGCTGACGGCGATCGGCGTCTTCATCTCGGGCTTTTCGACGATCGCCACCGGCGTCAACATGATCGTCACCGTCCATACGATGCGCCCGCCCGGCATGGGCTGGTTCCGCATGCCGCTGTTCGTCTGGTCGATCTATGCGACCAGCCTGATCATGCTCCTGTCGACGCCGGTCCTCGCCATGGTGCTGACGCTGCTGATCACCGAGCGGCTACTCGGCCTCGGCATCTTCGATCCGAACCGCGGCGGCGATCCCATCCTCTTCCAGCACCTCTTCTGGTTCTATTCCCACCCGGCGGTCTACATCATGATCCTGCCGGGGATGGGCGTCGTCACGGAGGTCATCACCTGCTTTTCGCGGCGCCGGGTCTTCGGCTATGCGGCGATGGTCTACGCGCTTCTCGCCATCGCGGTGATCGGCTTCTTCGTCTGGGGCCACCACATGTTCACCTCGGGCCAGTCGATGTACGCCTCGCTCACCTTCTCCTTCCTGTCCTTCATCGTCGCCGTGCCATCGGCCATCAAGGTGTTCAACTGGATCGCCACCATGTTCCGGGGGCAGATCACCTTCGAGGCCTCGATGCTCTATGCCATGGGCTTCGTCGGCCTGTTCACCATGGGCGGGCTGACGGGGCTGTTCCTCGCCTCGGTGCCGGTCGACCTGCATCTCCACGACACCTACTTCGTCGTCGCCCATTTCCACTACATCATGGTCGGCGGCATGGTGTCGGCCTTCTTCGCCGGCCTGCATTTCTGGTGGCCGAAGATCACGGGCCGGCTCTATCCCGAGATCGCCGCGCAGATCGCCGCCCTGCTCATGTTCTTCGGCTTCAACTTGACCTTCTTTCCGCAATACATCCTCGGCAATATCGGCATGCCGCGGCGCTATCACGCCTATCCGGACGCCTTCCAGGTCTGGCACGTCCTCTCCTCGGCCGGCGCCGTCATCCTTGCCGCCGCCTATCTGATGCCGCTCTTCTATCTCGTCTGGTCGCTGATCTGGGGCAAGCGCGCGCCGTCCAACCCATGGCGGGCGAGCGGCCTCGAATGGCAGACCGATTCCCCGCCGCCGAAGCACAATTTCCTGACCAACCCGAAGATCGAAGGTTCGGTCTACGACTACCATCCGGCGCAGGAACCGCGGCGGGAGGTCTCAGATGACTGACGTCGAGGCGGCGACCATCGGCAGGACCCGGGGCGGGACCGCCGCCTCCAGCCCAGCCCTCGCATCCCACTTCCACGATCTGCGCCAGCAGCACGCGGCGGCCGATCTCGGCCTGTGGATCTTCCTGGCGACCGAGATCCTGTTCTTCGGCGGGCTCTTCGCCGCCTATCTCGTCTATGCCGTGCTCTATCCCGACGGCTTCCTCGAAGCTGCTGCCGAGACCGAGGTCGTCATCGGCACGATCAACACGGCGCTGCTTCTGACCAGCGGCCTTTCTGCGGCGCTGGCGGTGAAGGCGGCCGGCAACGACATGCGGCGAAGCGTCATGCTGCTGATCGCTGTCACCATCGGCCTCGGCGTCGTCTTCCTCGGAGCCAAGGGCTACGAATACTGGCTCGACTTCGGCCACCACCTCTACCCGACGAGCCCGGACTTTCCCCTCGCCGCGCCGCCGGCCAAGCTGTTCTGGTCGCTCTACTGGATGATGACCGGCCTGCACGCCATCCACATCCTCGTCGGCCTCGGCACCTGGGGTGTCATCCTGTTCCAGGCGTGGCGCCGCAGCTTCTCCCTCACCGACAATTCGCGGGTGCGCATCGCCGGCCTCTATTGGGGTTTCGTCGACCTGATGTGGCTGTTCATCTGGCCGTTGCTCTATCTGATGGGACGGGCGACATGAGCCACGCCACGCAGCATCGGAACGACGAGGACCTGCTGACTGCGGACGTCAGGAACGCCGCCGACCGCAAGGCGCTTCTCCCGCCGCTGATGCCGGAACTCGGGGTCTTCGTCGCTCTCTTCGCCCTCGCCGCGACGTCCGTGCTCGTCGCCTTCTGGAGCGCCTTTGGCGGCCTTGCCATCCTCGCCTGTCTCGCCATCGCCGTCGTCATGGCGGCGCTCGTCATGATCTTCTTCATGCATCTGCGCAGCGCCATGGCGGTGATGACGCTGGCAAGCCTTGCGGGCGTCGTCTGGCTGGCCATCCTGTTCGGCCTGACGATGGCCGACTACCTGACACGCCCGGGCGAAATCGGCTCCTCGATCCAGACGCCGAGGCAGGCTGAAACCGAAGCAGAGGCAGCAAACTAAAATTGCGCCGTAGCCTCGGCTGCGCCTCGATGGGGCATGCGTGAACGAAAATCGTTCTAAACCCGTACGCTTCGGGGCTGCTGGGTCCTACCGAGCCCGGAGGCGACAACTTGCGGCTCCATGTTCCGGCAATTTCGCGCGGAACAGCCCGGCGCTTCGAACAGTTCCAGGCTAGACAAGGTCGTCCCACGCGGACCGGCCTGGATCAACACGCCACGTACAATCGCGAAGGGGCAGAACATGGCCAATGATTTCGAGAAACGGCCGACGGCAAAGTTCGGCGACGTCGAATTCCAGCGCGGTCAAGGCGGCGAAGTCCATCAGGTGGCAGGCGGCGACGTGCCGACGCTGACGACGCAGCAGGGCGTGCCGGTCGCCGACGACCAGAACACGCTGAAGGCCGGCGCGCGCGGCCCGTCTCTCCTCGAAGACCAGCACTTTCGCGAGAAGATCTTCAAGTTCGACCACGAGCGCATTCCCGAGCGCGTTGTCCATGCGCGCGGCTTCGGCGCCCACGGCTATTTCGAGCCCTACGAATCCCTGTGGGACATCACCTCCGCCGACCTTTTCCAGCGCGCCGGCGAGCAGACCCCCGTCTTTGTCCGCTTCTCGACGGTGGCCGGCAACAAGGGCTCGCCCGATCTCGCCCGCGACGTGCGCGGCTTTGCCGTGAAATTCTATACCAGGGAGGGCAACTGGGATCTCGTCGGGAACAACATCCCGATCTTCTTCATCCAGGACGCCATCAAGTTCCCTGACCTCATCCACGCCGCCAAGCAGGAGCCGGACCGCGGCTTCCCCCAGGCGCAGACCGCCCATGACAATTTCTGGGACTACATGTCGCTGACGCCGGAAGCCATGGCGATGGTGATGTGGATCATGTCGGACCGCACCATCCCGCGCTCGCTGCGCTTCATGGAAGGCTTCGGCATCCACACCTTCCGCTTCATCAACGCCGAGGGCAAGTCGACCTTCGTCAAGTTCCACTGGAAGCCCAAGCAGGGCATGCAGTCGGTGGTCTGGAACGAGGCGCTGAAGATCAACGGCGCTGACCCGGACTTCCATCGCCGCGACATGTGGGACGCGATCCAGATGGGCGATTATCCGGAGTGGGAGCTCGGCTTCCAGCTCTTTGACGAGGAATTTGCCGACAAGTTCGACTTCGACATCCTCGACGCGACGAAGATCATCCCCGAAGAGATCCTGCCGGTGAAGCGCGTCGGCAAGATGGTTCTCAACCGCTGCGTCGACAACTTCTTCGCCGAGACCGAGCAGGTCGCCTATCACACCGCCAACCTCGTGCCCGGCATCGACCACACCAACGATCCGCTGCTGCAGGGCCGGAACTTCTCCTATCTCGACACCCAGCTGAAGCGCCTCGGTTCGCCGAACTTCACCCACATCCCGGTCAACGCGCCGCGCAACTCGCCTGCTTGCAACTTCCAGCAGGACGGCCACATGGCGATGCACAACCCGAAGGGCCGGGCCAACTACGAGCCGAATTCCTGGGGCGGCGAGATGGGCGGCCCGCGCGAGGATCCGGTGCGCGGCTTCAAGAGCTATCCCGAGGAGATAAGCGGCGCGAAGCGCCGCATCCGTCCTGAAAGCTTCGCCGACCACTACAGCCAGGCCCGGCAGTTCTACGTCTCCCAGACCGAGACCGAACAGGGCCACATGGCGCTGGCGCTGACCTTCGAATTGTCCAAGGTCGAAACCCCGGCGATCCGCGCCCGCGTCGTCTCGCATCTCCTTAACATCGACGAGGACCTCGCCAAGACCGTCGCGAAGGGCCTCAGGCTCGAGGCGATGCCGGAGCCGGCACCGGCGGCCATGCCGACCAGGATGGATCTCGCCGCCTCCCCGGCGCTCTCGATCCTCCTCAACGGACCGGAGAGCTTCAAGGGCCGCAAGATCGGCGTTCTCGTCTCCGACGGTGTGGATGCCGGCCTTCTCGCCGGTCTGAAGAAGGCCGCCGAGGCGGAGGGCGCGATGGTCAAGATCGTCGCCCCGATGATCGGCGGCGTGACGGCGTCCGATGGATCGACGGTCAAGGGCGACGAAAAGGTCGACGGCGGCCCGTCTGTGCTGTTCGACGCGGTGGCGGTGCTCCTGTCCGCCGAAGGTGCGGCGATGCTCGCCAAGGAGCCGACGGCGAAGGACTTCGTCACCGACGCCTTCGCCCACTGCAAGTTCATCGCCTATTCGCCGCAAGCCATGCCGCTGTTAGAAAAGGCCGGCATCGCCGCCGACATGGACGAAGGCTGCGTGAAGCTCGGCGCTGCGAGCGAGGCGGCCAGCTTCGTCGAACTATGCCGCAAGCTCCGCCACTGGCCGCGCGAGGCCATGGTGAAGGCCGTCTGAGGCGGCTTTCTCCGCACCACGATGCCGTTTCGCCGCGTTCGGCAGGCGGCGCGTGGGATGGTTCAACCGAAACGAAGCGCGCGGGCCGCCGGCTCGCGCGCATCCCACCGACGAAACACGTGCAGCTCGCCTCCCGGAGAATCTCTCCGTGACAGAAGCAGGCAAAACCCCGCGCCTCATCCCTCCCCGATCAACGGGACAAACTGCACCTTCGCCAGGGTTTCGACGTCGAAATCGTCGTCGCCCCGGCGCGTGATCCGCTGCAGGGCCTGGCCCGCGATGCTTTCGTCGACCGGCACGATCAGCCGGCCGCCGATGATGAGTTGCCGCCGGATTCCCTCCGGCACCTTGGCCGCCGCCGCCGAGACGATGATCGCGTCGAAGGGTGCCGCCTCCGGCCAGCCCTTCGACCCGTCGCCGACGCGGATCTCGGCATTCGTATAGCCGAGGCGCGCCAGCCGTTCGGCCGCCGCCTCTCCCAGAGAGCGGTGGCGCTCGATGCCGTAGACCTTCCGGGCGATGCGGCTAAGAACGGCGACGGCGTAGCCCGAGCCGGCGCCGACCTCCAGCACGCTTGCCTGCGGCCCGATTCCGGCCGCCTCGATCATCATGGCGACGATCGTTGGCTGGGAAATGGTCTGTCCTTCGCCGATCGACAGCGGCGCGTCCTCATGGGCGACGTCCTGCATGTGCGACGGCAAGAACATCTCGCGCGGCACCGCGCGCATCGCCGCGAGGGTGCGGTCGTCGCCAACGCCGCGCGACGCGATGAGATCGACCATTTGATCCCGGGCCGGCCGAAAGTCGGGCATGTTCGCTTCCCCGGTGGGACGGCCGGATCGAGAGGGCCGGCCGCCTCGCTCCTTTGGTGGATCCGGAGCCCCGCGCAAATGACTCGCGCCTGGCGCCTGGCGATCCGACGGCATTCATTCGACTGGCCGCAAGGTTGCCAGCAGCGACGTCGCCGAGCAAGGAGGCAGCGCGTTGCGAACACCTATGACGGATGCGAAAACGCCGCCACCCGGCGGCGACGGCGTCTGAGCGGCAGGCAGGAAGTGCACCGCACGAAAGGGAGTCTTCGTCACAGGCGAAACACTACCCGCCCGCTCGCTCCTTAAGTCAGAGCAGGTCGTCCAGCTTGATCGGCAGGCTACGGACGCGCCTTCCGGTCGCGTGGTAGACCGCATTGGCGATCGCCGGAGCGACGCCGACGATGGAGAGTTCGCCCACCGCCTTGCCGCCCAGCGGCGTCGCGTCATAGTCCGGCTCGCCGACCGAGATGGTGGTGATCTCCGGCACGTCGGCATTCGTCGCGATACGGTAGTCGGCAAGGTTCGACGAGAGGATCCGGCCGTTACGGGGATCGGTGACGCCCTCTTCCAAGAGCGCCATGCCGATGCCCATGACGATGCCGCCCTTGAACTGGCTCTCGGCCAATTTCGGATTGTAGAGCCGGCCGGCATCGAACGCGGTGACGACACGGGAGACGCGGATCGTGCCGAAGTCCTCGTCGACGCGCACCTCGATGAAATGGGCGCAGAAGGAATGGCGCGAGACCGGCAAATCCGGCAGCGCCCCGCGGCCGGCAAGCGTCGAGAACATGCGCTGGCGCTCTTCCGGCGTCCGGTCGGCCTCGGGCAGCGTGTCGCGCGTCACTTCGAGATGATCGCGGCCCGTCGCTGCCAAAAGCTCGCCGACCGAAATAGCCCCGCCGCGCGAGGCCCCGATCCGTCCGTCCGCAACGGTGAGCGTGTTCGCCTGATCGCGCAGCGGCGAGTTTGGGTCGGTGAGGCCGAGGGTGACCAGTTCGTCCCGCGCAGCCAGCGCCGTCTTGTGGACGGCCGCCGTCATCAGATTGGCGAGCTGCGAGCCGCCCGCCACCGGTGCCCGGCCGAGGCGGGAATCGCCGAGCCTGACCGTGACCTTCTCGACCGGAACGCCGAGGACATCGGCGGCGGTCTGGGCGAGGATCGTATAGGTGCCCGTGCCCATGTCGATGGCGCTCGACGAGACTTCCACCGAGCCGTTCGCGAGCAGCCGAACCGTCGCCTCGCCGGGCGCGGCATAGACCGGGTGGGTGCCGACCGCCATGCCCCAGCCGATCAGCTGGCGGCCCTCGCGCATCGATCGCGGCGCGGGGTTGCGGCCGGCCCAGCCGAAGGCTTCGCCGGCGACGTCGTAGCACTTCAGAAGCCGGCGCGAGGACCAGGGCTTGCCTGTTTCGAAGTCGTGGTCCGGCTCATTCACGCGGCGCAGATCGACCGGATCCATGCCGAGTTCGACCGCCAGTTCGTCCACCGCGCATTCGAACGCGAAGGCGCTGGGGTTCTTGCCGGGCGCGCGAAACGGGCCCGGCAGCACGGTGTTGACCGGCACGACATTCTGCCGAGAACTGAGATTCGGCACCGCGTACATCATCTTGGTGACAATGCCGAGGGTCTCGGTGAAGGTGCCGGTGACCGACGTCTCGCTGGCGGCGTCATGATCGAGCGCAAGCAGGCGCCCGTCCGCCGCAGCGCCCAGTCGCAGCGTCTGGCGTGTCGCCGGGCGCCCGCCATAGGCGGTGAAGGTCTGCGGCCGCGTCACTGCGAGTTTGACCGGCCGGCCGAGCATCTTCGCGGCGATTGCGGCAGCAGCCGAATGGGGCAGCCCCTGCGCCTTCGAACCGAAACCGCCGCCGATGAAAGGCGAGACGATCCGCACGGCGTCGAAGGAAAGGCCGAACCAGCCGGCATAGTTGCGCGCCGTGCCGTCGACCCATTGGGTCGGCTCGTAGATCGTCAGGCGGTCGTCCGCCTCGAAATGAACGATCAGCCCATGCGGCTCGATCGGCAGGTTGTATTCGCGCGGCGTCTCGTAGGTCGCCTCGATGCGGACCGGCGCTTCGGCGAAAGCTGCATCCGGCTCGCCCCATTCCTTGGTCATGGCGTCGACGGCGCGCCCCTCGCCGGCCCGTGGGTCGGAGAAGGTCGGAACGCTCCGCGCTTCTTCGTAGGTGACCTCGAGCAGCGCGGCGGCGGCACGCGCCTGCTCCAGCGTATCGGCGACCACGGCCGCGATCAGTTCGCCGTTGAAGCTGATCTCGCGCGCGAACGGAACGTAGCTGTCCCCCGGCGGGGTGTTGCCGAAGAAGTCCGGCATCGGCGCAAGCGTGAGCGAGTTCCCGGCATCGAGCACCAGGCGCACGCCAGGCGCTGCCTCCGCCGCGCTCCTGTCGATCGCGGCGACGCGTCCCGCCCCGATGGTCGACTGGACGAGGACGCAGTGAAGCACGCCCTCGACCGGCTGTTCGAGCGCGTAGGTCGCCGCTCCCCGAACCTTCAACGAACCGTCACCTCTCAGCGCGGCCCGGCCGAGAGGCCCGGAGGCAGTTTCGCTGCCGGCGACGCTGCCGTATTTTGCGGGGCTATCGGTGAGGCTCATTTGATTCCTCCGACTTCCATGATCGCCCGGGCGACGACCCGGCAGGCGAGTTCGATCTTGTATCCGTTGGCATACCAGGATCGCGCGCCCTCGACGGCGGCGCGGCTGGCCTCGCGGATGGTCGTCTCACCCAAGCGCCTGCCGCGCAGCGCGGCTTCGACCGCTTCCGCCCGCCAGGGCACCGTCGCGACGCCCCCGAGCGCGACGCGGATGTCGCGGATCGTCCGACCGTCTTCCTCGAGTTCGAGGCCGACGGCAGCGCTCGCGGCGGCAAATTCGTAGGACTGCCGATCGCGGACCTTCAGATAGGTCGAGTTCGCGGCCGCAGCCGATGCCGGAACGTGGACGGCGGTGACGATCTCGCCTCTCTCCAGCACGGTCTCGCGATCCGGCCGGTCGCCGGGCTCGACGAAGAACCGGGCAATGGGGATCTCGCGGCTCGTCGTCCGCACGGTGGCGCCCAGCGCCGTCAGCGCGACGGAGAGATCGCCGGGATAGAGCGCGATGCACTGGTCGCTGGTACCGAGGATGGCGTGGTCGCGGGTGACGTTCTCGAGCGCCGAGCAGCCCGAACCGGGCATACGCTTGTTGCAGGCGGGATAGCCGGCGGGATCGCGGAAATAGGCGCAGCGGGTGCGCTGCATCAGGTTGCCGCCGATCGTCGCCATGTTGCGCAGCTGCGCCGAGGCGGCGAGGAGCAGCGCCTCGGAGACCGCCGGATAGCGCTCCGTGACGGCAGCATCCACGGCGACGCGGCTCATCGTCGCCAGCGCCCCGATGGTTGCGCCGGCCTCGTCCACGGTGACGGCCGAAAGATCCGGCAGCCGGGTGATGTCGACGAGAGTCCCAGGCCTTTCGACGCCGCATTTGGCGAGGTCGATCAGCGTCGTGCCGCCGGCGAGGAACATCGTGCCGGGAGTTTTCGCCAGCGTCGAAGCCTCATCGAGCGCCGTTGCGCGCAGATAATCGAAATCGTTCACGCCGCCGCTCCTTGGATCCTTTGCGCCGCCTTGCGGACAGCCGCGACGATGCCGTTATAGGCGCCGCAACGGCAGAGATTTCCCGCCATGAATTCTCGGATCTCGGCGTCGGATCCGGCGTGGCCCTCGCGGATGCAGGCGACGGCGGACATGATCTGGCCCGGCGTGCAGTAGCCGCACTGGAAGGCGTCCTCCTCGATGAAGGCCTGCTGGACGGCGTCGAGCGTGTCGTCCTTGGAGGCCAGACCCTCGATCGTCCTGATCGATCGTCCCTCCGCCTGGACGGCGAGCGTCAGGCAGGCGAGCACGCGCTCGCCGTCGACATGCACGGTGCAGGCGCCGCACTGGCCCTGGTCGCAGCCTTTCTTGGTGCCGGTCAGCCCTAGATTCTCGCGCAGCGCGTCGAGCAGCGTCACCCGCGGTTCGATCGTGAGGGCGTATTGCGCGCCGTTGATTTCCAATTCCATCGATCTCAAGCTCGCCATGAGCAGGCTCCTTCGAACAGGCCGAAAGCATTTCGCAGAACAAGCGGAATGGGCCGGACCGTCCCGCCCGCGATCAAAGCGCGGTGACAGAACGGCGGCGGAATGCGATGATCCACCGGCGACCCCATCTTAAACGGAGGGTCCTCCGGTTAACGCCGAAGTAAGTGCCGCGCCAGCGGGTTCAAGTCCCGTCTGGAAGAATTTCAGGGAAGAATCGGAATCAGGCATTGCCGAAGACGCAGCCCGAACACACCACCCGGCCGCAGCCGGCGACCGAGCGTCCGATGCGCGCCGACGCGCGGCGGAACCGGGAGAAGATCATGGCGATCGCTGCGGAGACCTTCGCCACGGCTGGCGTCGACGCGTCGCTGGAGGCGATGGCGCGCGAGGCTGGCATCGGCATCGGCACGCTCTACCGGCATTTTCCGACCCGCGAGGCGCTGATCGAGGCGGTCTATTGCCGCGAGGTCGAGGGGCTCGCCGCCGCCGCGGAGGAACTGCGCCGCACCAGGACGCCGGACGAGGCGCTGGCCGAATGGATGCAGCGCTTCGTCCACTACATCGCCACCAAGCGGGGCATGCGCGACAGTCTGAAACTGCTCCTGGAATCCAATTCGCCGCTATTCGCTGCGACCTCCGGCAAGGTGCCGCTGGCGCTCCGCGGCCTGATCGGCGACGCCGTCGCCGCCGGCGCGATCCGCCGCGACGCCGACGCCGACGACGTCCTGCACGCCCTGTCGAGCCTCTACTCGACCAAGGACGGGCCGGACTGGCGAGAGCGCTCGCAGCGGCTGGTCAATCTGTTGATGGACGGGCTGCGCTACGGCGCGCCGAATTCCGGCGGCCGCGGCGGGGTTGATCCCCACTGACCCGGACGCCTGTCCGCGCAATGCCGCTCGCCGCATTTATTGGGCGGAACGGGCCAGTGCCGCGGCTGTTGGCTCATGGCCGGCATCGACGTCGCAGAAGAGGCGAGGACAACGAAGCCTCGTCATCCCGGGCTTGAACCGGGACCCATTCCAAACCGCCGACGCTGCCAAGCCGGTCGACCGCTATTCATGGGTCTTTCTGCTCCGGACGAGTGGCTTCAGCGCAGAGGAATGGTTCCCGGGTCAAGCCCAGGATGACGAAGCGGGTAAATCGGGCTTACGTCCGGTCGACAAGGTCGACGAGGTCGACAGCGGACAGGGTGCCGTGGCGACGGCTCATCACCGATCGAAGGGCGGTCGCAATTCGTCGGATCCCTGTGCACCAACGCAATGCGGGCGGGAACCCATGGCCCCCCCGCGCGATTTCGCCGCTCGTCGGGCGGCTGCATGCATCGACGCTCACACGTTCCGAAACGCGCTCGCCCGTCGGGCGAACACCGGCTCAGAACGGCGAGTCTGGATAGTAGTGCTCGTCGGCGTTCTCCGGCGTCACCAGGACCGAGTCGATGACGAAGCGGCCGGCCATCGGCGCCCGCGAGACGAAGCGGTCGGCGGTGAGGCGGATCGCGGTCGCGATCATCGACGGCGGATAGGTGACGTCGGCCGGCACCATCGTGTCGCCGGCCTTCACCCGCTCGATCATCTGCTTCATGCCGGCGCCGCCAAGCACCCACATCTCGCTCTCGCGGCCGGCCTGCTTGACCGCCTCGATGACGCCGAGCGCCATGTCGTCGTCGGAAGCCCAGACCGCGTCGATCTCCGAGTGCTTCGACAGGAAGTCCTGCATCACCTCGAAGGCCTTGTCCCGGTTCCAGTCGCCGTGCTCCATCCCGACGATCTCGATGTTCGAGCCTTCGAGCGAGGCCTGGAAGGCCTCGACGCGCTCGTTGTCGATGGTCGTCGGAATGCCGCGCAGGACGACGATCTTGCCGCCGTCGGGCATCTTCTCCTTGAAGAATTCACCCGAGACGCGGCCGAAGGCGGTGTTGTCGCCGGCGACGTAGAGGTCCTGGATGCCCGGCTGCGACAGGCCGCGGTCGACGACGGTGACGAACTTGCCGGCATCGGCGACGCGCTTGACCGGGCTGGTCAGCGGGTCGGATTCGAAGGGCAGCACGACCAGCGCGTCGATGTTGCGGGTCGCCATCATGTCCTCGATGTCGGAGACCTGCTTGCCGGGATCGCCGGCGGTCGCGAGCACGAAGTCGAGGTTCGGATAGGCGGCCTTCAGTTCGTCGATCGCCTCCTGGGCATGGAAGTTCACGCCGCCCGTCCAGCCATGGGTGGCCGCGGGGATCGACACGCCGATGGTCGCCTTGGCGTCCTTGTCCTGTGCGAAGGCTCCGCCGGGCAGCGCGAGCGCTGCGGCAACCAGCGCGCCGGCTGCGTATTTCACGATTTTCTTCATATCACTCCTCCCGAATGATGACGCTTCATGCGCCTTTCCGGCCGCGTTGCAGAACGACGGCGAGAATGATGATGACGCCCTGGATCGCCCCGTTGAGATAGGGGCTGACGAGGTCCGTCAGATTGAGAATGTTGTCGATGAGGCTGAGGATGACGACGCCGACGACGGTGCCCCAGACCCGGCCGAAGCCGCCCTTCAGAACCGTTCCGCCGATGATCACCGCGGCGATCGCCTCGAGTTCCCACAAGATACCCGTGGTCGAGGAGGCGGAGCCGAGGCGCGGCACGTACATCACGGTGGCGATGCCGACGAGCAGGCCCTGCAGCATGTAGGTGGCGAGCCGGACGCGGTCGACATGGATCGCCGAATAGCGCGCCACCTGCTCGTTGGAACCGATCGCCGCGCAATGCCGACCATAGGCGGTGCGGCGCATGACGATCTCGCCGATGATGGCGACGAGGGCGAAGACGATGATCGGCCAGGCGATGCCGGCGAGGCCGCCGTAATAGACCGGCCGGTAGACCTCGCGCAGGTTGAAATCGAGCGACAGCGTGCCGCCATCGGCCAGCCAGACGACCAGCGAGCGGAAGATGCCGAGCGTGCCGAGGGTGACGATGAAGGCCTCGATCCGGCCCTTGGTGATCAGGATGCCGTTCAGAAACCCCGCGCCGAGGCCGAGCAACAGGCAGGCGGCCATGCCGAGGATGATGGTTCCCCAGCCGCCGCCGGCGATGGGGATCAGCGAGTTCAGGACGATGATCGTCACGCCGGCGAGAAAGGCCGACATCGAGCCGACCGAGAGGTCCAGCCCGCCGATGGTGATGACGAAGGTCGCGCCCACCGCGATGACGCCGATGAAGGCCGAGCGGGCCAGCACATTGGTGACGTTGCCGGCGGAGAGGAACTGGTCGTTCAGGGACATTCCGAGGATCACGAGCGCGAGAAGGGCCAAAAGCGGCCCGATCACGTGAAGATCGACGGCAAAGCGCCGTCGCTGCGGCTCCACCTTGGCCTCAGCCGACATGAACCGCCTCCCCCGTCATTTCCGTCCCTTGCCTTGCTTCCAAACCCATCGCCCGCCGGACGATGGCCTCCTCGGTGATCTCGGCGCCGGAGACCTCGCCGGCGATCCGGCCGGACCGCATGACGATCACCCGATCACAGAGCCCAATCACCTCCGTCATCTCCGAGGAGATGACGATCACCGACCGCCCCTCGCGCGCCAGCTCATTGATGAAGGCGTAGATCTGCTGCTTGGTGCCGATGTCGATGCCGCGGGTCGGCTCGTCGAGAATGACGATCTGCGGCTCTACCAGCATGGTCTTGGCGAGAAGCAGCTTCTGCTGGTTGCCGCCGGAAAGATTGCCGACCGCCATCGTCTTCGACCCCGCCCGGATGTCGAAGCGGCGGATCGCCGCGTCCAGCGCTTTATCCTCGGCCTTCTCGTCGACGAAAATGCCGGAGAAGCGGTCAAGGCCGAGCAGCGTCAGGTTCTCCCTGAGGCCGTATTTCAAGAGCAGCCCCCGGCCCTTGCGGTCTTCGGTGAGATAGGCGAGGCCGCGGCGCGTCGCCTCCTTCGGATCGCGGATCCGCACCGTCTCGCCGTTGCGGCCGATCGTGCCCGATGCCGGGCGCAGCCCCATAATGCCTTCCATCAGCTCGGTGCGGCCGGCGCCGACGAGGCCGGCAAAGCCGAGGATCTCGCCGCGATGCAGATCGAAGCTCGCCGTCTCGACATAGCCGGGGACGGAGAAGTCCCGCACCGACAGCACGACCTCGCGGGACCGGTCGGCGAGCTTTTCGGGAAAGAGATCGCTGAGTTCGCGTCCGACCATCAGTTCGGCCATCCGGTTCGGATTCATCTCCGCCGCCGGCGCATTGGCGACCAGCGCTCCGTCGCGCAGCACCGTCACCTCGTCGGCGATCCGGGCGATCTCGTCGAGCTTGTGGGAGGTGTAGAGGATGGCGACCCCATCCGCCTTCAGCCGCTCGATCTGGGCGAACAGCACCTCGGCCTCGCGGCCGGTCAGGACCGCCGTCGGCTCGTCCATGATCAGGACGCGGGCCTCGCGGACTAGCGCCTTGGCGATCTCCACCATCTGCTTCTGCGACACCGACAGCCGCGACACAGGCAGCCGCGTGTCGACCGGTGTCGCAAGCTCGCGAAGAAGGCTCTCGGCCCTCGCCCGCATCGCCTTGCGATCGAGGAAGAACCCGCGCTTCAGCTCCCGGCCGAGAAAGACGTTCTCCTCGGCCGAGAGTTGTTCGGCGAGATTGAACTCCTGATGGATGAGGACGACGCCGGCCTTTTCGGCTGCCTCGCTGTCGGGAAAGCTCACCGGCTCGCCCTTCAGCACGATCTCGCCGCCCGACACCGGCTGATAGCCGGCGAGACACTTCATCAGCGTCGACTTTCCGGCGCCGTTCTCGCCGACGAGGGCGTGCACCTCGCCGGGCCTGAGCGCGAAATCGACGTGGTGCAGAACTTCGATCGGGCCAAAGGACTTGATGACGCCGCGCGCTTCAAGGATGGGGACAGGACGGGAGGACTTCATCCTGCGGCGTCGCTTCTGCCCGTCTCCGCAGCAGGCGCAACGGCCACCATACAGGCGGCCGTCATTCTCGGGCCCCGTCCCGAGAATCCAGGGATCGTGAGACGATGACGTCTCAGAGAGATTGCTGAGCGGTGGCGTCTTCCTTGGGCGTTCTCAGTGCGAACCGCCGAAGCTGCGGCTATGGCCCCTGGATTCTTGGGACGGGGCCCGAGAATGACGACGTGGCAATGCTCTTGCCCACCTGTCAGCGTGAATGATCCCGGGTTTCGGTCGGCCGGTGAAGCCCAAGCGAGCACTGCCAATCCCGGAGGGACCCTCGCAGCGAATGAAAGACCGCCCGCTTCTGCGGCTGCCCGTCGGCCGCCAAGGTCCTGATCAATCAAAGCGATACCCAAGCGCCATCCTCTTTCGACGACTTGACGCAGGCTTCGATGAAGGCGAGGCCGTCGATGCCGTCCTCGATCGTCGGCAGCGCGAGGCCGGCCGGCGGCTCGCGGCCCTCGGTGGCGGCGCGGATCAGCGCGGCGGCCTCGGCGTAGATCGTCGCGAAGCCTTCCAGATAGCCTTCCGGATGGCCCGCCGGAATGCGGCTCACCGACGTCGAAGGCGCGGTCGCGCCGGCGCCGTTGCGGGTCAGCAGCCGCTTCGGCTCGCCCAAGGGCGTGAACCAGAGCTTGTTCGGCTCCTCCTGGCACCAGTCGAGCCCGCCCTTTTCACCGTAGATCCGGAGCGTCAGGCCGTTCTCGTTGCCGACCGCCACCTGGCTCGCCCAGAGCATGCCCTTGGCGCCGTTTTCGAAGCGCAGCAGCATCGAGGCGTTGTCGTCGAGCTGGCGGCCCGGCACGAAGGTCGAGAGGTCGGCCGAAAGCTTCTCCACCTTCAGCCCGGTGACGTAGCAGGCGAGATTGTGGGCGTGGGTGCCAATGTCCCCGATCGCCCCGCCGGCTCCCGCTTTCGCGGGATCGACCCGCCAGCCGGCCTGCTTGGAGCCGGTGTCTTCGGCCCGCTCCGCCAGCCAGTCCTGGGCATATTCGGCGACGACCATGCGGATCTTGCCGAGTTCGCCATCCGCCACCATTGTTCGCGCCTGGCGGATCATCGGATAGCCAGTGTAATTGTGCGTCAGCACGAAGACCTTGCCGGATCTCTTTGCGATGGCTGCCAGATCCCTCGCCTCGGCCAGCGTCGTCGTCATCGGCTTGTCGCAGATGACGTGGAAGCCGGCCTCGAGGAAGGTCTTGGCCACCGGGAAATGCATGTGGTTGGGCGTGACGATCGCCACCGCCTCGATGCCGTCCGGCCGCGCCTTCTCGGCGCTTGCCATCTCCTCATAGGAGCCGTAGCTGCGCGCCGGATCGAGCCCGAGCGCGGCGGCCGAGCGCGCAGCCTTGTCCGGCGTCGACGACAGGGCACCGGCCAGAAGCTGGAACTTGTCGTCGAGCCTTGCCGCCATCCGGTGCACGCCGCCGATGAAGGCGCCCTCGCCGCCCCCGACCATGCCGAGGCGGATGCGGCCCGCGTTTGTCTCGTCGCGTCCTTCGATAGCCATCTCTCGCCTCTCCCTCAGCCGTCGATGCCGAGCATGCGCTTGTTCGCCGCCTCGTCCGTTCCGCCCGAGGCGAAGTCGTCGAAGGCCTTTTCGGTGACGGTGATGATGTGGCTGGCGATGAAGGGCGCACCTTCGGCGGCGCCCTGCTCGGCGTCCTTGATGGCGCATTCCCATTCAAGGACGGCCCAGGAATCGTAGTCGTATTCGGCGAGTTTCGAAAAGATCGCGGCGAAGTCGACCTGCCCGTCGC
The DNA here is from genome assembly GCF_010500815.1 of Jiella pacifica. Lineage (GTDB taxonomy): Bacteria > Pseudomonadota > Alphaproteobacteria > Rhizobiales > Rhizobiaceae > Jiella > Jiella pacifica. The sequence continues at coordinate 75,300 of NZ_JAAAMG010000002.1, forward strand.
CGAGCGACCGGAAGCGGCCGGCGCGCTTCAGCCAGGGCTGATAGCCGGAATAGACGCCCTGTCGGCCGGTGGGATTGAACTCGGCGTCCTTGACGTGAAAGGCACAGATCCGCTCGTGATAGATGTCGATGAACTCGACGTAATCGAGCTGCTGCAGTACGAAATGCGACGGGTCGTAATTGATCTGGCAGCGCGGATGGTCGTTGCAGGCCTCGAGGAACATCTCGAAGGTCGCGCCGTCGAAGACGTCCTCGCCCGGATGGATCTCGTAGCCGACGTCGCAGCCAACTGCGTCGAAGGCGTCGAGGATCGGTACCCAGCGCTTCGCCAGTTCCTCGAAGGCGGTGTCAATCAACCCCGCCGGGCGCTGCGGCCACGGATAGAGGAACGGCCAGGCAAGCGCGCCGGGAAAGGTGACGTGGCTCTTGAAGCCGAAGTTTCCGGAAGCTCTCGCCGCCATCTTCAGCTGCTCGACCGCCCATTCCTGCCGCGCTTTGGGATTGCCCCGCACTTCCGGCGCAGCAAAGCCGTCAAAGGCTTCGTCGAAGGCCGGATGGACGGCGACGAGCTGGCCCTGGAGATGGGTCGACAGATCGGTGATCTCGACGCCGGCCTCCCGGCAGATACCGGTGACCTCGTCGCAATAGTCCTTCGATTCGGCCGCTTTCTTCAGGTCGAACAGACGGGTGTCCCAGGTCGGGATCTGCACGCCCTTGTAGCCGTGGCCGGACGCCCAGTCGGCGATCGACTTCAGATCGTTGAACGGCGCAGAATCGCCCGCGAACTGGGCGAGGAAGATCCCCGGCCCCTTCATCGTCTTCATGTATTCCTCCCGGTCTGGCGGCCGCTTTCCTCCCGGCCGTCAGGACGCCCGCATTAGCGCAAACGTCTTTGTCACCCGTCATGGTGGCATAGGCCGCGGCGGATTTGAAGCGGCTGTCCGGCCGATGACGACAATAGGGTTCACGCTGCCCCGTCGCAGTCTTTTCCAGGCGATGAGGGCGGCGGACGAAGGCCGCGCGGGCGGCGCCCCGGTGTCGCCCGAGGGCACCCGAAACGCCGCCATCGCTCCCGGCCGTGTCACTATCGCGTGACGAGTTCCGGCCCCATCAGGCTGTAGGGCAGCCAGGTGGAGAGCCAGGGCACGTAGGTCACCAGAATCAGGAACAGGAACAGCACCCCGACGAAGGGCATGGCCGCCTTCACCACCTTCACGAGGCTCATGCCGGTGATGCCCGAGGTGACGAAGAGGTTGAGCCCGATCGGCGGCGTGATCATGCCGATTTCCATGTTCACCACCATGATGATGCCGAGATGGATCGGATCGACGCCGAGTTCGATGGCGATCGGAAAGACCACCGGGGCGACGATGAGGAGCAGGCCCGACGGCTCCATGAACTGGCCGCCGATCAGGAGCAGCACGTTCACGGCGATCAGGAAGGTGAACCAGTTGAAGCCGTAGTCGAGCATCAACGCGGTGATCGCGTCGGGAATGCGCTCGGACGTCAGCACATGGGCGAAGAGCAGCGCGTTGACGATGATGAACATCAGCATCACCGTCGTCCGCGCCGCGTCGACGAGCACCTTTCGCGTCTCGCCGTGGAAGCAGGCGGGGAAGAAGCTCAAGGCGATCGCCCCGAAGTTCCGCCCGAAGATCGGCAGGCCGGCGGCGAAGATCGCCGGCAGCGCGGCAAACCCGCCCTCGCCCCGCCACAGCCCGTAGGCAATGGCAAGGAGGATCGCCGGCACGCCGCACAGGACGCTGCGCTCGCCGAAGGACAGGGTGGAGTCCCCGCCGGGGCCGGCGGTGACGAAATAGACGAGGATCAGCGCGACGACGAAGAAGGAGATGCCGTAGGCGAGCGCGGAAAAGCCGGTGCGGGCGCGCGGCGCGTCGCTCTCGGCCACCCACGGCCGGCCCTTCAGCGGGCCCATGTCGCGATAGACGAAGACGGCAACGAGGAAGGCATAGACCGCAGCCGCGGCCGCCGCCTCCGTCGGCGTGAAGACGCCGCCATAGATGCCGCCGAGGATGATGACGATCAGGAACAGGCCGAAGCCGGCGGCCTTGCCGCTTCTGAGCAGCGGCAGGAAGCCGTGCCACGGCTCCGACGGCAGGTTCTTCCAGCGCGCGACGATGTAGATCGCCCCCATCAGCATCAGCCCGGCGAGAAGGCCGGGAATGACGCCGGCGAGGAACATCCGGCCGACCGAGACGTTCGTCGCTGCCGAATAGACGACCATGACGATCGACGGCGGGATGAGGATGCCGAGCGTACCCGCATTGGCGATGATGCCGGCCGAGAACTCCTTGGTGTATCCCACCTTGCGCATGCCGGCGATGGCGATGGTGCCGATGGCGACGACGGTCGCCGGCGAGGAACCGGACAGCGCCGCGAACAGCATGCAGGCCAGCACCGACGCCATGGCGAGGCCGCCGCGAAAATGGCCGACGGTGGCGATGGCGAAATCAATCAGCCGCTTGGCGACGCCGCCCGTCGACATGAAGGCCGAGGCGAGGACGAAGAACGGGATCGCGAGCAGCGTGTAGTTCTGGGCAGCTGTGAACAGCTGGATCGCCACCGACGACATGGAATCGGTGGAGAAGAAGGCGATCATGATCACGGCCGACAGGCCGAGCGAGATCGCCACGGGAACGCCCAGGAACAGCAGTCCGAGGACGAGGAGGAGGAGAATCAGGGCTTCCATCGTGGCGTCAGTCCTTCAGGACGTCTTTGTTTTCCGCCACGAGGTCTTCCGCCTCGTGTCCGGCGATGACGAGTTCGCGCCGGCCCGTCGCGATCGCCACCATCGCCTCGATGGCGCGGAAGCCGAGAAGCGCGAGGCCGATGGGCAGCATCAGATAGGCAATCCAGCGCTGCACCCGCTCCTGCACCCCAAAGGTCTCCTGGAACCATTCGGGGTAGCGCAGGTCGTCGAGGCCGATGCCGATCTTGAAGAAGCGCTCCCAGTAGAAGACCGCGCCGCCGGAGGTGTGGGCACCGAACAGTTGCAGCCAGTCGGCGGACAGGAGGATCGCGGCGTAGAGGAGGGTCGCGAAGGCGCCGAAGATCGCCGTGACCCTGAACAGCGGCTTGGGAAAGGTGCGGATCGCCGCGTCGACGCCGAGATGCAGCCCCGTCTTCAGGCCGTAGCCCATGCCGAACAGGATCAGCCAGGCGAACAGGATGCGGTTGAATTCCAGCGCCCCGCCCCAGCCGGTCGAAAAACCGTAGCGGGCGATCACCTGGAAGAACGACACGAGAGTGATCGTCGCCAGCAGGATGGCGAGGACGTTTTCCTCGAAGCGGGTGACGGCGTCCGGCCAGCGGCGCTCGATCACGAAGAGCAGCGCGATCAGGCCGAGGATCGCGAAATACGGCCACAGGCTAAGCACGGGGCGGGACCTTTCGAGCGGCGGAACGAATGCGCCTTCGGGCGATGGGGGAATGCGGCGCGGAAAATTCACGCGCAGGGCGGCGGGATGTCGGCCCGCATGCCGGCCCTCGCGCTAAGCGAGGGTCGGCTGCAAGATCAGCAAAGACGCGATCAGTCGCCGGAGTTGGAAGCCACCGCGGCGTCGATGAGGTCCTGGCCGATGTCGTCGGTGAACTTCGCCCAGACCGGCTTCATCGTGTCGACCCACTGCTTGCGCTGCTCGGGCGAGAGCTCGCGCACGGTGCCGCCGGCATCGACGATGTTCTGGCGGTTCTTCTGCTCGATCTCGGCGACGCTGGCATTGGCCTGTTGCGTCACCTCGTCCGCGATCTTCACGAACTGGTCACGCATCTCCGGGTCGAGGCCGTTCAGCCACTCGGTCGAGGTGACGAGGAGATAGGCGAGCAGCTGGTGGTTGGTCTCGGTGACGCCGTCCTGCACCTCGAAGAACTTCTGGGTGTAGATGTTCGACCAGGTGTTCTCCTGGCCGTCGACGACGCCGGTCTGCAAGGCGCCGTAGACCTCCTTGAAGGCCAGCTTCTGGGCCGAGCCGCCCATCGCCTCGATCATCGCCTCGGCGACGTCGGAGGTCTGGATGCGGAACTTCAGGCCGTTGGCATCCTCGGGCACCAGCAGCGGCTTGTCGGCGGAGAACTGCTTCAGGCCGGAAGACCAGTAGCCAAGGCCGGTATAGCCGACGTCCTCCATCAGGGTCAGCATGCCCTTGCCGGCGTCGGACTGGGTGAAGCTGGTGACCGCGTCGAGGCTCTCGAACAGGAAGGGCAGATCGAACAGCCGGTACTTCAGCGTATAAGCCTCGAATTTCGACAGCGACGGCGCGGCGAGCTGGACGTCGCCGAGCAGCAGCGCCTCCATCACCTTGTCGTCGTCGAACAGCGTCGAATTCGCGAAGACCTGCATGCAGGCCTTGCCTTCCATCTCCTCGTTGACGCGGTTTGCGAGCATCGTCGCGGCATCGCCCTTCGGATGACCGGTCGCGGCGACGACATGGCTGAACTTGATGACCATCTCGCCGTCGTCGCAGCCCTTCGGATCGGCCTGGGCGACGCCCGAGGCGAAACCGAAGGCGATCAGCGAGACGCTGCCGAGCAAAAGCTTGTTCATGAATGTTCTCCTCCGCGACGGGCCGCTTCGGCCCGCTTGAATTGCACAGCTCTGCGACCCGCCGAGTGGCGGACCGCGACGCTTCGGAAGAAGATATGCGGAAATGAACGGCCGCCGTTCTTCGGGGCCCGTCCGACCGACCGCTCGATGACGAGCCCGTCGTTCCGCCGCAGCGCCTCCCGCCGTCGCGACGACGAATGATCAGCAAGGGACGTGCCAGAGGGGACAAAAAGTGGCGCAAATGCAGCAAACCGCTGGCCACAAAGCGCGACGAGGCTTTTCGGTGCCACCACGGACGGGCCGAAGCGACCACGGCGTATCGCCAGCTACCCATCCGCCCGGCGCAAATGGGTGGCGAAGGTGACATCATCAGTGACCATGACGAAGACCGAAGGGCGTCCGGCCATCGCCCCTCCCGGGCCGAGGACGTCGCGTCATGGAGATCGCAGATCGCTCGCCCCGCGACGGCCCTTGCTTGCGGCCAACCCAACGGCCAGCCGCCCCGGCCGTGTCGCGGAAGCCGAGAACCGGAGATCCCTACCGGGCGATATGATGGTCTGCCGGTGCGGGTCGAGGTCGAAATCCTGACGCTCGTGCATGGCGCGAGGCAACGGCCGAAGCGGTTTTGAAGGCGACCGGCGGCATTCCCCTGTCGACGCAAACTGAAACGGAATTGCTGAATTCATTCCAGCTCAATCGATCGGCGGCATTCGACCCTTTGAGGCCATCAATGGTCGCCTCTAACGACAACCGACAGTCGACGCTGGTTCGGGTCGTCTTCGGCAGCGTTGGGTGGAATGGATTGAGCCAAAAGGACTTCGAGCACTCGGGGGGAGGCTTTCGCCTTCCCACTCCTCTATTCCGCAATCCGCAGAACAATCTTTCCCCGTGTCCGGCCGCTCGCAGAAAGCGCGAGCGCTTCCCGAACCTGTGAGAGAGGCAACACGGTGCTGACGAACGGCCGCACCTTCCCCGCATTTACCAGTTCACAAATGGCCTTGAGCTGTTCGGTGTTGGGTGTGCAGAACACCCGCCCGACGCCCACGCCGTATTGCGCTGCCTCGTTCTGAGGGAAGGCTGTTGCCGTAGTGAGAAAGCCGCCCTTTCTCAGGGTCTGAAAGGCACGTTGGAACGTGTCCCCGCCCACCGTGTCGAAGACCACGTCCATATCACGTGCAACCTGCTCGAAAGGCTGCCTGGTGTAATCGATGAAGGCATCGACACCGAGGCTGCGCACGAAGTCCTCGTTGCCGGAGGAGGCCATACCGGTGACATGAGCCCCTTTGGCTTTGGCCAACTGCACCGCCAGCGAGCCGACACCTCCCGAGCTGTTCGTGACCAACAACTGCTGGCCACTCGCAAGACCAGCCATGTCGAACATCGCCTGCCAGGCAGTCAGCCCGCCCAACGGTACCGCCGCAGCTTCGACGAAGTCGAGGCTCGCAGGCTTGGCGACGACACCGCTCACCTTGGCCACAACGTACTCAGCGAAGCCACCGGACTTGACCATGCCGAACACCGCATCGCCAACACTGAGCGCGCTGACACCCTCACCAATTTCTGCCACCGTACCGGCAATCTCGCCTCCGAGGCAGATCGGTAAGGTGAGGCCCAGGCGCTGCCCCGCGCCATCGCGGATCTTCCAGTCAACCGGGTTGACGCCTGCAGCATGGACCCTGATCAGGACTTCATCCGTCTGCGGTCTGGGCCGCTCCACGTCGTCGATACGCACAACGCCGTTGTCGCCGTACTCTTTAATGATTGCCGCCTTCATCGGGTTTTTGCCACTCATTACTTCCTCTGTCATTCAAGCTGATGCGAGCGTTTTGCGGTCATAGTTGTCGGCGTATGCGTCCTCGACGCCGACCAATATTTCGATAATCCCGAAATACTTGTCCCAGAAGTCCGTTTCTCTCAGTTCCTCGACGAGCAATTCGTATGATTTCCGATTTACAACGTTCCATACGAAGATATCCGTTACCCGAGCGCTGTAGAACTCGACGTCGAAGAAGCGAAGAGAGACGCCGCTGGCATGCTTTTTCAGTATCGGCTCCAGAACCGCTTCGCCCCACGCGAAGCGTTCGTCGACAGGCTTGTCCAGCCAGAGCCGCGTTGTCTTGACGAGCATAAATACCGTCATCACCGTCTTGCCGATATTCTCTTCATTCATCTCATGTCACCTTGATTGATTGACTGGATGAATGATATGAGCATTCGCTCAGTTTTTATACTCGCATTCCGATCGTGGACTTGTTTATGACCGATCATCGCCCTCGTCCCCGCAAACAGCCCATTCAAGAGCGGGCACAAGCTACCGTCGCTGCGCTTGTCGAGGCGGCTGCTCGCATTCTGGAGGAGAATGGACGCGCTGGATTCTCGACCAACGCGGTGGCCGAGCGTGCAGGCGTCAGCATCGGTTCGCTTTACCAATACTTTCCGAGCAAAGAGGCGCTGCTCAGCGCGCTCATCGTTCGTGAAACGAACCTGTTGATCGCCGAGGCCAAGACCGCACTGGACGAGCCGACCGGCCGGGCCGCTCTGACAAGGCTGATCCGGGCCTGCGTGGCGCATCAGTTGCGACGGCCGGCCCTCGCCCGGTTGTTGGACTTCGAAGAAGCGGTCCTGCCGAGAGATATCGAAACAGCAAGGGTTGCCGAAGAGTTTCGCCAGATCGGCTTATCGCTGTTCAGTCGACCAGACCTCACATCGCAGGAGCCGCCTCTCGTTGTGACGCAAGACGTGATGGCGATCATCAAGGGCATGATCGATGCAGCGGGCGAGCGAGGTGAGACCATCCAGATTGATCTGGCTGCACGTGTGGAGCGTGCAGTTCTCGGTTATCTCACGTACTCGTAGCTTATTTTTGCGGATGGCGGGTGGCAGGTAGCGAAGATAGTTGGACTACCGAATGGGACAGCAATGTCTGCTTTGATCGTCCCTGACCCTCAAGTTGCCCGACCGCTTTCCACCCACCCCGGTCGATCGCTTTGAAACACTTTCAGCCTATTCTCCCTCACGCGCCGCCCCTCGCCTCCCGCATCACTCCTCCAATCCGACCCCGCCCTCGATCCCGAGCCTCCTGATCTTGTCGTAGAGGCCCTTTCGGGAGATCTGCAGCGCCTCGTAGGTCGGCTTCAGCGCGCCGCCATTGCGGGCGAGCTCGGCCTCGATGACCGAGCGCTCGTAGGACGCAAGGCGATCGGCCAGGGAGCCGGAGGCGCCATTGCCGCCCGCTGCGACACCGGCGACCGCCCCCTGCCCTTCCTCCGCCTCGAAGCCCGGCCACATGCCGAGGACGAAGCGGTCGGCATAGTTCCTGAGTTCGCGGACGTTGCCCGGCCAGTCTTGTCGCATCAGCTGCATTTCCAGCGCGTGGCTCACCGCCGGGATCTCGCGGCGAAAGCGCGCTCGCGCTTCGCGGGCGAGGTGGAAGAACAGGAGCGGCACGTCCTCGCGGCGCTCCCGCAGGGGCGGGATGGTCAGGGTGACGACGTTGAGGCGGTAATAGAGGTCGAGCCGGAAGCGCCCGCCGAGGCCTGCCTCGGCGAGATCGGTCTTGGTCGCCGCGACGAAGCGGACGTCGAGCGGAATCGGCCGGTTGGAGCCGAGGCGTTCCACCGAGCGCGTCTCGATGGCGCGCAGCAGCTTGGCCTGCAGGTCGAACGGCATGGATTCGATCTCGTCGAGGAAGATCGTGCCGCGATTGGCATGTTCGAGCTTGCCGATCCGTTGCTTCGCCGCGCCCGTGAAGGCGCCGGGCTCGTGGCCGAACAGCTCGGATTCGATGATATCGGCCGGCAGGGCCGCGCAGTTGATGGCGACGAAATTGCCCTTCGCCCGGCCACCGCAATCGTGCAGCGCCCGCGCCACCACCTCCTTGCCGGTGCCGGTTTCGCCGAGGACGAGAACGTCGACGTCGGTGTCGGCGAGGGCATGGATCTGCTGGCGCAGCCGCTGGATGCCGGGCGTGCGGCCGACGAGGCGCCCGGCGAGCTCGTCGCCGCCGTCGAGGGTCGAGCGCAGGATGCGGTTCTCGAGGACCAGCCGGCGCTTTTCCAGGGCCCGCTCGGCGACGGCCATCAGCCGCGACACCGAGAACGGCTTCTCGATGAAGTCGTATGCCCCGGCGCGCATAGCATCGACGGCCATCTGCACGTCGCCATGGCCGGTGATCAGGATGACCGGCATTGTCGGGTCGATCGCCAGCGCCGCCTTCAGAAACGACAGGCCGTCCATGCCGGGCATGCGGATGTCGCTGACGATCACGGCGTAGGATTCGGTGCCGATCCGCGTCAGCACCTCCTCGGTGGTGCGATGGGGCGAGACGGCGAAGCCGCCGAGCTCCAGCCCCTGCTGCAGCGCGTGGCGCAGATCCTCGTCGTCCTCGATAAGGTGAACGACCGCCCGCTCGAAATCCTTCGCCACGAAACCCTCACTCCGCCGCTTGGCGCTCGGCCGCGGCCGCCCGCAGTGAGACGGCGAAAATGCAGCCGCCCTGCGGACCGTCGCGCAGCGCGATGCTGCCGCCAAAGTCCTTGGCGATGCTGTAGGCGATCGAGAGGCCGATGCCGATACCCGATCCCGTCTCCTTGGTGGTGAAGAACGGCTCGAACACGGCGCCGCCGATCTCCTCGGGAATGCCGGGACCGTTGTCGGAAACGAGCACGACGACGGTCTCACCGGCATCTTCGAGATCGACGCGGATCTCGGCGCCCGGGCGCCCGGCCAGCGCGTCGATGGCGTTGTTCGCCAGGTTCACGAAGATCTGCGACAGCCGCGTGCGGCCGCCGACGACGTCGACCGCCCGCAGCCGTTCGTCGACGACGAGCGCGACGCCTTCCTTGCGGGCGCGCGGACCGACCAGGATCATCGCCTCGTCGAGCACCGCCGCGAGCGGCACGGGCATGGTGCTCGTCCCCGGCTTGCGCGCGAAGGACAGGAGCGTGCGCGACAGTTCGGCCATCCGCTCCACCATCTGGCCGATGCGCTTCAGATTGTCGCCCGCGAGATCGCCCCGGCCACGGGCGAGAAACTCGCCGGCATTCTCGGCATAGGTGGCGATCGCCGCCAGCGGCTGGTTGAACTCGTGGCTGAGCGCCGCCGACATCTGGCCGAGGGCGGCCAGCTTGGCGGCCTGGACGAGATCGGCCTGGGCCTTGCGCAGCCGGTCCTCGGCCTGGCGCCGCTCGGCGATCTCCGAGGACAGCGAGCGGTTGGTGGCGTTGAGGGCGCGGGTGCGATCGCGCACCAGCCGTTCGAGCCGCAGCGCCGCAACCCGCTCGGCCCGCCGGCCGAGCACGGCGCGCTCGCGCCGCCAGACGACGAGGGCGACGAGCGCCGCCCCGAGAAGCGCCGCCAGCGCCGCAATCAGACCGCCTGTCAGCCGCGCTTCCATTACCGGCCGGGCGTCGGCGAGGACGTGCAGCCGCCAATCGAGCAACGGCAGGTCGCGAACGAGATCGAGATAGGGAATCGCCATGCTCCCGACCCTGAAGCGCCGTTCGGGCAGCCCGTCGTCGGCGATCTCATGCAGCGGCTTCAGCCGCCATCGCGGCTGATTGGTCAGGAAGATCGTCCCGGCGGGATCGGTCACGAAGATCGGGTTGGTCGACAGCGACCACGTCGCCTCGATCTCGTCGAAGCCGACATAGACGACGACGATGCCGATCAGCGTCAGGCCGGTTCGAACGCCCGAAGCGAATGCATAAGCGCGCTCGTCGCTGTCGATCGCGATGGCGGCGCGGCCAAGCCGGCCCTGGCGAACGGCTTCGATCAACGCCTCGCGGTCGGGCGAGCGGTCGAGGAAGAAGCCGTGGGCGGAGGCGAGCACGTCGCCATCGGGATAGAGGAAGGCGACGTCCTTGGCGCCGGAAAGGCTCGCCACCTCCCGCGCCTTCAACCGCGCACGCTCATGCTCGCCCGTATCCGGCTCCTGGCGAAACAGCCCGGCGACGTCCTGCTGGCGGGCGAGCAGCGGCGGCAGCAGCCGGTACTTGTCGAGAACGCCGGTCAGCGTCTCGCGCTGCACGGCGAGCGTCTCGACGGCTTCGCGCCCGACCGCGATCCGGGCGGCATCGGCCTGGATGCTGGCGACCAGCCAGATCGCCGTGAGGGACAGGCTCGCCACCACCAGCGCGGCGACCAGACGGACGCGCCGAAACCGCTCTCTGATGCCTCGCCTGCTCGCCATCGTCCCTCGACCGCCGTTGCCGGCGCGATCCTAGCGAAGAACGCCGCTCCGACACAGGCCCCCGGCGCCCTACGGCCTGAAGAAGCGGCCGGCCACACCCAGAAGCCAACGGTCGGAGCCACGCGGGCCGACGAGCGACAGTCCGAACGGCGCCCCGTCAAGGGTGCCCGCCGGGAAGACGACCTGTGGCAGGCGGGCCATGCCCGCGACGGCGAGGAGCTTCATCGCCTCGTGGCGGAAGGCGTCGAACACGGCGCGCTCGGCGTCGCGCCGGAACGGCGCGTCGTGCACCACCGGCGCCAGCAACACGCCGTCCGCGCCGAGGAGCGCGTCCATGGCGGCGGCGAAGGGCCCGCGCACGGCATTGGCGGCCGCCTCGTCCTCCTCGTTCAGCTGGCGCGCGAAGGCGACGCGTTCATCGAGCCCGGCGGCAAGCGGCATCCTCGTCGCGTCGATGAAGGGCAGGACGGAGCGCCTGGCATCGCAGCCCTGCAGGACCCGGAAGGCTTCATAAAGCGCCTCCGCCCCGCCGTCCGGATAGAGCGAGACCGGCTCCGCCCCGATCGCCCCGAAGACTGAATCGTAGATCGCCCGCTGTTCGGGACCGAGGCGGCCGACCATGTCGACGGGCATCAGCCAGCGCGGCCGCGCCGGCGCGTCGGCGGCATCCGGCCCGAGCAGGACCGCCGCCGCGCGCTCCAACGTGTCGGCGTCCCTCGCAAACAGCCCGGCGGTGTCGAAGCTCGCGGCGAGTTCCATACAGCCCGCGAGCGACACCCGCCCGTGGGTCGGCCGGATGCCCCACAATCCGCAGAAGCTCGCCGGCGCCCGCACCGAGCCGCCGGTGTCCGTGCCGATGCCGATATCGGCAAGCCCCGCGGCGACGGCCGCGGCCGAGCCCGAGGAGGATCCGCCGGGAATGCGGTCCGGCGCCGCCGGATTGATCGGCGCGCCGAAATGGGCGTTCAGCCCGTAGAGCGCCCAGGCGAGTTCGTCGGTATGGGTCTTGCCGACGAAGCGCGCGCCGGCGTCCAGAAGGGCTTGTACCGCGGGCGCGGTCTCGGTCTCGACCGCGCTCATGGCGAGCTTCAGCGGACATCCCCAGCTCGTCCGGTAGCCCTCGACCGCGAAGAGATCTTTGACCGCCAGACGCAGGCCCGTCAGTGGCCCTTCTGCGGCGGAAGGCACCGCGACCGGCGGATAGGGCATGAAGGCATGGACCGGATCGTCGTCGATGAGCATCGCAGGACAGTCTCTCACTGGAGGGAGGATGGGGATGGAAGGCGATGGACGCGCCAGGCGTCGGACTGCCGCAAGGGCCGGTCACCGCCCACCGTCGGCCTCGCCGCGAAATAGCCTCGGGAGTGCGTGCTCGAAGGTCTGCCGCCCGGCCTTCCAGCCGGCGATCGGCTGGGCGATGCGGCGCACCGCATCGACGGCGTCCACCGCATCGAGAACGAGGAGATCGGCCGGCGCGCCGACCGCCGGTGCCGACGGCCGCGACAGCCCGATGACCGAAGCGGCGCTCTCGCCGACCATGGAAAAGCTACGGGCGATCTCCTCGTTGGCGCCGATCTGCGCGACATTGGCGAAGAGATTGGCCATGCGGACCAGCGAGGCGTCGCCGAAGGGGGTGAAGGGATTGAGGACGTTGTTGGTGGCGACCGCCGTCCGGACGCCGGCGGCGGCGAGAAAGTCGGCCCGCGCCATGCCTCTCGGCGCAAGGCGGTCGGCGCCCCGGCCCATGAGATAGAGATCCGTCGCCGGCAGCACGACGACGCCGATATCCGCTTCGGCAAGTTGCTCCGCGAACTGGCGGAACCGCTCCGGGGCCATTGCCGAAAGCTTGCTGGCATGGCCGATCGAGACGCGGCCCTCAAGGCCTCGCCGACGGGTCGCAGCGATCAGGCCGGGAAGATCAGAGCCCTCCGGGTCGAGGTCGAAGTCGATGTGGAAGTCCGCCGGCACGGCGAAGCGCTCGGCGAGGTCGAGGATGAGATCGATGTGCCGGACCGGATCCGGATCGGTGTAGGGGCAGCCGCCGACGCTGGTGGCGCCCTGTTCGAGCGCGGCGATCAGGAGATCGTAGGTCGCCATTTCCTGGGTGAGCCCCTCCTGCGCGAAGGCGCAGAGGTCGAGGTCGATCATCGCCGCATAGTCGCGCTTCAGCTGGGTGAGCGCTTCAAAAGACGACAGGCCGACGCGCGGATCGGTCTCGACGAAGCTGCGCATCGCCATCGTCCCGTTGACGATCGCCGCGTGAAGCACCGTCTCGGCGCGGGCATAGACGTCCTCCTGTGTGAAGTCGGCCTTGGCCCCAGCGGTCAGCAAGACGGCTTCCTGCAGCGTCCCCTCGCAGATCGGGCAACGGCCGAGAATGCCGGCCTTGTCGAGATGGATGTGGGCGTCGACCAGACCCGTGCAGACGAAACGCCCATCCGCCGGACGCTCCGGCCCGCCCTGCGGCAAGGCTGCCTCGATTGCCACGATCCGACCGTTGAAAACGCCGATGTCGGCTGGTTCGCCGTGCCCGTCGATCCGGGCCTGCCTGAGGATGAAGTCGAACGTCGCCATCTTCTTCGCCCCCCCCCCGCCGGAAGCTCAGCCGAGCTCGAAGCTGGTAATGCCGAAGATCTCGTCGAGCGGCAAGGACGGCGGCATACCCGTCACCATTCGGGCCGTCTCGAAAACCGGCAGAAGCCCGCGGGACCTTGCCAGGCCGACGGCGGCGGCATTGGACTCGGGAACGTCGAGGACGACCGTCTCGCCGGACGGGGCCGTGCGAACCAGCGCGTCGAAGAGGCTAGCGGCGATCTCGGGCGACGCGGCGAAGAGCGGTCCGATCTTGAAGCCGACACGGCACGGACGGATGACGCCGTAGCCGGCCGGTGCGCCATCCGGCCGCTCGACGAGCCTGGCGACGTGTCCGGGCGTGGAAAGCCAAGCGGTAAGAAACACCGGCCGCGGGGTGCCGAAACGGGCGGCGTCGTAGCCGACGATGCGCTCGAAATCGCCCTGCGTCACCGGCCGCGTATCGTCGGGCGCCGCGATGACCCTCGGCACGGGGCCCTCGTATCGAACGTTGCGGTGCTGGAAGACGAAGCCGGATTTGGCGTAGTTCGCCTGCTGGTCGACGACGCCGTCGAGCCCCACCGAGCGCCCGGCGAGCCGCGCCATGCCGGCCTGCCAGAGTGCCCGTCCGATGCCGCGGCCGCGCAGCTCCGGCCGAACGATGTAAAAGCCGAGGAAGCCGTGAGTGTCGCCAAAGGCGACCACGGAGATCGAGGCGGCCGGCTCGCCGTCGAGAAAGGCCATCAGAAACCCGTCGGGATCGGCGGCACGAAAGGCTTCCGCATCGCACAGGCCGGGATTCCATCCCTCCCCCGCGGCCCATTCCACAGCAAGCGCGACCTCTGCCTCGCTCATCACGCGAATGTCGAGGCCGCCCGCTTCGCCCGTTCTCACGCGGGCTCCCTCGCCTGCGCGACCATGCCCTCGGGATAGGCAAATCCCTGGTGCTTGGTGCGCGGCGCGCCATAGCCGCCGCGCTTGGCGGTCTTCAGGCCGAGGGCCGCCGCCCCCTCCATCAGCTTGACCGCCGCCGAAACACCCTCGACCACCGGCACGCCGTGCTCCCGCGACAGCGCTGCGGCGAATTCGGCCATCCCGGCGCAGCCGAGCACGATCGCCTCGGCGCCGTCCTTCGTGATGGCGAGGGCGATCTCCTCGGAAATCTTCGCCATCGCCGCCTCCGGGTCGGCTTCGAGGGCGAGTACCGGCAGTTCCGATGCGCGCACGCTGGCGCAGAGCGAGGCGAGGCCGGCCCGAACGAGGTTGTCTTCGAGGATCGGCACGGAAACGGACAGGGTCGTGACCACCGAGAAACGCCGTGCCACCAATGTCGCCATCCGCGCAGCCGCCTCGCCGATGCCGATCACCGGGCACTCCAGCACCGAGCGCGCCGCTTCGAGGCCGGTGTCGTCGAAACAGGCGATGATGTGGGCATCGGCCCCGTCCCGCTCGGCGATGGCGAGGGCGTGCAGGAGGCCCGGCACGGCGAGCGCGCCGTCGACATGGCCCTCGATCGAGATCGGGCCGGCGTCGTTCTGATAGGCAAGGATTTCAGTGCCCCGCGCCGCCGCCTGGCGCGCCGCGAGGGCGATCGTATCGGTCATCGAGCGGGTGGAGTTCGGATTGACGATCGAGATCCGCAAGGGGCCTCCTCAGACGGCTGATGGTCCCATTCCGACATTCGCCGCCAAGGGTATCGAGCCCGCCGGCAAAGTCGCGACGAGGAAAGTCTTACGGCATCCGCACGATCTCGGGGCGGCGAATTTGTCACGCGGGCGATCCGATTTCGCCGACGCCAGGCCGACCGTTCATCCCGCCAAAGCACGCATCCGCCTGCGTCTCTGCAGGAGGACGAAGGCGGCGAGCGTGCCGAAGATCACTGTGAAGGACACCGCGGTGACCGAAGTCCCCAAGGCATAGATCTCCGGGGTGGTCACCGTCGTCGTCAGCGCGGCGAGTTCGAGCGGCAGGGTATTGGTCGAGCCCATGGCCTGGCTGGACCGGGCGATCTCGTCCCAGGACAGGGTGAAGCCGAACAGCGAAATGCCGATCAGGAAGGGCGCGATCATCGGCAGGATCACATATCTGAAACTCTGGAAGTTCGAAGCGCCGAGATCGCGCGCCGCCTCTTCGTAGCTCTTGTCGAGCCGGTTGAACACCGCGAACATGATCAGGAGGCCGAAGGGCAGCGTCCAGGACAGATGCGCCCCGAGGCCCGACGTGAACAGCCCCAGCGAATTGCCGCGCCGGGAGACGAGGCCGATGGAGGAGAGGAACGGCCGGAAGACGTCGTCGACGATGCGGAATTCCAGCGCGATGCCGAGCGATACGACGATCGACGGAACGATCAGGCTGGCGATGGCGACGTAGAACAGCGGCGTCGCGCCGAAGAACTTCTTGCGGAAGGCGAGCCCCGCCAGCACCGAGACGACGACGGTCAGCACCATCACCGTCAGCCCCAGCATCAGCGAGCGCCGGAAGGCGGTGCCGATGTCGACCGTGCCCCGCCCGCTCCATAGGCGCTCGAACCAGTAGAAGGAAAAGCCGTTCATCGGAAAGGTCAGGCCGCCCGAGGGTCCCTGGAAGGACAAGGTGAGGATCGTCACCACCGGCCCGTAGAGAAAGACGACGAACAGCGCGAAGAACACCGCCAGCGCATAGAAGGAGCGCGGCCGTCTCTCTTCGCGGTAAGCGGATCCCGCTGCCATCTGACTAGAGCTCCTTACGGATGTCGACGAGCCGCAGCATGCCCCAGATCGTCAGAAGCACCACGGCAAGCAGCACGATGGCGTTGGCGGCGGCGATCGGGAACTGCAGGAAGTTGATCTGGGTCTGGATGGTCTTGCCGACCGAGGCGATCTGCTGGCCGCCCATGATGCCGATGGTCAGATAGTCGCCGGTGACGATGGTGACGACGAAGATCGAACCGATCAGGATGCCCGGCTTGACCAGCGGGATGATGACGTTGGTCAGCGTCTGCCAGCCTGATGCCCCCGCGTCGTAGGCCGCCTCGATCAGCGCCCGGTCGATGCGCATCATCGAGTTGAAGATCGGCACCACCATGAACAGCGTGTAGAGGTGGACGAGCGCCAGCGCGACGGCGAAATCGGAATAGAGCAGCCATTCGATCGGCGCGTCGACGAGACCGATCGAGGCGAGCGTCTCGTTGACGAGGCCGTTGCGGCCGAGCAGCGGGATCCACGAGATCATCCGAATGACGTTCGAGGTCCAGAACGGGATGGTGCAGACCATGAAGAGCGCGATCTGCATCGGCAGGGTACGGATGTGGAAGGCCAGGAAATAGGCGACGGTGAAGCCGATGAAGAGCGTCACCGCCCAGACGATGGCGACGAATTTCAGCGTCGACAGATAGGTCGCGAAGGTGGTGCAGAGGCCCGACGAGCCCGAGAAGCAGCCATAGAAGACGTCCTGATAGTTCGACAGGACGAAGGCCGGCTCGATCGAATATTCGGTGTAGTTCCAGAACGAGACCACGAAGGTCGCGACCAGCGGCAGGACGAAGAACAGGAAGAAGACGAGCGCCAGCGGCGCGGCCTGGGCATAGGGTACCCAGGCCGGCGTCCAGCTCGTGCGGCGCTTTCTCGCGCCGCTCGAAACGCCTTTGTTGGCGTTGGACGCCCCGACCTGCGTCGCGGCATCCAGCCTCTGTGTCATGACCTCAGGCGGCAATGAACTCGTTCCACTTGCGGATCATGTAGATGTTCTCGTCCATGACGGCGTTCCAGCAGGCGACGGCGCCCATGCGCTCGTCGTAGGAGCCGCCGTCGCGGGTGGCGCCGGCCTTCTCCAGCAGCTTGCCGTCCGGCGACATGATGTCCTTCTCGGCCGCCTTGCCCTCGAACCAGTACGCCCATTCATAGGGCTCCATGGCTTCCTTGGTCGTCTCCAAGACGGCGGTGTAGTAGCCCTGCTTGGCGAGATGGGCGCCCGCCCAGCCGGAGAGGAACCAGTTGATGAACTCGTAGGCCGCGTCCTTCTCGCGCTCGCCGATCGCCACCGGGAGGCCGAAACCGGACGCCCAGGCGCGGTAGCCTTCCTTCAGCGGCTGATACTTGCACTCGATGCCCTGGGTGCGCACCGCCGTCACCGCCGGCGACCACATCGACTGGATGACGACTTCGCCGGAGGCCATCAGGTTGACGCTCTCGTTGAAGTCCGTCCAGAAGGCGCGGAACTGGCCGTTGCGCTTGGCCTCGATGAGAACCGCGATGGTCTTGTCGATCTCCTCGCGGGTCATGTTGCCCTTGTCGCCATAGGTCATGTCGCCGCGGGCTTCGATGGCCATCGCCGCGTCCATGATGCCGATCGAGGGGATGTTGAGCGTCGCCGCCTTGCCCTTGAACTTCGGATCGAGCAGCGAGGCCCAGCTCGACACCTCGCCGTCGATGAGGTCCGGCCGGATGCCCAGCGTGTCGGCGTTGTAGGTGGTCGGGATGAGAGTGAGGAAGCCGGTTTCCTCGCCGGCGAACTCCGTCGCCTCTTCGTCGGGCAGATAGAGCACTTCCGTCGGCGCGGTGCCGTCCAGGCCGACCTTCTTGCCGTTGACGGTGCCGTTGCGGATCACCGAGGCGATCTTGTCCGACAGCGTGATCTTCGAGGCGTCGAGGCCCATGATGTTGCCGGAGGGCAGGAGCTTCGGCAGGGCGAAATACTCGGTGTCAACGAGGTCGAAGGAGTTCGGCTGGGTGATGACGCGCTTGGCGACGTCGTCCGTCGTCACGGCGATGTATTCGATCTTGATGCCGAGATCCTCGCCGGCCTTGGCGGCGATGGCCGGCGACTGGTTCACCGCCGTCGACAGATAGCGAAGCGTCACGGGCTCCTGGGCGATCGCCGGAAAGCCGGTGACCTTGGTGACGACGCCGGCGCCGGCGAGCGCGGCCGAGGCTTTCAGGATCGACCGGCGGGTGATGCCGCCGCGGGTTTCCTTCAGGATGGTCATGGTTCGGGCTCCTCCGTGTTGAACGATGTGGACTTGTGAAGGGTTGGGCGGTCAGGCCGCCAGTTCGTGCCGGTCGGCCGGCTGCCAGGCGACCGCGACGACGTCGCCGACCTTCACCGGCGAGCGGTCGAATTCTGCTTCCGCCAGCGTCGCCAGAAGCTCGGTGCCGTCCTTGCGGGTCATCGCGACATGGACGGTCATGCCCTGATACTCGACATCGGTGACCGTCGCTGTGTTGGCGGCCTGTGGAGGCGTCGCCGCGACGAGCTTCAGCCGGTCCGCTCTGACGGCATAGTTCCGGCCGCCTTCCGGCACGATGTTGTGGCCGCCCATGAATCTGGCGACGAAGGTCGTTCTCGGCGCGTTGAAGACCTCGCGTGGCGAACCGACCTGCTCGATCCGCCCGTCGTTCATCACCACCACCATGTCGGCGAGCGCCATCGCCTCCTCCTGGCTGTGGGTGACGTGGATGAAGGAAATGCCGAATTCGCGCTGGTAGCGCTTCAGCTCGGCGCGCATGCGGATCCTGAGAAACGGATCGAGCGCCGACAGCGGCTCGTCGAGGAGCAACACCGTCGGATTGGTGACGAGGGCCCTGGCAAGCGCGACGCGCTGCTGCTGGCCGCCGGAAAGCTGGCTCGGCAGGCGTTCGCCATATTTCGCCATGTCGACGAGGTCGAGCAACTCGTCGGCGCGGCGCAGCCGCTCGGCCTTGCCGATCCCCGCCATCTTCAGGGAGAAGGCGACGTTGTCGCGCACCGACAGATGCGGAAACAGCGCGTAGTTCTGGAACATCATCGCCGTGCCGCGCTTGGCCGGCGGCAGGTCGTTGACCACCGTGTCACCGATCATCACGTCGCCGGCGGAGATGAATTCGTGGCCGGCGATCATCCGCAGCGTCGAGGACTTGCCGCAGCCCGACGGCCCGAGCAGGCAGCAATAGGTGCCGGCGGGGATCTTCAGCGACACGGCATCGACGGCGACCGTCTCGCCATAGGCCTTGGTGACAGCGGCAAGTTCGAGAGCGGCGGCTTGATTCGGCAAGGCATGACTTTCGCGGTTGACGTTACGCGAAAGAGTGATGCAACGGCCGTGCCAACCCGCGGGGATCAGACCCTGCCGCTTTTCTCCGCAAGGCCGGACGCCCGTCCCCGAGCGAAAATGCTCAAAATTCAGGCACGGCGAGAAGAAAGCCGGCAGGCCCCGAGGCATGAGCAAAGTGACCTCCGGGACCAAGGCATCCCGGAGACCTCAATTTGCCCGCGACCGGCTTTCGTAGATCCGCGCAAGTTCGATCAGGTCCGCCTCGCGGCCGTGCGGCGCGATGATCTGTACGCCGGTCGAGAGTCCGTCGCGCAGGCCGGCGGGAAGTGCCAGGACCGGGCAACCCGAAAGGGTTCCGAGGGCGACGCACTCCATCCAACGGTGGTAGCTGTCCATCGGTCGGCCAGCGACCATCTGCGGCCAGCGCCAGCCGATCGGGAACGGCCAGACCTGTGCTGCGGGCAGAGCCAGGAAGTCGAAGCGTCGAAACAGATCGAGCAGCCGCAGATGCAGGGCCGTGCGGGTCTCATAGGCCCGGTGCAGGTCGACCGCCGACCGGGTACGACCGGCCTCGATCTCCCACTGCATCTCGGGCTTCAGGAGCGCGCGCTTGGCCGGCTCGTCATAAAGCGGCCCGTAACGCATGGCGAGCGCGGCCTGCCGCTGCAGGACGAAGCTCTGCCACAGCCGCTCCGGCTCGAAGTCGAGGTCGGCGGGCATCGTCTCGGCGCCGGGAATTCGCGCCACGGCCGAGAGGGCTGTCTCGCGGATGCCCTCTTCCATGGCGAGATGGCCGCCGAGATCGCCGAGCCAGCCGATGCGCACCGGCCGGTCCTGCGTCAGACGCGGTTCATCGAGGCTGGCGAGACCGAAGGACAGCGGCTGGCGCGGATCGGCGCCAGCTTGCACCGCAAGCAGCAGCGCCAGATCCTCGGCGCTGCGCGCCATCGGGCCGTCGGTCGCCAGTTGCGCCTCGAAGACGCTGCCCGCCGGCAGGCTCGGCACCCGGCCAAAGGACGGGCGCAGGCCGTAGACGTTGTTGAAGGCGGCCGGATTGCGCAGGGAGCCGCCCATGTCGGAGCCGTCGGCGATGGGCACCATCCGCGTCGCCAGCGCCACCGCCGCCCCGCCGGAGGAGCCGCCCGCCGAGCGCGTCGGATCGAAGGCGTTGCCGGTCGCGCCGAAGACCTCGTTGAAGCTGTGGGAGCCGAGCCCGAATTCGGGGGTGTTGGTCTTGCCGGTGACGATCGCGCCGGCGGCTCTGATGCGGGCCGTGGAGATCCCGTCCTCGTCCGGCACGTGGTCGCGGAAGAGCGGCGAGCCGAAGGTGGTGGTCAGCCCCTTCGTGGGGGAAAGGTCCTTGATCGCCACGGGCAGGCCGAAGAGCGGGCCGACTGTCGCCCCAGCCGCACGTTCGGCGTCCTTGCGCGCGGCGTCGGCCAGAATATCCGCCCGCGGGCGCAGGGAGACGATGGCGTTGTGGACCGGATTGACCGCCTCGATCCGGTCGAGAAAGGCGGTGACCACCTCGACGACCGAAACCTCCCCCGCCCCGATCGCGCGAACGAGATCTCCGGCGGACATCGCGCAGATGGCAGGAATGTCGCCCTCGGGCGCCCGCAACGATCCGGCGACAGCGAAGGGCGGCAGGACGCCGCCCTTCGCCGCCGTCTCCTCCGACATGTCGCCCGAAAGCGTCACGGCCGCGCCCCGGCGAGGAGAGGAAGAGCGCCCATCAGTCGAGCTCCGCCAGAAGAC
The DNA here is from genome assembly GCF_010500815.1 of Jiella pacifica. Lineage (GTDB taxonomy): Bacteria > Pseudomonadota > Alphaproteobacteria > Rhizobiales > Rhizobiaceae > Jiella > Jiella pacifica. The sequence goes on from NZ_JAAAMG010000002.1 coordinate 96,389, forward strand.
CGGCGATCAGCCGGCCGCGCGAGGCGAGGCTGTCCACCTCGATATGCTCGTCCAGCGTATGGACGTTCGCGCCGACGACGCCGAGGCCGTCGAGGGTCGGCAAGCCCATCGCGCCGGTGAAGTTGCCGTCCGAGCCGCCGCCTTCCGAGGCGTGGGAGAGCGGGAAGCCAAGGTCGCCGGCGATACGCTTCGCCCGCTCGAACAGCTCCATCGTCCCCTCGCTCGCCTCCCAGACGGGCCGGACGACGCTCTTCTCCACCAGGAAGCCGGTGCCGTCCGCCTGCCGCCGATCGAAGGCCATCAGCCGCGCCGCGCCGCGGTCGAGATCCTCCTGGCGCTTGGCCATCGACAGGCATTCCGCCCGGCACACCGTCGGCACGCAGTTCACCCACTGCCCGCCATGGACGACGGAAACGGAGAAGGTGCAGTCGTCGTCGGTCATGTCCTCGATGGCGAGGAGTTCCCTGGCCATCATCTTCACCGCCGACTGCCCCGCCTTCAGCGCCGCGCCGGCATGGCTCGGCCGGCCCATCGCCGTCAGATGATAGCGGGCGATGGCGTAGCGGCCGGTGACGACGGTGTTGCGGCCCCAGGCGGGCTCGGGAACGAGGACGTATTTGTGCTTTTGCGCCTCCGCCTCGATCAGCGCCCGGGTTCCCGGCGTGCCGATCTCCTCGTCGGAAGTCAGAAGCACATGCACCGGCAGCGGCGTCTTGACGCCCATGTCGGCCAGCGCCTTCACCGCGCTGATGGCGGCGAAGTTGCCGCCCTTCATGTCGCAGATGCCCGGCCCCCAGCAGCGGTTGCCCTCCCGCTTGAACGGCAGCTTCTCCAGCGTGCCGAGCGGATGCACCGTGTCGAGATGGCCGATGATGAGGATGCCCGGCTCGCCGGTTCGCTCATGCGGAAAGGCGGCTCTGGCGCAGTCGCCGAGGCCTTCGGGACCGGGGATCACCTCGACCGAAAAGCCGAGATCCTCCATGTCCTCAGCCGCCATCGCCGTCATCTTGTCCACCGAGGGCTTGTCATAGGTCGGGCTTTCCAGCTCGACCCAGCGCTTTAGCCCGTTCAGCATCGCCTCCGCATCGAGCGGCACGGCATTCACGTCGATCGTCATTTCAGTCCTCGTTTCGTCGGTTCATCAGGCTGTGCAAGGTGGCGGGTGCGGGCTTTCCGGTGGAAGCGGGTGGACACTTGTTTGGCCGGCGGCGACTTGTACTGAAGGGCTTTGCAGCCCCTCCAGATCGTCATTCTCGGGCCCCGTCCCGAGAATCCAAGGGCGGTTGCCGCGACTCTGGATGACGCGACGCCCATCCAAACGGAAGCAAAAGGCGCCCTGCGATTCCTGGATTCTCGGGACGGCGCCCGAGAATGACGAAGCGTCGAGCGTCGCAGCCTTCTGGAAGAACCTTGCGCAGAAATCCGCCGCCCAAGCCCATTCCACCGACACCGTCACCCCGCCGCCCGCATTTCCCCGTCCGCGCGGCCCCCTCGCCCTTCGAGGCCGCCTTTGGCGGCACCTCCGGATGAGGGGGACTGGTCACTTTGCGCCACGTTTGCGCCGACAGGTGCATTCGCAAGGCTCCGGCTCTCTCGTCACCCCGCCAGCCGCATCTCGGCGACCCGCGCGAGCAGGCTCGCACCGATGGGCAGGATCTCGTCGTCGAGGATGAAGCCCGGATTGTGCAGCGGCACGGTGCCGCCGTGGCCGACCCAGCAATAGGCGCCGGGCACGGCCTTCAACATGTCGGCGAAATCCTCGCTGCCCATGGTCGGGCGTGGCTCGGTGATGACGCCGGCCGCGCCGACGACGTCGACCGCCGCCTGACGCAGGGCGTTGGTCGAGGCGGGGTCGTTGTCGAGCACCGAGAAGATCTCGCGGATGTCGACGTCGATCTGGCAGTCGAAGCTCGACGCCACGCCTGCCGTGATCTCCCGCAGCCGGCGGCGGACGAGTTCGCCCACCTCGTCGTGGAAGAAGCGGATCGTGCCGGCGAGATGGGCCTCTTCGGGAATCACATTGTAGGCCGAGCCGGCATTCATCCTGGTGATCGACAGGACGGCTGGCTTCAGCGGCTCGACGTTGCGGCTGACGATGGTCTGCAGGCTCTGCGCCAATGCCATCGAAATGACGATGGCGTCCTTGGAATTATGCGGCATCGCCGCATGGCTGCCACGCGCCTTGATGTGGATGTCGAAGAAGCTGGCGCCGGCCATCGCCTTGCCGGGAAACACCGCGACCTGGCCGAGCTCGAGATCGGGCATGTTGTGGATGCCGTAGATCTCGTCGCAGGGAAAGCGCTCGAACAGCCGGTCGGCGATCATCGCGCGGGCGCCGCCGAGCCCCTCCTCCGCCGGCTGGAAGACGAAGGTGATCGTGCCCTTGAAGTCGCGCTTGGCCGCCAGATAGCGCGCCGCGCCGAGGAGCATCGTCGTGTGGCCGTCATGACCGCAGCCATGGAAGCGCCCGGCATTGGTCGAGCGGTAGGGAAGGTTCGTCAACTCGTCCATCGGCAGGGCGTCCATGTCGGCGCGAAGGCCGATCGTCCGCCCCTCCCCGCCGGTCCCTCTCAGAATGCCGACGACGCCGGTCCCGCCGATGCCGGTATGAACCTCGTCGAAGCCGTAGGCTTCCAGCGCCTCGGCGACGATGCCGGCGGTGCGGACCTCCTCGAAGCCGATCTCCGGATGGGCATGGAGATCGCGCCGGATCGCCGTCAGATCGGTGGCGAAGCTCTTGATCTCGGGAATGATGGTCATCTTGGTCTCCTTGCGGGCGTCGGCACCGCGCCCGGCTTCGATGCGGTTAATCGGCAGAAGCGACGACCGGCCCCTCGGGGCTGAGATCGACGCCGGGCCGGAGCTTTGTGAAATCGAGCGACGCCGGCGACAGCGGCATCGGGCCGGGCGCCGTCGCGACCAGGATGGTCTCGGCGATCGGCGCGAAGTCGGCGCGGAAATGCACCGAACTCTTGACCACCAGGATCGCCTGGGCTTCGGGCTCGATGTCGACGAAGCGGAACATCTCGCGGTCGGCCATCTGTGCCTTCTGCGAGCCGACGACGACGCTGACGCCGCCGATCGTCAGGCAGGCCGAAAGCCCCAGTCGCATGCGCGCCCCGCCATAGAAGGCGCCGGGCGCGACGAAGGCGCCGTCCGAGAGGGCGGCAACCTCGAATTCGGCCTCGAAGGGCGCGTCGCCGGGGATCTGCGACCCGCCGCCGAGCGCCAGCCGCAGGCGTGCGCCGACGCCTGCCTCATGCGCGGCCCGTGCGGCGGCCGGATCGACGATGACGCCGATCGCCGCTCGGGTTGCGCCCGCCTCGACGAGAGCGCGCAGCATGCCGGTCGTATCGGAATCGCCGCCGGCGCCGGGATTGTCCTGGGTGTCGGCGATGACGACGGGTTTTTCCGCAATCCCGGCGATCCGCATCGCCTCGCGCACGGCATCGAGCGGCGCATAGGACTTGCCGGCGAAGGCGGGCCTAGCCGCCTCGATCCGGCGGGCGATGTCGTCGGCCGCAGTGTCGGCGACGACTTGCGTCTCACCATAGGCGAGGACGGAGGGGCCGCAATCGGCGATGTCGGCGGCGGGAAAGCCGCAGAGGAATGACACGGAGGCGACCGGGCCGGTCTCGATCTCCGGCAGCGCGCCGTAGATCCCGGCATTGGGCTCCATGACCGTCGACTGCCAGGCGATCGGGATCAGGAAGTCGATCTGGCGGAACGCTTTCGCGTGGCGTTCGCCGCCGAGGAGCCTTGCGAGGTGAACCGCCGTGCGCCGGCCGGTCTCGGCCATGTCGACATGGGGATAGGTCCGGTAGGCGATCAGGGCGTCGGCCGCCTCGACCATTCGGGCGGTGACGTTGCCATGCAGATCGAGGCTGGCAACCAGCGGCACGTCGGGGCCGATGAGGCTGCGCACACGGGCGAGAAGTTCGCCCTCCCCGTCGTCGCAATGGTCCGTGACCATCGCCCCGTGCAGGTCGAGATAGACGCCGTCGAGGGGAAGCGCGGCCTTAATCCCGTCGAGAATGCGCGCCGAAATCGTCTCGAAGGCGTCCTCGGTGACATGAGCCGACGGGCTGGCCGCGCACCACAGCGTCGGCTGGAGCGCCCAGCCCTGCCGCCCGGCCTCTTCGATGAAGCCGCAGAGGCCCATATTGACGTCGCGCAGCCCCTCGAAGACGGCGGGTCCCTCGACCATCGCCGGCCAGCCGCCGCCATGCTCGAAGGCGTCGAGCCCGGCTTTCGTCGGGGCGAAGGTGTTGGTCTCGTGCATGAAGCCGCCCACCGCGATCCGCGGGGCGCCCGCCCGTTCGACGATGCCTGTCATTCCATCGCCTCGATGCTGCCGGGCCCGCCGGGAGCGAGCGGGCGAAAATTCGGGAAATCCCAGTGCCTGCCGGGCGCGGCCTCGATCAGCTGGCGCGTATAGGCCTCGCGCGGATGGCCGAGCACCTCGGCCGTCGGTCCGTATTCGACGACCCGGCCGTGCTGCATCACCACCACCTCGTCGCAGATCTGGGCGGCGACCCTGAGATCGTGGGTGATGAAGAGCAGGGCGACGCCAAGCCTCGTCTGGATCTCGTCGAGGAGGTCGAGCACCTGCGCCTGCACCGAGACGTCGAGGGCCGACACCGCCTCGTCGGCGACGAGGACGTCGGGCTCCATGGCGAGCGCCCGGGCGATGGCGATGCGCTGGCGCTGGCCGCCGGAGAACTGGTGCGGATGGCGGTCGACCGCGTCAGGGGGAAGGCCGACGAGTTGCAGAAGCTCCTTCGCCCGCTCGCGCGCCGCCTTGGGCGCGGTTCCGTAGTTGATCGGACCCTCGGTGATGCTGTCGCCGACGGTGAGGCGTGGATTGAGCGAGCGGTTCGGATCCTGGAAGATCATCTGGATGCGCTTGCGCATCGGCCGCAGCGCCCCGCGCGACAGGCCGACGATCTCCTCGCCGCGCAGGCGGATGCTGCCTGCGGTCGGATCGATCAGCCTCATCACGCAGCGCGCCACCGTGGACTTGCCGGAGCCGCTCTCGCCGACGACGCCGAGGGTCCGCCCGCGGGTGAGTGTGAGATTGACGTCCGTCGCCGCGACGGTGCCCTGGCGCTTGCGAAACAGCGAGGGCTGGCGGTAGACCATGCCGAGTTCGGAAGTCGACAGCACGACCTCGCGCGACGTTGCCGCCCGCCCCTCGCGCGGATGCAGCGCCGGCACCGAGGCGAGGAGGTCGCGGGTGTAATCGCGCTGCGGCGTCTCCAGGATCCGCTGGATCGGCCCCTCCTCGACGATCTCGCCGTGGCGCATGACATAGACCCGCGTCGCGATATCGGCGACGACGCCCATGTCGTGGGTGATGAACAGGACGGAGGTGCCGAGCCGCTCCTGGATCTCGGCGATCAGCCGCAGGATCTCTTTCTGCGTCGTCACGTCGAGCGCCGTCGTCGGCTCGTCGGCGATGAGGAGCTTCGGCTCGAGGACGAGCGCCATGGCGATCATCACCCGCTGGCGCTGGCCGCCGGACAGCTGGTGCGGATAGGAGCGGCACATGCGCTCGACGTCCGGCAGCTTGACCAGCTCCAGAATGCTGCGGATGCGGTCGCGGCGCTCCTTCGCCCCCATCTGCGAATGGGCGCTGAGAACCTCCTCCAGCTGGCTCTCGATCGTCAGAACCGGGTTGAGCGCCGTCATCGGCTCCTGGAAGATCATCGACATGCGCGTCGCCCGCAGCTGCCGCAGCCGCGCGGGCCTGGCGGTGAGGACGTCCTCGCCCTCGACCAGGATGCGCCCCGAACGGGCGACGAGCGCGCCCTTGGGCAGAAGCCCCATGGTCGCCAGCGACGTCACCGACTTGCCGGAGCCGCTCTCGCCGACGAGGCAGACCGTCTCGCCCGGCGCCACCCGGAGCGACACGCCACCGAGGATCGTCGCCGGATTTCGCCCGCCTGTCTCGACGACGAGGTCCTCGACGACGAGAACGTCACCGGTCTTCTCTGCAGCGTTCGTCGATGCGCTCATCACCCGTTCCTCCCCTTGCCGAGCCGCGGGTCCATGACGTCGCGCGCGGTGTCGCCGAGGATGTTGATCGACAGGATGCAGAGCGACAGGAACAGGCCGGGCCAGAAGATGAGGCCAGGCTTCAGCTGGAAGTAGAGCCGGCCCTCGGACATGATGTTGCCCCAGGACGGCGTCTCGGTGCCGATGCCGGCGCCGAGGAAGGACAGGATCGCTTCCGTCAGGATCGCCGAGGCACAGACATAGGTGCCCTGGACGATCAGTGGTGCGATGGTGTTCGGCGTCAGATGCCGCCACATGATCTTGATGAGGCTGGAGCCGACGGCGATCGCCGCCTCCACATAGGGCTCCTCGCGCGCCGACAGGACGACGGAGCGAACGAGCCGCACCACCCGTGGAATCTCCGGAATGGTGATGGCGACGAGGACGGTCCAGAGGCTGGAGCCGGCGAGGGAGACGATGGCGATGGCGAGCAGGATCGACGGGATCGCCATCAGCCCGTCCATGATCCGCATCAGGACCGCGTCGACCCAGCGGAAGAAGCCGGCGAGAAGCCCGAGCGGCAGGCCGACGAGAACGGCGACGAAGGCCGCACCGAGACCGACGATCAGCGAGATCTGCGCGCCGTAGAGCGTGCGCGAGAAGACGTCGCGGCCGTAGGGGTCAGTGCCGAAGGGATGCGCCCAACTCGCCGGCGCCAGCCGCTCCATCGGGTTCATCGCGATCGGATCGTAGGGCGCGAGCAGCGGCGCGAGGATCGCCGCCGCGACGATCACGGCAAGGCAGATCGCCGCGAGTGTCGGGGCGAAACGCAGGCGGGAGACCTCGATCTTCGGCAGGAATCGTTGCCGGATGACGGGTTCGGCCGCAGCAAGGGTCGCTTTGTCGGCCATCAGTAGCGGATCCTCGGGTCCATGAAGGCGTAGGATATGTCGATCAACAGGTTGATGACGACGTAGATGCCGCTGGTCAGAAGGATGAGCGCCTGGATCACCGGATAGTCGCGCGCCAGGATCGCGTCGACGGTCAGCCGCCCGAGGCCGGGAATGTTGAAGACGCTTTCGGTGACGACGACGCCGGAGATCATCAACGCGAAGCCGGTGCCGACGACGGTCAGAATCGGCACCGCGGCGTTGCGCAGCGCGTGGCGGAACAGGACGACCCGCTCGGAAAGGCCCTTGGCCCGGGCGGTCCGCACATAGTCCTCGCCGAGAACGTCGAGCATGGCGGCACGGGTCATGCGGGCGATCAGCGCGATGTAGATCGTCGCCAGCGTCAGGGCCGGCAGGAATATTCGCGAGAAGAACGGCCACAGCCCCTCGCTGATGCTCTTGAAGCCCTGCACCGGAAAGATCCGCAGATCGATGGCGAAGATCTGGATGAAGATGTAGCCGGTGACGAAGACCGGGATCGAGAAGCCGAGGACCGAGACGGCCATCACCGCGCTGTCGGTCAGGCTGCCGTGGCGCCAGGCCGCCAGGACGCCCATCGGGATCGACAGGACCAGCGTGATGATCATCGTGACGATCGCAAGGCTCAGCGTCGGCTCCAGTCGCTGGCCGATCAGCGTCAGCACCGGCGTCCGCGAGATCAGCGAGCGGCCGAAGTCGCCGCTGAGGAGCTGCCCGCTCCAGGTGACGAACTGCGTCACCAGCGGCTCGTTGAGGCCGAGGCTCTGGCGGATCTGATCGAGCTGCGCGGGCGTCGCCATGTCACCGGCGATGATTGCAGCGGGATCGCCGGGCGTCAGTCGCAGCAACAGGAAGACGAACAGGGCGACGACGATCATCACCGGGACGGAGGCGAGGATGCGGCGGGCGATATAGGCGAACATAGGTCGAGCCTCGCGGCAGGCGGGTCGGCGTGGCGCCGACGAACATTCGCCCCGGCCGGCCGATTTGGCGGCCGGGGCAGATTTCGAATGCGGGCGGTCAGTCGGCCGCCTTCTCGACGTTCCAGAACACCGGAACCGGCATCTTCAGCATGCCGCTCAGGGAATTGCGGGACGTCGAGGGGATCGTGTACTCGCCGACCGGGATGTAGTTCACCACCTCGTAGGCATGGGCCTGGATGTCTGCGGCGATCGTCTTGCGCGTCTCTTCGTCACTCGCCTGGGCGAACTTCGTGCGCATCTCATCGAGCTCCGGATCGTTCGGCCAGCCGAACCAGGCCGCCTCCTTGCCGCCGCCGTTGAGCATCGGATTGTTGATCGGGCTCCACACCTCGGGGATGATCCAGTTGGTGAAGAACATGTTCCAGCCGCCCTCGGCGACGCCCGCCTGGCTCGCCCGCCGCGTCACCAGCGTCTGCCAGTCCATCGGCTGCATGTCGACGGTGAAGCCGCCCTGGCGCAACAGCTGCGCGGCGACGACGGGCTGCGGGGCGATCGACGGAACGTCCGTCGGCTGCATCAGGACGATGGGGGTTCCGTCGTAGCCCGCCTCCTCCAGCATCGCCTTGGCCTTGTCGGGCTGGGGGCCGGACATGATCGGCTCGGAGCCGGCATCCGTCGCGAAGGGGGTGCCGCAGCCATACATCGAGCCGCAGCTCTTCATGTATTCCGCATTGCCGACCAGCGCCGCGAGGATCGGCTCCTGGCCGAGCGCGGTCATCGCCGCCTGGCGGATCTTCACGTTGTCGAAGGGCGGGTTCAGCCAGTTGAGCCGCGCCATGGTCTGGTAGCCGAGGGGGCTGAGCACCTCGACCGTCAGCTCCGGATTGGCCTGAAGCAGCGGCAGGAGGTCGATCGGCGTCTGCTCGATGAAGTCGATCTCGCCGCCATTGATGGCGTTCACGGCGGTCTGGACGTCGGGCATCACGACCCAGGTCACTTTGTCGACCTTGACCACCTTGCCGCCGGCGGTCCAGCTCGGCGGCTCGTCGCGCGGCACGTAGTCCTCGTTCTTCTCGTAGACGGCACGCACGCCCGGCTCGAACTCGGCCTCGACGAACTTGAACGGGCCGGACCCGGTATAGTCGGTGATCGATTCTCCCGCCGGCGTCTTGGCGACGCGCTCCGGCATGATGAAGGTCGGAAGGCCCGAGGGTTTGGCCATCAGCTCGAGCACGTAGGAGAACGGCTCGGAGAGCTTCAGGACGAAGGTCTTGTCGCCGGTCGGCTCCAGGCTCTCCACCGACTTGAACATCATCTGCGCGCCGCCGTCGCGCTCGCCCCAGCGCTTCAGCGAGGCGACCGCGTCCGCGGAGGTGACCGGCCCACCGTCATGCCACTTCAGCCCGTCGCGCAGGGTGAAGGTGTAGGTCAGCCCGTCGTCGGAGACTTCCCAGGACGCCATCTGCGGCTGCGGCTTCAGGTTCTCGTCCATGCCGAGCAGCGTGTCGTAGATCATGTAGCCGTGGTTGCGGGTGATATGCGCGGTGGTGATCACCGGGTCGAGGACGCGGATGCCGGAATGCATGACGGCGCGGATCTCCTGGGCGTCGACCGGCGCGGCGACGAAGCCGGACAGGGCGACGACGGAAGCCAGCAGCGCCGATCGGACGAGCCGTGACGGCTTGAAGGCGGAAGCGTTGGCGAGGAAGGACATGCGAGCGTCTCCGGTTGAACGAGCGAGGAACCCAGGAAGCAGCGGCATAGATTAGCGCATTGCGCCAATCATTTGTGGATTGAGATATCGTAGGAACACGACTAGGATTCAGTCAACCGTTTTGAATGATCAAATAGTGTGCAGTGCAACAATGCCGTCGGAAACGAGCAAGCGAAGCGACACCCACTTCGTCGCGTCGCTCGAAAAGGCGATGCGGGTGCTCGAAGCTTTCGGCTCGGACCGGCCGCGCATGGGACTGACCGAGCTCGCGCATGTCACCGGCCTCGACCGAAGCAGCGTGCAGCGGGTGACGACGACCTTCCACCGGCTCGGCTATCTCGACAAGGATCCGGCGACGCGCCGCTTCAGCCCGTCGATCCGCATGACCGAACTCGCCAACGCCTATCTCTGGTCGGACGAACTGGTGCACCGGGCGATGCCCCGGCTGATCGATCTGCGGCAGGCACTGGGCGAGACGATCAACTTCTCCCGCCTGAGCGGCTCCGACATCGTCTACACCGTCCGCCTGCCGAGCGCCCGCACCAGCTATGCGGCGATGATCGCCGGCCGCCGCGTACCGGCCCTCAACACGTCCAGCGGCCGGGTGATGCTGGCCCAGCGCAGCCCGGAAGAACGCCTCGCCTGCATCCGCGAATGGCCGATGCGCCGCTTCACCGCCGACACCCTCATGAGCCGGGACACCGTACGCGATCTCGTCGAGGAGGCGGCCGAGACTGGCTATTCGATTGCGGAGAACGAACTTCAGATGAACGAACTCGCCGTCGCCGTCGCCGTCGACCGTTCCGGTGGCGGCGGCGCCATTCACTGTTCGGTCAGCGCGACCTTATGGAGCCGCGAGCGACTGACACGGGAAGTGGTTCCGCGGCTGCGCGACGCCGCCAACGGCATCGGCTGAGCCGCGCCTCGATCCCTGTTGCATCCGCTTCGACGGAACTGCCTCGCCCCTTTCGAAACTGCCGACCGAAGAGCGTCTCCCTTGAGCAATTTCTCCAAAGCCCGGACCGTCCGCAAGCCGGCCACGATCTCGAAACACGGCATCGTGGCGGCGCAGCATCGGCGTGCTGCCGAAATCGGCGCCGAGGTGCTGGCAGCGGGTGGCGACGCCCTCGATGCCGCGACCGCCGTTTCCTTCGCCATCGGGGCTCTCGAACCCTGGATGAGCGGGCCGGCCGGCGGCGGGGCGATGATGGTCTGGCGGGCTGGCGAGGCTCGTCCCTACGCGGTCTCTTACGGCATGCGGGCGCCGCGGGGGCTCGACCCGCGCGACTTTCCGCTCTCCGGCGAAGGCGTCGCCGGCGATCTCTTCCCGTGGAAGCGGGTGGTGGGGGACCGCAACCTCGAAGGCGCCACCGCCGTCGCCGTGCCCGGTGTCGTCGACGGCATCGGCATCGCCCATGGCCGCTGGGGGCGTATGCCCTGGGGCGATCTGGTGCGCCCGGCCGCCGCCCTCGCCCGCGAGGGATTGTCGGTTGACTGGTACGCCGGCCTCATCATCGCCTCCGCCGCCCGGGCGCTCGCCCGCGACCCAGATGCGGCGGCGTTGTTTTTGGAGGACGGGATCTTCCCGCCGGTCGGCGCCTGGACGGCGCTGACCGAGATCCGCTTGCCATTCGCCCGAATGGCCGACACGCTGGAGGCGATTGCCGCCAATGGCCCGCGCGAGATGCATGACGGCGACGTCGCCCGAGCCCTCGCCGCCGACGTCGCCGCCAAGGGCGGCTCGCTGCGCTACGAGGACCTTGCCGGCTATCGCGCCACCATTGAGGAGCCGCTATCCTTTGGCGCCTTCGAGGGCAGATTTCACGTCACCCCGACGCTCACCGCCGGGCCGACCTTCGCCGATACGTTTTCCCGTCTGGAGGCGGGGCTGGAGGCGCTCGGGCCGGAGCCCAGCGAAGGCGAACGGCTCGCCGCCATGGCAACGGCCCTATCCGGCGCCTACGCGGACCGTCTGACCCGGATGGGCGATCACGAAAGCCCGGCGGCCCCCGGCTCGACGACGCATTTCTCGATCGTCGACCGAGACGGCAACATGGTGGCGATGACGCAGACGCTGCTGTCGGCCTTTGGCTCGAAGGTTGTCTCGCCCTCGACCGGTCTGCTCCTGAACAACGGCATCATGTGGTTCGACCCTGAACAGGGGCGGCCGAACTCGCTCCAGCCCGGCAAACGCTGCCTGATGAACGTCTGCCCGGTGATCGGCGAAATCGGCGACCGGCGCTTTGCGGTCGGGGCCTCGGGCGGGCGAAAAATCCTGCCGGCCGTCGCGCAACTGTCCCACCGGCTGCTGGCGCTCGGCGAGGACATCGAAACCGCCTTCCACGGCCCGCGCATCGACGTCTCCGGCGGCACCACGATCATCGCGGACGAGGCGCTGCCGGGCGAGGTGCTGCAGCATCTCGCGGCGAGCTTTCAGGTCCGCACGGCCGAGCGCCTGCCCTTCCCCTACGCCTTCGCCTGCCCGGCCGGGGTGATGCGGGAGGGATCCGTGAACTCGGGCGCGAGCGAACCCTCCTCGCCCTGGGGCGACGCCGTCGCCGCGACGGCCTGACGCCGGAATCCCGAGCCGGCGACGGGCCTGCCCGGGTGCGAAGACGGTCGATCGTCACGGTCGGTCACCGCCCATCACGCCTCGCCTCCTCGCGGCGCCAGAGTGCCGGCGGCCGACCGACATGCCGGGTGAAGAACCGCGAGAAATAGGCCGGATCGCGAAAGCCGATTTCATAGGCGATCTCCTCCACCGACCGGATGGTGAAGAGCAGCAGACGCTTGGCCTCGAGCAGCCGGCGGCGCAGCACCGCCTGCTTGACCGAGAGCCCCAACACCGACGTCGCCGCCCGCTCTAGCTGGTAGCGGGTGGTGCCGAGTTTCACCACGTATTCGCCGACCGACTGGTCGGTGCGATAGTCCCGGTCGATCGCCGCGCGCAACTCGCCGGCGAGCTTCATAGTCGGCGTCAGATGCTCCAGCCGCCGCAACTGGCAGAGGCGGCCGAGATAGGTCAGCGCCGTCGCCAGGAGCAGCGCCATCAAGCCGTTGTCGTTGCCGCCATGCGTCCGCTGTTCCGCGGCGATCGCATGGATCGTCGCGTCGAACCGGCTCCAGGCCTCCGGCTGGCCCGTCCCCGCGACGAAGCTGGGTGCGCCAAGCGGCAGCGCGGTCAGCTCGGTGAGGGACGACAGCAGCGCATCCGACACCGAGACGACGACGGCGTCGGCGTCCGGCGCGATCGAGAACCCATGGGCGACGCCGCTCGGCACGAAGCTCGCAGCAGGCGCGGAAAAGTCCAGGGCCTCCGCCTCGATAAGGTATCGGCCCGAGCCGCCCGTCCAGTAGGTGATCTGGCCCATCTGGCGATGGGTGTGCAGCGCCACCTCGCCGCGATGGATCGCATTGCGATCACGGACCTGCTCGACATGGAGAAAGCCGATGTCGAGATGCCGAGACGGTTCCCCATAGATGTAGAAATCCGGGATCCCGGACAGGGCGGCAGGCGGCGACGACAGCTTTTCCATGAGCGAAAAAGTACAATCCTTTCGCCCGTTCTGTCCATGGAAACGGCCCCTCGCGCCGGTATAAACTTAACATGATAATCAGGGAGGATTTCATGCGAGCCGAAGACTTTCGTCGCGACAGGACGCGCCCCTTCACCGGCGCCGAATATCTCGAAAGCTTGCGAGACGGCCGCGAGGTCTACATCAACGGCGAGCGCATTGCGGACGTCACCACCCACCCGGCGATGCGCAATGCGGCCCGCTCCCATGCCCGCCTCTACGATGCGCTGCACGACGAAAAGACCAGAGACCGACTGACCTCGCCGACGGATACCGGCAATGGCGGCTACACCCACAAATACTTCCGCGTCGCCCGCTCGCCGCAAGACCTCGTCGCCCAGCAGGGCGCCATCGCCGACTGGGCCCGCATGTCCTATGGCTGGATGGGCCGCACCGCCGACTACAAGGCCGCGCTGATGAACACCCTCGGCGCCAATGCCGAGTGGTACGGGCCCTTCAAGGACAACGCGCTGGCCTGGCACAAACGCGCCCAGGAAGCCGCCATGTTCATGAACCATGCGATCGTCAATCCGCCGATCGACCGGGACAAGCCGGCCGATCAGGTGAAGGACGTCTTCGTCCACATCACCAAGGAGACCGACGCCGGCATCTATGTGAAAGGGGCTAAGGTCGTCGCCACCTCCTCGGCGCTGACCCACTACAACTTCCTCGCTCAAGGGTCGGCGACCGTCACCGAGGATCCCTCGCTGTCGGTGATGTTCATCGTGCCGATGAATGCGCCGGGCATCAAGATGTTCTGCCGCGTCTCCTATGAGGAAACCGCGAACAAGACCGGCCATCCCTTCGACTATCCGCTCTCCTCGCGCTTCGACGAGAACGACGCGATCCTGGTGCTCGACGACGTCTTCATCCCCTGGGAGGACGTGCTCGTCCTGCGCGATGCCAAGAAGATCCTGTCATTCCATCCGGCCTCCGGCTTCATGCACGGCTACTGCTTCCAGGGCTGCACGCGGTTCGCAGTGAAGCTCGACTTTCTCGCCGGCCTTCTGGCGAAAGCGCTGCGCGCCACCGGCGGCGCGGCCTTTCGCGGCAACCAGGCGGCGCTCGGCGAGGTGATCGCGCTCCGGCACATGTTCTGGAGCTTTTCCAACGCCATGGCCCACAACCCCATCCCCTGGGCGAACGGCGCCGTCCTGCCCAATCTCGAGGCGGCGCTCGCCTACCGCACCTTCATGTCGGAGGCCTATCCGCGGGTGATCGAGACGGTGCGTCGGGTCGTCGCCTCCGGCCTCATCTATCTGCCCTCCTCGGCCAAGGACTTCGCCAATCCCGAAATCGACCGCTATCTGTCGCAATATGTCCGCGGTTCCGGCGGCATGGGGCATATCGAACGCATCAAGATCATGAAGCTTTTATGGGACGCGACGGGTACCGAATTCGGCGGCCGCCATGCGCTCTACGAGCTCAACTATGCCGGCGCGCCGGAAGAGGTTCGCCTGCAGGTCTTGAAGGGCGCCGAGCGCGGCGGTCGCCTCGCCGAGATGGAAGCCCTCGTCGACCAGTGCATGTCCGACTACGACGAAAGCGGCTGGACCGGCGATACCTGGCTGCCGCCGCTCGGCGCCGAGGTCGGTCTCAAGGCAGCCGAGTGAGCCCGGCGATGACGGACGCCGTTTCCAAAGATTCGTTCCGCGATGCGATGGCGCGGGTCTGCGCCCCCGTCAATATCGTCACCACCAACGGCGCCAACGGCCGCGGCGGCTTCACCGCCACGGCGGTGTGCAGCGTCACCGACGAGCCGCCGACGGTGCTCGTCTGCATGAACGCCAATTCGGCGCAGGTTAAGACCTTCAAGGCCAACGGCCGCTTCTGCGTCAACGTTCTCACCAACGACCACACGGGCCTCGCGTCCGGCTTTGCCGGCGGCATCCCCGAAATGGAGGCCCGTTACGCCGCCGCCCATTGGGTGACCATGGCCTCCGGCGCCCTGGCGCTCACCGACGCCATCGTCTCCCTCGACTGCGAAACCGCCGACATCCACCGCGTCGGCACCCACAACATCCTCATCGGCCGCGTCACCGATTTGAGGCTCGGCACGAACAAGGGGCCGAACGCGCTACTGTATATGGACCGGCGCTACATGGTGCCGGCCCAGGCGGGGAGTTTCGGGGGGTAGTACCCTCGGCAGTTTGCGACTGGCTGCCGGCCAAACCTCCCGAAGCCACCACACGAGAATTTGCAGCCATCCGGACGAGAGGCCGCTCTCTGTGATGGGGATCCGTATGGACTTCGGGGAAATGGATCAGACGGAATTCGGTGCGTTCTCGGCGGTTACCCCCTGATGACCAAGACGCCGCCGCCCATCCCGCGAGAGCGGGTTCGTGCAGGAGCCGAAAGCTGCCGAAGCCACCCGGTCTCAATTCTGAATAAGGAGTGCCAACTCAGCCTGAAAAGAGAGCGACAGCTCCGCTCCCACCCTCAGGCAGACCGCCGCATCATCAGCGTCGAGCGGATCCGCTTCTGGCGCGGCACGATGGTCTCGCCGCGCTGCTCGGCGCCGAGGACGTCGACGAGCTGCTGCACGGTTTCGAAGGCGATCGTCTCGGTGTCCTGGGCCGTGGTCGTCAGCGGCGGCCAGACATATTCGCTGAGGGGGTGGTCGTCGT
Organism: Jiella pacifica; assembly: GCF_010500815.1. GTDB lineage: Bacteria > Pseudomonadota > Alphaproteobacteria > Rhizobiales > Rhizobiaceae > Jiella > Jiella pacifica. The sequence continues at coordinate 112,154 of NZ_JAAAMG010000002.1, forward strand.
GGCCAGCAACACGGATGTCATCCCCGGGCTCGCGGCCGATCTTCAGGCCCGCCTCGCAGGCGGCGGAGATCACCCCGAAGGCGATGCGGTCGTTCGAGCAGAGCAACGTCTTGCCGGGCAGCCCTTCCCGCAAAAGCCGCCGCATCTGCTCGCGGCCGAGGCGCTCCATGTCCCAGGAAGCCGCGCGGTCGAAATCCACCACGAGCGGCTCGTGCCCTTCCGCCTTCATGCATTGTCGGTAGGCGTCCTGGCGGATGAGCACGTTGTCGGTCAGATGCGGCCCCTCGATCAGGACGGGCGGCTCACCGGAGCGGCAGAGATATTGGACCATCGCGGTCATGCCGAAGCGGTGGTCGTTGCTGACGAAGGGAACGTCGTCACCGAGCGGAACATCGAAGCTGACGGTCGGGATCTCGCTCTTCAGCCGATCGAAGACGCCCGGCCGCGACAGGTTGCCCAGCGGCGCGACGATGATGCCGGCGACCTTGAAGTCGAGCATCCGTTCGGCCGCCTCTTCCTCGAGGTCCGGCGCGGTCTGCGAGGAGATCAGGATTGGGCGCAGGTCCCGCCCGCGCAACGCGGCCTCGATATGCGAGACGAACTTGGCGAAGAACGGATCGTAGATCGTCGGCACGATGATCCCGACATTCACCACCATCTTGCTGCTGAGATGCCGCACGAAGGAACTCGGCTCGAAATCGGACTGCCGCAGCACCGTTTCGATCCGCCGCCGGGTGATCGGCTTCACATCCTGCGGGTTGTTGAAATACTTCGCCAGCGTCGGGCGAGAAACGCCGCAGGCCTTGGCAAAATCTTCCATCGACTTATAGGCACTGCGCGCCATTCCTCCCCCCCTCGCGAATCTGGCGGGCCGCCGGTCATCGCCGACGCTTCTACACGCAGGAATAAAACTTTACAAATTTCACAATTTGATAAAAAATGGTCCGGGAAACACGCCGACTTCCGCAGCGCTTCCAGCGTCGGATCGTCCGAAGACGGGCGCTGGGTGCCGCCTATGAGAGGCGCCCTCGCCAGCGAAGGACCGGGCGCCTCTATACCGTCAGCGTCCGCTTCACCGCATCCGCCCAGCCCGACAGCTTGCGGCCGCGGGTGACGGCGTCCATCCGCGGCTCGAAGCGCCGCTCCAGCCGCCAGCGCGCTGCAAAGCCCTCCATGCCCGGCCAGACGCCGGCCTTCTGGCCCGCCAGCCAGGCCGCCCCCAGCGCCGTCGTTTCGAGCACGACCGGCCGGTCGACCGGGGCGTCGAGAAGATCGGCGAGGCACTGCATCGTCCAGTCGGACGCCACCATACCGCCGTCGACCCTGAGGGTCGTGTCCCCGGCCCGCGACCAGTCCTTCTTCATCGCGGTCAGGAGATCCGCGGTCTGATAGCAGACCGCTTCGAGTGCGGCGCGGACGATTTCGTTCGGCCCGGTCTTGCGACTGAGCCCGTAGATCGCCCCCCGCGCGTCCGCGTCCCACCAGGGTGCCCCGAGGCCGGTGAAGGCGGGGACGAGATAGACGTCCTGCTCGGCATCGGCCTTTGCCGCCAAGGGCCCGCTGACTTCGGCCTTGTCGATGATCTTCAGCCCGTCGCGCAGCCACTGCACGGCGGCGCCGGCGATGAAGATCGAGCCTTCGAGGGCGTAAGTCGTCTGGCCGCCGAGACGATAGGCGATGGTGGTGAGCAGCCGGTTGTTGGACGCGACGCGCTCCATGCCGGTGTTGAGGACGGCGAAGCACCCCGTGCCGTAGGTCGATTTCAGCATGCCCGGCTCGAAGCAGGCCTGGCCGAGGGTCGCGGCGTGCTGGTCGCCGGCCATGCCGAGGATCGGGATCGCCGCCCCGAACAGCCCGGGCTCCGTCAGGCCGAAATCCGCGTCACAGTCCATCACCTGCGGCAGGATTGCCCGGGGCACGTTCAGGAGCCCCAGGAGATCGTCGTCCCATTCGTTAGCCGAGATGTCGAACAGCATGGTGCGCGAGGCGTTGGATGCGTCGGTGGCGTGGACCCTGCCGCCCGTGAGACGAAAGAGGAGGAAGGAATCCACCGTCCCGAAGGCGAGTTCGCCCCGCTCGGCCCTCGTCCGCGCGCCCTCGACGTGATCGAGCAGCCAGGCGATCTTGGTGCCGGAAAAATACGGATCGACGATCAGCCCGGTCTTCTCGGTGATCATCGGCTCCATGCCGTCGGCCACAAGTCTGTGGCAGAGGTCCGACGTCCGACGATCTTGCCAGACGATGGCGTTGTGGAGCGGCTTGCCGGTTTCCCGGTCCCACAGGACGACCGTCTCGCGCTGATTGGTGATGCCGATGCCGGCGATGTCCGACGCAGAGAGGGACGCATCGGCAATCGCCCCTCGCACGGTGTCGACGACCGAGCTCCAGATGTCTTCCGGATCGTGCTCCACCCAGCCCGAGCGGGGGAAATGCTGGGGAAATTCCTGCTGGGCGACGCCCTTGATGCGATAGCCGTCGTCGAAGACGATCGCCCGCGTCGACGTGGTGCCCTGGTCGATGGCGAGAACGTAGCCGGACATGGTGCGTTTCCCCTTGCTGCGATTGCGATGGCAGAAAGCCGGGGCGGAGGACCCCGGCTTTCATGTTCGTCGAAGTCGGCTCAGTTCGACTTCTGCATCGTGCCTTCGGCCGAAGCCGGCTGCGCCGTTGCCGGTGTCTGGCCGCCGTCCTGCGGCATTGCGGCCTTCTCGTCCTGCCAGCTCTTCACCAGTTCGTCATAGGAGACGGTCTGGGGCTCTTCCTTCTCGTTTTCCTTCTTGGGCTGAGGTGCCAGCGTGCCGTTCGCCTTGGCCTGCTCGACCCAATATTCCATGTCGTGCTCTTCGTTGAGCTTCGGGCCGATGTCGCCCTGGATGCCCGCCCGCTCGAGGCGCTGCATCACCTGCTCCTGGTTGGCGCAGAGCGCGTCCATGGCTTCCTGCGGGGTCTTGGCGCCCGACGCCGCATCGCCGATCGCCTGCCACCAGAGCTGGGCGAGCTTCGGATAGTCCGGCACGTTGGTGCCGGTCGGCGACCACTGCTTGCGGGCCGGCGAGCGGTAGAACTCGACGAGGCCGCCAAGCTTCGGCGCACGCTCGGTGAAGCTCTTGTCGCGGATCGTCGACTCGCGGGTGAAGGTCAGGCCCTCGTGGCTCTTCTTCACGTCGACGGTCTTCGAACCGACGAACTGGGCGTAGAGCCAGGCAGCCTTCGCCCGGTCGTCCGGCGTCGACTTCATCAGCGTCCAGGAACCGACGTCCTGATAGCCGAGCTTCATGCCGTCGACCCAGTAGACGCCATGGGGAGACGGCGCCATGCGCCACTTCGGATTGCCTTCCTCGTCGACCACTGGCAGGCCGTCCTTCACCATGTCGGCGGTGAAGGCCGTGTACCAGAAGATCTGCTGGGCGATCTGCCCTTGCGCCGGCACCGGGCCCGATTCGGAGAAGGTCATGCCCTGGGCTTCCTGCGGTGCATAGGCCTTCAGCCAGTCGAGATACTTCTGGATCGAATAGACCGCCGCGGGCCCGTTGGTGTCGCCGCCTCTGGCGACGCAGGAGCCGGTCGGCTGGCTCTGCTCGTTGACGCGGATGCCCCATTCGTCGACCGGCAGGCCGTTCGGGATGCCCTTGTCGCCGTTGCCGGCCATGGAAAGCCAGGCGTCGGTGAATCGCCAGCCGAGCGACGGGTCCTTCTTGCCGTAGTCCATGTGGCCATAGACCTTCTGGCCGTCGATCTCACGGCCGGTGAAGAACTCGGCGATGTCCTCATAGGCCGACCAGTTGACCGGCACGCCGAGCTCGTAGCCGTACTTCTCCTTGAAGTCGGCCTTGTTCTTTTCGTCGTTGAACCAATCGTAGCGGAACCAGTAGAGGTTGGCGAACTGCTGGTCGGGCAACTGGTAGAGCTTGCCGTCCGGAGCGGTGGTGAAGGACGTGCCGATGTAGTCGTCGACGTCGAGCATCGGATTGGTGACGTCCTTGCCCTCGTTCTCCATGAAGTCGGTGAGGTTGCGGACCTGCTGATAGCGCCAGTGGGTACCGATCAGATCGCTATCGTTGACGTAGGCGTCGTAGATGTTCTCGCCCGACTGCATCTGCGTCTGCAGCTTTTCGATGACGTCGCCCTCGCCGATCAAATCGTGCGTGACGTTGATCCCGGTGATCGCGGTGAAGGCGGGCGCCAGCACCTTCGACTCGTATTCATGGGTCGTGATGGTTTCGGACACGACCTTGATGTCCATGCCCTGGAAGGGCTTGGCCGCGTCGATGAACCACTGCATCTCCTTTTCCTGGTCGGCGCGCGACAAGGACGAGAGATCCTTGATCTCGTTGTCCAGGAACTTCTTGGCGGCGTCCATGTCGGCGAGGGCCGGACCGGAGGCAAGCGCGATGGCGAGGGTCGCCGTGGTGACCCAGAGTGTGCGTTTCATGAAGTTTCCTCCCGTTGAGACAGGCCGGTCGATCCATCCCGAGATCCGAGCCGACCGGCGGCGGCCCGAACCCATGTTTCCTTCCGCGTCAGACGAGGCGGAAGACGAGAATGAAGAAGAGCGCGCAGACGCCGAGGGCGTACCAGAGCGAAAGATCGGTGGCCCAGAGCCAGCCGAGGCAGATGAAGGCCGAGCCGAGTAGCGACACGAACAACCGGTCGCCCCGCGTCGTCTCGAAGTTGAGGATGCCGACCCGCGGCGAGCCACCGGGCACGGCATATTCCCACACGCCCATCAGCGCGATGAGCGAGAAGACGACGATGAAGAAGATCGCCGTCGGCCAGGTCCAGGCCATCCAGGATAGGTCGATCATGCGGGCGCTCCCGTTGCAGGAATATCCGTTCTGGCGTATTTTTTCGCGACGGCGTGAAAACGGATAAGCGTATGAACATCCGATTCTCGAACGCGGCCCGTCGAGGTTTGAAAGCGATGCCTGCCAAAGATCAGGCGGCAATGGTCGCCAAGCTCATCCGCTATACCGACAATGGCGAGGGCGACGTCGTCAAGTTGACCGATCAGCCGGGATATCGCCTGCGCCATGGGAACTCGCGTGCGGTGTTCGAACTGATCGACGGGATTTACGTCATAAAAGTCGCCCACAGGCGAGAAGTCTATCGTTGACGGAGCAGCGCCATGAACGAAGCGGTCAACCTCAAGGGCGACAAACTCATCGTCCTGACAGAAGATGAATATCGGACGATCATCGAGGACGCGGGCGACGCGGCGATCGCCGAACAGGCGATGATGGACTATGAGGGAGCACCCTCGATGCCGTCCGAACTTGTGTTGGCGTCGCTGAACGGCGAACTCCACCCGCTCGCCGCTTGGCGCAAGTCCGTCGGGCTGACGCAAGCCGAACTGGCCGCCGCCGCGGGCCTTCGTCCGGCGACGGTCAGCGACATCGAGAGCGGCAAGATCGACCCGCGCCTGTCGACCCTGAAGGCGCTCGCCAAGGCGCTGAAGCTCGGCATCGAAGACATCGTGGACTGACAGAAACTTCGGCGGCGCCATTCCCTCGTCCTTCGAGGCCGCCTGCAGCGGCACCTCAGGATGAGGGAATGGGGGACGCGTCGTGGCTGCTCGCGTGCTTTGGAAGGCGTGAACGGCGGCGACTGACACGCCCGATGCGCCTGCGGTATGAGCGGTTCCGTCGGAACATCCAGTCAAAAGCGCGGCGTCTCCCCGCCCCCTCATCCTGAGGTGCCGCCGAAGGCGGCCTCGAAGGGCGAGGGGGCGCTGCGCCAACGTTGAAGCAAGAACCCCCATCACACCCGCCCCAGGGCAAAGCCCTTGGCGATGTAGTTGCGCACGAACCAGATCACGATCGCGCCGGGGATGATCGTCAAAGCCCCCGCCGCCGCCAGGACACCCCAGTCCATGCCGGATGCCGACACGGTGCGCGTCATGATCGCCGAGATCGGCTTGGCGTCCGTGACGGTCAGGGTGCGGGCGATCAGGAGTTCGACCCAGGAGAACATGAAGCAGAAGAAGGCGGCGACGCCGATTCCGCTCGCGATCAGCGGCGTGAAGATCTTGAAGAAGAACTTCGGGAAGGAATAGCCGTCGATATAGGCGGTCTCGTCGATCTCCTTGGGAACGCCCGACATGAAGCCTTCCAGAATCCACACCGCCAGCGGCACGTTGAACAGGCAGTGGGCGAGCGCCACGGCGATATGCGTGTCGATCAGGCCGAAGGCCGAATAGAGCTGGAAGAACGGCAGCGCGAAGACCGCCGGCGGCGCCATGCGGTTGGTCAGAAGCCAGAAGAACAGGTGCTTGTCGCCAAGGAACCGATAGCGCGAGAAGGCGTAGGCCGCCGGCAGCGCAACGGCCACCGAGATCACCATGTTCATGACGACGTAGATGATCGAGTTCACGTAGCCCATGTACCAGGACGGATCGGTGAAGATCACCCGGTAGTTGTGCAGCGTCGGGTTCGTCGGCCAGAGCGTCAGGGCGCCCAGGATCTCCTGGTTGGTCTTGAAGCTCATGTTGACCAGCCAGTAGATCGGCAGGAGCAGGAACAGGATGTAGACGATCGGGATCAGCGCCTTCCAGCGGAAATGCCCGGTCTTCATCCGCGAGCGGGCGGCAATCGCGGTTTCGGAATGGGCGGCGCCCGGCAGGCTCGGATGAGCCGTGGTTGCGTGGTCGCTCATTCTCCGCCTCCCGTCATCGGCTTGTCGTTCCCGGCATTGGTCATCACCGTGTAGAAGATCCACGACAGAGCCAAGATGATCAGGAAGTAGATCAGGCTCATTGCCGCCGCCTCGCCGATGTTGAACTGGCCGATGGCGAGTTTGACGAGGTCGATCGACAGGAAGGTCGTGGAATTGCCCGGGCCGCCGCCGGTGACGACGAAGGGCTCGGTGTAGATCATGAAACTATCCATGAAGCGCAGGAGCACGGCGATCAGCAGCACCCGACCCATCTTCGGCAGCTGGATGTAGCGGAAGACGGCCCAGCGCGAGGCGCCGTCGATCTTGGCGGCCTGGTAATAGGCGTCGGGGATCGAGACGAGGCCGGCATAGCACAGCAGCACGACGAGGCTCGTCCAGTGCCAGACATCCATGACGACCACCGTCACCCAGGCGTCGAAGGTGTTGCGGACGTAGTTGTAGTCGATGCCGAGCGCGTCGACGCTATAGCCCAGAAGGCCGATGTCGGTGCGGGCGAAGACCTGCCAGATCGTGCCGACGACGTTCCAGGGGATGAGCAGCGGCAGGGCCATCAGGACGAGGCAGACCGGCACCCAGATGCCCTTCTTGGGCATCGCCAGCGCGACGAGGATGCCGAGCGGCACCTCGATGGCGAGGATGATGGCGGAGAAGAGAAGGTTGCGGATCAAGGCGTCGTGGAAGCGTTCCGACGTCAGCACCTCGCGGAACCAGTCGGCGCCGTACCAGAAGAACTGGTTGTTGCCGAAGCTATCCTGCACCGAATAGTTCACCACCGTCATCAGCGGGATCACCGCCGAGAAGGCGACGAGCAAAAGCACCGGCAGGACGAAGAACCAGGCCTTGTTGTTCCAGGTCTTTTCCATCGTTTCCTCCCTCAGCCCCGCTCGACCAGCCAGGAATCGGCGTAGAGATTGAGCCGCTCCGCGGAGAACGCGATGTCGGCATCCGTCGGAATGGCGTGATCTTCTGCGACGACGGCGCTGACGCGGTGCTCGCCGAGCCGGGCGCGCACGATCTTCTCCGAGCCGATGTCCTCGACCTTTTCGATGGCGACGGGAATGCCGGTGCCGCGCGCAACGAGCGAGACGAATTCCGGCCGGATGCCGAGTTCGATCCGCTTTTTCGCGGCTCGGGCGGAAAGGCCCGCCGGCAGTTTCACCCGCTCGCCGGAGACGATGGCATCGCCGCCGTCGAGATCGCAGGGCAGGACGTTCATGCCGGGCGAGCCGATGAAATAGCCGACGAAGGTGTGCTGCGGGCGCTCGAACAGCTCTTCCGGCGTGCCGATCTGGACGACCTCGCCGGCATACATGACCACCACCTTGTCGGCGAAGGTCAGCGCCTCGGTCTGGTCGTGGGTGACGTAGACCATGGTCATCTGGAATTCGCGGTGCAGCTGCTTCAGTTCCGAGCGCAGCTGCCACTTCATGTGCGGATCGATAACGGTCAGCGGCTCGTCGAAGAGGATGGCATTGACGTCGGAGCGCACGAGGCCGCGGCCGAGCGAGATCTTCTGCTTCTCGTCGGCGGTCAGCCCCCTCGCCTTGCGATCAGCCTTGGCCTCCAGCCCGATGCGGCGCAGCATGTCCTCGACCCGCGGCCCGATCTCGGCCTTCGGCACCTTGCGGTTCTTCAAAGGGAAGGCGAGGTTCTCGCGCACCGTCATGGTGTCGTAGATCACCGGGAACTGGAACACCTGGGCGATGTTGCGCGCCTCCGGCGTCAAGAGGGTGACGTCCGTGTCGTCGAAGCGGACATGGCCTTCCGACGGGGTCAGGAGCCCGGAGATGATGTTGAGGAGGGTGGTCTTGCCGCAGCCGGACGGACCCAGCAGCGCATAGGCACCGCCATCCTCGAACACGGTGTCGACTTCGCGAAGGGCATAGTTGTTGGCCTTCGCCAGGTCTGGCGAATAGGCGTGGCGGATATGGTCGAGCCGGATGCGGGCCATGGGACGTCTCCTCTAGGCCGCCATCGCGGCGGGGGCGGCGACCGCGCTGCCGTCTTCGCCGAAGACGAGGATCTCGGCCGGATCGAACGAAAGATGCACGGTGTCGCCGGCATCGACCCGCCGCACGCCGTGGACGAGCGCGATGATGTCGGTTCCGACATGGGTGGCGTGGATGTAGGTCTCCGACCCCGTCACCTCGGTCAGCGTCACCCTGGCATCGAAGCCGGCCGCATGGGTGGTTCCAAGTTCCAGCCGATGCGGCCTCACGCCGATCCTGTAGCGTCCGTCGCCAAGTCCGGCATGGGCGGGAGCGGCGGCGAAATCGACGCCACCGGCCCCGGAAAAGCGCTGCCCGCGCTTTTCCGCGGCAAGGACGTTGAGCGGCGGGTCGGAGAAGGTGGTCGCCGTCAGGAGGTCGGCCGGCCGGCGATAGACGGCGGTCGTCTCGCCGAACTGGGTGACGCGTCCCTTCGACAGCGTCGCCGTCTGCCCGCCGAGGAGCAGTGCCTCGTGGGGCTCCGTGGTCGCGTAGACGAAGATCGCGCCGGTCTCGGCGAAGATCTTCGGCAGTTCCTCGCGCAATTCCTCGCGCAGCTTGTAATCGAGATTGGCGAGCGGCTCGTCGAGGAGGACGACATCGGCGTTCTTCACCAGCGCCCTTGCCAGCGCCGTCCGCTGCTGCTGGCCGCCGGACAGGTTAAGCGGGGTGCGACCCAGATAGGGCGTCATCTGCAGGAGATCGGCCGCCTTCTTCACCGCCGCGTCGATCTCGGCCTTCGGCCGTCCTGCGACCCGCATCGGCGAGGCGATGTTCTCGTAGACCGTCAGCGTCGGGTAGTTGATGAACTGCTGATAGACCATGGCGACGTTGCGCTTGCGCACGGGAACGCCGGTGACGTCCTTGCCGTCCATCACCACCTTGCCTGATGTCGGCGCGTCGAGGCCGGCCATCAGCCGCATCAGCGAGGTCTTGCCGGCGAGCGTCGGGCCGAGCAACACGTTGATCGAGCCGCGCTGCAGCTGCAGCGAGACGTCGATGATGTGATCCTCCGCGCCGACCCTGCGGCTGACATTGATGAGTTCGAGCAATCCGTCCTCCCAAACGGCTGGCTTCATGCGAACGACCGCTCAGGCCGCCGCCCGCCGCCTCGCCGTTGCCTTGTCCACGTAATCCGCCAGCCGCTCCGCTTCGGCCGGGGTGAAGCGCAGGCCGAGCTTCGACCGGCGCCACAAAATGTCGTCGGCGCTCCGCGCCCATTCCCGCGCGATCAGGAAATCGACCTCGGCGGCATGGAGCCCGTGGCCGAAATCCTCGCCCAGCCTGCCGGCCGCGACGAAGCTCGCGGCATCGGTCCCATAGCCGCGCACCAGCCGGCGAACGGTCGAAGCGGCGAGTTCCGGCGCCTTCGCGGCGAGATCCCGCTCAAGCTCGGCGATGCCGTCTACCGGAAAGTCGCCACCGGGCAGCCGCGCGTCGCCGGTCCAGCATCCACCCTTGCGGCCGAGAACGTCCTCAATCCTCTTCATCGCATCTTCTGCGAGTACGCGGTAGGTGGTGATCTTGCCGCCGAAGCAGTTGAGGAGACCCGGACCGCCCTCCCCGCCCTCGACCTTCAGCACGTAGTCGCGGGTCGCTTCCTGGGCCTTGGAGGCGCCGTCGTCGAAGAGCGGACGCACCCCGGAAAAGGTCCAGACGACGTCCTCGCGCAGGACGGGCTTCTCCAGATACTCACTCGCCGCCGCGAGAAGATAGTCGATCTCCTCATCGGTGATGGCCGCATCCGCCGGATCGCCGTCGAAATCCCGGTCGGTGGTGCCGACGAGGGTGAAGTCGTCCTCATAGGGGATGGTGAAGATGATGCGGCCGTCGGCGTTCTGGAAGATGTAGGCCCGGTCGTGCTCGTAGAGCTTCCTCGTGACGATGTGCGAGCCCTGGACGAGGCGGATGTGATGCGCCTCGTTGCGGCCGACGGCGTTGCGCAGGATGAGATCGACCCAGGGTCCGCCGGTATTGACCAGGAAGCGGGCGGCGACGACGGTCTCCTCGCCGCTGGCCGTATCGCGCAACGTCACGCGCCACAGTCCGGCCTCGCGCCGGGCGGCGACGACCTTGGTGCGCACCATGATCTCCGCGCCCTTCTCTTGCGCCGAGCGTGCGTTGAGGACGACGAGGCGGGCATCGTCCACCCGCGCATCGGAATATTCGAAGCCGGTGCGATACTCGCGCTTCAGCGGCGCCCCGAGAGGCCCGGACAGATCGACCTTTGTCGTCGCCTTCAGCTTCCTGCGGCCGCCGATGTGATCGTAGAGGAAAAGGCCGGTGCGAAGCAGCCATTTCGGCCGCAACCCGTCGTGATGGGGCAGGATGAAGCGCAGTGGCCGGATGATGTGCGGCGCGATCGCCCACAGCACTTCGCGCTCCATCAGCGCGTGGCGCACGAGGCTGAATTCGTAGTGCTCGAGATAGCGCAGGCCACCATGGATCAGCTTGGTCGACCAGGAGGACGTGCCGGAAGCGAGATCGTTCATCTCGGCCAGGCCCACGGTATAGCCGCGACCGGCGGCGTCCCGCGCGATGCCGCAGCCGTTGATGCCCCCACCGATGACGAAGATGTCGAAACTCTTCATGCTCTCCCGTTTCGCACTGCAGCATTTTGATTGCGATTGCGAACTTAAGAGATGGTATTACGAAACCGAAACGAAGGTCAAACGAAATTCGTTCACATACTGCCGCTACGATGCCATCTCGCCTGCGCCAAGGCTGCTCCGGGCCGCCTCCCCCGGCCGCGCCTCCACCAATCGCACCTCGGCCGCCTCGCAGATCGCCCGAATCGTTGGTGGGGCCTGATCGGTAATGAAGGTCTGGACCTGGTCGAGATGGCCGATCCGGACCGGGGCGCTGCGTTCGAACTTGGAGCTATCGGCGGCGAGGATGACGTGGCGGGCGTTGCCGATGATCGCCTGGGCCACCCGCACCTCGCGGTAGTCGAAGTCGAGCAACGACCCGTCGCCGTCGATCGCCGAGACGCCGATCACCGCGAAATCCACTTTGAACTGCCGGATGAAGTCGACGGCTGCCTCGCCGACGATGCCCCCGTCGGAGCGCCGTACGACGCCGCCGGCGATCACCACCTCCATCTCCGGATAGGGCCTGAGCGCAGTCGCGACATTGATGTTGTTGGTGATCACCATCAGGCCGGCATGGCGCAGCAGCGCATGCGCCACCGCCTCCGTCGTCGTGCCGATATTGATGAAGAGTGAGGCCCGGTCCGGGATGAGATCGGCGACGGCGCGGCCGATCGCCGCCTTCTCGTCCGCCGCAATCACCCGCCGCGCGTCGTAGCCGACGTTCTCGACCCCCGACGAGAGCACCGCTCCGCCATGGACCCGGGCGAGCAGCCGCTGGTCGCAGAGGTCGTTGAGGTCCTTTCGGATCGTCTGGACCGATACATCATAGCGGGCGGCGAGATCGTCGACGGCGACCCTCCCCGATCGCTTGGCGGCTTCGAGAATCTGCATTTGGCGGTCGGACAGCATGATCGCGCTCCTCCCTGAGCGGAGCGCGATCATGCTGAAAGCGAAAGTGAAACGCAACGAACGAAAGAGAACACGCGCGCCTAAGCTGACCCGATGCCCCTCGGCGCCCGATTGTCACGGCCAGACATCACCGTCCCGAAACCGGGATTTCCAAGATCATGGGTCACCTTGATGACCCGGGCCTCGGCTCGCCGGGACGGTGAATGCGTCCCACCGGTCAGACCGCTCGCTTCGTCAGGCTGACGCTGAAGACGGCGCGGACGGGCTCGACACGTGATCCGGCGGATCCGAACGGCGGAATCGTCACGAAAACACAGGGGAAACCGGACTTGACGCCGATGGCCGGAAACCCCTACAGCACGGCCGAGGGCGGTTAGCTCAGTTGGTAGAGCGCCTCGTTTACACCGAGGATGTCGGCGGTTCGAGCCCGTCACTGCCCACCACCTTCTGCAGGACTGGAACGACAGATCAGGCTTGCCCCCTCGCCGATGGGACGCTCCATCAGGCTGGCGAGCAAGCGGGGTGGCGCTCAGCGCGGGGCGAAGCGAATCGCGCTGAACGTCCTTGCCGCCCCAAGGGCCGCGGCGACCGTCCGGGATCAGGGCTGGAACAGCCCCTCGCGCGCCATACACAAGGCTTCGGATTGGGTGGGCCGATCTAAAAACCTGAACTTCGCAATGACCAATCGCCAGCAGGAACCGCCTGCAGCCACACGACCGGCTACGGCTGTCGCGGAACAAAAAGACCCGCCGCGACGCAGAGAATGCGCCTAGCGGAGGGTCATTGACGTCACTGATTCAAAATATTACGCTACGTAAGCGACATATGAGTAGTCCTCCTTGCGTGCGGGCCGCAACAGCCCGCCACGCCCTTGTCGGCGTGTCTGCCAGGAGGATCGGTCGTGACGAAAGCGCGACGAACGCGAACCGGAGTGGAGTTCCCGAAGAGACGTCCGTGCGACTAGAGCCTTGCGTTGCCGGGTCCGGCCCGCCAGGCGATGCGGCAGGCAGAACTCGGACGGCAGCGCAACTACTTGTTGACCGAGTCCTTCAAGCCCTTTCCGGGAGCGAACTTCGGAACGTTGCGGGCCGGAATGTCGACTTCGGCACCGGTCGAGGGGTTGCGTCCCTTCGAAGCGGCACGATGGGAAACGGAAAACGTGCCGAAGCCGACGAGACGAACGTCGTCGCCCTTGGCCATGGCCGTCTCGATGGAGTCGAACACTGCGTCGACGGCAGCACCCGCCTGTTGCTTCGACAGCTCCGCCTGTTCGGCGACAGCAGCGACGAGGTCATTCTTATTCATTGGCATCCTCCTTGTCCGGGATCTTGTTGCCGATCTGATTCCAATCAAAGAACCAGTGCTCACTTTTGCGGAAAGCCCGGAATTCAGCAATGTCCGCAGGTGACGAATTGCTCGTTGGGAAAAAAAATGCCGCCCAGGAAGGCGGCATTTTCCCACATCTTTCGATGAGTGAGGTCAGTGCGCCACAGCCGTCGCGCCGTCTTCGACCGGCTCGGGCCCGGCCAGAGGCTCCTCAGCCTCCGACCACACGACGGGCTTCAACGGCTCCACGAGAGCGTGCTGGAGCACTTCTCCCATGCGCGAGACGGGAACGATCTCGAGCTGGTTCTTCACATTGTCCGGAATGTCCGCCAGATCCTTGGCGTTCTCCTCCGGGATCAGAACCTTCTTGATGCCACCGCGCAGCGCAGCCAGCAGCTTCTCCTTGAGCCCGCCGATCGGCAGCACCCGCCCCCGCAGCGTGATCTCGCCGGTCATGGCGATGTCGCGTCGGACTGGGATGCCGGTCATCACCGAGACAATGGCCGTGGCCATGGCGGTACCGGCGGACGGTCCGTCCTTCGGCGTCGCGCCTTCGGGAACGTGGACGTGGATGTCCCGCTTGTCGAAGAGCGGCGGCTTGATGCCGTAGTCGAGGGCACGCGAACGGACGTATGAGGCCGCCGCGGAGATCGACTCCTTCATCACGTCCTTCAGATTGCCGGTCACCGTCATCTTGCCCTTGCCGGGCATCATGACGCCTTCGATCGTCAGGAGTTCGCCGCCGACCTCGGTCCAGGCAAGCCCGGTCACCACGCCGACCTGATCGTCGAGCTCCGCCTCGCCGTAGCGATAGCGCGGCACGCCGAGGAAGTCGGAGATGTTGCCGGCCGTGACTTCGACCTTCGTCGTCTCGCCCTTGAGGATCCTCGTGACCGCCTTTCGCGCGAGGGTCATCAACTCACGCTCGAAGTTCCGAACGCCGGCCTCGCGGGTATAGCGCCGCGCGATTTCCTGCAGGGCGTCGTCGGATACCGAGAACTCCTCGTCCTTGAGCGCATGGTCGCGGATCGCCTTGGGCAACAGGTGCCGGCGGGCGATCTGGACCTTCTCGTCCTCGGTGTAGCCGGCGATCCGGATGATCTCCATCCGGTCCATCAGCGGCGCCGGGATGTTCAGCGTGTTCGCCGTCGTCACGAACATCGTCGAGGAGAGGTCGTATTCCACCTCGAGATAGTGGTCCATGAAGGTCGAATTCTGCTCCGGATCGAGCACCTCGAGCAGGGCCGATGAAGGATCGCCACGGAAGTCCTGGCCCATCTTGTCGATCTCGTCGAGCAGGAAGAGCGGATTGGCCTTCTTGGCCTTCTTCATCGACTGGATCACCTTGCCCGGCATCGAGCCGATATAGGTGCGCCGATGACCGCGGATCTCCGCCTCGTCGCGAACGCCGCCGAGCGCCATGCGCACATATTCCCGGCCGGTCGCTTTGGCGATCGACTTGGCGAGCGACGTCTTGCCGACGCCCGGAGGGCCGACGAGACACAGGATCGGGCCCTTCAGCTTGTTCTGCCGGCTCTGGACGGCGAGATATTCGACGATCCGCTCCTTGACCTTGTCGAGGCCGTAGTGATCGGCGTCGAGGACCTCCTCGGCCTTCTTCAGGTCGATCTTGACCTTCGACTTGACGCCCCACGGCAGGCCGAGCAGCCAGTCGAGATAGTTGCGCACGACCGTCGCCTCGGCGGACATCGGCGACATCTGCCTGAGCTTCTTGAACTCGGCATTCGCCTTCTCGCGCGCTTCCTTCGACAGCTTGGTCTTCTTGATGCGCTCCTCGACCTCGGCCATCTCGTCGCGGCCATCCTCGCCGTCGCCGAGCTCCTTCTGGATCGCCTTCATCTGCTCGTTGAGATAGTACTCGCGCTGGGTCTTCTCCATCTGGCGCTTGACGCGCGAGCGGATGCGCTTTTCCACCTGCAGAACCGAGATTTCCGATTCCATGAAGCCGAGCGCCCGTTCCAGCCGCTCGCGGACCGAGAACAGCGCCAGCATCTCCTGCTTCTCGGGAATCTTGATCGCCAGATGCGAGGCGACCGTATCGGCGAGCTTGGAATAGTCCTCGATCTGGCCGGCGGCGCCGACCACTTCCGGAGAGATCTTCTTGTTCAGCTTGACGTAGTTCTCGAACTCCGAGACCACCGAGCGCGCCAGAGCCTCGACCTCGACCGGGTCGTCCTCGTCGTCGCCGACGACTTCGGCTTCCGCCTCGTGCCAGTCGGTGCGCTCGGTGAAGCTGTTGATGCGCGCGCGCGACATGCCCTCGACCAGGACCTTCACGGTCCCGTCGGGAAGCTTGAGAAGCTGCAGGACGTTCGCCACGGTGCCGACGGGATAGATGCCGTCCGGCGCCGGATCGGCGTCACCAGCGTTCTTCTGGGTCGCCAGCAGAATCTGCTTGTCGGCGCCCATCACTTCCTCGAGCGCCTTGATGGACTTTTCGCGGCCGACGAAGAGCGGCACGATCATGTGAGGGAACACGACGATGTCGCGAAGCGGCAACACCGGATACAGGGCCGTCTCTCCGACCTCGGGGCGGTCTGGCGTGTTGGACATGATATTTTCCTTTCTACGGCCAGGGCCGTGTGCAGCCCTCCGGCGCAAGCCTTGACAGAAGCGCTTGCGCGAGAGGCTGTTCGCCATACCTCAATCTGGCCCCGCAGCCCTTTGTTTTCAAGCGCTCGGGCCTGGCTTCGGCATGCGGCGTCAGATCCATGCAAGATACGAAAATGCCCGCCTCGGCTGACCGACGCGGGCATCCGTTGGTTCGGCGCCTAGGGTGCGGAAGGGTTGATCACGCCGAAACGTTTTCCTTCTCGTCCGCCCGGTCGGCATAGATGTAGAGCGGCCGCGCGCTGCCTTCGATCACTTCCTCGGAGATCACCACTTCCTGCACGCCGTCGAGGGTCGGCAGGTCGAACATGGTATCGAGCAGCATCGCCTCCATGATGGAGCGCAGGCCGCGGGCGCCGGTCTTGCGCTCGATCGCCTTGCGGGCGATGGCCTTCAGCGCGTCCTCGTGGAAGCTGAGTTCGACATTCTCCATCTCGAAGAGCCGCTGATACTGCTTGACCAGCGCGTTCTTCGGCTGCTCCAGGATCTGCACCAGCGCCACCTCGTCGAGATCCTCGAGCGTGGCGAGCACCGGCAGACGACCGACGAATTCCGGAATGAGGCCGAACTTGAGGAGATCCTCGGGCTCGACCTGACGGAGCAGTTCACCCGTCCGTCGGTCCTCGGGACGCGAGACGTTGGCGGCAAAACCGATCGAGGTCTTGCGGCCGCGGTCGGAGATGATCTTGTCGAGACCCGCGAACGCACCGCCGCAGATGAACAGGATGTTGGCCGTATCCACCTGCAGGAATTCCTGCTGCGGATGCTTGCGGCCACCCTGCGGCGGCACCGACGCCACGGTGCCTTCCATGATCTTCAACAGCGCCTGCTGGACGCCCTCGCCCGAGACGTCCCGGGTGATCGACGGATTGTCCGACTTGCGGGAAATCTTGTCGATCTCGTCGATGTAGACGATGCCGCGCTGCGCCCGCTCGACGTTGTAGTCGGCCGACTGAAGCAGCTTCAGGATGATGTTCTCGACGTCCTCGCCGACATAGCCGGCCTCGGTCAGCGTCGTCGCATCCGCCATGGTGAACGGCACGTCCAGGATGCGGGCCAGCGTCTGGGCGAGCAGCGTCTTGCCGCAGCCGGTCGGGCCGATCAGGAGGATGTTCGACTTCGCCAGTTCGACGTCGTTGTTCTTCGCCGCGTGGGCAAGGCGCTTGTAATGGTTGTGGACCGCGACCGAGAGGACCTTCTTCGCATAGGCCTGACCGATGACGTAGTCGTCCAGGACGGCGATGATTTCCTGCGGGGTCGGCACACCCTCGCGCGACTTCACCATCGAGGATTTGTTCTCCTCGCGGATGATGTCCATGCAGAGCTCGACACACTCGTCGCAAATGAAGACCGTCGGCCCGGCGATCAGCTTACGGACTTCGTGCTGGCTCTTTCCGCAGAAAGAACAATAGAGCGTGTTCTTCGAATCGCCGCCGCTCGTTTTGCTCATTCGTCTTTCCTTCCGATCGGGTTGAATCGCACCCGTTTACGTCTCGTCCGCAGACCGGCGTTTCGGTATGGCAGGCTCCCCTGCCTCAGAAGCGACCGGTCCCTCCCGGAACCCGCACAGCAATCCACATCATAGGGCATATCGCCAATTGCTTGTGCGGCCCTTAACGAGAGTATCCCTCATTATCGGCGTTCAACTGTGGCCGGCAAGTGACGGATCGCGCCGAATTGCCGCTATCGGGAGATTTCCTGTTCCAGGGCTTCACGGGACGAATAGACCTTGTCGATCAGGCCGAACGCCTGAGCTTCGCCTGCAGTCATGAAATGGTCACGGTCGAGCGTCCGGTCAATCGTCTCGTAGTCCTGACCGGTGTGTTCGACGTAAACCTCGTTGAGGCGGCGCTTCAGCTTGATGATGTCCTGGGCATGGCGCTCAATGTCCGAGGCCTGGCCGGAAAAGCCGCCCGAGGGCTGATGCACCATGATCCGGGCGTTCGGAGTGGCGAAGCGCATGTCCTTGTGCCCGGCGCACAGAAGCAGCGAGCCCATGGACGCGGCCTGGCCTATGCAGAGTGTCGAGACCGCCGGCTTGATGAACTGCATGGTGTCGTAGATCGCCATGCCGGAGGTCACCACGCCACCCGGCGAGTTGATGTAGAGCGCGATTTCCTTTTTGGGGTTCTCCGCCTCGAGGAACAGCAACTGCGCGCAGACGAGGGTCGCCATCGAATCCTCGATCGGGCCGGTGATGAAGATCACCCGCTCCTTGAGGAGACGCGAGAAGATGTCGTAGGCGCGCTCGCCGCGGTTGGTCTGTTCGACCACCATCGGCACGAGGTTCATCGCGGTTGTCATCGGGTGCTTCATGATCGTGTCTCAAATCGCGCGAGAGAATGGGTGGGTGATCCATTGCCCGAGAATCAGCAAGGTGCCCATGCGTCCTAGATAGGGCGTAGCGGCAGGGCTCCGCAACCCGCAGAGCGAGGCGGCGCCTCCTCACCGCCATTCGGGGTAAACGACAAGGCAGCCGAACGATCCGCGTGCATGCCCGGGCGTGCCGGGAAGCCGACCATCGGCTGCCCCCTTGCCGGACGAACGGGCCGGACGAACGGGCCGCGTCAGCCGCGGCCGCCGCCGGCACTGTCGATGTCGTTCGCGTCGGGCGGGATCGGCCGTCCGCCCGGTTCGGTGGTGCCATGCTGCGTCAGGTCCCGTTCGTAGCCTTCGTGCGCGGCAACGGCAGGCGTCTGATCGACGACTTTCTGCCGCGTCTGCGCCTCGTTGCGCAGGCGGATCGGCGGCGCCTCGCCGCCGCGGTCCTCGCCGAACCAGATCGTCATGTGCGGGAACGGGATCTCGATCCCGCGTTCGTCGGCCATGCGCTTCACGATCTCGCGATAGGCCCGGCCGACGCCCCATTGCGTGCCCGGTTTGGTCATCACGCGGCCCCGCACGACGACCGCCGAATCACCGAGCTCGTTGACGCCCCACATGTCGAAACCGGAGATCAGGTTCTCGCCGACATTCGTCGTCTTCAGCTCCTCGAAAGCGTCGATCATCATCGCCTTCACGTCCTCGACGTTCTCCCGATACGCGACGCCCACGTCGGCGACGTAGTAGGCGAAGTCCTTGGAGAAGTTCGCCACTTGGTCGACCGAGGAGAACGGAATCAGGTACCAGGTGCCGTCGACGCTGCGCAGGCCGACCGAACGGACCGTCAATTGCTCGACGACACCGGAGACGCCGTTCAACTCGACGACGTCGCCCTCGTTCATGGCGTTCTGGATCTGGATGAACGCTCCGGTGATGATGTCCTGTACGAGCTTCTGGGCGCCGAAACCGATGGCGAGGCCGACGACGCCGGCACCGGCGAGGAGCGGGGCAATGTCGATGCCGATCTGCGACAGCACCAGCATCGAGATGACCACGATCAGGGTGATGGTGAAGGCGTTCCGGAACAGCGACAGCAGCGTACGCTCACGGGCCGTCGGGACTTTGCCGTAGTTCGGATTGAGCCGGTACTCGATCCAGGAGGAGACGCCGAGATAGATCGCCACCGCGATGACGACGATGAGCATCGCGCCGAGGAAGCCGGCGACGAAGTCCTGGCCGATGGCCGAGGCGAACCAGCGGTCGAAATTCGTCAGCTCCCAGACGTCGAGGATGTAGGTGACCACGATGACGATGACCACGAAGCTGATCACCGTGAGAAGCTTCGGGACGAAGCCGTTCAGCCGCCGCTCCAGCAGCGGCAGGCGATATTTCAGCTCCTGGGGGATCTTCACACCATGGGCGATGATCCGCGCCAGGATCGAGAAGACGAGGCCGCCCAGCGCCATCGCGGCGATCGACTTGCCGGCCGCCGTCGCAACGAATTTCAGACCATCCTCCGGGCTCTGCAGCCAGACGATGAACAGCGCCAGCGCGGCCGCGATCGCCAGCCCCCACCAGATCTGGCCGATGAGCGAGTGGGCCATCGCCCTGAAGCTGTTGTCACCGCTCTTGCGGGCCCGCTTCAGGCGCTCGCGCACCGTGCCGCGGTTCTTCAGGATGAGGCCGATGGTGAGACACAAGGAGCCGAAGGCGACGATGAACTGGGTCGCCTCGGCGGCTGCGAGCGTCGACGACCACTGGACGATCGGGGCAACGAACAGGAACGTGTAGCCGAGGATGGAGACGAGCCGCGAGATCCAGAAATACCAGTAGCTCGCTTGCCGGTTGGAGAACGGCGTCAGGCGCAGCGCCGGATAGTTCGGCGCGACGAAAGCGGAAAGCCCGACCTTGATCATCTCGATCAACAGGAAGGCGTTGAGAAACAGCGCCTGACTGAACACCGGCCGGGTGCCGCTGTAGAGCGTCGCGACAAGATAGCCGCAGGCCCAACTGAGGACGACGACGAACGCTTCGATCGCGCCGGAGAGCAGGAGATAGGCGAGCTTGTGAATCGGCCCGGAATGCTCGGCCCGCTCGGCGAGGCGCCGGAATATGCCCCGCTCGAGGAAGCGGCCGAGGAACAGGATGAAGAAGACGACGAGTCCGACGAGCGCGACCGGGAGGATCGCCTCGAGAATGTTCGGGATGTCGATCGCTTGGGCTCCCGACAGCATGTCCAACGAGAGTTCGACGTATTCCGGCACCTCCTCGGCGCTTTCGACCACCATGCCGATCAGCATGCGGGTGTATTCCGCCAGACGACCCGGCAAGGAGCGGACGATCGCGGCCGGCTTCTCCGCGTCTTCCGCCGCCGCCGCAGGCTGCTGGGCATTCTCGGGCGCCCGGTAGGCCGCCGCCTTGAGCGATTCGACCAGTTTCTTGCGGGTGTCGTCGTTCTCCAGGATCTTGATCAGATCGTTCAGCGACGGCTCGTCCGCCACGCCCTCCGGCTGACTTTCGGCGGCGCTGCTCGAGCCGCTGCTGATCCCCGGGATCGACTGGGCGAACGCGGTCGGAGGCGAGACGGCCAGAAACAGGGCGAGGACGGCCAGCAGGCCCATCATCTTCGCGGCGAAGGCCGGGCACGGACGGAGGAAATTCATGGGCTGGAGAAATCTCTCGTGAAAGGCTGATCGACCGACGGGCCGGCGAGGCGGCCCCAGGTCTGCCGAACGGGGGTGTTCGAGGGCCTATCGCCGACGGCTTTGACGACAGTGCGGCAGCCAACGAAAAAGGGCCGGCGCAGAGCCGGCCCTTCGGTTTCTTGCGGCGAGGACGGGCCGGAAAGTCAGGCCTCGTCCGTCTTCTCTGCCGGCTTCTCGTCGATCTCGTCCTCGGCCATCAGCTCCTCTTTCGAGACCGTCTTGTCGGTGACCTCGACCTGAGCGAGCAGGTGGTCGACGACCTTCTCCTCGTAGAGCGGCGCACGGATGCTCTGGATGGCGTCGGGGTTTTCCTGGAACATCTTCAGGACTTCCTGCTCCTGCCCCGGATAGCGGCGCATCTGCTCGAAGACGGCGCGCTGCAGCTCCTCTTCACCGACCTCGACGCCGGCCTTCTCGCCGATCTGCGACAGCACCAGTCCGAGCCGCACCCGGCGCTCGGCCAGCTTGCGATAGTCCTCGCGCGCCTTCTCCTCGGTGGTGTCCTCGTCCTCGAAGGACTTGCCGCTCTCGCCGAGCTCGCGCTGCACCTGGTTCCAGATGTTGTCGAACTCGGCTTGGACCAGCTTCTCGGGGAGTGCGAAGTCGTAGTCCTTGTCGAGGGCGTCGAGCAGCTGGCGCTTGACCTTCTGGCGCGTCGCCATGCCGTACTGGCTCTGGATCTGATCGCGGACGATCTCCTTGAGCTTGTCGAGGGACTCGAGGCCGAGCTTCTTGGCCATCTCGTCGTCGATGGCGGTGTCGGTCGGCGCCTGGACGGCCTTGACGGTGACGTCGAAGGTCGCGGCCTTGCCGGCGAGATGGGCGGCGCCGTAATCCTCGGGGAACGTCACCTCGACAACCTTCTCGCCGCCCTTTTCGGTGCCGATCAACTGCTCCTCGAAACCTGGGATGAAGCGTCCGGAGCCGATGACGAGATCGGAGTCCTCCGCCGAACCACCCTCGAAGGCCTCACCGTCGATCTTGCCGACGAAGTCGACGGTGACCTTGTCGCCCTTCTCGGCGGCGCCGTCCTTGTCTTCGTAAGTGCGAGCGTTCTCGGCGATCCGCTCGACCTGCTCGTCGACTTCCTCGTCGGAAACCTCGACGATCGGCCGCTCGATCTTGATGCCGCCCGATTCCTTCAGCTCGAAATCCGGCAGGGTCTCATAGGAGAGGGTGAACTTGAAGTCGCTCTGGCCGGCGAGGACCTTGTCGGCCTCCCCCTCGTCCTCGGTCATCGCGATCTCGGGGCGCATCGCCGCGCGCTCCTTGCGATCGGAGATGACCGAACCCGGCGTCTCGTTGAGGATCTCGTTGACGATCTCGGCCATCAGCGACTTGCCGTACATCTTGCGAAGATGCGCGACGGGCACCTTGCCGGGCCGGAAACCCTTCAGCTGCACCTTGTCCTTGGCCTCGAAGAGGCGGGTCTGAAGGCGCGCCTCAAGGTCCGAGGCGGGCACGACAATCTCGATCTCGCGCTTCAGGCCCTCGGCCTTGGTTTCCGTAACCTGCATTCTGAATTACCTTTTCGATCCTGTCCGATGCGCCCACCGGCCACTTTCGGGTCCCGGCCAGGCGCATTCTCGTTGAATTCGGCAAGTGGTGCGGGTGGAGGGACTTGAACCCCCAAGCCTCTCGGCGCTTGGACCTAAACCAAGTGCGTCTGCCAATTCCGCCACACCCGCAGAGCGCGTCGGCCGCCGAGGTCGCGAGCGCGGGCCTCTATATCATCGTGAATTCGGCCACGAAAGGGCAAAACCGCCGGGCTCGACCGCGGATTCCCCCGATCGCCCGCTCCACGTGGCGAGGAGACCCGGCCCGTCCCGTCCCGCCGAGCCGGAGAGAATAGAGCAACATTGTTGACCAATCCCTCTCCAACGGCTCCGGTTTCGTTCTCAGGCTCCCCCCGCAAACCCTTGTCTCAGCTGAAGCATTGCCAGGCTTTGCTGCATTGCACAATTCGCAAAGCAGCCATGCATCCTTCCGTCTAGCGGGCCCTGCCCCGCCATCATATTTTGCTCTCAACGAAGCGGGACGAAGCGCAACACGCTTTCCCGAATTGGCTGAAGTGAATTTTGAAAGGAGGTTCCGACATGAACCTTGTTCGTTCGTACCAGAGCTGGCGCCGCTACCGCGAGACCGTCAACGAGCTCAACCGTCTGTCGCAGCGCGAACTCGCCGATCTCGGCATCGCGCGCACCGACATCCCGACCGTCGCTCGCCGCACGGTCATGTAATCGATCAGTTTCAAAGTTTTGCCGAAGCCCACCTCCTCCCGGGCCGAGGCGAAAACGGTCTGCCAACCTCCTCCCGAATAGGCAGACCATCCGATGC